>NZ_CAXURA020000001.1:0-1530000 GCF_964253255.1 Pseudomonas sp. LjRoot71 | reverse complement strand
GCTGACATGAGTAACGACAATGGGAGTGAAAAACTCCCACGCCGAAAGACCAAGGTTTCCTGCGCAACGTTAATCGACGCAGGGTGAGTCGGCCCCTAAGGCGAGGCAGAAATGCGTAGTCGATGGGAAACGGGTTAATATTCCCGTACTTCTAATTACTGCGATGGAGGGACGGAGAAGGCTAGGCCAGCACGGCGTTGGTTGTCCGTGTTTAAGGTGGTAGGCTGATTTCTTAGGTAAATCCGGGAAATCAAGGCCGAGAACTGATGACGAGTTATCTTTTAGATGACGAAGTGGTTGATGCCATGCTTCCAGGAAAAGCTTCTAAGCTTCAGGTAATTAGGAACCGTACCCCAAACCGACACAGGTGGTTAGGTAGAGAATACCAAGGCGCTTGAGAGAACTCGGGTGAAGGAACTAGGCAAAATGGCACCGTAACTTCGGGAGAAGGTGCGCCGGTGAGGGTGAAGTATTTACTACGTAAGCCCATGCCGGTCGAAGATACCAGGCCGCTGCGACTGTTTATTAAAAACACAGCACTCTGCAAACACGAAAGTGGACGTATAGGGTGTGACGCCTGCCCGGTGCCGGAAGGTTAATTGATGGGGTTAGCTAACGCGAAGCTCTTGATCGAAGCCCCGGTAAACGGCGGCCGTAACTATAACGGTCCTAAGGTAGCGAAATTCCTTGTCGGGTAAGTTCCGACCTGCACGAATGGCGTAACGATGGCGGCGCTGTCTCCACCCGAGACTCAGTGAAATTGAAATCGCTGTGAAGATGCAGTGTATCCGCGGCTAGACGGAAAGACCCCGTGAACCTTTACTATAGCTTTGCACTGGACTTTGAGTTTGCTTGTGTAGGATAGGTGGGAGGCTTTGAAGCGTGGACGCCAGTTCGCGTGGAGCCATCCTTGAAATACCACCCTGGCAACCTTGAGGTTCTAACTCTGGTCCGTTATCCGGATCGAGGACAGTGTATGGTGGGTAGTTTGACTGGGGCGGTCTCCTCCTAAAGAGTAACGGAGGAGTACGAAGGTGCGCTCAGACCGGTCGGAAATCGGTCGTAGAGTATAAAGGCAAAAGCGCGCTTGACTGCGAGACAGACACGTCGAGCAGGTACGAAAGTAGGTCTTAGTGATCCGGTGGTTCTGTATGGAAGGGCCATCGCTCAACGGATAAAAGGTACTCCGGGGATAACAGGCTGATACCGCCCAAGAGTTCATATCGACGGCGGTGTTTGGCACCTCGATGTCGGCTCATCACATCCTGGGGCTGAAGCCGGTCCCAAGGGTATGGCTGTTCGCCATTTAAAGTGGTACGCGAGCTGGGTTTAGAACGTCGTGAGACAGTTCGGTCCCTATCTGCCGTGGACGTTTGAGATTTGAGAGGGGCTGCTCCTAGTACGAGAGGACCGGAGTGGACGAACCTCTGGTGTTCCGGTTGTCACGCCAGTGGCATTGCCGGGTAGCTATGTTCGGAAAAGATAACCGCTGAAAGCATCTAAGCGGGAAACTTGCCTCAAGATGAGATCTCACTGGAACCTTGAGTTCCCTAAAGGGCCGTCGAAGACTACGACGTTGATAGGTTGGGTGTGTAAGCGCTGTGAGGCGTTGAGCTAACCAATACTAATTGCCCGTGAGGCTTGACCATATAACACCCAAACAATTTGATGTTTGCGTGTCTCTATGAAGACTGCAACAGCCGAAAATCTGCAAGACTACAAACCAAGACATCACATACCCAATTCGGGATAGCGTCTCACGACGACATCCCAGCTGAATCGCTTGACGACCATAGAGCATTGGAACCACCTGATCCCATCCCGAACTCAGTAGTGAAACGATGCATCGCCGATGGTAGTGTGGGGTTTCCCCATGTGAGAGTAGGTCATCGTCAAGCACCTACACCAAAACCCCCGATCAGGTAACTGATCGGGGGTTTTACTATTAGTACAAGGATTAAGTTTTGCTAAAGGCAGAACCTGATGCTTGAGCGTCACTTGTAAGTTGTTGAGTAGAAAGAGAAATTCTTTGAAAAATAGCTTGACGCAGAATGAGGCTGCTGTAGAATGCGCGCCTCGGTTGAGACGAAAGACTTAACCAGCCGCTCTTTAACAACTGAATCAAGCAATTCGTGTGGGTGCTTGTGAGGTAAGACTGTTAGTCGCAAGATTATCAGCATCACAAAGCAACACTCGTTAATTCGAGAGTTACCTCTCATTAAATTGAGAGTTTTGCGATTGCTGAGCCAAGTTTAGGGTTTTCTCAAAACCCAAGCAGTATTGAACTGAAGAGTTTGATCATGGCTCAGATTGAACGCTGGCGGCAGGCCTAACACATGCAAGTCGAGCGGTAGAGAGAAGCTTGCTTCTCTTGAGAGCGGCGGACGGGTGAGTAACGCCTAGGAATCTGCCTAGTGGTGGGGGATAACGTTCGGAAACGGACGCTAATACCGCATACGTCCTACGGGAGAAAGCGGGGGATCTTCGGACCTCGCGCCATTAGATGAGCCTAGGTCGGATTAGCTAGTTGGTGAGGTAATGGCTCACCAAGGCGACGATCCGTAACTGGTCTGAGAGGATGATCAGTCACACTGGAACTGAGACACGGTCCAGACTCCTACGGGAGGCAGCAGTGGGGAATATTGGACAATGGGCGAAAGCCTGATCCAGCCATGCCGCGTGTGTGAAGAAGGTCTTCGGATTGTAAAGCACTTTAAGTTGGGAGGAAGGGTAGTAACCTAATACGTTGCTACTTTGACGTTACCGACAGAATAAGCACCGGCTAACTTCGTGCCAGCAGCCGCGGTAATACGAAGGGTGCAAGCGTTAATCGGAATTACTGGGCGTAAAGCGCGCGTAGGTGGTTCAGTAAGTTGGAAGTGAAATCCCCGGGCTCAACCTGGGAACTGCTTTCAAAACTGCTGAGCTAGAGTACGGTAGAGGGTGGTGGAATTTCCTGTGTAGCGGTGAAATGCGTAGATATAGGAAGGAACACCAGTGGCGAAGGCGACCACCTGGACTGATACTGACACTGAGGTGCGAAAGCGTGGGGAGCAAACAGGATTAGATACCCTGGTAGTCCACGCCGTAAACGATGTCAACTAGCCGTTGGAATCCTTGAGATTTTAGTGGCGCAGCTAACGCATTAAGTTGACCGCCTGGGGAGTACGGCCGCAAGGTTAAAACTCAAATGAATTGACGGGGGCCCGCACAAGCGGTGGAGCATGTGGTTTAATTCGAAGCAACGCGAAGAACCTTACCTGGCCTTGACATGCTGAGAACTTTCCAGAGATGGATTGGTGCCTTCGGGAACTCAGACACAGGTGCTGCATGGCTGTCGTCAGCTCGTGTCGTGAGATGTTGGGTTAAGTCCCGTAACGAGCGCAACCCTTGTCCTTAGTTACCAGCACGTTATGGTGGGAACTCTAAGGAGACTGCCGGTGACAAACCGGAGGAAGGTGGGGATGACGTCAAGTCATCATGGCCCTTACGGCCAGGGCTACACACGTGCTACAATGGTCGGTACAAAGGGTTGCCAAGCCGCGAGGTGGAGCTAATCCCATAAAACCGATCGTAGTCCGGATCGCAGTCTGCAACTCGACTGCGTGAAGTCGGAATCGCTAGTAATCGTGAATCAGAATGTCACGGTGAATACGTTCCCGGGCCTTGTACACACCGCCCGTCACACCATGGGAGTGGGTTGCACCAGAAGTAGCTAGTCTAACCTTCGGGAGGACGGTTACCACGGTGTGATTCATGACTGGGGTGAAGTCGTAACAAGGTAGCCGTAGGGGAACCTGCGGCTGGATCACCTCCTTAATCGAAGACTTCAGCTTCTTCATAAGTCCCCACACGAATTGCTTGATTCATTGCGAAAGACGATTGGGTCTGTAGCTCAGTTGGTTAGAGCGCACCCCTGATAAGGGTGAGGTCGGCAGTTCGAATCTGCCCAGACCCACCAATTGTTGTGGGGTGAGGCCTTAGATGTAATTGGGGCCATAGCTCAGCTGGGAGAGCGCCTGCCTTGCACGCAGGAGGTCAGCGGTTCGATCCCGCTTGGCTCCACCACTTACACCCTCGTTTAGAGTTCAGAAATGAACGTTCCTGCATAGGCAGATGAATGTTGATTTCTGGTCTTTGGCCAGTAAGAAAATCGTTCTTTAAAAATTTGGGTATGTGATAGAAGTGACTGATTAATTACTTTCACTGGTAATTAATCTGGTCAAGGTAAAATTTGTAGTTCTCAATTGCAAATTTTCGGCGAATGTCGTCTTCACGTTAGAGACAGTAACCAGATTGCTTGGGGTTATATGGTCAAGTGAAGAAGCGCATACGGTGGATGCCTTGGCAGTCAGAGGCGATGAAAGACGTTGTAGCCTGCGATAAGCTCCGGGGAGTCGGCAAACAGACTTTGATCCGGAGATCTCTGAATGGGGGAACCCAGCCAGCATAAGCTGGTTATTACACACTGAATACATAGGTGTGTAAGGCGAACCAGGGGAACTGAAACATCTAAGTACCCTGAGGAATAGAAATCAACCGAGATTCCCTTAGTAGTGGCGAGCGAACGGGGACTAGCCCTTAAGTTGATTTGAGAATAGTGGAAGGCTCTGGAAAGTGCCGCCGTAGTGGGTGATAGCCCCGTACACGAAATTCTCTTATTAATGAAATCGAGTAGGACGGAGCACGAGAAACTTTGTCTGAATATGGGGGGACCATCCTCCAAGGCTAAATACTACTGACTGACCGATAGTGAACTAGTACCGTGAGGGAAAGGCGAAAAGAACCCCGGAGAGGGGAGTGAAATAGATCCTGAAACCGTATGCGTACAAGCAGTGGGAGCCCACTTGTTGGGTGACTGCGTACCTTTTGTATAATGGGTCAGCGACTTATATTCAGTGGCAAGCTTAACCGAATAGGGGAGGCGTAGCGAAAGCGAGTCTTAATAGGGCGTTTAGTCGCTGGGTATAGACCCGAAACCGGGCGATCTATCCATGGGCAGGTTGAAGGTTAGGTAACACTGACTGGAGGACCGAACCGACTACCGTTGAAAAGTTAGCGGATGACCTGTGGATCGGAGTGAAAGGCTAATCAAGCTCGGAGATAGCTGGTTCTCCTCGAAAGCTATTTAGGTAGCGCCTCGTGTATCACTGCTGGGGGTAGAGCACTGTTTCGGCTAGGGGGTCATCCCGACTTACCAAACCGATGCAAACTCCGAATACCAGCAAGTGTCAGCACGGGAGACACACGGCGGGTGCTAACGTCCGTCGTGAAAAGGGAAACAACCCAGACCGTCAGCTAAGGTCCCAAAGTTATGGTTAAGTGGGAAACGATGTGGGAAGGCTTAGACAGCTAGGAGGTTGGCTTAGAAGCAGCCACCCTTTAAAGAAAGCGTAATAGCTCACTAGTCGAGTCGGCCTGCGCGGAAGATGTAACGGGGCTCAAACCATACACCGAAGCTACGGGTTCAACGTAAGTTGAGCGGTAGAGGAGCGTTCTGTAAGCCTGTGAAGGTGAGTTGAGAAGCTTGCTGGAGGTATCAGAAGTGCGAATGCTGACATGAGTAACGACAATGGGAGTGAAAAACTCCCACGCCGAAAGACCAAGGTTTCCTGCGCAACGTTAATCGACGCAGGGTGAGTCGGCCCCTAAGGCGAGGCAGAAATGCGTAGTCGATGGGAAACGGGTTAATATTCCCGTACTTCTAATTACTGCGATGGAGGGACGGAGAAGGCTAGGCCAGCACGGCGTTGGTTGTCCGTGTTTAAGGTGGTAGGCTGATTTCTTAGGTAAATCCGGGAAATCAAGGCCGAGAACTGATGACGAGTTATCTTTTAGATGACGAAGTGGTTGATGCCATGCTTCCAGGAAAAGCTTCTAAGCTTCAGGTAATTAGGAACCGTACCCCAAACCGACACAGGTGGTTAGGTAGAGAATACCAAGGCGCTTGAGAGAACTCGGGTGAAGGAACTAGGCAAAATGGCACCGTAACTTCGGGAGAAGGTGCGCCGGTGAGGGTGAAGTATTTACTACGTAAGCCCATGCCGGTCGAAGATACCAGGCCGCTGCGACTGTTTATTAAAAACACAGCACTCTGCAAACACGAAAGTGGACGTATAGGGTGTGACGCCTGCCCGGTGCCGGAAGGTTAATTGATGGGGTTAGCTAACGCGAAGCTCTTGATCGAAGCCCCGGTAAACGGCGGCCGTAACTATAACGGTCCTAAGGTAGCGAAATTCCTTGTCGGGTAAGTTCCGACCTGCACGAATGGCGTAACGATGGCGGCGCTGTCTCCACCCGAGACTCAGTGAAATTGAAATCGCTGTGAAGATGCAGTGTATCCGCGGCTAGACGGAAAGACCCCGTGAACCTTTACTATAGCTTTGCACTGGACTTTGAGTTTGCTTGTGTAGGATAGGTGGGAGGCTTTGAAGCGTGGACGCCAGTTCGCGTGGAGCCATCCTTGAAATACCACCCTGGCAACCTTGAGGTTCTAACTCTGGTCCGTTATCCGGATCGAGGACAGTGTATGGTGGGTAGTTTGACTGGGGCGGTCTCCTCCTAAAGAGTAACGGAGGAGTACGAAGGTGCGCTCAGACCGGTCGGAAATCGGTCGTAGAGTATAAAGGCAAAAGCGCGCTTGACTGCGAGACAGACACGTCGAGCAGGTACGAAAGTAGGTCTTAGTGATCCGGTGGTTCTGTATGGAAGGGCCATCGCTCAACGGATAAAAGGTACTCCGGGGATAACAGGCTGATACCGCCCAAGAGTTCATATCGACGGCGGTGTTTGGCACCTCGATGTCGGCTCATCACATCCTGGGGCTGAAGCCGGTCCCAAGGGTATGGCTGTTCGCCATTTAAAGTGGTACGCGAGCTGGGTTTAGAACGTCGTGAGACAGTTCGGTCCCTATCTGCCGTGGACGTTTGAGATTTGAGAGGGGCTGCTCCTAGTACGAGAGGACCGGAGTGGACGAACCTCTGGTGTTCCGGTTGTCACGCCAGTGGCATTGCCGGGTAGCTATGTTCGGAAAAGATAACCGCTGAAAGCATCTAAGCGGGAAACTTGCCTCAAGATGAGATCTCACTGGAACCTTGAGTTCCCTAAAGGGCCGTCGAAGACTACGACGTTGATAGGTTGGGTGTGTAAGCGCTGTGAGGCGTTGAGCTAACCAATACTAATTGCCCGTGAGGCTTGACCATATAACACCCAAACAATTTGATGTTTGCGTGTCTCTATGAAGACTGCAACAGCCGAAAATCTGCAAGACTACAAACCAAGACATCACATACCCAATTCGGGATAGCGTCTCACGACGACATCCCAGCTGAATCGCTTGACGACCATAGAGCATTGGAACCACCTGATCCCATCCCGAACTCAGTAGTGAAACGATGCATCGCCGATGGTAGTGTGGGGTTTCCCCATGTGAGAGTAGGTCATCGTCAAGCACCTACACCAAAACCCCCGATCAGGTAACTGATCGGGGGTTTTACTTTGTGCCGCGAAAACAACGCGCGCACACGTAACCGTTGAGTAAGCGTCCGGCGAACTCACCTTCCGAACTCCAGCTTTAAGGGCGATGGTGTCCGCGTATTTTTAGGCGGACGCGATAGCCCTTATCGCCGGGATTCCCATGCACCAACGAAGCTCTTACCCTAAACCGTTCAAAGCCCAGGTTGTTCAGGAATGCCTGCAACCCGGTGCAACCGTCTCCAGCGTTGCCATTCGCCACGGCATCAACGCCAACGTCATTCGCAAGTGGTTACCGCTTTACCGAGATCAACTGCCCGCTGCGTTGCCGGGGTTCGTTCCGGTGAGGGTGACGCCCAAACGACCGACTGAAGCAGCGGTGATTATCGAGCTACCGCTTGGCAAGGAATCGGTCACGGTGAAATGGCCAGCTTCCGATCCTGAGGGATGCGCCCGCTTTGTCCGTGGGCTTGCCCAGTGATCCGCATCGATACCATCTGGCTCGCCACCGAGCCGATGGACATGCGTGCTGGCACTGAAACCGCGCTGGCCCGCGTGATCGCGGTGTTCGGTGCGGCGAAGCCGCACTGCGCTTATCTCTTCGCCAACCGCCGCGCCAACCGAATGAAGGTACTGGTGCATGACGGCGTGGGTATCTGGCTGGCAGCGCGGCGATTGAATCAGGGCAAGTTTCACTGGCCAGGCATCCGGCACGGCTCGGAAGTCGAACTCGACACCGAGCAACTTCAGGCTTTGGTACTGGGGTTGCCCTGGCAGCGGGTCGGCGCAGCCGGCGCGATCACAGTGCTGTAGCACCTGCCATTAGCCCATCGGTTTATCTCCGCTGACCGGCTGTTCTGGCACAATCAGCGGCATGACTTCCTCGCCCAATCTCGACCAACTGACACCTGACCAGCTGCGCGCACTGGCCGCGCAGTTGCTCACACAAGTCGATGCGATGGGCAAAAAGATCCACCGCGATCAAACAGTCATCGAGCAGCTCACCCACGAAATCGCCTGGTTCAAACGGCACAAGTTCGCCAAGCGCAGCGAGCAGCTAAGCCCTGATCAGGGCAGCCTGCTTGATGACCTGCTCGACACCGACATCGCCGCTATTGAGGCGGAGTTGAAAGCTGTTAATCCTCCGCCTGTTCCAGCCGAGCCCCGCCAACAGCCCAAGCGCACAGCGCTGCCAGCGCAATTTCCGCGCACCGTGATCCGTCATGAGCCGGAGAACACCCAGTGTACCTGCGGCTGCCAGCTGCAACGTATTGGCGAAGACATCAGCGAAAAGCTGGATTACACGCCGGGCGTGTTCACCGTCGAACAGCACGTGCGTGGCAAATGGGCCTGTCGTCAGTGCGAAACACTTATCCAGGCCCCCGTGCCGGCCCAGGTGATCGACAAGGGCATCCCCACCGCCGGCCTCCTGGCTCACGTGATGGTGGCCAAATTCGCCGACCACTTGCCACTGTACCGGCAAGAGAAAATCTTTGGCCGTGCCGGCCTGGCCATCGCGCGTTCGACACTGGCGCAGTGGGTCGGACAAACCGGCGTGCAGCTCCAGCCGCTGGTCGATGCCCTGCGCGAAGCCGTGTTGGCCCAACGCGTGATCCACGCAGATGAAACGCCAGTGCAAATGCTCGCCCCGGGCGAGAAGAAAACCCATCGGGCTTATGTCTGGGCCTACAGCACCACGCCCTTTGCCGATCTAAAAGCGGTGGTGTACGACTTCAGCCCCAGTCGTGCCGGCGAACATGCGCGCAACTTTCTGGGCCAGTGGAATGGCAAGCTAGTCTGCGACGACTTCGCAGGCTACAAGGCCAGTTTCGAGCAGGGCATCACCGAAATTGGCTGCATGGCCCACGCCCGTCGCAAGTTCTTCGATCTTCATGCGGCGAACAAAAGCCAACTGGCTGAACAGGCATTGCACGCGATTGGCGGCTTGTACGAAATCGAACGGCAAGCACGGGACATGAGCGATGAAGAACGCTGGCGAATACGGCAGGAAAAGGCATCACCGATACTCGGCGCGCTGCATGACTGGATGCTGGCCCAGCGTGATCTTGTGCCCAATGGATCAGCAACGGCGAAAGCCTTGGATTACAGCCTCAAACGCTGGGTAGCGCTGACGCGCTACCTGGAAGATGGAGCCGTACCCATCGATAACAACCAGGTCGAGAACCAGATCCGGCCATGGGCACTGGGGCGCTCGAACTGGTTGTTTGCCGGATCGCTACGTAGCGGCAAAAGAGCAGCGGCGATCATGAGCCTGATCCAGTCGGCGCGTATGAATGGACATGATCCGTATGCCTATCTCAAAGATGTGCTGACACGGTTGCCGACACAGCGAGCCAGTGAGATCGGGCAATTGCTACCGAATCAATGGATGCCGTCCTGCTGAATAATGAATCGCCCCGAAGCAGAAGCTTAGGAGCGATTCACTACTACAGCGCTAGCCGGGCAGGCTCAGGTGCAGCAAGGGGAAGGGGCGGCCCTCGCCATCCAGCGGAGAACGACCTGTTTGAACAAACCCGTAATGTAAATAGAACCCTACCGCTTCGGGGTTCTGTTCGTTCACATCAACACTCATCTGACTGCGCGAACTGCGGGCATGATCCAGCAGTGCGCGGCCAATCCCTTTCCCTCGCAGATCTGGTTCGATGAAGAGCATCTCTACGTGGTTTTCATTGAGCCCGATGAACCCTAGCGGGCAGTCCTCGGCATCTACCGCAACCCATAATTCAACAGCGGGTAGGTAAATATCGCGGAGCTGAGGGAGCAATGCCTCAATATCGGATTCTTGCAGGAAGTGATGTGTGGCGCGAACGGAGCGCAGCCAAATGTTGAGCAGTTGCGGATGGTCGGCGTTAGTAGCCTGACGAATGATCATAGAATCATCCTTAACACTTGATATCGGAAATGAGGCGCGCTACTAGATAGCGACCGTATAAGTGGCGGCAACTTGTATGACCGCTTCGCGAGTTAACGCCTGGGCGGTTCACGGCAGAGGTAGCCTGACAGGAGGGAGGAAGGACGGTACTGAGAGGCTTTTGGGGTGTCAATAAAAAATTACGGAAGGGAATGGTGGAAGCCTACCTGACAGATGGTGGCCGGGCCGGTAGGGATCTCACGCGGGACGCTAGAACCGGATGATGTCAGGAGCTTACGGTGACTTACCCGGACGCTTACACCGTTGATAGGCAACACTACGGCGCGTCGTTATTATGCGTGCCTCATTTTCCGGTAGGACTCGCATGCTTTCATTGTTAAGGCTCCTTCAGGACGGGCGCTTTCATTCCGGCGAGGCGCTCGGTGCTGCGCTGGGTGTTAGTCGTGCGGCGGTATGGAAGAGGCTGCAGGCCTTGCAGGCTGAGCTGGGCTTGCCGGTTCATAAGGTTCGTGGGCGCGGTTATCGGCTGGAGGCACCGTTGCAGTTGTTGGATGCGCAGTGGCTGAATGGTCAGGAAGGTGCTCCGGGATGGCGGGCCTATGTTGTGCCCAGCCTCGACTCGACCAATGCTGAAGCGTTGCGGCTTTTGCCTTCAGCGCCAGTGCTGCCGTTCTATGTTTTGGCAGAGCGGCAAACCAGTGGGCGCGGCCGGCGTGGGCGTAGCTGGGTAAGTCCATTCGGCGAAAACATCTATTACAGCCTTGTGTTGCGCATTGAAGGTGGCATGCGTCAGCTGGAGGGTATGAGTCTAGCTGTGGGGTTGGCGCTGCTGCAGGTCGTCCGTGATTACGGCGTTTCTTCTGCTGGATTGAAGTGGCCCAATGATGTGCTAGTCGGCGAGCGCAAGCTGGCAGGTATCCTGTTGGAGTTGTCCGGTGATCCGGCAGATGTTTGCCATGTGGTGATCGGCATCGGCTTGAACGTGAATATGCTGGCTGCCGATTCAGGGGCGATTGATCAGCCCTGGACCTCGATGCGTACGCAGCTAGGGCATCAATTGGATCGCAATGAGCTGGTGCGTGCGCTCAATCGGCAGTTGTCTCACTACCTGGAAATCCAGTTAAGCCATGGTTTTTCAGTGCTCCAGGATGAGTGGCAGCGCAACCATTTGTGGCAATTGCGGCCTGTTGCGCTAACTGCAGGCGGTGAGCCTGTTGAGGGTGTGGTGCTCGGCGTTGATCAGTCCGGCGCTATTCGGCTGCAGGTCGAAGGGGTTGAGCGTGTGTTCAGTGGTGGCGAGCTTAGTCTGAGGTTGCGTGATGATTCTTGAGCTCGACTGCGGTAATACATTGATCAAATGGCGCTTGCTTGCGGATGATTTGGCTGTTGCGGGCGGGGTCGTAGACTCAGATCAAGCGCTTTTGCAGGCGGTTCTAGAGCAAGATGTGCGGCTACGTGCCTGTCGTTTGGTGAGTGTGCGCAGTGATGATGAAACGACCTCTTTAATGGCGTCGCTCGAAACGGCTTTTGCTGTTGTGTGTCTGCGTGCAGGGCCGGCTACTGAGCTGGCAGGGGTGCGTAACGGCTATGAGCAGTATGAGCGTCTTGGGCTTGATCGCTGGTTGGCAGTGGTCGGGGCTTATCAGTTATCTCGACGTGCTTGTCTGGTGATTGATCTTGGCACCGCTGTCACATCTGACTTCGTCAGTGCTGGGGGGCAGCATCTGGGTGGGTTTATCTGTCCTGGTGTGCCGTTGATGCGAACTCAGCTGCGTACCCATACGCGTAGAACGCGATATGACTCGGATGAGGCCGCTCAAGCGCTTAGGGGATTTTCGCCAGGGCGTTCGACGGCAGAGGCGGTTGAGCGGGGTTGTCTGTTGATGCTGCGTGGTTTTGTCAGCGGCCAGCTGGCGGTGGCGGCTGAATGTCTGGGCGATTCATTCGATGTATTTTTGACTGGCGGCGATGCGGCTCTGGTTGCTGATGAAATTCCTGGGGCGCAAGTTGTGCCAGATCTGGTGTTTGTTGGCTTGGCGATCGCCTGCCCCGTAGATTGAGGTCATGCATGCGCTGGATGTTTTTGTGGTTAGTGGTTTTGAATCTGTTTTATTACGTCTGGCATCAGCAACAGGCACCCTTGCGGGTCACCGAGATTGCGCCGCTGAACATGGCGCAGGAGAGCAAGCGCGATATTCGATTGCTCAGTGAGTCCAGTGCGCCGGTGCGGCGTGAGGCGGTTGCGGTGCCAGCGACCGTAACAGAGGCTGTTTGCTTATTTCTGGGTAGTTTTGAAGCGGCCGGAGATGCTGCTTCGGTTGAGCAGCGGTTGCTGAGTCTGGATATACAGTCGCGCGTGCAGAGTATGGATGCGGCGGCAGGTGTTGATTATTGGGTGTATCTGCCGCCTTTAGCCTCGCGTCAGGCCTCCTTGCGACAGTTGCGCGAGCTGCAGGCGCGCAAGATCGATAGCTACATCATTACTCAGGGCGATCTGGCCAATGGCATTTCCTTGGGAATCTTTCCGCGTAGTGATTCGGCTGCCAGCGTTATGCAGCGCCTGCGCGATGCGGGTTACGAGCCGTCCTTGCGCGAGTTGACCCGGGCGCACCGCAGTTTCTGGGTGCGTATTGCTCCGCAAAGCCGGCGTTTGGCGGATGACGCCCTGCTGCAGCGTTTAGCTTTTGACTTCAAAGGCTTACAACATCAATTAATGCCGTGTGAGGGGGTTGCAAGCCCTCAGTAGAATGCATAGAATGGCGCCCGCTTCGCAGGGTGGCGCTAACAAGTTATCTGCGAAGTTACTGTCAAAGCAGCTAACCTCAGGTTTTTTAATGAGAAATTGCTTGACAGTAGGTCGGCATAGAATGAGAATGCCGCCCCGTTTGGAGGGATTCCCGAGTGGCCAAAGGGATCAGACTGTAAATCTGACGTCATCGACTTCGAAGGTTCGAATCCTTCTCCCTCCACCAGATTTAGCGAGAGCTGCAGGCTCCGCGGGTATAGTTCAGTGGTAGAACCTCAGCCTTCCAAGCTGATGATGCGGGTTCGATTCCCGCTACCCGCTCCAGCATTGTTGTTCTTGCGATGTGTTTCGCTCATGTAGCTCAGTTGGTAGAGCACACCCTTGGTAAGGGTGAGGTCAGCGGTTCAAGTCCGCTCATGAGCTCCATTTGATAAAGGCAGATATGCAAGTATCTGCCTTTGTTTTATGGCGCTGATACTAGGTCGATTCTTCTCTGGGAGGCAGTCAAAATGGCTAAAGAAAAGTTTGAGCGTAACAAGCCGCACGTCAACGTCGGCACCATCGGTCACGTTGACCACGGTAAAACCACTCTGACTGCTGCTCTGACCCGCGTCTGCTCCGAAGTGTTCGGTTCGGCCAAGGTTGACTTCGACAAGATCGACAGCGCCCCAGAAGAAAAAGCTCGTGGTATCACCATCAACACCGCTCACGTTGAATACGATTCGTCCGTGCGTCACTACGCACACGTTGACTGCCCAGGTCACGCCGACTACGTAAAAAACATGATCACCGGTGCTGCGCAGATGGACGGTGCTATCCTGGTTTGCTCGGCCGCTGATGGTCCGATGCCGCAAACCCGTGAGCACATCCTGCTGTCCCGTCAGGTAGGCGTTCCGTACATCGTCGTGTTCCTGAACAAGGCCGACATGGTTGACGACGCTGAGCTGCTGGAGCTGGTTGAAATGGAAGTGCGTGACCTGCTCAGCACTTACGATTTCCCGGGCGACGACACTCCGATCATCATCGGCTCCGCGCTGATGGCTCTGAACGGCCAAGACGACAACGAAATGGGCACCAGCGCTGTTAAGAAGCTGGTTGAAACTCTGGACAGCTACATCCCGGAGCCGGTTCGTGCTATCGACAAGCCGTTCCTGATGCCAATCGAAGACGTATTCTCGATCTCCGGCCGTGGCACCGTGGTAACCGGTCGTATCGAGCGCGGTATCGTCAAGATTCAGGAAGAAATCGAGATCGTTGGTCTGCGTGACACCACCAAGACCACCTGCACCGGTGTTGAAATGTTCCGCAAGCTGCTCGACGAAGGCCGTGCGGGCGAGAACTGCGGCGTTCTGCTGCGCGGCACTAAGCGTGACGACGTTGAGCGTGGCCAGGTTCTGGTCAAGCCGGGTTCGGTTAAGCCGCACACCACCTTCACTGCAGAAGTGTATGTGCTGAGCAAAGAAGAAGGCGGTCGTCACACTCCGTTCTTCAAAGGGTACCGTCCTCAGTTCTACTTCCGTACTACTGACGTAACTGGTAACTGCGAACTGCCGGAAGGCGTTGAGATGGTAATGCCAGGTGACAACATCCAGATGACTGTCACTCTGATCAAAACCATCGCAATGGAAGAAGGTCTGCGTTTCGCCATCCGTGAAGGCGGTCGTACCGTCGGCGCCGGCGTAGTTGCAAAGATCATCGCTTAATCGATTGATCTGCTTTGTTCAGGCCGGCATAATGGTCGGCCTGATTCTGTTTTAGGTCAGTAGCTCAATTGGCAGAGCGACGGTCTCCAAAACCGTAGGTTGGGGGTTCGATTCCCTCCTGACCTGCCATTTTCCTAGAATTTGGCGCGTCTTTTCACAGGATATTAGTAGATGAATGTTAAGGCTGAGGCCAAAGAATCCCGCTTTGATCTGCTTAAGTGGCTGGCTGTTGCTGCTCTGGTAGTTGTTGGCGTGGTTGGTAATCAGTATTTCTCTGCTGAGCCAATTCTGTATCGCGTTATGGCCCTGTTGGTTATTGCCGCTGTGGCTGGTGTGATTGCTCTGCAAACTTCGAAGGGGCAAGCCTTTTGGTTGCTGGCAAAAGAAGCTCGCGTTGAGATTCGCAAGGTCGTTTGGCCAACTCGCCAGGAAACCACGCAGACAACTCTGATTGTTGTGGCTGTTGTTTTGGTGATGGCGCTGCTGTTGTGGGGGCTCGATTCCCTGCTTGGTTGGCTTATTTCGTTGATTGTCGGTTAAAGGTGTCCCGTGGCTAAGCGTTGGTACGTTGTGCATGCTTACTCGGGTTACGAGAAGCATGTTATGCGCTCGCTGATCGAGCGCGTAAAGCTCGCTGGTATGGAAGATGTTTTTGGTGAAATTCTGGTCCCTACCGAAGAAGTGGTAGAGATGCGTAATGGTCAAAAGCGCAAGAGCGAGCGTAAGTTCTTTCCAGGCTATGTTCTGGTGCAGATGGAAATGAGCGAGGCGACTTGGCACTTGATCAAGGACACGCCGCGCGTTATGGGCTTCATCGGTGGCACGGCTGATAAGCCGGCACCCATTACCGAAAAAGAAGCTGATGCCATTCTGCGTCGTGTTGCTGATAGCGGCGACAAGCCCAAGCCGAAAACATTGTTTGAACCGGGTGAAATGGTGCGCGTGACCGATGGTCCGTTTGCTGATTTCAGCGGTGTGGTTGAAGAAGTGAACTACGAAAAGAGCCGCATCCAGGTTGCAGTGACCATCTTCGGTCGCTCCACGCCGGTCGAGCTGGAGTTCAGTCAGGTCGAAAAGGCATAACTGACACAAGCATCCCTTACCCCGCAGTCCTGGGCTGCGGGGTTTTGTCGTCACTGGGATAAATAGGCAATAACTGGGGAGCCGTAAGGCGCTAGAACCCAAAACTGGAGTAGCTCATGGCTAAGAAAATTACGGCTTACATCAAGCTGCAAGTAAAGGCTGCGCAAGCCAACCCGTCGCCACCCGTCGGCCCGGCCCTGGGTCAGCACGGCGTGAACATCATGGAATTCTGCAAGGCGTTCAACGCCAAGACCCAGGGCATGGAACCTGGTCTGCCGACTCCAGTGATCATCACTGTATACAGCGACCGTAGCTTCACTTTTGAAACCAAAAGCACCCCGGCTTCAGTTCTGCTGAAGAAGGCTGCTGGCCTGACCAGCGGTTCGGCTCGTCCGAACAGCGTCAAGGTTGGCACTGTGACTCGTGCTCAGCTGGAAGAGATCGCCAAGACCAAACAGGCTGATCTGACTGCCGCTGATATGGATGCAGCTGTGCGTACTATCGCCGGCTCCGCTCGTAGCATGGGCCTCAACGTGGAGGGTGTGTAATGGCTAAGTTGACCAAGCGTCAAAAGGCAATCGCTGAGAAGGTTGAAGCTGGCAAGGCTTACAACTTCGTTGAAGCGGCCGCTCTGCTGGCTGAGCTGTCGGCAGTCAAGTTCTCTGAGTCCGTGGATATCGCCGTCAACCTCGGTGTTGATCCGCGTAAATCCGACCAGGTTGTTCGTGGCGCTACCGTTCTGCCGAATGGCTCGGGCAAAAGCGTTCGCGTTGCCGTGTTCACCCAGGGCCCGGCTGCTGAAGCCGCTCTGGCTGCCGGCGCTGATCGCGTAGGCATGGACGAACTGGCTGCTGAAATGAAAGGCGGCGACCTGAACTATGACGTGGTTATTGCTTCCCCGGATGCAATGCGCGTTGTTGGTCAGCTGGGTCAAGTGCTCGGCCCACGTGGCCTGATGCCTAACCCGAAAGTCGGCACCGTGACTCCTGACGTCGCTACCGCTGTGAAAAATGCCAAGGCTGGTCAAGTACGTTTCCGTACTGACAAGAACGGCATCATCCACGGTTCCGTCGGCAAGGTCGGTTTTGATGCCGAGAAGCTGAAGCAGAACGTTGAAGCCCTGATCTCTGATCTGAAGCGCCTGAAGCCGTCGACCTCGAAAGGCGTCTACGTCAAGCGCGTTACCCTGAGCACCACCATGGGCCCAGGTCTGATCATCGACCAGAGCTCGCTGGACGCGTAATAAATGAGGCGGCGCAGTGATTGCGCCGCTTTGAAGGTTTGGGGTCCCTGCTTTGCGGGGGCTATCCAAGACCGTAGGTGGCGCAAGCCTTAAACCAACAGCCTACGCAGATGGTGCTCCCGATTCTTACCGAATCAGACACCAAAACGACATCCACCCTCGGGCGGATGAAACGGTAACAAGCAGGAGTTAAACCCGTGGCAATTAAACTCGAAGACAAGAAGGCCATCGTCGCTGAAGTCAACGAGGCTGCCAAAGGTGCCCTGTCCGCTGTCGTGGCTGATGCCCGTGGTGTGACAGTAGGCGCTATGACCGGACTCCGTAAAGAGGCCCGCGAAGCTGGCGTATACGTACGTGTTGTACGTAATACCCTGCTCAAGCGCGCTGTTGAAGGCACCGAGTACTCGGTCCTCAACGACGTGTTCAAAGGCCCGACCCTGATTGCATTCTCTAAGGAACATCCGGGCGCTGCTGCCCGTATTTTCAAAGAGTTCGCCAAGGGTCAGGACAAGTTCGAGATCAAGGCAGCTGCGTTCGAGGGCAAGTTCCTCGCAGCAAACGAGATCGATGTGTTGGCTTCGCTGCCAACTCGCGACGAAGCCATTGCGAAACTGATGAGCGTGATTCAAGGCGCTACCAGCAAGCTGGCTCGTACTCTGGCGGCCATTCGCGACCAGAAAGAAGCTTCCGCTGCTTAAGGCTGCGTAGTTCCTTTCAAAATCATATGTTTAATTTGATGGCTGCGTAGGCTGTCACCCCAATACAGGATTTAAAGTCATGTCTCTGACTAACGAACAAATCATCGAAGCAATCGGCCAGAAAACCGTTCTGGAAGTTGTTGAACTGATCAAAGCAATGGAAGAAACCTTCGGCGTTACCGCTGCTGTTGCCGCTGCTGGCCCAGCTGCTGCTGCCGCTGTTGTTGAAGAGCAAACTGAATTCAACGTCATGCTGACCGAAGCTGGCGAGAAGAAAGTTAACGTGATCAAGGCAGTTCGTGAACTGACCGGTCTGGGCCTGAAAGAAGCCAAGGCTGTAGTTGACGGCGCTCCTGCCATGGTTCTGGAAGCTGTTGCGAAAGATGCAGCTGACAAAGCCAAAGCTGCTTTGGAAGAAGCTGGCGCCAAAGTCGAGCTCAAGTAAGCGACGACCTTGCGTCTACAGCCCAAGCGTTGAGCGAAAGGCTGATGGCTGGTGGCTTTTGCCACCGGCCTTTTTCCGTTCTAGGTCGGCGAATCATTGGCTGGTCTGGGGCGCGAAAGTCCCGCCCGAAGTGGCGGCGCAAACCTAGGGTTTGCAAGAGTTTCTGGCAACTCCCGTCGGAGGGGCCAAATAAGCAGGTGACCAAGCTGGGGAACGCTGATGGCTTACTCATACACTGAGAAAAAACGTATCCGCAAGGACTTTAGCAAGTTGCCGGATGTCATGGATGTGCCGTATCTCCTGGCCATCCAGCTGGATTCGTATCGCGAATTCCTGCAGGCAGGAGCGACCAAGGACCAGTTCCGCGACATTGGCCTGCATGCGGCCTTCAAGTCTGTTTTCCCGATTATCAGCTATTCCGGCAATGCTGCTCTGGAGTATGTCGGTTATCGCCTGGGCGAGCCGGCTTTTGATGTCAAAGAATGCGTACTGCGTGGCGTTACTTTCGCCGTGCCGCTGCGAGTCAAAGTCCGTCTGATCATTTTCGACAAAGAGTCGTCGAACAAAGCGATCAAGGACATCAAAGAGCAAGAAGTGTACATGGGCGAAATTCCGCTCATGACCGAGAACGGTACCTTCGTTATCAACGGTACCGAGCGCGTTATCGTGTCCCAGCTGCACCGTTCCCCAGGTGTGTTCTTCGACCACGACCGGGGCAAGACCCACAGCTCGGGCAAGCTGCTGTACTCGGCTCGCATCATTCCTTACCGCGGCTCCTGGCTGGACTTCGAGTTCGACCCGAAGGACGCGGTATTCGTGCGTATCGACCGTCGCCGCAAACTGCCGGCTTCCGTACTGCTGCGCGCGCTGGGCTACAGCACTGAAGAAGTGTTGGACGCCTTCTATGCGACCAACGTATTCCATGTGAAGGGCGAGTCCCTCAACCTGGAGCTGGTACCACAGCGTCTGCGTGGTGAAATTGCCGTCCTCGACATCAAGGACGAGAAAGGCAAGGTCATCGTTGAGCAGGGCCGTCGGATTACCGCGCGCCACATCAACCAGTTGGACAAAGCTGGTATCAAAGAGCTGGAAGTGCCGATCGACTACCTGATCGGTCGTACCACGGCCAAGGCCATCGTGCACCCGGCTACTGGCGAAATCATCGCCGAATGCAACACCGAGTTGAACGTCGAGATTCTGGCCAAAGTGGTCAAGGCTCAGGTCGTGCGCATCGAGACGCTGTACACCAACGACATCGACTGCGGCCCGTTCATCTCTGATACCCTGAAGATCGACAGCACCACCAATCAGTTGGAAGCGCTGGTCGAGATCTACCGCATGATGCGTCCTGGCGAGCCGCCAACCAAGGATGCTGCCGAGACCCTGTTCAACAACCTGTTCTTCAGCGCCGAGCGTTACGACCTGTCGGCCGTCGGCCGCATGAAGTTCAACCGTCGTATCGGTCGCACCGAGATCGAAGGTTCGGGCGTGCTGAGCAAGGAAGATATCGTCGAGGTCCTCAAGACCCTCGTCGACATCCGTAACGGCAAAGGCATCGTCGACGACATCGACCACCTGGGTAACCGTCGTGTTCGCTGCGTAGGCGAAATGGCCGAGAACCAGTTCCGCGTTGGCCTGGTACGTGTTGAGCGTGCGGTCAAAGAGCGTCTGTCGATGGCTGAAAGCGAAGGCCTGATGCCGCAAGACCTGATCAACGCCAAGCCGGTTGCGGCGGCGGTGAAAGAGTTCTTCGGTTCCAGCCAGCTCTCGCAGTTCATGGACCAGAACAACCCGCTCTCCGAGATTACCCACAAGCGCCGTGTTTCGGCTCTTGGCCCAGGTGGTCTGACCCGTGAGCGCGCCGGCTTCGAAGTCCGTGACGTACACCCGACCCACTACGGCCGCGTGTGCCCGATCGAGACCCCTGAAGGTCCGAACATCGGTCTGATCAACTCCCTTGCGGCCTATGCCCGCACCAACCAGTATGGCTTCCTGGAAAGCCCGTACCGTGTGGTGAAGGACACCCTGGTCACCGATGAGATCGTCTTCCTGTCCGCCATTGAAGAGGCTGATCACGTGATCGCCCAGGCTTCGGCGACCATGAACGACAAAGGTCAGCTGGTTGATGAGTTGGTGGCCGTGCGTCACCTCAACGAATTCACCGTTAAAGCGCCTGAAGACGTCACCCTGATGGACGTATCGCCCAAGCAGGTAGTTTCGGTTGCTGCTTCGTTGATTCCGTTCCTCGAGCACGACGACGCCAACCGTGCGTTGATGGGTTCGAACATGCAGCGTCAGGCTGTACCAACCCTGCGCGCCGACAAGCCGCTGGTCGGTACCGGCATGGAGCGCAACGTGGCACGCGACTCCGGCGTTTGCGTCGTGGCGCGTCGTGGCGGTGTGATCGATTCCGTCGATGCCAGCCGCATCGTGGTACGGGTCAACGATGACGAAGTTGAAACTGGCGAAGCCGGTGTCGACATCTACAACCTGACCAAATACACCCGTTCCAACCAGAACACCTGCATCAACCAGCGTCCTCTGGTGAGCAAGGGTGACAAGGTTGAGCGCAGCGACATCCTGGCTGACGGCCCGTCCACCGACATGGGTGAACTGGCACTGGGCCAGAACATGCGCGTGGCGTTCATGCCGTGGAACGGTTTCAACTTCGAAGACTCCATCTGCCTCTCCGAGCGCGTGGTGCAAGAAGACCGTTTCACCACTATCCACATTCAGGAACTGACCTGTGTGGCGCGTGACACCAAGCTCGGTTCGGAAGAAATCACTTCCGACATCCCGAACGTCGGTGAATCGGCACTGAACAAGCTGGACGAAGCGGGCATCGTGTATGTCGGCGCTGAAGTCGGCCCTGGCGACATCCTGGTGGGTAAAGTCACGCCAAAAGGCGAGACCCAACTGACTCCGGAAGAGAAGCTGCTGCGTGCGATCTTCGGTGAGAAGGCGTCCGACGTTAAGGACACCTCCCTGCGTGTGCCGACTGGCACCAAAGGTACCGTTATCGACGTACAGGTCTTCACTCGCGATGGCGTGGAGCGCGATGCGCGTGCCCTGTCGATCGAGAAGAGCCAGCTCGACGAGATCCGTAAGGACCTCAACGAAGAGTTCCGTATCGTTGAAGGTGCAACCTTCGAGCGTCTGCGTTCCGCCCTGGTTGGTAAGAAAGCCGAAGGCGGCGCTGGCCTGAAGAAAGGTGCGGAAGTTACCGACGAGTTCCTCGACGGCCTCGAGCGCGGTCAGTGGTTCAAGCTGCGCATGGCGGACGATGCACTGAACGAGCAGTTGGAAAAGGCCCAGGCCTATATCTCCGACCGCCGTCAGCTGCTCGACGACAAGTTCGAAGACAAGAAGCGCAAGCTGCAGCAGGGCGATGACCTGGCTCCAGGCGTACTGAAGATCGTCAAGGTTTACCTGGCCATCCGCCGTCGCATCCAGCCGGGTGACAAGATGGCCGGTCGTCACGGTAACAAGGGTGTGGTCTCGGTGATCATGCCGGTTGAAGATATGCCGCACGACGTCAACGGCACGCCGGTCGACATCGTTCTCAACCCGCTGGGCGTACCGTCGCGTATGAACGTCGGTCAGATCCTTGAAACCCATCTGGGCCTCGCGGCCAAAGGTCTGGGCGAGAAGATCAACCGCATGCTCGAAGAGCAGCGCAAGGTCGCCGAGCTGCGCAAGTTCATGCAGCAGATCTACAACGAGATCGGTGGTCGTCAGGAAAGCCTGGATGAGCTGAGCGATCAGGAAATCCTGAAACTGGCGCACAACCTCAAAGGCGGTGTGCCGATGGCCACCCCGGTGTTCGACGGTGCCAAGGAAAGCGAAATCAAGGCCATGCTGAAACTGGCAGACTTGCCAGAAAGCGGCCAGATGCGCCTGATCGACGGCCGTACCGGCAACCAGTTCGAGCGCCCGACTACCGTTGGCTACATGTACATGCTGAAACTGAACCACCTGGTGGACGACAAGATGCACGCGCGTTCCACGGGTTCCTACAGCCTGGTTACCCAGCAGCCGCTGGGTGGTAAGGCGCAGTTCGGTGGTCAGCGCTTCGGTGAGATGGAGGTCTGGGCACTGGAAGCCTACGGCGCCGCCTACACCCTGCAGGAAATGCTGACCGTGAAGTCGGACGACGTGAACGGCCGTACCAAGATGTACAAAAACATCGTGGACGGTGATCACCGTATGGAGCCGGGCATGCCCGAGTCCTTCAACGTACTGATCAAAGAGATCCGTTCGCTGGGTATCGATATCGATCTGGAAACCGAATAACACGTGACGCGAATCGAGAGCGGGGCTGCCTAGCCCGCTCTCTGCTCCGCCAGGAGGAAAGGCCTTGAAAGACCTACTGAATTTGCTGAAAAACCAGGGTCAAGTCGAAGAGTTCGATGCCATTCGCATCGGTCTGGCTTCGCCTGAGATGATCCGTTCGTGGTCGTTCGGTGAAGTTAAAAAGCCGGAAACCATCAACTACCGTACGTTCAAACCTGAGCGTGACGGCCTGTTCTGCGCCAAGATCTTTGGCCCGGTTAAGGATTACGAGTGCCTGTGCGGTAAGTACAAGCGCTTGAAGCATCGCGGCGTGATCTGCGAGAAGTGCGGCGTTGAAGTAGCACTGGCTAAGGTTCGTCGTGAGCGCATGGCGCACATCGAACTGGCTTCGCCGGTTGCCCACATCTGGTTCCTGAAATCGCTGCCGAGCCGTATCGGTTTGCTGATGGACATGACCCTGCGTGATATCGAACGCGTTCTCTACTTCGAGAGCTATGTCGTTATCGATCCAGGCATGACCACCCTGGAAAAAGGCCAACTGCTTAACGACGAGCAGTACTTCGAAGCCCTCGAAGAGTTCGGTGATGACTTCGACGCCCGCATGGGTGCTGAAGCCGTTCGCGAACTGCTGCACGCGATCGACCTGGAGCACGAGATTGGCCGTCTGCGCGAAGAAATTCCGCAAACCAACTCGGAAACCAAGATCAAGAAGCTGTCCAAGCGTCTGAAGCTGATGGAAGCTTTCCTCGGCTCCGGCAACCTGCCTGAGTGGATGGTGTTGACCGTTCTGCCGGTTCTGCCGCCAGACCTGCGTCCGCTGGTTCCGCTCGACGGCGGCCGCTTCGCGACTTCGGATCTGAACGATCTGTATCGCCGCGTGATCAACCGTAACAACCGCCTCAAGCGCCTGCTCGATCTGTCCGCGCCGGACATCATCGTGCGCAACGAAAAGCGCATGCTTCAGGAAGCGGTCGACGCCCTGCTCGACAACGGCCGTCGCGGTCGCGCCATCACTGGCTCGAACAAGCGTCCGCTGAAGTCGCTGGCCGACATGATCAAAGGTAAGCAAGGTCGCTTCCGTCAGAACCTGCTCGGTAAGCGCGTGGACTACTCCGGTCGTTCCGTTATTACTGTGGGTCCGACCCTGCGTCTGCACCAGTGCGGTCTGCCGAAGAAGATGGCTCTCGAGCTGTTCAAGCCGTTCATTTTCGGCAAGCTGGAAATGCGTGGTCTGGCGACCACCATCAAGGCTGCCAAGAAGATGGTCGAGCGCGAGCTGCCAGAGGTTTGGGACGTTCTCGCCGAAGTGATTCGCGAACACCCCGTACTGCTCAACCGTGCACCCACTCTGCACCGTCTGGGCATCCAGGCGTTTGAGCCGGTTCTGATCGAAGGTAAAGCGATTCAGCTGCACCCGCTGGTCTGCGCCGCGTACAACGCCGACTTCGACGGTGACCAGATGGCCGTGCACGTTCCGCTGACCCTCGAGGCTCAGCTGGAAGCACGCGCGCTGATGATGTCGACCAACAACATCCTTTCGCCTGCCAACGGTGAGCCGATCATCGTACCGTCCCAGGACGTGGTTCTGGGTCTGTACTACATGACCCGTGAAGCCGTGAACGCCAAGGGCGAAGGTCGTGTATTTGCTGACCTGCAGGAAGTTGACCGGGTGTTCCGTGGCGGTGAAGCCTCGCTGCATGCGCGGGTAAAAGTGCGCATCAACGAAACCATCAAGGAAAAAGACGGCTCGATCACCAAGAACACCCGCATCGTCGACACCACTGTCGGCCGCGCGCTGCTGTTCCAGATCGTACCGGCCGGCCTGTCGTATGACGTGGTCAACCAGTCGATGAAGAAGAAGGCTATCTCCAAGCTGATCAACCAGTGCTACCGCACCGTTGGCTTGAAAGACACCGTGATCTTCGCTGACCAACTGATGTACACCGGTTTTGCCTATTCGACCATCTCGGGTGTGTCGATCGGTGTGAACGACTTCGTTATCCCGGATGAGAAGGCGCGCATCATTGACGCCGCCACCGACGAAGTTAAAGAGATCGAATCGCAGTACGCCTCCGGCCTGGTCACCCAGGGCGAGAAGTACAACAAGGTGATCGACCTCTGGTCCAAGGCCAACGATGAAGTCTCCAAGGCGATGATGGCCAACCTCTCGAAAGAGGCGGTTGTTGATCGCGAAGGCAAGACTGTCGAGCAAGAGTCCTTCAACTCGATGTACATGATGGCCGACTCCGGTGCGCGGGGTTCTGCTGCGCAGATCCGTCAGCTCGCCGGTATGCGTGGTCTGATGGCCAAGCCGGACGGCTCGATCATCGAAACGCCGATCACCGCGAACTTCCGCGAAGGTCTGTCGGTTCTGCAGTACTTCATCTCCACTCACGGTGCGCGTAAAGGTCTGGCGGATACCGCACTGAAGACCGCGAACTCCGGTTACCTGACGCGTCGTCTGGTGGACGTGGCGCAGGATCTGGTCGTGACTGCAATCGATTGCGGTACCGAGCATGGTCTGCTGATGACGCCGCACATTGAAGGCGGTGACGTGGTAGAGCCGCTGGGTGAGCGCGTACTGGGTCGTGTTATCGCCAAGGATGTACCGAAGCCAGGCAGCGATGAAATCATCGTTCCGGCCGGTACCCTGGTTGACGAGCAGTGGGTTGAGTTCATCGAGCGCAACAGCATCGACGAAGTGATCGTGCGTTCGCCGATCACCTGCGAAACCCGTTACGGCATCTGCGCCAAGTGCTACGGTCGCGACCTGGCTCGTGGTCACCAGATCAACATCGGTGAAGCAGTCGGCGTTATCGCTGCCCAGTCGATCGGTGAGCCGGGTACCCAGCTGACCATGCGTACGTTCCACATCGGTGGTGCGGCAAGCCGTACTTCGGCTGCCGACAGCGTCCAGGTGAAGAACGGCGGCGCGGTGCGTCTGCACAACCTGAAGCACGTCGAGCGTCTGGACGGCAACCTGGTCGCGGTATCGCGTTCCGGCGAGCTGGCGATTGCTGACGAGTTCGGTCGTGAGCGTGAGCGCTACAAGCTGCCTTACGGTGCTGTTATCTCCGTGAAGGAAGGTGACAAGGTCGACGCTGGCGCCATCGTTGCCAAGTGGGACCCGCACACCCACCCGATCGTGACCGAAATGAAAGGTACCGTGACCTATGTGGGCATGGAAGAAGGCATCACCATCAAGCGCCAGACCGACGAACTGACCGGTCTGACCAACATCGAAGTCCTCGATCCGAAAGATCGTCCGGCTGCCGGCAAGGAAATTCGTCCTGCCGTTAAGATGGTGGGCGAAGATGGCAAGGATCTGCTGCTGCCAGGTACCGACGTACCGGCTCAGTACTTCCTGCCAGCCAACGCCCTGGTGGGTGTGGCGAATGGTGCTCAGGTGGGCGTGGGTGATGTTATTGCCCGTATCCCGCAAGAAACCTCGAAGACTCGCGACATCACCGGTGGTCTGCCGCGCGTTGCCGACTTGTTCGAAGCCCGTCGTCCGAAAGAAGCGTCGATCCTAGCGGAAATCAGCGGCACCATCTCGTTCGGTAAGGAGACCAAAGGCAAGCGCCGTCTGGTCATCACGCCGACCGATGGTAGCGACCCGTACGAAGAGCTGATCCCGAAATGGCGTCACCTGAACGTGTTCGAGGGTGAGCAGGTCAACAAGGGTGAGGTTATCTCCGACGGTCCGAGCGATCCGCACGACATCCTGCGTCTGCTGGGCGTCAGCGCGCTGGCCAAGTACATCGTCAACGAGATTCAGGACGTTTACCGCCTGCAGGGCGTGAAGATCAACGACAAGCACATCGAAACCATCCTGCGCCAGATGCTGCGTAAGGTTGAAGTGGCTGAGTCGGGTGATTCCAGCTTCATCAAGGGCGACCAGATGGAACTGACCGCAGTACTGGGTGAAAACGAGCGTCTGGCGGCAGAAGACAAGTTCGTCGCCAAGTACACCCGCGTGTTGCTGGGTATCACCAAGGCGTCGCTGTCCACCGAGTCGTTCATCTCGGCGGCCTCCTTCCAGGAAACCACTCGCGTTCTTACCGAGGCGGCGGTTACTGGCAAGCGCGACTACCTGCGTGGTCTGAAAGAAAACGTGGTCGTGGGTCGTCTGATCCCGGCCGGTACCGGTCTGGCCTATCACAGCGAGCGCAAGCGCAAGCGTGAAGCTGCCCAACCAGTACGTGTCAGCGCCAGTGAAGTGGAAGCCGCACTGACCGAAGCGCTGAACTCCAGCGGTAATTAAGTGTAGGGCCTCGCTATTCCGGTAGCGGGGCTTTGCCTTGACTGGGGCGGTGAGTCTCTTTAGACTCATGCACCCCTAAATTTGGCAGGGCACGTGCTCTGTCATTTTGTTTGTAGGGCAATAGCGTCGCAAGACAACAGTGGAGCTTAAGATGGCAACTATCAACCAGCTGGTACGTCAGCCGCGTAAGCGTATCGTCGAGAAATCCGACGTGCCTGCGCTGCAGAACTGCCCGCAGCGTCGTGGTGTGTGCACTCGCGTGTATACCACTACGCCGAAAAAACCTAACTCGGCACTGCGTAAAGTTTGCCGTGTACGCCTGACCAACGGTTTCGAGGTTTCCTCGTACATCGGCGGTGAAGGCCACAACCTGCAAGAGCACAGCGTCGTTCTGATTCGTGGCGGCCGTGTAAAAGACTTGCCAGGTGTGCGTTATCACACCGTGCGCGGTTCGCTGGATACCTCCGGCGTTAAAGACCGTAAGCAGGGTCGTTCGAAGTACGGTACTAAGCGTCCGAAGTAATCGGCGCTCTGTACTGAATTGCGAGTTTCTATTTTTCTGAGTCGATAAGAGTAAGGTCGGGCATCCACCTCAGGGTGCAGTCCCGGGCTAACCTGAAGACCGTTTGAGGGCTTATCAAATGCCAAGACGTCGTGTAGCAGCCAAGCGCGAAGTGCTTGACGATCCAAAATACGGAAGCCAAATCCTGGCCAAGTTCATGAACCACGTAATGGAAAGCGGTAAGAAAGCCGTTGCCGAACGTATCGTTTATGGCGCCCTGGATAAGGTTAAAGAGCGTAAGAACAGCGATCCCCTGGAAATCTTCGAGAAAGCTCTCGACGCCATCGCTCCGCTGGTCGAAGTGAAGTCGCGCCGTGTAGGCGGTGCTACTTACCAGGTTCCGGTCGAAGTTCGCCCGTCCCGTCGTAACGCTCTTGCCATGCGCTGGCTGGTAGATTTCGCCCGTAAGCGTGGCGAGAAATCCATGGCCCTGCGTTTGGCTGGCGAGCTGTTGGATGCTGCAGAAGGCAAAGGTGCTGCAGTTAAGAAGCGTGAAGACGTGCACCGCATGGCAGAAGCCAACAAGGCTTTCTCGCACTACCGCTTCTAAATCTGGCATCTCAATATTTGCGAGGGCTTTATGGCTCGTACTACACCGATTAACCGCTACCGTAATATTGGTATCTGCGCGCACGTTGATGCGGGCAAGACCACCACTACCGAGCGGATCCTGTTCTACACAGGTCTCAGCCACAAAATGGGTGAGGTGCATGACGGCGCGGCAACTACCGACTGGATGGTGCAGGAGCAGGAGCGTGGTATCACCATTACCTCCGCTGCTGTAACCACCTTCTGGAAAGGTTCGCGTGGTCAGTACGACAACTACCGTGTAAACGTTATCGATACCCCCGGTCACGTAGACTTCACCATTGAAGTAGAGCGTTCGCTGCGCGTACTCGACGGCGCTGTCGTGGTGTTCTGTGGTACTTCCGGCGTTGAGCCGCAGTCCGAAACCGTATGGCGTCAAGCCAACAAGTACGGCGTTCCACGTGTTGTCTACGTGAACAAGATGGACCGTGCTGGCGCCAACTTCCTGCGCGTTGTCGGTCAGATCAAAAACCGCCTGGGTCACACCCCGGTTCCGGTTCAGCTGGCTATCGGCTCCGAAGAGAACTTCGAAGGTCAGATCGATCTGATCAAGATGAAGGCCATCTACTGGAACGATGACGACAAGGGTACTACCTACCGCGAGGAGGAGATCCCGGCTGAGCTGCAGGATCTGGCTGACGAGTGGCGCTCGAACATGATCGAGGCGGCTGCCGAAGCCAGCGAAGAGCTGATGAACAAGTACCTCGAAGGCGGTGAGCTGACTGTCGAGGAAATCAAGGCAGGCCTGCGTTCGCGTACCCTGGCTGGTGAAATTGTTCCTGCTGTTTGCGGTTCCTCGTTCAAGAACAAGGGCGTTCCGCTGGTGCTCGATGCTGTTATCGACTACCTGCCGGCTCCGACCGAGATCCCTGCAATCAAGGGTATCCATCCGGACATCATCGACAAGCCGAAAGAGACGCTGGTCGATGCTGACTACGATGAGCGTCACGCTGACGATGCAGAGCCGTTCTCGGCGCTGGCCTTCAAAATCGCCACTGACCCATTCGTGGGTACTCTGACCTTCGTTCGCGTGTACTCGGGCTTCCTCAGTTCCGGTGACTCCGTGATCAACTCGGTCAAGGGCAAGAAAGAGCGCGTTGGTCGTATGGTGCAGATGCACGCCAACCAGCGTGACGAAATCAAGGAAGTACGTGCAGGCGACATCGCTGCTCTGATTGGCATGAAGGACGTCACCACTGGTGACACCCTGTGCTCGATCGAGAAGCCGATCATTCTTGAGCGTATGGACTTCCCGGAGCCGGTAATTTCGGTGGCGGTAGAGCCGAAAACCAAGGCTGACCAGGAGAAGATGGGTATTGCTCTGGGCAAACTGGCTCAGGAAGACCCGTCGTTCCGCGTCAAGACTGACGAAGAAACCGGTCAGACCATCATCTCCGGTATGGGTGAGCTGCACCTGGACATCCTCGTTGACCGCATGAAGCGCGAGTTCAACGTTGAGGCCAACATTGGTAAGCCTCAGGTTTCCTACCGCGAGAAAATCACCAAGAACTGCGAAATCGAAGGCAAGTTCGTGCGTCAATCCGGTGGTCGTGGCCAGTTTGGTCATTGCTGGATTCGCTTCGCACCTGCTGATGAAGGTCAGGAAGGTCTGGTCTTCGTCAACGAGGTCGTAGGTGGTGTGGTTCCGAAGGAATACATCCCGGCGATCCAGAAGGGTATCGAAGAGCAGATGAAGAACGGCGTTGTTGCCGGCTATCCGCTGATCGGCCTGAAGGCAACCGTGTTCGATGGTTCCTACCACGACGTCGACTCCAATGAGATGGCGTTCAAGGTGGCGGCTTCCATGGCGACCAAGCAGCTGGCCCAGAAGGGTGGCGGTGTTGTGCTTGAGCCGATCATGAAGGTGGAAGTAGTAACCCCTGAGGACTACATGGGTGACGTGATGGGTGACCTGAACCGTCGTCGTGGTCTGATCCAGGGTATGGAAGATTCGGTATCGGGCAAAGTGATCCGTGCTGAGGTTCCGCTGGGTGAGATGTTCGGTTACGCGACCGACGTCCGTTCCATGTCTCAGGGTCGCGCAAGCTACTCCATGGAATTCTCCAAATACTCCGAGGCTCCGGCGAACATCGTCGAAGCTCTGGTTAAAAAACAAGGCTGATTCAGCCCTTTAGGCAAGGAGTTAATTGTCGTGGCTAAAGAAAAATTTGAACGTAACAAACCGCACGTCAACGTAGGCACTATCGGTCACGTTGACCACGGTAAAACCACTCTGACTGCTGCTCTGACCCGCGTCTGCTCCGAAGTATTCGGTTCGGCCAAGGTTGACTTCGACAAGATCGACAGCGCCCCAGAAGAAAAAGCTCGCGGTATCACCATCAACACCGCTCACGTTGAATACGATTCGTCCGTGCGTCACTACGCACACGTTGACTGCCCAGGTCACGCCGACTACGTAAAAAACATGATCACCGGTGCTGCGCAGATGGACGGTGCTATCCTGGTTTGCTCGGCCGCTGATGGTCCGATGCCGCAAACCCGTGAGCACATCCTGCTGTCCCGTCAGGTAGGCGTTCCGTACATCGTCGTGTTCCTGAACAAGGCCGACATGGTTGACGACGCTGAGCTGCTGGAGCTGGTTGAAATGGAAGTGCGTGACCTGCTCAGCACTTACGATTTCCCGGGCGACGACACTCCGATCATCATCGGCTCCGCGCTGATGGCTCTGAACGGCCAAGACGACAACGAAATGGGCACCAGCGCTGTTAAGAAGCTGGTTGAAACTCTGGACAGCTACATCCCAGAGCCGGTTCGTGCTATCGACAAGCCGTTCCTGATGCCAATCGAAGACGTATTCTCGATCTCCGGCCGTGGCACCGTGGTAACTGGTCGTATCGAGCGCGGTATCGTCAAGATCCAGGAAGAAATCGAGATCGTTGGTCTGCGTGACACCACCAAGACCACCTGCACCGGTGTTGAAATGTTCCGCAAGCTGCTCGACGAAGGTCGTGCGGGCGAGAACTGCGGCGTTCTGCTGCGCGGCACTAAGCGTGACGACGTTGAGCGTGGCCAGGTTCTGGTCAAGCCGGGTTCGGTTAAGCCGCACACCACCTTCACTGCAGAAGTGTATGTGCTGAGCAAAGAAGAAGGCGGTCGTCACACTCCGTTCTTCAAAGGCTACCGTCCTCAGTTCTACTTCCGTACTACTGACGTAACTGGTAACTGCGAACTGCCGGAAGGCGTTGAGATGGTAATGCCAGGTGACAACATCCAGATGACTGTCACTCTGATCAAAACCATCGCAATGGAAGAAGGCCTGCGTTTCGCCATCCGTGAAGGCGGTCGTACCGTCGGCGCTGGCGTCGTAGCCAAAATCATCGCGTAAGTGATGGTTTGAGAAAAAGCCCCCGCTTGCGGGGGCTTTTTTATTGGGTTGACACCTGCTAGGGGCGTCTATAGAATCACGCCTCCTTTTAACGGGCGTATTGCGTCCGTTGGGAATAGCAGCTTGGAATCTGAGGTCAAAATGCAAAACCAACAAATCCGTATTCGGTTGAAGGCTTTTGACCATCGCCTGATCGATCAATCAACCCAGGAAATCGTGGAAACCGCGAAACGTACTGGTGCTCAGGTGCGTGGTCCGATTCCTCTGCCTACCCGCAAAGAGCGGTTCACTGTACTGACTTCCCCGCACGTCAACAAAGACGCGCGTGATCAGTACGAGATCCGTACTCATAAGCGTGTTCTGGACATCGTCCAGCCAACGGATAAAACCGTTGACGCGCTGATGAAGCTCGACCTTGCGGCTGGCGTGGAAGTGCAGATCAGCCTCGGCTAAGACCGTTTAGGTTTTAGTCGTGTAACGCTCTGAAATGGGCGGCCATAGCGGGTGAAAGCCCCGTACACTCATGAGGTTACAACATGACTATTGGTGTAGTCGGTCGGAAAGCGGGCATGACCCGTATTTTCACCGAAGAAGGTGTCTCCATTCCGGTTACGGTCATTGAGATCGAGCCGAATCGCGTCACTCAGTTCAAAACTGAAGAGTCCGATGGCTATCGTGCAGTGCAAGTCACTGTCGGTGAGCGTCGTGCTTCTCGTGTCAGCAAGGCGCAAGCCGGTCACTTCGCTAAGGCGAATGTCGCGGCAGGTCGTACCGTTCTGGAGTTCCGTCTCGAAGACGGCGAATACCAGGCTGGTGATCTGATCAACGCTGAAATTTTCCAAGCTGGTCAACTGGTCGATGTGACCGGTCAGTCCAAGGGTAAAGGCTTTGCCGGTACCATCAAGCGTTGGAACTTCCGCGGCCAAGACAATACTCACGGTAACTCCGTGTCCCACCGTGTTCCGGGTTCGATTGGCCAGTGCCAGACTCCGGGTCGCGTATTCAAGGGCAAGAAAATGTCCGGTCACATGGGTGCTGAGCGCGTGACTGTGCAGTCCCTGGAAGTAGTGCGCGTCGATGCTGAACGCAACCTGCTGCTGGTCAAGGGTGCCGTTCCTGGCGCTACTGGCGGCAACCTGGTTGTCCGTCCGGCAGCCAAGGCTCGCGGTTAAGGGGAAGCTGACATGCAATTAAATGTAAATGGCGCTCAAGCGATCGAAGTATCCGAAGCCACTTTTGGCGGCGCATACAACGAGACCCTGGTTCACCAAGCTGTTGTGGCCTACATGGCCGGCGGCCGTCAGGGCAGCAAGCAACAAAAGACCCGTTCCGACGTATCCGGTGGCGGTAAGCGCCCATGGCGTCAGAAAGGCACTGGTCGTGCTCGTGCTGGTACCACTCGTGGTCCGATCTGGCGTGGCGGTGGTGTGACCTTCGCGGCTCGCCCGCAGAATCACGATCAAAAGCTGAACAAGAAGATGTATCGCGCGGCTATCCGTTCGATTCTTGCTGAGCTGGTCCGTACTGACCGTCTGATCGTTGTCGAAGACTTCAGCGTTGAAGCGCCGAAGACTAAAGAACTGTTGGGCAAGTTGAATGGCATGGGTCTGACCGATGTGCTCATCGTGTCTGATGCTATTGATGAGAATCTGTACCTGGCTGCGCGCAACCTGCCACACGTTGATGTTCGTGACGTGCAAGGTTCCGACCCGGTCAGTCTGATCGCGTACGAAAAGGTGCTGGTCACCGTTTCTGCCGTGAAGAAATTCGAGGAGCTGCTGGGATGAACCAGGAACGCGTATTTAAAGTGCTGCTTGGCCCGCACATCTCCGAGAAGGCCACGGTTCTCGCTGACAAGAAAAGTCAGTTCGTTTTCAAGGTTGCAACCGATGCAACCAAGCTGGAAATCAAGAAGGCCGTCGAAAGCCTGTTCAACGTGAATGTTGCTGCTGTTAATACCGTGAATGTTCTCGGTAAGACCAAGCGCAACGCTCGCGGCCTGGGCAAGCGTAACGACTGGAAGAAGGCGATCATCTCCCTTCAGCCAGGCCAAGATCTCGATTTCGCCAGCAGTGCTGAGTAAGGAAGGGGTGCATCATGGCAATCGTTAAATGCAAACCGACTTCCGCTGGCCGCCGTTTTGTGGTCAAGGTGGTCAATCAGGAGCTGCACAAAGGCGCTCCTTACGCTCCGCTGCTCGAGAAAAAGTCGAAGACTGGCGGTCGTAACAACAATGGTCGTATCACCACCCGTCATATCGGTGGTGGCCACAAGCAGCATTACCGTCTGGTCGATTTTCGACGCAACGACAAAGATGGCATTCCAGCCACTGTCGAGCGTATCGAATACGATCCGAACCGTACCGCACACATCGCTCTGCTGATGTATGCAGACGGCGAGCGTCGCTACATCATCGCCCCTAAAGGCGTGAGTGCTGGCGATCAGCTGGTAGCTGGCATCATGGCTCCGATCAAGCCGGGCAACAGTCTGCAACTGCGCAACATTCCAGTTGGTAGCACTGTTCACGGTATCGAACTGAAGCCGGGTAAAGGTGCTCAGATCGCTCGTTCCGCTGGTGCTTCGGCTCAGCTGATTGCGCGTGAAGGTGTCTACGTGACCCTGCGTCTGCGTTCCGGTGAAATGCGTAAAGTGCTGGCTGAGTGCCGTGCGACCCTGGGCGAAGTCTCGAACTCCGAGCACAGCCTGCGTTCGCTGGGTAAGGCCGGTGCCAAACGCTGGCGTGGCGTTCGCCCAACCGTTCGTGGTGTAGCCATGAACCCGGTTGATCACCCACACGGTGGTGGTGAAGGTCGTACCTCTGGTGGTCGTCATCCGGTGTCTCCATGGGGCTTCCCGACGAAGGGCGCGAAGACTCGTGGTAACAAACGCACCGACAACATGATCGTCCGTCGTCGCAAGTAAATAGAGGGATACGACAGTGCCACGTTCTCTGAAAAAAGGTCCTTTTATTGATCTTCACCTACTGAAGAAGATCGAAGTGGCGGTGGAAAAGAACGATCGCAAACCAGTGAAAACCTGGTCGCGCCGTTCGATGATCCTGCCACAAATGGTCGGTCTGACCATCGCTGTACACAACGGTCGTCAACATGTCCCAGTTCTGGTGAACGAAGACATGGTCGGCCACAAACTGGGCGAATTTGCCGGCACTCGTACCTATCGTGGGCACGTGGCTGACAAGAAAGCCAAGCGTTAAGGGGTAAGGAAATGGAAGTAGCCGCTAAGTTGTCGGGCGCTCGCATCTCCGCCCAGAAAGCCCGCTTGGTCGCCGACCAGATCCGCGGGAAGAAGGTGGGCGAAGCGCTCAACCTGCTGGCTTTCAGCAGCAAGAAAGCCGCGGAAATCATGAAGAAAGTGCTGGAGTCGGCTGTAGCCAACGCCGAGCACAACGAAGGCGCAGACGTTGATGACCTGAAAGTCAGCACTGTTTTCGTCAACGAGGGGCGTTCGCTTAAGCGCATCATGCCGCGTGCCAAAGGCCGCGCTGATCGCATCGTCAAGCGGTCTTGCCATATCACTGTCAAGGTTGCGGACAAGTAACGGAGTCGATCAGATGGGTCAGAAAGTACATCCCGTTGGCATCCGCCTGGGAATCGTCAAGGAGCACACCTCCGTCTGGTACGCAGACGGTCGGACTTATGCGGACTATTTGTTCGCTGATCTGAAGGTGCGTGAGTATCTCCAAGACAAACTAAAAAGCGCGTCCGTAAGCCGTATCGACATTGCTCGCCCGGCTCAAACCGCACGCATCACCATTCACACCGCTCGTCCAGGTATCGTTATCGGGAAGAAAGGTGAGGATGTTGAGAAGCTGCGTCAGGACCTGACCAAGCAAATGGGTGTGCCGGTGCACATCAATATCGAAGAGATCCGCAAGCCGGAGCTCGACGGTATGCTGGTTGCGCAGAGCGTAGCTCAGCAGCTGGAGCGTCGTGTGATGTTCCGTCGCGCCATGAAGCGCGCTGTACAGAACGCCATGCGTATTGGTGCCAAGGGCATCAAAATCCAAGTGAGCGGTCGTCTCGGCGGTGCTGAAATTGCACGTACCGAATGGTATCGCGAAGGTCGTGTGCCGTTGCACACCCTGCGTGCCGATATCGACTATGCCACGTACGAAGCGCACACCACTTACGGTGTGATCGGTGTCAAGGTTTGGATCTTCAAAGGCGAAGTGATTGGTGGCCTGAAAGAAGAACTGAAACCTCAAGCGCCTGCGCCTCGTAAAAAAGCTGCTAAGTAAGGAGTACGCAAAATGTTGCAACCAAAGCGTACGAAGTTCCGCAAGCAGATGACCGGCCACAACCGTGGTCTGGCTCAGCGCGGTAGCAAAGTCAGCTTCGGCGAGTTTGCGCTGAAGTCTGTTGCCCGCGGTCGTCTCACCGCCCGTCAGATTGAGTCCGCTCGTCGTGCTCTGACTCGTCACGTTAAGCGTGGCGGGAAAATCTGGATTCGCGTTTTCCCGGACAAGCCGATCTCCAAGAAGCCTCTTGAAGTGCGGATGGGTAAAGGGAAGGGTAGCGTTGAATATTGGGTAGCCCAGATCCAGCCAGGCAAAGTCCTGTACGAGATCGAAGGCGTTTCCGAAGAGTTGGCGCGTGAGGCTTTTGCCCTGGCTGCTGCAAAGCTGCCGCTCGCCACCACTTTTGTTAAGCGGACGGTGATGTGATGAAAGCGAATGAACTTCGTGAAAAATCAGCACAGCAGCTGAACGAGCAACTGCTCGGCCTGCTGCGCGACCAGTTCAATCTGCGTATGCAGAAAGCAACTGGCCAGTTGGGGCAGTCTCACCTGCTCTCGCAAGTTAAGCGCGACATCGCTCGTGTGAAAACTGTGCTCAACCAGCAGGCAGGTAAGTGATCATGGCTGAAGCCGAAAAAACAGTCCGTACGCTGACCGGCCGTGTCGTCAGCGACAAGATGGACAAGACCATCACCGTACTGATCGAGCGTCGCGTTAAGCACCCGATCTACGGCAAATATGTCAAGCGTTCGACCAAGCTGCACGCGCACGACGAAACCAACCAGAGCAAGATCGGTGACAAAGTTTCCATTCGCGAAACTCGTCCCGTTGCCAAGACCAAGTCTTGGGCGCTGGTTGAGATCCTCGAACGCGCAGTGGAAGTCTAAGGGCTAAGGGTCGGAGAAATTATATGATTCAGACTCAATCCATGCTCGACGTCGCTGACAACAGCGGTGCTCGTCGCGTTATGTGCATCAAGGTGCTGGGTGGCTCGCATCGCCGCTACGCTGGCATCGGCGACATCATCAAAGTGACCGTCAAGGAAGCAATTCCGCGCGGCAAGGTGAAGAAAGGCCAAGTGATGACTGCTGTTGTAGTCCGCACGCGTCACGGCGTTCGTCGCCCTGATGGCTCGATCATCCGCTTCGATGGCAACGCTGCTGTTCTGCTGAACAACAAGCAAGAGCCGATCGGCACCCGTATTTTTGGGCCAGTGACTCGTGAACTTCGCTCTGAGAAGTTCATGAAGATCGTCTCGCTCGCACCTGAAGTGCTCTAAGGAGATCCGACATGCAAAAGATTCGTCGTGACGACGAGATCATCGTGATCGCCGGCAAAGACAAAGGTAAGCGTGGCAAGGTGCTCAAGGTTCTCGCTGACGACCGTCTGGTCGTTGGTGGGATCAACCTGGTGAAGCGCCATACCAAGCCGAACCCGATGTCGGGCGTTCAGGGCGGTATCGTCGAGAAAGAAGCGCCTCTGCACGCTTCTAACGTGGCCATCTTCAATGGCGAAACCAACAAGGCTGATCGCGTTGGTTTCAAAATCGAAGACGGTAAAAAAATTCGTGTCTTCAAGTCGACCCAAAAAGCGGTTGATGCTTGAACACTGCTAGGTAGAAGACCATGGCACGACTAAAAGAGATTTACCGGAAAGAAATCGCGCCGAAGCTTAAGGAAGAACTTAAGCTCGCCAACGTGATGGAAGTTCCGCGCATCACCAAGATCACCCTGAACATGGGCCTGGGCGAAGCGATCGGTGACAAAAAAGTCATCGAGCACGCTGTTGCCGACCTGGAAAAGATCACCGGTCAGAAAGTCGTCGTGACTCATGCCCGTAAGTCGATTGCAGGCTTCAAGGTTCGTGAGGGCTGGCCGATTGGCGTTAAAGTGACTCTGCGCCGTGAGCGTATGTACGAGTTCCTGGATCGTCTGCTGTCCATCTCCCTGCCGCGCGTGCGTGACTTCCGCGGCCTGAATGCCAAGTCCTTCGATGGTCGTGGCAACTACAGCATGGGCGTTAAAGAGCAGATCATCTTCCCGGAAATCGACTACGACAAGATCGATGCCCTGCGTGGTCTGGACATTACCCTGACTACCACTGCCCGTAACGATGATGAAGGCCGCGCTCTGCTGCGTGCTTTCAACTTCCCGTTCCGTAACTGATTGGAGTTGGATCATGGCCAAAACCAGCATGAAAAACCGCGAGCTGAAGCGTCAGCAAACGGTAGCTAAGTACGCTAAAAAGCGTGCCGAGCTGAAAGCTACCATCGCCAATCCGAACACCAGTCCGGAAGCGCGTTGGGAAGCTCAAGTTGCTCTGCAGAAGCAGCCTCGCGACGCCAGCGCTTCGCGCCTGCGTAACCGTTGCCGCATTACCGGTCGTCCGCACGGCGTTTATCGCAAGTTCGGTCTGTCGCGTATCAAGCTGCGTGAAGCTGCAATGCGTGGTGATGTACCAGGGCTGGTTAAAGCCAGCTGGTAAAAACAAAGCCGGCCTAGTGCCGGCTTTGTCTTATGTGTGAATCAGGCCCCTTTGGGGCTTGATTCATTTTTGATCAGTCTCTAGAATGCTCGGCTCGCCTGAGCCTGGGTCAAATTTCCCGGAATTCTCAGCGACTGTAGCCGCAAGGCTAATTCTTTTTGTATCAGGAGCGTCTAGCCCATGAGTATGCAGGACCCGTTAGCGGACATGCTAACTCGTATCCGTAATGCCCAGATGGCTGAAAAGTCCGTCGTAAGCATGCCGTCTTCCACGTTGAAGGTGGCTGTAGCCAAAGTTCTGAAAGACGAAGGTTATATTGCGGGTTATCAGATCAGCGGTGAAGTTAAGCCGCAGCTGTCCATCGAGCTGAAATACTTCGAAGGCCGTCCGGTTATCGAAGAAGTTAAGCGCGTGAGCCGTCCAGGCCTTCGCCAGTACAAATCCGTCGATGATCTGCCGAAAGTTCGTGGCGGTCTCGGTGTATCCATCGTCTCCACCAACAAGGGTGTGATGACGGACCGCGCTGCGCGCGCTGCCGGTGTCGGCGGCGAAGTGCTCTGCACAGTGTTCTAAGGGGGGATAAGCATGTCTCGCGTTGCTAAGAACCCCGTTAAGCTGCCAGCTGGTGTTGAGGTCAAACTCGCCGGCCAACAGCTTTCGGTAAAGGGTGCCAAGGGCACTCTCGAACTGAACGTTCACTCGTCCGTTGAAGTCCTGCAAGAAGCCGGTGAGCTGCGTTTCGCTGCTCGCAATGGCGATCAGCAGACTCGTGCAATGGCCGGTACCACTCGCGCCCTGGTCAACAACATGGTGATCGGTGTTAGCGCAGGCTTCGAGCGTAAGCTGCAGCTGGTTGGTGTTGGTTACAAAGCGCAAGCCAAAGGTCAGGTGCTGAACCTCGCTCTCGGCTTCTCCCATCCGATCGACTATGAGTTGCCGGAAGGTGTAGTGGCTGAAACCCCGAACCAGACCGAGATCCTGATCAAGGGTGTCGACAAGCAACTGGTTGGTCAGGTCGCTGCGGAAATTCGTGATTTCCGTCGTCCTGAACCTTACAAGGGCAAAGGTGTTCGTTACGCAGACGAAGTCGTCCGCCGTAAAGAAGCCAAGAAGAAGTAGGGCATAGCAAATGACCGACAAAAAAGTTACTCGACTGCGTCGCGCTCGCAAAGCACGCCTGAAAATGCACGAGCTCGAAGCCGTGCGTCTGTGCGTGTACCGCTCTTCGCAGCACATCTATGCCCAGGTCATTTCGGCCGACGGCAGCAAGGTTCTGGCCAGCGCCTCTACCTTGGACAAAGCACTGCGTGACGGCGCCACTGGCAATGTCGACGCGGCCAAGAAAGTTGGTGAGCTGGTTGCCGAGCGTGCGAAAGCCGCTGGTGTAACTCAGGTTGCATTCGACCGTTCTGGCTTCAAGTACCACGGCCGCGTCAAGGCGCTGGCTGATGCTGCTCGTGAAGGCGGGCTGGAGTTCTAAGTTATGGCAAATAACGACCAAAAGCGCGACGAAGGCTATATCGAGAAGCTGGTACAGGTTAACCGCGTTGCCAAGACCGTTAAGGGTGGCCGTATCTTCACTTTCACCGCGTTGACCGTGGTAGGTGATGGTAAGGGTCGCGTCGGTTTCGGCCGTGGTAAGTCCCGTGAAGTGCCTGCGGCCATCCAGAAAGCGATGGAAGCTGCACGTCGCAACATGATCCAGGTTGATCTCAATGGCACTACTCTGCAGTACGCAATGAAGTCCGCTCACGGCGCTTCCAAGGTGTACATGCAGCCTGCTTCCGAAGGTACCGGTATCATCGCCGGCGGCGCCATGCGTGCTGTTCTGGAAGTGGCTGGCGTTCAGAACGTTCTGGCTAAATGCTACGGCTCGACTAACCCGGTGAACGTGGTTTATGCCACCTTCAAAGGTTTGAAAGCCATGCAATCCCCAGTGTCTGTTGCGGCCAAGCGTGGCAAGAGCGTCGAGGAGATTCTCTAATCATGGCTAATACCGTCAAAGTGACTCTGATCAAGAGCACCAATGGCCGTCTGGCCAACCATAAAGCCTGCGTCAAGGGTCTCGGCCTGCGTCGCATCAATCACACCGTGGAAGTTCTGGATACTCCGGAAAACCGCGGCATGATCAACAAGGCTTACTACCTTCTCCGTGTGGAGGGTTAATACATGTACCTGAACGATTTGAGTCCTGCGCCGGGTTCCCGTCGCGAGAAGCACCGTCCGGGCCGTGGTATCGGTAGCGGTTTGGGTAAGACTGGTGGCCGTGGCCACAAAGGTCAGACCTCCCGTTCCGGTGGCACCATTGCTCCGGGTTTCGAGGGCGGCCAGCAGCCTCTGCACCGTCGTCTGCCTAAGTTCGGTTTCGTTTCTTTGAAGGCTATGGATCGCGCAGAAGTGCGTACTTCCGAGCTGAATAAAATCGAAGGCGGCATTGTTACTCTGCAGTCGCTGAAGGATGCCAACCTGATTAACCAAAACGTGCAGCGTGTGAAAGTCATGCTGTCCGGTGAGGTTACTCAAGCGGTCACCCTTAAAGGTATCGCCGCCACCAAGGGTGCGCGCGCGGCTATCGAAGCAGCTGGCGGTAAGTTCGAGGAATAAATGGCTAAGCAAGGTGCTCTCTCAGCGCTCAGCAATGGCGGGTTATCCGAGCTCTGGGCTCGTTTGCGCTTTCTGTTCATGGCGATCATCGTCTATCGGATAGGTGCACACATCCCGGTTCCTGGCATCAACCCGGATCGGCTGGCGGACCTGTTTCGACAGAATGAGGGGACCATTCTTAGCTTGTTCAACATGTTTTCCGGCGGCGCGCTGGAGCGTATGAGTATTTTTGCACTGGGGATCATGCCGTACATCTCGGCGTCGATCATCATGCAGCTCATGACCGCTGTCAGCCCGCAGCTGGAGCAGTTGAAGAAGGAAGGTGAGGCTGGCCGTCGCAAGATTAGCCAGTACACCCGCTACGGCACCCTCGTCCTGGCTATTGTCCAAGCTGTCGGCATGTCCGTCGGTCTGGCCAGTCAGGGCGTAGCGTTTTCGGTCGATTTCGGCTTCCACTTCGTTGCAGTCACCACGTTTGTGGCGGGTGCGATGTTTATGATGTGGCTGGGCGAGCAAATCACCGAGCGTGGTGTTGGCAACGGTATTTCGATGCTGATCTTTGCAGGCATCGTGGCCGGTCTGCCGTCGGCGATCGGGCAGTCTTTCGAGTCTGCTCGCCAGGGTGATATCAATATCTTTGCCCTGATCGCCATCGGTTTGCTGGCAGTAGCGATTATCGGTTTCGTGGTGTTCATTGAGCGTGGTCAGCGTCGCATTGCGGTGCACTACGCCAAGCGTCAGCAGGGCCGTAAGGTCTTCGCGGCGCAGACCAGCCACTTGCCGTTGAAGGTGAACATGGCAGGGGTTATCCCGGCTATTTTCGCCAGCAGCCTTCTGTTATTCCCGGCTTCGCTGGGTGCCTGGTTTGGTCAGTCCGAAGGTATGGGCTGGCTGCAGGATATTTCACAGGCTATCGCTCCTGGTCAGCCGTTGAACATTTTGCTGTTTAGTGCAGGGATCGTTTTCTTCTGCTTCTTCTACACAGCGCTGATGTTCAACCCGAAAGACGTAGCGGAAAACCTGAAGAAGTCCGGTGCCTTTATTCCGGGTATCCGTCCCGGCGAGCAATCGGCGCGCTATATCGATGGCGTGTTGACCCGCTTGACCATGTTCGGTGCTCTGTACATGACGGCCGTATGCTTGTTGCCCCAGTTCCTGGTGGTGGCTGCCAACGTACCGTTCTATCTTGGCGGGACCTCGTTGCTGATCGTGGTCGTGGTTGTTATGGACTTTATGTCGCAAGTACAATCGCACCTCGTTTCGCACCAGTACGAATCCCTGATGAAGAAAGCCAACCTGAAGGGCTACGGCAGCGGCATGCTGCGCTGAAGTCCATAAGGTTCGAGGAGTTGGTGATGAAAGTTCGTGCATCGGTGAAAAAGCTGTGCCGTAACTGCAAAATTATTCGCCGTGAAGGTGTTGTGCGAGTGATTTGCAGCGCGGAACCGCGTCACAAACAGCGCCAAGGCTGAGTGTGATTGAGCGTTACAAGCCCGGCAGCTAGTGCGCTGCCGGGTTGATTATTTGTTATTACAGCGTTAATATCTCGCGCCCTATTTCTTGGCTTCCGGGGCGTAGGTAGCTGTCAATTGGAGTTCCACTGAATGGCCCGTATTGCAGGCGTTAACATTCCGGATAACAAGCACACTGTTATCTCGCTGACCTACATCTTCGGTGTTGGTCGCACCACTGCACAGAAAATCTGTGCTGCTACCGGTGTAAATCCGGCAGCAAAAATCAAAGATCTCTCTGATGAGCAGATCGAGCAGCTGCGTGGCGAAGTGGCCAAGGTGAATACCGAAGGCGACCTGCGTCGTGAAGTGAACATGAAAATCAAGCGCTTGATGGACCTGGGTTGCTACCGCGGCCTGCGTCATCGTCGTGGTCTGCCGGTTCGCGGTCAGCGTACCAAGACCAACGCGCGTACCCGTAAGGGCCCGCGTAAGCCGATCCGCAAGTAATCGCATTCGCGCATCGACAGGAATCTAGTCATGGCAAAACCTGCTGCTCGTACTCGTAAGAAAGTCAAAAAGACGGTGGTTGATGGCATCGCCCACATCCACGCTTCTTTCAACAACACAATCGTGACCATTACTGACCGTCAGGGCAATGCTTTGTCCTGGGCTACCTCGGGTGGTTCGGGTTTCCGCGGCTCGCGTAAAAGCACCCCGTTCGCTGCCCAGGTGGCTGCTGAGCGTGCTGGTCAAGCTGCGCTGGAATACGGCCTGAAGAACCTCGACGTTAACGTCAAGGGTCCCGGTCCGGGTCGTGAGTCCGCTGTCCGTGCTTTGAACGGCTGCGGTTACAAGATCGCCAGCATCACCGATGTGACGCCAATCCCGCACAACGGGTGCCGTCCTTCGAAGAAGCGTCGCGTGTAATCAGGAGACAGTGAGAAATGGCTCGTTACATTGGTCCCAAATGCAAACTGTCTCGTCGTGAAGGCACTGATCTTTTCCTGAAAAGCGGCGTTCGCGCTCTGGAATCGAAGTGCAACATCGAAGCAGCCCCAGGTATTCACGGTCAGCGCCGTGGCCGTCAGTCCGACTACGGCACCCAGCTGCGTGAAAAGCAAAAAGTTCGTCGTATCTACGGTGTGCTTGAGCGTCAATTCAGTGGTTATTACAAAGAAGCTGCCGGCAAGAAAGGCGCTACTGGTGAGAACCTGCTGCAACTGCTCGAGTGCCGTCTGGATAACGTGGTTTATCGCATGGGCTTCGGTGCTACCCGCGCTGAATCCCGTCAGCTGGTATCGCACAAGTCGATCAGCGTAAACGGTAAAACTGTCAACGTACCGTCCTACCAGGTTAAAGCTGGTGACGTGGTTGCAGTCCGCGAGAAATCGAAGAATCAGCTGCGCATTGTTCAAGCTCTTGAGCTGTGTGCCCAGCGTGGCCGCGTTGAATGGGTAGATGTAGACACTGAGAAAAAGTCTGGCGTGTTCAAAAACGTCCCGGCGCGCAGTGATCTCTCCGCTGACATCAACGAAAGCCTGATTGTCGAGCTCTACTCCAAGTAAGGGCTAGAAAATAGGTGCATCCATGCAGATTTCGGTAAATGAGTTCCTGACCCCCCGTCACATTGATGTGCAGGTGGTCAGTTCGACCCGTGCGAAGATCACTCTCGAGCCTCTCGAGCGTGGTTTTGGCCATACCCTGGGCAACGCGCTGCGTCGCATCTTGTTGTCCTCCATGCCTGGCTGTGCAGTAGTCGAGGCCGAGATTGATGGTGTACTCCATGAGTACTCCGCCATCGAAGGTGTTCAGGAAGACGTCATTGAAATCCTGCTCAACCTGAAAGGTCTGGCTGTCAAACTGCACGGTCGTGACGAAGTGACTCTGACTCTGGCGAAGAATGGCTCGGGCGTAGTTACCGCTGCCGATATTCAGCTGGATCACGATGTCGAAATCGTCAATGGCGACCACGTAATCGCCAACCTGGCGTCCACTGGCGCGCTGAACATGAAGCTCACCATAGCTCGTGGTCGCGGCTATGAGCCGGCTGACGCTCGTCAGAGCGATGAAGACGAAAGCCGCAGCATTGGTCGCTTGCAGCTTGACGCTTCGTTCAGCCCGGTACGCCGTGTGTCGTACGTGGTGGAAAACGCTCGTGTTGAGCAGCGTACCAACCTGGACAAACTGGTTATCGACCTGGAGACCAACGGTACTCTGGACCCTGAAGAGGCTATTCGCCGCGCCGCAACCATCCTGCAACAGCAGTTGGCTGCGTTCGTCGACCTCAAAGGTGACAGTGAGCCTGTTGTTATCGAGCAGGAAGACGAGATCGATCCGATCCTGTTGCGTCCGGTTGATGACCTGGAACTGACTGTACGTTCGGCTAACTGCCTCAAGGCAGAAAACATTTACTACATCGGTGATCTGATTCAGCGCACCGAAGTAGAACTGTTGAAAACCCCGAACCTGGGCAAGAAATCCCTGACCGAAATCAAGGATGTTCTGGCTTCTCGCGGTCTGTCCCTCGGTATGCGCCTCGACAACTGGCCGCCGGCAAGTCTGAAGAAAGACGATAAGGCGACTGCCTGATCGTCATCATCACCGAACGTGAGTTTGGTAAGGAATTGAACCATGCGTCATCGTAAAAGTGGCCGTCACCTCAGCCGCACCAGCGCACACCGCAAGGCCATGTTCCAGAACATGGCGGTATCGCTGTTCGAGCATGAGCTGATCAAAACTACTCTGCCGAAAGCCAAAGAACTGCGTCGCGTTGCCGAGCCGCTGATCACTCTGGCTAAAGAAGACAGCGTTGCCAACCGTCGTCTGGCCTTCGACCGTACTCGTTCGAAAGCCATCGTCGGCAAGCTGTTCAACGACCTGGGCAAGCGCTACGCCACCCGTCAGGGCGGTTACCTGCGTATCCTCAAGTGCGGTTTCCGCGCTGGCGACAATGCTCCAATGGCCTATGTTGAACTGGTTGACCGTCCGGTCGCTGGTGCAGCTGTAGACGCTGAGTAAGTCGTAGGTTGTATGAAAAAACCGGGCCTTGGCCCGGTTTTTTTATGCCTGCAACACCGTTCATCTATGCCTGCTCGATGGCTGTATTCGCTGCGCTTGACCCATTGGCTACAGCCAGCCAGCATTAGCGCTTGTTTGTCGCTTGCCAAGGAAAATGCCCATGAAAGGCCATGTAGAAGTCATCGATTACCTGAAGGTTCTGCTCAAGGGCGAGCTGGCCGCGCGTGATCAGTACTTCGTGCATTCGCGTCTGTATGAAGACTGGGGCTTCAGCAAGCTCTACACTCGGATCAATCACGAGATGGAAGAGGAGACGCAACACGCTGATGCGATCCTAAAGCGCATTCTGTTTCTGGAAGGCACGCCCGATATGGTGCCCGACAGTTTCCGCTTTGGCCAAAGCGTGCCGGAAATGCTCAAGCTTGATCTGGCGCTGGAGTATCACGTACGTGCAGCGCTGAGCAAAGGCATTGCCCTGTGCGAGCAGCATCAGGATTACCAGACCCGCGACATTCTGCTGGTACAGCTGAAGGATACCGAAGAGGATCACGCCTACTGGCTGGAGATTCAGCTGGGCCTGATCGACAAGCTGGGGCTGGAAAATTACCTGCAGACGCAGATGTAAGTCAGCCTGCTGTCATAAAAAGCCCCGCATGTGCGGGGCTTTTTATTGCGCGAGCGATTAAGCCCGATCACGTTCCAGCAGCGGCTTGAGGAAGTAACCGGTATGCGATTGCGGCATCTCGGCGACTTCTTCCGGTGTGCCAAAGGCGATGATCTGGCCACCTTTGGAGCCGCCCTCAGGGCCGAGGTCCACCAGCCAGTCAGCGGTCTTGATCACGTCCAAGTTGTGCTCGATTACCACCACGGTGTTGCCATGGTCACGTAGGCGGTGCAGCACCTCGAGCAGTTGCTGGATATCGGCGAAGTGCAGGCCTGTGGTCGGCTCGTCGAGGATATACAGGGTCTTGCCGGTGTCGCGCTTGCTCAGCTCACGGCTTAGCTTTACCCGTTGCGCCTCGCCACCGGACAGGGTGGTAGCACTTTGGCCGAGCTTGATATAGGACAGGCCTACGTCCATTAGCGTTTGCAGCTTGCGCGCCAGGGCTGGTACGGCATCGAAGAAGGTGCGGGCTTCTTCGATGGTCATGTCGAGCACTTCGGTGATGCTCTTTCCCTTGTACTTCACTTCCAGGGTTTCGCGGTTATAGCGTTTGCTCTTGCACACGTCGCAGGGCACGTAGATGTCCGGCAGGAAGTGCATTTCCACCTTGATCAGGCCGTCGCCCTGGCAGGCTTCGCAGCGACCGCCCTTGACGTTGAAGCTAAAGCGCCCCGGGCCATAACCGCGCGAGCGTGCTTCCGGCACGCCGGCAAACAGCTCGCGGATCGGGGTGAACAGCCCGGTGTAGGTCGCCGGATTCGAGCGCGGTGTGCGGCCAATCGGGCTCTGGTCGATATCGACCACCTTATCCAGGTGTTGCAGGCCGTCGATGCTGTCGTGAGCAGCGGCTTCCAGGGTGGTCGCGCCATTCAGTGCTGTGGCGCTGAGCGGGAACAGGGTGTTGTTGATCAGCGTCGACTTGCCCGAGCCGGACACGCCGGTGACGCAGGTGAGCAGACCAATCGGAATTTCCAGGTCGACATTGCGCAGGTTGTTGCCACGCGCCCCTTTGATTTTCAGCGAGAGCTTCTTGTCGCGTGGCGTGCGCTTGGCAGGTACAGCGATCTTCACCCGGCCAGACAGGTACTTGCCGGTCAGCGAGTCCGGGTGAGCCATGACCTCGGCTGCAGTGCCCTGGGCGACGATCTGTCCGCCATGCACGCCGGCACCCGGACCGATATCCACTACATAGTCGGCCAGACGGATGGCATCCTCGTCGTGCTCCACCACTATCACCGTGTTGCCGATGTCACGCAGGTGTTTCAGGGTGCCGAGCAGGCGTTCATTGTCGCGTTGATGAAGGCCGATGCTCGGTTCGTCGAGGATGTACATGACACCGACCAGGCCAGCGCCGATCTGGCTGGCCAGGCGAATGCGCTGGGCCTCACCGCCGGACAGGGTGTCGGCGCTGCGGTCCAGGGTCAGGTAGTCGAGGCCGACGTTGACCAGGAACTGCAGGCGCTCGCGGATTTCCTTGAGGATCTTCTCGGCGATTTCACCGCGGCGCCCGGGCAGGTTGAGGCTGCCGAAATACTCGGTAGCGTCGCCAATCGGTAGGCCGCTGACCGCCGGCAAGGTTTTCTCACCAACCCAGACGTGCCGCGCTTCCCGGCGCAGGCGGGTGCCGCGGCAATCCTGGCAAGCCTGGGTGCTGAGGAACTTGGCCAGCTCTTCACGCACGCTGGTGGATTCGGTTTCGCGGTAGCGCCGCTCTAGGTTCGGCACGATGCCTTCGAAGGGGTGCGAGCGTTTGACGATATCGCCACGGTCGTTGAGGTATTTGAAGTCGACGTTCTGCGTACCGCTGCCAAACAGGATGCATTTCTGGTGTTCGGCGCTGAGCTCATCGAATGGCACTTCCAGGCTGAAGCCGTAATGTGCGGCGAGGGAGCCAAGCATCTGGAAGTAATAGACGTTGCGCCGGTCCCAGCCGCGGATCGCGCCCTCGGCCAGGGTCAGCTCGCCATTGACCAGGCGCTTGGTGTCGAAGAACTGCTTAACACCCAAGCCGTCGCAGGTCGGGCAGGCACCGGCCGGGTTGTTGAAGGAGAACAGCTTGGGTTCCAGCTCGCTGATCGAGTGGCCGCAAGTCGGGCAGGCAAAGCGCGCGGAGAAGATGATTTCTTCGCCTTCCTCACCTTCCATGGGGGCGATCAGAGCCAGGCCGTCGGCCAACTTGAGGGCGGTCTCGAAGGATTCGGCCAGGCGCTGCTGCAAGTCTCCGCGCGCTTTGAAGCGGTCGACTACGGCGTCGATGCTGTGTTTCTTCTGCTTGTCGAGCTTCGGCAGTTCGTCCAGCTCGTAGAGTTTGCCGTTGACTCGCACACGGACAAAACCCTGGGCGCGTAGCTCATCGAAGATCGCCAGGTGTTCGCCTTTGCGTTCACGAATCACCGGGGCCAGCAGCATCAGTTTGCTGCCCTCAGGCAAGGCCAGTACCTGATCAACCATCTGGCTGACGGTTTGCGCTTCCAGCGGCAGGTCATGATCCGGGCAGCGTGGAATACCGGCGCGGGCGTAGAGCAGACGCAGGTAGTCGTAGATCTCGGTGATCGTGCCGACGGTGGAGCGCGGGTTGTGCGAGGTGGATTTCTGTTCGATGGAAATCGCCGGCGACAGGCCCTCGATGGTGTCGACATCGGGCTTTTCCATCATCGACAGGAACTGCCGGGCATAGGCCGACAGCGACTCCACGTAGCGGCGCTGACCCTCGGCGTAGAGGGTGTCGAAGGCCAGGGATGACTTGCCGGAACCGGACAGGCCGGTGATCACGATCAGCTTGTCGCGCGGCAGGGTCAGGTCGATGTTTTTCAGGTTATGGGTACGAGCCCCCCGAATCAGAATCTTGTCCACTTAGGGAACCTCTAATAGCTGTCTGCGTTGCCATCGCTTCGTTAAAAACAGGCTCAAATGCTCATTTACTACTTGTAAACTGCGCTTCTTCGCCTGCTTGATTCGCTGGCGCTCACCCTTCGGGCCAGCCTCCGGCTGTTACTCCCGTTGGTCGTTGCGCCTCGCGCTGGCGGCCTCGCCAACGCTTTTAGAGGCTCCCTAACAACGGCCTCGCATGGCGGGCGGAAAACCACCGAGTATACGGCTCTGGAGGCGGGCGCGGCAAAGCGTCACTGCTGTGCCGCATGGTTTGAGTGCTGCTAGAATCGCCGCCTATTTCGACAGGGCCTTTCCCATGCATGATCCGCACAGCGAGCGCATGAGCGGCAGTGAAACCCGTGCGGCCGGTGGCTTGGCGCTGGTGTTCGCGTTCCGCATGCTCGGTATGTTTATGGTGCTGCCGGTACTGGCGACCTATGGCATGGACCTGCAAGGCAGCACGCCCGCGCTGATCGGCCTGGCCATTGGGGCCTATGGCCTGACCCAGGCGTTTCTGCAGATTCCGTTTGGCATGCTCAGTGACCGCATCGGCCGGCGTCCGGTGATCTATGTCGGGCTGCTGATCTTCGCCGCCGGCAGCCTGCTGGCAGCCAACGCCGACTCCATCTACGGGGTGATTGCCGGGCGCATTCTGCAAGGTGCTGGGGCGATTTCTGCGGCGGTGATGGCGCTGCTCTCCGACCTGACCCGCGAGCAGCATCGCACCAAGGCCATGGCGATGATCGGCATGAGTATTGGTTTGTCCTTTGCCGTGGCGATGGTGGTCGGTCCGCTGCTGACCCGTGCGTTCGGGTTGTCCGGGCTGTTTCTCGCCACGGCAGCCATGGCGTTGCTGGGGATTGTTATCGTTGCCGGCCTGGTGCCGCGCGCTGCTGGGCCGTTGCAGCATCGCGAGTCGGGTGTGGCCCGGCAGGCGTTGTGGCCAACGCTCAGGCATGCGGATCTGTTACGCCTGGATTTCGGCATTCTGGTGCTGCACGCGATTCTGATGGCCAGCTTTATTGCCTTGCCGTTGGCGCTGGTGGAGCAGGGCGGGCTGGCCAAGGAAGAGCATTGGTGGGTCTACCTGACGGCGCTGTTGGTGGGTTTCTTCGGCATGGTGCCGTTTATCATCTACGGCGAGAAAAAGCGGCGGATGAAACAGGTGCTGCTGGGTGCGGTCAGCGTGCTGCTGCTCTGTGAGCTGTTCTTCTGGTGGTTCGGCAGCAGCCTGCGTGCTCTGGTGCTCGGTACTGTGGTGTTTTTTACCGCCTTCAACCTGCTGGAGGCTTCGTTGCCATCGCTGGTCAGCAAGGTCGCGCCGGCCGGCGGCAAGGGCACGGCAATGGGGGTGTATTCCACCAGTCAGTTCCTCGGCGCGGCCGTCGGTGGCATCCTCGGCGGCTGGCTGTATCAGCACTACAGCCTGTCGGGTGTGTTTGCGGGCTGTGCCCTGCTGGCGCTTTTTTGGCTGGCCTTTGCTGTTACTATGCGCGAACCGCCGTATGTCACCAGCCTGCGTCTGCCGCTTTCAGCTGCGGCCTTGCAAGAGACGGGGTTGGCCGAGCGTTTACAGGCTGTGCCCGGAGTGGCGGATGCCGTAGTGGTGCGCGATGAAGCGGCCATCTATATCAAAGTGGATACCCAACAATTGGACCGCACGTCCCTTGAGCGCCTCATAGAGTCGGCGCCGGTGGCGTGCTGAAAGCCTAGGAGAACGTTATGGCCCGTGGGGTTAACAAAGTCATTCTGGTCGGTACCTGCGGACAGGACCCGGAAACCCGCTACCTGCCGAGCGGCAACGCGGTTACCAACCTGAGCCTGGCGACCAGCGAGCAGTGGACTGACAAACAGACCGGCCAGAAGGTCGAAAAAACCGAGTGGCACCGTGTGTCGCTGTTCGGCAAGGTCGCCGAGATTGCCGGCGAATACCTGCGTAAAGGTTCGCAGGTGTACATCGAAGGCAAACTGCAAACCCGCGAGTGGGAAAAAGACGGCATCAAGCGCTACACCACCGAAATCATTGTCGACATGCAGGGCACCATGCAGCTGCTCGGCGGTCGTCCGGATAACGCCGGTGGCGATTCCGCGCCTCGTCAACAACGCCCTGCGCCGCAGCGTGAGCAGCAGTCGGCCCCGCGTCCGGCTCCGCAGCAGGCGGCTCAGCCTGCGCCGGATTTCGACAGCTTTGACGACGATATCCCGTTCTGACTCGCTGAGTTAGCGCTCTATCATGCGTATGCGGCTGATGCTGCTGGGTGGCGGTAATGCGTTGGGGCAGGCCCTGATCCGCCTCGGCGCCGAAGAAGACATTGGTTTTCTCGCGCCGAAACCGCCGGAGTCAGGCTGGGATCCCGCCAGCCTGACCCAGCTGCTCGATGACACCCGTCCCGATGCCCTGATCAACCTTGCCTACTATTTCGACTGGTTCCAGGCCGAAGTGGTCAGCGAGGCGCAGTTTGCTGCTCAGGAGCGTGCCGTTGAACGCCTGGCCGAGCTTTGCCAGCACCACCAGATCCGCTTGTTGCAGCCGTCCAGCTACCGCGTCTTCGATGGTGTGCGGGCAACGGCCTACAGCGAGAAGGAAGAGCCGCTGCCGCTGGGTGTGCGTGGGCAGGCGTTGTGGCGCTTTGAGCAGCGGGTGCGGGCGACCTGTCCGCGGCATGTGCTGCTGCGCTTCGGCTGGTTGCTGGATGACAGCGCCAACGGCCTGCTCGGGCGTTTTCTCACCCGCGCTGCGCATGATGAACCGCTGTTGCTGGCCGATGACCGGCGCGGTAACCCGACCCCGGTCGATGATGCCGCGCGGGTAATTCTCGCCGTACTCAAGCAGCTGGATTGCCAGACGCCGCTGTGGGGCACCTACCACTACGGCGGCCATGAGGCGACCACTTCGCTGGCGCTGGGACAAGCGGTGCTCAGCGAGGCACGCAACTTCCGCAGCAACCTGGTCGATGAAGTGAGCCCCCAGGCGCACAGCGCTCGCCCGGATGCGGCTGAAGAGCCGCAGCATGCCGTGCTGTCGTGCAAGAAAATTCTGCATACCTTCGGCATCAAACCACGTGCCTGGCGCTCGGGGCTGCCGAGCCTACTGGATCGTTATTACCGTCATGTCTGATTCGCGTCTTGTTCTGGTTACTGGCGGAGCCGGCTTTATCGGCTCGCACCTGGTCGATGCCTTGTTGGCTCAGGGCCATAGCGTGCGGGTGCTGGATAACCTGTCGATGGGCAAGCTGACCAACCTGCCGCTGAATAACCCGCGCCTGCAGTTTATTCAGGGCGATGTGGCCGATGCCGCTGTGGTCGTGCAGGCGGTGGCCGGCTGTGCGGCTGTGGCGCATCTGGCTGCCGTGGCATCGGTACAGGCTTCGGTGGATGATCCGGTGGCGACCCACCAGAGCAACTTTGTCGGCACCTTGAACATCTGTGAGGCGATGCGCCTGCATGGCGTCAAGCGTGTGCTGTTTGCCTCCAGCGCTGCGGTGTACGGCAACAACGGCGAAGGCTTGGCGATTGATGAAAGCACACCCAAAGCGCCGCTGACGCCCTATGCGGCGGACAAGCTGGCGAGTGAGCATTACCTGGATTTCTATCGCCGCCAGCATGGCCTGGAGCCGGCGATCTTTCGTTTCTTCAATATCTTCGGCCCGCGTCAGGATCCGTCCTCGCCGTACTCCGGGGTGATCAGCATCTTCACCCAGCGCGTGCAGCAGGGGTTGCCGATTAGCGTATTCGGCGACGGCGAGCAGACCCGCGACTTCTTCTATATCGAAGACTTAGTCGCGCTGCTGACTCAGGCGCTGGCCGCGCCGCAAGTCGTTGAGGGGGCGGTAAACGTCGGCTGGAATGAAGCTGTGAGTCTGAATCAGCTGCTGGCGCAGATTGGTGAGCTGTGTGGCGGCCTGCCTGCGGTCAATTACCAGGCGCCGCGCGCCGGCGATATTCGTCATTCGCGGGCTGACAACCAGCGTTTGCAAGCGCATTACCAATTGCCTGCTGCGACACCGATGCGCGAAGGATTGCGCCGCCTGCTGGCGCAAGGCTGAGCGTGCGACGGCATAAAAAAACCGGCCGTGAGGGCCGGTTTTTTTATGCCTGAGGGCTTAGAACTTGTAGCCCAGGCCAACCATGTAAACGAACGGATCCACGTCCACATCGACCTTGACCTTGTCACCGAGGATGTTGGTGGTGCCAGTGGTTTCTATGTCGATGTAGCGCACCTGGGCGTTGAGCATGATGTTGTCCGTCAGCATGTAGTCCATGCCTACCTGTGCGGCCAGGCCCCAGGAGTCCTTCATGTCCAGGCCGCTGAAGCCTTTACCTTCTGCTTCGCTGCTCAGCTTGGTGTCGAAGAACCAGGTGTAGTTGATACCTGCGCCTACATAGGGCTGGAAGGCCGAGCTGGCATCCAGCGGGTAGTACACCACGCTCAGGGTCGGCGGCAGGTGTTTGAGGCTGCCCAGTTTGCCGTTGAGGCCAGCAAAGCCGCCCGGCATGCCTTTCACGCCGACGTCATGGCTGAACGGGGTGGCGGCCAGCAGCTCAATGCCGATGTTGTTGGTCAGCATATAGGCGAAGTTCAGGCCCAACTGGGTGTCACTGTCCAGGGTGGCCTTGGTGCCAGCTACATCCATCCCGAGTGCGCCCACCCAGATGTCGCTGCTGCTTTCCTGCGGGTCAACGGTGATCGCACCGGCGCGCACGATGATGTCGCCAGCCTGGTGCGCGTGCGCCAGTGGGGCGGCAATGGCCAGGGCCAGCAATGAGGCAGTAAACAGAGATGTACGCATGATGTGCTCCCAAAAGCATCGGTTCGTATTGGCTGAATACGATGTTAGGGCGCGTGAAAATTCGGCTGTTGATCCAGCTCAATAAAGTAGCTTGCTATCAAAATAATCAGGTGGTTGTCGCTTGTCGCACACCGGTGTCCGGATGGCTTGGTATGCCTCGGTGGGGCTTTGTACCACTCATGCGCCCCGCAACAGCAGCCGGGCAGCGTTTTGTTGGCTGACGGCTGCGCTGGGCTTTAGCTATCTGGCAGCTCGTAGGCGTAAATCTTCTCGGCTTCCATCTGGTAGCCGGCTTCGGCTAGCTCGCTGCTGGTCTGCTCGACCTTGAGCGGGCCTTCGATCCAGAACGGTTGGTACAGCGCATCCATCAGCACGCCCAGTTCGCTGGTGACGTGGACGATCTGGTTCGACGGTGGTGGTGGTACGTGGATGCAGGCGCCGAAGTACGGCACCAGCAGGAACTCGGTGACACGGCCTTCATCGGTGACATCCAGCGGTACGATATAGCCCGGCAGTTTGACCTGCTGGCCATCCAGTGCCTGCACCACCGGTGCTGCGGGCGACTGCTGCATGGCCGCCGGGCCTGACTCGGCGAGGGCATCGGCGAGCTGCGAGAGGTCATGGATCGGTGCCGGTTCAGTGCTTTGCGGCGGGGCGTCGGCCGGGACCATTTCCGACCAGGTCAGCTCGCGCACCTCGGCCGCGGCCAGCGGCAGGGCCAGGGTAAGCATCAGAGTGGCGAGCAGAGAGCGGTGCATGCAAAAGCCTCATAAGCGGATCGATAAGCCATCGGCCAGGGATTGGCGGTACGCGCGCCAGGCCGGTACACAGCCCATCAGCAGGGCGGCGCTCAGGATAGCGCCGAGTAGCGTCCACTCATAGCGGGTCGGCAGATTCAGTGGCAGGTACAGGCCGTAATTCGCCTGCACATAGCCCTGCGCTCCGGCGATGCCCAGGTACAGCAACAGCAAACCGAGCAGTACGCCGGCCAGGGCCAGGGCAAAGGCTTCGACGATCAGCAGGCTGGCGATATGCCAGGGCCGCGCGCCGACCGAGCGCAGAATCGCCATCTCGCGGCGGCGCTCGTTAAGGCTGGTGAGAATCGCCGTAAGCATGCCGATCAGTCCAGTCAGCACCACGAACAGCGAAACCACGAATAGCGCCTTCTCGGCGGTGCCCATCAGGCTCCACAGCTCCTGCAGCGCAACGCCGGGGAGAATCGCCAGCAGCGGTTCGCCACGAAACTCGTTGATCTCGCGTTGCAGGCTAAATGTGGCGATCTTGCTGTTCAGGCCGAGCATGACGGCGGTGATCTGCTTGGGTTGCAGGTCCATCGCCCGCGCCTGCTCAGCACTGACCGTTGCCGCGCCGCGTGCGGGCATGCCGTTTTGCCAGTCGACATGCAGGGCCTCCATGCCGGCCAGGGAAATATGCAGGGTGCGGTCCACCGGCGTGCCGGTGCGCTTGAGGATGCCGACCACCTTGAACGGTTTGTCGTCATGCTTAACCAGGCTGATGGTGGCCACGCCATGGGCCAGCACCAGCTCCTGATCGAGCTGGTAGTTGAGCGCTTGCGCCACTTCTGCGCCAAGTACAACCTCGAACGGGTCATCGGCAAAGGCGCGGCCGCTGCTCAGTTGCAGTGGTTGGCTGCGGGCATAACGGTAGTGTTCGAAATACGCCGGGCTGGTGCCCATCACCCGGTAGCCACGGTGCGAATCGCCGAGTGAGATCGGGATGGCCCATTTGACCTGACGGTGCTGGGCTAACTGCTCGAAGCTATCCCAGCGGATATTGTTGGTGGCATTACCGATGCGGAATACCGAGTACAGCAGCAGGTTCACGCTACCCGAGCGCGCGCCGACAATCAGATCGGTGCCGCTGATGGTGTTGGCAAAGCTGGCGCGGGCTTCGGTGCGCACCCGCTCGACCGCGAGCAGCAGGCACACAGAGAGGGCGATGGCAAACACCGTCAGCCAGGCGGTAAAGCGGCGGTTGCCCAGGCTGGCGAGGGCGAGACGCAATAGGTACATCGTTAAATCTCCGCCAAACGGGTGGCTTTGTTCAGCTCGGCCAGCGACAGGCTGCGGTCAAACAGCCTTGCCAGGCTCTGGTCGTGGCTGACAAACAGCAGGCTGGAGCCAGCCTCGCGGCACTCGGCGAACAGCAGCTCGAGAAAGGCTTCGCGGGCATCAGTATCCAGCGCCGAGGTGGGTTCGTCGGCGATCACCAGTTCCGGCTGGCCGATCAGCGCACGGGCAGCGGCGACGCGCTGCTGCTGGCCGATCGACAGATCACCTGCGCGGCGTTGCAGCAGCTCAGGCTGGTGTAACCCAAGGTGGGCTAGCAGGGCGTTGGTGGCCTTGGTTACGCTGCCATGGCGTTGCACCGCGCGGCTGGCACGCAGAGCGGAGAAATGACAGGGCAGTTCGACGTTCTCACGCACCGAGAGAAACGGCAGCAGGTTGAATTGCTGAAAGATGTAGCCGGTGTGATCGACGCGAAAGCGGTCGCGGGCGCTGGCGGACAGCGTACTCAGGTCCTGGTCGAGCAGGCGGATGCTGCCGCGATTAGGTTTCTGTACGCCGCCGAGCAGGCCGAGCAGGGTGGTCTTGCCGCTGCCACTGGGGCCTTTGAGAAACAGGCTTTCGCCGCGTTGCAGGGTGAAGGCGTCGATGTCCAGCAGCTCAGGTTGGCCCGGCCAGGCAAAGCCGAGGTTGGACAAGTGAATCAAGGCTGAACTCATAAAGTAAGCGGCCGGGTTACCCCGGCCGTTCTGCTGCAAAAAGGTGGTTAGAAACTCAGGGTCGGCTGTGCGGGCGTCAGCTCAAGGCCCTGCTGGCCATCCGGGCCGATCAGTTGTACCTGAATTTTCTCGGTGGCGGGGAAGCGCTTGAACAGTTCGCCAAGGTTAAGTTGTTTCAATTCTTCAGGCTTCTGGCAGTCGAGTGTGTAGTGCGCGTGGATATCACTGTGCTCGCTCTCTTGGGACTTTTCATGTTCATGTTCATGTTCATGTTCATGCGAGTCGGCATGTTCGGCGAATAGCGGGCTTTCCAGCTCTTGTTTACTGATTTTGCAGTCGCCCGCGTTCAGGCCGAACAGCGGCTGCGGTTGTTCCAGCTGGCTGCGTGCGGCGGCAACCTTGGCTTTGTCGGCGTCGCTCTTGGCAGCATGCTCGAAGCCCACCAGGTTCATTGCCGGGCTTTCCAGTTGCAGCTCCAGCACCTTGCCGTCGAGTAACACGTTGAGTTGCGCGGCGCCGTGCTCGTGAGCGTCCAGGCTGCCGTGCTCGGCGTGATCATGCGCGTGGTCATGTTCATGGCTGTGTTCGGCCGCGAGGGCGGCCGGGGGCAGTAAGGCAAACGGCAGGGCAAGTAGCAGGCGGCGCATGGTGATCTCCGATCAGAAGTTAATGCTTGTTACGTTATAACAATTTTTTAACGTCCATGACCAGCCTTGCTTGGCGGCCTGCAGTGGACGTGGGAGCATGGCGGCTGATTAGCTGAGGGCAGAGTGATGGTGCGAATTCGTGGGCAGATCGGTGCCTGGCCGGTGGACCTAACGGTTGAGCTGGATGCGCAGGACTGGGCACAGCTGGCTCAGCACGTGAGCCTTGAACCGCCTCCAGCCCCCGCAGCCGCTGTCGCGCCTGTGGCCAATGATGCGCTGTGGCAAACCACGCTGGAGTTGCTGCGCCAGGCGGGGCAGATCGATGGGCCGCAGCTGCTCGGGCAACTGGCCGGGCTGGCGGGTGGCGAGGCGGCGGGCAAGCGCCTGCTGGTGCGGTTGCGCCATTGCGCGCAGGTGCGTATGGAAACCGGTGTCGATGCGCCGATCTATCACTGGGTGGGTTAGTCCACGTCGATGGGGGTTACCCATCGACGGTTGTGACGATCAGTAAATCGCCTGATACAGCTTGCGTCGGTAGGTGGTGACCAGTGGGTGGTCATTGCCCAGCAGGTCGAAGACTTGCAGCAGGGTCTTGTGTGGCAGGCCCTCGGCGTAGCTGCGGTTGCGGATAAACAGCTTGAGCAGGGCGTCCAGCGCCGGCTCGTAGTGCTGGCGGGCCAGTTGCTGGATGGCCAACTGGTAGCTCGCTTCATCATCATCGGCATTCTGCGCCAGACGGGTTTTCAGACTGGCGACGTCCGGCAACTCGGCCGCCTGGCGCAGGAAGGTCAGCTGCGCGCGTGCACCGGCCAGGGCCTGTTTGTGCTCATCGCCTTTGACGGCGCCGAGCACTGCCTCCGCTTCGCCCAACTCACCGCGCTCGGCCAGGCAGCGTGCGTAGAGAATAAGCGCCGCAGCGTGTTCGTTGTTTTCCGTCAGCAGCACCTTGAGCAAGGCTTCGGCATCGGCAAAGCGGCCTTCGCTGAACAGCGCCTGTGCGGCCTCCATCGGGTCGGCGGCGGCTGGTGCCGGTTCGGCGACGTGAGGCTTGAGCAGCTCGCGAATCGCCGACTCTGGCTGTGCACCGGCAAAGCCATCGACCGGCTGGCCATTCTTGAACAGCACCACGGTCGGCAGGCTACGGATACCGAAACGGGCGACGATGTCCTGTTCGATGTCGCAGTTGACCTTGGCCAGTAGCAATTCGCCGTTGTATTCCTCGGTGATCTTCGCCAGCAGCGGCATCAGTGCCTTGCACGGCGCGCACCAGTCGGCCCAGAAATCCACCAGGACGGGCTTCTGGAAGGAGTTTTCGATCACCAGCTGTTCGAAGCTGGCGCTGCCGGAGATGTCGAAGATATAGGGCGAATCGCTCATGGTGGTTCTCGAAAGACGGGTGATTAAGCGGATTAATGTGGGCGCTTGGTGCGCGATACAAGGGCTGCTGGGCTGCGCTCGCTAGGTGCGCTGTGCATGATACAGGCTGACGTGGCGGAACTCGGCTGGTTCGGCCAGATCCGGCCAGGTACAGGCTTCGAGGATACCCAGGCGCTGGTACAGCGGGTGCTGAAAATCACGTACCCGCGAGTCCGCCACCAATGCTTCACGGCCACGGCTGAGAAATTGATCGAGCAGCGGCAGGTTGGCGCGGTCGTAGAGCACGTCGGCGACGATGATCAGGTCGAAGCGATCCGCCTCGGCGAAAAAGTCGGTTGAGTAACTCAGCTGCACATCATTCAGCGCGGCATTCGCCCGGCAGGCCTCGATAGCCAGAGGGTCGAGGTCGCATGCCACCACTTCCAGTGCGCCGGCCTTGGCCGCCGCAATCGCCGCCACACCGGAGCCCGCGCCGAAATCCAGCACACGCTTGCCGCGCACCCATTGCGGGTTTTCGGCCAGCCAGCGGGCCAGGACCAGGCCGCTGGCCCAGCAGAAACACCAGTAGGGCGGTTCTTCGAGAATGCGCCGGGTTTCCTCCGGGCTGAAGGCTCGGGCCATGTTGTCGGCATCGATCAGCCACAAGCGAATAGCCGTGCCCGGCAGGGTTTCCGCGCTCAGTTGCGCATCACCGAGCAGGGCGCTCAGGGCCTGTTGCAGAGCAGCCGGAGCACTCACGGTGCGGGCACCAGACGCAGCTCGCCGAGGGCTTGGGTTTCGCCGCGGGCAATGGGTTGCGGCGGCAGGCGCAGGATCAGCCGGCCGGCCTGGTTGGCGCGGCCGTGCAGTTCAACCCGGCTGTGCTTGTTGAAGGTTTCCGGGTTGAAGGGCAGGTGAAACGCCAGCGGATTACCATTGCCACGCAACTGGATGCTGCCGATCAGCGCCTGTGGCCGGCCGCGCGCGTCGACTGCCAGCAGTGCCAGTTCCACATCGGCTGCGTTCGGCACATTGAGCAGGCTGCCGCTCAGTTCGCGCTGGTGGGCAGGTAATGGTGCGGGCGCGCTCGGTGTTTCGGGCGGCGCAACGGGGGTGGGCGCAGCAGGTGCCGGGCTGTCGCTGGCGCAGGCGCTCAGCAGGGCCAGCAGGCTCACTAGAATCAGCGGCCGAAACGGGGCATGGGCTTTCATCGGGGGAGCAACTCCGCTGTGGGGGACGGTCGCCTGTATACCGCAAAGGCCGCGGCTTGTCTTGCCTGTGGGATGCGCTACCATGGCCACCTTCGTTCTAAGGCTGGCCTTACTTATGCACTGTCCCTTCTGCGGTGCCAATGACACCAAAGTGATCGATTCGCGCCTGGTTGCCGAGGGCGAGCAGGTGCGTCGTCGGCGTGAATGCCTGGCCTGTGAAGAGCGCTTCACCACCTTCGAGACGGCTGAGCTGGTCATGCCTCGGCTGATCAAGCAGGACGGCAGTCGCCAGCCGTTCGACGAGGAGAAGCTGCGTGCCGGTATGCAGCGTGCGCTGGAGAAACGCCCGGTGAGCATCGAGCGCCTGGAAGCGGCGATTGCCCATATCAAGCACAAGCTGCGCGCCACCGGCGAACGCGAGATCAAGTCGCTGGTGCTGGGTGAGCTGGTGATGGCCGAGCTGCAGAAACTCGATGAAGTGGCCTATATCCGCTTTGCCTCGGTGTACAAGCGCTTTCAGGACCTCAACGAATTCCGCGAGGAAATTGACCGACTGTCCCGCGAACCTATCAAAGGTTGATGATGACTTCAGATCACGCCTGTATGGCGCGCGCGCTGGAACTGGCCCGAAAAGGCCTGTACTCCACTCACCCCAATCCGCGCGTTGGCTGCGTGATCGTTCGTGATGGCCGCATTGTTGGCGAAGGCTGGCATGCCCGTGCCGGCGAGCCGCATGCCGAAGTGCATGCACTGCGCCAGGCCGGCGACAAGGCCCGTGGCGCCACCGCTTATGTCACCCTGGAACCCTGCAGTCACCATGGGCGTACACCGCCATGCGCCGATGCGCTGATCAACGCCGGCGTTGCCCGTGTGGTGGCGGCCATGCAGGACCCCAATCCGCAGGTTAGCGGTGATGGCCTGCTGCGCCTCATGCATGCCGGCATTGCGGTACAGAGCGGGGTGCTGGAAAGCGAGGCGCGTGCACTGAATGCAGGCTTTATCAAGCGCATGGAGCAGGGGTTGCCCTTTGTCCGGGTCAAGCTGGCGATGAGCCTGGATGGGCGTACCGCCATGGCCAGCGGTGAAAGTCAGTGGATTACCGGGCCAGCGGCGCGCGCTGCGGTGCAGCGCCTGCGTGCGCGCTCCAGCGTGGTGCTGACGGGTGCCGACACGGTGCTGGCCGATGATGCCCGGCTGACCGTGCGCGCCGATGAACTGGGCCTGGGGGCCGAACTGAGTGCCCTGGCGCAGACTCGCCCACCGCTGCGCGTGTTGGTCGATGGACGCCTGCGTGTGCCGCTCAACGTTCCGTTTTTTCAAGCTGGCGCCGCATTGGTGGCGACCTGCGCCGCGGCGTCTGCGCGTGATCGCTATCTGGACGATGGGCACGAACTATTGGCGGTGCCGGGCAGTAACGGGCATGTTGACCTGCGCAAGCTGCTGGTCGAGTTGGCGGCGCGTGGTGCCAACGAAGTGCTGGTGGAGGCCGGGCCACGTCTGGCCGGTGCCTTCGCCCGCCTGGGGCTGGTGGATGAGTACCAGCTGTTTGTTGCGCCCAAGCTGCTGGGTTCCAGCGCGCGGCCGTTGCTCGATCTGCCGCTGGCGCGCATGGCCGATGCACCGGCGCTGAAAATTGTCGAGATGCGCGCGGTCGGTGATGACTGGCGCATTATTGCGGTGCCGCAGCCTGCGGGCTGATCACCGGCAAGGCCATGGGCCAGCGTGCACGTGGTAGATAGCATGTCATTCAGGCGGCCGTTAGCCGGTGCAGGTTGGCGGCAATATGTGGTAAAACGCGTCTCGGCTGCGTAAGCAGTCAACGTTCTCAGGGCGGGGTGTGATTCCCCACCGGCGGTAATGGTTCGCAGAACCTAGCCCGCGAGCGCTCGCCACGGCTCCTGCCGCGCGAGGTCCAGCAGACCCGGTGTGATTCCGGGGCCGACGGTATAGTCCGGATAAAGAGAGAGCGGGATTCCCTCCACGGGCGCCTCGTGCGTGTCCGCGAAATCCCTATCGATCGGCATTGCCCTGTTTTTAATCAAAACAGGAGTTCGTCCATGCTGTTCAGCACTACCTTCAACGTGAAACCGGAGGGCGTATGTTCACCGGCATAATCGAAGCCATCGGCAGTATCCGCGCCATGACCCCGAAAGGCGGCGACGTGCGCGTCTACGTAGCCACCGGCAAACTCGATTTGGGCGACGTCAAGCTCGGCGACAGCATCGCGGTCAACGGCATCTGCCTGACCGCAGTGGAGCTGCCTGGCGACGGCTTTTGGGCCGACGTCAGCCGCGAGACGCTGGCGCGCACTGCCTTTGCCGACCTCAAGCCTGGCAGCGCGGTGAACCTGGAAAAGGCCCTGACGCCGACCAGCCGCCTCGGTGGTCATCTGGTCAGCGGCCACGTCGATGGCGTCGGCGAGATCGTCTCGCGCGCCGATAACGCCCGTGCCGTGCAGTTCACGGTGCGCGCTCCGCGCGAGCTGGCCAAGTACATCGCGCACAAGGGTTCGATCACCGTCGACGGCACCAGCCTGACCGTCAACGCGGTCAATGGCGCCGAGTTCGAACTGACCATCGTGCCGCACACCCTGGCCGAGACCATCATGGTCGACTACCAGGCCGGGCGTAAGGTCAACCTCGAGGTTGACTTGCTGGCGCGTTACCTGGAGCGCCTGCTGCTCGGCGACAAGGCTGCCGAGCCCAAGGCTTCGGGTCTGACCGAAAGTTTTCTTGCCGAACACGGCTATCTGAATAATTGAGGAGACGCCCGATGGCGCTCAATACCGCTGAAGAACTGATCGAAGACATCCGCGCTGGCAAGATGGTCATCCTCATGGATGACGAAGACCGCGAGAACGAAGGCGACATCATCATTGCCTCCGAATGCGTCACTGCAGAGCACATCAACTTCATGGCCCGCTTCGCCCGTGGTCTGATCTGCATGCCAATGACCCGCGAGCGCTGCGAGTTGCTCAACCTGCCGCTGATGGCGCCGCGCAACGGCTCCGGCTTCGGCACTAAATTCACCGTCTCCATCGAAGCCGCCGAAGGCGTGACCACCGGTATCTCTGCGGCTGACCGCGCGCGAACCGTACAAGCTGCCGTGGCGCGTAATGCCGTGGCGACGGATATCGTCAGCCCTGGTCATATCTTTCCGTTGATGGCTCAGCCGGGCGGCGTGCTGGCCCGTGCCGGCCACACCGAGGCGGCCTGCGACCTGGCACGCATGGGCGGTTTCGAGCCGAGCGGGGTGATCTGCGAGATCATGAACGACGATGGCACCATGGCCCGTCGTCCGGAGCTGGAAAAGTTCGCCGAAGAGCACGGTCTGAAGATCGGCACCATCGCTGATCTGATCCACTACCGCCTGATCCATGAGCGCACGGTTGAGCGCATCAGCGAACAGCCGCTGGACACCGAACTGGGTCAGTTCAACCTGGTGACCTACCGCGACGGCGTCGAGGATACCGCGCACATGGCGCTGACCCTGGGCACGGTGTGTGCCGAAGAACCGACGCTGGTGCGGGTGCACAACATGGATCCGCTGCGTGACCTGTTTATGGTCAACCAGCCGGGCCGCTGGAGCATGCGTGCCGCCATGGCTGAAGTGGCCAAGGCTGGCAGCGGAGTGGTGCTGCTGCTGGGCAATCCGCTGACCGGGCCGGAGCTGTTGGCACTGATCAGCCGTCAGCAGCCGGCTAATCCGGCGACCTACAGCACCGTGGGCGCGGGCTCGCAGATTCTGCGTGACCTCGGTGTGCGCAAGATGCGCCTGATGAGTTCGCCGATGAAGTTCAATGCAATATCCGGTTTCGACCTGGAAGTTGTAGAATACCTGCCCTCTAAATAATCCCAAGGGTCGCCGCTGGCGGCCCGGCTCTTTAATACAGACGAGATTCGCTATGACCCTGAAGACCATCGAAGGTACTTTTATCGCCCCCAAGGGCCGCTTTGCCCTGGTCGTCGGCCGCTTCAACAGCTTCGTTGTTGAAAGCCTGGTAAGCGGCGCGGTTGATGCCCTGGTGCGTCATGGCGTGAGCGAAGACGACATCACCATCATCCGTGCTCCAGGCGCGTTCGAGATCCCGCTGGTGGCGCAGAAAGTCGCCCAGCGCAGCGAGTACGACGCGATCATCGCCCTCGGCGCAGTGATCCGTGGCGGTACTCCGCACTTCGAGTACGTGGCCGGTGAGTGCACCAAGGGCCTGGCCCAGGTGTCCATGGAGTTCGGCGTGCCAGTCGCTTTCGGCGTGCTGACTGTCGATTCCATCGAGCAAGCCATCGAGCGTTCCGGCACCAAGGCCGGTAACAAAGGTGCCGAAGCCGCACTGTCGGCCCTGGAAATGGTCAGCCTGCTGGCGCAGTTGGAGGCCAAGTGAGCCAGAACGACAGCACCGGGCAGCCGCCGAAAGGCCCGAAAGCCCCCAGCACCAAAACCCTCGCGCGCCGTCAGGCGCGCTCCCTGGCCATGCAGGCGCTGTATTCCTGGCACATGGCTGGCCAGTCGCTGAACGAAATCGAAGCGCAGTTCCGCGTCGATAACGATTTCAGCGCGGTCGATGGTGCCTACTTCCACGAGATTCTGCATGGCGTGCCACGCCAGAAGTCGGAGATCGATGGCGCGTTCGAGTCGCTGCTCGACCGTCCACTGGACGAGATCGACCCGGTTGAGCTGTCGATCCTGCGTCTGTCGACCTACGAGCTGAAGAACCGCATCGATATCCCCTATCGCGTGGTGATCAACGAAGGCATCGAACTGGCCAAGGTGTTTGGCGCCACCGACGGGCACAAATTCGTCAACGGCGTGCTGGACAAGCTGGCTCCGCGTTTGCGCGCGGATGAAGTTCGCGCCAACAAGCGTTAAGGTCTTTTGGGATGCTTGATTTACGATCTTGCGAGCTAGAGTCCTGCAAGGCAAAAGCAGGCGAGGACGCGGAGTGTGCTGTAGCACATGAGCATTCCGAGTCTGCTTTTAACGCAGCAGGGCCGACGCGCAGCAGATCGTTGCCATCTCATGGGTGAGTTCGAGCTTATCCGTCAGTTCTTCGCCGCTGCGCCCTGTGCGCAGGCCGGTGAAGGTGTGGCGTTGGGCATAGGTGATGACTGTGCCCTGTTGGAGTTGCCGGCTGGCGAGCAGTTGGCAATCTCCACCGACACCCTGGTAAGCGGGGTGCATTTTCCCGATTCTGCCGATCCTTTTCTGCTGGGTCAGCGTGCCCTGGGCGTTTCAGTCAGCGATCTGGCGGCCATGGGCGCTACGCCTGTCGGCTTTACCCTGGCCCTGACTTTGCCCCGCGCGGAAGCGAGCTGGCTGGAGGCCTTTGCCAGTGGTCTGGAGCAGATGGCCCAGCGTTGCGCCATTCGCCTGATCGGCGGTGACACCACCCGTGGCCCGCTGAGTCTTACCCTCAGTGTGTTTGGGCGCGTGCCGAGCGGTCTGGCGCTGACCCGCAAGGGCGCGCAAGTCGGCGATCTGCTGTGTGTCGGCGGTGAGCTGGGTGATGCGGCAGGTGCCTTGCCGCTGGTGCTGGGGCAGCAGCGTGCTGATTCGGCGCAGGCCACGGCGCTGCTGGCGCGTTATTGGTCGCCGATGCCGCAGCTTGAACTGGGCCTGGCCCTGCGCGGCAAGGCCAGTGCGGCGCTGGATATCTCCGATGGCTTGCTGGCCGATTGTGGGCATATCGCCGCGGCCTCGGCTGTAGCGCTGCTCATCGAGCAGGCCCAGGTGCCGTTATCCGATGCCTTGCGGGCGCAGGTTGGCGACGCTGCTGCACTGCAATGTGCGCTAAGCGGTGGTGATGACTACCGCCTGGCCTTTACCCTGCCGCCTGAGCATTTGGCGGATATGCAGCTAGCCGGTCTCCCGGTGCAGGTGATTGGCCGCGTTGCCGCCGGCCAGGGCGTGACCCTGCTGGACGCGCAAGGTCAGCCCGTAGAGCCGCCTCGGCGTGGTTATCAACATTTTGGAAGTGCCAGTGACTGATCATCCCAAGCAAGTTCCCGCCGAGTTCGTGCCGCCTTCGGTGTGGCGCAATCCCTGGCATTTTCTGGCCTTCGGCTTCGGTTCCGGCACGTTACCGAAAGCGCCGGGCACCTGGGGCTCGCTGGTTGCCCTGCCATTTATCCCGCTGTGGCAGATGCTGCCGGACTGGGGCTACTGGCTGATGCTGGGCGTGACCATGCTGTTTGGCTTCTGGCTGTGCGGCAAAGTGGCTGATGACCTGCGCGTGCACGATCACGAAGGCATCGTCTGGGACGAAATGGTCGGCATGTGGATCACCCTCTGGCTGGTTCCTCACGGCTGGGGCTGGCTGCTGCTAGGCTTTTTACTGTTTCGCGTGTTCGACATCCTCAAACCCTGGCCGATTCGCTGGGTCGACCGGCATGTACACGGCGGCGTAGGCATCATGCTCGACGACGTGCTGGCGGGGGTATTTGCCTGGATGAGCCTGCAGTTGATCGTGTGGGGTTGGGCGAATGGGCTGGCGGCTGCGCTGGGCTGGTAGCAAGGGAGGGCTGGTTGATGAAGCGCTGCTGGGGCTGGCTGCTATGGGCGGTGGTGAGTGTGGCCAGTGGGCTGGCCAACGCTACTGAGCCCACGCAAGTGCGGATTGCTGCGGAAACCTGGCCAGGCCACACCGAGGTCGATGGTAGCGGCATGGCCTGGGATATTTTCCGCCTGGTCTTTGAACCCGCCGGTGTGCAGTTGCAGGTCCAGCATGTGCCCTATACCCGTTCAATTGGTCTGGTCCAGCGCGGCGAGGCCGACGCCTGGGTTGGCTCCTACCTCAATGAAGTGCGGCATCAGGTGTTCTACCCGCGTTGGAACTATGACTTCGATCAGATCGTGGCCCTGGGTCTGAAAAGTACGCCTGTGCCAACGCTGGACAACCTGGGATCGTTCCGCTTGGTCTGGGTGCGGGGTTATGAGTACCAGCGATATTTGCCAAATTTGCACCAGTACCGCGAAGTGATCCGCCGCAGCGGTATCCTCGGCATGCTCGACCAGGGGCATGCCGACCTCTACATTGATGCGCTGGGCGAGCTCAGCGATATTCTCGCGGCCACCGCCGAGCCATCGCGCTACCGCATGACCCCGCTGACCACCTTGCCGCTCTATCTGGGCTTTGCCGATAACCCCCGTGGGCGTGCCCTGGCGGAGCTGTTTGACCAGCGTATGGAACAACTGGTGGCCGACGGCAGCCTGCGGCCGATTTTCAAGCGTTGGCAGCAGCCTTATCCCTTTGACTGATCCCTGCGAGACCCCGCATGCGTGTGTATAACCTGATCGCTATAAGCCTGTTGCTGTGCAGCACCATTGCATCGGCAGCCCCGCAGGTGCGGGTCGTTGGCCTGTTTCCCGGGGCGGCGGTGTTGAACGTTGATGGTCAGCGCAAGCTGGTCAAGGTTGGTCAGACTGGCCCAGCTGGCGTGGTGGTGGTCAGCGCGGACAGCCGTGGCGCGGTGCTGCGAGTGGATGGTGTTGAGCGCAGTTACAGCCTCAGCCGTGAATACAGCGATGGCTTTGCCGAAACGCAGAAAAAACAGCTGAGCGTCGCCAAGGGCATTGGCGGGCACTACTGGATTGCCGGTTCGGTGAATGGTCATCCGATCCAGTTCCTGGTGGACACTGGTGCAACCTCGGTGGCGCTCAATGATGAACAGGCACGCCGCCTGGGCATCGATTACCGTGCCGTCGGTGCGCCCTTGCAGGTCAGCACGGCCAGCGGCACCGCGCGCGGCTGGCGGGTGAGCCTGGACCGGGTCAAAGTCGGTGAGCTGGAGGTGCTGGGTGTTGAAGCCGTGGTGCTGGAAGGCGGCTCGCCTGCCGAGGCGTTGCTGGGTATGAGCTTTCTCGGCCGGGTTGGCTGGAGGGTGGAGCAGGATGTGCTGGTGCTGGAATCCAAGTACTAGCGCCATGCGCCTGCTCGATCCTTATCATCAATAATTCATGCTAAGCGGCTGCCAAGGCCTGCTGTTACAATGCCGGCCCTATTCTTTCTGCCATTTATCTTTAGGAGCATCCGGTGTCCGTCGTGTTTGTCGCCGCCTCCCAGCTGCCCACGCCCTTTGGCGTGTTCACCATGCATGGCTTCCTTGAAGAGGCCACGGGCAAGGAGCATGTTGCCCTGACCTTTGGTGACGTGGCCGATGGCGCGCCCGTACTGGGCCGTTTGCACTCTGAATGCCTGACCGGCGATGCGCTGTTCAGCCTGCGTTGCGATTGTGGTTTTCAGCTGGAAGCTGCCTTGCGCGCGATTGCCAGCGAAGGCCGTGGCGTGCTGCTTTATTTGCGTCAGGAAGGCCGCGGCATTGGCCTGTTGAACAAGATTCGCGCCTATGAGTTGCAGGATGGTGGCGCCGATACCGTGGAAGCCAACGAGCGTCTGGGCTTCGGGGCCGATCAGCGCGACTACGCCATCTGCCTGCCGATGCTCGATCATCTGCGCATCAGCCAGCTCAAGCTGATGACCAACAACCCGCGCAAGGTCAAGGCGCTCGGTGAGATGGGCATCAATGTGGCGACTCGCGTGCCGCTGCAGATTGATCACAACCCGCACAACAAGAAATACCTGGCGACCAAGGCCGGCAAGCTCGGGCATATGCTCGGCAGCCTGCACCAGGGCGAGGTCGAGGAAAGCCTGTGACGCGCGGCGAAGTGCGCCGTCGGCTGGCGCTGGAGTGGTGGCGGCAACTGGCCGTGACCTTGGCCCCGTTGTTTGTGCTTAACCTGCTGTTTGGCAGTGGTCAGCAGACCGGTTTGCTGACCATGCCACTGTTTATCGCTGGCCTCGCTTCGATGTTCATCAGCCTGCCGCTGTTCAGCGGTTACAAACGCGCCTTGGTGGCCACAGAAAAAGCCCTCGACAGCCCGGCTGAACATGACGCCTGGCTGGAGCTGACCCGGGCACGGCGCCTGGCGCTGCTGGGTGCTGCGTTGCCGGCTTGGATCGCCGCCCTGGCGGTCTTCGCCGGGCTTGAGGCGATCCCGCTGATTCTGCTGGCGCTGTCCAGCATCGTTCTGCTGTACCTCTATCGCATTCCTCGCCAACTCGGCTGATGCGCACGCTGATGCTCTGCATGCTGCTGTCACTGGCCTGGCCGGTGGCGGCGGCCTCGCGGGTGGTCACCCTGGCCCCGTCGCTGACCGAGATCGTCCTCGAACTTGAGGCTGGTGACTTGCTGGTCGGGCTGCTGGATGGCGGTGAGCGACCTGCTGCGGTGAAACATCTGCCCTCGGTGGGCAATTTTGGCCAGCTGGAGTTGGAGAGCCTGTTGCAGTTACAGCCTGACCTGGTGCTGCTGTGGCCGGACAGCATCAGCAGTGCGCAACGTCAGCAGCTGCAGCGTCTGGGCATTCCAGTGCTGGTGATCGAGCCGCGCAAGTTGGCCGACCTGGCCGGACAGTTTGCCGAGATCGGCGCGCGGATTGGCCGTCCTGAGCAGGGCCAACGTCTGCAACAGCGCTTCAACCAGGGCCTGCAACAGCTGAGTCAGCGCTACCGGCGCGAGCAGCCGTTGCGGCTGTTCTATCAGATCTGGGATGTGCCGCTGTACACCATCGGCGGTCAGCAGATCATCAGCGATGCCCTGGCGGTATGCGGGGCGCGCAATATTTTTGCCGAGCTGAGCTTGCCTGCGCCGCAGGTCAGCGTAGAAGCGGTACTTGAGCGCAATCCCGAGGTGATTCTGGCGGGTGTGCAGCAGCAGTTGGATGCCTGGCGCATCTGGCCGGGCCTAACGGCTGTCGAGCGCGAGCAACTCTGGCTGGTACCGGACAACGGCCTGGAGCGGCCGAGCTTTCAGATGCTGGGGGCGATGGAGAAATTGTGTGAGCGCTTGGCGCAGGCGCGTTGAAAGCCCTGGACCGAAAAGGCCCAGGGCGGATTGTCAGAACCTGTAACCAACGCTGAGCTGCACCTGCTCTTCGGCTGCGGGGTAACTGCTGGTTGCGCTGGCAAACGCGTCATAACGTTTGCCAGTGAGGTTGTTGAGGCGCAACTTGCTGCTGAACTGCTGATAGTCGTAGCTCAGTGCCGCGTTAAGCAGGGTGTAGCTGCCCGCTTGGTGCTGGTTGTTGGCATCGTCCCCCGAGTAATAGCGGTTGCCGGTATAAACCGCTTCCAGATAACCGCGCAGGCCTGGCACGATCAGGTAGCTGAGGTGTGTACTGGCCGTATGGCGCGCGACCCACGGAACCTTGTTGCCCTGAAAAGAGCCCGCGCGAAACTCCGCATCGGTAAAGCTGTATTGGCCACCGATGCTCAGGCGTTCGCTCAACTGGCGCTCCGCTTCCAGCAGCAGTCCATCACGGCGGGTTTTATCCAGATTGATATTGGCCCCGCGACCATTCCAGCTGTTGGGGTTGGCAATCATTGCGTCGTAGAGGAGTTCGTCCTGCAAATCCAACCGATACAGCGTTGCTTGGTAACGCTGTACGCCGTCTTGCCACTCGATGCCACTTTCCCAAGACACGCCGGTCTGCGGTTTGAGGAACTCGACCCCTGGCAGGACAAACGCATTGTCGTCCACGTTGGCCCAGCGCAGCACATCCTCGCGCTTGATAAACAAACGCGTCTCTTGGTTAGCTTGCCAGCTCAGGCCAATGCTGGTGCTGTCTTCGCGATCTTTATGGTGTTTGCGGATCGCCTTGTTATTGTCGTCCGCTTCGCTGCTGCGATAGCCGACAGTAACGGTCACGTCGCGGCCTAGTTCCTGGCTTAACTGGCTATACCAGTCGCGCTGGGTTTGCTGGAAGTCGGTGCCCCAGGATGATTGGGCGTCACTGCTTATGTGGTCGTGACCCAGTAGCCATTCTCCTGCCCCCAGGGTGTTGTCGTAGCGTGCACTCAGTCTGGGACTGATGCTTTCAGTGCGGGTGTCCTGGGTGAAACGGTCCGGTGCAGCAAAACTGCCGACACTGTCCTGATCGCTATGGCTGTAGTCGAGGTTGGCAGTCCATACGTCACTCAGTTGCTGCTCCAGGGCAAAACGATGCACCTGCGTCTTGCTGTCATTCCAGGCCGTTGAGTCACTTTGCTTGCGATCTGTACGGCGTTGCGCCCTGGTCAGGGCATTGGGGTAGAGCAGCTCATCGTCGACCGTTTGGTACTCATACAGCGCATGGCCATTGTCATGGTCATAGCGCAGGCGGGCGAAGGCGTTGCTGTAACTGGCATTGTTATGGTCGCGATAGTTGTCAGCTGTTCGCGACTCGCCGCTCAGGTAGGTCGAAAATCCACCGCCGAGCTGCTGGTAGATATGCCCGCGAAAGGCCTCCAGGTCATGGCTGCCGCGACTGGCTTCGAGATAGCCCTCATTGCTGCTTGGGGTGCGGGTGACAATATTGATAACGCCACCTACCGCTTGGTCGCCATAGAGGACTGTACCTGCGCCACGAATGATCTCGATGCGCTCGATATTGCCCAGCGGCACGCTGTTGAGGTCGGCTCCGGCCTGGCTGGGTTGGTTTAGGCGCCGACCATCGACCAGGATCAGGGTGTTGTTAACCGCATTCTCGCCGAAGCCGCGCAGACTGAAAGTGGCTCGGCTGCCATCGCCAATGGTGTCGCGTATTTGTATACCGGCCTGGCTGCGCAGTACGTCAAGGAGTGATGACGCCGCAGTTGCTTCAATCTGCTGGCGGTCGATTACTTTGACGCTCGCGGGCACCGGTGCTTTGAGCGGAGTCGCACGAGTAATGACCAGTGGTGGCAACTCGTGGTTGCGGCTATCGCTGGCAGCAACGCTGATGCTGGGCAACAAGGCCACAGCCAGGGCAAGACGGGACAACTTCATCTAGAGAATCCTCAAAAGGTCGGGAGACTTTTGAGGAGGGCAGGGACAAGAACGGGCGTGCGCAGAGGCAGCCTGAGCTTGACGGTGATGCCCTCCGCAACACCAGTCGCATCCAGCAAGGCCGGTCTCCGGACTCTCGACATACGTGGCCTCGTCCTTCCCAGATTGCTCCAGTGGACAGCGTGAGGTGACGTGCAGAATGGCTCTGCGGTCGATTACCGTTGCGGGGGCAGTGCCGGGATGGCTCGTCATGAGCGCACCGGCTTCCCGTTTAACGCCGCTTCACGGATGAAGGGCGCACCTTGGCGGAAGTAAAACGCCGCGCACCTTAATGCGCGGTTACTGCAATTACAAGTGAGCGTCGTTCAGCTCGGGATCAATGGCGCTCAGCTGGCCAGGGTTGCCAGGCGCTGGCGTACGGCCGCTTCGATGCCAGCGGCATCCAGGCCGCATTCGGCGAGCATCTGCGCCGGTTTGGCGTGTTCGACGTAGTAGTCCGGCAGGCCCAGGTGCAGCACGGGTTTGAGCAGGCCGGCATGGGCGAGGAACTCGCTGACCGCGCTGCCGGCACCGCCCATCACGCTGTTCTCTTCGATGGTCACCAGCAACTCGTGGCTGGCCGCCAGCTGGCGTACCAGGGCTTCATCCAGCGGTTTGACGAAGCGCATATCGACCACCGTGGCGTCGAGTGCGTCGCCCACCTTGAGCGCTTCGCTCAGTTGCACGCCGAACACCAGCAGGGCGCTTTGCTTGCCCTGGCGGCGAACCACGCCCTTACCGATTTCCAGCGGTTCCAGGCCTGGTTCGATGGCCGCATTCGGCCCGCTGCCACGCGGATAGCGGACGGCGGCAGGGCCATTGAACAGATGGCCAGTGCTGAGCATGCGGCGCAGTTCGTTCTCATCACTCGGGGTCATCACCAGCATGCCGGGGATGCAGCGCAGGTAGGAGATGTCGAAGCTGCCGGCGTGGGTCGGGCCGTCCTCGCCGACCAGACCGGCGCGGTCGATGGCGAACAGCACGTCGAGGTGCTGCACGGCTACATCGTGGATCAGCTGGTCATAGGCGCGCTGCAGGAAGGTCGAGTAGATCGCCACCACCGGCTTGGCGCCGTCGCAGGCCATGCCGGCGGCGAGGGTCACTGCGTGTTGCTCGGCGATGGCTACATCGAAATAGCGCTCGGGGTAACGTTCGCTGAAGGCCACCAGGTCGGAGCCTTCCTTCATCGCCGGGGTGATGCCGACCAGGCGCGGGTCTTCGGCGGCCATATCGCACAGCCACTGGCCAAATACGCTGGAGTATTTCGGCCCGCTGGCTTGCTTGGGGGCGGCCGGCGCGTTGATCGGCTCCAGCTTGGTGATAGCGTGATAGCCGATCGGGTCGACCTCGGCCGGGGCGAAACCCTTGCCCTTTTTGGTCACCACATGCAGGAACTGCGGGCCGTCGAGGTCGCGCATATTGCGCAGCGTCGCCAGTAGGGTGGGCAGGTCGTGGCCGTCGATGGGGCCGACGTAGTTCCAGCCCAATTCTTCGAACAGGGTGCCGGGGACCAGCATGCCTTTGGCGTGTTCTTCCACCTTGCGGGCGATTTCCCAGGCACCGGGCAGGTGCGAGAGGATCTTCTTGCTGCCTTCGCGCATGTTCGAGTACGTGCGGCTGGAGATGATCTTGGCCAGGTAGTTGGATAGGCCACCGACGTTCTTGGAGATCGACATGTCGTTGTCGTTGAGGATCACCAGCATGTTGGCGCCCACGTCACTGGCGTGGTTCAGCGCCTCGAAGGCCATACCGGCGGTCATCGCGCCGTCGCCGATTACTGCCACGGCCTTGCGCTTCTCACCTTTCAGGCGGGCGGCGATGGCCATGCCCAGGGCGGCGCTGATGCTGGTGCTGGAGTGGCCGACGCCAAAGGTGTCGTACTCGCTCTCCGAGCGGCGCGGGAAGGCAGCGATGCCATCCTTCTGGCGCAAACTGCCCATCTGCTCACGGCGACCGGTGAGGATCTTGTGCGGGTAGGCCTGATGGCCCACGTCCCACACCAGGCGGTCGTCCGGGGTGTCGAAGACGTAGTGCAGGGCCACGGTCAGTTCGATCACGCCAAGGCCTGCGCCGAAATGCCCACCGGTCTGGCCAACGGTGTATAGCAGGTACTGGCGCAGCTCGTCGGCCAGCGTCTCCAGCTCGGCTTCGCCCAGGCGACGCAGTTCGTCCGGCGTGTTGGCACGGTCTAGGAGGGGCGTCAGCGGGCGCTCACGGGGAATCTCGTGGAAGGTCGTCGGCATCAGGCAGATCGTTATCGGTGCAAAAGATGCGGCAGTTTACCCGAAGCGCCGGAAACTGCCCAAACAAGGTTCGGTTCCATGCACCTCGCGCCTGGATGCACGGATGGTGCATCCAGGCGCGCTCAGCGGACTACCAGGTATCCACGCTGCGCTTTTTGCCCTCGCGCGGCGCGGGCTTGGGTGTGGCATTGAGGCCGCGCAGTAGCCAGGCGCGGGTTTCCACGGGGTCGATCACCGCATCGATCTCCAGAAAGCTGGCCATATTGATGCCCTTGCCATTCTCGTAGGCCTTGGCCACCAGCTTGTCGAACAGCTGCTGGCGTGCCGCCGGGTCCTCAACGGCGGCCAGTTCCTTGGCAAACCCCAGGCGCACCGCGCCTTCCAGGCCCATTGCACCAAACTCGGCGCTGGGCCAGGCGATGGTGAACAGTGGCGAATGGAAGCTGCCGGCGGCCATGGCCTGGGCACCGAGGCCGTAGCCCTTGCGCAGCACCACGGTGAAGAACGGCACCGTCAGGCTGGCGGCGGCGACAAACATGCGCGAGACATGGCGCACCGTGGCCTGCTTCTCCGCCTCCGGGCCGACCATAAAGCCGGGGGTGTCGCACAGCGACAGCAGCGGAATATCGAAGGCGTCGCACAGCTGCATAAAGCGCGCAGCCTTGTCGCCGGCCACCGCATCGATAGCCCCGCCGAGGTGCGCCGGATTATTCGCCAGCAGGCCGAATGGCTTACCTTCGATGCGGATAAATGCGGTGATTAGACCGGGGGCAAATTCGCGGCGCAGTTCCAATACGGAGCCCGTGTCCGCGAGTGTGCGGATGACCTGGCGGATGTCGTAGACGCGCAAGCGGTTTTCCGGGATCAGGTGGCGCAGCTCGCGCTGATCGGCGCAATCCCACTCGGTTAGCACGCCCTGGAAGTAGCTCAGGTACTGCTTGGCCACTTGCACCGCTGCGGCTTCGTCGGCTACCCGCACATCGATAACGCCATTGGGTCCCTGCACGCTGACCGGGCCGACCTGTTCCGGTTTGAAGCTGCCCAGGCCGCCGCCTTCGATCATCGCCGGGCCCGCCATGCCGATGGTCGCGTCCTCTGTGGCGATAATCACATCACAGCAGCCGAGCAGCGCGGCGTTGCCGGCAAAGCAGCGCCCGGACACCACGCCGACCAGCGGCACTAGGCCGGAGAGCTTGGCCATGCCGACAAAGGTGTGACAGTCCAGCCCGGCCACGCCGACAAAATCGGTATCGCCAGGGCGGCCACCGCCACCTTCGGCAAACAGCACCAGCGGCAAGCGCCACTGCGCGGCCAGGCCGAGCATGCGGTCGGTTTTCTTATGGTTCATCACGCCCTGGGTGCCGGCGAAGACCGTGTAGTCGTAGGCGATGGCCATGCAGCGCGCGGCCTGGCTGCCGAACACCTCGGCGTTGACCGTGCCGGTGCCAGCCACCAAGCCATCGGCCGGGCTCTGTTCGATCAGCTCGGCCAGCGAACGCCTGCGCCGTTGTGCGGCAATCGCCAGTGCGCCGTATTCGCTGAAGCTGCCGTCGTCCAGCAAGTCCGCCAGGTTCTCGCGCACGGTGCGTTGGCCCGTCTTGCGCCGTTTGGTCACGGCCTGCGGGCGGCGCTCGTCGCGGGTGACGGCGTGGCGCTCGAGCACTTCGGCCAGATCCGTACGGATATGCTCAAGGTCCAGGCTCTGTTCGCTCTGGCTGGCGGCGACGTCGACCTCGGCGGGTTCGATAAACAGCAGTGGCTGGCCTTCATTGAGTGCGCTGCCGATCTGCACGGCCAGTTGGCGGACGATGCCACTGTGGCTGGCGGTGACGACAAACTCCATTTTCATCGCCTCCAGCACCGCAATGCTCTGGCCGACGGCCACCGCATCGCCTTCGGCCACCTCCAGGCTGACCACCACGCCGGTGCTGTGGGTCAGCAGGGGCAGGCAGCCGGGTGGTGCATCCTGTACCTGCTGTGCGTCTTGGCTGGCCGCCTGCGCACCGGCAAAGAAGTGATGTGGATGGGCCTGGGGCTGGGCGGCCAGCAGCTCGCTTAGCTGGTTTTCGACAAAGCGCGTGGTCAGCTGATAGCTCGCCACCTGCGGCAGGCGCAGCAGGTTCTGCAGCAGGTGCAGGTTGCTCGCCACGCCTTCCAGGCGAAATTCGCACAGTGCCCGGTAGGCGCGGCGCAGGGCGCTGGGGTAGTCCGGTGCATGGGCGATCAGCTTGGCCAGCAGTGAGTCGTAACAGGGGCTGACCGGATAGCCGGCGTAACCGTAGCCATCCACGCGCAGGCCGGGTCCGCTGGGCGGCTGGTAGGCCGTCAGGGTGCCGGCGGCCGGGCGGGTGCTGCCATCGGCACTCATGCTTTCCAGGTTGATGCGCAGCTGCACCGCGCTGCCGTTCAAGGCCGGAGGCTGCAGCAGGCCCAGTTGTTCCAGTGATTGACCTGCGGCCAGCTTGAGCTGGGTGTGCAGCAGGTCGATGCCGGTGACCTGCTCGGTGACGGTGTGTTCGACCTGAATGCGCGGGTTGGCCTCCATAAAGTAAAAGCGCTCGGGTTGTTCGGCATCCAATAGAAATTCGAAGGTGCCCAGGCCTTGGTATTTTGCTGCTCCGGCCAGTTTTAGTGCGGCTGCGATCATCCGTTCGCGGGTGGCAGCGGGGAGGTCCGGGCTGGGGGCGATTTCCACCAGCTTCTGCTGGCGGCGTTGCAGGCTGCAGTCGCGCTCCCACAGATGGCTCACTGCGCCCGTGCTGTCACCCAGTACCTGAATCTCGATATGCCGGGCCTGGCTGACCAGTTGCTCGATATACAGCGCATCATTGCCGAATGCGGTGCGGGCTTCGGACTGGCAGCGTGCAAAGGACTCGTCCAGCTCACTGGCTGCGAATAACGGGCGCATGCCGCGACCACCGCCGCCCGCCAGGGCCTTGAGCATGACGGCGCCATGTTCAGCGAGAAAGCCATGGGCTTCCTCCAGGCTGATCGGCCGATTGATCCCCGCTACCAGCGGCACGGCGCAGCGTTCGGCTAGCGCCCGCGCCGCTGCCTTGTCGCCAAACAATTGCAGCACCTCGCTGCTGGGGCCGACAAAACACAGCCCAGCGGCCTGGCAGCGCCGCGCAAACTCGGCGTTCTCCGCGAGAAAGCCGTAGCCCGGATGCACGGCATCGCAGCCCTGCGCCTGGGCAATCGCGATCAGCTGGTCCATATCCAGGTAAGCCGCTACACCACGGCCCTTGAGCGCCACGGCGCTGTCTGCCTGCCGCACATGCAGGGAAGCGGCGTCGTCTTCGGCGTACAGGGCGACCGAGCGAATGCCCAGTTCACTGGCGGCGCGGGCGATGCGGATGGCGATTTCGCCACGGTTGGCGATCAGCAGGGCAGTAAAGGGGGTGTTCACAGCAGGCTCTCCAGCTCGTTCTTTTTGACCTTGCCGGTGGCCGTCATGGGCAGTGCGTCGACCACGCGGATCTCTGGCACCTTGTAGCTGGCCATCGCCTCCTTGCACCAGTCGTGCAGGCTGTAGGCACTCTCCTGGCTGCCGGCCTTGAACACGACAAACGCCACCGGGCGTTGGCCACTGCTGGCGTCACTACGGCCGATCACCGCACTGGCCAGCAGCGCCGGGTGCTGACCGAGCATGGCCTCCAGTTCGCTGGGGAACACACTCATGCCGTTGACCTTGAGCATTTCCTTGCGCCGGCCCAGGTAGCGGATAAACCCCTGATCGGTGATCTGGCCGAGATCGCCGGTGTGCAGCCAGCCATCGCGCAGAGCCGCAGCAGACTCCTCCGGGCGCTGCCAGTAACCGTGCAGCAAAGAAGGGCTGCGCACGCACAGCTCGCCTTCGCTGCCCAGTGGCAGCAGCTCGCCGCTGGTGAAATCGCAGACCTTGAATTCAGTGCCGGGCACCGGCAGGCCGACAAAAGTCGGGGCGCTGGTGAGGTCGAAATCGTCGTCCTGCAGGCCATAGGTGAAGGTGTCGCAGGTGTGGGTTTCGGTCATGCCGAAGCTGAATTCAAACAGCGTGCAGCCAGTCAGCTCGCGCCAGCGCTCGCGGTAGTCGCGGGTCAGCTTCTTGGTAAAGGAAATGCTCCCGGTGCGGTGCAGCGAACGGAAGTTGTAGCGGCCGACATCGCTGTGCTCCAGGACTTCTGCGGCGCTGTCGACCAGCAGGCCGCAGTGGCTGACCCGGTAATGCTCGATAGCGGCCATAAAGGCCAGCGCATCCCAGCGCGCCAGCAGCACCAGGCGGCAGCCACTGAACACGGGGAACAGCAGTCCGGCGTTTTCTCCGGCAATCCAGAACTCCGGGAGGAAGTTGAGCAGCACGCTATCGGGTTGCAGGCCCATGGCCACGGGCACGAAGCTGGCGCAGGTGTAGAGCATGTCGCCGTGGGTGTGCACACAGCCCTTGGGCAACCCGGTGGTACCACCGGTGTAATTCAGCGCGGCGATGTCATCGAGCTGTGGCCGGTGGCTGGGCGTGGCGTGCTGGCAGCGCTCCACGGCTGGGAGAAAGTCGATGAGATCGGCGTCGAGTGCAACTTTTCCGGCAAGCAGCAGGTCTGCCACCGGGATGCTCGGCACGCTGGGGCGCAGTTCGCTGAGGCTGGTTGCCAGAATGTGGCGCGGCGAGTATTGCGCCTGTACGGCGCGCACCACCGGCAGCAGCTGATCGAAGCAGAGCAGCACCTGAGTGGCGCTGTCCTGTAGCTGATAGGCCAGCTCCAGCGGTTTGCTCAGCGGGCTGACGGGGGCATACACCGCCCCGCATTTGAGGATGCCGTAGAAGGCGATATGCAGCTGTGGGCAGTTGGGCATAAACACCGCAACCCGATCACCGACCTGTACCCCCAGCTCACAGAGCAGTGCAGCGCAGCGGTCGGACAGGCGATCCAGCTCAGCCCAGGTGATGCTGTGGCCGTAGAAGTCCAGGGCCGGGCGGTCAGGCTGGGTACTGGCCCAGGCTCGCAGGTATTCGCTGAGTGGCTGTTGGCCGTGCGGGTAGTGCGCCTCGCGTGGCGCGTTGGCAGGCCAGGCCTCGGCTTGCAGGCTGGCCAGGTGGTCGAGGTATGCGCGTTCAGGCATGGCAGATGGCCCCTTCTTATTTTTTCCTGGCGGCATCTTAGTCAGTCCGTTCGCCGTCACAGAACTGATGCTTATGCATCGTTATCCATGCAGCGTATTCATGGTTTTCTGGTTGCCCTTGCCTGCTAGGCTGGGCGGGTAGGCAATTGTCGGGGATAACCATGAATCAACAGCATGAATGGTCAGCGCTGGGACGCATCGACCTGAACCTGTTTCGAGTCTTCGAGGTGATCTATCGCGAGCGCAACCTGACGCGTGCAGCGGTCTTGCTGCACCTCAGCCAGTCGGCGGTCAGCCACGCGCTGAATCGGTTGCGTGAACAACTGAACGATCCGCTGTTTATCCGCGAAGGCCGTGGGGTGGCGCCCACGCCACTGGCCACACAGCTGGCACCGGGCATTCAGGAGGCATTGGCCGGGTTGTTGCGCAGCGTGACACGCGGTCAGGACTTCGACCCCACGCAGGACCGCCGCACTTTTACCCTGAATATGCCTGAGCAGATGGAGCCGGTGGTGCTGCCGAGCATCATCGACCACCTACGCCGGGTTGCCCCGCAATTGCAGGTGCGCAGCAGCAGCCTGCATTGGGCCGAGCTGCAACGTGAGCTGAGCGCCGGGCGCATCGACCTGGCCATTGAAATCGCCCGGCCGACCGACCCCGAGTTGCGTCAGCAGCAGCTGCTCACCGACCCGTTGTGTGTGGTTGCCGGGCCGGCCTTTGATGGGCCGCTGGATATGCCGCGCTACCTGGCCGCCGAGCACATTGCAGTCACTTCACGGCGGCGTGGCATCTGCGTGGAAGATCTGGCGTTGGCACGCCAGGGATTGGCGCGACAGGTGCGCCAGCGTTGCCAGCATTACCTCTCGGCGGCGCTGCTGGTGGCACAGAGTGAGTGGTTGCTGACCATGCCGTTGCGTTACGCCGAGCTGATCAATGCCGGGTTGCCCAATCGCTTGCTGGCGCTGCCGATCAGCCTGCCGCCAGTCAGCCTCAACCTGTACTGGTCGCGGCAGGTGGAAAACCAGGCCGGGCATGCCTGGTTGCGTGAGCAGATGCTGGCGCTGGCCAGCAGTCGGGGCTGATCAGCTGCGCCGTTCGACGATATAGCGCGCCAGTTCCCGCAGCGGCTCGGCCGCCTGGTCGAACGGCCGTAGGGCGTGCAGGGCCTGGTCGCGCAGCTCCAGGGCGTAGGCCTTGGCCGCGTCGAGGCCAAGCAGGGCGGGGTAGGTGGGTTTGTCGTGGGCCTGGTCCTTGCCCTGGGTCTTGCCCAGGGTGGCCGTGTCGCTTTCCACGTCGAGGATGTCGTCCTGCACCTGAAACGCCAGGCCGATGGCCCGGGCATAGGTGTGCAGGGCTTTCAGGGCGTGCTCGTCGGCGCGCTCGCTGGCCAGTGCGCCGAGCTGCACGCTGGCTTCGATCAGGGCGCCGGTCTTGTGCCGGTGCATGACTTCCAGGGCATCATGGTCGAGCTGCTGGCCTACCGAACCGAGGTCGATGGCTTGCCCGCCGACCATCCCTGCAGGGCCGGCGGCATGGCTCAGGGTGTTGAGCATGGCCAGGCGCAGTTCGGCGCTGTGCGGGTTGTGCTTGGCATCGCTGAGCACTTCAAAGGCCAGGCTTTGCAGACCGTCGCCAGCGAGAATCGCGCAAGCTTCATCGAAGGCTTTGTGGGTGGTCGGCTGACCCCGGCGCAGGTCGTCATCGTCCATCGCCGGCAGGTCGTCATGCACCAGCGAGTAGGCGTGGATCAGCTCCACCGCACAGGCTGCCGCGTTGGCCCGCGCAGGATCGCCGCCAAGGGCTTCACAGGCGGCGTAGGCGAGTAGCGGACGCACCCGTTTGCCGCCATTGAACAGGCTGTAGCGCATGGCTGCATAGAGGCGCTCCAGCTCCGGGCGTGGGCTGTGCAGCAGGGTGTCCAGGGCGGCGTCGACACGGCGCTGGCAGCTGCTCTGGTAGGCCGCAATCATGCCTGTTGATCCGCGTCGAAAGGGGCTTCCTCCAGCTCGCCGTCGCGCTCCATCAGTATTTGCACTTTCTGCTCGGCCTGGGCCAATGCGGCCTGGCAGTCGCGGGTCAGGCGCACACCCTGCTCGAAGGCGGTCAGCGAGTCTTCCAGCGACAGCTCGCCGTTTTCCAGACGCTCGACCAGATTCTGCAGATCGGTCAGGGATTGCTCGAAATCGAGCGCGGCTTTTTTACGGGCGGCCATGGCGGATATCTCGGGGCGGATCGGGGAATTGGAACCGGCGCGACACTAGCAGAGCCATGCCGCGTGGGCAAATGCCCGCCTTGTTTCTGCGCTCGCCCAGGCGGTTTCGCGACCGCTCGCTGAGCCTGCTTATCGCGCCCGGGGCGTGGCGGTCGGCGACGCTTCAGGGCTGCGTTGGCGCTGCCATATCTGTCAGGGTCGGGTGTTTTTTGCCAAACAGGGTTTGCAGATAGGCTTCCTGCTGGCGCAGGCCGCGTTGGATCAGAAATTCGCGGCCGTAGGGCAGGCCGCGTAGCACGGTATGCCAGGCAAAACGTAGCGGCGCGCTCAGCAGGGGGTACCAGGGCAGTATTCCGCGCGGCAACCCCAGTGCCTGCCGCCCGTCGCGGTTGATAAAGCTGCGGGCAATACTCAGGTGAATCGCCTTGTTGAGGTGACCACGCAGCCAGGGCAGGTTGCTGTAGTGGCGTTGCAGGGGTTCGTTAATCAGCGCCATACCCAGTTGACGGCTGCTTTCGTCGGCTGAGGGTTGGCTCAGCAGGTTGTGGTACAGCGCACGACGTGCCTGATTTTCGTCGGCGTGCAGCCAGCAGGCCTCCACCCCCATCAGCCAGGCAATGTAGCGCCAGAGGTGGGTGATGGCTGCGCCCTCTGACAGGGATAGCGGAACTCCGAGTAGGCGTTGGCCAAGCAGGAAAATGCTGGAGAAGGCCAGGTATGTGACGTGCATGTCGCCCTGGTTGATCGGCACGCCGTAATAGCTCGCGTCCCAGTCCTGCATCGCGGCTACGCGGTGGCGTATTAAGCCATGGATCAGGCGTACCTGCAGGGTGCTGCGGTAGCCGGGTGCGCCTGGCAGCATGCCGCCAGGCCGGGTGCAGTCGATCCACCACTTGGTCGTTTCGGCGATGCGCCGTTGTGCGCTTTTTTCCAGTGAGCCGGTGAGTACCAGGGTTCGATTGATGGCCGAAGCCTGGTAGCCGGCGAGCAGACCCAGGTCGCGCAGCACGCGCATTCCCGTCATGCCGGACAAGCCACAGGCGCGCGCGCCCTGGTCGGCCAGGCTGGGCATGAACCAGGCCGGTGTGGCTTCGACCTGATTGAAGAACTGCAGCAGCGGCTGTGGTGGGTCATTCAGCGCGGCGATGCCCTCGTTCACGGCGCGGTCATACAGTGGCTTGGTTCGCGCCAGGCCATTCTCCAGCATCCACTCGATCAGCCTGTCCATTGGCGCGTCGCCGTGCAGCAAGGACTCGCCGATAGCCTGCCACTCATCGGCGCTCGGCTCGCTCGGGCCTTTGATCCAGCGTCGGATGGGGGCGGCGGCTTTGCGTGCGCGTGTGATGTCGGCGCCATGGCGGCCGGGTATACGGGTGGGGTGCGCAGGCATGTTTATACCTTGGTTGGGTGCCGTTGGTTGGTCGTGCCGCCACACTATTGCGAGTAATTACTCGCAAACAACTCGCATGGTCGATGCCGGTATGAGGAAGCAACCTACGCAGAAACGTTCGGGTGAGATGGTCGCGGCGCTGCTTGAGGCTACGGCGCAGGAGTTGGGGGAGCGTGGCCTCGACGGGCTCACTACCAACCATGTTGCCCAGCGTGCCGGGGCCAGCATTGGCTCGCTTTATCAGTATTTCGCCAACAAGGAGGCGTTGATCGAGGCCTTGATGCAGCAGCAGGCTCGCCAGCTGATGGAGGTGGTGTACCAGCGGCTGCGGCCACTGCTCGACTGTGATGTCAGAACGGCCACGCGGGCGGTTTTGCAGGGGGTCTTTGAACAGGTGGAGCAGGACAAGGGGCAGCGCGAGCTGGTGCGTAATTGGCACCGGCTGCAATCAGGCAAGCTGTTCCAGAGCCTGGAGCGGGATATGAGTGAGGTGTGCCAGCACTATCTGATGCGTCATGCGCATGAGTACCGCATCGATAACCTGCCGGCCACGCTATTTGTAATGGTCAACTCGGTGCAGTACACCACGGCTTGTTACTTCAGCCAGGATCAGCAATTGCTCACGCGTGATGAGGTGATCGAGAGCATGGCCCTGATGGTCGAGGCATTCTGCCTGCCGCGCCAGGCTGGCGGTCAGCCATAACCACGCGCCATCAGCACTGCCAGTAATGGTAGGGCCAGTAGCAGCAACAGTTCCAGGCGAATCACCATGATCACCAGGCGTGCCTGGCGGGCGCTGACCTGCGGCACTTCGCCGGCCTTGAGGCTGTTACGCCAGTTGAGGAAGACAAAGGTCGGCACCACGGAAATCAGTCCGATCAGAATAAACAGGCCGACTTTGGCGTGAAACAGGCTGTTGCCCAGGTAGTAGTCCAGGCCCTTGCCGTACCAGAGCACGCGCGCCAGGCCGGTAAACAGCACCACGCCAGCACTGATGCCATAAGCAATGTCGGTGATGATCAGGCTGCGGGCGCGGCGCAGGTCCAGCGGCAGTTTGAATTGCACATGCTCGACGCTAAGCAGGGCGAACAGCACGAAAATCGACAGGTAATGCAGGTAGGCAGCCAGTGCTTGAGCCATGTGGGCATCCTTTCTCGGGTCAGTGGGCGAATTCAACCCGGTTACGGCCATTGCCCTTGGCCTGATAGAGAGCCTGATCGGCGCGTTTCATGGTGCTGCTGGGTGGTTCCCCGGCGCTGCGCAGGGCCGCGCCGATGCTGATAGTCAGGTGCAGGGGGTGGTTGTCGGTTTCCACCGGCTCTTTGCTCAGGGTGCTGCGAATCCGTTCGGCAATTTGCAGCAGCTCGTGCTGGTCATGCACCTGCAGCAGCACCACGAACTCCTCGCCGCCACTGCGGGTGACTACATCCTGCGGACGCACGGCGGCACTGATGCGCCGCGCAGTTTCCCACAGCACCTGATCGCCGGCGGCGTGGCCGTGGTTGTCGTTGACCTTCTTGAAGTAGTCGAGATCGCAGAACAGCACGCCGAGGCTCAAGCCCAGTTCGTCGGCCTGTTGCTGATGCCTGGGCAGGAAGTGATCGAGGCCGGCGCGGTTCCACAGCTGGGTCAGTGGGTCGAGCATGGTCTTGCGCTGTTCGCGGCTCAGCGCCGCACGCAGCTGTTCGGTCTGGGCGCTGACATGGCGCAGCTTCAGGTAGCCTTCCACCAGCACGGCCATGTCGGTAAACAGGCGCAGCTGCTTGTCCGTTAGCTGCCGCGGGACCGGGTCGATCAGGCACAGGGTACCAAGTGCCTGGCCTTCTTCGGAGAACAGCGGTTGCCCGGCATAGAAGCGGATCTGCGGGTTGTTGACCACCACCGGGTTGTCGTGGAAACGCAGGTCGTTATGGGTGTCTTCGACGATAAACGGCTGGGTGCCGAGAATCGCGTGGGCGCAGAAGGAAATGGTCCGCGGGGTTTCGCTGATTTCCAGGCCGATACGTGACTTGAACCACTGGCGGTCATGGTCGATCAGGCTGACCAGCACGGTCTTGACCGCGAAGACCTCGCGCACCACCCGTACCAGGGTGTCCAGATAGGCGTCTGCGGGGGTGTCGAGCAGTTCGTTGTCATCGAGAATCTGCTGGCGCAGGACTTCATCGCAGGGCATTTCAGGGCTGAGCATAAGGGGCTCCTGATTGGCTGGGGGCGAACCATTGGTCGGCACGGGTCAGGCGGTAAGCATAGCCACCCAGGCACAGGCCGCGTAGCGCCATAAAGGCCAGCAGAGCCAGCCACAGGCCGTGGTTGCCCAGCGCCTGTAGCCACCAGGCCAATGGCAGGCTTAGAAATAATGCCCAGAGCATGGCATTACGCATTTCACGAGCGCGGGTAGCGCCGATAAACAGGCCATCGAGCAGGTAGCTCCAGACCCCGATCAACGGCAGCAACGCCAGATAGGGCAGGTAGGTAAGGGCCGTGCTACGTACTGTGGCGATGTCGGTTTGCAGGCCGACAAACCAGTGCCCGCCGAGCCAGAAGAAGAGGGCAAATCCCAGGCTCGCCAGCAGTGACCAGGCCCCCGCCACCAGCATGCTGCGCCGCAGCGCCTGGCGATCCCCGGCGCCCAGCGCATGCCCGCCAAGCGCCTCGACGGCATGGGCCAGCCCGTCCAGGGCGAAGGCGCTCAGCATCAGGCCATTGATCAGCAAGGCATTGGCCGCCACTGTGGTATCACCTAGGCGGGTGCCTTGTACGGTAATGAGGAAAAATGCCGCTTGCAGGGCCATGGTACGAATAAAAATATCGCGGTTTACCGCCAGCAAAGGCCGCCAGTTCTGCCATAGCCGCAGCGCGGGCCAATTGATGCGCCCAGCCTGGCGCTTGATTGTCTGGCGCGCCAGGTAAAGGCCGAGCAGTGCCCCGCTCCATTCCGCCAGTACCGAGCCCCAGGCTGCGCCTGCCACTTCCCAGCCCAGCCGGAGGACGAACAGCAACGTCAGGGCCACATTCAGCAGGTTGGTGCCGAACATGATCAATAACGGCCCGCGGGCATTTTGTGTGCCGAGTAGCCAGCCGACCAGGGCATAGCTGGCCAGCGCGCCTGGCAGGCCGAAGAGTCGAATATGCAGATAACTGCGAGCCAGGACGTCGAGCTGCGCCGAAGGCTGCATCAGCTCCAATACCGGTACGCTGAGCAGGCGCATCAGCAGGCCCAGTGCCAAGGCCAGTACGCCGCCTAACAACAAGGCTTGCAGCAACACCTGGCGCAGCGCGCTGCCGTCTCTGCGGCCAACTGCCTGGGCGGTAAAGCCCGTGGTGCCCATGCGCAGAAAGCCCACGCTGCCGACCAGCAAGCCATACAGGCTGGCGCCCACTGCCACTGCGGCCAATTGGTGGGCATGCGGCAAATGGCCAATTACCGCACTGTCGACCAGCGCCACCAGCGGTACCGAGAGGTTGCAGAGGATCATCGGCGCAGCCAATGCCCAGACCCGTTTGTGGGTCGGCGCATGCTGCCAGGCATCGCGTACGGCGTTTATCAAATGCGTTCTCGAACTAGCTGGGAATGGCTGCAACAAAATGCGCAGGCGCGTGTCACAGGCGGGGTATTAAACACTGATCGACAGGCGTGCGCTGCTGAGCAATTTTGCAGATGCACACTTAGTGGTCGGTGAGCGCCTCGACTATAGTGTCAGGCCTCTGCATCTACCCTTGTTGGAGCCCCGCAATGCCGAAGAATGGACTGCTTCTGGCACTTGTCCTGAGCCTGCTCAGCGCCTGTGATTCATCTACCCCGGTGCCCGCCGAAGTGACGGCCACCCAAGCCATCCCCAGCACCAGCGAGACGGCCAAAGCGCCGGTTGACCGCAAGGCGCTGGCCGAACGTTACGCCGGTCGCGAACTGACCGTGGTAGACGTTTCGGAGGTCCAGCTGGATGGTGCCAGCACCCTGTCGATCAGTTTTTCCGTACCGCTCGACCCCGAGCAGAAGCTCGCCGAGCGCCTGCATCTGGTCGATAGCAAAAGCGGCAAGGTCGACGGCGCCTGGGAGCTGACCGACAACCTGATGGAAGTGCGCCTGCGTCACCTGGAGCCGCAGCGCAAATTGGTGCTGACTGTAGATGCCGGGCTGCTCGGGCTGAATGGCAAGCGCCTCGCCGCCGAGCAGGTGACCCGCCTGGAAACCCGCGACCTGCAAGCCAGTGTCGGCTTCGCCAGCCGTGGCTCGCTGCTGCCGACGCGCCTGGCCGAAGGCCTGCCGGTGATTGCGCTGAACGTTGACAAGGTGAATGTCGAGTTCTTCCGCATCAAACCCGAATCGCTGCCGGCCTTCCTTAACCGCTGGGGCCGGTCGAGCAATCTGGACAATTGGGAAGCCCGCAGCCTGCTGCCGATGGCCGAGCTGGTCTACGGCGGCCGCTTTGACCTGAACCCGGCGCGCAACACCCGCGAAACCCTGCTGCTGCCGATTGCCGGCCTGGAGCCGTTCAAGCAGCCCGGTGTGTACCTGGCGGTGATGCGTGAAGCGGGCAGCTACAACTACTCGCAACCGGCCACGCTGTTCACCCTGAGCGATATCGGCCTGTCCGTGCACCGTTACCAGAACCGTATGGATGTGTTCACCCAGGCCCTGGCCGGTGGTGATGCCTTGGGCGATGTACGTCTGGAAATCCTCAACGCAGAAGGCCAGGTGCTGGCCGAAGGCAAGACCGACGGCGCCGGCCATGGCGAACTGCCGTTGCCGCCCAAAGCCGAAGTGCTGCTGGCCCACCAGGGCGAACAGACCAGCCTGTTACGCCTGAACACCGCCGCGCTGGACCTGGCCGAATTCGATATCGCCGGTCCTGTTGCCCATCCGTTGCAGTTCTTCGTATTCGGCCCGCGTGACCTCTATCGCCCCGGCGAGACCGTGCTGCTTAATGGCCTGCTGCGCGATGCCGATGGCCGCGCGGTAAAAGCCCAGCCGGTGAATGTGGAAGTGCGCCGCCCGGATGAGCAGGTCAGCCGCAAGTTCGTCTGGCAGGCCGACGATTCCGGCCTGTATCAGTACCAACTGCAACTGGCTGATGAAGCGCCGACCGGCCGCTGGCAACTGCTGTTCGATCTCGGTGATGGCCGTCAGCAGCTGTACGAGTTCTCCGTGGAAGACTTCCTGCCTGAGCGTATGGCCCTGGAACTCAAGGGCAGCGAGGTGCCTTACAGCCCGAGCGAGAACGCTCAGTTCGACGTGACGGGGCGCTACCTGTATGGCGCCCCGGCTGCCGGTAATCGTCTCAGTGGCCAGCTTTATGTGCGTCCGCTGCGTGAGGCAGTGGCGAGTTTGCCGGGCTATCAGTTCGGTTCGGTTACTGAAGAAGAGCTGAGTGAGGACATCGAACTGGATGAAACCAGCCTCGACGAGCAGGGCAAGGCCAGCCTGGATATCGAGAGCCGTTGGAGCGATGCCAAATCGCCGCTGCGTCTGATTCTGCAGGCCAGCCTGCAGGAGTCCGGTGGCCGCGCGATTACCCGGCGGATTGTCCAGCCAGTGTGGCCGGCCGAGCGTCTGCCGGGTGTACGCGGGTTGTTTGATGGCGAAGAAGTGGACGCCGACAGCCTGGCCGAGTTTGAAGTGCTGGTGGCCGATGCCGAGGGCAATAAACTGGCCGCCGATCAGCTCAGCGTGCGCCTGATCCGTGAGCGCCGTGACTACTTCTGGAACTTCTCCGAGAGCGATGGCTGGAGCCATAACTACACCGAGAAATTCCTCACCCTTAACGAAGAAACCCTCAAGGTCGCTGCCGGCGGCACCGCCAAGATCAGCTTCCCGGTGGAATGGGGCCCGTATCGCATTGAGGTGATCGACGGCCAGACCGGCCTGCTCAGCAGCCTGCGCTTCTGGGCCGGCTACCGCTGGCAGGACAACGCCGACGGCGGCGCGGTGCGTCCGGATCAGGTCAAGCTGGCGCTGGATAAACCGGCCTATGTCGATGGCGATACGGCCCAGGTCACCGTCACCCCGCCCGCTGCGGGCAAGGGCTACCTGATGGTGGAGTCCAGTGAAGGCCCACTGTGGTGGCAAGAGGTAGACGTACCGGCCGAAGGCAAGACCTTCGACATCCCGATTGCCAAGGACTGGGCACGGCATGACCTGTATGTTAGCGCCCTGGTGATTCGCCCCGGCGAGCGCAAAAGCAATGCCACGCCCAAGCGCGCGGTCGGCCTGTTGCATCTGCCGCTGGAGCGTGCGCCGCGCAAACTGGCGCTGACCCTCACCGCTGCAGAGAAGATGCGCCCCAACCAGCCACTCAAGGTCAAGGTGCAGGCGCGCAACGCCGACGGCAGCATCCCGAAACAGGCGCAGGTGCTGGTGGCCGCAGTGGATGTCGGCATCCTCAATATCACCGACTACGCCACGCCGGATCCATTCGCCAACTTCTTCGGCCGCAAGGCTTATGGCGCAGATCATCTGGATATCTACGGTCAACTGATCGAAGCCGGCCAAGGTCGGGTGGCCAAATTGGCCTTCGGTGGTGACGCGGCGCTGGCCGGTGGCGGCAAGCGTCCGGACACCAGTGTGCTGATCGTCGCCCTACAGAGTGAGCCGCTGAAACTGAACGAGCAGGGTGAAGGCGAAGTCAGCCTGGCGATCCCTGACTTCAACGGTGAACTGCGCCTGATGGCGCAAGCCTGGACCGACGAGCACTACGGCATGGGCGAAGGCAAGACGGTGGTCGCTGCACCACTGATTGCCGAGCTGTCGGCGCCGCGCTTCCTCGCCGGTGGTGATGAAACCACCTTGGCCCTGGACCTGAGCAACCTCTCCGGGCGCGAGCAGAAACTCGATGTACAACTGAGTGCCGAAGGTCAACTGCGCCTGGCGCAGAACCCCGGCGCAGCGGTGGCGCCGATCACCCTGGCCGACGGTCAGCGCACCATCCTGCGCATCCCGGTCAGTGCCTTGGGTGGTTACGGCCAGGGACGCTTCAAGGTCAGCGTCAACGGCCTGGCCCTGCCGGGTGAAGACCTGCCGCCGTTCAGCCGCGAGTGGACGTTGGGCATTCGTCCGGCCTATCCGGCGCAGCTGCAACACTTCCGCGCCGTGCTCAAAGACGAACCCTGGCTGCTGCCGGCCAATGCCCTGAGTGCCTTCGAGACGGCAGGGCTGGAAGCGCGGCTGGCGATATCCAGCCGGCCGCCGCTCAACCTGGGCGAGCAGATTCGCGCGCTTAAAGCCTATCCATACGGCTGCCTGGAGCAGACCACCAGTGGTCTGTATCCGTCGCTGTATGCCGATGCCGCCACACTGAAACGTCTGGGCGTGGAAGCCGAGCCGGATGAGCAGCGCAAACGCTCCATCGAGCTGGGCATCGAACGCCTGCTGAGCATGCAGCGCTACAACGGCAGCTTCGGTCTGTGGGGCGCGGACAGCGACGAGGAATACTGGCTGACCGCTTATGTCAGCGACTTCCTCCTGCGCGCCCGTGAGCAAGGTTTCGGCGTGCCGGAAGAGGCGCTGAAAAAGGCCAATGAACGCCTGCTGCGCTACCTGCAGGAGCGCCAGCTGATCGAAGTCAATTACAGCGACAATGCTGAGCACAGCCGCTTTGCCGTGCAGGCCTACGCCGGTTATGTGCTGGCGCGCAGCCAGCAGGCGCCGCTGGGTGCGCTGCGCAGCCTGTACGAGCGACGCAGCGATGCCCGCTCCGGCTTACCGCTGGTGCACCTGGCCGTGGCCTTGCAGAAAATGGGCGACCAGCCGCGTGCCGACGAACTGCTGACCGCCGGCCTGGCCCGTGGCCGTGACAGCAACACCTGGCTGGCTGACTACGGCAGCCCGCTGCGCGACCAGGCGCTGATTCTGGCGCTGCTTGAAGAGCACGACCTGGCCGGCAACCGCCGCGAAGAGCGGCTGTTCAACCTGGCTGACGAAGTGGCCGGGCAGCAGTGGCTGTCGACCCAGGAGCGCAACTCGCTGTACCTGGCCGGGCGCAACCTGCTGAGCAAGCCGGAGCCAAACTGGAGTGCCGCCCTGCAAAGCGGCAGCCTGGCCTTCGACCTGAGCAATGCCCAACCGGGGCTCAAACTCGATGGCAGCGACCTGGCGGCGCCGCTGAGCATTCGCAATTCAGTCAGCAAACCGGGCGACACGCCGCTGTACCAGCAGCTCACCCTGTCCGGCTACCCCAGCCAGGCACCCGCAGCCGGTGGCGAGAACCTCAGCATCTACCGCGAGTACCTGGGCATGGACGGCCAGCCGCTGGACCTGAGCAACCTGCAAAGTGGCGAGCTGGTGCTGGTGCACCTGGCCGTATCCGCCAAGCAGCGCGTACCGGATGCTCTGGTGGTCGACCTGCTGCCGGCAGGCCTGGAGCTGGAGAACCAGAACCTGGCACAAAGTTCGGCCAGCCTGGATGACGCCAGCAGTGCGGTGAAAGAGTGGCGTGAGTCGATGCAGAACGCGGCGATCAAGCACCAGGAGTTCCGTGGTGATCGCTACGTTGCAGCGCTGGACGTCAACGGCTACGACACCACTCACTTGCTGTACCTGGCCCGCGCCGTTACCCCGGGCAGCTACCGCGTACCGCCACCGCAAGTGGAGTCGATGTACCGACCGAACTGGCAGGCTTTGGGCACCACGCCGGGGCGTTTGATCGTTAAGGAGCGTTAGAACCAGTCTCGGATCTGCTGCGCGTCGGCGATACGGCGTTAAAAATGGCCTCGGAATGCTCATTTACAGCACGTAAACTCCGCTTCCTCGGCCATTTTTGCCTTGTCTCGCTCTAGCTCGCGAGATCCGAAACAGGTTCTTAGAACGCACAAGGCCCGCCAGATTGGCGGGCCTTGTTGTTTGGCTTAACCGATCAGGCCGCCTAGCAACCATAACCCCAGCACCAGCCAGATCACCCCGGCAATGATCGAACGGCGGATAAAGGCGCGCACCGCCAGGTACAGCAGCCAGAGGCCGGCCACCAGCACCACGATGCTGAGCAATGATGGCGTCACCCCCAAGGCCTTGGACATGCCCGTGATAAAGCTGCTGACCGCACCACCGAGCAGGCCGAAGAAGCCGCTCAAGCCTTCGACGATAAAGCGGATCACCGAGCCAACCGCCTCGCCCAGGGATTCAAAAAAGCCTTCTACACCCATAGTTCTCGTTCCACTCAACGCTGCATGGATTGCTGCTGCGCGTCAGTGTGCCAGTGATTTGGCAGAATGGCAGCGCTGTTGGCCGTTTGTCAGTACAGCATCGCGATACAAGGAATGGCTACGCGCATGACCCGCGTTAACGTGTTTTACCAGCGGCTTGTTGTGATCTGCCGTCAGCACCTCTGGCCGCTGTTACGGCGGCCCTGGCTGGCGCTGCCGTTGGCCTTGCTGCTGGCACTGCTGGCACTGCTGGCGGCCGACCGCCTGTTTCCGCTGCCGGTGCCGGGGGATGACCTGGCCCGCGTGGTGCTGGCCGAGGACGGTGCGCCGCTGTGGCGCTTTGCCGACCATGATGGCGTATGGCGTTACCCGGTCAGCCCCGCGGAGGTGTCGCCCTATTACCTGGAGGCGCTGCTGACCTACGAGGATCGCTGGTTCTATCAGCACCCTGGGGTCAACCCGCTGGCGCTGGGCCGCGCAGCCTGGCAGAACCTCAGCGGCGGGCGGGTGCTGTCGGGTGGCAGCACGCTGTCGATGCAGGTGGCGCGCCTGCTTGATCCACATGCGCGCAGCTACAGCGGCAAGCTCAAGCAGTTGTGGCGCACGCTGCAGCTGGAGTGGCACCTGTCCAAGGATGAAATCCTCACCCTCTACCTCAATCGCGCGCCGTTTGGCGGCACGCTACAAGGGGTGGCTGCGGCCAGCTGGGCCTACCTGGGCAAATCACCGAGCCAACTGACTCGCGCCGAAGCGGCCTTGCTGGCGGTGCTGCCGCAGGCGCCCAGCCGTTTGCGTCCGGATCGTCATCCCGAGCGGGCGCAGGCAGCGCGCGACAAGGTGCTCAAGCGCCTGGCCAGCTTCCAGATATGGCCGCAATCGGCGATCAACGATGCGCTGGAAGAACCGGTGCTGCTGGCGCCGCGCCAGGAACCGCGCCTGGCCCCGTTGCTGGCGCGGCGGCTGAATACGGCGGGCAGCCCACCGCTGATTCGCACGACGCTCGATGCCACCTTGCAGCGCCGCCTGGAAGACCTGCTGCTGGGCTGGCGTGCGCGGCTGCCAGAGCGCACCTCGGCAGCGATTCTGGTGGTCGAGCAGCCGAGCATGGCGGTGCGCGCTTACCTAGGCTCAGTGGATATCAGCGATGCCAAACGCTTCGGCCATGTCGACATGATCAACGCGGTGCGCTCGCCGGGTTCGACCCTGAAGCCCTTTCTTTACGGCATGGCGTTGGATGAAGGGCTGATTCATTCCGAATCACTGCTGCAGGATGTGCCACGCCGTTATGGCGACTATCGACCGGGCAACTTCGCCGCCGGCTTCAGCGGCGCGGTGTCGGCCAGTGAGGCGCTGGCTACCTCGCTCAACCTACCCGCCGTGCAACTGCTGGAAGCCTACGGGCCGAAGCGTTTTGCTGGTGAGCTGCGCAGTGCCGGCGTGCCCTTGCTGCTGCCACCGCTGGCCGAACCTAACCTGGCGTTGATTCTCGGCGGCGCCGGCAGCCGGCTGGAGGAACTGGTCAGCGGTTACAGCGCCTTTGCCCGCGGCGGCATGGCCGTACGCCTGCGTTTTCAGCCGCAGGATGGGCTGCATGAGCGGCGTTTACTGTCGCCCGGCTCGGCGTGGATTGTACGGCGCATTCTCAGCGGTCAGGCGCGGCCTGATCGTGACCCGCGCGCGCAGCTGGTGCAGCGCCCGAGCCTGGCCTGGAAGACTGGTACTAGCTATGGCTTTCGTGATGCCTGGGCGATTGGCGTGGCGCCGCGTTACCTGATCGGCATCTGGATCGGCCGTCCTGACGGCACCCCGGTGTCCGGGCAGTTTGGCCTGGCGTCGGCCGCGCCACTGCTATTGCAGGTGCATGATCTGCTGGTCAATCGCGACAGCCAGCGTGGCATTGCCCTGCCGATAGACCCGCAGCCGGCCTCGGTCGGTGTGGCCGCCATCTGTTGGCCGCTGGGTCAACCGCTCGACAGCCATGACCCCAACTGCCGGCGTCAGCGCTTCGCCTGGACCCTGGACGGCACTACGCCGCCGACCTTGCAGGCGCAGGATCAGCCGCTGGGCCTGGGCTTGCAGGAAACCCTTTGGGTCAATGCCCAGGGCTTGCGTGTGGATGCCAGCTGTCCGGGAGCCACGGCGCAGCATCTGGCGTTGTGGCCAGCACCGCTGGAGCCCTGGTTGCCACGCCGTGAGCGACGCAGTGCGCGCCTGCCGGCGGTGGACCGGCAATGCCCGCCGCAACAGGTCGCCGCCAGTGCGCCGTTGTCGATTGTCGGGGTGCGCGAAGGCGACCGCTTGCGGCGCCCGGCCGGCAGCGTTGAACCGCTGCGCTTGCGTCTTTCGGCCCTGGGCGGCAGTGGCCGACGCTGGTGGTTTGTCGACGGCCAACCGGTGGCGGAAACCACGGCTGAAGCCGTGCTGAACCAGAGTTTTTCGCGCGCCGGTCGCTACCAGCTCAGTGTGCTCGACGAGAGTGGCCAGACCGCCAAATTGAGTTTCAGCCTGTCCGATTGAGGTCGTCTGCCCGCTGCCCGTCAATGGACGGACTACGCTGCTAGCAACAGCTGTTCGACAAAGTGCCGGGCAGCAGCGCAGGGAAAAGCCATGTCGATGACCTACAAGGCAAGTGCGTTCTGGCTGTGCGGGCTGCTGTTCAGTGCCTGGCTGGCGGCGGCGCAATGGTCCGGGCCGCGTGACGGGCCGCCGGCGCGCAGCGGCATGCAGGTCAGCTTTATTGCGGCTGATTTTCGCAACGGTGGTGTGGTTGGCGTGTATCGCAGCTTCGAGCGGGCGGCCAAGCTGCTCGGCTGGCAGGTGCACGCGGTGGATGGTCGAGGTGATCCGGCAGAGATCCAGCGCGTGGCGGCGCAGGCGCTGGAGCGCAGGCCACAGAGCGTGGTGCTCGGCGGTTTTGACCCGCAGGCCCTCGGTGCGCTGATCGATGACTTCAAACGCCAGGACATTCCCCTGGTCGGCTGGCATGCCGGAGATCGGCCGGGGCCGACCGAGGTGCTGTTCAGCAATATCACCAGTGACCCGCAGCAGGTGGCCGATCTGGCGGTGGAGTACGCGATGGCCCGATTGGCGTGGTGATTTTTACCGACAGCCAGTTCGCCATCGCTACGGCCAAGACCGAACGGATGGCCGAGCGCCTGGCGCAATGTGAGCAATGCCGCCTGCTGAGCATTGAGGATTTGCCGATCTCTGCCGTGAGCAAGGGTATGGATGAGCGGGTGCGCACGCTGCATCGGCGCTTCGGCAATCAATGGAGCCACACGTTGGCGATCAACGATGTGTACTTCGACCATATCAACGTGCCGCTCAACGCGCTGGGGCGCAAGGGCCTGCGCAATATTTCTGCGGGTGATGGCTCGGCCAAGGCCTTGGGGCGTATTCACTCCGGCCTGTCGCAACAGGTGGCGACGGTGGCCGAGCCCTTGAGCGTGCAGGGCTGGCAGCTGGTTGATGAGTTGAACCGGGCATTTGCCGGCACGCCCTCAAGCCAGTTTGTTTCCGCGCCGCTGCTGATCACCCCCAGTGTGTTGCAGGAGAGCGATGACCTGAGTATCGAACTGGATTTCAGCCACGAAGAGGCCTACCTGCGCTTGTGGCGGCAGATGCAGTGAGAGGTGCTGCGGGCTGGTTAAAGTCGGCGCATGGACTGGCCGATAGCTGTTATACGTCGGCAGGTTATTGAGTTTGTGTACATGATTGTATTCAATCTTGCCTTTCCAATAATAAGCATAAGGTAACCCTCCATGAGCGTGTGGAAACGCAGCATTCAGTGGCAGCTGATTCTCAGCATGGGCGCTGCCCTGCTTGCCAGCATTCTGATTGTGGTCGGCGTCTATTCGGCGGTGGTCAACCGTCTGAGTGAGCGCTTCCTGGTTGAGGAAGCGCTGCCGGCACGGGTGCTGGCGATCCGCAATGACCTGGAGCGGGTGCTCACCGCGCCGATTACGGCCAACGCCGGGATTGCCGGCAACGCGTTCATTCAGGATTGGCTGGCCGCTGGCGAAGATGAGGGGCTGCGTGATGCCGTGGCGCGTTATCTGGATGGCGTACGCGTGCAGCAGAATGCCATGACCACCTCGATTGCCGTACTGGAAAGCGGCAACTATTTCACCGGTACTGGCCTCGCGCGGGTGATCAATCGCACTCAGCCGGAGAACCAGTGGTTCTACAAACTGGTCGACAGCAGCCGCGATCAGGTGCTGGAAATCGACATCGACAAGGGCACGCGGCTGCCCACCCTGTTTATCAATCAGCGCATCAAGCAGGGCAACAAGACGCTGGGTGTGTCCGGTCTGGGCTACAGCCTCAAGGCCATGTCGGAAATGATTCGTGATTTTCGCTTTGGCGAGCGTGGCCAGGTGTTCCTGATCGATGCCCAGGGCGAGATCAAGGTGCACCCGCAGGCCGAACTGAGCGGCAGCGGTCGTTTGGCGGAGCTGTTTGGCCAAGGCCCGGCCGACCAGTTGCTGAACAGCGGCGGCAAGGCGGTGCGTTTTGAACGCGACGGCGAGGCTTACCTGGCCGTGGCGCAGAAACTCGGCAGCCTGGACTGGCTGCTGGTCAGCGAAGTGCCTGAGGCGGAAATCTACGCCGAGGCGCGTCAGGCGCTGTTTATGACCAGCGCCATCGGCATTGGTGTGGCGTTGCTGTTCCTCGGTCTGGTGGTGATTCTGGCACGCGGTCTGGTGCGGCCGATCCGTCAGGTGACTGCTGCGCTGGTTGAAATCGGCGGCGGTGGCGGTGACCTGACCCGTCGCCTGGATGAGTCCCGCGAGGACGAACTGGGCGACTTGGCCCGTGGCTTCAACCGCTTTATCGGCGGTCAGCGCAGCCTGATCAGCGATGTGTTGGCGACCAGTGAGCGTTTGCGCGCGTCGGTCAGCCAGGTGGCGCAGGTGGTCGACAACACGGCCGGACGTTCCAGCCAGCAGCAGGAAATGACTGACATGGTTGCCACGGCGGTGCACGAGATGGGCCTCACCGTGCAGGAAATCGCCCGTAACGCCAGCAGCGCCGCGCAGTCATCGCAAAGCGCGCGGGACGAGGCGCAGGGCGCGCGTAATGAGGTGCGCCAATCCATCGGGCATATCGAGAGCATGTCCACTGATATTGGCAATGCCGCCGCCGCAGTCAGTGAGCTGGCCGAGCAGGTGGCTTCGATTGATCAGGTACTGGCGGTAATTCGCGGGATTTCCGAGCAGACCAACCTGCTGGCGCTGAACGCTGCTATCGAAGCGGCGCGGGCTGGGGAGATGGGCCGTGGTTTTGCTGTGGTGGCTGACGAGGTACGCACCTTGGCCAGCCGCACGCAGAGTTCGACCGATGAAATTCAGCAGATGATCCAGCGCCTCAAGCAGGGCGCGGAAACCGCCGTAAGCTCCATGCATGCCGGCCAGCGTGCGACTGGTACTGGCGTGGAAGCCAGTCAGCGTACGGGGCAGTCGCTGAGTGCGATTACCGAGCAGATTGAACGCATCAGCGATATGAACACCCAGGTGGCCACCGCCACCGAGGAACAGTCCTCGGTGACCGAGGAGATCAACCGCAACGTACAAGGCATTGCCGACCTGGCCCATGCCACGGCTGGTGAGGTGCAGGTGTGCAAGGAAGACTGCCAGACCCTGCGCGCGCTGGCGGATGACCTGGCCAAACAGATGGGTAACTTCCGACTCTAGGGTCTGTTGACGTTTCGTCGCGAGCCGCGTTGCCGCGCAAAATCTCGCCAGGCTAGGCGGAGGACGCAGGTAATGGTTGTTCCCTTGCCAAGTCCTCCAACAACGCATGGCGAGATTTTGCGCGCAACCCGAAGGGCCGGGCCAGTTTTAGCGCGATACTGCGTTCCTCGATGGCTCATTTAGCTGGCTAAACTTCGCATCTCGTGCCTTGCCTCGCGCTAAAACTGGCTCCGGCGCGGCCGCGAACGAAACGTCAACAGACCCTAGGCCCGCATGGCGGCAGCTCGGCTGCCGCCTGTTTCAGGCCAGTTCGATGCGGTTACGCCCGGCGCTCTTGGCCTGGTAAAGGGCGTCATCAACGCGCTTGAAGAAGGCTTCGGCACTGCCGTCACGCAGCATGTCGTAACAGCCGACACCCAGGCTCGCAGTTAGCGGCAGACGGGTGCCGGGGACATTGAAACCTTCGCGCTCCAGCTCCTGACGGAACTGCTCGGCCAATTGACGCGCCTGTTCCAGCGCGGTGTTGGGCATCAGGATGCCGAACTCTTCGCCGCCCAGGCGCAGCAGGGCATCACTGTCGCGGCGGAAGTTCTGGCGCATCCGTTCGGCAAAGGCACTCAGGCAGCTGTCGCCACAGCTGTGGCCGTATTCGTCGTTGATCCGCTTGAAGAAGTCGATGTCCAGCAGCACCAGGGATAACGGCTGGTTCTGCCGCTGAGCGTTACCCACCATCACCGGGAACAGGCTGTTGAACTGATAACGATTGCCCAGCTGGGTCAGGCTGTCGGTGCGGCTGAGTCGCTCCAGCTTTTCCTGCTGATAGAGCAACTGCAGCTCCAGAGCCAGGGTGTTGTGGTATTCGCGGTTGCTGCGGTTGAGCGCCAGCAGCAGGTAGCTGAGGTAGAAGCTCAGGGTGATCAAAATGGCGTACTGATCGCGCCAGTCCACGGCAAGACTGATCAGGCCCGGTAGGTAGATCAGCAACAGGGCGAGGCTTGCGAGCTTCTTGCGCATGGCGAAGTTGAAGGCCAGCGCGGTGCTGAAAGCGATGGTGCTGAGGGTGGCGATGATTGCCGAATCGCTGAACAGGGCATCCTTGTGCGCCAGCGCGTGGGCCAGGCCCCAGCTTAGCGCGGTGAGCAGAATCAAGCCCCAATGCAGGTTGAGCCAACGCTTGAGGCTGGCATCGCTCTGCTCCTGTGGCAGGCGGTGCAGCAGGCGCAGCACCAGCAACAGGGCGAAGATGCTGATGCCGACGAGCCCCGGAATGATCAGTGCGCCTGGTTCGTTGCTGAAAATCCAGGTGAGCGCCCAGGCCAGCAGGTAATAGATGCCTCCCAGTGGCGAGCGGATGCGTGTGTCCTGGGCTTCACGCCACAGGACGAAAGCCTTGGGCTGGCGGGGTAACTGGGCTTCAGTCATGGTCTGTGATCACAAAAACGTCTTTCTGGAAGCATAACCCGTCCAAAGTGAAAAAGCTGTCACATCGCCAGCTTTGATCAAATCAGCAATTCGGCATTCAACTTGCTTGAGTCTGAGGCGAAAAACCGGGCATTGCGCGGTTTGACCGCTCCGTGCGGCAGTTTTCTGGTGACCTCGGCGAGACTGGACTAAAACCAAAGGATAAGGCCGTGGTTCCAGCTGCCGTTCCGTAAGAGGGCTGGTGGTCAGTGAGCTGCGCTGTTTTGTTTCGGCACGGGCTACTCGTCGTTGTCCTACCTGAAAACCCTGCCGGTGGATCAGCTGAAGATCGACCGTTCCTTTGTCTGCGACCTGCTTAGCGACACCCAGGATGCCGACATTGCCTGCACCATCGTGTCCCTGGCGCATGCACTGAAGCTGGACGTGATCGCCGAGGGTGTGGAAACCCAGGCCCAGTGCGAGCGCCTGAGCAGCTTTGGTTGCACTTGCTTCCAGGGCTACTACTTCGGTCGGCCGGTGCCGCTGGAGCAGCTGTTTGCGTCTGCGGCGACCGAGTCGAATTGAGCGGGCTTAGTGCCCGAGCACTTGATCGATGGCTTCGGGCTTTTCGTGCACGCCAAAGCGATCAACGATGGTCGCGCTGGCTTCGTTAAGACCGAGCACTTCGACCTCACTGCCGCTGCGACGCAGTTTCAGCACCACCTTATCCAGCGCTGCGACTGCCGTGATGTCCCAGAAGTGTGCGCGGGACAGGTCAATCACCACCTTGCTCAGGCCTTCACGCAGGTCAAAGGCACTGACGAACTTGTCGGCTGAACTGAAGAACACCTGACCGACCACCTGGTAGGTGCGCTGGCCGGTTGCGCTGTCCCGCGCCGAGGTGATGTACAGGTAATGGCCGATCTTGTTGGCGAAGAACATCGCCGCCAGCAACACGCCTACAAACACGCCGTACGCCAGGTTGTGGGTATAGACGGTGACCGCCACGGTGGCGAGCATGACGATATTGGTCGACAGCGGGAAGGTGCGCAGGTTGCGCAGCGACGCCCAGCTGAAGGTGCCGATCGACACCATGATCATTACCGCTACCAGCGCGGCCATGGGGATCTGCCGTACCCAGTCGCTGAGAAACACCACCATCAACAGCAGCACGCTGCCGGCCACCAGGCAGGACAAACGCCCCCGGCCGCCGGATTTCACGTTGATCACCGACTGGCCGATCATCGCGCAACCCGCCATGCCGCCCAGCAGGCCAGAGGCGATATTGGCCACGCCCTGGCCTTTGCATTCACGGTTCTTGTCGCTTTCGGTATCGGTCATGTCATCGACGATGGTCGCGGTCATCATCGACTCCAGCAGGCCAACCACGGCCAGTGCGGCGGAAAAGGGGAAGATGATCGCCAGGGTCTCGAATGTCAGGGGCACGTCCGGCCAGAGGAAGATCGGCAGGGTGTCCGGCAGTTCACCCATGTCGCCGACGGTGCGGATATCCAGGCCGAAATACATCGCCACGGCGGTCATCGACAGGATGCACACCAGCGGCGACGGAATCAGGCGGCCCAGCGTCGGCACATAGGGAAACAGATAGATGATGGCCAGGCCCGCCGCACACATGGCGTAGACCTGCCAGGTGACGTTGGTCAGTTCGGGCAGCTGCGCCATGAAAATCAGGATGGCCAGGGCGTTGACGAAGCCGGTGACCACCGAGCGCGAGACAAAGCGCATCAGTGAGCCGAGTTTGAGGTAACCCGTGCCAATCTGCAGCGCGCCGCACAACAGTGTTGCGGCCAGCAGGTATTCCAGACCATGGTTTTTCACCAGGGTCACCATCAGCAGGGCCATGGCCCCGGTGGCCGCGCTGATCATGCCTGGGCGGCCACCGACAAAGGCGATCACCACGGCAATGCAGAAGGAGGCATACAGGCCGACTTTGGGGTCGACCCCGGCGATGATCGAGAAGGCGATGGCTTCCGGGATCAGTGCCAGCGCCACCACCAGACCGGCGAGCACATCGCCGCGGATATTAAAGAACCAGGTGTTTTTCAGGTGTTGCAGCATGGTTATTTCCAAAGGCGGAGGCGCCGCGGCGAGCCAATAGTCAAAGCCGCGCCGGACGATGAGTAGGGCACGCGACGCTTGGCCATAGGTTGGGCAGGCAAGGCGCAGTGCAAAAAAGTTCCGGTGTCAAGTGTTTTGTGAAAACAGCCTGATGGCCGGAAGTCTATATGGGGCGCGGGTTTAGCTCTACTTCGGGCCGCTTTGCGGGGCTGCGGCGTTGTGGACTAGGAGCCACATAAGAGCGTCGCGGTAGAAAGCCGGAGCGTGCTGCATCGGGGACGATTGCCAGCAGACGGCGGCCGCGTCTCATCATCATAGCCCACAACGCCGCAGCCCTCCAGAACGAAGAACGCGCAGCCTTGGGCTGCGCGTTCGAGGGATGGATACCACGGGAACCGGCGTCATCAGCTTGGCTTCGACGGCGCGGCCTTGCCCGCGCCTCCCTTCCTGAATCCCCGATCCCCCGCCATGAAGGCTTCCAGCATGTGCGGAATCAGCACCGTGGCATCGACCGCTTCGCCGTAGGTCTGCGCGTGCAGCGCGGCGTAGCGGTCGAGGTCGGCTTTCAGGCTGGCCGGGCAAGCAAAGGTCAGCTTCGTGGATTCGGTTTTCGGCAGCGGCCCCAGCCGCAGCTTGCGCGTCGTCATCGTGAAGTCCCCCTGTTGAAGAAAAGCGGCTGGTACGGCCGCAGCACCAGATCGCGGTTGACGATGATGCGAACCGGCAGGCCCGGCCGTTCGGTCAGCGTCGGTTGGATGTTCATGTTGCGCCGTGTCATCTCTTGGCCGACCTGATTGATGCTGTCTTGGGCGCTGTCGCGGCCGGCGATGATGACGCGATCACCGTCCTGCCGGTTCTCCGGCGCGGCCAGCTCGGCACCGACACCCAGCAGCGTGGTCAGCGCCGCGCCGGCAAAGATGCGGCCCCAATGCCAATCCACGTCGTCTTCCAGCCCGGCATAACCGGCCGGGTCGGTGCCGGCCAGGTTGTCGAGCGTGAGCGAAGACGTGTCGGGCAGGATGATCCGGTTCCACACCACCTGCACGCGGCTCTGCCCGTAGCTGACCTGGCTGTTGTATTTGCCCAGGATGCGCGAACCCTGCGGGATCAGCAGGAACTTGCCGGTGGCCGTGTCATAGACCGGCTCCGTCACCGTGGCGATCACGTCGCCCGGCAAGTCCGACTTGATGCCCGTCACCAGCGCCCCGGCGACCACCGTTCCGGCCATGACCTGATACGGCGAAGCCGGCAGGGTCAGATTGCCGGAATTACGGGTTTCCGTGGTTCCGGCTTTCTGGAACGCCTCTTTCTGGTCTTGCCGGTTCTGTACGGCGGTCGGGTCGGCAGGCTGGGCCGCCGTCGAGGCCGGGCCAGCCGCCAGTGGGTCGAACGCCGCATTGGCGGCGAAGCCCTGCGAGGCAGCCACCTGCGTCTGCGCTACCGGCGCGGCCTTCTGCGAACCCGAGCGGAAGAACACCGACGATGCCGCAGCCGCTTCGGCTTCCTTGCGCAGCGCGTCGTTCGGGTCGTGGCCGGGGGCCGCGTAGGCGGCCGTCACCGGCTGCTGCGACTTCACGATGGCCGGGCCAAGATCGCCCGGTAGTGGCGGCCCCAGCTCGGGTGCGGCGGGCGGCAAGGCCGGCAGCTTCGAGTAATCGGTTGGCAGCGCGTCCAGCCCTTCGGACTTCGACACGCGATCGACGTTGTAAAGCTCGGTCTGCTCGCCGGCTCCGCGCCGCTGTGGCTGCAATGACCAGATCGTGGCGCCGAGCACGGCGACCGACAGGCTGCCGACGAGGATGGCCAGCGTGCGCCGGTTCAGGCGCGTGACCGGGCGCGGCTGGGCGCGCAGCGCCACCGCCTCGGGCGCGACCTTGCCCGCCTGCGGCGTGGCGAGGTCGGGGGTGTCGTCCTGGCTCATGGTCAGTTCCTCCGCGCAACGCCGTCCGTGCGCTCGATTCGCACCACGTCGCCCTTGTCGCCGCCCAGGCGCAGTTCGGCCGCGCCGAACAGCCGATCCACGATGTAGTACGGCGAGCGGAAGCGGTAGTTCACCAGTTGTCCATCGCCCTGCGCGCCGATGACGAACAGGGGCGGCAGCTCGCCTTGCGCGATGCCCGCCGGAAACTGGATATAGACCTTCTCGCCGTCATCGAAAGCGCGCAGCGGCTTCCACGGCGGATTGCTGCCGCTGATCGCGTAGCGGAAGCGCAGGTTCTCCAGCGCCAGCCCGGTATCGACCGGCGCTGCGGCGCTGGCCGCCTGCGCCTGGCGCTGCAAGGCCAGCATCCGGTCGCGCGGGTACTCCCAGGACGCCGACGCCATCCACGTCTTTTCCGTCGAGGTCAGCTCCAGCAGATAGGTGCGGCGGCTGGTCGTGATGACGAGATTGGTCTTGAGTCCCGAGCGGATCGGCTTGACCAGCACGTTCACGCGCAGGTCGGCGCCGCTGCCGCTGGACGTGTCGCCCACGATCCAGCGCACGGTATCGCCGGCGGCCACCGTCACCAGTTCCTCGCCCGGCTGGAGCGAAATCACGGTCACGCGGCCCACGGCCGCATAGACCTGATAGAGCGCGCCATCGGTGAAGGGCCACACCTGAATCGCGTTGACGTAGCCCTCGCGCGTGGGCGCGACGCGGGCCTCGGCGTTGGCGCGCGAGACACGCACCTTCTCGTCGGCCGGTTCCGGCGTAGGTTTGGCGTCTTCGGCCTCGGGCACCGGCATCAACTGCGCCGGCATCGGCAGCACCTCGGGCACGGCCACCACCTCCACCGGCGCGGGCGGTTCGGGCAGCGGCTGGGCCTGCACCGGCTCATCGAGCGAGATGGTCGGCGGCGGCTTGCCTTGCGTGGCGCAGCCCGTGAACAAGACAGTCGAAGCCAGCAGGATCACCGGCAAGGCGGATTTACGGAAAAGTGCATTCATGGTTTGGCTCCTTCGGAAGAATCCAGCTCGCGGCTCCACGACAAGCCGTTGACGTAGATGCCCAGGGGGTTCTTGCGCAGGCGTTCTTCGGTGCGCGGCGGCTGGAGCACGATGGACACCACGGCCGTCCACCGCTCCAGGCCCGCCGCGGCGCCGTTGACGTAGCGGCGCTCCGTCCAGCGCACGTTGAAAGACGTGTCGCTTGCGCGCACGACGCTGGTGATCTGCACCGTCACCGACTCGCGACCGATACGAGCGAACGGGTCACTGGTGCGGGCGTAGTCGTTGAGCACGGCCGCGCCCTTGTCGGTCGTGTAGTCGTAGGCATCGAGCCAGTTCTGCCGCACGACGATCGGGTCGATGGACAGTGAGCGCACCAGCGTCACGAAACGCGCGATGTGGTGCGCCGTCTGCGCATCGTTGGGCCGGTACGGCGTGGCCGCTTCGCCCACGGCGCGCACCTGGCCTGCGTTGTCCACCTCCACCACGTAGGGCGTCACGATGGATTGCGCCGAGCGCCACACTAGGCCGCCGGCCATCAGCAGCGCGAGCGTCAGGCAGCCGAAGGCCATGAGGCGCCAGTTCTTCGCCTGCACGCGCGGCGAGCCGATGCGCTCGTCCCACACCTGGCCGGCAGCTTGGTACGGAGTGGCAGGCTGCGGCGTGTCGGCGTAGCGCACCTGCGGTCGCTTGAATCGCATGGTCAGTTCTCCTTATGAATCGGAATCGCGCAGGCTTGGGCCTTGGCCCGAGCCGCCGCCATCGCCGCCGCGCAGCGTGTGCGCGGTGGTGGTCGCGGCATGGGTGAGTTGCTGGCGGCGATGCAGCCGCTTGGCCCAAGCGGGTTGCGCATTGGCTGCGCCGGAAGTGGCCTCGCCTGCGGCGGCCCGGCCGGATGCCCCGGCTCCACCGGCTGCCGTGCCATCGTCAGCAGCAGCGCCGCTCCAGCCGGAGCGGAAGGGAGCTGCCATGCGTTGCCCAGCAGCGGAAGCACGGGATGCGATGCCGCGCCCGGCGGACTGCGCGCCGGTCTTGGCGACATTGCCCAAGCCGGCCATCGCGCCCTTCGCGCCACCGCCTGCGGCGGCGGAACCGGCCTGGAACGCCGAGCGTGCGCTGCTGGCCGTCGAGGCGGCAGCACGCGCGCCGCTGCCGGCGAGCTTGGCGGCGGCAGGCGCCATGCGCGCCCCGGCCATGACCGCGCCGCCCACGCCCGTCGCGGCAGCGCCTACGGCAACGGCCGTGCCGGCTGCGCCTACAGCAGCGCCGGCCATAGCGCCGGCGCCGAGCTGCGGCGCACCGGACACCAGGCCCGTAGCGATGCCAGGGCCGAAGATGCCCAGCGCCAGCAAGGTGAGCGACGCAAGCATGATGACCAGCGCGTGGTCGATGGACGGGTCATCGGGATGAACCTGGAACTCGGCGAACAGGCCCGAGCCGATGCCGACGATCACGGCCAGCACCAGTACCTTGACGCCGGACGACACCACGTTGCCCAGCACCTTCTCGGCGAGGAACGCCGTCTTGTTCCACAAGGCAAACGGCACCAGCACGAAGCCCGCGAGCGTCGTCAGCTTGAACTCGATCAGCGTGATGAAAAGCTGGATTGCCAGCACGAAGAAGCACAAGACCACGACCAGCCAAGCGAGGAACATCACCGTGATGGCATCGAGGTTCACAAACACCTCGGGGAAACCGGCCATCTCGCCGACTTGCTCCAGAATCGGAGCGCCTGCGTCGATGCCGGTTTTCGCCAGTCGGCCCGGCTGCAAGAAGTTCTCCATCGTGATGGTCGAGCCGGTGGCCGTCAGGCCCAGCCCGGCGAAGGAGCGGAACACGATGCCGGCCAGCCAGTTGAAGTTGCCGATGATGTAAGCGAAGGCACCGACGTAGAGCACCTTGCGCAGCAGCTTGGCGATCACGTCCTCGCCCTGGCCGGTGGCGTGACTCATCGCCCAATACAGTCCGGCGATCGTCATGTCGATGACGATCAGCGTGGCGGTGAGGAAGGCCACTTCGCCCTGCAACAGCCCGAAACCCGAGTCGATGTAGGTGGAGAAGATGTTGAGGAAGCGGTCGATGATGGTCACGTCATTCATGGCGTGTCCTCCGGTACGGCGGTCAAGGGCGGCGCTTCGCCATCGGCCGGTTCATCGAAGCTCGGCGGGATCGGCGGCAGGTCGGCCAGCGTCTGGTATTCATCCGGCCCGGCCTGGCCGGAGAAGAAGCGCCGCCGGAAGGCTTCGGCGGCGGCACGGCAAGCGTCCTCGCCCGTGGCCTGCCGGTCGGCCGCGCATTGCGCGCGCAATGCCTTCAACCGCGCGGGATCGGCGGCCAGGGCATCGGCAAGGTGGTCGGCCGGCTGCTCGCCGCAAGCGGCAAGCAGCGCGACACACAGGACGAGGACGCATCGCATAGCGGCCTCCCGTCAGTTGCCGTAGAAGTTCACGGACTGCGGCGTGTACGGCGTGCCGTCGCCCAGGAAGCGCCGCCGCACCTCGCGGGCGCGCTCCGTGGCTGCCGCCTGCCGCGCCAGCTCCAGCGACGCCGCCCGGTCTTGCGTGATCTGGAGCCGCTGCGACTGGATCGACTGCTTGGCCTGCAAGGCCAGCAACTGGTTCATGGCCTGCATCGCCTGCAACGCACCTTCGGCCGACTGGCTCTTGCCCACAAGATCCGCCAGCACACTTTCGTCTTCGCCCAGGTTCTGCGACACCTGCGCCTGCATTTGCATGGTGGTCTGCAAGCCGTTGAGCGTGTTCCGCCAACGCTCCTGCGCGTCGCGGTACATCTGGTCGCCGCTGACGGTGGCGGCGTACTGCTCGGGATACAGGCGTGCGAACTCCCGATCCAGATTCGTCACGTCGTAGGCCAAGCCGCGCGCCTGGTCGATCAGCCGCTGCGTGGTTGCCAGATTGGCGCGCAACTGGCCGACCACGCTGGACGGCAGGCTGGCGAGGTTGCGTGCCTGGTTCATCAGCATCTGCGCTTCGTTCTGGAGCTGCTGAATCTGGTTGTTGATCTGCTGCAACGTGCGGATCGCGGTCAGCGTGTTCTGCACGAGGTTCGTGGGATCGACCACGACCCATTGCGCATGGGCGGTGGCGGTGCAAAGCATGGCCGCGATGGCGGCGGCGACAAGACGCTTCTTCATGACAGGCTCTCCTGTGGGTGGTCGGTGGTACGGAGGGAACCCGGCGCCAGGCCGGGGAACGAGGGCAGCAGGTCGGCCGCCCAATCGAGGCCGCGATGGCGCAGCCAGGCGCCCGCGAAGCCGGGTGCGCCGGCGTCCAGCAGCACGCGGTCTATGTCGCGCTGGTCTTGCGGCGTGGAAGCGCCCGCGAAGGCCAGCGTCGCCGGCCCCAGGTCGAGGTCGAACAGGCGGTTGCCGAGACGGGATTGGTAGTAGTAGTCGCGCTTGGGCTGCGCGGTGGCGACGATCTCGATCTGCCGGCTGTTGAGGCCGAAGCCCTCGTAGATCGTGCGAATCTGCGGCTCGGTGGCCTGCGGGTTCGGCAGGAAGATGCGGCTAGCGCAGCTTTCGATGATCGCCGGGGCGATGCTCGAATCCTTGATGTCGGCGAGCGACTGCGTGGCGAAGATGACGCTGACGTTCTTCTTGCGTAGCGTCTTGAGCCACTGGCGGATACGCGCGGCAAACACCGGGTCATCGAGGAACAGCCACGCTTCATCGAGGATCAGCAGCGTGGGCGCACCGTCAAAGCGTTCATCGAAACGCGCAAAGAGGTAATGCAGCACGGCCATGACGGCGGCCTTGCTGTGCATCAGTTCCTCCATCTCGAAGCACTGCACGTCGGCCATGCCCAGCCGGTCATGGTCGGCGTCCAGCAGCTTGCCGTGGATACCGCCGAGCACATAAGGCGACAGCGCCTGCCGCAGCGTGTTCGATTGCAGCAGCACGGAAAGCCCCGTCATCGTGCGCTGCTCCACCGGCGCACCGGCGAGGCTTCCCAGCGCCGACCAGATAGCCGCTTTCTCGTCGGGGCCTACCGCCACGCCTTCGTGCAGCAAGCGGCCTTCGATCCACTCGGCGGCCCAGGTGCGGTAGCCCTCACGGTCGATGCGTGCCAAGGGCTGGAAGGCGATTTCTCCGTCCGTGCCCAAGTCGTAGTGTTCGCCGCCCAGCCCAAGGATCGTGGCTCGCATGGAGCGGCCCATGTCGAAGGCGAAGATGCGTGAGCCGCGATAGCGGCGGAATTGCATCGCCAGCGTGGCGAGCAAGACCGACTTGCCCATGCCAGTCGGCCCCGCGACCAGCGTGTGGCCCACGTCGCCGATGTGCGTCACCAGCCGGAACGGCGTGGCGCCATCGGTGCGCGTGACGATCAGCGGCGGGCCGTCGAGGTGATCGTTCTTCTCCGGCCCGGCCCATACCGCCGACACCGGCATCATGTGAGCCAGGTTCAGTGTCGAGACGATGGGCTGGCGTACGTTGGCGTAGGCGTTGCCCGGAATGGACGACAGCCACGCATCCACGGCGTTGAGCGTTTCGGGGATGGTGACGAAGCCGCGTCCCTGGATGACACGCTCCACCATGCGCAGCTTTTCGTCGGCCACGGCCGGGTCGGCATCGAGCACCGTCACCGTGGCAGTGAGGTAGCCGAAGGCGACTTGATCGCTGCCCAACTCCTGCAGGGCGGCATCGGCGTCGGCCGCCTTGTTGCTGGCGTCGGTATCGACCAGCGGGCTTTCCTGCTGGAAGATCGTTTCGCGCAGCAGCGCGACGACGTTCTTGCGCTTGGCGAACCACTGGCGGCGCAGGCGGGCGAGTTCTTTTTCCGCCTCGGCCTTGTCCAGGCAGAGAAAGCGCGTACTCCAGCGATAGGCAAATCCGAGGCGGTTGAGGTCGTCCAGAATCCCCGGCCAGGTCGAGGTCGGGAAGCCCCGCACCGATACCACGCGCAGGTGCTGGTCGCCCAGCATGGGCGCCAGACCACCGACCAGCGCAGAGTCGGTCAGCAGCGCGTCGATATGGAACGGCACTTCGGGCACGCCGACGCGGTAGCGCTGCGTCGATATGGTGGCGTGCAGGTAGGTCAGCGTCTGGCTGTCATCGAGCCAAGCGATTTCCGGCATCACGCCATCGAGCAGGTCAAAGACGCGATCCGTCTCCGCGACGAAGGCTTGCAGCCGCTCGCGCCAGTCCACGCCTTCGGTGGGCCGGTTCTCGTACAGCATCCCCGCCGCGCGGGCACGCGATTCCTCGGGCGGCAGGTACACCAGCGTCAGGTGATAGCCGCTCTCGAAGTCGTTGCCCGATTCCTCGAAGGTGGCTCGGCGCTCCTCCTCCACGAGCCACGACAGCGGCTCGGGAAACTCCGAGTGCGGATAGTCGGCAGCGGGTCGGCGCTCGGCCTCAATGAACAGCGCCCAGCCCGAACCCATGCGACGCAGCGCGTTGTTCAAGCGCGCCGACGTGGCGATCAACTCGCCTTGCGTCGCACTGTCGAGGTCAGGCCCGCGAAACCGGGCCGTGCGCTGGAAACTACCGTCCTTGTTCAAGATGACGCCCGGCGCGACCAACCCGGCCCACGGTAGCCAGTCGGCGAGCAGTGCGGGCCGCTGGCGGTATTCGGCAAGGTTCAGCATGGCGGCGTCCCCTCACACGTCCAGCAGCGGGCGGTGCTTGATGTGCCGCGCGAACACGGTCATGAACTGCGGATCGACGCGCGCGCCCCATACCGCCAGCGAGTGGCCGACGATCCAGAGCACGACACCGGGAATCCACAGTTGCAGGCCCAGCCCCACTGCGGCAGCGAGCGTGCCGTTGGCGATCGCCACGGTGCGTGGCGCACCGCCCAGCAGGATCGGCTCGGTCAGCGAGCGATGCAGCGGCACTTCAAACCCGGCCGCAAAGGCATCCGGGGCACTCATACGACGGCCCCGCCGGAGAAGCTGAAGAACGACAGGAAGAAGCTCGAAGCCGCGAAGGCGATGGACAGGCCGAAGACGATCTGGATCAGCTTGCGGAATCCGCCGGACGTGTCGCCGAACGCGAGTGCGAGGCCCGTGGCGATGATGATGATGACCGCGACGATGCGCGCCACTGGCCCCTGGATGGATTCGAGGATGGATTGCAGCGGGCCTTCCCACGGCATCGAGGAACCGGCGGCCTGCGCGGTTCCGGCCATGAACAGCAGCAGCGCGGCCAGCAGCAGTCCTTGCCCCGCAGGGCGTGCCAGGCTGCGCAGCCGTGCCAAGCCGGTCAGGTGAGGAAGCGGATCTACGAAAATACGGAAAGCAGGAACGTGCATCTGCGTCATGGCAGTTCTCCAGGGTGGTTGAGGGACGGGGAAGAAAGGTCGGACTGCGATGGCAGCTCGGGAAATGGCGCATCCATCGCGTCCGCCAGTTGGTAGCCCACGCCGTCGAAGCCGACGACGCGGGCGATGCTCTCGATGCGGCGCTTGCGCCCACGCCCGGCGATGTAGATCACCACGTTGACCGCCTCAGCGATCAGCGCACGCGGCGGGTTCACGGCCACTTCGAGAATCAGTTGCTCCAAGCGCAGCAGCGCGCCGAGCGCGGAACCGGCGTGGATCGTGGCGATGCCGCCGGGGTGGCCCGTTCCCCACACCTTGATGAGATCCAGTGCTTCGGCGCCGCGCACCTCGCCGACGACGACGCGATCAGGCCGCAGGCGCATGGACGAGCGAACCAGCTCGGTCATCGACACCACGCCTGCGCGGGTGCGCAGGGGAACGTGGTCGCGGGCCGCGCATTGCAGTTCCACCGTGTCTTCGAGCACCAGCACGCGGTCGCCGGTGGCGGCGATTTCGGCGAGCAAAGCATTGGCGAGCGTGGTCTTGCCGCTGCTGGTGGCGCCGGCGATCAGCACGTTCTGCCGCTCGCGCACGGCCCGTACCAGAAAGCCCGCCTGCGCGCTGGTCATCATCCCGTCGATGACGTACCGCTCCAGCGGGATCACGCCGATGGCGCGCTTACGCAGCGCGAAGGCTGGCCCCGGCGCGGCGGGCGGCAAGATGCCCTCGAAGCGTTCGCCGGTCTCGGGCAGCTCGGCCGACAGCAGCGGCTGGCCGCGATGCACTTCCGCGCCGACGTGGGCCGCCACAAGACGGATGATTCGCTCGCCGTCCGCTTCGGACAGCTCCACGCCCATCGGCGCACGCCCCGATGAAAGCCGATCCACCCAAAGGGTGCGGTCGGGATTCAGCATGACTTCCACCACGTCCGGGTCTTCGAGCGCGGCGGCGATCAGCGGCCCCATCGCCGTGCGCAACATCTGGATGCGCCGGTCGAGCGACGTGGCGGTCATGGATTGCGGAACGGCGCTCATGACGCACGCTCCTGTGCTTGGGCGACTGCCGCCGCGTCCTCCATCCGCATCGGATCGGGGTGCAGTTCCTCCACCACGTCGCGCACCAGGCTGCGTCCGCGTAGCAGGTGGCGCCCAAGCTGCTCCACGAACTGCTCGAAGCGTGCTTTGCCCTGGGCGCGAGCCGCGTCTTGGTGCGCCTCGGGAACGGGCGTGCTCACGGTCAGGTAGTAGCGGATGAACAGCGCCAGCGTTTCGATGGCGATGTTCTGGTCGCGCTCCATGCGCTCCGCCTGCCGCGACAGGCGATCAAGCCGCTTGGCGATGGCCGCCTCGCGCTGGTCGGCGGCATCAGGCGACAACCACGATGCGAGCGCCGCCGCGACGATGGACGACTTGGACACGCCTTTCTTGGCGGCCAGCTCGTCCAGGCGCTTGGCGTGCTCCGGCTGGATGAACAGGTTGAGGCGGTAGTGGCTCATAGCTCGATTCCGTCGTTGGGGTCGAGGGAAGCCAGCCGCGCCGTGCGCTGCATGGCCGGGTCAAGCTGGCGAGGAAGGGGAAGCGGCAGGTCGTCGTCGTCATCGAGCAGCGCGAGGTCGGCAGCCGGCACGGCCAGCTCGGGGGCGTAGGCGACGGTTTCGGAGAGTTCGGGTTGACGGCGTGGGCCACCGTCATCGGCAGAGGCAGCGAAGCCCTCAGCGGTATCGGACGCAGGCGCGACGGGCATGGCGGGAATAGCCAGGCCGCTCCAATCATCCGAGCGCGACGGCGGCGCGTCCGCGTACTGCCCGTTCGCCAGTGCAGGCGGCGGCAGCACGCGGCGCTTGAAATTGGCGTCCGCGTAGTAGCGCAGCTTCTTCGCCTTGATCGGCGCCACGCTGGACACCATGACCACCGCCTCGTCGGGCGGAAGCTGCATGACTTCGCCCGGCGTCAGCAGCGGCCGGGCCGTCTCCTGGCGCGACACCATCAAGTGGCCCAGCCACGGCGCGAGCCGGTGGCCCGCGTAGTTGCGCTGCGCGCGCAGCTCGGTGGCCGTGCCCAGCGTCTCGGAAATGCGCTTCGCCGTGCGTTCGTCGTTCGTGGCGAACGTCACGCGCACATGGCAGTTATCCAGAATCGAATGGTTCTGGCCGTAGGCTTTGTCGATCTGGTTGAGCGACTGCGCGATGAGGAAGCTGCGGATGCCGTAGCCCGCCATGAAGGCCAGCGCCGTCTCGAAAAAATCGAGCCTGCCCAGCGCCGGGAACTCGTCGAGCATCAGCAGCAGCTTGTGGCGGCGCGCGATGCCGTCGGAGCCATCAAGCGATTCGGTTAGGCGCCGCCCGATCTGGTTGAGGATCAGGCGAATCAGCGGTTTCGTCCGCGAAATGTCCGAAGGCGGCACCACCAGATACAGCGACACCGGATGTTCGGCCGCGATCAGGTCGGCAATGCGCCAGTCGCAGCGCGAAGTGACTTCGGCCACCGTGGGATCGCGGTACAGGCCGAGGAACGACATGGCGGTGCTCAACACGCCGGAGCGCTCGTTATCCGACTTGTTGAGCACTTCGCGCGCCGCCGAGGCCACGACCGGATGCGGGCCATCGCCCAGGTGGGGCGTGGTCATCATCCGGTGCAAGGTCAGCTCGAAAGGGCTGGCCGGATCGGACAGGAAGTTGGCAACGCCGCGCAGCGTCTTGTCTTCGCCCGCGTAGAGCACATGCAGGATGGCCCCGACCAGCAGCGCGTGCGAAGTCTTTTCCCAATGGTTGCGCTTCTCCAGCGCGCCTTCGGGATCGACCAGAATGTCCGCGATGTTCTGAACGTCGCGCACTTCATGCGCGCCGCGCCGCACCTCCAGCAGTGGGTTGTAGGCTGCCGACTTCGCATCGGTCGGGTTGAACAGCAGGCAGTGCGAGAAACGCGAACGCCAGCCGGCGGTGATGCTCCAGTTCTCGCCCTTGATGTCATGGATGACGGCGGATGCCGGCCAACTCAAGAGTGTGGGAATGACTAGGCCCACGCCTTTACCCGAGCGCGTGGGCGCGAAGGTCAGGACGTGTTCCGGTCCTTCATGACGTAGGTACTGGTGATCGTGCTGACCGAGGAACACGCCGGCAGGCTGTGTGAGGCCGGCCTTGCGAATGTCGTGCGCATTCGCCCATCGCGCCGAGCCGTAGGTCGTGACCATGCGTGCCTGGCGCGAGCGCCAGACCGACATGGCGATGGCAACGACCACGGCGACCATGCCGCTGGCGCCGGCAATGGCACCGCCGGTGTCGAAGACCTCCGGCGCATAGGCGCCGAAGAAGAACCACCACTCAAACAGCTTCCACGGGTGGTAGATCGACGTGCCAAGAAAGTCGAACCAGGGCGAGCCAAGGCGTACTTGATAGCCAAGGGCCGCCGCTGTCCATTGTGTGGCACCCCACACACCGGCGATCACGATGCCGAATACCACGGCGATCTGACCGAACAGCACGTTCGTCCCTTGCATGACCTGGCCTCCGCTTTCTCCTGCGCTGGTTCCTCATGGAAAGCGCGGCACAGGGACGTGCCGCAAGCGTCAGGATCGGTGCCGGATCAGTGCTGGTCAAAGACCGTTTCAAGCAGAAAGGTCGAGCAAAAAGACAGAATGAATGCAGCGGCAGGCCAAAGAAAAATGCCGCAAGCGAAGGCGCATTGCGGCGTGTCGAACAGAAATATGAAGGCGAGGCGGCGAGCCGCCAACGGTCAGAACTTCGGCGATTCTTTCGGCGGCGTGTAGGGCGTCTCGCCGTCGCCATAGAATCGCTTGCGCGTGGCTTCGGCCACCCGGTTGCACAGCACGTCGCCTAGCTTGGGGCGATCCGTCTTGCATTGCTGGCGCAGTTCCTTCAACCGTTCGGGGTTGGACGCCAGTTCTTCCACCGTCGGGATATTCGCTTCCGACGTGTTGGCCTTCGGAGGCGTTTCGGACTGGCCGCAAGCAGTCAACGCGGCCGCCAGTAAGAACGGGATGATCTTTTTCATGGCTCAGGTTCCTCCAGGGAATCGGAATGACGGCCCGACTTGGGCCTTGGGGGTTCCGGTGACTCGATGGCCTGCACGCGCTCAATGAACCGCGCCAGCACATCGGACGGCTCGCCGGCGGGGTAAAGCAGGTAGGTTGTCAGCGGCGGCACGCGCAACGCCAGCGGTCGGGCCACTACGCCGGAGTCAGGGTTCGCGGCAATGCGCGCGGCACCCGTAAACCCAAGTGCGAAACCGGCCGATACCAAGGCCATCATCAAATCACACGTAGCGACCCGTTCTGCGACCAGCGGCTCCATGTCGGCCCGACGTAGCACCCGATCGACGAATTTGGCATGGCCTTCGCACACTTGTGGATCGCATAGAACCAGCGGATAGCGCAGCAGTTCCTCCAAAGGGATGCGCTTGTGTGCCAGCAGCGGATGTCGCGCTGGCACCGTCACGATGAGCGTGTCTCTCCAGACAGGCATGGTGGTGATGCCATCGCCCACTTCATCGGACTGCGCAAACCCCACGTCGTACAGATCGTCATGCAGCCCCTTGATCTGCTGTGACAGCGGCACCTCGAAGAATCGGAGTTCAACTTCCGGTTCTTCCTGTCGGCATAGCGCCAGTAAAGCCGGTAAGCGCGACGGTGTGATGCCGTCCGACAACGCCACGCGCAATTGTCCGTGGAAGCCGTGGGCCGCCGCTTTCACGCTATCGCGTGCTTGTTCCAAGACTGTGAACACGCGGCGCACGTGTTCCAAGAACAGCTTTCCAGCACGGGTCAGTCGCGTGCTGCGCGTGGTGCGGGCGAACAGCACAACGCCAAGTTCTTCTTCTAGCTCCTTGATCGCACGCGACAGTGGCGATTGTTCGATGTGCAGCTTTTCCGCCGCGCGGGCGAAGTGGAGTTCTTCGGCCACGGCCAGGAAACAGCGCAGATGCCGAAGTTCCATTTCACCCCTCCCGTATCCGGTAGGACGAATCGCCGCAGTGTTCCCGATCATGCGAGCAGACCAATTCCACAACCAACAACAGTTGATCTGTGCGCTCGGAGTACGCGCTAACGAAGCTCGTCATTTCGTCACGCCGCCTTCCGATAGTTGTGTATTGCCAATGGCCTTGTTGACCATCACGTAGCGGGTGCCCACGCGCCCTTCGCTCGCTGCCAATTCGCGGCGCGCCTGCAAATAGCTACGCTGGCTGTCGAGCACGGAGAGGAAATCGGCCATGCCGCCGTCGTAGCGTGCCTGGGCCAGTTCGTAGGCTTGGCCGGCGCTGTGCATTCGGGCTTGCAGTTCACGTTCCTGCTGCTGCTCTGCGGTGTATCCGCTGAGCGCGTCGTCGATCTCCTGCCAGGCTTTGAGCACGGTCCTCTGGTAGTTCACTGCCGCTTCTTGCTGCTCCAGCTCGCGCAACTGCACCACGCTCTTGCGGCGGCCACGGTCGAACAGCGGCAGGCTCAGAGTCGGTCCTATCGACCATGTGCGGCTGCCCCAGGCTGAGAATTCGCCGCTCAGATAGGACTCGTACCCGAACCGCGCACCCAGGCGGATGCTTGGGTACAGCTCGGCTTGCGCAACGCCGATGCTGGCCGTGGCCCGATGCAGGCGAGCCTCGGCGGCGCGAATGTCGGGCCGGCGCAGGGCAACTTCCGACGGCAGCCCCAGCGCCAAGTCCGGCAACGCCGTCCTGCCGTCGTCGGCGACGGCAGCCAGCTCGTTGCGCAAGGCACCGGGCCGCTCGCCCAGGAGCAGCGCGATCTGGTTGGCGCTGGCGCCTTCCTGCGCCAGCAGCCCCGGCAATTGCGCTTTCACCGCCGCCAATTCGGCGCGCTGGCGCTCCAGGTCCAGGTGATCGACGATGCCACCCTGCACGCGCGCTTCCAGCAGGCCCACGCGCTCCTCCAGCGCGGCGATGTCCTCGCGCGCCAGGCGGATCTGGCGCTGTGTGGTGCGCAGCTCGAAGTAGTTGCGCACCACATCGCTGATGAGGCTCAACCGGGCCAGATCCAGCAGCGCCGCCTGGCCGGACACTTCGGCGTCGGCTGCCTCGATCGAGCGGCGCACGCGGCCCCACAGGTCCAGCTCCCAGGAGGCGTCGAAGCCGATCTGGTAGAGCGTGAAAGGCTCACTCAGCACTTGTGCCAGCGTCGATCGGTCGCCGCCGATGGCGTCGATCATGCGTGTGCTGGCGCCATACTCACTCTGGCGCTGGCGGATCGCGCCGCCGTTGGCGTTGACCTGCGGCCCGCGTTGAGCCTCGACGGTGCTGCGCTGCGCACGCGCCTGGGCGAAGTGCAGCGCGGCCGTTTGCAAGTCCGGGCTTGCCTCGAAAGCCCGTTGCGCAAGGCGGTCCAGCGTCGGATCGCCGAACGCCCGCCACCAGTCCGCCGGCAACGCCTGCTCGTTGCCGACAGGGGTACGCAACGCATCGTCGGCGCTGCGCCAACTTGTCCAGTCATCCGGGGCCGACGGCGTGGGTTTGACGAAATCCGGCCCCACCGCGCAGCCAGCCATTGCGAGGGCGAGCAGGCACACCGCCAAGCGCGACGGTTGACCACGAAGAATGCGAAAGTCGGACATAGCCAATACCCCGGATCAGGAGAGGCGGTTGCGGAACAGCCAGGCCGCCAGCGGCAGCGTGACGATTGCCATCACCAGCATGGGAACGAAGTCGAAGGCGACCTCGCGCAACCCGGCGCCTTCGAGATAGACGCGGCGCACGAGGTCCATGCCAAAGCGCAGCGGATTGGCATAGGTGACGATCTGTAGGGGTTCAGGCATGTTGCTCACCGGCGTGAGCAAGCCCGACAGCAGCATCATCGGCATGATCAGCAGGAAGGTGTAGAGCATGGCCTGCTGCATGTTCAGCGACAGCGCGGAAATCGACAGGCCGAGTCCCACGGTGGCACAGGTGAAAACGACCAGCCCCAGGTAGAGCAGCCACGGGGAGCCGTTCATCGGTATCTGGAACCAGAAGCGGATGATCAGCAAAATGATGGTCGCTTGCGCCACGCCCACGAGCATCGGCGGCACGGCCTTGCCGACCAGAATCTGCATGGGCGTCAGCGGCGTCACCAGCAACTGGTCGAAGGTGCCCTGCTCGCGTTCGCGGGCGACCGACAGCGACGACAGCAGCAAAGTCTGGATCAGGCTCAACGCGGCAATCAGTGCCGGCATCAAGTTCCAGCGCGACTCCAGGTTGAGGTTGTACCAAGCACGTCGCTCCACGCTGACCGCAGGCGTGCCGGTGCGCGATCGGTTGTAAGCGGCGACGATGGCACTGACCTGGGCTGCCGCCGCCCCGGCGGTCGTGGAATTGCGGCCGTCAAGGATCATCTGCAACGGAGCTTGCTGACCACCAGCCAGCCGGGCGTCGAAGTCTGCGGGGAAGTGCAGCACCAGCAGCACATGGCCCCGATCGACGACTTGAGCGATCTGCTGCGGCGTATTCAGCGAGGCTTCGCGCTTGAACACGCCGGTGCCATCCACACGCGCCAGCAACTCGGTCGAGGCCGCGCCCCGGCTCTGGTCCAGCACCGCATAGGGTGCATAGCTGAGATCGTAGGTCGCGCCGTAGCCGTACAGCAGGGCTTGCATCAGAACGGGTACGAACAGAATTGCCCGGCTGGACCGCTCCTTGAACAGCGCCAGAAACTCCTTGCGGCAGAGGAAGCCGATCGACGCCAGTTGAGTGAGAAATGCGTGCATGGCGTCAGTCCAGCGTCTTGCGCAACGTGCGGCGCACGGCGCCGGTCAGCACGAGCGCGTAAAGGCTCAGAATCGCGCAGTCGCGCAGAATCATCGGCCAGTTGTCACCGGCCAGAAACAGCGTTTTGATCAGCCCGACGAAGTGCGTTGCCGGTAGTAGCTGGCTGACCGCCTGAACCACCACGGGCACGTTGCGCAAGTCGAAGATGAAACCCGACAGCATCAATGCCGGCATGAAGCTGACCAGCAGGGCTACCTGACTCGCCTGGAACTGGTTGCGCGTCTTGCCGGAGATGAACAGGCCCAGCAGCAGCGATACCGTCAGGTACAAGAGCGAGGCAAACACGATCACCCACAGCGACCCGCGCATCGGCACGTGGAACAGGAACTTGGCCGCGAGCAGGCACAGCGCCAGGTCAATGGCACCGACCAACAGGTAGGGCGCGAGCTTGGCCAGCACGATTTCCAGCGGCCGTACCGGCGTGACAAACAGCGATTCCAGCGTGCCGCGTTCCCACTCGCGCGCGATCAGCAGCGAAGTCAGGAAGGCGCCGATCAGCGTCATTACCAGCGCAATCAAGCCCGGCACCAGATACCAGGTGCTGGTTGAGGCTTCGTTGAACCACATGCGCTGCACCAGCTCCACGCCACCGGCACCGGATTTGCTGCCAGCGCGGTCGGCCTTCTGTTGCGCCCAGGTTGCGATGGCTCCACCGACATAGCCGTCAACGGCAGCGGCCGTGTTGGAATCGACACCGTTCAGCAGCAACTGCACCTGGGCTTGCCCCGCTGCTAGTCTGCGCGAGAAGTCCGCCGGAACCCGCACGATGGCGCGCACTTCCCCGTCGCGCATCCGGCGCTCGGCCTCCGTCATATTGGTCGTCCACACGGGCGCCAGATAGGGCGATCCCTCCAGGCCGGCAAGCACCTCGCGCGCGGACGGCGAACTGTCCTCCAGCACTACGGCCACCGGCGCGTTTTTCACGTCGAATGACAGGCCATAGCCGAACAGCAGGATCAGCACAGCCGGCAGCATCAGGCCGACCGCCAGCGTGCTCCTGTCGCGCAGCATCTGGCGCACTTCCTTGCGCAGCAGCGCGGAGAATCGCCTGATGAATCCCGAGGTATTCATGCAGCGGCTCCCACTATCGCGCGCTGGCTTTCGGTGCGACCGCGTTCAACGATGGCGATGAACGCACTGTTCATGTCAGTGCTGCCGTCGCCCCCGGCCTGTTCGCGGACCTCCTGCGGCGTGCCCAGTGCCAGCATCTTCCCGGCGTCCTGGATAGCGATGCGGTCGCAGTATTCCGCTTCCTCCATGAAGTGGGTGGTGACGATGACAGTGACGCCACTCTGCGCCAGCGCGGTGATCGTCCGCCAGAAGGCACGCCGTGCCAGCGGGTCGATGCCGCTGGTCGGTTCGTCGAGGAACAGGATTTCCGGCTGGTGCAGCAGGCCAGCGGCCATTGCCAGGCGTTGCTTGTAGCCGCCGGGGAGCAGGCCGCTGACCGCCATCGGTTCCAGCCCGAATTCCTCGATAGTGCCGTTAACGCGCTCGCGCAGCACCTGTCCGCGCAGCCCGTAGGCGCCACCGAAGAACTCCAAGTTCTCGCGCACGGTCAAGTTGCCGTACAGCGCGAATTTCTGCGCCACGTAGCCGATGCGCCCACGCGCCTGCGCGCGCGCCGTGCGCAGGTTGAGTCCAGCGACCTCCAGATGGCCGCTGGTGGCTGGCAGCAACCCGCACAACATGCGGAATGTCGTGGTCTTGCCCGCGCCATTGGGGCCGAGCAAACCGAATATCTCGCCGCGGCTCACCTCGAACGATGTGCTGGCAACGGCGGTGAAGTCGCCGAACTTGCGTACCAGATCGCGGACCACGATCACCGGCCCATCGGCATCGCCATTCATGACCTGCGCGTGCGACGCTGCTCGCAGTTCCGGCGCCTGGCCCTCGTCCTGCTGCTGCTTGCGCAGCATCATCATGAAAGCGTCTTCGAGTTCCGCCGGGCGTGGCTCGCAGCCGGCATCGCCAAGCAGCTTGTTCACCTCGTCGGTGGTGGCCTGCGGTTGGCGGATGAAGTCAACCGCGCCGCCCTGGGGAACCGCATCGACGATCAGTTCGGTGGCGTCGATCAATCGCGCCTGTAGATCGCGGGCAGGCATCCCCGCTGGAGGCGACGTGGTGAAGGTCAAGCCGCGAGCGCGCTCACTCAACGCGGCCGGCGTGCCTTCGTCCAGCAACCGGCCCGCGTTCATCACGAACACCTGCGCGCATCGCTCGGCCTCGTCCATGTACGCGGTGCTGACGATCACGCTCAGGTTCTCGTCATCGACCAATTGCTGCACGATCTTCCACAGGTCGCGCCGCGACAGCGGATCGACACCGACGCTGGGTTCGTCGAGCAGCAGCAGATCGGGTGAGCGCACCAGCGTGCAGGCCAGGCCCAGCTTCTGTTTCATGCCGCCGGACAGCTTGCCGGCCGGGCGTGCGGTGAAGCGCACGAGGTCGGTCATCTCCAGCATCCGGGCGAAGCGTCTGCTGCGCTCGGCAGGCGGCACCCCGTGCAGGTCGGCGTACAAGTCCAGGTTTTCCTGCACGCTCAGGTCTTCGTACAGCCCGAAGCGCTGTGGCATGTAGCTGATGCGGTCTTGCACCGCCTGCGGATTGGCCGCCACGTCGATGCCCAGCACCTCAAGGCGCCCGGCGTCGGGCTTAAGCAGCCCGGCCATCATGCGCAGCAAGGTTGTCTTGCCTGCGCCGTCCGGCCCGACGAGGGCGGTCAGCTCGCCCGCGCGTATCGTCATCGACACATCGTTCACCGCAAGCAACGGGCCGCCGCCCGGCGCCTCGAAGGTCTTGCGCAGGCCCTCGGCAATGACCGTTGTGTCGCTGTCGTTCATTGCGCGGTGCCGGTCGTCAGGTGAACGGTTGCCGGCTGTCCAAGGCGCAGCACGTCCTGCGGGTCATCGACCAGCACCCGTACCTCGTAAACCAGGCTGGTGCGCAGTTCCTCGGTCTGGACCGACTTGGGCGTGAACTCGGCAACCGATGAGATGTAGCCGACCTTGCCAGTGATGGACTGGCCGGGGCGGCCATCAGTGACGACGCGGGCCTCCATGCCGGGCCTGACCCGGCCCAGGTCGGGTTCGCCGACATAGACGCGAACCCACTTCGGCTGCGTCAACGCCAAGGCGAAAACCGGCCGCTGGGGCGTGGCCATGTCGCCCGGCTCAAGAAGCCGCGAACGCACGATCGCGTCGGCGGGCGCCTTGAGTTCGCCCTGGGCGATCTGGTGCTGCAACAAGGCCAGTTGCGCCTGCGCCGCCTTGAGCTGTGCCTCCGCCCCCGCCACGTCTTCCGCACGCGGTCCAAGTTCGGTCAAGCGCAATGCTTCGCGTTGCTCCGCGACCTTCGCCTGCGCGACCTGTAGATGGCTTCGGGCGCGGTCCAGATCCTGCGCGCTCACGGCGCGCCCTTGGGTATTGGCCGCAATGCCTTGCAGGCGCTTGAGGTCTTGTTCGGCTTGCGAGGCGTCAGCCTGTGCTGCGGTCACACGGCTGCGGGCTTGCGCGACCTCCTGCGGCCGTGAGCCGTTGCGCAGGCGCAGGAGCGTCTGCTGCTGGACGCCGATCTGTGCTTGCGCTTGCTCGGCCTGCAACGCCAGCGTGCGGGTATCCAGCACACCCAGCACAGTTCCCGACGTTACGCGGTCGCCTTCCTCGGCGTGCAGTTCCGCCACCCGGCCGCTGCCGTCGAACGCCAGCGAAATCTGCCGAATGTCCACGTTGCCGTACAGCACCAGCGCGCCGTCGCCATCACGGTGGCTGAAATGCCACCAGGCCCAGGCTACGAGAACCACTGCCGCGATGGCTGCAAGGAGGATGAGAGGCTTCTTCATGGACGGTGTTCCGTGGGCTTAGTGGCAACTCGGGCTGTGAGCATACTCTAAGATTAAATGCAATTTAATGTTTAGGCGCAAGCACATCCGCAGGCGCCCGCCATCCGTGGTCAGAATCGCCTGCCGATGGTCAACGTGCCGTAGACCGGGGTTTCCTTCTGGCCGTGGAATTCGCGCGTGCGGAAGTAGCGCGCGAATGCGAATCGCCAGTGGCCGCGGTAGATCGCAGCGCCATAGCCGAGGTCGGCCACGAACGGGCGCTTATCGACGCTGTGGCTGGACTTGAAGGTGTTGCCGTCGAGTGTGATGTCGTGCAGTACCCAGCGGGCGTCTGCGGCCACGAACAAGTGCCAGTTCCAGGGTTGGCCGGCGGCCACCTTCACCGGCGCGGTGTTCTCGCCAGCCGGCCGCAGCGGCGCGGTGCCGAAATCATCCGGGAGGCGCAGGCCGAAGCGCAACTCGCCGCCGGCATTGGCATAGGTCGCAAAATTTCCCAGGCTCATGCCCCAGTGGCGCGTGTAGTCCCAACCCCAGCCACTTGTGCCTACGTGCCGCGCTACGCGCTTGCGGCGCTCATGGATCAACTGCACGACTGGCTCATCACGCAACTGGTGATCCCAGCCGTTGAAGCGATCCACGCCGATGACACCATGCCACCAGTTCTGCACCTGCTCGGCCCGCGAAGCAGGCCCGACGACGCCAACGCGGATTTGCGAAGTACGCAGAGAATCGCCGCGACGGGCGTTGTAGCCAAAACTCAGCATCAACGCGCCGGCGAATGGACGATCATCCTCGATGAGGTGAGAAGGCACCTTGTCGGTCGGGGTATACATCATCTGCCCGATCCCGATCGTCATGTTCTGCTCGTCGAACCCGTCCGGCTGTAGCCAGGCCAAGCGTTGGTTCAGCCGGCGGGCGAGGAATGGCAGACACGGATCATGGGAGTAATCGACCAGGTTGGGCGATACCCAACTGACCAAAAAGCCGTTCGAGTAGCCTTGATCCTGGCCCAGCCTTCCGAACAGATCGTTGTCAATGCGCAGGTTGATCGTCCCGGACGACAACAGAGGTGTCTTCCCGTCAGGGCACGACTGCGCCTGTGCCACCCTACTGGGCACTACGCACAGCAATCCGAGCAACGCGGCGACAGCGGCCATGCGTGAGGCGAGGTGCCGACGGCCAGCACGCGCCGGAGCGCCAGGGCGACCCAAGGCCAAGTCGGCAATGGCGCTGCCGTCGGGTGGAACCAGCCGTTTCGTAAACATGGTGTCTCTCGAAAGGGGGCGTGTAAGGGCGCGCTGGCCTGCGCCCGCTTGGTATGAGCGCGAGCATACACTAAAGTTAAATTGAATTTAAAGTTCAGTTCAAGCACAATCAGCCCGCCCACCCCGGTCACAGAACTAGCTATGACCAAACCGCGCCGCAGCCCCCGTACCGATGGCGAGCTGACCCGTACCCGCATCATGGAAGCCGCAGGATCGTTGTTCGCGGCCACCGGGTACGCTGAAACCACCAGCAAAGCCATCGCTGCGAAAGCCGGCGTGGACCTCGCTTCGATCAACTATCACTTTGGCAGTCGCCGCGGCCTCTATCAGGCCGTTCTTGTCGAAGGTCACCGGCGGATCATCAGCTTCGACGATCTGCAACAAGTCGTCGAAGGCGCGCTGCCCGCGCGTGAGAAGCTGAAATGGTGCATCGACAGACTGACCGAAGCCACGATAGGAAACGACGGCTGGCACGCACGGCTCTTTGCACGCGAGTTGCTAGCGCCGTCGTCGAATCTTCAGGTTCTATACCAAGAGGATCTGGAACCGAAGTTCACCTTCATCAGGCGCGTCATCGGCGAGGTCACTGGCATTCCTGAAAGCGACCCAGCATTGCTTCGCTGCATGATCAGCATTGCGGCTCCCTGCTTGATGCTGCTGGTCGCAGGCAATGGCGGACTACCAGGCCCCCCGCAGCAGGTGCTACGGATGCCAAGGCAAGAACTGACGTCACACCTGCACAAGTTCGCTCTTGCAGGGCTGGAGGCGATTGGCCGGGAATATGCTGAGAGTACGCCGAAGGGGCGCAAATCACCCTCGAAGCGACGCAGGGCTAGCGAGACGTGAGTGTGGGCGGCGCGTGCTTCGTCTACCGCAGGGATGCGACTGTCAGCTCAAGGATTGCCCTCGTTGTCGCCCGATCTCCCATGAAACACTGCCGCCGCGCACAGTCGCTGCAATCTGCTGCCCCAGCCGTTGCTCGATCACTGGCTTCCACGGCACCAGGCTGAACCCCTTGCCGTCATCGAGCATCGCGTAGCGCCCGCTGGCGAGCATGACGTTGCGCCGGTAGATGCCGGCCACGCGCTGCCCGTCGCCTACGGGGCGATGCTCCAACCCGGTTTCCGTGGCAATGTCCTTTGCGGCCTGGGCCAGTTCCCGATTGCGCAGAGTCGCCAGCAGATTGCGCGCCAGGATCACGCGCGGGCCGCGCTTCTCGGCCAATCCCTGTTCGGCGAGGAAGTCGGCGCGCTGTTGCAGCGCCTGTCGGGCTTCGCCGCCGAAGCCCAGCTCGCCCAGGCCCTTGCCGCCGCCGATCAACTGCTGATCCAGCCAGGTCGCGCCGATCACGCGGGCCTGCCGCTCGATGGGCAGGTGCGATTTCAGCTCCACAGCCACGCCGCCGAGGCGCTGTGCGTCGTACAGGCGACCGCGCTCGGCCAGGTTGTCCGGCACTTTCCATAGCCCCTCAGCCACGCGCTCCACGATGCCGGCCCGACGCAGGGCTTCGAGCCGGCGGACGTGGGCCGCGACGACTTCCTGCGGATCTCGGCCGGGAACGGCCTGACCTTGCGCGATGGCGAGGTGGTGATCGGTGCGGTACAGGCCATCGCTCGCCAGCGCAGCGATGTTGCGGTCGGCCGCGCGCACGTCGGCCGATCCCTTCACCTCCACCACGGCGCCGGTCTGGTAGTTCGCCAGCTCGTCGCGGACGTTGAGCGCGACGTAGTGGGCCTTGCCGTCCACCCCGTCGATGACCAGATAGCCCCGATCACGCAGCTCGTCGGCCAGCCCCTTCGCGGCCACGCGGCCGATGACGGTACGGCCATCGTCGCTCGGCTCGAACACCGCCAGCTCGCGCAGCTCGCCGCGCATGGCCCGCTGCATCGTGCGGATGATGTCGCCGCGCTCGCCCAGGGCGCGCAAGGTCTTCTCTGCATCTGTATGAATGGCCCAGGTTCCGGGCTGCATTTCGTCGGCCAGGCCCATGCGCTGCAAGCGTTGCAGTCGGCCGACCAATAGCAGGCGTTGGCGTTGCAGCTTCGGTTCGTTGAAGCGTTCGATCTGCACTCGGCCGTCCTCGCCGGCCTCGCGTTGCAGGGTGCGATCCAAGCTCGTCCACCGCTCTTGCTCTACCTCGCGCTGCAAGGTCTGCTGTATCTCCAACTCGGTGCGCGGCCCCAGCCATTCGGTCGCCAGCTCGGCGGCGCGATGGCGAAAGCCGTGCGCGATGTAGTCGCCGGCGATGATGAGGTCTTTGCCGGTGTCGTCACGCCCGCGCACGATCAGGTGAGTGTGCGGGTTATCGGTGTTCCAGTGATCCACCGCCACCCAATCCAGGCGCGTGCCCAGGTCGGCCTCCATGCGGCCCATCAGGTGCCGGGTGTAGGTGCGCAGGTCTTCCAGCTCCTCGCCATCCTCGGGCGAGAGGATGAAGCGAAAATGGTGCCGATCGTCGGCGCAGCGTTCCTTGAACGCATCGAGGTCGGCTTCGTCGGTCTGCGTCCCGTAGGCTTGGCCCGGCTCGCCATCGCGGCCCACGCCATCGCGCTCGATGTAGCGCAGGTGCTTGGCGAGCGACTGCGGGCTGGCCTGGCGCTGGTTGACCAGCAGCGTCTTGATGGTCACGCGCCGCGACATGGGCGTCAGCTTCGCGCCCGCGAAGCGCGCCGCCGTGTGGCCGCGTCCCAGGCGCGAGCCGGGGCGCTGGCCAGCGCGTGCGCCGCTGCCGCTGGCTGCGGGACGGCGCACCGAGGACTTGCCGCTGCTGGCCTTGCCCGCCTGCTTGAGCACCTTGGAGATGAAGCCCTGGCCCCGGTTCTTCGGGGCGCTGGGGCGGATGCGGAAATCGTCATCGCGGCGGTCGGTCATGGCTGTGCTCCCTGCAAGCGCCAGCGTGTCCGGTCGTGCGAAGCACGCGGACATGCCTGGATTGGCGCGGGCTTCGCGCCCCACGCGGCACGGCGGCGAAGCCGCTGCGTGCCGCGCCACCCCCATGTGCAGACAGGCTTTCGACGCGGCCCGGTGCCGCGTCCTTTTGTCTTGCCTTCCGCCTTTGCCCCTCGCTGACGCTCCGGGCAGCGGCGGCCCGGCGGCGCTGCTGCGCGAGCAGCCAGCGCGCCGGCGAACGCGGCGACGGCCGCAGGCCGGCAGCGTTCGAGGCAAGACGCCTGCACATGGGAAGGCGGCGCGAAGCGCGGCGCGGATGCGCTCGCACTGCACGCGCGATGACACGCGGAACACCACGGGATCGACACGCCTGATAGCACGATGATGCGCAGCGAATCGGCGGCGATCATGGGCGCTTCTCCAGCCAGACCGGGTGCGCGACGCCGATCACGGCGGATGCGGCAACCGGCCCGAAATACCGGCTGTCGAACGACGACGGGTTGGTCACGCTCAACAGGAAAAGCTCGCCGGGTTCAAGGCGGCGGCACTGCTGCCAGGATGGCAGCGGGCGGCCCCAGCGGTCGGCGAGCAGCGCGGCGGCCAAAGGCACGCCGTCGATGCGGACGATGCCGCCAGCGATGCACACCTCCTGCGGCGCGACGGCACCCACGCGCTTGAGCAACGGCACGCGCGCCGGCAGGTAGCCGCGCTGCGCGGCCAGCGCGGCGGCGTCTGGCGGCAGCGTGGTCAGCACGATGGAGCCGACGCGCGGCGCATCGGGTGGTGCGATGCGATACCAGCCCACCGGAACGCTGTCGGACGGGTTGTAGATCAGGCGCGGCATCGGATGCACGAAGGACGCCCAGGCGAGCGCAGCGAGGCCGCAGGCGGCGAAGCCCGCGAGCACGATGCGAGCGCGCAGGCGCGAGCGAGGACGCGGTGCCTTTCCAGTGGTGTTGGCGCCAGTGGAAACGGCGGTCATGGCAGCACCCTCCCGGCTAACCAGGCGGCGTGCCGCTCGGCGGTGTACTCGGGCAGCGGCAGGCGCGCGGCGAGCCGGTTGGCGAGCGTGCGCCAGTACGCAGGCGAGACGGCGATGGGCGCGATGCCCAGCGCCTCGATGGCGTCGATGCGTTCCAGCACGGCGCGCACTTGCCCGTCGCCCTCGGCGTGCAGCAGCAGGCGCGCGCCCGGCTGTACGCCGGGGATGCGCTGCGCCGCGTCCAGCGGCGTGCAGGCTTGCATCACCATGAGCTGCCAGCGCACGGTGCCGTAGTCGTTGGCCTGCCAGCGGATGCGGCAGAACACCGCGCCCGGCAGGAACACCGCGCTGCGCCGCCAGCGGTCGAGCTGGTGCGTGCACGCGGGTTCGCCGAAGCGCAGGTAGAGCTTGAAACGGGCCTCGATGTAGGCCAGCGCCACGCGCGTCAGCGGCGCGCTGGCTGGCTGGCCGGAAGGTGCGATGAATGATGGCTGTGGCGCAGCCGTGGCCGTGGCCGCGACAGCGGCAGGCGCGGCGGCTAGTGCAGTGGATGCAGTCATGGTGTGTTCTCCCTGCGGTTCTCGGGAAACTCCCGTTCCAGCAGGCCGCGCAGCAGGTCGGCCACGGTCACGCCTTGCGTGAAGGCAGAGACCTTGATGCGCGCCCGCATGGCGGGCGTGATGTCGAGGGTGAGGCGGGCCGTGTAGAGGTCGCCCTTGCCCAGCGCGTCGGCGTCGCCCTGGCGAATCCACGCCTCGGCGTGCGGATTCGCAGGTGGACGCGCGCCGATGCCGACGCGCTTTGCTGCGCGCTTGCTGTTCGGTGGTGGCTTCGCGGTCATGTCGTCCACCGCAGCAGTTCGTCCACGAGCGCGGTGATTTCGCGCGCGGCGGCGCTGTCCGGCGCCGTCTCGCGTGCAAGCCGGCCAGCGGCCACGCTGTCGGCGAACACGATGCGCTGATGCACTTCCGCGCGCAGCGCAGGAAGCGGCTGATCGGCGAGCGCCTGGCGCGCTTCGCGCCCGATCACGGTGGTACTGACACGCCGGTTGATGACGAAGGCCGCGCGCAGCGCAGGCCGAAAGACTTGCGCCTCGCGGATCAGCGCCACCATCTCGGCGCTGGCCCACAGGTCGTAGGGGCTGGGCTGCACCGGGATCAGCACGCGCTCGGCCGCCAGCAGCGCGGAGCGCGCCAAGGCGGCGATGCGCGGCGGGCCGTCGATGACAACGTGATCGGCGCGGCGTGCCAGCTCCGGGGCTTCCTGATGCAGCGTTTCGCGTGCGAGGCCCACGGCGCTGAAAAGCCGTGGCAAGCCTTGCTGGCTTCTGCGCTGTGTCCAGTCGAGCGATGACCCCTGCGGGTCGGCGTCCAGCAGCACGACGTGCTGGCCGCGCATTGCCAGTTCGCCGGCAATGTGGGTGGCGAGCGTGGTCTTGCCCACGCCGCCTTTCTGGTTGAGCAGCGCGACGATCATGGCCTGGCCCTTCGTGTTGGAAAGCCTGGCTGTTCCTGCTGCGTTGGTGGCCGCGTGGCGGTTGTCCACCGCAGCGGCGTTTCCCTACTACAAGTTAGAGAAATTAAGTTAGGGAAGTTAGAGGGCGCGCAAACCCAGTGCTGGCGCGGGTTTGCGGCCGATTGGCACGCCTGATAGCACGATAGTCCCACGCCTGATAGCACGATACCCCGCACGCCTGATAGCACGACACTATTCACAGGCTCTCCCGGAGTTATCCCCGTGCCGTATGCGGCACGGGCCGGAAGGTCAGCAGCTCGGCGCCGCTGTCCGGCATCCGCTCGATGCCCAGGACGTAGCCGGGCAGCGACTGCCGCGCGACGAGCGCGCGCAAGTCGCAGGCGAAGTCGTAGGGCTTGGCGGTGCTGCCGGATTTCTGGTGCAGGTAGCGGAAGTCGAATTGCCAGCCGTATGCCTGCTTGCCGCCGTGCTTGCGCACCAGGCGGTACAGCCACCGCTCGATGCCGCCGGTCAGCCGGAAATACGCCGGGTCGATGGTCAGCACCAGGGCCGCATTCAGCACGCCCGTATAGAACCAGTCCGGCAAGATCAGCTCGATGCCCAACGGCGTGCCGCTGGCATCGGCCAGTTCCTTCCATTCGTTGATCCACGAGAAGCGGTGCAAACGCCGCCCGGTTGTCTCGCGGATGGACGTGGCCACCGTGGTCGATTGCAGGCGATCCAAGGCCGCTTTGAGGCGCTGGTAGTCGCGCAGCGACTTGCCGCGCCCGACGAAGCGCAGGATCTCGTAGGGCGTCGCGCGGATCAGCCGTGATGGCCGCAGGCCCGCATCCTTCGCCTCCACGATCTGCGAGGCCGCCCAAATCAGCACGTCGGCATCCCAAATCGTGGCGATGCCATGCTCCTGCGTGCCTTCCACGCGGATCGTGACGTTGCCCGCCCGGAAGTCGATGGGCTTGACCCGCTTGGACTTGGCGAGCGAGAAGAACGGATAGGCCATCAAGTCCTGGCTGTCGCGCGGTGCCATGTCGCCCGGCAAGGCGCGGAACAGGTCGAGCTGTTCGCGTTCTTGCGGGGGCCGCTGCCGGAATGGCAGCGCGGAGATGGACATGGCTGTGGCCTGGCGCGCGCCAGCGATCAGCGCGCACGGCTGTCCGCCGAGTGGTGCTCGGCGTACTCGGGATCGGAAGTCGTCTCGAAGCTGCGGTCGGCCGCCCAGGCGTCGAGGTCGGCCACGGCGTACATGACGCGCCGGCCGAACTTGCGAAAGCGCGGGCCGCCGCCGATCACGCGCTGCTTTTCCAGCGTGCGCGGCGACAAGCGCAGGTACTCGGCGGCTTCGTCGTTGGTGAGGTAACGCTGCGGCTGCGCGGCAGCGGTCGAGACAGTGGCGGCAGGCCGCAAGGGAGCTGGTCGCATGGGATGAACCTCCATCAAGCCCGGCCACACCACGCAGCCGGATGAAGGCACTTTCAAGAAAGCGAGGCTTCTTGCTAAGGGACGAATTGCAGGGGCTGCGAAACGTCCCCCCTACTGCAACGGCAGTGGCGGAAGCTGTGCCAGGCGGCGATAGCCGCCGCGCATCAGCGCATCGCCACGGCGCACCAGCCGACGCACGCGGGCGCGCAAGGCGCCGTCCTTGTGCCAGTCGCCCGCGACGGTATCGGCGCCGAACAGCCCTTCGGCCACTTCGCGCAAGGACGCGCCCGCCAGGGTCGCGTCGAGCGCCTGCAAGGTGTGCAGCTCCAGCAGTGCGGCAGGCGTGGGCCGCGAACGGGCCGCCGCCGCAGGCGCGGCAACCGTGGCGGCAGCCAGGGCGTCGAGTTCCGCCGCGAGCGTGCGATAGCGCGTGCAGGGCGTGGCGCAGGCACGAGTGGCGTAGAGGTAGGCCACACCGTCCTCCAGGCCCGGCGCGAGCGCGAGCCGCAGGCAGCAGCCGGGCCAATGCGCCACCAGCACCAGGCGCTTGCCATCGTGGATCAGTTGCTTGCGGCCAGGAACGCGCCAGAACTCGAAGGCATGGGCTTCGGGTGGCGGGTCGGCGTCGGGATAGAGCTGCACCACGGCATCGTGGTCAGGGAACCAGGCCGGATGCGCTTCGCGCGCATCCAGGGCTGGGTTTTCCAACAGGCGCAGGCTCCAAGCCTGCGCCGCGTCCGGTCGGCGGCGACGGCGCAGCCAGTCGCGGCGGTAGTCGGGATTCCTGCGCAGGTATTCCCAGGCCAGCGCGGGGCCATCGAGGTGCAGGACGTAGAGATAGGCGGCTGTCGGATACCAGTGGTCGGCGCTGCGATCAGTCATGGCGAAAGCTCCCTGTGCTTGGGATGCGTCGCCACGATTTCCGCGATGCGGGAGCTATCGAAATGCCATCAGGTCATCATCAAAAACGGTTAAGCTGTAACTGTCGGTGTCAAGACCGTTTGGCTCCGGCGTGTTGGGGAAATCGTCTGAATGCGACGGCTGCGCCACCCGGAAATGGTGCGCGGCACCGGATACCGTGCCGCAGCCCGCGCCAAAGATCAGGACTGTTTGCATCAGACTGGCATCGCTTCGGTGCATCAATGCCGATTCAGACCTACCCGGTCTTGACCAAGACTGAAATAGTCACAGTGCGCCCCGGCTGGCCGGGCCGCGCTGGCGTTCATCAGTCCGTGATCGCGTCGTTCTCCTGCGCCAGCCGGACGTACTCCGACAGCGGGCGCACCGCCTGGAAATACCGATCCCGCTGCAACGGCAGCTTGCGCGGCCCGACGATGCCGGCCAGGTCGGACAGCCTGACCGTCCCCAGCGAGGGCATGCCGATGCCGAGGTCGATCAGGCCATAGGCCGTATCGCCATCGGCGGGGTCGAGCGACACCAGCAGCCAGGTCACATGCGCGTCAGGGGTGAACAGGCGCACCACCGGCAGCGGGTCGAGGCGCTGACCAGCGGCGAGCGCCGCGCCGTGGGCCAGCAGCCGGGCGCGTTCATCAGCGGTGACAAGCGGCAAGGTCATGGGCAGAACCCCCACGGAACCGTGCATGCGTGTGGAAGCACGGATGCACAAGCCATCGCATCCGTAGAAGAACGCAAGCGCGGAAGCGCAATTGCAGGAAGCCGGAAAGACACGGATGCGATTCCCCGGTTCTGTGGAAATCCGTAAATGCGGATTTCCGTAAAAGCACGGAACAGCGATTTTTTGGCAATGAGTTAAAGATAACGTGGTTTTAATTGTCCTGCGATTTGACGCTTCTGTCCATGCAGAAGCGCTCCGTCCAACCTGGCCGCCCGGCCGGTGCCACCACCTTCGATGCCGAACTGGCGCAAGCCTTCGGCGCGGCGGTGCGCGCGCTACGGACGGAACGAGGGATCGCGCAGGAATCGCTGGCACACCTGGCCGGCATCGAGCGTTCGCACATGGGCAAGGTCGAGCGCGGCGAACACATGCCCACGCTGGCGCTTATCTTCAAGATCGCCAGCGCGCTCGAATGCAGCACGGCGGTGCTGATGAGCGAGGCTGAAAGCCAGCTCGCAGCAGCAGCGGCCCAGCCGTAGGCGCCGGCCCGGCCGATCCGGCGCAGGCCGGTTCGGCGGCGCTCAAGGGGTGCCAAGCGCAGCGCGGCGGGGATAGCCCGCAGGGCTTTCCCCTGGAGGCAAGCAAAGCGCGCAGCGCCGCAGGCGCGAAGGCGTGAGGGATTGAAGCCGAATGGCCGTGACGACAACGACGGCACGGGGCGCAGCCCGAAAGCCCGGCGGCGCATCGCGCCGACACGCCATGCCCTGACCGACGGCACCAACGCAGCTTCCGCGTATGGAAACGCAACCTGCTATGGATTGCTGCTTGCCGCTGCCAGGTTTGGGGCGAAGAAACAGCGCAGCGCCCCGCCGTGTGGCGGGGCGCTGCGGGCGGCGGTCACGCCGCCTGGGGCTTGCTGCGCGACCAGATCAGGTCGTGCGTGCCGTCCTCGCTTTCGATCAGGCGGGCATAGACCGTGGCTGGGAACGATGGATCGTCGAGGGTCACGGAGATGTACTCCCGCCCGGCCTCGCTGGTCTTCTTCCACGCCGCGCCGATGTCGTGGCTGGCCGCCTGCAAGCGGAAGTCAGGGGCTTTCTCGTTGTCCCCCTTGTCGTTGGGAACCAGCTTGGCCTTGACGTTGAGCGTCAGGGTGCGAAGCGTGCCGGTGAAGCCGTCTTTTTCTGCGGTGAAGGTGCCGATGTTGGCCATGATGTTTTCCTTTCGGTTGAACAAGGTTCGCGCCCATCGCGTCCTTGTTGTGATCCGGCCGGCGGGGGACGGGCTGGCTGCACCGCTTGCGGTCGAAACGCAGTGGAGAGCCGGGAGGCGAAAAGAATTTGCTGCGCGAGGAAGCCGCGCAGCGGCGGGGAAATTGTTTTCGAAGGACGGTTGCAGCCATGAAGCCCGAGGCGCAGCCGCGCCACCGCCAGGATTCACAACGAGACAAGGACGCCTTGGGCCGAACCGCTCCGAAAGGAGATGGGGCCGGCTCGGCATCCCCGCATGAAGGCTGCACCGGCTCGCCCGCTGACGCGGGCCAGGTCAACCCCCCGACGACACGCGAGAACGCCCCTGCCGCACCTTGCGGTGCCGGTCTTGAGGCGTGGCGTGGAAGCTCCATAGCGATGCCGGAAAGGCATACCGTGAACTGGCGTGAACCGTCCTTCGTGACGTGATGGGTACGAACCGCCAGCGTTGAGGACGGCCTGCATTTGCACAACCTGCCGCAGCAAGCGCCAGCGTGTTCGCCAGTGCCGCGCCCATCGCGGTGGGGCGCTGGCCGGGCCGATCCGGCGTAGGCCGGTTCGGCGGTATCAAGGGGTGCCAAGCATCGCGCGGCGGGGATAGCCCGCAGGGCTTTCCCCTGGAGGCAAGCGCAGCGCGCAGCGCCGCAGGCGCGAAGACGTGAGGGATTGAAGCCGAATGGCCGTGACAGCGAAGTCGGCACGGGGCGAAGCCCGCAAAGCCCGGCGGCGCATCGCGCCGACACGCCCAGGCCGTTCTATGCTCTCAGGAAGAAAACCAAGACCAGTCCATGACCCTCCAGCTCCGACACGAAACCCCGGACGACGTTGCCGCCATCGAGGCAGTCACGGTGGCCGCCTTCGCCGATGCACCACATACCAGCCACACCGAGCAATTCATCGTGCGGGCCTTGCGAGCCGCCGGCGAACTGACGCTTTCCATCGTGGCCGAAGAACATGGCCAGGTCGTCGGCCACGTCGCGCTGTCGCCGGTGACGATCACCGATGACCACGGGCGAGAGGCCCAAGGCTGGTACGGCCTGGGGCCAATCTCCGTCCTGCCGCCAAGGCAGGGAAACGGCATCGGTTCGCGCCTGATGGAACAGGCGCTGTCCGAACTGCGAGCCATGCAGGCCGCAGGCTGCGTGCTGCTGGGAGATCCCGCGTATTACGCGCGCTTTGGTTTTGAGGCCCATGCGGGTCTGCAACTGCCGGGCGTACCGCCCGGCTACTTCATGGCGCTGGCTCTGCACGGGCCAGTGCCGGAAGGCGTCGCGCACTACAGCGATGCCTTCAACGCCGCCGCCTGAGCGAGCGCGAAGGCGGCGGCGTTCTGATTCGGCTGTTGGCCTTGAACACCGGGCGCGGCCACCGCCGCGCCCGGATTTGCATTTCACCGCGCCCAGGACGGAACGGCCTGGGCGCGGTGCTGTTCGGGTTATTTCTTCGTCTCGATGAGCCACCATACGGCACGCGGCAAGGCGCGGCCCGTGATGGGGTGAATGTCGGTCAGGTCGGCACGGGCTAACCAGCCCGAGGGCGGGCGGTAGCCGCGCACGTCGCCGTCGCCGTGCCAGCGGCGGGCGCGTACCGCGCCGGGGGCGTAGATCGCCGCCATGCGTAGGCGGCTGGTGGTGGTGTGGGTCATGGGGCGTTCTCCTTCAAGCGAAGCGCCCCGGTTCAAGGCCGGGGCGCTTGCCATCGGCGCAGGTCAAGCGGCCAGCGCCACGGCGGGTTCATCCGCCAGTGCCTCGGCATCCTCCGGGGCGTCATCCTGCGCCTGCGGTTCTGCCTGCGTGGCTTCCTGCGTGCCTTCGGTGGCGAAGATGGCGGGCATCCATCCGGTTCCATCCGCCAGCCGCTCGGCTTCGCTGGCAATGTCGGCCTTCTTCAACTTCGCCAGCCGGGTGACGTGCGACGGTGCGAACTGCTCAACGGCTTCCAGAATCGCGGCCTTCGGCACATGCCGGAAATAACCTTCATTGGATGGCTTCCACCACGCGGCCATGTCCAGCCCCACGGCCTGCGCCAGTTCTTCGCCCGGCTGCTGCCGCGTGGTGCGGGGTGTCACCACGTCCACCGTGACGGCCACGCATACCGCCAGCAGCCGCACCAGTTCGTCTTGCGACTTCGCCAGCAGCGCGGCGAACAGTTCGGCGCTGTCCTCGGGCAAGGCTTCGCCCGCCACCTGTTGCAGTTCGCGCAGCGCCACGGCGGCGGGCGATTCCGGCCAGTCCGGGGCCATGCCTTCCAGCCGGTCTTGCACTTTCAGGCTCACGCCCAGCGGCAGATCGTGGCCGTAGTGGCTTTCCTGCAAAACGGTCTGCACCATGCCATGCACCAGCGCGGCCAGCGCCACTTGCGGATGCCGTGCCACTTCGATTTGCAGCGCGGCGGTGCGATGGGCGCTCAACCGTTGCGCCAGCCGGTCGGACATGGCGGCGGTCTTGGGCTGCCCTTCGCTGTCTCCGTCTTCGCCTTCGTCGTCGTTCACGGCATCCTCGCCGCTGAAACCTTGGCGCAGGCGTTCCAGCGTGCGCAGCGCCTTGGCCTCGGCCTCGCGCAGCAGGCCGCAATGGATGACGGCCTGCCCGTTGCGGTCGATGGTGACGATGGCACCGGCTGCGGCCTTCACGGTCGGGCTGTAGTCCTGCAAGCCATCTTCCAGCGCCTGCAACTGCTCGCCCACGGCTTCGCCTTCTTCCTGCAAGGCATCGGCCTTTTCCTCGTCGTCGACGTCCAGCGCGTCATCCACGGCTGCGGCCAGTTCCTGCATCTTGGCTTGCAGCTTTTCGATGCGCTGCGCTTCGCGCTTGGTCGGTTCGCGCCGCTCCCTCGGCGCACGCTGGAAGGCGTGCAGGTCGGCATGGGTCACGCCCGGCGTGGCATCTACCCATGCCCAGCCTTCGGCCTTCACTTCGGCGGCGATGCCCGCCAGCCGGTCTTGCGCCAGCCTGTCCAGCAACGCAGCATCGGTCAGGTACACGCCCGCGTCACCTTCGGCGAACAGGTCACGGCGCACGCCACCGCCTGCGGCCTCGTAGGTGTCCAGCCCGACGAAGCGCACCAGCGGATGCCGGTAGGCGTCGATTTCCCTTTCGGTGAGGCGGTCGCGCAGCGCGGACGGCTGGCGTTGCCATGTTGGCGCATCGTAGAAGGCGACTTCCTGCGCGGTGTGGTCGTCGGTGATGGCCAGGGCCATCAACTGGTCAAGGCTCACGGCTTCGGCGCGGTAGTCGGCCAGCAGGCGGGGCGATACGTTCGCCAGATTCAAGCGGCGCTGCACCACCAGCGGGGACACGCTGAAATCCGCTGCAATGTCCTCGATGGGTCGGCCTTCGGCCACCAGCGCGGCGAATGCCTCGAACTGGTCTGCCGGGTGCATCGCTTCGCGCTGCACGTTCTCGGTGAGGCTGGCCGTGCGGGCGGTGCCATCGGCCACCAGCAGGCAAGGCACCTCCCATTCCTTGCTGATGCGGTGCTTCTTCGCCAGCAGCTTCAACGCGGCCAGCCTGCGGCCACCGGCCACGACTTCGTAGTGCTCGCCATCGGCGGATGCAATCACGATCAGGTTTTGCAGCAGGCCCACGCGCTGGATGCTCGCGGCCAATTCGGGGATGGACATGCGCGGGGTCTTGCGCACGTTGCGGCCCGTGGGGCGCAGCACCAGCCGCGACAGCGGAACCAGAATCAGGTTCTTGGTCGGGTCGGCGGCTTCCAGCGGGACAGCGGCGGCGGTGTTGACGGCGCGGGCTTCGGTGTAGGTGATGGCGTTCATGGTGGTTCTCCAATCAAGTGAAACAAGGGAATGGAGGGGAAACCGCCCCTCCGGCGGGTGAAACATCGGAAGGGGTCAGGCTTTCAACTGGCGCAGGCCATCGGCCAGCATCCAGAGGGCGCGGTTCAGGCGCACATCGGAATCAATGCCCTGCACCGGGCGGGTTTGCTGGCGGCGTCCGTTGGCGCTGCGGCCATGCAATCCGCCTTTGGTCAGGTTTTCTTGCGTGCGGTTGAACACGCTCCACAAGTCCGGGCGGCGGTCGTCGAACCGGCGCGGCATCAGGATTTGCGATTCGGTGATGGGCGCGGGCTTGTTGTCGGTGGGGTCGTACTTGAGGGCCAGCGCGGCGCGGGCGAACACTTCGGCCTCGCCTTCGTCCAGCGTGATTGCGCGCATGGCATCGCGGGAATCCTTCACCCGGTCGAAGCCGCGCAAAACTTCGTAAGCGCCTTCGATGACGTGCCCGGAAACGTCGCCCTTGTGGGGCACGCGCACATCGGCCACGGTGTCGCCGCACACAAGGCCATTGCTGCACACGAACCGGAACATCCCGGCCAGCATCTGATAGCTGCTCGTGCCATCGTGCGAGTTCAGCAGCACGATTTCATTGGCCTCCGCGCCGTTGATCTGGCTGGCGTGGCGCAGGCGAATCATGTGCTTGGTGTGCTCGCGCTTGCCTTCGTCGCGCACGCGGGTTTGCGTCACCATGAAGGGTTGAAACCCCTCTTTGCGAAGCTCGGTCAGCACGGCAGCGGTGGGGATGTAGGCGTACCGCTGCGAACGGCTTTCATGCGGCGCGTCCGCGAAGATGGACGGCGCTACGCGGTGAATCTGGTCATCGGACAGCGGGTAGTCGCTGCGCAGCGAGGGGGAACGGGAAGCGAATCGGGATGCGAGTTGCATTTCATTTCTCCTGACAAAGAAAAAAGGGTTTGCTGTTCACACCGCACACCGGATTCCTAGATTCGGAGCCCAGCCTTTCGGCTGTTTGGTGCGGTCGGCGAGAGGAACCCGGTTGGCCCTGTTGCCACCGTCTTTCCTGAGTTCATCGCCCGCGACGGTCAGGAGCGCGCGAACGTGTGCCGTCAAGGAGGCAAGCGCAGGGTTGGTGCGGCCCGCAGGCGCAGCCGAGGACACGGCCCTGCGCGCCTTGACGGCACACGGGCGCGGGCTACAGTCGCGGACAAGGTGATGAAGTCAGGGGAGACGGCTGGACATGGCAACGGCCTTCCCCTTGCGCTGACCGCACGGCAAGCGAAGCGCGCAGGCCCGAAGCTGGAAGCCGGGCCGGAGGCGTCAGCCGAGCGGAGCGAGGGAACGATGGAAGCCCGACAGGGGCGAAACCCCGAAGGGGGTTTGATGCGCTACGCGCACGACAGCGCGACCGGCCATCTCCCAGGTGGCCGGGGACGCCCAGCCTTCAAGGTTCGATGAGCACCAAGCGCACTACGCCCCACACATCGGGAAGCGGGTTCTGCTGTGGCTGCGGATTTCTGGCCGATCCGGCGCAGCCGGTTCGGCGGTCTTTAGGGGTGCCAAGCCTCGCGCGGCGGGGATAGCCCGCAGGGCTTTCCCCTGGAGGCAAGCGCAGCGCGCAGCGCCCCGGAAGGGGCGCGAAGGCATCAGGCCGAGTCGTCAGGGCGCAGGCTGGATTGCGCAACCGGCATCCACGGCGCTGACGAATCGAGGTAGTAGCGCATACCGCGCGCATACAGCCCCGAAGGCTCGGTCGGGCGGTAGAACCCGTTGATGCAGCTACGGAACTGCACGCCGTATTCGTTGGTGTAGATCACCGCGTCACCGATCTTGAAGCGCAGCGGCTGGCCGTTCTCCGGCGCGAACGGCTTGAGCGCATCATGCTGGGCGGTGATTTCGATGATGTAGTCGTGATGGCTGCTCATGGCATTGATCTCCTGTGATGGTCGAAAAAGCGCAAGGAGCGCCTTGCGGCGCTCCAAGGGCGAAGTCAGACGACGATTCGCCCGGCCAGCCGCGCATCACGCGCATAGCCGCTTAGACGCTTCTCTGCCCGGAAAGACAGGTCGCGCTCGATCGGCAGGCCCAGCCCGCCGCGCACGCTCGCCAGCTCGTCCAAGCTGACCCAGCCGATTTCCGGCTCCCCCAGGCCCAGGTCGCAAAGACCAAAGGCGTGGTCGTGGTCGTCTGGATCAATCTCGGTCAGCAGCCAAGTCGCGCCGCCGTCCGGCGTGAACAGCTTGACCACTGGAGCCGGATCGAAGTCCGGGTTCTCCAGCGATGCGCGGCCGTTGGCCAGCAGCACGATGCGCTGCTCGGTAGTGATGAGTAGGTTGTTCATGGTGAACTCCTGAAAGGTTGCCGGGCGGAATTGCCCGACCCTTCCGGGGCACGGCGCAGCGCAAGCAGTCAGGGGTCAACGACGGCCGCCAGGACGCAAGCGCCATCGGCGCGCAGCCCTTGACGGCGAGAACGCCGTGGCACGATGAAGGGAACAGCAAGACCGCCTCCCTCACACCTCCACGCACCCCGGCTTTCGGCAAGTGCGCAGCACGCGCAGGCCCGCGAGGGCCGGAGTTGCGCCACCAGGCGCAGCAAAAAGGGGCCGAAGCCCCCAAGGTCAAATCAGGCCGCGTTCGGCGAAGGATGCCGTGCTGTTGCCCGCGACGATGACGTGATCCAGCACGCGCACGTCCACCAGCCTCAGCGCCTCATTGAGCCGCTGCGTCAGTACCTTGTCGGCCTGCGACGGCTCGGGATTGCCGCTCGGGTGGTTGTGCGAAATGATGACCGCCGCCGCGTTGTGCCGCAGCGCTTCCTTGACCAGCTCGCGCGGATACACCGATGCGCCGTCGATGGTGCCGCGGAACATCTCGGCGTATTCGATCAACCGATGGTGTGTATCGAGGAACAGCACCGCGAAGACTTCATGCTCGAAGCCGGCCAGCTTGGCGCACAGGTATTCCTTGACTGCCGCCGGCGATGTGAACGACGTACCGCGCTGCATCTTGCGCTCGATGGCCTGGCGCGCGGCGTCCAGAATCTGCTCGGCAGTCGCCAGCAGGTAGCGGCCCTGCGTGTCACGCACCATCAGCGAGGAATCGAACGAGGAAAAGGACAGTTGCGACATGATCGTGCTCCGGTTGCTCGGGCGGAATTGCCCGGAACCGTCGCCAGCACGGCGCAGCGCAAGCAGTCAGGGGTCGCAGACGGCCGCCAGGACGCAAGCGCGCATGGCGCGCGCCGCCCTTGACGGCGAGAACGCCGTGATACGGTGAAGGGAACAGCAAGACCGCCTACACCCCGCCCACTGCACACCCTCGGCTGTTGGGGCAAGCGGAGCGCGCAGGCCCGCCAGGGCCGGAGGCGTCAGTGATGGAAGCCCGCATGGGGCGAGACTCGCGCAGCGAGGCTCGATGCGCAGCACGACAGCGCGACGGCGGAACGCCGGGACGCCCGACTGCTGGGAACAGGACTACCCGCTATCGGTCTTGCGCTGCTCGATCTGCAACTGTGCCCGCTGCGTTGCCTGTTGCAACCGCTCCACCAGCACACCCCTTGGCGGCAAGGCGGTCAGGTACTCGGCGACGTGGATGCCCGACTTGTCCAGCTCCAGCAACTCGATCTGCTCGCGCTTCTTGCCGGTGCAAAGGATGATGCCCAGCGGCGAGGCTTCCTCCGGCTCCCGTTCGTGCTTGTCGAGCCAGCGAAGGTAAAGCTCCATCTGGCCCTTGTAGGCCGCCTTGAACTCGCCGACCTTCAACTCCACCGCCACCAGCCGCCGCAGCTTGCGGTTGTAGAAAAGCAGGTCGAGGTGGAAATCCTCGTCGTCAATCGGGATGCGCTTCTGCCGGGCCACGAAGCTGAAACCTGCGCCCAGCTCCAGCAGGAATGACTCCATTTCACGAATGATCGCGGCTTCGAGGTCGCTTTCCTGCCAAGTGTCACGCAGCCCCAGGAAGTCGAGAATGTACGGGTCGCGCATGACCAGCGCGGGCGACATGCGCTGCGCATCGCGCATCGTCGCCAGCTCCTGCGCGATCATCTCCCCTGGCTTCTGCGACAGCGCCGTGCGCTCGTACAGCATCGAGTCGATGCGCTCGCGCAGCGTTCGCACGCTCCAGCGTTCGGCGCTCGCCATCTGCGCGTAGTAGTCCCGCTGGAGCGGGTCTTTCAGCGGGATCAGGGCGATGAAATGCGTCCAGCTCAATTGTCGTATCAGTGATACGACAATTCGCTCGTCCGGGTAGGCGGCGGCGAACTGCACCATGCGGCGCAGGTTCTTGACCGCGAAACTGCCGCCGTACTCCTTGACCAACTGCGCCGCCAGGGTCAACACCACTTCCTCGCCGTAGTCGGCTCGCCGGCCCTCCAAGACCTGCGTGTGGATGCGCTGGCCGATGCGCCAATAGAGCATCGTCAACTCGCTATTCACCGCCGAGGCGGCGCGTTGCCGCGCCGCCTCGATCAGTGCCCGAATGTCGCCCAGCAGCGCCGAAGGCGCTGCGGGTGACGCTACGGATGCCTTGCGCTGGTTCATGCCGCCACTCCTTCGGCCTGCCGTGCGCCAGTGATGGCCTGGCGTCGGCTGGCCACCAGCTCGGCCGCATCGCGCACCGGCTTGTCCTCGGTGTGGACGTAGTGCATGAACATCGCCACGGTCTTGTGGCCCGTCAGCTTCATGCCTACCTTGGTCGGTACGCCCGAATTGGCAATGTCGGTCGTGGAGCGGTGGCGGATGCCGTGCGTGCCGACATGCGGGACGCCAGCGGCCTTGAGTACCCGGCACCAGCCGCCATAGTGCTCGCCGAAGGTCAGGTGCCGGGCCGGGTCGTTGGGAGACGGCAGGACATACGGGCAACCCTCCCGGCGCGGGGCCGTCGAAAGCAGCCGATGGGCTTCCGCGCTCATGGGCTTGGAAAGGCCGCCGGTCTTGCTGTCGGGCCACACGACGCGGCGATTTTCCAGGTCGATCCAGCTCCATTCGAGCGTGCAGATTTCAGAACGGCGGCCAGCGAACTCGAATTGCAGGCGGATCGCCAGCGGGATGACGTAGTTCTCCAGCCCTTCGGCCTCCAGCTTCTCCAGTTGGCGAAAGATCAGCGCCAGCTCGTCGTCAACGATGAGCCGGGTTTCCTCGCCGGGCGGGAACATCGGAACGTGGCGGCACGGGTTCGTGCCGTCCGGGCGGTAGCCCCACACTTCGGCCAGGTTGAACATCTTGCGCAGCACGCCAAAGGCGTTGTTCGCCTCGGCCGGCTTGTAGGCGAACTTTTCCATCAACGCGGCAATGTCGGGCCGCTTCACGTCCTGCACTTTCTTGCGCCCCAGCACCGGAACGATGCAGCGGTCAATGACGGCCTGGTAGCCGCGCTGCGTGGTGGGCTTGTTGCGCTTCTTGGAGTAGTCCTCCATGAACTTTTTGCACAGCGCCTCCATCGTGGGCGCCTTGCGCGCCTCGGCCTTGGCGCCGCCGGGGTCGCCACCCCGGCGAACCTCGGCCAGCCAGTCCTGCGCCATGACGCGCGCCTGCTCCACGGTCAGTTCCCCGTACAGCCCCAGCGAGGGCTTGCGGGGCTGACCGGCGTTCGTGCGGTACTGGAGCATGAACACCTTGCGGCCCGCTGGGGTAATCTTGCACAGGAAGCCGGGCACTACGGTATCCCGCAGTTCGACGTCCTTGGCCTGGGGTTGCGCCGCCTCTACGGCGGTCTTGGTGAGCTTGATCTTTGCCATGATGACTCCTTGGAACGACCCGGTTCCAAGAGCCACATAGGAGCGGCGCGAGGGGAAACCGGGTCAAGTTTCAGAAAGCACCGGCATATGATGGACGCGCCTAAGTTATTGATAAACCTGCTGTATCGAGCTTCGGCGTAGTCCAGCGAAGTACCGGGCTGGAGTCATCGTCAAACAAAAAAACGCCGCGCACTCTAGCACAGCAGGTCTGCGCCTACGGCGCGCGGCGCCGGGTGGCTAGCTGCGGCGGATCAGCCAGATACCGGCAACGATCAGCAGCAGGCCGCCGACTTTGCCTGCGGTGATCGGTGCTTCACGAAAGCCGGCCCAGCCGAAGTGATCCAGGGTCAGGGCCATGCTCAGCTGCCCGGCGATCACCAGCACCATAAACAGCAGAGCACCGACGCGCGGGCCGGCAAAGGCGGCGGTGGCGATAAACATCACCCCCAGCAGGCCGCCGCTCCAGTGCCACCAAGTCAGGCCTTTCAGTGCACCGAGGCTGGGGAACTCGCGCTGCGCCAGCACCAGAATCAGCAGCGCCAGAGTGCCGACGGCAAAGGACACCAGTGCGGCGGCCAGCACGCTGGACACCTGCTTGGCCAGTTGACCGTTGATCCCGGCTTGTAGCGGCAGGCAGGCGCCGGCAACGAAAGGCAGGGCCATCAACCACCAGATCGGGGCAGGCATGGGCATATCTCCAGGCGGGCAGGGCGGGCGATTATGCCGCAAATGCACCGCGCGCCGTCAGCCTCACCAGGGCAAGGTCTGGCCCTGGTAATCGAGGAAGATGCAGCGTTGGCGGCCCAACTCTGCGGTGATCACCTGACACAGACCCGCGGCACTGTCCGCCACGCTCAAGGGGGCATCGGCGCCGCCCATGGCCGTGCGTACCCATCCCGGATGCAGAGCCAGCAGGCTCCAGGGCAGCTCGGCATAGTGGCTGCTCCAGCTCAGTAGCAGGCTGTTCAGCGCGGCTTTACTGGCACCGTACAGCGGCATGTCGAGGGCACGGTTGAGCTGCAAACTGGCCATCTGCGAGCTGATAAAGGCCATCACGCCGCCGGTTTCGATGCGCCCAGCCAGCTGTTGCGCCAGGCTGATCGGCGCGACCGCATTGGCGAGGAATAGCTGGCCGATCTCCGCACTATTGGCCTGGCGCGGGTCCTGGTGCGCGGGGCCATAGACGCCGGCATTGAACAGGGCGCAGGTCAGCGGTTGGTCGCCGAGGGCGCGGTCAATCAACTGGCCTGCCTCACGCTGCTCCAGGTCGCATTCGATCAGCTGCAAGCGCTGGCCATGTTGCGTGGCCAGCGCTTGCAGTTCGTGGCTACCCGCCAGGTTGCGGATCACGGCGTGCACCTGCCAGCCCGCCTGCACAAAGGCCTGGGTCAGACCCAGGCCGATGCCGCGTGAGGCGCCGGTGATCAGGATATGGCGGCTTACGGCCACTGCATTTCACCCTTGAGCACCTTGGCGCTCAGTTCCAGGCTGCTGGCATCAAGCAGCTGCGGGTACTTGGCTTTCATGGTCTCGATCAGCGCCTGGCTGTTCTGGGCCCTGGGCAGCGCTGCCTCCAGGTCATTGAGGTAGTTGCGGGTAAAGCGCAGGTCATCCAGGTTCAGCGTCGGTTGGCCCATAAAGTGCCCCGGTACCAGGGTTTTCGGTTGCAGCGCTTGCAGCTCATCCAGGGATTTCAGCCAGGATTTACGCGCCTTTGCGGTTTGTGCATCGGCAATCCAGGGATGGATGTTGGCGTAGGTCAGCACGCCGCCGACCACGGCCTTGATGCTCGGAATCCACAGGCTGGTGTGCTTGGGATCATGGCCGATCAGCTCGATGCGCTGGCCTTCCAGGCTCAGGTGGTCGCCTTGCAGCGCTTGCGGCACCACGGTACGGGCTGGGGCGCTGTCCTTGAGGATCGGGCCCCAGTAGGCCAGCTTCGGCTCGCGACTTTTCTCGATATAGGCGATGGTCTGCGGCGTGGCCAGGACCTTGGCCTGGGGGAAGGCGCGGGTCAGGGTGCCCAGGCCGAAGTAGAAATCCGGGTCACCGTGGCTGATAAAGATGGTGGTCAGGGTCTTGCCGCTGGCCTGGATGCGCTCGATCAGCTCCTGCGCTTCGCGGTTGGAGAACTGCGCATCGACGAGAATGGCCTCGCGTTCGCCGCTGATCAGCGTTGAAGTCACCGGGAAGATGGCCTTGTCGCCTGGGTTGTAGACGTCCAGGGTCAGCGGTTGGGCGAGGGCGGTGGTGGCCAGGGTCAGCAGGCTGGCGCTGGCGAGCAGGGCGCGCAGGTGAGTGATGATCGACATGGGGAGCTCCTGTTGAGTGAATGAGTCCATATTAGTTGCTTTAAATCGATCAAAAAGCCCCATAATTTACGCATATTTGTTGCGCTAAATGGGCTAATTATGGATCGACTGACGGCTACGCGGGTTTTTGTCGAAGTGGTGGAGCGCGGCAGCCAGACCGCCGCCGCCGATGCGCTGGAGATGTCGCGGGCGATGGTGTCGCGTTACCTCGGCGAGCTGGAAACCTGGGTGGGCGCGCGCCTGCTGCACCGCACCACGCGCAAGCTGAGCCTGACCGGTGCCGGCGAGCAGTTGCTCGGCCAATGCCGTGAAATGCTGGCCATGGCGGAGGCCATGCAGAGCGTCAGCCGTACGGACGAGGCCGCGCCGCGCGGCACCCTGCGTATTGCCTGTAGCCAATCGCTGGCCCAAGCCTGGTTGGTGCACGCGCTGGATGACTTCACCCGCCTGTATCAGCAGGTCAGCATTGACCTGCTGGTGGGCAGTCAGGCGGTCAACCTGGTGGAAGCGCGTATCGACCTGGCCCTGCGCATCACCAATCAGCTCGACCCCAACCTGATCGCCCGCCAACTGGCGGTGTGCCGTTCGGTGGTGTGTGCCACCCCCGCGTACCTGGCCAGGCATGGCACGCCGCAGCGGCCCGAGGAGTTGGCCCAGCACAATTGCCTGAGTTACGCCTATTTCGGCCGTAGCATCTGGGAGTTTTCCCGCGCGGGTGAGCCGCACGCCGTGGCGGTCAGCGGCAACCTCAGCGCGAATGAATCCATGGTGCTGCTGGAGGCCATGCTGGCCGATATCGGCATCAGTTTGCAGCCGCGTTATTCGGTCGGCGCGCATTTGCGCTCCGGGACGCTGGTGCAGTTGCTGCCTGACTACGAGCCACAGCAACTGGGCATCCACGCCCTGTACGGCACGCGCCGGCAGATGCCGCCGGGGCTACGGGTACTGCTGGATTTTCTGATCCAGCGATTGGCGGATCGGCCGGACTGGGATCTGTAAGTCTGCCTACAGGGGTTTGCTGAACTGGATCAGCGCGACGCGCTGGCCCTTGGGGTCGCGCCGCTCGACCACGTCACTGAGGGCATAGCCGAGCTTGGGGTAGAGCAGCAGGCCGGCGCTGTTGGCGTTGAAGCACGACACCAGCATGCGTTTGGCGTGGTAGTGCTCGCGTGCCAACTGCTCCATCACTGCCACCAGGTAATGCGCCACGCCTTGACCGCGGGCCCAGGGGGCGACCATCAGGTTGCCCAGCGCGCAGTGCTCGTCGTAGTGCCACTGGTAGAGGTTGGCAAAGCCGGCCACTCGGCCATCGAACAGCACCACGGTGCTGTCGCGGCGTTCGGCAATGGCGGCGGCCAATTGACCGACACTCAGCGGCCAGTCGGCCTTGGGGTAGCAGAAGAACAGCTCATCGGCGTTCTGTGGAAAGTCGACAATCTCGGCCAGATCAGCCGCCGCAGCGGGGCGGTGGCTGAGGCGTGGGGTTGGGCTCATGCAGCATCCTTGGCGGTCAGTGGGCGCGCGTAGCGGTGGTTTATCGAGGCGGGTACTGGCTTAACACTTCCGTCACGCTGCGGCGAATCGCGGCTTCGCGCTCGCTCGGGCTGGGCTGTGGGTTGCGCAGCACCTGTTCGGTGCTGCCGCGCCAGACCAGTTTGCCGTCTTTACTATCGAACAGGTCGATCTGCAGGGTGCCGACCTGATAGTCCAGGGTGCGGGTTTCCACGTAACTCGGGCCGCCCCAGAAACCGCCACTCCAGGGATCACCCCAGGCGCCGCCGAGCTGGGTGCTGACCTGCTGCTGGCGGTTGTCGACGATCATCCACACCTGCACCTTGAGGTCACCTGGCGTGTTTGCGGCTGCCGGGCGCAGGCCACGCTGGTCGAGCTGTTGGCTGACCGCCGTGCGGATGCGCTGGTCTGTCAGGTCGCTTTTCAGGCGCGGGTCATCGGGTTTGTATTGCACCGCCGGTTCCTGCCAGCTCCAGCTGCGGTAGGCGGCAAAATCCCGGTTAAGGTCGAAGTCGCGCTGCAGCTGCGTGTTCTGGCAGGCACTGAGGATCAATAGCAGGGGCAGTAACAGCAGCGATGCACGCATGGGTGCTCTCCTCGGGTTCGGCAATCAGCTTGGCGGGTACGCCGCCAGGGCTTGTTGTACGGCGTTGCGCAGTGCGGCGGCGCGTTCACCCTGGCTGCCGCTGTTGCGCGTTTCGGCATGACCGTTCCACACCGGCTGACCGCTTTGGCCATCAAACAGTTCAATGCGCACCACCATGACGTCTTCGGTATAGCTGCGCACCAGCGGCGCGCTGCCCCACATGCCGTAGTTATCGCCATAGCGACTATGGCCGTAATGGCTGCCGTACTGTTCCGTGACCTGGCGCAGGCGCTGCTCCAGACGCAGCTCAGCGCTGACCTTGAGGTCGCTGGTTTTGCCGACGCGATGCGGGCGCAGGCCGCGCTGGTCGAGGGCATTGCTCAGGGCTTCCTGCACCTGCTCGGAACTGGCCCAGGCGCTGCCAGCCGGTAACTGCTGCCAGCTCCAGGTGCGGTAGCGCGCATAGTCGCGTGGCGTGGCGGGGTAGGCACTGCGGTCCAGTTGTTGGGGCGAGTGAGCGGGGGCCGGCGGCATAGGCTTGCTGTCAGCAATATAGGGGTTCTGGCTCTGACAGGCCGCGAGGGTGGCCAGTAGCAGTAATGCGCCCAGTCGTTTCATTGAATGTTCAGCCTCCTGTGAGAGGTCAATCAGCGTGGCCGGCAGATCCAGTGTAGATAACGGCCCAGCCCGGCAAAGCTGGGATGGCGGCGGTAGGCCAGCTCCATTTCCAGCAGGTCGAGCAGCTCGGCCTTGGCCTGGAAGGGCTGTGGCATATAGTCGTGAAACACCCGCACGCCACTCTGGCTTTCGACCTGCCAAGTGCCCTCAAGTTGCGCCGCCAGCTCGCGCGGATCAAGCGGCATTTGCGGCGTCAGGCTCTGCTTTTCCCCGGCGAACTCGGCCTTGCGCAGTTTGCGGAAGTGGCCCTTGAGCAGGTTGCGATAGATCAGCGCGTCCTTGTTGTAGAACGCCAGCGACAGCCAGCCTCCGGGCGCGCATAGCTGGTGCAGCACCGGCAGGATGCTGTGCGGCTCTGCCAGCCATTCCAGCACCGCGTGGCAGATCACCAGGTCATAGGGTTGATTGAGCTGGCCGAGCAGGCCCTGCCAGGGCGCCTGGATAAACGTGGCCTGCTGGCCGGCGGCGGCAAAGCGCTCGCGGGCGCCATTGAGCATGGGTTCGGCGGGTTCGGTCAGGGTTACCTGGTGGCCGCGATCGGCCAGCCATAGCGACATATGGCCAAGGCCTGCGCCAATATCCAGCACCCGCAATGGGCGTTCGGGCAGGGCTTCGGCCAGGTCGGCCTGAAGCACGGCAAGGCGAATCGCGCCCTTGGCGCCGCCATAGATCTTCTCGGCAAAGCGCGTGGCCAGCTCGTCGAAGTGCCGATCACTCATGGGCTGTGCTCCCGAGAAAGCGCCGTTCGTTGTCGGCCAGCTTGGCGCGCACCACCTGTTCCATATCCAGGCCCAGTTCGCCGCACAGCAGTATCAGATAGAGGACGATATCGCCGATTTCCTGACCCGCGTGGGCCAGTTGTTCAGCAGGCAGTTCGCGGGATTGTGCTTCGGTCAGCCACTGGAAGATTTCCACCAGCTCTGCCATTTCCACGCTGGCCGCCATGGCCAGGTTCTTCGGGCTGTGGAAGGGCCGCCAATCGTTGTGGTCACGAATGGCGTGCATGCGGGTGGTCAGTTCGGCGAGGTTCATCAGGCGCTCCAGCAAAGAGGAGCATAGCTTCGGGGTTTGCCGGCCGGTCTTCAAGCCGGCAAACCGATGCCGCAGGTTATGGGTAGCCGCTTTCGTTGGGGTTGTTAGTTACTTCCAGCACGCGCCAGACGTTGGCATAGACGCTTTCCTGGGAGAAGGTGATGCGGCCCTTGCCTTTGTACAACGACACCACGCGGGCGACGTCCTTGCCTTTGAAGTTGAACGGGATCCAGGCCTTGCCGGTCTGGTGCGAGAAGGTAGCGGTCGGCGCGCCGAGCAGTGCATTGACTTCATCCATGCTCATGCCGGTGCGCACATCGCTGAACGAGCCGCTGCCCTGGGCCACGGCTGCCGGTGCGGCAGCGGGCGCAAGCGCCTGTGTGCTGCTGGCGGCAGGCTGGCCCTGGCCGGCGCGGTAGGCGTCCAGGTTGACGCTGCCGGCAGTGTAGGGCGCGCCGCCGGCGCTGAGACTGTTGCCGGCCTTTTCGCAGTGGCGGTCGAGCTTGCGGTTATTGGAGTTGGCCACCACTTCGGCCAGCACTGGCTTGTAGCGGCCGTTGCCCGAGCTGGCCAGGGCCTTGCAGACCCAGGCCAGGGCGTCGGAGGTGGTGTTGTCGGTGGCGCTGCGGTACTTCTGCAGCAGCACTTCGGCGGCCACGTCGAGGGTTTCCTGGTCCCGGTAACCGCTGTGATAGATGCTCTGCGCGGCTTCGCGAATCGATACCGGACCGCCCTGTACCAGCTGATTGACATAGCGCTGCCCGGACGCGTCCAGGGCATGGGCCTGCAACGCAGTGCAAGCGAGGACGAAGGACGTGGCAAGTACGGCGGTGTTTTTCATGCTGAGGCTCTCTGATCCATTGGAGTTGCCGGACGGGTCAACCATGACCGCGCAGGCGCAGGAAGGCACACGATAATCCGCCCCCGGAAAAACGCCAAGCCTTGCCGCGCGTCTAGTCCAGCGGCTGCCAACTGCCGCTCATATGGATCAGTTCATCCTGACCGAGCAGGCTGAACTGGCCATGGCTGCCGGGCTCGCTGGTCAGTAGGCGCACTTCTGCCGGCAGCAGCACCGGCTTCTGGAAGCGCACGCTCACGGCATAGCCGGCAGCAGGCAGGCGCGGGCCCAGTTCGGCCAGGGCGCGGCCCTTGTTCCACAGGCCATGGGCGATGGCGCGGGGGAAGCCGAACAGCTTGGCCGTGGCGGCAAACATATGAATTGGGTTGTAGTCGCCGGCGATGCGCGCATAGCGACGGCCGATATCGGCAGGGGCGCGCCAGTGCGCCAGGGTGGTTTGCGTCAGCACGGTTTCGGCTGCGCGTTCGGCTGGCTTGCCGTCCAGGCGCAGGGCGCGGCAGAGGATGCGGCTGTCGCCTTCCCAGAGCAGGCCGAGCTGGTCGTGCAGTTGGGTGATCAGGCTAAAGGTCACGCCCTTGTCATGGGGTTGCAGGTCCTGCACCTGCACGCTGACGGTAAACGGCCCGAGGCCGCCGAGTGGGCGTAGCACGCGAATGTGGTTTTCCAGGTGCACCAGGCCAAGCAGCGGGAAGGGGAAACGCTTGTCGGTGAGCAACTGCATCTGCAGGGCAAAGGCCAGGATGTGCGGATAGGCAGCGGGCAGCAGGTGATCATCGGCAACGCCGCAAATCTGCCGGTAGCGCGCCAGGTGTTTTGGGTCGACCGTGACCTGGCAACGCACGCCCAGCTCGGGCAGGCTGCGGCCGGTCACGCGGCGGCGCAGAGCGGCACGCTGAAACAGGGCGGGTAAGGCAGGCGGGGCGGGTAGATCGAGCCAGTCGATGGCCATGGGGTCACTCCTCAGAATGGTGGCAGCAGCTTAGATGGTGCGCTTGTACCTGCATTGGCCGTGCTGCCTGGTTATGTGGCGGGCCAGTCAATTGCCCGCATTCACGCCTTGAGCGCAGAGCCTAAAGCTGCCTAAGATGGCCGCGCCTCGCGAACAATAAGAATTCCTGAAAAATGCGTGACCTGACTGACGACGTGGCGCTAATGCGTCCAGTGATCGATGCCTTGCGTGCCAGCGGTACCGACCCTGATCGAGTGCTGGCGCGGGTTGGCCTGCCGCCGGGTGGTCTGCCTGCCGGGCGCTTTCCGCATGCCGCCCAGGCGCTGTTCTGGAAGGCCGCCATCGACGAATGCGGCGAAGAGCATGTCGGCCTCTACCTGGCTCAGCACCTGCCGGCGTTTCACGGCCTGCTGCTGGAATACCTGTTTCTTTCCAGCGAAACCTTCGGCGAAGGCCTGCGCCATGCCCTGCGCTATGTACGCCTGCTTTCCGACACCCTGAATGCCAATCTTGAGGTGCACGGTGAGCGCGCGGTGCTGGTGCTCGGGTTGATTCCCGGCACGCCACGGCATTTCCCTGAAATGCTCGCCGGCGCGGTAATCCGCTTGTTCGATGCGCTGACCGAAGGCGATTTCACCCCCTATGAAGTGCAATTCATGCATGCCGACGGCGCGCCGACCGAGCGTTACCAGCAGGTCTACGGCTGTCCGGCGCAACTGAGTGGCGAGCGTTACGCCCTGGTGTTCAATGCCGCAGTGCTGGACAAGACCTCGCGGCATGCCGCGCCAGAGCTGCTGCGCATGCACGAGTCATTGGCGCGTAGGCAGCTGGCCGAGGTCGAGCGGCTGGATCTGGTGCGCAAGGTGCGTGAGTTGATTGGCGAGTTGCTGGTGGACAGCGGTGCCACCCTGGAGCAGGTGGCGGCACGCTTGAACATGCCAGCGCGACGGCTGCGCGAGCGACTGGCCATGGCCGGCGTGCGCTTCAATGACCTGGTGACTGACTACCGCTGTCGCCTGGCCAAGGACCTGCTGCTCAACACCGACGAGCGCATTGAGGTGATTGTCGAACGCACTGGCTTCTCCGAGCCGAGCACCTTCTACCGCGCCTTCAAGCGTTGGGTCGGCGAAACCCCGGTGGAGTTTCGCAAACGCGGTAAAAATTGAGTGTTACTGGGCGAAATAGGTCGCCCAGAAGTAATACAGCGTCATACCGCTGCCCACGCTGATCACCAGCAGGCGCAGGAACGTGGCCGGCAGACGCTGGCCCAGCGCACCGCCGACATAGCCGCCTACGGTGGCGCCCACCAGCAGAATCACCAGCTCATACCAGCTGACCCGCCCGGCGATGATAAAAGTCGCGGTGGCGACGCTGTAGATCACCGCCGAAATCAGGTTTTTCAGGGCATTGGCGCGGGCCAGCGGGTGGCCTTCGATGGAGAATGCCGCCAGTTGCAGGATGCCCATGCCGGCACCGAAGTAGCCACCATAGATCGACACACCAATATGCGCACCCAGCGACAACGGGCTGTGGGGCGGTTGTGCGGCTTCGGCGCGGCGCGCGGCCAGCCAGCGACTGAGCCAGGGGCTGGCGGCAAACAGCGCGGTGGCCGCCAGCAGTAGCCAGGGAATCAGTGTGGCAAACACCGCATCGCCACCAACCAGCAGCAACAGCCCACCGAGCAAACCGCCGGCCAGCCCGGCGGCCAGCAACGGCAGCAGATAACGCCCCAGCGGTCGCAGCGAATCCCGCGCCGCCCAGGCTCCCGCCAGGCTGGCCGGCCACAGCGCCACGGCATTGGTGGCATTGGCGGTCACCGGCGGCAGACCCGCCGCGAGTAACGCCGGGAAGGAGAAGAAGGTGCCGCCACCGGCGAGGGCATTCATCCCGCCGGCAGCAAAACCGGCGGCAAGCAGAAGCAGAAGATCAGGCACTGACATGGGACTTTATTCGTTTGGCTGGAGAGGCAAGGTAAGGCCGCGCGCACGGACTGGCCAAGTACGACCAAGGTCCCGTTTCGCGGCAGTGCGCTATCTGTCGTGGGGGCTCAGCTGTTGTCCGAGGCCATCGCCACCTGGTTGCGACCACTGTGCTTGGCCAGGTAAAGGCCCTCGTCAGCCTTGATGATCAGGCTCATGGGGTCGTTGCCCTCACTCGGCCTGAGGGTGGCGATGCCGATACTCACGCTGATCGGCGAACCGGGCTTGGGCAGTTCATGGGGGATGCCCAGCGCCTCAATGGCGCGCCGGACTTTTTCGGCTTGCAGGCGCGCGCCACCAGAGGCGGTGCCCGGCATGACCACAGCAAATTCCTCGCCACCATAGCGGGCGGCAAGATCGGCGGCGCGGTTGCAGCTGGCGCGCAGCGCCTCGCCCACCTGGCGCAATACGTCATCGCCGGCGACATGCCCATACCGGTCGTTAAACGCTTTGAAGTAATCGACATCGATCATCAGCAGTGACAGTTCACTGTTGTCGCGCTGGGCACGGTGCCACTCGACTTCGATGTACTCGTCCAGGTAGCGGCGGTTAGCCAGGCCGGTGAGGCCGTCGGATTTGATCAGCCGTTGCAGAACCAGGTTGGTGTCGAGCAGTTGCTGCTGACTTTCGCGCAGGGCACGGTAGGCCTCATCACGCTGTTGCAGGGTGAGGTAGGAGCGCGAGTGGTAGCGGATACGCGCCAGCAGTTCGATCACATCCGGCAATTTCACCAGGTAGTCGTTGGCCCCGGCGGTGAAGGCGGCGCTCTTGATCTTGGGGTCTTCCTTGGTCGACAGCACGATGACCGGCACATCGCGCAGCCCCGGGGCGCTGCGGTACTGGCCGAGCAGGTCGAGGCCATCGATACCGGGCATGATCAGGTCCTGCAGGATCACCGTGGGCTTGATCTGTTGAGCCACATTCAGGGCCTGGTGCGGGTCCGAGCAGAAATGAAAGTCGATGTCGCTTTCCTCGCTGAGTGCCCGGCGCACGGCCTCGCCGATCATGGCCTGGTCATCGACCAGCAGCACCATCATCGAGTTATCAGGTAGCCCTTGAGGAAGCGGGGGATGCTCATTAGGCCGTGGCATGGCAGTACTCCATCATTTACTTCATCTGGTGCCGGCAAAGTGCTAGCGGTGGGTGCATCAACTCAAGCGCTGGATCAGGCGCGGGGCAATCTTGTCCAGCGGCAGAATCTCCACGGCAGCATCCAGGGCTGCCGCGGCCTTAGGCATACCATAGACCGCGCTGCTGGCCTGATCCTGGGCGATGGTGTGAAAACCGCGCTCACGCATCTGCTTGAGCCCGCGTGCGCCGTCGCGGCCCATTCCGGTCAGCAGCACGCCGATGGCGTCGCCGCGCCAGTGGCTGGCCACGCTGTTGAAGAATACATCGATAGACGGACGGTAAACCTGATCGGCCGGTTCGCGGCGGTAGACCAGCCGCCCTTCGGCGGTCAGGTACAGGTGGTTGTTGGTGCCGGCCAGCAGCACTTCGCCCGGTTGCAGCAGCTCGCCTTCCTGAGCCAGACGCACAGGCATGTGCGATTCGCTGGCCAGCCACTGCGCCATGCCGGCGGCAAACACCTCGTCGACGTGTTGCACCAGGACGATGCTGGCGGGGAAATCTGCGGGGATCTGTTGCAGCAACTCGACCAGGGACGCCGGGCCGCCGGCCGATGCGCCAATGGCCACCAGGCGCTTGCCGCGCGGATCGCTGGTTTTGGTCGGGGCCGGGGTGATGCTGCGTGAAGCCTTGTGGCCGATCATCCAGGCGATGTTGTGGATCTTGCGGCGGATCGCCGCGCCATCGAGTAACTGTTGCGGCCCGAGTGACGGCACGGCCACTACGTCCAGCGCGCCGGCACCCATGGCGTCGAACACCTGGGTCATGTTGCGCTCGACATCGGCAGTGACAATCAGGATCGCGCAGGGGGTGTCGTGCATGATCCGTCGGGTGGCTTCGACACCGTTCATACCAGGCATCAGCATGTCCATCAGCAGCAGGTCGGGGTGATCCTCGCGGCAGCGGCGCACCGCTTCTTCGCCATTGCTGGCGACCCAGATCAACTCATATTGCGGCTCGGCAGCCAGCGCTCGGCGCAGGCTTTCTACGGCCAGCGGCATGTCGTTGGCGATTGCAATCCTCATTCGCGTGCCTCTCCAATCAGGGTCTGTACTGCATCCAGCAGTGCTTCGTCATGGAAGCTGGCCTTGGCCAGGTAGTAGTCCGCCCCGGCCTCCAGGCCTTTGCGGCGGTCTTCTTCGCGGTCCTTGTAGGACACCACCATCACCGGCAGGGCGCGCAGGCGAGGGTCCTGGCGCACCAGGGTGACCAGCTCGATGCCGTCCATGCGCGGCATGTCGATATCGGTGATCAGCAGGTCGAAGCTGCCTGCGCGCAGGGCGTTCCAACCGTCCATGCCATCGACGGCCACCTCGACCTGATAGCCGCGACTGAGCAGCAGCTTGCGTTCCAGCTCGCGCACAGTGAGCGAGTCATCCACCACCAGCACGCGCTTGCTGGCCGCCTGGCGAATGCTGCCGCTGTGGTCGACCCGCTCCAGATGGCCGCCGCCGAGCAGCTTGGCCACTGAATTGAGCAGGTCATCGACATCCAGAATCAGCACCGGTGTGCCGTCGTGCAACAGGGCCCCGGCTGCCACATCGCGGATCTTGCCCAGGCGCGGGTCCAGCGGCATCAGCACCAGGGTGTACTCACCAATAAAACGTTCGACCGCCAGGCCGTGACAGCGCTCGCGGTCACGGATCATCACAATCGGGATGTCGGTTTCTTCGCTCTTCTGCTCGGCGCGTTGCAGCAACTGGGCGGCGGAGAGCAGGCCGATGTGCTCGTTTTCGAGCCAGAAGTGCTGGCGCCCTTCGAGGTGCACAATCGCCTCACGTTGCAGGCGCAGCATGCGTTCGATCTGCGCCAGGGGGAAGGCATACGCCTCGCCGCCGATGCTCACCACCAGCGCGCGGACCACTGACAGGGTCAGTGGCAGTTCGATGTGGAACAGGCTGCCTTCGCCCTGACGCTGTTGCAGGCGCACGTTGCCGCGCATGCGGCGGATTTCGTGCTGCACCACGTCCAGGCCGACGCCCCGTCCGGACACTTCGGTGACCTGCTGGCTCATGCTGAAACCAGGCAGGAAGAGGAAGGTCAGCAGCTCTTCCTCGCTCATCTGCGCCACCTGTTCGGCGGAGGTGAAGCGGCGCTCGATGATGGCCTGGCGAACCCGCTCCAGGTCAACGCCGCCGCCGTCATCGCTGACTTCGAGGATCAGCATGTTGGCGTGATGACGGGCTTTGAGTTGTACCGTGCCTTCTTCGGGCTTGCCTTTGCGCAGCCGCAGCGCCGGCGGCTCGATGCCGTGGTCGACGGCGTTGCGCAGCAGGTGGGTCAGCGGTGCTTCCAGGCGTTCGAGAATATCGCGGTCGACCTGGGTGTGTTCGCCTTCGACTTCCAGGTGCACCTGCTTGCCCAGCGAACGTCCCAGGTCGCGCAGCATGCGCGCCTGGCCGGTCAGCACGTCGGCAAACGGCCGCATGCGCGAGGCCAGGGCCAGGTCATAGAGTTGCTGGGTACGCTGGCCGCCATGCCAGACGAAATCATCGAACAGTTCCTGATGACTTTGCAGCTGCTGCTGGCACTCCATCAGCAGGTGGCGTCCGTCGTTGAGCAGGGTTTCTATGGCGGGACTGATCGGCAGGCCGAGCAGCTGTTCGCGCAGGCTTTCGTAGGTGCGTCGCGCGGCGGCCTGTTGGCGCTTGAGGCGGTGCAGCGAGTCGCTCAGCGGTTTCATGCGCTGGAATTCCACCAGCGATTTGCCCGACAGGTCGATCAGGTGATCGAAGCGTTCGGCGGATACGCGCAGCACCCGGCTGTGCTCTTCGCTTGTCGGTTCTGCGGGCGGCACAGGGGGCGCGGGCTGGGCGCCGGACGCCGGTTCCGGCGTTTGTGTCTGGGGCTGTGTTTGCTGGGGAATGGGTGGCTCTCGCAGGGCCGGTACTGCGGCCCCGAGCAGTGTCTGCAGGCGTGAGGTGAGCTGTTTGACCTGGGTTTCAAGTTCGCTATCGGACTGTGCCTGGCCGATGCGCAGCAGCAGGTCGGAGCCTTGCAACAGGGCATCAATATGATCCGGCAGTAGGCGCAGCAGGCCCTCCTGGGCGGCCACCAGCAGGTCTTCCATGGCGTGGGCCACCTGCACGCCGCTGTCCAGGCCAACAATCCGCGAAGCACCCTTGAGCGAGTGCGCCGCGCGCATGCAGGCTTCCAGCTGCCCGGCGTTGAGCGGGTCGCGCTCCAAGATCAGCAGGCCGGTATCCAGCACCTGCTTCTGCGCCTCCGCTTCCATGCGGAACAGCTCAAGCAGCGAGGCATCGCGCATCTGGTCCGGGGTCATGTCAGGCTCCTGCTCATGGCGGCGAGCAGCTGTTCATCGTCAAGCAGGGTGATGCTCCTGCCACCCCACTGCAGTACACCGGCGCTGAAGCGGCTGATGGTGCGCTTGTCTTCTTGCACTGAGGCTCCGATCAGCGCCAGGGGAATGCGCTGAATACCGCCGACTTCATCCACCGGGCTGACCAATGGCCCGGCGCCGGTTTCAAGAATCAGCATGCGCGGGATGCTGCGTTTTTCCGCTTTGCTGTCGCTGTGCTCCAGGCCCAGTACACTGCCCAGGTCGAGGCAGGCGACCAGGGTGCCGCGCACGTTGGTGACGCCCAGCAGGCTGCCGGCTTTCTGGTGTGGCAGGGTGTGAATCGGCGAAAGCGGCATCACTTCGGCCATGCGTCGGATGGCGAGCGCCAGCCACTCTTCGCCCAGGCGAAAGATCAGCAGCGAGCGCTGCTCGCCCTGCTCGGCGCTGGCCTCGACCTGGCCATAGGTGCTGCTGTCCTGTTCCAGTCGGGTGCCGTAACGGTCGAGCAGGGCGATCGCGGCAGCACTGTAAACCTCGCAGTTGCGGCAGTGGATATGGGCGTCCAGGCGCGCGCAGCTCTGGTCGCCGAATACGCCGATGCGGTTCCAGCAATCGTCGATCGGGGCCTGTTGCGGCAGTAGCGGGTCCGTGTCCATCACGTTGATTTACCTCCCTCCTGGGCGCGCCGGTACAGGCGTTGGGCTCCGCTCTGGTCGCCCTGGTTTTCCAGGTGGGCGGCCAGGTGGGTCAGTGCTTCGCGGTGCTGCGGATCAAGATAGATGGCCTTGCGGTAGTAGCCACAGGCTTGGTCACTGTGCTGTTGCACATCGCTAAGCAGCCCCAGCCAATAGAAAGCCTGAGCGCTGGGGCCTTCAGTCAGCAGGTGCTGTTCGCAGAGGCTGCGCGCCTGCTCACAGTGCCCGGTGTTGGCCAGCTCGGCAACGCTGTCCCAGAGTGAGCGGGTTGGTTGTGCTACAGGGGCGGCAGCGGGTGCGGCAACAATCGGCGCGCTGCGTAGCCGTGGTGCTGGTGCTGGTGCTGGTGCTGGTGCCGGCTGGCGCGGCATGGGTGGCAGTGGGCGGCTGGGTGGCTTCAGGTTGAGCGGGCGGGCGGCGTCACTGGCGGCAAAGCGGAAGGCAAAGGTCTGTTGCCGGCCCAGCGCCTGCATCCCATTTTGAGTGGCCAGGCTGGCCTCGGCCGGGCCGATAAACAGCACGCCTTCTGGTTGCAGCTGACGTTTGAGCAGATCCAGCACGCGCACCTGAGTGGCCCGGTCGAAGTAGATCAGCAGGTTGCGGCAGAAGATGAAATCGTAGGCCGGCGTGGTGCTGAACAGGTTGCCGTCGAGCAGGTTGCCACAGCGCAGTTGTACGCGGCTTTTGACCCGCTCATCGAGCACGAAGCTGTCATCCTGCGGACGAAAGAAGCGCTCGCGAAACGCCAGCGCCTCACCGCGAAACGAGTTGCGGCCGTAGATGCCACGGCTGGCCAGGGCCAGCACCTTGTCGCTGACATCCAGGGCTTCAATCTGGAACTGCTCGGGGGCGAGACCGGCATCGAGCAGGGTCATGGCGATCGAGTAAGGTTCTTCGCCGCTGGAGCAGGGCAGGCTGATGATGCGCAGCGGCCGCGTGGTGTTGAGCTGCGTACAGCGCTCCAGGGCCAGGGTGGCGAGGGCCTTGAAGGATTCGGGGTAGCGGAAGAACCAGGTTTCCGGCACCACCACGGCTTCAACCAGCGCCTGTTGTTCCTTGGGCGAGCCGTTGAGGGTGATCCAGTAGTCCTCCAGGGTGCTCTTGTGCTGGGCCTGCATGCGCTGACGCACGGCACGCTCGATCACGCTGCGGCCGACTGACTCGGCATCAAGGCCGATACGCGACTTCAGCAGGCGCTCGATGTGCTCGATCATGCGTGCTCGTCCTCAGCCGCTGGCGTGGCCTTGAACAGCAGGCTACGCAGCGTCTCATCGAGCAGCCCGGCTACTTCGATACGCTGGATCAGGCCGCGTGCGTCTGCCTGTGTCGGGCCGAGATAGTCCGCTTGTCCGGCCTCCAGACCGCTGGCCACAAAGGCGTTGGCCGGCAGGCGTTGGGTGTCGGTGGCCTGCTCCAGAATCAGTCCGAGGATATTGGCCTGCTCGCCGCGTTGGCCGTCGAAGTACACCAGCACCAGGCGCGTGCTGCTGCGTATTCGCGCAGCGCGGTTGAGTACGCGCTGGTTGAGGTCGAGCACGGGAATCATCCGCCCGCGGTGCTGGAAGATTCCAGCCACCCACGCCGGGGTTTCCGGAACCTGCTTGAGCTGGCGCAACGGTAGCACCTCAGCCACTTCGCGAGCGCTGATGGCGTAGCGATCCTCGCCGAGGTGGAACAGCAGGTGCAGTTCACCCTCGCGGGCGTTGGCAGTCACGGCCTTGTGCATGGTCAGACCTTGAAGCTGCTTACGCCAACCCGCAGGTTGTTGGCCACCTGGTTCAACTCGTCAATCGCCGCGCCTGCCTGGCGCAGGGAGTCGACGGTCTGGCTGCTGGCTTCGCTCAGTTGCACCAGGGCCTGGTTGATCTGTTCGGCACCGGTCGATTGTGCCTGCATGCCTTCGTTGACCATCTGGATACGCGGTGCAAGGGCCTGCACCTGCTGAATGATCTGCGCCAGCTGGTCGCCCATCTGCGCCATTTCGCCAATGCCGCGGCGCACCTCTTCGGAGAATTTGTCCATGCCCATGACCCCGGCCGATACCGCCGACTGGATTTCGCGCACCATCTGCTCGATGTCGTAGGTGGCTACGGCGGTCTGGTCGGCCAGGCGACGTACCTCGACGGCGACCACGGCAAAGCCTTTGCCGTACTCGCCGGCTTTCTCCGCCTCGATGGCTGCGTTGAGGGAGAGCAGGTTGGTCTGGTCCGCCACTTTGACGATGGTGGTGACCACGTGATTGATGTTGCCGGCCTTCTCGTTGAGGATCGACAGCTTGCCGTTGACCACGTCGGCAGCGCCCATGACGTGGCGCATGATCTCTTCCATGCGGGTCAGCCCCAGTTGCCCGGTGCCGGCGAGTACCGAGGTCTGTTCGGCGTTGTCGGACACCTCGCCCATGGTGCGTACCAGATCGCGGGAGGTGGCGGCAATCTCGCGCGAGGTGGCGCCTATTTCGGTGGTGGTGGCGGCCGTTTCGGTGGCGGTGGCCTGCTGCTGGCGCGAGGTGGCAGCGATTTCGGTGACCGAGGTGGTCATCTGCACAGCCGAGCGCTGGGCATGGCCGACCAGGGTCTTGAGCTCGCCAACCATGCTGTTGAAGCCGGTTTCGATGGCGTGGAATTCATCCTGACGCTGCATGTCCAGGCGCACCGAAAGGTCGCCGCTTTCGAGTTGCTTGAGCGTGCTGACGATGCTGTTGACCGGCCGGGTGATCGATTGCAGCAGCAGCCAGCCACTGGTGGCCGCGGCGGCAATGGTCAGCAGGATGGCCAGCAGCAGGCCGATTTCCAGCGTGCGCACGGCGTTGCGGATTTCCGTAGAGGCGCTGTCGGAGAGTGATTTGTTCAGCTCTGTCAGGTCGCTCAGTGTCTGCTGGCCTTTTTCCCATTCCGGGAAAACCTGCCCGGCACTGAAGGCGCGTGCCTGGGCTCCCGGCGTTTCACGCACGGTATTGAGCAGCTGCTCATGCATTTTCAGGTATTGCTTGTGTTGCCGCTTGAACGCCGCTGCGAGCGCATGTTCGCGCTCGGTTGCGACAGCGCTCTGATAGCGTGTTTGCAGGTCTTTGAGCGCCGTTTCGTTGAGTTTGAACTGCTCTTGGTAGTGATCAAGCACGGCCTGCGGCTCTTCATCGACCAGGCGCAGGAGCATGCGCCGGGTGTCGAGCATGTGCTGAGCCCAGGCTTCCTGAATCTCGCTGACATAGTAGGCGCCGGGTACCGAGTCGGTCAGCATGCTTTCCGTTGCATCCTTGATGGCCGACATACGCAGGTAGGAGGCTCCGGCGAGCAGCAGCAGAATGGCGATAAGGACGGTGAAACTGGCAATGATGCGGTTGCGTACGGTTAACTTCATCCCGTGATCCTTCAGCTGCTGTTGAGGCTGTTAGTCGTGCGTGGTGATGGGCGAGCGGCCACCCGCAAGGGTGTGGCTGCGATGCTCGCGCTGGTGCGGCCATGCTACTGGTCAGCCAGCGGCCAGCCAACCAGTTATAGCGCGTAACTCGCCAGCGCACCGCCGCGGCGGCGCTAAAGGCCCCCTTCGTTGCGGTGCAGAGAGGCGCGTTTCTCGTGGCGCAGCAGCGTGCGCAACTCCTCTGCCACGGGCATCGGCCGGAAGGCGCTGACCCGCGCTCGTCCGGTGTTGCCAACGGGCACCCAGATGCGCGAGAACAGCAGGGCCGCGACAGTCCGCGGCAGTTGGCCGGCCACTTCGCGGTAATCGCGCTGCTGCCAGCCGAGCGTGAGCATCAGCCAATGGCTTTTGGCATGCAGCAGAGGCTGGCGTTGGCTGAGGATATGTGCGCGTTCCAGCCAGACGAAAGCGGCGCCACTGTGGCCTGCTTGCCTGGCCTGTTCGGCGTGCTGGAAGGCCTCGGTAATCGCCTGTTGCGAGGGTGTGTGCATGTTTTTTGCTCCTATTTCTTCAGCAGGCGCAGGCCGTTGAACACCACCAGCAGGCTGACGCCCATGTCGGCAAACACCGCCATCCACAGGGTGGCCTGGCCGCTCAGGCTGATGGCGAGAAACAGCGCCTTGACCCCCAATGCCAGGATGATGTTCTGCTTCAGAATGGCGGCGGTCTGCTGCGACAACTGGATAAAGGCCGGGATCTTGCGCAGGTCATCGTCCATCAGCGCCACGTCGGCGGTTTCGATGGCCGTGTCGGTGCCGGCCGCCGCCATGGCGAAACCGATCTGTGCTTTGGCCAGCGCCGGCGCATCGTTGATCCCGTCGCCGACCATGCCGACGACAAAACCGCGCGCCTGCAAGGCTTCGATGGCTTGCAGCTTGTCCGCCGGCAGCAGGTTGCCGCGCGCTTCGTCGATGCCCACCTGCGTGGCGATTGCCGCTGCCGTATGTGCGTTGTCGCCGGTGAGCATGCTGGTTTTCACCCCCAGCGCATGCAACTGCTGAATGGCCTCGCGGCTGGACTCCTTGACCGTGTCGGCCACGGCAAACAGGGCCAGCGCCTGGTTGCTGTCGCACAGCACCACCACGCTTTTGCCCTGGCGTTCGAGGCCTTCGAGGGTGGCTTCCAGTTCGGCCGAGCACAGGCCCAGTTCTTCCATCAGGCGGTGGTTGCCCAGATAGAACGAGGTGCCGTCGATGCTGCCTTGTACGCCACGGCCTGGCAGTGCGGCGAAGCTTTCGACCGTGCTGGTTGGCAGGTTCTGTTCGAGCGCCAGCCTGGCAATTGCTTGGGACACCGGGTGGTCGGAGCGACTGGCTAGGCTTGCGGCGTGGCCGCGATAGCGTTCGGCATCCTGCTCCAGCAGGGGCAGATAGTCGGTCTGTACGGGTTTGCCGTGGGTGATGGTGCCGGTCTTGTCGAGCGCCAGGAAACCCAGCTTGGCGGCGCTTTCCAGGTAAACCCCGCCCTTGACCAGAATGCCTTTGCGCGCGGCCGCAGCCAGGCCGCTGACGATGGTCACCGGGGTCGAGATCACCAGGGCGCAGGGGCAGGCCACTACCAGCAACACCAGGGCGCGGTAGATCCAGTCATACCAGGGCTCGCCCATAAACAGCGGCGGCACTATGGCGACCGCCAGGGCGAAGAGGAACACCAGTGGGGTGTAGACCTTGGAGAACTGATCAACAAAGCGCTGGGTCGGCGCACGGGAGCCTTGCGCCTGTTCGACAGCATGGATGATACGCGCCAGCGTGGTGTTGGCCGAGGCCGCCAGTACGCGGTATTCCAGCGAGCCGGCTTCGTTGATGGTGCCGGCAAAGACCTGATCGCCAATGGTCTTTTCCACGGGCAGGCTTTCGCCGGTGATCGGGGCCTGGTTGATCGTCGAGTGGCCGCTGACCACCTCGCCATCCAGGCCGATGCGTTCACCAGGGCGCACCCTGACCAGGGCTCCGACTGCAACGCTTTTTATCTCTACGTCCAGCCAGCTACCGTCGGCTTGCTGCACCGTGGCGCGCTCCGGAGTCAGGTCCATCAGGCTGCGAATGGCATTGCGTGCCCGATCCAGTGACTTCGCCTCGATCAGCTCGGCCACGGCAAACAGGAACATGACCATGGCCGCTTCCGGCCATTGACCAATCAACACTGCACCGGTTACGGCGATGCTCATCAGTGCATTGATGTTCAGGTTGCGGTTCTTCAGGGCGATCCAGCCCTTCTTGTAGGTGCTCAGGCCGCATAACAGAATGGCCAGCAACGCCACGGCGGCGACCATCCACTCCGGTGCCAGCGTGGCAAAGTGCAGGACTTCGGCGCTTAGCGCCGCGACCCCGGACAGCGCCAACGGCCACCAGGCTTTCTTGCGGGGTTCCTGGGCGGGTTTCGCTTCGCCGGTCAGCGGCTCGGCCTGCATGCCGAGCGCGCTGATGGCGGCCTCAATCGGCGTGGTGGACGGCAGGCGGTGCCAGACCCCTAGAATTCGGTTGATCAGGTTGAACTCGAGACGCTCGATGCCTGCAAGCTTGCCCAGCCGCTCTTCGATTAGCGTCTGCTCGGTCGGGCAGTCCATCTGCTCGATACGAAACTGGCTGAACTGAGCACCCTCCAACACGCCTTCGCGGGCTGGTACGGTGTCTATTGCGTCCGCTTTCGGCGAGTGATTGTGGCCGCAGCAATCTGTCATAAGGGTATCCTCGGTACTCGATGGAGTAGAGTTAACACCCTGAAGCCACTACAGGGTCAAGACGAGGTTTCGATGAAAATTGGAGTGCTGGCCAAACTGGCCGATTGCCCGGTCGAGACGGTTCGCTACTACGAGCGCGAAGGGCTGCTGCCGGCTCCTGCGCGCACGGAGGGCAATTACCGTCTTTACAGCAGCGAGCACCTGGAGCGGCTGACCTTTATCCGCAATTGCCGCACGCTGGACATGACCCTGGATGAAATCCGCCGTTTGCTGGCACTGATGGATCGGCCGGAGGAGAACTGTGAGGGCGTCAACAGCCTGGTGGATGAACATATCCGCCATGTGCAGGCGCGGGTTACCAGTCTGCTGGCGCTGCAACAGCAACTGATTGACCTGCGTCACCGCTGCGCCTCGGAGCAGGGTGTGGAGGCCTGCGGCATCCTGCAGCGGCTGAACACCAGTGGTGGTGTCAGCGCGCTGCCGGATGATGGCGATTCCCATGTCGGCAAAAGCCATCGGCATTGAGTCTGCGTGCCGCCTGCATTACAGGCGGCGAGCCGGTTCAGGGTTGCTTGCTTAGAGCGACTTCAGCCTTCACCAGATTGATCAGCTGTTGTGGGCCGAAACTCACCAGCGCCTTGCCATTCACAAAGAAGGTAGGCGTCTGCCGCACGCCATTGGCCTGGGTGTCCAGGCTGTCCTTCTCCAGCGTGGCGTTGATGTCTGCGCCCATCATCTCGGCCTTGGCCTTGGCCACATCCAGACCGGCAGCCTCGGCAGCTTCCCAGGCTTTGGCCACTTGCGGGTCGTCATGCCATTGCGGCTGGGCGATCAGGATTGCTTCCAGTACCTGCTCATAGATGCCTTGCTTACGAGCTGTCTCGAGGATTCGTGAAGCGGTTTCCGACCCCTCATGAAAGAGCACATAGCGCAGCACCAGGCGCACGTCCTTGGGGTTTTCCTCGAGGATCTGCTTGACCAGCGGGTAGAAGGCTCGGCAGGCCTCGCAGGACGGGTCAAAGAACTCGACGATGGTCACCGGAGCGTTGGCCGGGCCGATCACGGGTGAGTGGAAGCGTACTAACGATGAGTTTTGTGGGGCTATGGTCGGCACCTGCGCTTGCGGGGTGCTTGAGAACTGCAGATAGAAGAATGCAGCGGCAGCGAAGCCGAGCGCGGTCAGGGTGCTGACGAGAAGAACGATGGTGCGCCTGTTCATAGGGAAGGCCTCCGGCGAATCAGCATAAGAAGAACGCTGATAAGGGTGAATGCGAGCAAGGACAGCAGCGGCAGCGGGATACCGCCGAGAATCGTCATGTCCGCGCTGGAGCAGGACGGGCCGGCCCCGCAGGGTTTGATGCTGTCCGGGATTACCCCGAAATAGAGCAGACAGTGGTAGAGCGCGATAAGCCAGCCACTGGCCGCCAGCGGCAGCGCATAGCGCCAGACGCCCGTGTCCGAGTTGTAGCAGGCCACGGCAAGTATCAACGCCAGCGGGAACATGCTGATGCGCTGGTACCAGCACAGTACGCAGGGCGTACGCCCCATGACTTCGCCAATAAATAGCGCCGCCAATGTGGCCAGCAGGGCAACGGCCCAGGCCAGCAGGAGAAGAGTCCAGGAGCTGAGCTGCCGAGTGATGGTTGTGGTCTGCTTCATGTCGCCTGTTCACCCCTGGTCAGAGTGGCTGGCAGCGAATGGCATCGACGTGCAAGGCGCGTCGATGCTCCGCGAGGAGAATGCAAGTACATGCGGTGTTCCTGAATGACAGTGGTCTTGGCCTGCTCACGAACCGCCGAGCTGCGGCGTGAAACGGTGAACAGGTTTTATGGCCGGCGCGCGGCCATGCTCAGATCACTTATACGGCGCGCGGAGGGCGCTCTATCAGGTCGTTGGGGCGATCAGGCAGTGCCTGGTAACGGCTGCTCAGCAGCGGGTTGTCACCGGCCCGAGTTGGCAGCCGGAACATGGCGTTAATGGAGGGCGGTTCATGGCTGTGGTCGGTGCTGCTCGGCGAGTGTCGGTGCAGCAGACACAGTGAACAGTCGGTTGCAGCTTGCAGATACAGACCGGCTCGCGCGGTCTCGCCCTGGGGTTCGCTGTGTTGTTCGATGTCTCTCAGCAAGGCTGAGGTATGCCAGAGCCAGACCAGCAGCAGGGTCAGGATCAGCTCAAGAAATGTACGGCTGGTGAGCGCGCGGCGGATCATCGTCGAAGGTCGTTGTTGCAAGGTCGGCCATGCTGGCATGGCCCCTTGCGTTGGGCAAGCGTAAGCGGGGTGTGGAAGTCTGCACAGCTGAACAACAGTGGGGGAATCAGCACACTGTCGATGGTGATCACGCTCATATGGGTACGAGTCGAACTGCGTGATGGGTATCGCTACGCTCAAGGCCATCCTACGAATTACGCAGCGTGCATCACATTCGGTTGGGGCTAGGCATAAATTACAGGCATAAAAAAGCCGGCTTGTGGCCGGTATTCTTATTAAATATGCTTTTGATTTTAAAGTAATTTATTTCTGCTTGCTGTTGGGACCCACACTTTGACCCACACTGATGCGGGTCGCTGCCCTAGTGGGCTCAGATGTTCCTATGGCTTATCATTTTACACTTCGCTTCGACTGCCCTGATTGCCTCTTGGATCTCGCGCATTGGCTTCTCGGCATTCCTGTTAGCTTCAGACTCCTTCTCAGAGAAAAACTCGGGTGCCTGTTCGTTAAATCCGGGTCTTCGCTCAGGTGTATTATGGTTTTTATGATATGTTATAACGTAGCGTTAATTGTGTTCCAAAAAATCTTTCCCTTGGAATGGGTTATCTTGGAATTAGTTTTTTAACTAATTTTGATGCGATAGCCCGATGTATGGTGAGGCGAGTTATTTTCTTGAACAAATTCCTGCTCGCAAAATAGCGGTAGCTCCTTGATTGTAATGATTTGGCCATTTTTTAGTTCAGGCTCTCCGGTGCTAAGAAGGATTGATTCTCTGAACTTGAAGTGACTTCTCTCCCTTTTGACGTGCCCCAGCTTGATAAGTAGATCAATTGCTGAATATAGTCGCTCAGAATTAGCGCGACCTCTTAGTACGCTTGGCCCAGACTGTTTAACTTGGGATAGTGTGAAAATAGTTTCCACGCCGATTATCAGATCACCTGGTTGCACTGGTCTAGCTTTGATTCGGTTAGGGTCCGATTTTCGATTGCTTTCAGTTTCGGGGTCTGGTGAGTGAAGGTCGCGCTTGTAAGCGGTTTTAAGCAAGAAGTGCGCAAGGAGGTTTGTGTCTGTGACGATTTGCGGTTCGTTGGCTAGGTGCTCAATAAAGTGCTTTGAACAGTTTTGGGTAAAATACCAGCAAAACTTTAATGTGAAGATATCTATTTCTATATCGCTATTGTTTTTTCGTTCGAAAGTATGCAGTGTGGCTGCTAGTCGGCTAGTGTTTTCTAGTAGCTTTGAGGCGTGATCTTTGAGGTAATAATATAATCCGTTTTCCTGCATCTGCTTTTCAAGGTATTGGTTGCACATAAACCAGAAGTCTTTTGCCTGTTCTGAGAATTGCAGTACTTGTCTTTCTGATGATGATTCTGAAGTCAAAAGTTCTTGGATGCGGGTATTGAAGGCTTTCTTACGAGATAGCTTGGATAGTTTTTGGTTTGTTCGGTGTCCAGCCATTGTGCGAGGCTTTACGACTAAGAATCGAGCTAAAAATCCAGTTCCTCTAGCCTCTTCGCCGCGCTTGCTCATGAATCGATTAATTACATTCGGCTGAGCCATTAATGAAAGAGTAAGGCGAGCATTCTGTAGGACAAAACTATCCCTTGATATTCGGTCAACCTTCACGCTGCCGCCGTCCCACAGCGTGTTGAGTTTGTCCAGTTCTCCTAAGGCTTTCCCGCTAAAAATACTGCTTGCTTCGCTCGTTAATAAACAGCCATGTGGAATATTCTCGTAGAGCATCTGTACGAGAGCCTGTGGGGTTGTGTCTTCGTACAAAAACTTTCCAGATCGAACTGGTTGTGGTTCAGCTCTTAGGTGCTCAGCTACTGCCTCTAAAGCTGCATGTGTAGCAGCCTCATCCCCTTGGGTCGCGCATTTGTTAAATGCACGCTCTAGGTGCTTTTTTTGTGTGATCCACAGCTGATGATCAACTTTTTGCTGAAGTAAGGCGGCTTCATTTGTGCGATGTGCGACATCATTTAGATTGGTGATGGCCTCAAAAAAATAGTTCTGTGTAACTGTTTTTCGCTCCCCAGACTCCGCAATGGTTAGGAGCATCAATGAGGTTGGCACTCTATGTCCGGTTGGCATTTCTACGTCAACGAGGCCTTGGCAGGCCGTGGCAATGGCACCTAGGGCGCACATCATCGCCATTTCACGAGAGACTTGATGCTCTCGCGCTGATTCCCCCACTGCGGCCTCAAAGAGGCTGTGCTCGCTAAAGTGGGGCCAACCTTGTTCGTCCATTGATGGGTTAGGGCTAGTCCAGGGTTGATTTTTTTCAATTTCCTCAATCATCTTAAAACCTGCTATTTCTGCTATTAATCGCAAAAATAGCAGGTTTTTCTAATTACAAGCTGTGGATATTTTCAGAGCCACGAGTCTGTGAGCGGCATGCACCTGGTTCAGGAGAGGCGTATTGCGGTCTTTTTTTACCGTCTCAGCACATCTTCTGAGCCATACAGAGGAGCCTGCTCATGCGAATCATCCGTCTGAAAGAAGTCATCGACTCGACCGGCCTGTCTCGGTCGACCCTGTACAAGTACATCGGCGAAGGCACCTTCCCGAAACCGGTATCGCTGGGCGACCGCTGCGTCGGCTGGGTCGATAGCGAGGTGCACGATTGGATCCTGGCTCGGATCGAGGAGCGTGACCAAGCCGAGGGTACTGCAGTACGTCCCACCGGCCACCTGAGCATGGCTAGCTAGAACTGACCACCTGTGCCATGACCAGTCGGAGCTGGTCATGGCGCTTATGCCGGCTGCCTGATTCTGGCTGCTCGGCGATCTTCAGAAAGCCGGAGCAATGTTGCTCCCCATCGATCCGGCAGACTCTGGCTAGGCATCGGTCTCCATGGGCTTTTGGTCTGGTTTATGTCCGGAATACGTCTTCAGCAAAAAATGCCGTTGCGGCTTGGTGCGCAGTGTGGATTTTTCCGAGCCAGCCGGAGCTGTCAGTTGCGGTGTGGGTAGTATGCTTTTACTAGCTATTCCTACCCGAAGGGTTCTTGCCTCATTAACCGTGCAGTAGCAAGCTTCACCGACCAGATCCCATGTACCTGGAGGGGCTTAATCATCTGGCACTGAAGCACTATCTGAAGGGGCAATTATCCGGGGGATCTACCAACCACCAAGCAACACGATCAGTTCACCACGGGAGACCAGCTACCCATTCGTCGCGGATGAGCTTCGTCACCGAGCATCCAGTCGAGGGTGATCAGGCAGGGAAATGTATCCAGTAAATTAAAACTCCGCAGGCATGGCTTATGAAACTCAACCATGAGAGGTCATAACCATGTTCAACGATACCGACACCATCCAACGCTACCCGCTTCGTCATCCAGCCAATACCAATCTGCATCTTCACTACGACGACACCTTTGAGGGCTTCCGCTTGATGCGTGACAAGGGGCCTTTCATTCGTGAGCACCTGTCCGATCTCAAGCGCACCATAGACCTGGCATTAGCTGAGTATCCGAGGGTCTTAGCCTTCAGAGTTGACCTCCACTTGCCTCAAGGCGTCCTGCTACCTGACTACGCCTATACGAACCAGGTCATCAGCCGATTCTTCGAATCGTTTACGAAGAAGATCCAGTACCACCAGGAGCGGGTGGCTGAGCGTGGCTACTCGCGTGGTTGCAAAGTACGGTACGTCTGGTCGAGAGAAATAGGTCAGGCAGGCCGGCAGCATTATCACCTGCTGATCCTGTTGAACCGTGATGCCTATTACACCCTAGGGCTGCTGGGCTCAGAGAGGGTCAACATGATCAGCCGCATAGAAGAGTCATGGGCCAGTGCACTGCGGTTGTCGAAGCATGAGGTCGACGGGCTGGTACATATCCCCGACAATCCAACGTATCGGATAGATCGGCATCCCCGTATGCGGAAGGTTGCATGGTCAGAACACAAGGTTCTTGTTGATGAGCTACCGGATCTGTTCCACCGGGCCAGCTACCTGTGTAAGAAAGCGACCAAGTCCTACGGGGATCGTCAGCGAGGTTTCGGCACCAGCAGGGGGTAATGAACTCCGGTGCTGCTAGGTGGGTTTGAGGCTGCAATGCGGAGTTTCTTCTCGGCCATTTGGAAGTCACCGATATAGGCTGTCATCAGCGACTTCCAAAGCCTGCCGTGGTTGGGCACGAAGAAATGCAGCAACTCGTGCACAATCACGTAATCCCATACGTCCTCATCCAGAGATAGCAGCTCGCTGTTGAAGGTCATGCGACCTGAGCTTGAGCACGATGCCCATTTGTTGCGCATGGGGCGCAGTGTGACCGAGTGCGAGCCCACATTGAGTCTCTCAGCCCAGTGGGTTGCCCGTCCTCGAAACTTTAGTCGTTGCGTATCTGCGTCAGCCATACCTAGATCCGGTAGGCCTTAGCCAATAGGCTGAAAAGTTCGTCCACGATGGCAACGGTCTTGTCCACATCGCTGACTGCCGGGAATATCGCTCCTGTTACTCTGTTGCGCAGGTCTCGTAGTGACTTTTCGCTCTCGCGCCAAGTTGGTAAGGCAATGAATGCTTCGCGGATTTTTCGGGTGATGTCTTCGGCATCAGCCAGTCCGGCATCTAGCAGTGTGCGATAGATAAAGAACGTGAGGCCATCAAACCCCTTTTCAGCCTGTACCTTCTTGCGAGATTCATTTTCCTCCAGCAGTTTGATGAGCTCTGCAAGGGCGTCCTGTGTGGTTGTCTGACGGTCCTCGAACTTCTCTTGCACGGCTTCAGCTCGGTCTGCCAGCCCCACCAGGAATGGATCGTCGGACTCATCCTCGGCTGCCTTTTCGATGCTCTTGACGAGGTTGATCACCTTAGTTTCATCGCCAGAGTGCTTGGCCTTGATCTGATCGATAGCGTGCTCATCCAGTTGTACCATTTCCCCTACGGGTGCTAGCGCCGTGGTGTCGATGTGCTGCTGAACTAGCGCATTGGTCTTGCGCTGGAATTCACGGTCGACATAAACCCGCTTGGCATAGGCGCGACTGACCACGGCATACATGGCTGAGAGACTGCTGTAGTCAGCAATGAAGGGGCGCAAGAAAGCATCTGGGCTGATGATCTCATAAAGCATTTCTAGCTCTTTGTACTCACGAAAGAAGGCTTTGCGCCGGTCCTTGTCGCGGAAGTGCTCAATCAGCCCATCGACATCCTTGTCGTTAAAATTGTGCTGCACCAGCGGTAAATAGGCTGCGGATGCACTACTCATCTTGCTCTGGAAGAGGGACTTCAGCAGGGCGATATCTTTCACGACCGCCGATACTTCGTCGCTATCGAATGCCAGCGCTTTCTCCAGCTTGTCGAAGATGCCCACAAAATCCAGAACGAAGCCGTGCGGCTTTACCATCTCCTCTGCTTCGTTTTCATAGGGGCGATTCACTCGCGCGATAGCCTGCAGCAAGGTGTGATCGCGCAGCGGCTTGTCGAGATACATCGCGTAAAGCAGTGGCGCGTCATAGCCGGTCAGTAGCTTTTCGGTAACGATCAATATCTTGGGTAGCGTGCCGAACTTGGCGAATTGCCGGCGCACTGCTTTTTCTTCCTCACTGGCGAGGTGGAATTGCTTGAGCCGTTCGCTGTCGTTGTTGCTGCCTGTGTAAACCACCTGCGACCAATCCGGCGGCAGCACCTTGTCTAATGCAGCCTTGTAGAGCGCGCAGGCCTCGCGATCGACTGCCACAAGAAAAGCCTTGTAGCCCAGCGGCTCAACGTTTTCGCGGTAATGCTCGGCCACATAGGCTGCGACCTTTTCAATGCGTGACTGCCCCTTGAGGAAGTTGCGCAGGTTGACCGCACGCTCAAGGATACGGTTCAGTTCATCGATGTCGGCAATGCCTTCGGCTTCCGCCAGCGCGAGGAACTCTTTCTCCATTACCTCTTTGGGCACCAGCAGTTCGTTGGGCGCCAGGGCATAAAAGAGCGGCAGGGTGGTGCGGTCCTCAATGCTTTCGCGGATTGAATACTTGTGTAGATAGCCCTGTTCGTCATCGATGCCGAAGGTCTTGAACGTGCCTTTGCCGTGTGCTGTGGCATCAATGGGTGTGCCGGTGAAGCCGATAAACGTAGCGTTTGGGATACCTGCCATCAGGTAGTTGCCGAGATCGCCCTGTGTAGTGCGGTGGGCCTCGTCGATCAGTACGTAGATATTGGTCCGAGCATTCAGGTCGGCCGGCATGTCACGGAATTTCTGGATCGTCGAGACGATGATGCCGCGATAGTCATCTTTGAGTAGCGCATTGAGTGTGTCGATGCTGGTGGCAGGCTGCACGTTGTGCAGACCCAGCGCCTCCAGATTGCGCACCATCTGATCTTCCAGTTCGTTGCGGTCGATGAGCAGCAGGATGGTTGGCTTTTCTGACTGCGCTGCTTTAAATAACATCTCGGCAGCTTTGATCATCGTGAAGGTTTTGCCGCTGCCTTGGGTATGCCATACCAGTCCCCGGCGCTTGACCGGATGGTGGGCGCGCTCCACCACTTTTTCTACGGCACCGGTCTGGTGCTGGCGCAGAATGAATTTCTGCAGTTCTGATTCCTTCTCGGCGAACAGGATGTAGTGCTGCAGAAAACCCAGCAGGTTCTGTCGGTCGCAAAACGACTTGATCTTGGCTTCGAGCTGCCCCAGTTCTTCGTGCTTCCAATTGAACAGATTGCGACGCACGACGTTCCAGGTCACGCCATAGACAAAGCCGATGGCTTCGGTGGCTGTGAACAATTGCGGGGGCACCATCATTTCCGGCGTCTCGCCGTGATAGCGGCGGATCTGATCAACTCCCAGTGCGATGGCCTCATCCTTAGTGGCGTTCTTGCACTCGATAATCAGAACTGGGATGCCGTTAATCAGGAACACCACGTCGGCACGGTTGCCATAGCGGCCGTTGTGCAAGTAGTACTCCTCAGTCACCTCGAAGCGATTGCTGGCCCAGTAACCAAATTCGATCAGCTTCAGGTCGAGCTCACGAGCCTCAGTCGGCTCGAAGAAGGTAGTTTGCCCTCGCAGTGCACGCAGAAAGTCGCGATTGCCTCGGATATTGGTCGGCAGGGCTGCAAGCTTGCGGGCCAACTCCTCCGCCGAGTCGGCAAAGCCTGTGTTCAGCTCCTTGACCTGCTTGAATAGCGTCTCAACGAAGAAGGGAGAGGCCCCTCTGGCTTGGTCCGCAGGCTTAGTCTGCGACTTGTCGAACCCGCGTCGCATTTCCGCTTCAGTGCGGGGCACAAAGGTCCACCCCATTGCCTGTGCATACTCAAGGATACGTGCCTGTACGGTCTTATGCTCAGTTGGGATGGCCATGCGGGCTCCGGGTTCGGATAAGTTCTGTTCAGCTTGCCACGCTATCAGTAGAGCTTGGCGAGATCAAAAATAAATTGATTATTTGAACCTTTGGTGCATAGTTCAGAGATATTTAATACCGTGGTGGGCGAAATGCTGGTCGAGTTCCGCGTCAAGAATTTCCGCAGCCTGCGCGACGAGCAGGTGCTTAGCCTCGTGGCGTCCACAGACAAGACGCTGCTGGATACTCATGCTCTCAGTACTGGGCTGAGGGCAGCTCCGCACTTGCTCAAGAGTGCAGTGGTGTATGGAGCCAATGCCAGCGGAAAGTCCAACCTCATCAAGGCTCTGCAGTACATGCGTGGTGTGGTGCTGGAGTCTGCAGCAGTCATCCAGCCAGGCCAGACCTACTCAGTTCAACCCTTCCGGCTGGACGTGGGCTCTGCCAGCCAACCTACTGAATTTGAGGTTACTTTCATCCTCAACGGCGTGCGTTATCAGTATGGCTTTGCCATGACCTCGCAGCGCATCGTCAGCGAGCAGCTACTGGTGTACAAAGCGTTCAAGCCACAGCGTTGGTTCGAGCGCCGATTTGATGCGGAAAGCGGCAAGGACGTATACGAATTCGGTCCCAGTCTTAAAGGGGCCAAGAGCTTGTGGGAAGGAGCCACCCGATCGAATGCTTTGTTCCTCTCCATGGCTGTTCAGCTCAATAGTGATGCGTTGCGTCCGGTGTTCGATTGGTTTGCTAATCGGCTCGTGATTTTCAATGAACAGTCCCCCCTGTCACCGCAATTTTCGGTGCAGATGCTCAAGCATGAAGCCAAACGGAAGGCTATCTGCGATTTTCTGCGTGCGGCTGACATCAGCATTGCCGAGATCGACGTGGCAACCAAGCAAGCCCTGGTTCACAACTTCCACTTCGATTTGGCCACTGGCAAGCGGGAGGAGGAGGCCAGTGAGCAAGCGATCGACGAAGTGAGGTTCCATCACGTTACCGAACAAGGCGAAGCGGTTTTCGATTTGATGGATGAATCCAGCGGTACACGCAATCTGTTGTTCCTGACTGGTCCCATCCTAGACATCCTCAACAAAGGGCTGACGTTGGTTGTTGATGAGTTGGACACCAGTCTGCATACACTGCTGGTGCAGGCATTGGTGCGCTTGTTCCACCAGGTCGAAGTCAATACAGGTGGCGCTCAGCTGATTTTCACCACGCACGACACCTCGCTGCTCGATGCCTACGGCCTCTTCCGGCGTGACCAGATCTGGTTTGTCGAGAAAGGGCCAGACCAAAGCTCATCGTTGTACCCATTGCTCGATTTCAGTCCGCGAAAAAATGAGGCGTTTGAGCGGGGGTATCTGCAAGGACGATACGGCGCGTTGCCTTTCTTACGGAATCAGTCGCTGGGGGTGAAGCACTGATGGGGCGCGATAACCAGCCTAAGGCCAGGCAACTCGCGCGCAAGGTACACAAAGAGTCTCGGCGTGCCTCTTATGCCCGGATTTTGATTGTGACCGAAGGCAGCAAGACCGAGCCGCTCTATTTGGAAGAGATCCGTGCCGTTTACCAGCTGCATTCAGCGAACGTGGAGGTTCAGCCTGGCCTGCTGGGTACCGCTCCCATTCAGGTGGTCCGTTATGCTCAGCAACTGTTTGAAGGCGGTGATTTGCACAAAGGCATCCGCCCTAGGAGCTTCGACCAGGTTTATGCCGTCTTCGACCGTGATGATCACCCAAGCTATTTTGATGCGTTGGCGCTTGCTGCATCGCTTGGTGGAAAGTTACGCAATGATTGCAATGAGCGCGTTCGATTCACAGCCATTGCGTCCATTCCCAGCTTCGAACTGTGGCTGCTGCTGCACTACGAGGATATTCATCACCCCATCCACCGCGATGAGGTGATGGCCCGTTTGAAGCAGCACATTCCCGGCTACGAGAAAGGCGCGGGTGGTGCATTTGCCACAAGCCGAGAGCGGCTGGAGGTGGCAACGCAGCGGGCGCAGGCATTGGCCGCGCAGTTCAATGCCTACACTGAGCCTGAGCCCTTCACCGCTCTGCACGAACTAGTCGCGCTGCTGACCACGCTGCGCGACTGAGGCCGATCAATCCAAGGGAGGCACGCCGAGTGTGTCCAGATCTAGATCGTTTACGCGAAGCTGGGCAGTCATCAGTTGGTGCAGTAGGGTTTTGAACAAATCCTCAAAGTGGCTGCGCTTGCGCTCGGCCAGGGCGAGCTTGTCATCCAAGGCCGAGAGGCTGGACACGATTTCGTCCTGCTCATCCGTGTCTTTGGGGTACGCGATCTGCACCGTTTTCAGAATGTCGGCGCTGAGGTTCTTCTGGTTGGCGCCGTGCCCAAGGTTGCGAATGTAGTCGTACTTGAACGAGAACAACTGATACAAGAAGCCTGTACGGACTTCTTCCTTTGGAAAGAAGGCCGCGCAGGCCTGGTTAGTCGCTGCATCGACACCCAGGATGCCCACCTTGCCCCGCGTGATGCCTTGGCCGTACATCGCCATCAGCAGGGTTCCCGCCGGGAAAATCTTGGCAGACGATCCATCCAGCCCTTCCTGTGTAATCTTTTCTTCAGTGTCATTGATGACGCAGTAATCTACCTCGCCGGTTTTTACCCAAGGTATCGTGCCGCCAATCCAGAACGACTCATTGCTACGTGATGGCGTGCCGCCCGACTTCAGCGTGGCAATTTCCCCAATGCGCTTCACCTCCCAACTCTTCGGTACCAGCCCGATTTCCGTGGGTTTCTGCGTCTCGCCGCGCAAGCCCTCGGTGAAGAGTTTGTGCATCAGGCTGCGCTTGAGTTCGCGGGTGGTGGCGATGATCGCCTGCTGCTGCTCGATGGCTCGCTGTACCGTGGCCAGCACGCGGGCGATTTTGCGTTGTTCATCGGGCGTTGGCATCGGGATAGGTGTTGATAGCAGAACCTCTTTGCCGAGACGCTGACGCCCGGTAGACCCCTCCATCTTTCCTGCCAGCGACGCTCGTAAGCCTGGATGCAGCAGAACCGAATACAGGTACTCGATCACCCCTTGGTCGGGAATGGCCTGTAAAGGAATGACCTCGGTTGTTCCGTAGGCGAACTTGGCCCCATCCAGTGCTGCAAAGGCCTGCTTGCCGTTTTCGAATGACGGTGTGATTTTCGCCAGCAACAGATCACCGTCTTCGCAATAGGTGCCTGACGAAATCTCGCTCCCTGGGCGCACCTCTGGTGGGTAGACGTCCCAGCCTGCAATCGGAACTGCATCCATCGGTATGAATGGAACCGACTCATAGTTGGCAGGGCTGAGTCCGCGTGGCTTTTCGGTCGTTTTGAAAGCCGTACGGATGGGGGTCAGCTTCCAACCGTCGGGCAACTGAGCATTGGCAAACATGCTCATACCCCCAACTTTGCCAACACTGCCATCAGTGCTTTCTCATTGATCACTGCTTCCTTCTCAAGCTCCCGCAAATCCTCAACGATTTCCGACAACGGCCGGTAGTCCTCGTCATCGGCTACATGGATGTAGCGCGAGGGCGAGATGTTGTAGTCGTTGCGGACGATCTCTGTCTTTTCGACGATTTTTGAGAAGCGTTCCTCTTCGCGCCAGGCGGCAAAGGTGTCGCCGATGCGGGCAATTTCCTCGTCGGGGATGTAGTTCTTTGGGTCACCCTTCTTGAACGAGCGGCTGGCGTTGAGCAGGAACAGCTTGTTCTTCTGCGCCTGCGGCTTGTTTTTGTGCAGGAAGACCACCACGCCCGGTGCGCTGGTGTTGTAGAACAGATTTTCCGGCAAGTAGAGCACGCCCTCGACCAGGTCGTGATCCACAAACCATTTACGCACCTCTTTTTCTTTGTTCCGGTTGGCATTGCCGCTGCCGCGCGAAACGGCGCCGGTATCCAGCACCACGGCAGCTCGTCCGGTGTCGTTCAACGAGTGCAGGATGTGCAGCATCCAGGCCCAGTCGGCGCTGGAGGATGGTACGGTGAGGATGCGCGGATTGCCGCGCTCGTCCTTGTGCCCGGGGTCGGAAAAACGCTCATAGGGGTCGTTGGCGAAGAAGTTCTCGCCCAGGTAGGGCAGGCTGTTGCTGTCCTGGTTCCACATGGGGTTGGCAATCACGCGGTCAAAACGTTTGAGCTGGCTGTGTTCGATGAATTTGGGCGACTTCATGGTGTCGCCAATCTCAATCTTGCCCTCCATGTCATGAATGATCATGTTCATGTTGGCCATGGCCCAGGTGGCGGGGGTGAACTCCTGGCCGTGTAGCTTGAGCGGGGCGTATTGCGTCTGCCCCGCCGCCTGCATGCGGCGGTCTAGTTCGATCTCACACTTCACCAGCAGGCCGCCGGAGCCGCAGGTGGGGTCGTACATCTCCATGCCCGGCGTGGGGGCCAAGATGCGAGCCATCACCAGCCCCACTTCGGCCGGGGTGTAGAACTCGCCCGCGCTTTGTCCCGATCCTTCGGCAAACTTGCGGATAAGATATTCGTAGCTACGGCCGATGATGTCGGGCTCGACATCATTCAGTCCCAGGCGCTTCTTGCTGATGCCTTCAATCAGGTTGGAGAGGCGGTCGTCATCGAGGTCACGCTGGCCGTGGGTGGTGGCATTGAAGTCGATGCGGTTGATGATGCCATCGAGCAGTGGGTTGAAGCGGGCAATGTCGGCAAGATAGCTAGTCAGCTGCTCGCCGATCTTGCTGGAGAGCTCGCGTATCACGCTCCACACTGGCTTGCTCAGATCTTTAGGCCGGAAGGGCAGGTAGAAGCGCACTTGCCGATCTTTCTGGTCTTTGTTGGCGTCTTTTTCGACAAACGCGAATGCGATTTCACGCGAGCCATAGCTCGCTGCCAACCGATCGATTTCATCGTCAAATACGTCGCACAGCCGCTTGGCAAATACCAAGGGCAGGATGAAGTCCTTGTACTTGGGGGCGTCCTGTGCACCACGGATCGAACAGGCAGCGTCCCAGATCCAGCTTTCTAGGCTTTTAGCGTCACTGGTACTTTGAGTAATGGTCATGGTGTTCCTATACAAGTCACGCACAACTGGCAGTAACAGAGGCCTCTGAGGAGAACGCTTGCTGCCAGGCAATAAAAGGCGATTGGAAGGTCCAAGTCTTCAGTCGGAGGCGTCTATGCGGCAGCTCCAACCGTCATTTGCGCGATAGTATCACCAGCCCGAATGACATGGCTGGCGCCAGCGTTGGAGCGGTAGAAACGAAGGCAAGAATTTAGTGCCATTCGTGAGCAAAAAAAGAGGGAGGCGCTGCTCCCTCTGTTGAATAGCTCAAAAGCAAGAATGGCCTGACTGGGCTGTGAGCGAATTTCGGCTGATATAACTGCCGCAATCACTGCGGCGATTGAATGCGAGGCATTGCTGGTTTGAATGCTGTCTTCAGTCGACAGAGAAGCCAGCACGCTAGCACCATCGCGATCAGTAAAGGCGGGAAACGCACCATAAGAACCACTAGCAGCAATATCGTCAGACAGCCGACAAGGATGCCGGCAAATATGAACACCGCTGCAACGGTGCGCATTAGCTGTTTCATACCGCCTCCTTACAGGTAGCCCTGTTCCGCCAAAGACACACAGCCTTCATTGCCCACCACGATATGGTCGAGTGTGCGCACGCCGACCAGATTGAGCGCGTCCTGCAGTTTCGTGGTGAGTGTGCGATCCGCCTGGCTGGGCTCGGGATCACCTGAGGGGTGGTTGTGCACCAGGATCAGGGCGGCGGCGTTGTGCTCCAAAGCGATCTTTACGACTTCCCGTGGGTAGACGCTGGCGCTGTCTAGGGTCCCTCGAAACACCTCCTCAAATGTGATTACCCGGTGCCTGCTATCGAGCATGAGCAGTGCGAACACCTCGTGCTCATAGCCAGCCAGCAGCGTCTGCAGGTGACTGAATACCTCCTTAGGCGACGTCAGGGCACGTCCCTTGCGCAGGCGCAGACTGGCCAGTTGCTTGGCCATCAGCAGGATGTCGTTTTCCGTCACCGGCGACTCGACCAGGTAGGTGCCGGTCGTGTCACTGGCTTTCAGCTTGTGTAGGCGCATGGCGGCCTCCTTGGGCTTGGTCTGTGGATGGGTTTTGACGAGCAGCCTGTGCATCGAGCTTTTCAGCCAGGCTGGGTTTGGTGGGGTGGAGTGAAACGGTGGGCGCTGCAGCAGGTGCTTCACCCTCGGGGTAGAACTCTTCCACGATGGCGCTAGCATCCTCCTCGCTGTCTTCGAAGGCTCCGTTGCCAAAGCCACGTCGTGCTGCCTCATCCAAAGCGGCTTGATCGAAGCCAGCAGCCTGACGCCGTGAGTCGAGTTCGCTGGCTGTCACCAGTGCTTCAGCCATGTCCATGCCGCTGCGTACCGTCAGATCGGCGTAGAAAATCGGCGTGCCATGACTCTGGCGAGTCGACTTACCTCGCAGGCGCAACTCCAGCGGCAGACAGGCCAGGCGGTTTCCAGAGATGGCCTGGAAGTAATGCAGACGAGCGGCCAGGGTGCGGATGCTGTTGAAGCCGGTGGTGCGGAACACGAAGCTGCCCAGCGGATCCTCATCACCAATGACCACATTCAGTCGGCCGTAGGGCTTACAGGCACCGCCTTTGGCCAGTGGGCAGGCATCCGGTGAAGGGCAGGGCAGCGACTGCATGCCGTCCTGGGTAACCCGCTTACAAGTCTCGCCATTGCCCACGCAGACGGGGCGTCCGGATTGCCGGTCGAACAGCGTGTAGTCGGCTCGGAAATTCAGCTCCGGTTCGTTGAACAGCAGGCGTACCGGAATGCTGCGCAGCTTGTCGTCCTTGCCCTGACGCAGCTCGTCATTGAGTGGGTGAAGTAGCCAGCCGTCCTTGCCTTGCACCTGGGAAGTGATGGTGAATTGGTCATCCTTCTCGGGCAGGCGCTTGCCGTTCTTCTCGATGACCTTACCGATGGAAATCCGCCCGAGTATCGGTGGAGTGATAGCCAGACCTTTGAGCATGGTAATTCTCCTGGAAATGAAAAAAGGCCAGCCACGCAGCGCGAACTGCATGGACTGGCCAAGGGGAGGGAAGGGATGAATGAGGTTGGTTTCAGCCGACCAGGAAGCGCCGTGCACCCGGCTTCAGCAGTGGGTACTTGGCCTGCAGGTGCGGCTTGTCCTTGAGCAGTTGAGCGACATCGAGGCCGATGCTGTCCTTGGCTTTGCGCCAACTGACGTAGCCATTGGAAAACTCCGCCCGACTGGCGTCGCCCATGGCCTGCTGCAGCATCTGCTTGAGCTCGGCCTCACGCTTTTCCTTGTCGGCAATCGACTGGCGAACGGTCTTCAGTTCAAGGAAGGCTGCGGCCAGTCCGGCATGGCTGCTGAAGTCGACGGTCAGGCCGTTGTCCTCCGGATAGAGGCAGCGCAGGGCCAACTCTGCTGAAGCCGTGCCATCAGCCGGTGGTGGCGTATCCGTTTCCACGTAGTGCCAGAACTTGCGCTCCAGCTCGATCAGGCGAGCAATCATCTGCTCGTCACGCTCGATACGGTGGATCTCCAGCGTCTGGCCACCGAGTAGCACGGCTACATCTGCAGCCTGCTTGCCGGTGACTGCGAGCTGGTGCATCACTTGAAGCTGGACATACTCGGGCACGCCCTCTTTCCAGAGGCGTGCCCCGTTTATGCCGGCTGTCTTGCATTCCAGGATCTGCACATCGTCGGCCCCGATCACCTCGCGGTCGATGTTGGCCAGCATCCAGGGCAACTCCGGATCAGGATGCTGCAGCACGGCGTTGATGCGGCGTACCTTAGTCTTCGTGCGCTTGCTGTAGTGCCAGGCCACGATAGGCTCCAACACGTTGCCCCAGTACATCGGGCTTTCCTCATCCTGAGGATCAGCTTTGGGCATGCCAGCATCGCGCCCGGTCTTTTCCATCCAGAGTTCCAGCTGCGACTTATAGGGGTTCAGACCGACCGCCGCCGCAGCGTCCGAACTGCCGATGCCTTGTTTGCGGATCTGCAGCCAATCCTCTCGGGGCAGCTCCTTGGTGCTGACCAAGCGCAGAGCCGGACGGGACTTGCTGGTGCTGCGATTCAATGAAGTAGCTTTCATAGCGTTCACCTTGCAGAAATGGAAACGCCCGACCTGCAACGAAGCGGGTCGGGCGTTATGGGGGGGGTAACAGGTCAGGCGACCAGTTGCAGAGCTGTATCCAGGGCGCGTTGCTTGATCTGGGCACCTTGGCCGAACCAGGCAGAGTCGAGGCGGTACTCCGTGCTGCGTGCCCGGCGCTCGTGATCGACGTACTCGGTCACTGCATTGAGCAAGCCCCAGGCTGTGCCGCGTGCCGAGTCCAGTTCGCTGCCGCGACCACGGCCTTCGTACAGCTCCTGCACTTTGCGCATAGCGCGCTCGTTCGGCAGCTGCTCCGGCAGAGCGCCGGTTGGGCTGGTCTCGCACATCACGTTCATAAAGAAGCCCAGCGCCTCATGCCACTGCACCTTGCGTTCAGCCAGGTGGCGCATGCGGTACATAAACTCATCCCATTGCGAGACGGCTATGCCGAGCTGCTTCTTCACCAGATCGCCGTCGAAGCGGGTGCTGTGCGGCACCTTGATCGCACGGCTGGTGCCGTCCAGGGCGATGGTCAGCGTGTTGTTGCAGACTACGCGGATAGTCGTGGGCGTTGCGGTGGTGGCCAGAGTGCCGTCACAGGAAGTGGCCAACAATAGGTAGCCATTCACCTGGTCGTTGCCCTTGAGCGCAGCGTTCTGCCCGGTACGTGCCAGCGCCCAGAACTTGCGGCCGCCCTTGAGCACCCCAGCGGTTTCCAGCTCGTAGCCAGACACTTCGGTCAGGTCTCGGTAGAACTCCAGAACATCCTTTGGCTGCACGGTGTGGTAGCGCTGCGAGACCACCGACAGCGGTGCCTTGGTGTCCGAACGGTAGAGCACCTTCTGTTCGGGGAAAGAATGTATCGCGCCCAGATGGCCGATGGCGTCCGACTTGAAGTGCACGGGGCTTTCCAGGATCTGCCAGTCCATACCGGCTTCGCGTTGCCAGACTTCGATGGGCTGTTTCTGCGGCAGGTTGTTGCCCAAGCCGTGCCACGGAGTAGCGCCAACGTAGGCCATTTGTTCGATTTGATGAGCCATGACGAGTTTCCTTTAGGTGCAGGCCGGCAAAAAGCGCTGCGCATGGCGCAGCACCGGCAATCAGTGATGGAGAAGGAAGAGGAGAGCGGTGGCCGGATCAGGTCGGCAGGTTGAAGCGATGACCGCAGATCAGGCAGAGGTTGTGGGCCAGGACGTGACGGTCGAGTGACTCGCCGAGCTGAGCGCCGAGCGCACAACCACCGACGCCTCCGACCAGGCCACCGAGAATGGCGCCGGATGCCGAGCCGAGTGTGATACCTACAGGGCCGGCAATTACGCCGAGTGCTGCGCCGGCCTTGCCGCCTGCCAGAGCAGCACTGATGCCGCGTGCGAGGCCGCCGACAGCGCCGATGGCCGCGCCGGTTTTCATGGCGTGATGGAACGAAGCGACTTTGGGGGAGTGACAGCGAGGGCACTGCAATGACATGGGGGGAACCTCTTTGGTGCGGATGTCATTGCAGTAATGTGTGGTTGAGATTTTTTTGAATCGAATGGCTGCTTTTCAGCAGCGCTAACTGAGTGCGAACTGGCTGGAGTCGGCCAAAAGCAGTCTTTGATTGGTGACCAAGCGGCCCTCGTGCGGGGGCAGTTATTAGGCCCAAAGGTCTCTAGGAAAGCCGGGGCTATTGATAGGGCCGGTTCACCTCTAGCATTGTGGTCAGGTGGTACTGATGAAGTCAGGTGGTGAGTCCACTCATGATCAACAGCGATGCACTCGGCCCTGCGAAAATTACATCGAGATTAGTGCCGGCTCAGTTAGCCGCGTGCTCAGAAAGCCCAGCTGGATCAATTACTCGAATATGCCGAAAACCGATCTTAATCAGTCCCGCCTTTTCCAGTTGTTTTAGCAGCCCGTTGATAGTCTGGCGGGAAGAACCAAGTATGGAGGCTAAATCCGCCTGAGAAACATTCAAAATAACTTCCTCAGAGCCTGTTGCCGGTGGTTGCAGCAACAACAGTTCTGCTAAACCTGTACGCAGCCGTTGCAGCGGCACGATCATCTGGCCATCGGCAAAGTGCCGCATAAAAGCGGCATAGCGCTTGGCAATAAAAAGTGTAATTGCCTTGCAATAGAGAGGTTCCTCTTCAAGGATTCGCTCGAATTGCTGCAGAGGCAGCATTAGTAATTGCACATTGGTATCGGCGATCACAGCCACATCGGCCTTTTCGCCTGTAATCAGGGCGAGGAAGTTGAACCAAAATCCTCTCTCGCCAATCATATAAAGCTTCTCCTCACCCTCGAATAGCAGCCGCGAAACCCGCACGCGCCCCTCAAGCACTACTGAGGCTGCAGTCGGTCGGCTGCCTTGGGCAGTGATCACCTGCCCTTTGCGATAGTGGCGCAATACGGAAGACTGGATGATTTTGTCTTGCACTTCCCCCGGCAAGCTTGCGAACCAGTCATCTGCCTCGCGCAGGCGGTAGATTGTCTGATGGGCTGCGTCATCTATGTTTTGCATTTGGAAACCTTGGAAACATCGATGTTGGGTCTTAACCACATTCGACAGTTTCCCAAGATATGGGATGCAGGGGAAGCCGAATTAACGGCTCGCAGCTAACAGCGGCACCACCCTATCCCGGTGCAGCAGCAGCAGGGCTAAAGACAGCAAGTAGTGCAGCCATTGGATGCCAGATAGCGGTCCGAGCATCTCTTCACCGGTTGCACCGGCCGCTAGACTAACGATGAACACTAGCGCCGCCCCGAGTGGCATTACCCGCCGCGTCACTAAGGCTGTGGCACAGATTAACAAGACAGAGCCAAGAGGCACCAGCATGCGCCAGGTGTCAAATCCCGACACGCTAATCACCACCCCGAAGCTCCCAACCAAGAGCGCGAAGCGCCCTGCGGCCGTGATGCGCTGAGCAACAGAGTCATCTGGCCAGCGCAGTGCAATGACCAGCAGCGGGAAACCTGCGCTGGCGGCAACCAGGCCGGTAAAGCGATGTGGGCCGGCGAACAACTCACCATACTGGTAATGCAGTGTACCAATCGCTGCCGCCAGGCCGATCAGGCCGCAACCAATGGCTAGAGCAGGGCGCTGGCGCAGCTGGACAAAGGCAATGGAAAAGGCAACCACAGCCAAGATCAAGTCGGAAATGGCATCGGCATTCATTGGGAAGTCCACAAAGCAGCAGGTTTGAAGGAAGTGCGGCTGAGCCATGCAGCGCTGCCTAGCATTACAACCAATAACATCAGCTTGAGTGCGATGGGCATACTAAAACCGAACCAGTCAGGTAGAGCAGCAAAGGCAATGCCCAGTCCTATGACACGGCACTGCTCAAAACGCCGTGCATTGGCACGTCCTTCCAATAGTGACGTGAGAGAGATTGCCGAAATGGCAAAGCCAGCGGCGTAGAGTGCCAGTAAGGTCTTCGGCAAGGTGTTGAGTAGCGTCAGAAAATGCATGAGGAACAACATTGCAAGCACCTGATGCACTACCGCATAGCGTTTGACCGCATCGGGTGTACACGGATCGTAATACTTAAACTGCGACGGCTCGTAAGGCTCGCTCGCCTCATCGTGCCAGCCACCAGGTGGTGCCAGCCAGACGCCAAGTTTAGCCCGCCAGCCCGGGGTGGCTTTGGATTTCTGCCAGAGCTCAATGTAGTAATGCATGTTGCCCCAGAATGGGTTAAGGCTCTGCAACGGTGTGCGCACGCCGTAGATGACCTTCTCGTCCTTGCGCTCCTCGGCGAAGGTACCGAATAGGCGATCCCAGAGAATCAGAATGCCCCCGTAGTTTGTGTCCATGCAGTAGTCATTTTGCCCATGATGGACGCGATGGTTTGAGGGTGTGACGAAGATGCGATCAAGCCAGCCCAAACGACCAATTACCTCGGTATGCACCCAGTACTGGTAAAGCAAGTCGATCAGCAACACCCCGGCAAACACGCTGGGCGGCACACCGGCCACTGCCATCGGTAGATAGAATATCCAGCCCAGAAGTGCGCTCGTCGAGGACTGGCGTAAGGCTGTTGCCAGGTTGAAGTACTCGGAAGAGTGATGCGCTACGTGCCCGGCCCACAGCAAGCCAATTTCATGGTTCATACGGTGATGCCAGTAGTAGAAAAAGTCGTAGGCCACAAGGGCTCCGACCCATACCCACAGGCTATCGCTAGGCAAGGTCGTGGCGCGGTAGGCTTCGAATACCAGAGTGTAAACGCCCAGTTTCGCCAACTTGGTGAACGCCCCAACCACCTGGCTCAATAGACCATATTGGTAGCTGCTGATGGCATCAGGTATGGAATACGCCGCTAGCCCGCGGCGGTGCGCCAGCCATGCTTCCAGCAAGGTGGTGGTTAAAAAAATCGGTATGGCAAACACGATCAGATTCATTGCGCGCGATCCTTTTCTCTCGACTCAAGAAAGTTGAGCGGCTGATGGCTTTCAGCGACTCAGCGACCAGGCAAGTTAGCACTCTTGACTGTGCCCACTTGTCGGCTCGGCGACAGGTTCTGCACGGCAATAGTGGCAACCTAGCTGACCACTCGTGCCGGGGCTCAGTGCTCAGTGCAGCCCTGGTGTAGTCCACTTCAAGGAGAATAAGCGTGAGTAAAGTAGTCGCAATTAGCGGTGGATTCGGTTGTCTAGGTATAGCGGTAGGCGAGGCGTTCGCGGCCAATGGTTGGCGGGTGGCCCTGATTGATCAGGCCAGCGTGCCGCGACCCCTGGCCGACACGGCGCGCTCTGAAAAACTGCTTATCGGCGCGGTCGATCTAACCGATCTGCACATGGCAAATTGTGCAATGCAGCAGGTGCAGCAGCATTTTCAAGGATTAGATGCGCTCATCAACGTGGCGGGTGGTTTTCGCTGGGAGACCATCGAGGGCGGCGATCTTGCGACCTGGGATTTGATGTATCAAATGAACGTGCGCACTGCCGCAACGGCTAGCATGGCCGCGCTGACACACCTGAAGAAAGCCGAAGCCGGGCGCATTATCAACATTGCAGCCGGAGCGGCCAGTAAGGCCAGCCTAGGCATGGGGGCCTATGCTGCAGCAAAGTCCGGGGTGATGCGCCTTACGGAGGCGTTGGCCGAAGAGTTGAAAGATCAGCGCATCACGGTCAATGCGATCATGCCATCGATCATCGATACCCCGCAGAACCGCCTCGATATGCCTGATGCGGATGCCACCCGCTGGGTTACGCCAGAGCAGGTCGCTAATGTGATCGTATTTTTAGCCTCTCAGGAGGCTAGTGCAATCACAGGTGCAGCTATCGCTGTAAATGGGCGGTGCTAATTTATTAGGCCGGCTGTCGACATAGCAGAGTGGCTGCCTAGAGCCGTTCTTCTCACCCAGGGTTCGCCCGATCCTAATGATCCTAATGATCCTAATGATCCTAATGATCCTAATGCGGCATGCGTGGCCTATGCGTGGGGAACTGCCTGTTGTTACCGGCTGCTTTGGGCTTGCTGTGGGTCACTTCTTGCTCGTGCAGAACTTGGCCCATTCCGCCATCAGTGCACTGCGCTTCTCCAGAAGGTCGGAGCGCGAATAGGCCGCCTCGGTCTGGTCGCGTTCATCATGGGCAAGCGCAAGCTCACAAACCTCTCTCGGGTAGTTGGTGCATTCGGGTGAAAGCGCCAGCCGATGTTTTCGTAATCAGCGACGTCTCTTTCCATTCAGCCTAAGTCCTTTTTCCAGCTGTCCAGCATGTCCGCCCATCTCTGCATCATCATGGCTCGATCACTCAAATACTCGGCATGGTTGTAGGTGCGGCGGACAGCGTTTTGCTCGGTATGGGCGAGCTGTCTTTCGATCCAGTCTGCTGAATAGCCCATCTCATTGAGTCTGGTGCTGCCCGTTGTCCTCGTGGCATGCGGGCTGTATTTACCTCCCCAGCCAAGGGTGTTGAGCATCTGGCGGAATGAGGCCGCAACCATTGGGCGGGTGCGTACGTCGCGGTGAGGAAATACGTGGGTGTATTTTCCTGTGATGGAATGCAGGCCTCGCAGTATTTCGACTGCCTGTCGCGGCAGTGGCACCGTGTGCTCTTTGCGCTTTTTCATCCGCTCGGCGGGAATGCGCCAAAGCGCCTTCTCCAGGTCAAATTCTGCCCACTGAGCCTCTACAGCTTCATTGGGGCGGCACAGAGTCAGCCACATGAGCTGGAAAGCGCAGAGGGTCTCATGGCGTCCGCCGTGAGATTCGACATCGCGTAACAGTTGGCCAATTTCTTCGGTGGAGAGAGGGCGTTTGTGCTGAGTCTTGTTGGCTGGCAGGGCTTTTCGAACGGGGTGTACCGGGTCGGTGCTGGCTCGCAACGTGGAAATTGCCAGTTCGAAAACTCCGGACATGCTCCGCTTGGCCTCTGCGGCAACAGATGGGCCATTATCTTGAGCGGCTGCTCTGAGCACTTCAAGAATGTGCATGGGGGTGATGGCTTTGATCGGCAGTTCACCGATTTTGGGAAATACGACGCGTTCAAGCATGTTGAGTCGTCTGGACTTGGTGATCTCCTCCCAGTCCTTCAGTGAAAGCCACTCTTTGGCGACGGCTTCAAACGTAATGGCCTTCTCGTGGTCGCGCTTCACCCGCTCCTGTTGCCGGTGGTGCGCGGGATTGATGCCCTGTATGACTAGGGCACGGGCTTTCACGCGCTCATCGCGTGCCTCTGCAAGAGTGAAGCGGCGCCCTTTGCGGCGCTCTTCGGCGTGCTCGGGTGATTCCCCTTTGGGCGCGATTACATAGTCCCCAATCGCGAACACGCTTTCCTTCCTGCTAGTTCCGTCGTTCAGCTCGAACCGATAGCGCCATGCCTTAACCCCGTTAGGCTTCACCTCAAGGTAAAGGCCATTGCCATCTGTGAGCTTGTAGGGCTTTTCCTTGGGCTTGGCGGTACGGCACTCGGTATCGGTAAGCGGCATGGCTGCTCAATCCTGGTATACCCGGTTATATGGGGAGGTGAATTTTTCGATACCCGGTAGCGTACCCGGTAAATATGCGGATCGTATAGATTCTTTTCGGACCTTTTCGGAAAAGAAAAACCCCTTAAGGCTTTATTCCTCAAGGGGTTTCGTATCCGGTAAGATCCGGTGAAATCCTAATTTCTGTTTAGACGTTGAAGCGGAAGTGCATCACGTCGCCATCCTTGACGATGTATTCCTTGCCTTCCAGGCGCCATTTGCCGGCCTCCTTGGCGCCAGCCTCGCCCTTGTACTGGATAAAGTCGTCATAGCTGATGACTTCGGCGCGGATAAAGCCTTTTTCGAAGTCGGTGTGGATCACGGCGGCGGCCTGCGGGGCGGTGGCGCCGATGCGCACGGTCCAGGCGCGTACTTCCTTGACCCCGGCGGTGAAGTAGGTCTGCAGGTTGAGCAGCTGGTAGCCGGCGCGGATCACGCGGTTGAGGCCCGGCTCGGTCATGCCCATGGTTTCCAGGAACATCTGCATTTCTTCCAGATCGTCCAGTTCGGCGATCTCGGCTTCGATCTTGTTGCACACCGGCACCACGATGGCGCCTTCTTCTTCGGCAATAGCGCGCACCACGTCGAGGTGCGGGTTGTTGTCGAAGCCGTCCTCGGCGACGTTGGCGATATACATCACCGGCTTGGTGGTGAGCAGGTGGAAGGTCTTGGCCAGGCGCTTGTCGTCGTCACCCAGGTTCTTCAGCAGGCTGCGTGCGGGCTTGCCTTCGGTGAAGTGGGGGATGAGCTTTTCCAGCAGGGCCTTCTGGGCCACGGCTTCCTTGTCGCCGCCCTTGGCGCTGCGGGTGACGCGCTGCAGTTGCTTCTCGCAGCTGTCGAGGTCGGCCATGATCAGTTCCAGGTCGATGATCTCGATATCGCGCTTGGGGTCGACGCTGTTGGCGACGTGGATGACGTTTTCGTCTTCGAAGCAGCGCACCACGTGGGCGATGGCGTCGGTCTCGCGGATATTGGCGAGGAACTTGTTGCCCAGGCCTTCACCCTCGGCGGCGCCCATCAAGCCAATGCGCAGCGGCTGACCGGCAGCCGGACAAACGCTGCGCACTACGCTGAGCAGGGCCATCACATGCAGCTGCTCCAGCAGCCTGTCGGGACGCCCGAAGCGCTCGTCCCAGCTGATGACCACCTGCTCCCGTGTGACGCTGACCTGGGCCCAGTCGCAGCCATAAAACCATTGATCCAGCAGCAGGTAGGTCTCGAAAAACTCGCTCAGAGTGCGGGTGTTGACCAGCAGGTAGCCCAGCGGTCCGACATGCTGCAGGCGCACATGCCGACCGATGTCGAGTCCGCGCGCGGGGCCAGGGGCCAAGGCAATCGCCGCATGCACTTGCGCCTCCCACTGTTCGAGTGAGAGCGCCACCCCACGCGGGGCGGCGGAAGGGCGAGACAGACCAAGGCTGGCCAACCAATCGTTGAGAATGGCACCAAAGGCGCAGGGCACTACGATCAAGCGAGCAACCTCAAATGAACGCGCACGTTACCTCACCCAGCCCGCCGATACGGAAGCTCAGGCGGTCGCCGCGCGCCAGTTCCAGCATCGGCGCCTGGGCGCCGGTGAGCAGCACATCGCCAGCACGCAGCGGCTGGCCCAGGCTGGCCCGCTTGCGCGCCAGCCACAGGGCCGTGGCCAGGCAGTCGGACAGGGACAACTCGATAGCGGAGTGCACCGACTCGCCATTGCGTTGCAACTCGGCACTCAGCGTCTGCCCCGCCAGCTGCGCCAGCGGCACCACCTGTTCGCCCAGCACATAGAGCCCGGACGACAGGTTGTCGGCAACCGCGTCGAGCAGGGTCAGTTTCCAGCCCTCGAAGGCCGAGTCATTGATCTCCAGCGCCGGTACCACTCCGGCTATGCCGGTCAGCAGCTGCTCCAGCTCGATCTCACCTGCCGGCAGATCCTGCCCCAGCACCACAGCCAGCTCGATCTCCGCCCGGGGCTGCAGCAGCCGTTCCCAGGCGATGCTCTCGCCCGAGCGGCAGGCGGTATCGGCGAACAGCCAGCCATACACCGGTTCCTCGACCTTGAGCGCGGCGCGCAGGGTCGCCGAGGTGAGCCCGGCCTTGGCGCCGCTCAGGTGCCGGCCCTGTTCCAGGGCCTGACGCATGCCCACGGCCTGCACCTGATAGGCGTCGTCCAGACCTTTCAGGGCGAAGCGCTCGCTGACCAGCGGGCCGGGCTGGCGCCGACTGCGCGCCTCGGCCAGATGGTCGGCGGCGGCCTGCAGATATTCACTGACACCCAATGCTTGGCTCATCGGCTGGGCACCTCGCCGACCACGGTGGTCCGGAACATCTCGCGGCGCATGCCGTGGTAGTCGGAAATCGGCAGGTGCCAGGTGCTGCGGTTGTCCCAGATGGCCAGGGTGCCCTGGCGCCAGCGCATGCGGCAGGTGAAGGCCGGCGATGTGGCCAGGCTGAACAGGTAGTCGAGCAGCGGCTTGGACTCTTCCGAGCGCAGCCCCTCGATGCCCACGGTGTAACCCGGGTTGACGAACAGCACCTTCTTGCCGGTTTCCGGATGGCGGGTCACCAGCGGATGGCTGCGGGTGTCCGCGGAAGTATCGTTGCCGAAGTTGATCGCCATGTTCTCCAGCAGCGCATTGTGGTTGGCGCCAACGCCGTAGGCGCGCTCGGGACTGTGGATTGCGTTGAGGTTTTCCAGCAGCGCCTGCATGCCCGGCGACAGCCACTCGTAGGCCAGCGCCATGTTGGCGTAGCAGGTGTCCCCGCCAAAGGGCGGGATGTCGTGGCCATAGAGCAGGGTGAAGGCCGGCGGACGCTCCTGGAAGGTCCAGTCGGTATGCCAGGCACCGCCGAACACGAAGGGCGCCTTCTCGTCAGCTTCCTTGACTACCTGCACCACGTGCGGGTGCTCGGCCATGGTCTTCACATAGGGCTCACGGCCGAACTCGCCGAACTGCTGGGTGACCCGTTCCAGATCGGCGGGGCTCAGCTCCTGCTCGCGGATGAAGACCACCTTGTGCGCTAGCAGGGCCTGGCGCAGCTCGGCATAGCCCTCCTCGCTCAGGCTCTTCAGGTCGAGCCCCTCGACATCCGCGCCGATGGCGCCGGTGGTCGGGGTGACCTGGATATGGCGATAGTCGGCCGCACGGTTGTGGCTGGGCAGGGCGTAGATGAATTCGTTCATGGCAGGGACTCAGGCTGTTGGACGTGGCAGCAGAATGCGACGCGAGCGGCTGAACGATCTATGATAATTACCGCCAAAAATTGTTAACTACTGCCAAACAAGAGGCCTGCGATGAACTGGCGCCAGAGCCGCCCGCTGACCGGCGTGCGCTACCTGCTCGAAGTCGCCCGCGCTCAGGGCGTGGGCCCAGCAACCTGCCTGCTCGGCAGCGCCATCGCCACGGATGCGCTGCAACAATCCAATGCGCAGATCGAGGCCTGGCAGGAGCTGGCGGTGATCCGCAACCTGCTGGAACACGCTGGCCGCCCCGGCCTGGGTTTTGTCGCAGGCAAGCACTACCACCTGACCTCGCTCGGACTGCTGGGCTTCACCATGCTGGCCAGCCGCACGCTCGACGAGGCCTTCGCCGCCTTCCAGCGCTATCAGCTGCTCGCCCTCACTCTCTGCCCGGCCCGCATCGAAACCGACAAGCGCGGCACTTGGTTGCTTTTCGATGCCAGCGTACTGCCACAGGACGCCCGGCGCTTCGTGATCGAGCGCGGCCTAGCCGGTTGCCTGAGCGTGACGGCCGAACTGCTTCAGCGCCCGGCCGTGCCCCTGGCGGTAGAAATGACGGCCGCGGCTCCGGGCGACCTGGAAGCCCTGCAACGTGACTTCCCCTACCCGGTGCGCTTCGGTGCGCCGCGCGACGGCATCCTGTTCAGCAACGCCGAACTGCACCTCAACCTGCCGCAGGCGCATATCAGCGCCCAGCTTGAAGGCGAACAATTGTGCGAGCGCCTGTGCAACGAGATTTCCCATGATCTGGTCGCCCCGCCGACGGCCCGTCTGGTGCAGCAGGTAGTGATCCGCGACTCGGCCAGCCTGCTCACCAGCCGCACCGTGGCCCAGCACCTGGGGCTGTCCGAACGCACCCTGCACCGCCGCCTGGCCGCCGAGGGGCACTCCTTCCAGCAGCTCAACGAACAGATCAAGCGCCGCCTGGCCGAACGCCTGCTGCTCGACTCACGCCTGGATCTGGGCAGCATCGCCCAACGCCTAGGCTATGCCGATGGCGCCAGTTTCTCGCGCGCCTTCAGCCGCTGGAATAAGTGCTCGCCTGGTTATTGGCGTAACCGAACCAGCTGCTTGGTAGTAAATGATGGAAGTAGTGATGGCAGTGAAACTTAAACACCTCCATCGTGGGATTCAGGAGCCCCTCTGACCCTTCCCAGCTTTACGTGGGTAGTCGGTAGCGAACTAGGGGGCCTCGCTCCCCGAAGTCCTTTCATCTAAGCCTGTTGGGGGCGACTTTCTTGTGATAGCGCAGCGCCTCATTTCTCACTTTGGCAACCGTGTGAGAATCGCCCCGGTTTTTGATACCCCCAACCCTCAAAGAGGGTCCGCTAACCCCATGCATGAGCGCCCGCTATTGGCCGGTTTCTGTCTGTTGTTACCGGCTGCTTTGGGCTTGCTGTGGGTCACTTCTTGCTCGTGCAGAACTTGGCCCATTCCGCCATCAGTGCCCTGCGCTTCTCCAGAAGGTCGGAGCGCGAATAGGCCGCCTCGGTCTGGTCGCGTTCATCATGGGCAAGCGCAAGCTCGCATACCTCTCGCGGGTAGTTGGTGCATTCGTTTGCCCAGTCCCGGAAGGTCGATCGAAAGCCATGTCTCGTGATGTCTGCATACCCCAGCTTGTGCAGCAGGTTGCGTATGGCGTTGCCATGCATGACACCATTCTTCCCTTGCCCAGGGAAAAGATATGTTGAATGAGTCGTATTCATGATATTCAGCATCTCGACTACCGGGGGTGATAGAGGAATGACGAAAGGTTTTCGCATCTTCATGCGCTCAGCCGGCAGTGCCCAAGTGCCAGTTTCGAGGTCAAACTCAGACCATTGAGCATGTTGGATCATGTGGTAACGAGCACCGGTCAGAATCAGCAACCTGGTTGCGATGGCGTCACGTGTATCGATGTTGGCCAGGGTGGATATCAGCTTCGGAGTGTCTTTCCACTGCAGTGCTGGGAAGTGCTGGCGCTGCCTGGCCTTCTTCTTCTCTGCCTTGCTCAGCAAGTTGTCCAAGTGCCCGCGCCAGCGGGCAGGATTGTCTCCCTCGCGTAAACGCCGAGTCTTGGCTGCATCCAGTATTTGCTCGATCTGGCCCCTGATTTCATCAGCAGTCCGTGTCTTGGTTACCCAGATGGGTTGCAATGCAGCAAGCACATGCTCGGTGCTGATGATGTCGGCCGACAACTTGCCCATGGTCGGGAAGGCGTAGAGCTCCAGTTTGCGCAGCCAGCCTTTCCGCCACTTCTCAGACCAACTGCTGCCGTGTGCTTGTTGGTATTCGCGAGCGAGATCTTCGAACGTCGTGCGACGTGCTGCAGCCTGGCGTTCGGCTTCGCGCTTGGCTTCCTTTGCTGCATCGCGGGTTGCCAGTGGGTCGCTTCCGGAAGCTAGAAGCTTGCGTTGATCGGCGGCCAACTGCCGGGCTTGGCTGAGTGTGACGGTTGGGAAGGGGCCTAGCCCCATTTCGCGGCTGCGGCCATCCAGCTTGTAGCGGAAGATCCAGCTGGTGCCGCCGCTCTTGGATACCTGGAAGTACAGGCCATCGCCATCATTGGTTTTTCCTGGCGTTGCAGCCTTGGCTATCGACTCCACGGTCTTGCTGGTCAGCTTGCCCATTACTCGCTCCTACTCCAACCCACACCCCTCGACCCACACTTTGACCCACACCTTGGTCGCGGATTTTATGGATGGTTACTGGATGTCTTAGGACGAATGCTAAGCTGCAGGGCCCGTATTTGCTAGTGCTGTAGGATCTTGTCGGATTTCTTCGGGCAATAAAAAAGCCGGCTTGTGGCCGGCTTTTAGGGGGTAGTCCCGACTTATTTTTGGTAAGCCGCGACCGCCTTGAGAATCAGACCGCGGGCTTCTTCAGCGCCGCCCCAGCCTTCAACCTTGACCCATTTGCCTTTCTCGAGATCCTTGTAGTTCTCGAAGAAGTGCTTGATCTGCTCGATCAGCAGGGCCGGCAGGTCGGTGTATTCCTGAATGTCCTTGTACAGCACGGTGAGTTTGTCGTGCGGTACGGCAACCAGCTTGGCGTCGCCGCCGGCTTCGTCGCTCATGTGCAGCACGCCAACCGGACGGGCGCGGATGACCGAGCCTGGTGCTACCGGGTATGGCGTCACGACCAGCACGTCGAGCGGATCACCGTCGTCAGCCAGGGTGTGCGGGATAAAACCGTAGTTGGCCGGGTAGAACATCGGGGTGGCCATGAAGCGGTCGACCATCAGGCAGTCGGTGTCGTGGTCGATTTCGTATTTGATCGGCGCGTGGTTGGCCGGGATCTCGATGGCGACGTAGATGTCGTTCGGCAGGTCTTTGCCAGCCGGGATCTTGCTGTAGCTCATGGGGCGACTCCCGAGGGGTGGGCCAAAAAAGTGGCGCGATTATAGGCATATTCCCCAGGCGTTGCTACGCCGGGATACCTAGCCATTGGTCGCGAACTCACTGTCTTCGGTTCTGACCTGATAGTCCGGGTTGCTCGCTTGCAACTGCTGCAGACGGGCCAGTGGGTCCTGGCGGTAGAACAGTGCCAGCTGTGCGTACACCGCCGGGAAGGCTGCGGCGAGCAGGTCCGGGGCGCTGAAAAAGTATTCGCTGGTGACGGCGAAGAATTCTGCCGGGTTTTCCGCCGCATAAGGGTCGATGGCGGTGTCGGCCTCGGGGTTGGCATCCAGCTCGGCGTTCATCTGGTCAAAGGCGCTCTGCATGGCCCTGGCCCAGTCCTGAATGGCCATGTTGCCGTGCAGGGGTGGCAAGCCGTTGGCGTCGCCGTTGAGCATGTCCAGCTTGTGCGCCAGTTCGTGGATCACCAGGTTGTAACCGTCCCACTGGCCGCTGGCTACTACTCCCGGCCAGGCGAGGATCACCGGGCCTTGCTGCCAGGCCTCACCGCTGTGTTCGGCGTCCCATTCGTGCACCACGCCGCTGGCGTCGCGGTGGCGCTGCGGGCTGACGAAATCATCCGGATACAGGACGATTTCATGGAAGCCCTGATACCAGTTGAGGTCGGCCAGGTGCAGCAGTGGCAGCTCGGCCTGCACCGCCAGCAGCAGGCGTGCATGGCTGTCCAATTCGACGCCGGGCAGGGCGCTGAGATGTTTGTGATGGAGAAACAGCACGGCGCGTTCACGTAGGCGCTGCTGTTCGTCTTCATTCAAGCCGTCGAGGATCGGGAGCTGCTGCAGCACGGCCTGCCATTGCGCAGGGCTGATGGGGTGACGGGCAAGGATGCGCTGGCGACGCCAGGCACGGAGCGACCACATGGACTCGGCTCGAACGCTAGGGAGCGCCCACCTTAAGCTGGGGTGATGCGCTGGGCAAGTCGGCACAAAGGCTGCAATGACCTGGGGGTATACGACCTGGGAGGGCTGCCAATGTCGATCGAGCGTCTGCATCATCCCACCATCAAGCTGCTCTGCGGCAACGGTCTTGACCTGCCCAACCAGGCCGCACGGGCCCGCGCGAGCTGGCTGCCGGGACGTGAAGGACGCCCGCCGCTGCTGTTGGTCGCGCTGCTCTGGGCGCGTGACTGCACTGATGTGGTGCGTGCGCTGGAGGCCTATCTTGATGGGCTGCTGGCAGACTTTTGCAGCACCCCGGCGGGCTGGAGCGAAGCACAGGCGGCGCGTCAGGTACTGGCGGCGTTGAATCAGCAGCTGTTTCGCCAGCGTCAGGCGGGGCGCAACATCGCGCAACTGGATGCCGGCTTGTTGCTGCTACAGAACGGCGAGGCGCAGTTCCTCCAGGCTGGGGCTATCGGTTTGCGGCGCGATCAAGGCACTACGGCAACCAGCCTGGTCGGCCGTGATGGCTTGCAACTGGGCGCACAGGCTGAACTGGCGCTGGTGCAGCACCGCCTGCTCCTGAGTGCGGATGAGCTATTGCTGATGGCCCCGCAGCCGTTGCTGGATGTGGCCGATTTGCAAGACTTGCGCGGGCTTGATGCGGAACTGGATACGCAGGCCCTGCACGCGCTGCTCACGCCCTTGTTGCAGGCACCTGGGGCGGCGGTGTTGCTGCAACCGGGCGTGCTTGAGCAGGCGCCGGCGTTGACCGTGCGTGCGCCCTGGCCTGCGGTGCAACATGCGCAGCCGGGTGTGCAGCTGGATGGCTGGATGCTGCTGTCGGCATGCCCGTATGGCCCACCGGGTCGGTTGTTTCGCGCCACCGATCCGCGTGGCCGGGAGGCATTGCTATGGCTGGCCGAGCAGGCGGCCGATGAAGCCTTCTGGCAGCGCGAATGGGCGCTGCGGCGCAGCCCGGTGAGCAGCTTGCCGCAGGTGCTGTCTTCGCATCAGCCGCGTGAGCATGCCTTTCTGCTGCTGGAGCCGCCTGCCAAGGGCATGCGCAGCCTGATTGATTGGGTGGCGGCGCATGGCCCGGTGGATGGTTTGACGTTGTTGGCCCTGCTTGAACAACTGGTCGCGGCGGTGCGCGGGTTGCAGCGCCGTGGCATGCAGGGGCTGTGGCTGGATCCGCGCAATATCCTGGTAAGTGACGGCGGCCGTGTGTTGCTGTTGCCCGAACATGCCGCGCTGGTCCCTGGTGTCGCGCAGCAGGCGCTGCCGGCTCAGGCCGTACCGCTGGCGCCGGAGGCTCGTGCCGGGCAGAACCTGGATGGTCGCGCTGACCAGTTTGCCCTGGCGGCGTTGGCGTACTGGCTGCTTTGCGGGCGTTGGCCGGACGTGGCGCAGGTAGATGCCGACGGCCCTGGCCGTTATATACCGTTGGCGCCGTTCAATGTGCAGTTGCCAGCGGGCTGGGACGGTGTGCTGGCGCGGGCATTGGCACCCATGCCGCAGGCACGTTTCGAGGCCTTGTCGGAATTCGAGCTGGCGCTGCGCCAGCCGTTACAGCTGCGCGCCGAACCGACGCGGCGCACACGGCGTTACCGCTCGCCCTGGCAGCTGGTATTGCTGGGCTTGCTGTTGACGCAGCTGGGCATTGGGCTGTGGCTGAGCCTGAACGGCTGACCTGCGCCGCCTGGTGCGCCGCAGGTCGGGGGAGGGTTAAGGCGCGGTGAAGTCTTCGGTGATCGGCAGGACAAAGCTCTTGAACTCAGTGTCTTCCTTGAAGCCGATGGATTCGTAGAGCTTGTGTGCGACTTCGTTATCGACACTGGACGCCACGCGCAGACGCACGGCGTTGGTCTCTTTGGCCATCTGCTTGGCGGTCTGGATCAGGCGATCGGCCACCAACTGGCGGCGCGCATCCTGGCAGACGTAGATGTCGTTGAGAATCCACACGCGTTTGAGCGACAGCGAGGAGAAGCTCGAGTAGAGCTGGCAGAAACCGAGGATCTTGTCTTCATCGTCGGCCATGGCCAGGTAGATCACCGATTCCTTGCGGCTGATGCGCTTTTCCAGAAACTTGCGCGAGGAGTCAGGGTAGGGCAGCTGGCCGAAGTGTTCGCGGTAAGTGACGAACAGCGGCGTGAGTTGATCCAGATGCTCCAGGGTCGCTTGGACAATGCGCATGGTGAGCCTCGACTTCAGTCATGTGGATGGCGTCGGCAACAGGATGGCGCTGCCAATGGGTGTTCCCGATGCTGCCTAAAGCATTTGGAAAGTGCAATCCAAACAGTTGTTTGGCCGCTAACCCCAGCCGGGGCTGGGGCGTCCGCTTATCTCTGCTGGACTTGCCGCGGCCAGTTTCACGGTTTTTCCGGCGCTAGCTGAGGAGGAAATTGTGGTTTTGCCCGCCGCTGAGCAGCAGCGGGACCTCCGCTTCATCCTTCAGGTTGACCCCGGACAGCTGACGACGGCAGGCCTCGCGCATCAGGTACAGCAAGCGGTGGCTGGCCATGGCGTAGCTCAGGCCTTCCTGGCGCACGTTGGAGATGCAATTGCGATAGGCGTCGGTGAGTCCGACCCGGGGTGCGTAGGTGAAATACAGCCCCAGGCTGTCTGGCGAACTCAGGCCCGGACGCTCGCCGATCAGGATCACCACCATGCGTGCACCAAGCCGTTCGGCCACTTCATCGGCCACCGCCACGCGGCCTTGGCTGACCAAGGAGACGGGTGCTACGCTCCAACCTTCGGCAGCGGCCTGTTCCTCGATATGCGCCACCATGGGCAGGGCGTTACGGTGCACGGCCAGGGCGGACAGGCCGTCGGCGATGACGATGGCCAGGTCATAACCGTCCGGATTGTGTTCGCGGTGCTGGTCCAGCAGCTCGGCGGACTCGTGACTCAGGCGTCGGCCCAGGTCGGGGCGCTGCAGGTAGGTGTCGCGGTCCTTGGCGGCACTGTGCAGCAACAGGCTTTGCCGCTGCTGACTGGCGAGACCTGCGGCCAGGGCCGCGTGATCAAACTGCAGGTGCACAGCATCGCGGGCCTGGGCGTGGGCGAACTGGAAATCCAGCTGGGCGCGGGTTGGCATGCTGGTGCCCGCGCGACCCAGAGCGATACGCGCCGGGGTGAGGCTGCGCAGTTGCTGCCAGGGGTTGTCGCTGGCACCGCTGAGTGGGCTGTCATCGTACATAGGCAATCTCCGCAAAGGTTTTGTAGGAGCGGGCCATGCCCGCGAAGCCGCTATCGCGTGCACGGGTTAGGCACCCCCCGCCGCTCCTACGGACTCGATATCAGCTCAACTGCGCCAGGGCCTGACGAAACGCCGGCGGCAGGCTGCCCGCCATGCGTGGCCGGCCGTCGGCCTGGGTGAAAATGCCCATGTGCTGCAACCAGGCTTCGAACTCGGGGGCCGGTTTCAGCCCGAGGCTCTGCCGGGCATACAGCGCGTCATGGAAGGAGGTGGTCTGGTAATTGAGCATCACGTCGTCAGAGCCGGGGATGCCCATGATGAAGTTGATGCCGGCCACGCCGAGCAGCGTGAGCAACACGTCCATATCGTCCTGATCGGCTTCGGCGTGGTTGGTGTAACAGATGTCGCAGCCCATCGGCAGGCCCAGCAGCTTGCCGCAGAAGTGGTCTTCCAGGCCGGCGCGGATGATCTGCTTGCCGTTATACAGGTACTCCGGGCCGATAAAGCCGACCACGGTGTTCACCAGAAACGGCTTGAAGTGGCGGGCTACGGCGTAGGCGCGGGCTTCGCAGGTCTGCTGGTCGATCCCGTGGTGCGCGCCGGCAGACAGCGCGCTGCCCTGGCCGGTCTCGAAATACATCAGGTTGTTGCCCAGGGTGCCGCGGTTTAGCGACAGGCCGGCGTCGTAGCCTTCCTGCAATATGCTCAGGCTGACGCCGAAGCTGGCGTTGGCCGCCTCGGTGCCGGCAATCGACTGGAACACCAGGTCCAGCGGTACGCCACGGTTGATTGCCTCTATCGAGGTGGTGACGTGGGTCAGCACGCAGGCCTGGGTGGGGATTGCATAACGCTGAATGATGCCGTCGAGCATCTTCAGCATGTCGCAGATCGAACTGATGCTGTCGGTGGCCGGGTTGATGCCGATCATGGCGTCGCCGTTGCCGTACAGCAGGCCGTCGAGAATGCTGGCGGCGATGCCGGCCGGCTCATCGGTCGGGTGATTGGGTTGCAGGCGTGTGGACATGCGCCCGCGCAGGCCGACGGTGTTGCGAAAACGACTGACCACGCGGATTTTCTGCGCCACCAGCACCAGGTCCTGCACACGCATGATCTTCGATGCCGCAGCGGCCATTTCCGGCGTCAGGCCGGGGGCAAGGGCGCGCAGGCTGGCCTCATCGGCGCTATCACCAAGCAGCCAGTCGCGAAAGCCGCTGACCGTCAGGTGGCTGACCGGGGCGAAGGCTGCGAGGTCATGGCTGTCGATGATCAGCCGGGTGACTTCATCCGCTTCATAGGGAATCAGCGCCTCGTTGAGGAACTGCTTGAGCGGGATATCGGCCAGCGTCATTTGCGCCGCCACGCGCTCACCGGTATTGCTGGCGGCAACGCCGGCGAGATAGTCGCCGGAGCGCGCCGGGCTGGCCTTGGCCATCACCTCGGTGAGGCTGTCGAAGCGGTAAGTCTGACCGCCTACCGTATGCTGAAAACTGGACATCACGGGCCTCCAGAACACCGCGCGACTGTCGCCGCGCGGTGAGTATTACTTGAGCGTGGCTTCAGCCTTGCCGATGGCGACGAACTCTTCTTCCGGCGTACCGGCCACCAGATGGTGGCGGCTGTACAGGACGAAGTAGGCGATCAGCACGGCGTAGATAAGCGCCGCGCCAATCACCACCCGTGGGTCGACCAGGAAGCCGGCCACCACGGCCACGCAGGCCAGCACCAGGGCGATGCCCGAGGTGACGATGCCGCCTGGGGTGCGATACGGGCGATGCATGTCCGGGCGGCGCACGCGCAGGGTGATGTGCGCGGCCATCATCAGCACGTAGGAGAGGGTGGCGCCGAACACTGCCACCAGAATCAGCAGGTCACCCTGGCCGGTCAGTGACAGGGCAAAGCCGATCAGGCCGGGCACGATCAAGGCCAGCACCGGTGCCTTGTTCTTGTTGGTCAGCGACAGCGAACGCGGCAGGTAGCCGGCGCGCGACAGGGCGAAGATCTGCCGGGAGTAGGCGTAGATGATCGAGAAGAAGCTGGCAATCAGACCCGCCAGGCCGATCAGGTTGACGAAGCTGCTCATCCAGGTGGATTCGCCGTAGGCAATGGTCAGGGCCTCCACCAATGGGTTGCCCGATGCCATCAGCGCCTGGGCACCGGCGCCGCCTGGGCCGACCAGCAGAATCAGCAAGGCAAAGGCCAGCAGCGCCAGCATGGCGCCGATCAGCCCGCGTGGCATGTCGCGCTGCGGGTTGCGAGTTTCTTCAGCGGCCAGTGGCACGCCTTCGACCGCGAGGAAGAACCAGATCGCATAGGGGATCGCCGCCCACACGCCGACATAGCCAAACGGCAGAAAGCTGCTGGCGCCGGTGGCTTCGCTCACCGGAATGTCGAGCAGGTTGGCCAGCGAAAAGTGCGGCACCATCGCGACGATAAACACGCCCAGAGCAATCGCCGCTACGGCGGTGATGATAAACATCAGCTTCAGCGCTTCACCGACGCCGAAGATATGGATGCCGATAAACAGCACATAGAACGCCAGGTAAATCGCCCAGCCGCCAATACCGAACAGCGACTCGCAGTACGCGCCGATAAACACCGCAATCGCCGCTGGGGCAATGGCGTATTCGATGAGGATCGCCGTACCGGTGAGGAAGCCACCCAAGGGGCCGAAGGCGCTGCGGGCAAAGCCGTAGCCGCCGCCAGCGGTGGGGATCATCGAAGACAGTTCCGCCAGGGAAAAGCACATGCACAGGTACATCAGTGCCATCAGCAGGGTGGCGAGAAACATGCCGCCCCAGCCGCCCTGAGCCAGGCCGAAGTTCCAGCCGGCGTAGTCGCCGGAAATCACGTAGGCCACCCCCAGGCCGACCAGCAATACCCAGCCCGCTGCGCCCTTCTTCAATTGCCTGCTTTGGAAGTAGTCGGCATCGACCTGCTCTAAATCGGTGCCTTGCGGTAGGCCTACCGCACTGATTTGTTCTGCTGCCATGGGAATTCCTTATCAACACACTGGTCGTAGCCCAGGCCCGGCCAGGTATGTAGGTGGATGAGGGAGGAAACTACCCAGGGGTCAGCAACCGCTGTGCCAATCACGTGGCTGGTCTAGACCTGTGGCGCGCGGTGGCAGGTCGATGTCGGTTATGGGTATCGGCGCTGAGGTGTCAGCATGCGCCAGAGGCGTTGGCCAGCCTCTGTTGCGCTGCGACGCTGTGCTAATCTGCGGCCAGTTTTTCTCGTGCCTCTTCACCGTTTGTTCAGGACGCCTCAAGGTAAATCATGCATATCCATATTCTCGGCATCTGCGGCACGTTTATGGGCTCGCTGGCCGTGCTGGCCAAGGAACTCGGCCACCGCGTGACTGGCTCAGACGCCAATGTCTACCCGCCCATGAGCACCCAGTTGGAGGCTCAGGGCATCGAACTGACTCAGGGCTATGACGCCGCCCAACTGGATCCTGCACCGGACCTGGTGGTGGTCGGCAATGCCCTGTCGCGCGGCAACCCGGCCGTGGAATATGTGCTGAACAAGGGCCTGCCCTATGTCAGTGGCCCTCAGTGGCTGGCCGATCATGTGCTGCAAGGCCGCTGGGTAATGGCCGTGGCCGGCACCCACGGCAAGACCAGCAGTTCGAGCATGCTGGCCTGGGTGCTGGAGCATGCCGGCATGAGCCCGGGTTTTCTGATTGGCGGGGTGCCGCAGAATTTCGGGATTTCCGCGCGTCTGGGCGGCACGCCGTTCTTTGTGGTTGAGGCCGACGAGTACGACAGTGCCTTCTTCGACAAGCGCAGCAAGTTTGTCCACTACCGCCCGCGCACTGCCATCCTGAACAATCTGGAATTCGATCACGCGGATATTTTTCCGGATCTGGCGGCCATCGAGCGGCAATTCCACCATTTGGTGCGCACCATTCCGGGTGACGGCTTGATCATTCATCCGACCACTGAACCGGCGCTCAAGCGGGTGATCGAGATGGGCTGCTGGACGCCGGTGCAGACCACTGGCGAAGGCGGTCAATGGCAGGCGCGTCTGCTCAGCGCCGATGGCTCGCGCTTCGAGGTGAGCTTCGAGGGCAAGGTAGCCGGCACTGTGGATTGGCAGTTGACCGGCCAACACAACGTGGCCAACGCCCTGGCGGTGCTGGCGGCGGCGCGTCATGTCGGCGTGGTGCCGGAGCTGGGCATTGCCGCACTGTGCGGTTTTATCAATGCCAAGCGGCGTATGGAGAAGGTCGCCGAGGTTAATGGTGTGACCATATTCGACGACTTCGCCCACCATCCGACCGCGATTGCCACCACCCTCGATGGCCTGCGCAAGCGCATCGGCGATGCCAAACTGATCGCCATCGTCGAGCCACGCTCCAACTCGATGAAGCTCGGCGCGCACCGCGATGGCCTGCCGGAATCCGTGGTCCAGGCGGACTCGGTGTACTGGTACGCGCCGCCGAATCTCGGTTGGGATCTGGCCGGCACCGTGGCCACTTCGACCGTGCCGACTCAGGTCTGCGATTCGTTGGAGGCGATCATCGCCGGGGTCAAGGCCGAGGCCGCACCGGGCACCCAGGTGGTGGTGATGAGCAACGGCGGCTTTGGCGGTTTGCACGGCAAACTGGCGGCGGCCCTGGAGGGTTAAATGTCTGGACCTGAGAGAATCACCCTGGCCATGACCGGCGCATCCGGTGCGCAGTATGGTTTGCGCCTACTCGACTGCCTGGTGCGGGAAGACCGTGAGGTGCACTTTCTGATTTCCAAGGCCGCGCAGCTGGTGATGGCCACGGAAACCGATGTCAGCCTGCCGAGCAAACCGCAGGCCATGCAGGCGTTCTTGAGCGAGTATACCGGCGCTGCGCCGGGGCAGATTCGGGTGTATGGCAAGGAAGACTGGATGGCGCCGGTGGCCTCCGGTTCCGGTGCGCCCTCGGCGATGGTGGTGGTGCCGTGCAGCACCGGCACGCTGTCGGCGATTGCCACCGGGGCCTGCAACAACCTGATTGAGCGCGCCGCCGATGTGGCCTTGAAGGAACGTCGTCAACTGATCTTGGTGCCGCGCGAGGCGCCGTTTTCCAGCATTCACTTGGAGAACATGCTCAAGCTGTCGAACCTGGGCGCAACCATCCTGCCGGCCGCGCCGGGTTTTTATCATCAGCCGCAGACCATCGATGACCTGATCGATTTCGTCGTGGCGCGCATCCTCAACTGCCTGAACATCCCGCAGGACATGCTGCCGCGCTGGGGCGAACACCATCAGATCACCCCGGATGAATAAGCTTCTGGCCCGCGCGGTCGTCTGCCTGCTGCTGAGCCTGACCCTCAGCGGCTGCGCCACCGTGCGCACCCTGGATGCCGCCAAGCCCGGCGCGCCTGTAGTCTATGCCGGCACACGGCTGAACCTGTATGCGCTGCAGGGCGGTTGCTGCGCCCATGAGCGCTTCGGTGCCGAGGCGCCGGCCTACCCGGCAGCCGATCTGCCGGTTAGCGCATTGCTCGATACCTTGTTGCTACCGCTGTCCCTGGCCACGGCCATGGGCCTCAATCTGGGCATCAGCGGCGGGCTATAGAAAGTGGTGCGCACTATATTCATATGAGCATCTACATTCGCAGCTTGAGAACACTAGCGCAGATGTCAGACGAAGGTTTGCGCGTAGCCGTTTTGGGGGCTCCGTTCGGGCTTTCTGGCCGTCAGGGGGCTGGGTTGGGCTGGGCTTTGTGAATCGCCTCGATGCCGGCCAGTACATCAGCAGAGAGTGTCAGTTCACTGCTGTCCAGGTTGCTGTCCAGTTGTTCCAGGCTGGTCGCGCCGATGATATTGCTGGTGACGAAGGGTTGTGCGGTGACAAAGGCCAGGGCCATCTGCGCCGGATCAAGACCATGCTCGCGCGCCAGATCGACGTAACGTGCGCAAGCGCTTTCTGATTCCGGGTTGGTGTAGCGAGCAAAGCGGCTGAACAGGCTGATGCGTGCATTGGCGGGGCGGGCGCCGTTTGCGTACTTGCCGCTGAGCATGCCGAATGCCAGCGGCGAGTAAGCGAGAAGGCCGCACTGTTCACGAATGGCGATTTCCGCCAAGCCTACCTCGAAGCTGCGATTGAGCAGGTTGTAGGGGTTCTGGATTGAGACTGCTCGCGGCCAGCCACGTTGTTCGGCCAGCTGCAGGAATTTCATGGTGCCCCAGGGTGTTTCGTTGGACAGGCCGATGTGACGGATCTTGCCGGCCTTGACCTGCTCGTCCAGTGCTTCCAGGGTTTCTTCCAGTGGTGTGAAGTCACTGTCCTGATGGCGATAGCCAAGCTGGCCGAAGTAATTGGTTGGGCGCTCTGGCCAGTGCAGTTGGTACAGGTCGATCCAGTCGGTCTGCAGGCGCTTGAGGCTGGCATCCAGGGCTTTGGCGATATGCGCGCGGTTGTGCTTGAGCTGGCCGTCACGGATATAGCCGATGCCATTACCGGGGCCTGCGATCTTGCTGGCCAGCACCCAATCTGCGCGATCACCGCGCTGCTTGAAGTAGTCACCGATGATTTGTTCGGTCTTGCTGTAGGTTTCGGCACGCGGCGGCACCGGATACATCTCCGCCGTGTCGATAAAATTTATCCCGTAGGCCTTGGCGCGTTCGATCTGGGCGACGCCTTCGGCTGCGTTGTTCTGCTCGCCCCAGGTCATGGTGCCCAGGCACAGGCTGCTGACCTTGATCCCACTGCGGCCGAGTTGGCGGTAATCCATTGTAAGCTCCTTGAAAACCAGTTGGTATAATCGTGTTGAAATTCTCCGCGCAATCTGCATAATTGCGCACCTCTTTCTGCAGTGGAAGTGATGCGCCGCCTGCCGAAGAATCTTGCCGTATTACGGACGCGCTGACCCGAGCCCCCGATAGCGCCTGTTTTCGGCTGCCTTTGACCTTGTCAAAGTACGCACTATTCAGTAAGATCCGCCGTCTTATTTATCAGGGCGGCCCCTGAGGCTATAAAGAATGAAAACTTTTACTGCTAAACCGGAAACAGTTAAGCGCGACTGGTTTGTCGTCGACGCTGCAGGTCAGACCCTGGGTCGTCTGGCTACCGAAGTTGCAAGCCGTCTGCGTGGCAAGCACAAGCCTGAATACACTCCGCACGTTGATACCGGTGACTACATCGTCATCATCAACGCTGAGCAAATTCGCGTTACTGGTGCCAAAACCACTGACAAGATGTACTACTCCCACTCCGGTTTTCCGGGCGGCATCAAGTCGATCAACTTCGAAAAGTTGATCGCTAAAGCCCCTGAGCGCGTGATCGAGACTGCGGTAAAAGGCATGCTGCCGAAGAACCCGCTGGGTCGCGACATGTACCGTAAGCTGAAAGTCTATGCGGGTGCTGTTCACCCTCATACCGCTCAGCAGCCCCAAGAACTGAAGATTTAACGGAATAGTTCATTATGTCGGCGACTCAAAATTACGGCACTGGCCGTCGCAAGACTGCAACCGCTCGCGTTTTCCTGCGTGCTGGTACTGGCAAGATTTCCATCAACAATCGTGCTCTCGACACCTTCTTCGGTCGCGAAACTGCCCGCATGGTAGTTCGTCAGCCGCTGGAGCTGGTTGAGATGACCGAAAAGTTTGACGTTTACGTTACCGTTGTTGGCGGTGGTGTAAGTGGTCAGGCTGGCGCAATCCGCCACGGTATCACTCGTGCTCTGATGGATTACGACGAGGCTCTGCGTCCGGCTCTGCGTAAAGCAGGCTATGTGACTCGCGATGCTCGTGAAGTTGAACGTAAGAAGGTTGGTCTGCGTAAAGCGCGTAAGCGTCCGCAGTACTCCAAGCGTTAATTCGCTGCCTGCGTTCACAAAGACGCCCAGCTTCCTTTCGGAGCTGGGCGTTTTTTTATGGGTGTTGAAAGTTCGTGCGGCATCATGCCGCATCCGCGGATGCCCTGATTTGTAAGGGGTTGAGTCCGTTGTGCGTGGGTAATTACCTTGTCAGTAAAGGGGCTTTTCTTTACCATTTGGCAAATTTTTTGCGCGACTCGATTTTTACCTAGTATAGGCCTGACCAACAGGCCATAAAGCTGATGGGAGACGACTGAATGAGCAATGACGGCGTGAATGCAGGCCGGCGTCGCTTTCTGGTAGCGGCCACCTCTGTGGTGGGCGCTGCAGGAGCGGTGGGTGCCGCGGTCCCGTTCGTGGGGTCCTGGTTCCCAAGCGCCAAGGCTAAAGCTGCCGGAGCACCCGTTAAGGTGAACGTCAGCAAAATTGAGCCGGGCCAGCAGATGGTTGCTGAGTGGCGGGGGCAGCCGGTGTTTATCGTGCGCCGTACCGAGGAAATCCTCAGTAACCTGGTGAAAATCGAGGGTCAGTTGGCTGACTTCGATTCCAAGGCGTCGGAACAGCCGAGCTATGTCGATCCGAAAACCCGCTCGATCAAACCAGAAGTTCTGCTGCTGGTAGGTCTGTGTACTCACCTGGGTTGTGCACCATCCTTCCGCCCGGAAGTGGCGCCTGCTGATCTGGGTGCTGACTGGGTTGGTGGTTACTTCTGCCCATGCCACGGCTCGCGTTATGACCTCGCTGGTCGCGTGTACAAGGCTCAGCCTGCGCCCTTGAACCTGCCGGTACCGCCGCACACGTATGAGTCGGATGATGTGATCATCATCGGTGTGGATCAGGAGAAAGCATGATGAGTAAATTCATGGAATGGGTCGATGCGCGCTTTCCCGCGACCAAGATGTGGGAAGACCATCTCTCCAAGTACTACGCGCCAAAGAACTTCAACTTCTTCTACTTCTTCGGCTCCCTGGCGTTGCTGGTGCTGGTTAACCAGATCGTTACCGGTGTCTGGCTGACCATGAGCTACACCCCTTCGGCTGAAGAGGCGTTTGCTTCGGTCGAATACATCATGCGTGATGTGGAGTACGGCTGGATTCTGCGTTACATGCATTCCACCGGTGCTTCGGCGTTCTTCGTGGTGGTCTACCTGCACATGTTCCGTGGCCTGCTCTACGGCTCCTACCAGAAGCCGCGCGAGCTGGTGTGGATCTTCGGCATGCTGATCTACCTGATGCTGATGGCTGAAGCCTTCATGGGTTACCTGCTGCCATGGGGCCAGATGTCCTACTGGGGCGCTCAGGTGATCATCTCGCTGTTCGGCGCCATTCCGGTGATCGGTGCGGACCTGACTCAGTGGATCCGTGGTGACTACCTGATTTCCGGCATCACCCTGAACCGCTTCTTCGCCCTGCACGTTGTGGCTCTGCCGATCGTCATTCTCGGTCTGGTGGTGCTGCACATCCTGGCCCTGCACGAAGTGGGTTCGAACAACCCGGACGGCGTCGACATCAAGAAGAAAAAGGACGAGAACGGCATTCCGCTCGACGGCATCGCCTTCCACCCTTACTACACCGTTAAAGATATCGTCGGTGTCGTGGTGTTCCTGTTTGTCTTCTGCTTCGTGATCTTCTTCTTCCCGGAAATGGGTGGTTATTTCCTCGAGAAGCCGAACTTCGAAGCGGCCAACCCGTTCAAGACGCCTGCACACATTGCGCCGGTTTGGTACTTCACCCCGTTCTACGCGATTCTGCGAGCGGTGCCGGACAAATTGCTGGGCGTTATCGCCATGGGTGCGGCGATCGCTGTGCTGTTCGTGCTGCCATGGCTGGATCGTAGCCCGGTCAAGTCGATGCGTTACAAAGGCTGGATGAGCAAGATCTGGTTGCTGATCTTCTGCGTGTCCTTCGTGATTCTGGGCGTACTGGGTGTGCTGGCTCCGACACCAGGCCGTACGCTGTTGTCGCAGGTATGTACCTTCCTGTACTTCGCGTACTTCATCCTGATGCCGTTCTACACCAAACTCGAGAAGACCAAACCGGTTCCGGAAAGGGTGACTGGCTGATGAAAAAGCATTTTGCAGCATTAATTATTGCGCTTCTGCCAGGCCTGGGTTTTGCCGCTGGTGGTGTTGAGTATCCACTGGACAAGGTTGATATCGACCTGTCCGACAAGGTGGCTCTGCAAGATGGCGCGCGCACCTTCGCCAACTACTGCATGGGCTGCCATTCGGCCCAGTATCAGCGCTATGAGCGTGTCGCCAATGATTTGGGGATCCCGCATGAGGTCATGCTGGAGAACCTGATTTTCAGTGACGCCAAGATTGGCGATCACATGAAAATCGGCATGAAGCCGGCAGACGCCAAGGCCTGGTTCGGCGCTGCACCGCCTGACCTGACTCTGGTTGCTCGTGTACGTGGTAACGACTGGCTGTACACCTACCTGCGTACCTTCTATGAAGATACTGCGCGTCCGCTGGGTGCCAACAACAAGGTGTTCCCGAATGTGGGCATGCCGAACGTGTTGGTGGGTCTGCAAGGCCGTCAGTACATCGGTTGCAAGCAGGTTCAGGTGGTTGAGGGTGGCAAGAAGCAGTTTGATCCGCTGACTGGCACGCCGATCACCCACGAAGCCTGTGATCAGCTGACTATTGAACCCAAGACTGGCCAGCTGAGCACTGAAGAGTTCGATGAAAAGATCCAGAACCTGGTGACCTTCCTCGCCTACTCGGCTAACCCGGTCAAATTGCAAAGTCAGCGTATCGGTACTTACGTACTGCTGTATCTTGCCTTCTTCTTTGTCTTCGCCTATCTGCTCAAGCGCGAATACTGGAAGGACGTGCATTAATCCTTTGCATCTCCGCTGTTGACCTGCGCGCCCCTTTGGGCGCGCAGGTCTTTCTGCTTCATATAACTCTATAAGCGAGGAGGATCGCCATGGGCGTGACCAATCGGTTGGCCTGTTACTCCGACCCCGCCGACCACTATTCCCACCGCGTACGCATTGTGCTCGCCGAGAAGGGTGTCAGCGCCGAAATCATCAGTGTCGAAAAAGATCGCTACCCGGCCAAGCTGCTTGAGGTGAACCCTTATGCCAGTCTGCCAACGCTGGTTGACCGCGACCTGGCACTGTATGAATCAACGGTAGTGATGGAATATCTGGATGAGCGCTATCCCCATCCGCCGCTGTTGCCGGTGTACCCGGTGGCGCGTGCCAATAGCCGGCTGCTGATTCACCGTATCCAGCGTGATTGGTGTGCTCAGGTTGACCTGATTCTCGATACGCGCAGCAAGGAGCCGGCCCGCGCGTTGGCGCGCAAGGAGCTGCGTGAGAGCCTGACCGGTGTGTCACCGTTGTTTGCTGACAAACCGTATTTTCTCAGTGACGAGCTGAGTCTGGTCGATTGCTGCCTGCTGCCGATTCTTTGGCGTTTACCGATTCTGGGGATAGAGTTGCCAAAACCGGCCAAGCCATTGCTTGATTACATGGAGCGCCAGTTTGCCCGTGAGGCGTTTCAGAGCAGTCTGTCGCCTGCTGAACGCGACATGCGTTAACCCGAGGAGGTAGTCATGAAGTCGAGCCGTCCTTATCTGGTGCGTGCCCTCTATGAATGGATCGTGGATAACGATTGCACCCCGCATCTCCTGGTGAATGCCGAGTTCTCCGGTGTTCAGGTACCTGCCGGCTTTGCCAATGACGGGCAGATTGTCCTCAACGTTTCGCCCACTGCCGTGCGTCATCTGCATATGGATAATGAAGCGGTGAGCTTTGAGGGGCGCTTTTCCGGTGTGCCGCAGAGCCTGTATATCCCAGCCGCGGCGGTGTTAGCGATCTACGCGCGGGAAAATGGTCAAGGTATGGTCTTTGATGCCGAGTCGTCGATGCTCGATGGGAATGAAATTGACGATCCGGATGATCAGACGCCACCTGATGACGAGCCACCACGGCCCAGTAGGCGGCCCAGTCTGAAAGTGGTCAAGTAACTAATCAGCCCGCCAGGCCGGCGAACTGCAGCAGCCACCAGGCGAGAATCGCCAGTTGCACGAAGAACGCCGCAAAGCGCAGCCAAACGAACAACGGGCTGGTGCTGATCAGGTGCATCAGGCTCTGGAACAGGCGTGCGCCAAGCAGCAGCAGGGCTAGCGGTTCGGTGATGTCGGTCTGTGCGCTGGCCATCGCGTAAAGCAGCAGTGCGGCCTGCAATGGCAGGTTTTCCAGGCAGTTGGCGTGGGTGCGAACCAGGCGTTGGCCAAAGTTGCTGGGGGTGTTGCTGCCATCCGGGTTGAAGGCATTGACGGCCATCTTGCCGCTGAGTACCAGCAGGCCGCGCTGGTTGACCAGCAGAACAATCAGCAGCAGGGCCCAGGCGACCAGGCCAAGCAGGGCCGTGGCGGTTGCGGTCAGGGTCATGGATTCGCTCCTTGGTTTTATTGTTGTGGGGTGGGGCGAAAGCAGTCTACGGGCTTTAGAGTATTTGCTCTAGTTTTGTGTCTGCGCAGTGTTTGCTGGGTTGGCCACGCTGCAAGGGTCGGCGTGCACCAGCACTTCGGCGCGCGGGTAGTGCTCGTGAATCGCTTTTTCCACTGCCACGCAGTGATTGTGCGCTTCCGACAGGCTCATTTCGCCGGGCAGCTCCAGGTGCAACTGGACGAACCAGCGTGTGCCGGAGATGCGTGTGCGCAGGTCGTGGGCACCCAGCACACCGGGTACGGCGTTGGCCAGGTCGTACATGTGCTGTGAGGTCTCGCTGGGCAGTTCCTCATCCATCAGCACGGCGATTGAGCCGCGCACGATGCTGACGGCGCTCCAGAAAATGTAGAAAGCGATGCCGATGGCGAAGATTGCGTCCATCTGCTGCCAGCCGAAGCGGGTCAGTAGCAGGGCGAGAAGGATGCTGCTGTTGAGCAGGATGTCGGAGCGGTAATGCAGCGAATCCGCGTGGATGGCGGTGGAGCCGGTTTCGCGTACCACCTTGCGTTGAAAGCTCAGCAGGGCGACGGTTAGTGCCAGCGACAGTAGCATGACCGCGATACCAACCCCTTCGGCCTCCAGCGGCTGTGGCGTTTGCAGGCGCTCGATGCCTTGCAGGCCGATGAGGACGGCGCTGACACCGATGAACAGCGCCTGGCCCAGCCCTGCCAGTGCCTCGGCCTTGCCATGGCCGTAACGGTGATCGTCGTCCGCCGGGCGCAGGGCGAAATGCACGGCGATCAGGTTGATCAGCGAGGCGGCGCTATCGAGCAGCGAGTCGGTAAGCCCGGCCAGCAAACTGACCGAACCGCTCAACCACCAGGCAATTGCCTTGGCCAGCACCAGAGTCAAGGCTACCGCCAGCGCTGCCTGAGTGGCCAGGCGCATCAGCCTGGCATGGTTAGGGTTAGTCATGGGCTCAGGCGGCCGGACGCAGGCCGTAGGCCGCCAGTTGCTCAACGCTGCCGCTGTGCTGGATCAGGCGTGGGTCATCCAGCGGCAGGCTGTGGCCGGTTTGCATCTCGATCAGCGCCTTGAGCTTGGCTGTGTCGATCTTGCCGTCGGCATCCACCACATTCTGCAGGTCTTGCGGGTCGACCTGGGAGGTCAGGCCGCCGGGCAGGTAGATTGCGCCACTGGCGAAGTCGATGCCGAAGGCAATCAGCCCTGGGATGACATAAAACAGAATGCCGATGGCGTTGAGTCCGGCGACCACAGGGTCGATGCGGCCTTCGATCTGGCCACGGCGATCCGGGAAGAACAGGGTGCCGCAGGCGCTCAATTGGGTAAGCAGAGTGGCGACGAGAAGGCCACCGATAACGCGGGTTTGGGTGCGCATTGAAGATCTCCATGGAAAAAGTGGCGCAACTATACCAATGCCTGTATTGCAATGCCGCTGCGTCAGGTGCTGCCGACGCGATCACGCGTCATGGCCTGAGCCTCAGACAGCGGCAATGGGCCAGCGGTTCGCCGTTATAATCGTGGCCCTTGAATGGAGCCTGCATGAATTCCCTGCCAATCGATGTGCTGCTGCCTGAGCTGTGCCAGGCGCTTGCCCTGCGTGATGAAGCGGTACTGGAAGCGCCGCCCGGTGCCGGCAAGACCACCCGTGTGCCGCTGGCGCTGCTGAACCAGCCCTGGCTGGCCGGACAAACCATCGTCATGCTCGAGCCTCGGCGCTTGGCGGCCCGTGCGGCGGCCGAGCGGCTGGCCAGTGAGCTGGGTGAGGCGGTGGGGGAAACGGTCGGCTATCGCATCCGTCTGGACAGCAAGGTCGGGCCGAGTACCCGTATCGAGGTGGTCACCGAAGGCATCCTGGCCCGGCGTCTGCAGGACGATCCGGCGCTGGAAGGTGTCGGCCTGGTGATCTTCGATGAGTTTCACGAGCGGAGTTTGGACGCTGACCTGGCGCTGGCGTTAACCCTCAATGGTCGTGCGATGTTTCGCAGTGCCGACGCCGGCGAGCTGCCGCTGAAGGTGTTGCTGATGTCGGCGACCCTGGAAGGCGAGCGGCTGGCGGGCCTGCTCGACAATGCCCCGGTGCTGCGCAGTGAAGGGCGCATGTTCCCGGTGGATATCCGCTGGGGCGCACCCTGGCAGGTGGGCGAGTGGGTTGAGCCGAAAGTGCTGCAGGCCATTCAGCAAGCGCTGGCCGATGAGCCGGGCAGTCTGCTGGTGTTTCTCCCGGGGCAGGCGGAGATTCGTCGAGTCAATGAACAGCTGGCTGAGGCGCTGGCTGGGCGTCGCGATGTGCTGTTGTGTCCGCTGCATGGCGATCTGGACCTCAGTGCTCAACGCACGGCTATCGAGCCCGCTCCATCGGGGCAGCGCAAGGTGGTGTTGGCCACCAATATCGCCGAAACCAGCCTGACCATCGACGGCGTGCGGGTGGTGATCGATGCCGGTCTGGCGCGCGTACCGCGCTTTGATCCGAACAGCGGCATGACCCGCCTGGATACCCAGCGTATTTCCCGCGCCTCGGCCACCCAGCGTGGCGGACGTGCCGGGCGCTTGCAGCCGGGCGTTTGCTATCGGTTGTGGTCACAGGCGCAGCATGAGCAGTTGGCGGCTTACGGTACGGCGGAAATACTTCAGGCCGACCTTGCCGGGTTGGCGCTGCAACTGGTGCATTGGGGGGTACAACCGGCCGAACTGGTCTGGCTTGATCCGCCACCAGCAGCCGCTTATGCCCAGGCGCTGGAATTGCTGGCGCGGCTGGGCGCGGTGGATGCTCAGGGCAAGCTGACCGCTCATGGCCAGGCCATGGCCGAATTGCCGACGCACCCGCGTATTTCTCATCTGCTGCTGCGCGGCCAGGAACTGGGCTTGGGGGCACTCGCTTGCGATCTGGCCGCATTGCTCGGCGAACGCGACATTCTGCGGGGGGCAGGGGCTGATCTGCACAGCCGCTTGGCTCTGCTTGCGAGTGAGTCGCGGGCCGCCCGTGGTGCCCAAGGCGGCGTACAGCGTGCCTGGCAACTGGCCCGACAGTTTCAGGGTTACCTCAAGCGCAAGCCCAGCCCGCAGGCAGTCAGCGATCCTGAGCATCCGCGCTGGCTGGGCGCCTTGCTGGCGTTTGCCTACCCGGATCGGATTGCCCAGCAACGCCGCGAAGGCGGCGCGGAATACCGCCTGGCCAATGGCCGTGCCGCGTTGTTTGCCGAAGCCGATGGCCTGATGAAACACGCCTGGCTGGTGGTGGCGGACCTGGGTAGCCGTCAGGGTCAGCGAGAAGAGCGCATCTATCTGGCGGCCGAGCTGGAACCGCAGCTGTTCGACACTGTGCTGGCTGAGCAGGTCAGCACGTTGGAGGTGCTGGACTGGGATGAGCGTGAGGGCGCCTTGCGTGCCGAGCGTCAGCGCAAGGTCGGTGAGCTGGTGCTGGCGCGTGAAGCCTTGACCGGGCTGGACGCTCAGCAGCGCAGCCGGGCCATGCTCGGCCTGGTGCAGCGCAAAGGCCTGGCGCTGCTGCCCTGGACCCCGGAGCTGCGTCAGTGGCAGGCGCGGATCGATTTGCTGAGGGGGTTGGAGTTGGCCGTTGCAGGAGCCAGTGAGTGGCCGGACGTCAGTGATGCGGCCTTGCTGGCGACGCTGGAAAGCTGGCTGCAGCCCTATTTGGATAACGTCACCCGGCTCAGTCACTTCGCCAACCTGGACCTCACCAGCATCCTCCACAGCCTGCTGCCCTGGCCGCTGCCACAGCGCCTGGATGAGCTGGCTCCGCGCAGCCTGGCGGTGCCTTCCGGCTCGCGCATCAGCCTGGACTACAGCGAGCAACCACCGGTATTGGCCGTGCGCTTGCAGGAGCTGTTCGGTCTGGCCGATACGCCACGGATTGCCGGTGGACGGCAGGTGGTCAAGCTGCACCTGCTGTCGCCGGCGCGGCGACCGGTGCAGGTGACTCAGGATTTGGCCAACTTCTGGCGCAGCACCTATGCCGAGGTAAAGAAGGACCTCAAGGGGCGCTATCCCAAACACTACTGGCCGGATGATCCGCTGATTGCCGAGCCCACGGCACGGGCCAAACCGCGCAAGTAGGCCTTAAGGCAGGCGCAGGTCTTCGCCGGCGGCTTGCAGTTCGGCGTAGGCGCGGTCCAGTGCGTCACGCAGTGCTTCGGCACCTGGCGCATGGCTGGAGACGATCAGCTTCAAGGGAATGCGTTGCAGCTGAATAAACGGCAATTCGGACATGCCCAGGCGTTTGCGCGCCTGTTCCACAGGGGTTTGGTAGTCGAGGAGGAAATCGCCGCGGCGGCGCTGCAGCATCTCCAGGGCGGCGGTGTGAGTGCCGGTACGGTGTTGCTGCACGGCCAGTTGCGGGTCGTCGAGCATCTGATTGATCGACTGCCAGTAGGTGTAACCGCTGATCATGATCACCCCGCGCCCCTTGAGGTCCTCGGGCAGGCGCGGCATCAGGGTGTCGCGGCGGAAATACAGGTTGAGGACGATCTCGCCCAGCAGGGTACGGGCTTCCAGGGTGTGCTCGCGCAGCTCCGCCTTGCCGGGGGCGCCGGGCCAGACCTGGACGCTGCCATCTTGCAGGGCGTTGTACAGCCGGGCGCTGGGGTAGGAGCGCAGCTGGGCGCGGTAGCCTGCATGTTCCAGCAGGCGTTTGCTCAGTTGCAGGATGGCCCCGCGCGGCTGGCCCTGGCTGTTGGTGTAGGAGTAGGGCGGAAACTCGTAATAGCCCACCTGCACCAGAGGGCGAGTGGAGGCCGGGGTGGCAGCGTGGCTGAACCCGCAATAGAAGGCTGCAAGCAGCGCTAGGCAGAGAAATCGTGGCATCAAATGGGTACGTACTGCGGCTATCTGCCGTCTTTTAGTTATAAAACCGTCATATTTTCTGAGCATGGCTAAATGCCAGCAAGTTTGTCCAGTCCATTACTGAAAAAGCTTAGTCGACGGTGGGTAAAAGTAGGCGGGTAAGCACGGGCAGGTGGTCGGAAATTCCCAGGGTGTCGTGCTGGCGCACCTGTGCCTCGAGTTGTATCAGCTGTGGGCTGTGGAACAGGTAGTCGAGGGTTCGATCCGGGCCGCTGACACTGGGGTCATTGGGGTAGTGGGTATACCAGCGCGCTTGCTCGGGGCCGCTGGCCTGTTCCAGGCTGGGCACCATCGGGTAGCGCTCGGCCAGTTGTTGCAGTTCGCTGGCGGGGCTGTACCAGCTGCGCTGGCTTGCCGGCAGGCGCTGGTACTGGCCGGGCGGGAGCAGGTTGAAATCACCGCCCAGTACCCAGGGTGTGCCGTCGGCCTGAAGCTGATCAAGCAGGCTGGTGGTCATGGCGACCTGGCGCTGCATGGTGTCGTTGCCCTGGGCGAAGGCATCCAGGTGGGTGTTGATGGCCGCCAGTTCACCGCCGCCACGGATGGGCAGGTGGCTGATCAGCAAGGCACGCTTGAGGTTGAACTGCCGGCTGATCGGGTCGGCAGGCATCAGTGGTAGTTGCAGGCGTTCGGCGCGGCTGATCTGAAAGCGGCTGAGGGTGCCCAGTTGCATGCCGACGCTGCCGAGAATCTGCGGGTGTGGGACAAACGCGGCCTTCCAGTAATACGCCTGGGTGCTGCAAGGGTAGAGGTCGTTCAGGCGCTCGTGCAGCAGTGCCAGTTGGTTCTGGTAGTCGCTGGCCTTGGCGCCGTTGTGCAGCTCCTGCAGCAGGACAATATCCGGCTGTTCATCGCGCAGGATGCGCACCACTTCATCCAGGTTGAAGGCCAGGTCCTCGGCGCTGGGACGCTGGTCGGGGCCGCTGCCGTCGGCCAGGTCATACCAGAATACATAGCGTTTGCCGGCCAGGTACTGGACGTTCCAGCTCATCACCTTCAGGGCCTGGCCAGGCTGCAAGGTGGGCGCGCTGGTCTGGCAACTTACGGCGGCGGCTTCGCGCGCAGCAGGGTGCCAGGTGAGGCTGTAGATCAGGGCCGCCAACACGCACAGCAGGCTGGCCAGGCTGAGCAGAAACAGACGCAGAAATCTGGGTAGTGGCATAAAGGGTGTGGCCGCAGGCTGAACTATGCTGAGGGAGCATACCGGAGATGCGCCACGCTGCCGATCTACCGTGACGCTGCCTGGGCGTCTCAGCCCGCGTCGTTGGGCGTGTGTGCCGGCCCGCACACTCAGGCCATGGCCTGTTGCGGTGCTTGCCATAACAGGGTGTAGTAACCGCTATGCCGTAACGGGGTCGGGGGCAGGTTATGTACCGCAAGGTGTTCGCCAACAAGGTGTTTGATCGCAAGGTGGTGCTGATCACCGGTGGTTGTGCCGGTATCGGCCGCGCCTTGGCCATGCGTCTGGCTCAGGCCGGGGCGCGCCTGGTGATTTTCGATCTGCAGCAACAGGCGCTCGACAGCCTGGTGCAACACCTGGCCGACCACCACAACGCCGAAGCCCTGGGTGTGCTCTGCGACGTGGCGGATGCGGCGGCGGTAGAGCGGGCGATGGCGCTGACCATCGAGCGTTTCGGCGGTATTGATGTGCTGGTCAACAACGCGGGGATCACCCACCGCAGCAGCTTTGCCGACACTGAGTTGGCAGTGTTCCAGCGGATTATGGCGGTCAACTATTTTGGCGCGCTGCATTGCACCAAGGCTGCGCTGCCCAGCCTGATTGCCCGTGGCGGGCAGATCATCGTGATGAGTTCGCTCTCAGGCTTTGCCCCACTGCTCTACCGCAGTGCCTATAACGCCAGCAAGCATGCCCTGCATGGGCTGTTTGAAACCCTGCGCTACGAGCTGAAAGGCTCTGCGGTCAATGTGATGCTGGTGTGTCCTGGGTTTACCGCCACCGACCTGCGCAAGAATGCCCTGGTCGGTGATGGCTCGGTGGCGGCGCAACCACCGCTGGCGATGGGTAAGGTGGCCTCGCCGCAGGATGTCGCCGAGGCCATCTATCAGGCCGCCTTGAAACGCCGTCGCCTGCTGGTGCTGTCCAACGTCGATTGGCGTGCGCGGCTGCTGGCGCGCTTCTTTCCTAGGGTGTTCGAGCGCGTGCTGCTGCCGCGCTTGTCCGGTCTCAAGCCGCAGCGTGGTGGGTCGTTCTGATGCGCGCGCTCTGGTTTGCTCTGCTGGTGCTGTTGGGTGCGCCGTTGTGCGCCGAAGAGGCGCCGCCATTGCTGGTGATGACGGATGTCTGGCCACCGTTTCGTATGCAGGCGGCCGATGGTGAGCTGCAGGGGCTGGATATCGATCTGCTGAATCAGCTCAGTGCCCGCACCGGGCTGCGCTTCGAGGTGCAGCGCGCACCCTGGGCGCGTGGGCTGGCGGCCCTGCAGAATGGCAAGGCCGATCTGATGACCGGGTTGGCGAAAACCCCGGAGCGTGAGGCTTACATCGATTACCTCGCCCAGCCTTACTACGCCTGTGCGCCGCGCTTCTATGCCGCGCCGGCCCAGGCCAAGGCGTTGCACAGCTACACCCAGCTGGCCGGGCTGACGATTGGCCACGTGCTGGAGTCCGCCTATTTCGAGCCCTTCGATTCGGATGCGCAACTGCGCAAAACGGCGGTCAACACCGAGGGGCAGTTGCTGGAAATGCTGAGTCGCGGACGGTTACAAGCGGTGATCGGCACAGACTGTCAGGTCGACTACGAGTTGCGCGATGCCCGCTGGAAGGGGCTGATCGCCAAGGCCGCCTTCCGTCCGGAGGCGCATACGGATCTGTATATCGGCTTCTCTCGCCAGCGTGGTTTGCGGGCGCAGTATCAGCAGATCAGCCAGGCGCTTGCCCAGTTAAAGGCCGAAGGCTGGATCACCCAGGCGGCGCAGCGCTATCAGTCAGGTACGCCCTGACCGCACTTTAGTGTTCGTGCGGTTCGATATACAGCTCGTAGACCATTTCCAGGTCCCAGAACGTCGCCTCGATCTTGTGTCCGTCCAGGTCACGGACAAAACAGCCGTAGTAAGGCTCGCCGTATTCGGCACGCGGCCCTGGCGCGCCTTCGTCGCGGGCACCGGCTTCCAGGGCGGCCTGGTAGAAGTCATGCACGGCGGCTCGATTGGGTGCCACAAAACCGAAGTGGCTGCCATTGCCGATACTCGCCGGTTGGCCATTGATCGGTGTCTGCACCCAGAATTCCGGGTACTCGCGGCCATAGGCCACCGCACCAGGATGGGCGAGCACACGTTTGCAGCCGAGGGTGGCGAGCACCTGGTCGTAAAAGGCTGTGGCCTTTTCGAATTGATTGGTGCCGATGGAAATGTGCGAAAGGATACTGGGGTTGGCGTCAGCCATAAGACCGTCCTCCTTGGTTGGCGCTGGCGCTCACTCGACGTCGGGCTGGGTGCTACGCAGCATAAATAGACGAAACAGCACTACGCTGGAGAATAGCTGGAGAAAGCGGTTCGTGCAGTCCATCAACAGGCTGGCCAGGCTGTCATTGGCCAGGGTTGCATCGGTCTGGCTCCAGGCATCCAGCAGCCACAGTGGCAGCATCACAATCAGCACGCAGCCGAGCATGGGCCAGAAGTAACCGGTGCTCATAGTGAAGCTTTCCTGCAGGGCTTTCGGTGGGTGCATGCCGCGCAGCACCAGCAGGTACTCGGCAAACGCCAGTTTGACGATCAGCCAGATGCCCGGCAGGACAAACAGCGAAGCGCCCAGCAGGATGGCCAGGGTCATGATGGCCGCGAGTAGGGCAAATTGTGGCCAGAGGCGCAAACCCGCAGCCAGCAGGTCACGCGCACGTGGTTGCAGGCCGTTGCTGCGAGCATCGAGAAACAGGATCAGCGCCGCGCTGTACAGCGGATAGAACAACAGTCCTGCCAGCAGCCGCCAGGCATCTGCCGACTGCGCCGGAACCAGGCCACTGACCTGTTGCAGAAACAGCCCTTCAAGCACGATCAGTGGCAGGCACAGGCGAGTGATCGCCAGCAGGTTGTGGCTGAAGAAGTACCAGGAGTCACGCAGGACGGAGAACATATGCATGGCGGGCGCGCATTGAAAAAAGCAGTCGTCACTTTAGCTGATTGCGCTCGGTGCTCCTATGTCGGCGCAGCATGGGCGCGCCTTCTGGCATACTGCCCGCCGCGTATTACCCCGCCATGAGGATGACCGGTGAAGAAGATCGCCGTATTCGCCGATGTACAGAACCTCTATTACACCGTGCGCCAGGCCTATGGGTGTCATTTCAACTATGCCGCGCTGTGGGCTGATATCAGCCAGCATGGGCAGATTGTTGAGGCTTATGCCTACGCCATCGACCGTGGTGATCAGAAGCAGCAGCAGTTCCAGCAGATCCTGCGCAACCTCGGTTTTACCGTAAAGCTCAAGCCGTTTATCCAGCGCAGCGACGGTTCGGCCAAGGGCGACTGGGATGTGGGCATCACCATCGACATCATGGACGCCGCGCCACGGGTGGATGAAGTAGTGCTGGCTTCCGGTGATGGCGACTTCGACCTGCTGCTGGAAAAAATCCGCAGCAGTCATGGTGTCGAGGCAGTGGCCTATGGCGTGCCAGGACTGACCGCGCAATCGCTGGTGCGCGCGGCCAGCCGCTATGTGCCAATCGAAGGCAGCCTGTTGCTGAGAAACTGATCAATGCTTGCTGATTCCATCGCCGTACTCGACTTTGAAACCACTGGCATGTCGCCGGCTCAGCAGGCGCGCGCCACAGAAATCGGCGTGGTGATCGTCGAGGATGGGCAGATCGTCGCGCGCTACCAGAGCCTGATGAACAGCGGGGCCTGGGTGCCGCCGTTTATCGAGCAGCTCACCGGCATCAGCAACGCCATGCTGCGCACTGCCCCACCTGCGGCGCAGGTGATGCAGGAGGTGGCGGAATTTGTCGGTGAGCGCCCGCTGCTGGCACATAACGCCAGTTTCGACCAGAAGTTCTGGGACGCCGAGCTGGCACTGATTCGTCGCCGCCGCGTGCAACCCTTTGCCTGCTCCTTGCTGTTGTCGCGGCGCTTGTTGCCGATGGCGCCGAGCCACAAGCTGGGTAACTTGAATCAGTGGATCGGCCTGCCCGATACCGGTAAGGCGCACCGCGCGCTGGCCGATGCGGAAATGGCCGCCAACCTGACCTGCTTTATGGCAGCGCTGCTGCGTGAGCGGCATGGCATCGCCGATATTTCCCACGAACTGCTGTGCGACCTGCAGCGGGTGCCGGCGGCGAAGATGGCCTTGGCGTTGCAGAAAATTCGCGAGCAGCGCTAAGCGAGGCGGATGGCCATAAAAAAGGCTGCCATCAGGCAGCCTTTTTGCGTTTCGGATGGGACTCAGTTGTGCGCCAGCTTTTGCTCGTACTGGGCGAGCATTTTTTGTGCGTGGGCCACTTCCAGGGCTTCCATGGCGTTGATCGGTTTGATCGCCACGGCGCGCTTGAGGTGTTGCAGGGCTTTGGCTTGCTCGTCGTCACCGTATACGTAGGTCAGGGCATTGGCGTATTCGTAGTGGCCGATGGGCAGGTTGTCCTGGGCCTTGAAGCTGCGGCTGAAGTACTTCTCCATATTGTCGGCACTGACGCCGTAGGTCATGCGGCCGACCATCTTGCCGACCTTGCGGATCACGCCGGCTTCATAGCCGCCATACAGGGCGAGAGCGAAGGGTTGGTTCGGCTGTTTGGCCAGCAGTGCCTTGAGTTCATCAGGGATCTGCGAGGTGTAGCCGCGTTTGAGCACCACCGGTACTGACAGTTCTTCGCCCAGGCGTGCCTTGGCATAAACGCGGCCGAACTGGGCCACGGTGTCGGCCTGTACCAGCTCGCCAGCCTGGTCGGTGTAACTGATCACCTCTTCCAGCAGCTTATGTTTCTCCGCCTGGTCGGGCACCAGGAACATGGCGTAGACCACCTGGGCGAACATGGCGGGTACCTGGCCGCCGACGCCGAGTGCCAGGCCCTGCTGCTTCGCTTCGGCGAAATCGCCACGGAACACCATTCGCCAGACATCCTGCAGTTTGGCGGCATACACCTCGGCTTCTTCCGGCTTGCCGGTAAAGCCGGTATTGGCCAACACGGTTTTTTCCAATGCCTGCGGGTGGCTGGTGGCCATGGTCACGACCCAGTCGGCATCCGGGAAGGGGTAGTCGGCGCCGAAGCCGCGGGTCAGTTGCGGCCAGGCCTGGCGCAGCTTGTCGCCTGAATAGTCGTAGGCGCTCTGGTCGTAGGGGAAGGGTTTCCAGTTATCGGCCGCGACTGCACTGAAGCTGCAAGCGGCAAGTAAGGCAATAAGTGTGCGGCGCATGGCGATGACCTGATTGTTGTTGTAGGAGTCCCGCAAGGGATGCGCCGATCATAGAGCGCTACTTCCCGCGCCCCACCCATCCAAGGATGAGTTGCGCGGGTTTTCACTGCACGGGGTGTCTGCCATGGCCAGCCTTAAGCATGGCTGTCCTTGTGCTGAAACTGCCGGCGGTATTGGTTGGGTGACAGTTCCGTGTGCTGGCGGAACAGTCGAGCAAAGAAGCTGGCATCGTCGTAACCGACTTCGTAGCTGATGGTCTTGATGCTCTTGCGGGTGGCGCTGAGCAGGCCCTTGGCGGTTTCGATGCGCAGGCGCTGCAGGTAGTGCAGCGGTTTATCACCGGTGGCGGTCTGGAAACGGCGCATAAAGTTGCGGATGCTCATGCCGTGCTCGCGGGCCACATCCTCGAAGCGGAACTTGTCCGCAAAGTGGTCTTCCAGCCATTGCTGGATTTGCAGGATGGTCATGTCGTGGTGCAGCTTCTGCCCGCCAAAGCCAATGCGGCCGGGGGCGTAATTGCGCTGCACTTCATAAAGGATGTCACGGGCCACGCCCTGGGCCACGCTGGCGCCGCAGAACCGCTCGATCAGGTAGATATAAAGGTCGCAGGCGGAGGTCACGCCGCCGGCGCAGTACAGATTGTCGGCATCCGACAGGTGCTTTTCCTGATTGAGCAACACTTTGGGGAAACGCTCGGTGAATTCGTTGAAAAAGCGCCAGTAAGTGGTTGCCTCCTTGCCATCGAGCAGGCCGGCCTGGGCCATCCAGAACACCCCGGTGGCCTCGCCGCAGATCGCACTGCCGGCGGCGTGACGTTGTTTCAGCCAGCTGAGCACCTGCGGATGGCGTTGGCACAGAGCGTCGAAGTCGTCCCAGAAGGCCGGCAGGATGATCACGTCGGCGTCATCCAGTGCGCCATCGACCGGAATCAATACGTCACTGAAGCTGCGCACCGGCTGGCCGTCAGGGCTGACCAGGTGGATTTCAAAGGTCGGTGTCAGGCCCAGGCCTTGCTGCTTGCCATAGCGCAGGCTGGCCATATGAAAGAAGTCTTTGGCTTGCATCAGGGTCGAGGCAAACACGCCCTCCGTGGCAAGGATGCTGACGCGGTGCAGCGGTGCTGGTGACGGATTCGGCATAGATATTGTTCTTATTAAGGCTAAGTGGTCATGAGCTGGCTGGATCGTCTTATTTTTTGGCGCTTGTGTCCAGTGTGACCAAGCGTTTGCTTGGCTAAAGTCGAGGCCACTTTAAAACCGCCCCATCAAGCAGGTGTTGCCATGATTTCCAGAACGATTTTCAGCTCCGAACACGAACAGTTTCGCGACAGCGTGCGCAAGTTCCTAGAGCAGGAAGCAGTGCCTTTTCACCATCAGTGGGAGAAGGATGGTCATATCGACCGTGCGCTGTGGAACAAGGCGGGAGAGGCGGGGATGCTCTGCTCGCATATTCCGGAAGAGTACGGCGGTATGGCGGCAGACTTCCTCTATAGCACTGTGGTGATCGAGGAGGTTGGCCGTCTGGGGCTGACCGGCATCGGCTTCTCGCTGCACTCGGACATCGTTGCACCTTATATCCTGCATTACGGCAGCGAAGCGCAGAAGCAGTATTATCTGCCCAAGCTGGTGTCCGGTGAGATGGTCACCGCCATCGCCATGACCGAGCCGGGTGCCGGCTCCGACCTGCAGGGCGTCAAAACCACTGCCGTGCTGGATGGCGACGAGTATGTGATCAACGGCTCGAAGACCTTCATCACCAATGGCTTTCTCGCCGATCTGGTGATTGTGGTGGCCAAGACCGATCCGAAAGCCGGTGCCAAGGGCACCAGCCTGTTTCTGGTGGAAGCCAATACGCCGGGTTTCTCCAAGGGCAAGCGCCTGGAAAAGGTCGGCATGAAGGCCCAGGACACCTCCGAGCTGTTCTTCCAGGATGTGCGCGTGCCCAAGGAAAACCTGCTGGGTCAGGCCGGTATGGGCTTCGCCTACCTGATGCAGGAGCTGCCGCAGGAGCGTTTGACCGTCGGTGTTGGCGCGCTGGCGTCAGCCGAGGCGGCGCTCAAGTGGACGCTCGAATACACCCGCGAACGCAAGGCCTTCGGCAAGGCAATTGGTGACTTTCAGAACACCCGCTTCAAATTGGCTGAGATGGCCACAGAGATTCAGGTTGGTCGGGTGTTTGTCGACCGCTGCCTGGAGCTGCATCTGAATAAAAAGCTGGATGTACCGACTGCGGCCATGCTCAAGTACTGGGGCACCGACCTGCAGTGCAAAGTGCTGGATGAGTGTGTGCAGCTGCACGGTGGCTACGGCTATATGTGGGAATACCCGGTGGCGCGTGCCTGGGCTGACGCGCGGGTGCAACGTATCTATGCCGGCACCAACGAGATCATGAAAGAGATCATCGCCCGCTCGCTGGTATAAATCCGTAGAGGTGCTATGTTTGCCGATAATTAGCGCACTGCGCACCCTATAGCGCCCGCTGGTTTCGTAGTGGCAATACGGACCAGCTACTCGGCCAGGTTGCGAACACTGCTCTGAGTATTTTTCAGGCTGTAACGCCCCTTGTCGTCGCGGTTGACCTGGCCGATGGCAATGGCTGGGTCATGGGTAAACACCAGGCGGCCGCCGCGTGGGTAGAGGTCGGCGAGCAACGCTTCCTTCTCCTCGATCAGACCTTCGGGAAAACGGTCGTAGCCCATGGTGATCGGTAAATGCACCCAGGGTGCGCCGGGAATCAGATCGCCAGGAAATACCACCGGGCCGCCCGGCATGGCCACTTCCGGTAGCAGCTGACCGGGCGTGTGGCCGTCGCTCCAGTGCAGGCGCCAGTCCGGGCCGAGCAATTCGCACTGCTCGTTTTCGTCGATCAAATGCAGGCGACCGCTGTTCTCCAGTAGATCGAGCAGTTCCGGGATATAGGAGGCTTTGTCGCGAGCGTGGGGGTTGCAGGCGCGCTGCCACTGGCGCCGGCCGGTGATGAATTGCGCATTGGGGAACAGCAGGCGTGGCGGCTGATCGGCCTGCCAGGCGGCAAGCAGGCCGCCGGCATGGTCGAAGTGCAGGTGGGTGAGCACCACGATGTCGATATCGGCATCGCTCAGGCCTGCGGCCGCCAGGCTGTCGAGCAGCACGTGACGATCTTCCTGTACGCCGAAGCGCTGTTTCAGCTCCGGGCTGAAAAAGGCGCCGATGCCAGTCTCGATGAGGATATTGCGCTCGTCTTCCTGCACCAGCAGGGCGCGGCAGCCGAGGTCGATACGGTTCAGTTCGTCGGCTGGCATCCAGCGCTGCCACAAGGCCTTGGGTGCATTGCCGAACATGGCACCGCCATCGAGTTTCTGGCTGTTGCCGGTCAGGGTGGTCAGGGTTCGCATGGGGTTTCTCTTGTTCTTGTGCAGTGGTGGCGATTGTTTCAGCGTTCGACGGCCAGGGCCACACCCTGACCACCGCCGATACACAGGGTGGCCAGTGCACGGCGGGCATCGCGGCGCTGCATCTCATGGATCAGGCTGACCAGAATACGGCAACCGGATGCGCCGATAGGGTGACCGAGGGCGATGGCGCCGCCGTTGACGTTGACCTTGGCGCTGTCCCAGTGCAGCTCGCGGCCGACGGCGATGGCCTGGGCGGCGAAGGCTTCGTTGGCCTCGATCAGGTCGAGCTGTTCCAGGCTCCAGCCGGCGCGCTCCAGCGCTTTGCAACTGGCGAATACCGGGCCGATGCCCATCACGGCTGGGTCGACGCCGGCACTGGCATGGGCGGCAATACGGGCCAGCACTGGCAACTGCAGCTCGGCAGCTTTCTTGGCGCTCATCAGCAGCACCGCAGCGGCGCCGTCGTTGAGGGGCGAGGCGTTACCGGCCGTCACCGTGCCGTCGCTCTTGAACGCCGGGCGTAGCTTGCCCAGGCTGTCGAGGCTGGTGCCGGCGCGCGGCTGCTCGTCCTGGCTAAAGCTCAGAGGTTCACGGCCGCGTTGCGGGATGTCTACCGGCACGATCTCGCCGACAAAGCGGCCAGCTTCGATGGCGGCCTGAGCGCGTTGCTGCGAGCGCAGGGCGAAGGCGTCCTGTTCGGCGCGGTCGATGCCGTATTGTTCGGCCAGATTCTCGGCAGTGATACCCATGTGGTAGTCGTTGAAGGCATCCCACAGACCGTCCTGGATCATCGTGTCGACCAGTTGCGCATGGCCCATGCGCAGGCCGTTGCGGGCGCCTGGCATGACGTAGGGCGAAAGGCTCATGTTCTCCTGGCCGCCGGCGATGACGATATCGGCGTCGCCGCACTGGATCGATTGAGCGCCGAGGATCACCGCCTTGAGGCCGGAGCCGCAGACCTTGTTCAGCGTCATGGCCGGCACCGTGTGCGGCAGGCCGGCGAGGATCACGCTCTGCCGCGCCGGGTTCTGCCCACTGCCTGCGGTGAGCACCTGGCCGAGAATCACCTCGTCGACTTGCTCGCCGTCGATCCCCGTTCGGGCCAGCAGTTCACGGATCACCGCGGCGCCCAGCTGCGGGGCGGGGATACGGCTCAACGCGCCCTGGAAGCTGCCGATGGCGGTACGGCAGGCGGCGACGATTACGACTTCACGCATAGAGGCTCCTCGTCGGCTGAACATGCGCAGCCGAGGTTTGAATAAAAAAGCGCGGCTTGACGCCGCGCGAACGCTCAACCTTGTAGGGCGGCTGTAACCCGCCCTACGTTTAGAACTGCTCGGCAGCCAGGCCGTACAGCGGCTGACTGCCGGCGCGAATGCTCGCCTCCAGACTCAAGGTGCGCGGCAGCAGGCGGGTGAAGAAGAACTCGGCAGTGGCCAGCTTGCCGCTGTAGAAGGCGTCGTCTTCACTGCGCTTGCTCTGCGCCACCGCGGCCATACGCGCCCACATATAGGCGTAGGCGACGTAGCCGAACAGGTGCAGGTATTCCACCGAGGCGGCACCGACCGAGTTGGGATCGGCCTTGGCCTGTTCCAGTAGCCAGCCGCTGACCGCCTCCAGGCGCTCCAGCGCTTCGACCAGACGCTCGCCGTAGGGCGACTCATGTGCATGGGCGAATTCGCGTACCTCACTGGCGAACAGGCGCAGCGCCGCACCGCCATTGGCCACCACCTTGCGGCCCAGCAGATCGAGCGCCTGGATGCCGTTGGTGCCTTCGTAGATCTGCGCGATGCGCACGTCGCGCACCAGCTGCTCCTGGCCCCATTCGCGGATATAGCCGTGGCCGCCAAACACCTGCTGGCCATGCACGCAGGCCTCCAGACCGTTGTCGGTGAAGAAGGCCTTGGCGATGGGTGTAAGCAGGGCGACCAGCGCTTCGGCGTTCTGCCGCTCGCTGGTGTCCTCGGCGTACTTGGCCAGATCCAGCTGCTGGCCAACGTAGCAGGCAAAGGCGCGACCGCCCTCGTTCAGCGCCTTCATGGTCAGCAGCATGCGGCGCACATCGGCATGCACGATGATCGGGTCGGCGACCTTGTCGTTATTCACCGGGCCAGTGGCAGCCCTGCTCTGGATGCGTTCGCGGGTATAGGCAGCTGCAGACTGATAGGACGCCTCGGCGCAGCCGATGCCCTGGATGCCGATGGACAGACGCTCGTAGTTCATCATGGTGAACATCGCCGCCAAGCCTTTGTTCTCTTCGCCGATCAGGTAGCCGGTGGCGCCGTCGAAGTTCATCACACAGGTGGCCGATGCCTTGATGCCCATCTTGTGCTCGATGGAACCGCAGCTCACTGCGTTGCGCTCGCCGAGGCTAACGTCGGAACCCACCATGACCTTGGGCACCAGAAACAGCGAGATGCCTTTCGGCCCGGCCGGTGCACCGGGTAGCTTGGCCAGCACCAGGTGGATGATGTTTTCGGTCAGATCCTGCTCGCCACCAGTGATGAAGATCTTGCTGCCGCTGATGCGGTAGCTGCCGTCGGCCTGCGGCTCGGCGCGGGTGCGGATGATGCCCAGGTCGGTGCCGGCATGGGCCTCGGTCAGGCACATGGAGCCGGCCCAGCGGCCTTCGTACATCGGCGGCAGATAGGTGGTTTTCAACTCTTCGCTGGCGTGGGCGTCGATGGCCAGGCAGGCGCCGGAACTCAATGCCGAATACAAAGCGAAGCTGGAACCAGCGGCATAGAGCATCTCCTCGAAGGCCACGGCGAGCATCTTGGGCATGCCCATGCCGCCGTACTGCGGGTTGCCGGACAGGCCCACCCAGCCGCCTTCGGTGTAGGTGGCGTAGGCCTCGCGAAAACCAGCCGGGGTGCGCACGTCGCCGCCTTCCCACTGCGCACCTTCCTCATCGCCGCTGCGGTTGAGCGGGGCGATCAGGCCGCCGGTGACCTTGGCCGCTTCTTCGAGGATGGCGTCGGCGGTGTCGGCATCGACGGTTTCCGCCAGGGCCGGCAGACGTGCCCACAGGCTGGGCGCCTGGAAGACTTCATGGAGGACGAAGCGCATGTCGCGCAGCGGGGCGTTGAACTCGGGCATCGGTCACCTCGGCAGGGCACCGGGTCGTGGCCCGGTGTTTGGTTGAATAAAAAGGGGCCACCTTAGGTGACCCGAAAAGTCAGGCGTCCACGGAGTAGTCGCCTGGCTGCGTTGCAGGTTTCAATGGCTGGATGCAGCGGCCGCACCCAGGCCGGTCTGGGCCCGGACGAACTGGTCGTCGAAGGCGGCGCGTTCACGTTCGGCGCGGGTGCTGCGATCCAGTTTGGACACCACCACGATGACCAGGAAGGCCAGTGGCATGGAGAACAGCGCCGGGTGGTCATAGGGGTAGATCGCCTGGGCGTTGCCCAGCACGTTGACCCACACTGCTGGCGACAGGATCACCAACACCAGGGCGGTGACCAGGCCGGCGAAGCCGCCGAGCAGTGCGCCTCTGGTGGTCAGGTCTTTCCAGTACATGGCCATGATCAGCACCGGGAAGTTGGTCGAGGCGGCGATACCGAAGGTCAGGCCGACCAGAAAGGCCACGTTCTGCTGCTCAAAGAGAATGCCCAGGCCGATGGCGACGATGCCCAGGCCGACGGTGGCGATACGGGTGACGCGCATCTCGTCCTTTTCGCTGGCGCTGCCTTTCTTCCATACGGTGGCGTACAGGTCGTGGGAGATGGCCGATGCACCGGCCAGTGCCAGGCCGGCAACCACTGCGAGAATGGTGGCGAAGGCCACGGCCGAGAGGAAGCCGAGAAACAGGTTGCCGCCCACGGCCTTGGCCAGGTGCATGGCGACCATATTGCCGCCGCCGATCAGTGCACCCGTGGTGTCACCGCCGACGAAGAACTGCGGGTCGCTGCCGACGATAACGATGGCGGCATAGCCCAGCACCATCACCACCAGGAAGAAGAAACCGATAAAGCCGGTGGCGTAGAACACCGATTTACGCGCTTCCTTGGCGTTGGGCACGGTGAAGAAGCGCATCAGAATATGCGGCAGGCCGGCGATGCCGAACACCAGGCCCAGTGACAGCGAGGCGGCATTGATCGGGTCGGCGAGCATGCTGCCTGGGCCCATGATGTTCCAGCCGATGGCGTGGGCTTCCACGGCGCGGCTGGCCAGGGTTTCCAGGCTGAAGCCGAACTCTGCTAGGGCCAGGCCCGCCAGCGTGGTGCCGCCGGCGAGCAGCAGCACAGCCTTGATGATCTGTACCCAGGTGGTGGCGATCATGCCGCCGAAGATCACATAGACCAGCATCAGCACCCCAACCACCATTACGGCGGTGTTGTACTCAAGGCCGAACAGCAGCTTGATCAACTGGCCGGCACCGACCATCTGCACCACCAGGTAGCAGCACACCACGGTCAGCGAACCGAACGCGGCGAAGGTGCGGATCTTCGTTTGGTCGAGACGGTAGGACACGATGTCGGCGAAGGTGTAGCGGCCCAGGTTGCGCAGGCGCTCGGCCATCAGAAAGGTGATCACTGGCCAGCCGACGAAGAACGCCACGGTGTAAACGAAGCCATCGTAGCCCTTGGCGAACACCAGGCTGGACAGGCCCAGCAGGGTGGCGGCGGACATGTAATCGCCAGCGATTGCCAAACCATTCTGGAAGCCGCTGATACCGCCGCCGGCGGTGTAGAAATCAGAGGTGGATTTGGTCTGCCGCGCGGCCCACCAGGTAATCGCCAGGGTGGCCATGACGAACATGAAAAACATGGCAATGGCATGCAGGTTGATCGGTTGTTTTTCCGCCACGATGGGTGCAGCGAATGCAGCCGTTGGGCTCAGCAACAGGCCGGCAAGGCCGAGGGAGAGAAGGCGGCTCATTTCAGCTCCTCCAGCAGTTGTGCACCCAGGCTGTCGAAGCGGGTGTTGGCGCGGTACACGTACCAGCCGGTTAGCAGCCAGGACAGCACGATCACGGCAGCTGCCACGGGAATACCGACGGTCAATTGCCGGCCCACGGCCAATGGGGCGTGCAGCCATTGCGGGGCGAAAGCCACCACCAGCATAAACAGGTAGTAGCTGCCCAGAACCAGAGCGGTCAGCGACCAGGCCAGGCGCGAACGACTGCGCACCAATTGCTGAAACTTGGGGTTGGCCCGGATGCGCTCGCAACTCTGTGCGTGGTCGGACGCGCGGCTAGCGGTTGTCATGGTGTGGCTCCTTGTTTTTGTTGTTGCCTGGCGGTGTTTTGCGGATGCAGAGCCCCATGACGGTGGGCCATGGCCCACCGCCTGAGGTACGGATAAGGAATTGCGGTGCGTTACAGCGCCTTGGCCATATCGCGCAGGACGAACTTCTGGATCTTGCCGGTGCTGGTCTTCGGCAATTGGGTGAACACCACGGTGCGTGGCACCTTGAAGCCCGCCAGGTGTTCACGGCAGAAGCTGATGATGTCGGCTTCGCTTACTGCCTGCTGGTCGGTCTTGAGGGTGATAAAGGCGCACGGGGTTTCGCCCCATTTCTCATCCGGGCGCGCCACCACGGCAGCTTCCAGCACGCCGGGGTGGCGGTAGAGCACGCCTTCCACTTCGATGGTGGAAATGTTCTCGCCGCCGGAAATGATGATGTCCTTGAGGCGGTCACGGATTTCCACGTAACCGTCCGGGTGGCACACCGCCAGATCGCCGGTGTGGAACCAGTCGCCAGCAAAGGCTTCGGCAGTAGCGCTGGGGTTTTTCAGGTAGCCCTTCATCACGGTGTTGCCGCGCATGAAGATTTCGCCAATGGTTTCGCCATCACGCGGGGTGGGTTCGAGGGTTTTCGGGTCGGCCACCATCACCCCTTCCAGGGTCGGGTAGCGCACGCCTTGGCGCGCCTTGATCACCGCACGCTCATCCAGCGGCAGGGCATCCCATTCGGCATGCCAGGCGCACAGGGTGACCGGGCCGTAGACCTCGGTAAGACCGTAGACGTGGGTCACGGCGATGCCCATTTCCTCCACTGCGCCAATCACCTTGGCCGGTGGTGCAGCCCCGGCCACCATGGCCTTGACCGGGTGGTCGATGGCCGCTTTGGCTTCGGCCGGCATATTCACCAGGGCGTTGAGCACAATCGGTGCGCCGCACATATGGGTGACCTGCTCGGCGCGGATCAGGGTGAGAATCTTCGCTGGGTCAACGCGGCGCAGGAACACGTGCACGCCAGCCAGGGCGGTGATGGTCCAGGGGTAGCACCAGCCGTTGCAATGGAACATCGGCAGGGTCCACAGGTACACCGGGTGGTTGCCCATGGCCCAGGTCATCTGGTTGCCCAGCGAGTTCAGGTACGCGCCGCGGTGGTGGTAAACCACGCCCTTGGGGTTGCCAGTGGTGCCGGAGGTGTAGTTGAGGCTGATCGCCTGCCATTCGTCATCCGGCCATTGCCAGGCGAACTGCGGATCGCCTTCGGCGAGAAAGGCTTCGTAGTCAAGGTCGCTGACCGCCTGGCCTTCACCGTATTCCGGGTCGTCGACGTCGATCACCAGTGGCGGGTGATCAAGCATGCCCACGGCGGCGTGGATCACGTCATGGAACTCGCGGTCGGTGATCAGCACCTTGGCTTCACCGTGCTGCAGCATAAAGGCGATGGCCTCGGCATCCAGGCGCACATTGAGGGTGTTGAGTACGGCGCCGATCATGGGTACGCCGAAATGCGCTTCGAGCATCTGCGGAATATTCGGCAGCATCACCGCCACCGTGTCGCCCTTGCCGATGCCACGGCCGGCCAGGGCCGAGGCCAGGCGACGGCAGCGCGCATAGGTTTGCGCCCAGTTACGACGAATCGAACCGTGCACCACGGCCGGGTAGTGCGGGTAAACACTGGCGGTGCGTTCGATAAAGCTCAGCGGCGAGAGGGCGATGTGGTTGACGGCGGCAGGCGCAAGGCCCTGTTCATAAATCGACATGCGAGTACCCACGGCAGGTTGGATGCTCGGGCCATTGTGCGGGTAGTCTTACGCATAGGCCCGGTATTGTTCTGGGTCTATTTATATATCCATATTTTTATATATGGAAGTTAAACCATAGTTGTATAGTGTATTTACTATATATTTTCATTAGGTCTTAGCCCTTGGTCGCTTTGCAATTGGCGGCCTCGGGGAGGATGCTCGCCGGCCTTGGCTGCAAGGAATGTGAATCGGGATGAGTGAGATATCTGTGCAGTTGCACAGCTGGCTGCGCATGCAGCGCGAAAGCCTGCCGCTGGCGGTGCGGGCTGATGCGCTATTACGTGCTCTGCATGCCTGTCCGGAGGTGCGCCAGGCATTCTTTCTGCGCTGGCAGGCAGGCACGGCCATCTATAGCCATGAGGGACGTGCACCGCACCTGCCGCCCGGTTTTGGCGACCCGCTGCAGGCCAGTGACCAGATACTCTGCGAGCGCCTGCTGGTGGCGCCACGCCTTAGCCTGAACGAATTGCGCCAGTTGCCTTGCTGGCTGGCCGGACGGGTACGCCGTGCCGGCTTGAGCCACGGGGAGGTTCTGGCGCTGAGCCTGGATGAAGGCCATCACGATCTACTGTTGATCGAGTTGCAGGAGCAGGTCGGCAGCGACTGGCTTGGCCTGGTGCACGCATTGCTCCAGGCGCTGCTCGCCAGCCTGCCGCAGCAGGCGCGTGGCAGCCTGTTGCTGGGCAGCGACCCGCAGCCCAGCCTGTTGCTGGATATCGAGGCCCGCCCCTTGCAGCTCAACGCCGCCATGCATGAGTTGCTCGGGGCGCGCGAACTGGCGGCAGTGGCCGAACTGTTGCCGGTCAACACCGCGCAACTGGTACGCGCCTGCCTGCAGCAAGGGCGCGCCATTGAGGCGGTGGAGGCGCAGCATGCCGGCCAGGTACTGATGTGGGTCTTTATGCCCGACCCTGCCGAACAGCAGGTGCTGGCCCGCTGCCGTCCAGCTACGGCCCAGGTGCAGGCCGAGCGTGAATCGGCCAAGGCCAGCCGCCTGTATCGGCTGATCACCGAGAACACCACCGACCTGATTTCCCGGCACACTCCGGACGGGCGCTTTCTCGATGCCTCGCCGGCCAGTTGGACGCTGCTCGGCTACTGGCCGGAAACCCTGCGTGGCAGCCTGGTGCAGGCGTTGTTCCACGAGCAGGATCAACAGCATCTGGTGGACAGCACCCGCGAGGCGCTGGAGCAGGATGGCTACCACACCATGACTTATCGCATTCGCCATCGCGATGGGCATTACCTGTGGTTCGAGACGGCCAGTCGCGCCATTCGCGAGACCTACACCGGCGCGGTAGTCGAAGTGGTCAGCGTGTCGCGGGACATCACCGCGCGGGTGCTGGCCGAAGAAAACAAGCGCCGGCTGGCCGAAGTGGTGGAAGCCAATACCGATCTGGTGCTGTTTATCGACCCCAACGGGCACCTGGCGCACCTCAACCCATCGGCCCGTCATGCGCTGAATATCGAAGAGCAACAGCCGTTGCCGGCACTGGATCGACTATTGGCCGAGGACGACTTGCAGCGTCTACAACGAACGGGATGGGCCACCGCCGACAGCCAGGGTGTGTGGAGTGCGGAGGTGCGCTTATTGCCGCTGGGCGCGCGGGCGCCATTGCCGGTGTCGCTGGTGCTGCTGGCTCACCGTGGCCGCGATGGCGAACATTACTATTCGCTGGTGGCGCGCGACATGACCGAGCGCGAACTGCGTGAAACCCAGCAGCGCCGCCATCAAGACGAGCTGGCGCACACCGCGCGGTTGGTCACTTTGGGTGAGCTGGCCTCGGGTATTGCCCATGAGATCAACCAGCCGCTGGCGGCGGTGGTCAACTACGCCAGTGCCAGCCAGCGCTACCTCAAGGCCCTGGGTGACAACCCGGAGGCGGCGGATAAAGTGGCGCAGGGCCTGGAACGGATCACCGAACACGCCAACCATGCCTCGGAAGTGATCAAGCGCCTGCGCGCCTTTCTGCGCAAGGGCCAGCGGCGCACCCAGGCGCTGGATATCGCCAGTGTGGCGCGCGAGGCGGTGCGCCTGTGTCAGTGGGAAGCCAGTAACTGGCAGGTGACCATTGCCGAGCACCTGGCGGACAATCTGCCACCGGTGTATGCCGACCGGGTTCTGCTCGAACAGGTGCTGCTCAATCTGCTGCGCAATGCCATCGATGCCAACCGCGAGGCTCATCCCGGCCAGGCTTCACGCATCGAACTGTGTGCCATCGAACAGGCCGGCCAGCTGTGTGTGCAGGTGTGGGACCAGGGGCCAGGAGTGGCACAGGGTGAGCTGGAACATATTTTCACGCCGTTCTACACCAGCAAGGCCGAAGGGCTGGGGCTGGGCTTGTCGATGAGTCGCAGTATCATCGAAGGCTTTGGTGGTGCGCTGGAAGCGCAGCCGGGAGCTGGCGGCGGGCTGTGTCTGGAGTGTCGTCTGCCGCTGTTGCACGGTGAAGATGTCGAGGTCTGAAAGGGGCGTGATCATGCATAACAACAAAAGGAGCAGGGCATGAGCCCGCAAGTACAACAACGGGTGTATGTGGTCGATGACGACCAGGGCATGCTCGACTCCACCGTCTGGTTGCTTGAGTCGGTGGGGCTCAAGGCGTTGCCGTTCACCAGTGGGCGAGCGTTTCTCGAGGCCTGTGACGAACACAGCCAGGGCTGTGTGCTGCTGGATGTACGCATGCCCGGCATGGGTGGTTTGAATGTGCAGGATGCAATGCGCACGCGCGGCATGCAGATGCCGGTGATCTTTGTCAGCGGGCATGCCGACGTGCCCATCGTGGTGCGTGCCTTCCGTGCGGGGGCCGCGGACTTTATCGAGAAGCCCTACAACGAACAGCTGCTGCTCGACAGCGTGCAGCATGCTCTCAGCCATGTGCCAGCCGCTGCACAGAGCGACCCACGACTCCAGCTGGTGCAGGATCGTCTGGCCAGCCTGACGCCGCGTGAGCGTGACGTATTGCTGCCGCTGGTACGCGGTTACACCAACCGCGAGGTGGCCGAACAGCTGGATATCAGCGTGAAAACCATCGACCTGTATCGCTCACGGGTGATGAAGCGCATGCAGGCCGACACCCTGCCGGAGCTGGTGGGCATGGCGATTGCCGCCGGCCTGGTGGATGCTCTGCAGTTGCGTGACGCCAGCCGCTGAGCATCAGCCTGTGGCCGGCCACTGCGCCAGTGCCGAGGCTGGGCCGGGCTTGGCAAACAGATAGCCCTGAAACCGCCGGCAGCCCATCTGTTGCAGGGCCTCAAACTGGGCCTGGGTTTCCACCCCTTCGGCGGTGACGCTCAGGCCGAGGTTGTCGCCCAGGGCGAGGATGGTGCGCACGATGGCGGCATTGCTGGGTTGTTCGAGCAGATCATGGACAAATGACTGGTCGATCTTCAACTGATCCAGCGGCAGGCGTTTGAGGTAGTTCAGCGACGAGTAGCCCGCGCCGAAATCGTCCAGCGCCAGGTGGATGCCATGGGCCTTGAGCTGGCTCATCTTGCTGATCAGGTTTTCCACATCTTCCACCAGCTGGCTTTCCGTCAGCTCCAACTCCAGGCGGCGTGGATCGGCGCCACTTTCGGCCAGGGTGGCGCAGACGTCGGCGACAAAATCGGGGTGATGGAACTGCCGCGCGCTGACGTTGACTGCCAGGGTCAGTTGCTTCAATTGCGGGTCCTGGGCCCAGACCACCAGTTGCTCGCAAGCGCTGTGCAGGATCAACCGGCCGAGGTGCAGAATCAGCCCGCTGCTTTCGGCCAGGGGAATAAAGCTCGCCGGTGACACCAGCCCGCGTGTCGGGTGTTGCCAGCGCACCAGGGCTTCGGCCCCGATCAGTTGCCCCCGGGCATCCACCTGTGGCTGGTAATGCAGGATAAACCGGCGCTCGACCAGACTCTGGCGCAGGTCGAACTCCAGGCTGGCGCGGGCGCTGACTTCGGCCTGCATTTGCGGGTCGAAGAAACGCATGGCATTACGCCCGGCTGCCTTGGCGTGATACATGGCCATATCCGCCCGCTTGAGCACTTCGTCCACTGTGCTGCGGTCGTTGGGGAACAGGGCGATGCCGACACTGGCGGTGCTGCTGTGGTTACGCTCAAGCAGGCTGTAGGGGGCTGAAAGGGCGGCGACGATCTTGTTGCCGACAGACTCGACCTGGCTGACGGCCTGTGCCGGTTGCAGGCTCAGGCCTTCGAGCATCAGCACGAATTCATCGCCGCCCAGGCGGGCCAGGGTGTCCTGGGCGCGCACATGGCCGCTCAGGCGTTGGGCCACCTGCTGCAACAACTGGTCGCCCATGTCGTGGCCGAGGGTGTCGTTGAGGTCCTTGAAATTGTCCAGGTCGATAAACAGCAGCGCGCCCTGTTGCAGGCCGCGCGCATGCTTGGCCAGGGCCTGTTGCAGACGGTCGAGCAGCAGGCGTCGGTTGGGCAGGCCGGTCAGTGGGTCGTAGAAGGCCAACTGGTTGATCTTCTCCAGGTTCTTCTTGTGCTCGCTGATATCGGTGGAAATGCCACACAGGGCGTAGATTTCGCCACGACTGTCGCGCAGCGGCAGTTTGGTCGAGAGGAAGGCCAGCTGGGTCTCACCGGTCAGGCTGCGGTTGATTTCTTCGGTCTGTACCCGTTCGCCGAGCTTGAGCACACGGCGGTCGTTTTCATGCAGGTTGGTCGCGGTGTCGAGGTCGAAGAACTGGTCGTCGGTCTTGCCAATGACCTGCGCCAGGGACAGGCCGAACAGCTCGCAGACCTTGCGGTTGGCGTACTGGTAACGCAGCTGCGCATCCTTGATGTAGATGTAGGCTTCGACACTGTCGAGGATGGTGTTCAGGCGTTGCTCGCTGGCTTGCAGGTGCTGGGTTTTTTCGCGCACCTGGCGGCGCAGCAGCAGTGCTCCGCCAAGGGCAATGGCCAGTAGCAGGGCCAGAGTGGCCAGGCCCCACCAGACGGCCGTGGGGATCAGCACCTTGGGGCGCTCGCCTCCCCAGCGTTGCAGGCTCTGGTAGTAGACCGACGACGGCGAGTTCTGCCAGGCCTTGAGATAGTGATCGATGCTGCTCAGCAGGTCGGCGTTCTGCCCCTTGCGGGTGGCGAAAAACAACTGAGCCGGCTGGAACATGATTGAGGAGCTTTGCAGCTGGTAGTGCGGGGCATGGAAGTCGCCAAAACGCTGGTTGGCCACTGCCGCATCAGCCTGCCCCGAGGCCACCAGCTCGAAGCCCTGCGGCAGGCTTTGCACACCGAGCAACTGGGCTTTCAGGCCGAAACTGTCGAGCAGGCTTTGCAGGTACTGCTCCTGCACCGAACCCTGCAACACGGCGATGCGCATGCCCTGCAGGTCGAGTATCGACTTGAGGTGAAGGTTTTCACTGCTGTACAGCTGCGACCAACTGAACAGGGCAGGTTGCTTGTGGAAATCCAGTACCTGGGCACGGCTTTCGTTGTAGGCGACATCCGGCAGCAGGTCGATCTCGCCACGCTGCACGCGCTCCAGGCATTGCTGCCATTCACAGGGCTGCGGTAGCAGTTGCCAGTCTTCCTGGCGAGCGATCTCGTTGAGCAGTTCGCCGAAGATCCCCGAGAGCTGGCCATCCTGGCCCAGGAGGATTTTTGGCTCGTTGGCGTAGACCCCGACGCTCACCTGGCGTGGCTGGGCTTCGACCACCGAACTGGTGAGCAGTCCGGTCAGCAGCAGGGCGGCAAGGTGGCGCAATAACGGTCGCTGCATGGGTGGGCTGACTTCTCTGCGGGGGGTGACCTAACAATAGTCAGAATATGTTGCAGATGCTGGCAGTTGGCTACGTCAGTTGGCCCAGCCCTGGTAGATATAGGTCATCGGCCGGGGGCCCTTGAGGTAGCGGTTGTGCAGCTCGCCAATGTGAAAACCGCCCGCCTCGATCAGCGTGTGAATGTCGCGGTTGAGGTGGCAGCCGCCGGCCAGTGGCTTCCACAGCGGGGTCAGGCGGTTCTGCCAGCGCAGCACTGGTAGATCCGGAGCCAGGCCGTGTTCGCAGAACAGCAGGCGACCGCCAGGCTTGAGTACACGGCGCATCTCTTTCAGCGCGGCCACAGCATCAGGAATGGTGCACAGGGTAAAGGTGCAGACGATGCTGTCGAAACTGGCGTCCTCGGCCTGGATCTGGCCCAGTTCCAGGGCAATCATCTGCACGGGAATGCTGATGGCGGCGGCGCGCTGTTTGGCCAGTTTCTGCATGTCGGCACTGGGGTCTACGCCGACAATGGTGCTGACTTTGCTGGCATCGTAAAACGCCAGGTTGAGGCCGCTGCCGATGCCGATTTCCAGCACCCGGCCATGGGCCTGGGGCACCAGCTGTGAGCGGGCTTTCATCACCGCGCCCATGCCACAGGCGAAGTCGATCAGGTGTGGCAGCAGGTAGCGGTCATACAGGCCCACGGGGTGCCCTCGGCAGGATTATTCGGTGTCGTCCGGCAGATCACTGTTGTCACCGCTGATCGCGGCAAAACACTTGATCAGATGCGTGTCGGTAGTGCCGCTGATGCGCCAGGCATCGGCTTCGCCATCAAAGCGCGCAGCTAACACCTGAGCCAGGCTGAAATGCCATTTGCGCAGGGCACGGCCGTCCATGCATTCGATGCTCAGCAGAGGGGCGTCGCCAGTGGGCGCGCTGCCGGCCTGGTGCTGGGCCAGTTGCTCGCCATCGAGGTGAAATTGCCAGGCATGCAGGTCGTCGATTTCCAGCATGTCAGCGCCGCTCAGGGCGCTGATCAGGTCGTGTGGGGTGCTGCTCATAGGCTATGGCCTCAGTGGTTAGCGGCCAAGACGGCGCAGTTGGTCCGACTCGATGACCCGGGTGCCGGCGTCTTCTTCCAGGGCCAGGCGCCACAGGGCGCGGGCCAGCACGGTGGCCTCGATGCCACGGTATTTACCTGGCAGCCAGCGCATGAACGGTGCGGCCAGGCGCTCGCCCAGGCGGAATTCCTGGCGTGCGCCCAGCAGCAGCGATGGGCGCACGATGGTCAGCTGTGGCCAGCCCTGCGCGCGCAGAGCCTGCTCCATTTCACCTTTGACCTTGTTGTAGAACACCGTGGAATTGGCATCCGCACCGAGCGCGCTGATCACCAGCAGGTGGCGCGCGCCAAGGGCACGGGCGCGTTCGGCAAAGGCCAGCACCAGATCATGATCAATGGCCCGAAAGGCTTCCTGCGAGCCAGCCTGTTTAATTGTGCTGCCCAGGCAGCAGAAGGCCGTGTCAACCTTGCCGCTCAGTTGCGGCAGCAGGGCCAGCAGTTCGCCTTGCGGGTTTTCCAGGTGCGCATGGGCGGCCAGCGGGCGGCGGCTGGGGGCCAGTACGCGAGCGACCGTGGGCTCGTTCAGCAGGCGGTCCAGCAGGTGTTCACCGGTCAGTCCGGTGGCACCTGCAAGAAGGATGTGCTGGGGCGTCAAATACATGGTTTGAGGTTCTCCGCTGATATCTATCAGCTTAACAGGCGGTTGGGTGCGCGCAGGGTTGTTAAGGGTTGACCGCAGCAGGCGGCTCAAGTGCATTGTTCAGCGCGCGTTCGGCCTGTTGTTCGCGCAGCTTGCGCCACTGCGCAAGCACCGCCTTGGCGGGCCAGATCTGCGGTTCGGAAGGCTCGAACCCGTCGGCCTCTTCGCGTTCGGCAACGCTGGCCTTGGCCAGATCGAAGGCGCGCTGGAGGTCGTCGGTCTGCTGCAGGGCCTCGGCAAACAGCGCGCGGCCGAAGTAGGTGAAATCGTTTTCTTCGGAACAACCAAAGGACACCCGATCCGCCCGTGCAGCGGTGATCACCAGGGTTTTCTCGTCCTTCAACTTGGGGATAAAACCGCCGGAGTAGCAGGCCGAGATCACCAGCACCTTGTAGTGATCCTTGAGTGGGGCGAGCAGCGCAGCGAGTTCGTCGGCGGGCAGGTCGTCGAGTTGCAGGCGCGGCTGGTCGAGGTTCAGTTCATGCTGGGCAGAACCGTGGCTGGTCAGGTAGATGAAAATCAGGTCTTCCTTGCCGCTGCGTTCGGCCAGGGCCTGAACACTACGGCCCAGGCTGGCGCTGGTGGCCAGCGGGCGATCCGCCAGGTGGTCGCGATGGTTGACCAGGGTGATGCGGCCGTGGGCGGCAAAGCGTTCTTGCAGCAGGTCGCTGACGTAATCAGCCTCGCGCATGAATACGCTCTGCTTGCCATCACCGGCCAGGGTCAGGGTGTAGAGTTCGATGGCGGGGGTCGAGGCCGGCAGTTTGGCAATCGCCGCATCGAGCAGCCGACCTTGTTCCAGCAGCCCGGTAGCCAGGCTGTCGGGGATGGCCTTGCCCTGGGCATCGCGAATCAGGCGGCCGCGCTGCCAGGTGCCGCTTTGCTGGCTGCCATCCGCCAGGGTCAGGCTGCCATTGCCGTGGTATTGGCCATAGGCAAAGTGGCCTTGATAGACGCTGCCATCGGCCAGGCTCAGACGGCCTTCGCCGTGGTAGCGCCAGTCACTGAACTGGCCGAGGTAATGGCTGCCGTCGCTGCCCTTGAACTCGCCTTTGCCGGTCAGGCTGCCGTCCTCGAAGCGCCCGCTCCAGACTTCGCCGTCGGCACTTTGGTAACGGCCTTTGCCGTGGAATTGGTTGTCGCGGAACTGGCCGCTGTAGAGATCGCCGTCGGCATTCTTGAAACTGCCTTGGCCATTCAGTTGGCTGTCCTTGAAGGTGCCGACGTACTCGTTGCCTTCGCCGTCGATCATCACGCCCTGGCCGTGCGGTTCGCCCTTGCGGAACTGCCCCTGAAAGCTGCTGCCGTTGCGCCATTGCAGCTTGCCCAGGCCGTGGTACTGGCCCTTGTTGAATTCGCCTCGGTATTCCAGGTCCTGGCTCTGCAGGTGGCCTTCGCCGTTGGGCGTGCCGTTGGCAAAGCCGCCTTCGTAGCGGCTGCCGTCGCTGTAGCTCAGGCTGCCCTGGCCGTGGAAGTCGCCGTTGTGGAACTCGCCGGTATAGGTTTCACCATGCTTGCTGTGCCATTCGCCGACGCCATTGAACTGCCCGTCTTTGAATTGCCCCGCATAGTAGCTGCCGTCGCTGTAATCCAGGCGTCCCGAGCCTTGCAGCAGACCGTCGACCACCTCGCCGCGGTAGCGCCCGCCGTCGGGCAACACGGCGTCGGGTGGTAGCAAAGGTTCACCGTCGCCGCAGGCGACCAGCAACAGGGCGAGGCTCAGTGGGGCCAGACGGATCAGAGAGTGCATGCAGAAAATCCACACCGGAAGGACGTTGCCGAGTATGCCTTAAACCGCCTGGCATGCCGTGATCGAGCGCGCTGAACGCGCCATAAAAAAGGCGCACAGGCCTGCACCTGTGCGCCTCGGGTTGCTGGCTGTGATCAGACGAAGCAGAGGGTCAGCGGTTCAGCGATGTAGGCCGGTTTTTCCGAACCTTCAATTTCCAGTACGACCTTGGCCTTGAGCAGCCACTGGCCGGGATTTTTCTCGGTGGCATCGGTCAGGGTGACGACCAGGCGCACCTTGGAGTTGACCTTCACTGGCTGGATAAAACGCACACTGTCCAGGCCGTAGTTGACGGCCATCTTCAAGCCCTTGGGCATGATCATGATGCCTTCCATCAGCTTGGGCACCAGCGACAGCGAGAGGAAGCCGTGGGCGATGGTACTGCCAAACGGGGTGAGTTTGGCTTTTTCCGGGTCGACGTGGATGAACTGGTGATCGCCGGTGCATTCGGCGAACTGGTTGATGCGTTCCTGGTCGATGGTCAGCCAGTCGGAACGGCCGAGTTCCTTACCGATGTAGCTGGGCAATTCGGCGGCGGGTACTGATGTCATGGTTTCTCCTTGAAGACGCAAGTGTTGTTTTTTTTCGGGCGTAAATCCTTCTGCCCTAAGATCATCATGGGTTTGCCGCAGGGTCAAGTGCTTGATGGCGTGCTGTTGCTGGTGCCGCAATCCTGGCGCAACCGCTGTAAACCGGCCGTTGCCGGGCGCTTCTGCTTATAATGCGCGGCATTGCGTCTGGGATCATACGATTCGGAGATTACCCATCATGCTTCTACGCGGCCTTTCCTGGCTGGTGCTGTGCCAGTTGCTCGGCACGGCGCTCAACGTCCTGCTGATCCCGATTTTGCCGGGCCCGATCATCGGCATGTTGCTGCTGTTCGGTTTTCTGCTGTTGCGTGGTGAGGTGGGCGAGCCGTTGCAACAGGCCTCTGGCAGCCTGCTGAAATACCTGCCGCTCTTGCTGGTGCCGCCTGCAGTGGGGGTTATGGCCTATGCCGAGGATATCTTTGCCGATTTCTGGGCGATTGCCGGGGCGCTATTGCTGTCGCTGCTGATTTCGATCGTGTTTGCCGGTTGGCTGATGCAGAAACTGATCGACCGTCAGCAACGCCGGGAGGGTGCATGACTCTGGAATGGCACGCCGCCTGGCAGGCATTGATCCATCACCCGTTGTTTGGTGTGGGCATCACCCTGGGCGCCTATCAACTGGCGATTGCCGCCTACGAGAAAACCCGCTGGGTGTTTCTGCAGCCGGTGCTGGTGTCGATGCTCGCGGTGATCGGCATTCTCCTGGCCTGCGGCCTGACCTTTGCTGAATACCGCGACAGTGCGGCGGCACTGACGCTGTTCCTCGGGCCGACCACGGTGGCGCTGGCGGTGCCGTTGTTCCTCAATCTGCGGCGCATCCGCCAGCTGTTCTGGCCGACCCTGATTACCCTGCTGGTGGCTGGTGTGGTCGCTACGGTGCTAGGGATTAGTCTGGCCTGGGCCTTTGGCGCCGAGCAGATCATGCTGATGAGCATGGCGCCCAAGTCGGTTACCTCGCCGATTGCCATGCTGGTGGCCAACCAGATTGGCGGGATTGCCGCCCTGGCGGCGGTGTTCGTGATGATCACCGGAATCATCGGTGCGATTGTCGGGCCGTCGTTGCTCAAGCGTTTTGGCGTGCAGCATCCCGCAGCGCTGGGTATGGCCCTGGGGTTGACGGCGCACGCGGTGGGCACTGCCCGGGCACTGCAAGAGGGTGAGGAGTGCGGTGCATTTTCTGCCCTGGCGATGAGCCTGATGGGGGTATTCACCGCCGTGCTGTTGCCATTGGCCATCCTGCTCTGGCTCTGAGGAGTTGACCGTGACCTTGCCGTTGTTTCCGCTCAATACTGTGTTGTTCCCCGGTTGCATGCTGGATTTGCAGATATTCGAGGCGCGCTACCTGGACATGATCAGCCGCTGCATGAAGCAGGGCGAAGGCTTTGGCGTGGTCTGCATCCTTGAAGGCACGGAAGTCGGGGCGGCTGCCGGGTTGTTTGCGGCGATTGGCTGCGAGGCGCTGATTCGGGATTTCCAGCAACTGCCCAATGGCTTGCTGGGTATTCGCGTCGAGGGCGGTCGGCGTTTTCGCGTGCAGCGTGCACAGGTCTTGCCGGATCAGCTGACCCTGGCTGAGGTCGAGTGGCTGGACGAGGCCGCCGAGCAGCCGTTGCGCGACGAACATGCCGATCTGGCCGCGCTGCTTGGCGCGCTGAGTGCCCACCCGATGGTTGCTGCCTTGGGCATGCCGAGTGAGCCGGCGGGGCAGGAGGCGTTGGCCAATCAGTTGGCCTACCTGCTGCCGCTGGACAGCGAGCAGAAGCTGCAACTGCTCGACACGCCGGGTGCCGAGCTGCGTCTGGAGCTGCTGCAGCAGTTGCTGGAACTGCTGCAGGGCGGTCATCAGTAGCGGTACAGCAACAGTCCCGCTGACAGCTGCCAGGTGGTGATGCCGCCCAGTAGCGCCAGAATCGCCGGCAGCAATAACCACCAGACTCTCGCCGGCAGGGCCGGCAGCGGCGTGCGCCATTGCACCATTGCCAGGCTCAGGGCACAGAAGCAGCCCGCCAGCATGGCCCCGGCGATGATGTCGCTGGGCCAGTGTACGCCCAGGTATACCCGCGAGACGGCAATGGCCGCTGCCGGCAGACTGGCCAGCAACAGCCAGGTCAGGCGCATACGCGGCGGTTGCCCGCGGCCGGCAATAAGGCCGAGCAGCAGGAAAAAGGCAAAGGCCGCCGAGCTGTGGCCGCTGGGGAAGCTGAAACTGCCCAGTGGCTCCAGCAGCACATCCGGACGGCTGCGGGCGAACAGGGTCTTCAAGGCGCTATTGGCCAGCGCCGTGCCGAGTGTGGCACCGATGGCCAGGCACAGCGTGCGCCATTGCCGGGTGGCCAGCAGAATCAGGCACAGCAGAAGGGCTGCGGCCACTTGGGTGTGCATGTCGCCGAGGCGGGTGATCAGCACCATCAGGGTGTCGAGACTGGCGCTGCGTTGTTCCTGTACCAGGGTCAGTAGGCCCTGGTCCAATTGGCTGAGCTGTGGCCAGCCAATCATCAGGCCGATTAACAAGACCAGGCAGGCCCCAGCCGCCAGCAGGCTGGCATGCCGTTGCCCGCGCATGCTGCCTTGAATGCTTAGGCCGACCACGATGGCCACCCCGGCTGCCACGGCCCCGGCCTGTGGCCAGAAGCCATCCGGCAGCGGTAGGCGCAAGGCCGCGCCAGTGGCCCAGCCCGGCAGCATGTAGGCAATGGCCCAGCCGGCTGCGGCCAGCATACTTACGGCAATAAATCGGCCGAGGGGCATGTTCAGCATGCCGGCAACCATCGGCAGCATCGGCCGGAGCGGGCCGATATAGCGGCCGACCAGCAGGCTGGCGACGCCGTAGCGCTGGAAATAAACCTCTGCCGAACTCAGCCACTGTGGATGGCTGCGCAACAGCGGCAAGCGGCGGATGTCCTGATGGAAATAACGACCGATGCCATAGGACAAGGCATCGCCCAGCAGGCCGCCGAGGTAGGCCAGCAACAGGGTTTCCCATAGCGACAGGGCGCCGTTGCCGGCCAGCACGGCCACGGCAAACATGAGGATGGTGCCTGGCACGATAATCCCGGCAATCGCCAGGCACTCGACACAGGCGATTAGAAAAATCGCCAGGCCCAGCCATTCGGGGTTGGCGCTCAGCCACAGGGTCAAGCTGTCGAGCCACTGGCTCATCGGTGGTCATCCTCAGGGTGGAGTAAGTGGAAATCGCTGCCGGGTTGTTGACCACGGCGTAACGGGTTGCGGGTGCAGTGGCGGGCAAACGCCGCGTCGACAAAACGGTACGGCAGTTGCTCGTCACGCCCATGGGGAATACCCAGGCGCGCACATTGCACGATCTGCTGTGGGCGTTCGCCGAGGTCTTCGACAAACAGACGCTGCTCATCGAAGGGCTTTGCGTCCCAGTCCGGCACTTTCAGGCCCAGGGCCTTGCACAGCAGGGTCTGACCGTTGCACAGCTTGTCCAGGGCGCGGGCGCGACCTTGCGTATCCGGGTTGTTGCGCTGCATCTGTGCCAGGGCGGCGGCGTTGCTGCGGGCGTCCTGCCAGGGGTAGGCGGACTTGATCAGTACCGCATTGCCGGGGCCCTGGGCGCTGAAATTCAGCGAATCACCGCCGCGCGCATAGTACATATAGATGTGCCCGCCATCCATGAACAGCGCCCGGCGCTTGTGGGTATAGCCGAGCGAGGCGTGGCTGCCTTTTTCACTCAGGTAATAGGCTTCGGTTTCGATGATGCGTGCACTCAGCCAGTGCTCGCCCTGGCGATGACGAATCACCTTGCCGAGCAGGTCGCGGGCCAGTTGGCAGGCGTCGCGGTCGAAGAACCCGGCCGGTAGGGCGCATCCCTCGGGCCAGGGCAAACTAAGGTTGGGATCGGCTGACATGCGGTGTTGTGCTTACTCGGCAGGGCATAGGCTGGGGCTGTTGCCGTCCTGAACGCTTAGCCAAGCGTCACCGACAGGCTGCGTGATCATAACAATAAGAGTCTGAATCATGCCTGAACGTGCCCGTGCCAGCAGTGCCCATATCAGCCCTAGTGCCCACTACACCGGGTATGTCTGGTATCGCCATCAACTGGCGGATGCGGCCTTCGCTACCGGTTTCGGGCGTTTTGTGCATGGCCTGCTCAGCCCGGTTACCTGGGGCGCGCGGGTTGGTTTTGGTCTGGATATCGAGCAGTTTCTGTTGCAGCGCCATTTGCAGATCGATGCACAGCTCACGGCGGCTATCGAGCAAGGCGGCGTGTGCCAGGTGGTGGAAATTGCCTGCGGCCTGTCGCCGCGTGGTCGTCGTTTCACCTCGCGCTACCCGCATGTGCGTTACGTCGAGGCTGATCTGCCGGTGATGGCCGCACGCAAACGCCTGCTGCTGAACGCCGAAGGCTGGCTGGGCAGCCAGCACCAGGTGCGCGCGGTGGATATCCTCGCCGAGGAGGGCGGCAAAAGCCTGGCGGCGCTGTTCGCCGAGCTGGATCACGGCAAACCCGTGGTGGTGATTACCGAGGGGCTGGTGAATTACTTCGAGCTAGAGCTGATCGAGTCGTTCTGGACACGCCTGGCTGACCAACTGTGCCAGTTTCCCCAGGCCACCTACCTGACCGAGTTGTATCCAGATCTGCGTGAGCATCCACGTTACCGCCAGTTGCGTTGGGGCATTGGCCTGATTGGCCGGCTGACCCGTGGCAACTACCCGCTGCATTACCGCAATGACCAGGCGATTGTGCAGGGCTTCCAGCGCTGCGGCTTCAATCAGGTCGAGGTGTTCGACCCGAGCCGTACAAGCCAGACGCTGGGCCTGGCTCCGTCGCGCAATGTCGGGTTGGTGCGGGTGATCGAGGCGCGGGTTTAGGCGCAAGCCGCCGCGAGCAGGGGTTGCGCAGGCTGAAATTGCACGGCCAGCGCCTGGCTGGCCTGCTGGTCGCTATGCGGGAAGACAAAGGCCAGGCCGTTTGCGTCGTGGCGCAGCGGTAGCAGGGGTTGAGCGGGAAGCTCCTTGCACAGTAATTGCCAGCCGCGCACGCCGCGAATATCCGGCAGGTCGCCTTGCAGTAGGCCGCCAAAGAAACCCAGTTCACTGATTTCTACCGGCCACTCGCCGCCTTCTGCATGTTGCAGGCGGGCGTGATATTGGCTGGGGCGTTGGCGCGGCTCGAAGCGTTTTTCCAGTTTCAGCAACTGCTGGTGGCTCAGCAGGCTGCTGCCCGCGCTGCGGTTTGGCAGGGCTTCGCCACGTAGAAACGGGGTGTAAAGGCTGGCGCAGGCGTCGCGTTGTTCGAACTGGGCCAGGTGGTCGGCGTTGTGGATCAGCGCGCAGCTGGCCTGGGCACAGGCAGCGGCAAAGTGGGCGTGTTCCCAGGGCTGGGTGAAGTGGTCATATTCGCCGGCCAGCACCAGGGTTGGGCAGCTGGGGTGCGTGTGGAAGCCCTGAAAGTCCAGCAGGCGTTGGCTGTTCTGCCGGTAGCGCTCGATGTCGGCGGCTGACAGGCGCTGAATCTGCCGCAGCAATGCTTTGCGAAATACCGGTGCGACTCCGGTCTGCGCCAGGCGCAAGGGGTTGAGCAGGCCAGTCAGGGCGCCGTGGGCGAAGGCTTCGCTGCGCCCTTCCGCCAGCAGCGCCAGGCCTTCTTGTAGCAAGAGGCGTGCGCCGGGGCGGCCAAAAGCAGTAATCCCTGCGAGCAATACGCGGGCGCAGCGCGCTGGATGGCGGGCGGCAAACAGCGCGGCCAGGGCCGAGCCGTAGGACAGGCCGATGGGCATCAGCGGCGGCAGGTCGAGCTCTTCGGCAAAGTCGGCGATCAGGTCGGCCAACTGCTCTAGGCTTAAGTGCGGCACCAGTTGCAGGTTGCTGCCCTGGCTGGGCAGGTCGAGCAGGATGACCGGGTGCTGTTCGAGCAGCTCGCTGACTTCAGCGGCAAACGAGCGAAAACTCTGGAATGCGCCGCCCAGCATCAGCACGGGTGGGCGCGGGTCTTGGCTGCGCTGGGCGTAAGCCTGGTAATGCAGGCGTAGCTCGCCGAGATGCAGCACCTGGGGTGCGTCGTTGAGTTGTGCAGCGCAGTAGTCGGTACGGTAATGCATGCTGATCCCACCCCGGCGGTCGGCCGCCTGTTTTTCTTTCAAGTGCACGGTAAACATTTGGGCGGTTTTTGTTTACCTAACCTTCGGGCGGCAGCGAGGGGCTGGTGTCACTGTTTCTCGGGGCGGCCTGCGGGCTGGGGCCTGGCGGCGTTACCGCTGATTGGCGCGAACGCGCTGTTTACCGTCCGCCGCACAGCGCTGGGCGTGAGGCGGCGCGCCCGTTATACTCAGCGACTTTTTTCAACCGCCAGACCTGCCAAGACCATGACTGAGTCCGTGCTCGACTATATGACCCGCCTGGGACAGGCCGCTCGCAGCGCCTCGCGTGTGCTCGCGCGTGCCAATACCGCGCAGAAGAACCGTGCCCTGCAAGCTGCTGCGGCGGCGCTGGACGCGGCGCGTAGCGAACTTACCGCCGCCAATGAACTGGATCTGGCCGCTGCCCGCGCCAATGGTCTGGAACCGGCCATGGTCGACCGTCTGGCGCTGACCCCGGCGGTGATCGATTCGATGATTGAAGGCCTGCGTCAGGTCGCCACGTTGCCGGATCCGATTGGCGAGATACGTGACATGCGTTACCTGCCGTCGGGTATTCAGGTTGGCAAGATGCGCGTGCCGCTGGGCGTGATCGGTATCATCTATGAGTCGCGCCCGAACGTGACCATCGACGCCGCCAGCCTGTGTTTGAAGTCTGGCAACGCCACCATTTTGCGTGGCGGCTCCGAAGCGATTCATTCCAATCAGGCGATTGCTCGCTGCATTCAGCTCGGTCTGGCTGAGGCCGGCTTGCCGGCCAGTGCTGTACAAGTGGTGGAAACCACCGATCGCGCCGCCGTTGGTGCGCTGATCACCATGCCCGAGTTTGTCGACGTGATCGTGCCGCGTGGCGGCAAGGGGCTGATCGAGCGTATCAGCCGCGACGCCAAGGTGCCGGTGATCAAGCACCTGGACGGCGTTTGCCACGTCTATATCGACGTCGCCGCGGATCTCGACAAGGCGATTCGCGTTGCTGACAACGCCAAGACCCAGCGCTACTCGCCGTGCAATGCCATGGAAACCCTGCTGGTAAACGCCGCCGTGGCTGGCAAGGTGCTGCCGCCGCTTGCAGCAATCTACCGCGACAAGGGTGTTGAGTTGCGTGGTGATGCTGCGACCCGTGCGCTGCTCGGCAGCGACGTGCTGGAAGCCAGTGAAGATGACTGGTACGCCGAGTACAACGCAGCGATCCTGGCAATTCGTATCGTCGAGTCACTGGATGCTGCCATCGAGCACATCAACCAATACGGCTCGAAACATACCGACGCGATCATCACCGAGAACTTTACGGATGCGCGGCGCTTCCTGACTGAGGTGGATTCCGCCTCGGTGATGGTCAATGCCTCGACTCGTTTTGCTGACGGTTTCGAGTACGGCCTGGGCGCGGAGATCGGCATCTCCACCGACAAGCTGCACGCCCGTGGGCCGGTTGGTCTGGAAGGCCTGACCAGCGAGAAGTATGTGGTGTTCGGCGACGGACACATCCGCACCTGATGGACCGACACACCGGCGCCCGGCGCATCGGGATATTGGGTGGCACCTTTAACCCGGTGCATATCGGCCATCTGCGCAGTGCCGTGGAAGCCGCCGAGGCGCTGCAGCTCGATGAGCTGCGCCTGATCCCCAGTGCGCGGCCGCCGCACCGCAGCGCGCCAGAGGTCAGTGCCGAGGATCGGCTGGCCATGGTGCGGCTGGCGGTGGCGGATGCTGATGTGCTGCAGGTGGATGATCGCGAGCTGCAACGCGAAAAACCGTCCTACAGCATCGACACGCTGGAATCGTTGCGCAGCGAGTTGGCCGCGCATGATCAGCTGTTTCTGCTGTTGGGCTGGGATGCCTTCTGCGGTTTGCCCAGTTGGCAGCGCTGGGATGAGCTGTTGCAGCACTGCCATATTCTGGTGCTGCAGCGGCCGGATGCCGACAGTGAAGCGCCCGAGGCGCTGCGCGATCTGCTGGCGGCACGCAGTGTGAGTGATCCCTCGGCGCTGGACGGGCCGAGTGGGCAGATTGCTTTTATCTGGCAGACACCCCTGGCGGTGTCGGCTACCCAGGTCCGCGCGCTGCTGGCGAGCGGAAAGTCGGCACGTTTTCTGGTGCCTGACGCGGTACTGGCCTATATCCATGCCCACGGACTGTACCGTGGCGCGAATTGAACATGAGGCAAACGAGTTACTTATGACAAATGCAAAAATGCAGAGCGAAGCGCTGGTCAAGCTGGCCGTCGCCGCCCTGGAAGAGATCAAGGCCCAGGACATCACCACCATCGACGTGCGTGGCAAGACCAGCATCACTGACTTCATGCTGATCGCCAGCGGCACCTCCAGCCGTCACGTCAAGTCGCTGGTCGACAACGTGCTGGAAAAAGCCAAGGAGCAGGGCGTACGCCCGCTGGGCAGCGAAGGCCTAGACAGCGGCGAGTGGGCACTGCTCGACCTTGGCGACATCGTGGTGCACGTGATGCTGCCGACGGCTCGCCAGTTCTACGACCTTGAGCGTCTGTGGCAGGGTGCCGAGCAGACACGTGCGCAGTTCAGTGCTGAGCCGGGTGCTGAGCAGGAATAAGGACGCCGAGCTGTGCGCATCAAGTTGATCGCCGTGGGGTCGCGCATGCCGCGCTGGGTTGAAGACGGTTGGCAGGAATATGCCAAACGGATGCCCAGCGAACTGTCGCTGGAATTGGTGGAAATTCCGCTGACCACCCGCGGCAAAAATGCCGATGTGGCGCGCATGATTCGTCAGGAAGGCGAGGCCATGCTGAGCAAGGTGCAACCTGGGGAACGCATTGTCACCCTGGAAGTCGAAGGGCGACCCTGGAGCACCGAGCAACTGGCGGTTGAACTGGATAAATGGCGCCTGGATGCCCGCACGGTCAACCTGATGGTTGGCGGCCCGGAAGGTTTGGCGCCTGAGGTGCAGGCACGCAGTGAGCAGCGCTGGTCGTTGTCGCCGCTGACCCTGCCGCATCCGTTGGTGCGTATTCTGATCGGCGAACAGATGTACCGAGCCTGGACCGTGTTGTCCGGTCATCCGTATCACAAATAATCAGCCAGTAGCCAGCCGCCACCGATGCCGCAGCCCATACGCCTCAAAGACCACGAAAAAGACAGTCGCCTGATCCGCAAGCGTGCGGTGGTGGGGGCTGTGGTGGTGTTGCTGCTGACCTCGGTGCTGCTTGTGCGCCTGTACTACCTGCAGGTGGTTCAGTACGAGTACCACACCACCCTGGCGGAAAATAACCGCATCCATGTCCAGCCGATTCCGCCAAACCGTGGGCTGATCTTCGACCGTAACGGAGTGATCATCGCGGATAACCGGCCAAGCTTCAGCCTGACCCTGACCCGTGAACGCGCAGGCGATTGGCCACAGGTGCTCGACGTGATTGTCGAAGTGTTGAAGCTGGGGCCGGATGAGCGGGCGTTGTTCGAGCGTCGGGTGCGTCAGGGGCGGCGGCCATTCGAGCCGGTGCCGGTGTTGTTCGAACTGAGCGAGGAGCAGATTGCCCTTATCGCCATCAACCAGTTCCGCCTGCCGGGGGTTGAAGTGGCGGCACAGCTGGTGCGGCATTATCCGTTGGGTAAGCATTTTGCTCACTCGGTGGGTTATGTCGGGCGGATCAACGAGAAAGAGCTGAAAGACCTCGATCCGGTGGCTTACAGCGGCACGCACCATATCGGCAAGACCGGCATCGAGCGCTTCTATGAAGACGAGCTGCATGGTGATGTGGGTTACGAGGAAGTTGAAACCAACGCCCGGGGCCGCGTATTGCGGGTGCTCAAGCGCACCGATCCGACGCCCGGCAAGGACATTGTCCTGAGCCTCGATGTGCGCTTGCAGGAGGCTGCTGAAGCCGCGCTGGCTGGCCGTCGTGGTGCCATTGTGGCGATCCAGCCGCAAACCGGTGAAGTGCTGGCGATGGTCAGCCAGCCGAGTTTCGACCCCAATCCCTTCGTCACGGGGATTGGCTTCAAGGCCTATGCCGATTTACGCGATTCAATCGATCGGCCGCTGTATAACCGGGTGCTACGTGGCCTCTACCCGCCGGGTTCGACGATCAAACCGATGGTCGCAGTGGCCGGGTTGGATGCTGGTGTGGTGACACCGCAAACGCGGGTGAACGATCCAGGCTTCTATCAGCTGCAGGGCCATAGCCATAAATACCGCAACTGGAACCGCACCGGTGACGGTTGGGTGGACATGGACCTTGCCATTGCCCGTTCCAACGACACCTATTTTTATTCGCTGGCGCACAAGATGGGCATCGACCGCATGCATGACTACATGACCCGTTTCGGGTTGGGTCAGCGTGTGTCGCTGGACATGTTCGAAGAAACCGCCGGCTTGATGCCGTCGCGGGAGTGGAAGCGGGCGCGTTATCGCCAGGCCTGGTATCCGGGCGAAACCCTGATTCTCGGTATCGGCCAGGGCTATATGCAAACCACACCACTGCAGCTGGCCCAGGCCACAGCGCTGATGGCCACTCGCGGCAAGTGGATTCGCCCGCACCTGGCCAAGACCATTCAGGGCCGTGTGCCGGTGGACCCCAATCCGCTGCCGGATATTGTGCTGCGTGATCCCAAGTTCTGGGATAACGGCCGCCACGGCATGGAGCAGGTCATGCACGGCGCGCGCGGTACGGCGCGCAAGGTGGGCGACACGGCGGTCTACCGGATTGCCGGCAAGAGCGGTACCGCCCAGGTGGTGGCGATCAAACAGGGCGAGAAGTACGACCGCAGCAAGGTTCAGGAGCGTCACCGCGACCATGCGCTGTTCGTCGCCTTCGCCCCGGCGGACAACCCGCAGATCGCCGTGTCGGTGATGGTCGAGAACGGCGAGTCCGGCTCCGGGGTGGCCGCGCCGGTGGTCAAGCAGGTGATGGACGCCTGGTTGCTGGATGAGAACGGTCAGTTGAAAGCCGAATTTGCTCCGCCTGTGGCGGCTGGGGTCGCTGCACCATGAACAGTAGTTTCGACCGCAACCTGTCCACCGAAGACTTGCTGCGCCGCCGGGCGACCCTGCTGCAGCGCCTGCATATCGACGGCATTCTGTTGCTGCTCTTGCTGGTGCTGGCCTGCGGCAGCCTGATGATTCTCTATTCCGCCAGTGGCAAGAACGTCGATCTGCTGATGAAGCAGGCCAGTTCCTTTGGCATTGGTCTGGTCGGCATGTTCATCATCGCCCAGTTCGAGCCGCGCTTTATGGAGCGCTGGGTGCCGCTGGCCTATGTGGGTGGGGTGGCTCTGCTGGTGGTGGTGGATGTCATGGGCCACAACGCCATGGGGGCTACGCGCTGGATCAATATCCCTGGGGTGATCCGCTTCCAGCCTTCGGAGTTCATGAAGATCATCATGCCGGCGAGCATCGCCTGGTATCTGTCCAATCGCAGCCTGCCGCCACGCCTGAAACACATCTGTATCAGCCTGGCGATGATCATCGTGCCTTTTGTGCTGATCCTGATGCAGCCTGACCTGGGCACCTCGCTGCTGATCCTCGCTTCGGGCGGCTTCGTGCTGTTTATCGCCGGGCTGCAATGGCGCTGGGTGATCAGTGCAGTGGCAGCAGTGGTGCCGATCGCAGTCGGCATGTGGTTCTTCGTCATGCACCAGTACCAAAAGCAGCGGGTGTTGACCTTCCTCAACCCGGAAAGCGATCCACTGGGCAGCGGCTGGAACATCATCCAGTCCAAGGCCGCCATCGGCTCCGGCGGCGTACTCGGCAAGGGCTGGTTGCAGGGCACCCAGTCGCACCTGGATTTTCTCCCGGAAAGTCACACCGACTTCATCATCGCGGTGCTGGCTGAGGAATTCGGCCTGGTCGGGGTGTGTTTGTTACTGCTGGTGTACTTGCTGTTGATCGCGCGCGGCCTGGTGATTACCGTGCAAGCGCAGACGCTGTTCGGTAAGCTGCTCGCCGGCGCGCTGACCATGACTTTCTTCGTGTATGTCTTCGTCAATATCGGGATGGTCAGCGGCCTGTTGCCTGTGGTGGGGGTGCCGTTGCCCTTCATCAGCTATGGTGGCACCTCGCTGATCACCCTGTTGGCAGGATTTGGAATTTTGATGTCGATCCACACCCATCGTAAGTGGATGACGCAGGCTTGATTGGGATTATGAATTCAATGCAAAACGCGCGTGGCTGGATGGTACGAACTGCACCTTGGCTGGCTCTGGCTGGGGTGTTCGGGGTAGCCCAGACGGCTGTTGCCGGCGATTATCAGCAGTCACCTCAGGTGGCCGAATTTGTTGCCGAAATGACCCGTGACTACGGCTTTGCCGGCGAGCAACTGGTCGAGCTGTTTGCTCAGGTCGAGCGCAAGCAGGCGATTCTCGATGCCATTTCGCGCCCCGCTGAAAAGGCCAAGCCGTGGAAGGACTACCGGCCGATCTTTATCACCGAGAAGCGCATCAGCAAGGGCGTCGAGTTCTGGAAACAGCATGAAGCGACCCTGGCCCGTGCCGAAGCCGAATACGGCGTGCCGGCGCAGGTGATCGTCGCGATCATCGGGGTAGAAACCTTCTACGGCGGCAATACCGGTAGCTGGCGGGTGATGGACGCGCTGTCGACCCTGGCCTTTGACTACCCGCCGCGTGCGCCATTCTTCCGTAAGGAACTGCGCGAGTTTCTCCTGCTGACCCGTGAAGAACAGGTTGAGCCGCTGAGCATGACCGGCTCCTACGCTGGTGCCATGGGCCTGCCGCAATTTATGCCGAGCAGCTTCCGCGCCTATGCGGTGGATTTTGATGGCGACGGCCATATCAATATCTGGAACAACCCGGCCGATGCCATCGGCAGCGTCGCCAGCTACTTCAAACGCCATGGTTGGCAGCCCGGACAGCCTGTGGCCAGCGTCGCTCGAGTCAAAGGCGCACAGGCCGATCAGGGCCTGACCGTGGGCCTGGACCCGGTGAACAATGTCGGTGAGTTGCGTGCGCTGGGCTGGAGCAGTGCCGATGCGCTGAGCGACGACCTGCCGGTGACGGCCTTCCGTCTGGAAGGTGCCGAGGGCGACGAGTACTGGCTCGGCCTGCCTAACTTCTTTGTGATCACCCGCTACAATCGCAGTGTGATGTATGCCATGGCGGTCAATCAGCTGGCCGAGTTGCTGGTTGATGCACGGGGTAAGAACTGATGTCGCGTTTGCCTTTCAAATTGGCGCTGTATGGCAGCCTGGCGCTGGCGCTGGCCAGTTGCTCGTCCACCCGTGCGCCGCAGCCGGTGGCGCCGATACAGTCGGGCGGGGCAATTTCCGGCCCGGGTGACTTCAACCGTCCGCACAAGGATGGCGCGCCCTGGTGGGATGTTGACGTCTCGCGGATTCCTGATGCCGTGCCCATGCCGCACTACGGCCCGGTCAAGGCCAGCCCTTACACCGTGTTCGGCAAGCAGTACTACCCGATTCCCGATGCCCGTCGCTACCAGGCCGTCGGTCCGGCTTCCTGGTATGGCACCAAGTTCCATGGCCAGGCCACCGCCAACGGTGAAACCTACGACCTGTACGGCATGACCGCCGCACACAAGACCCTGCCACTGCCGAGCTACGTGCGGGTGACCAATCTGGAGAACGGCAAGTCGGCGATTCTGCGGGTCAATGACCGTGGCCCGTTCTATTCCGACCGTATCATCGACCTGTCCTTCGCGGCGGCGAAGAAGCTTGGTTATGCCGAAAGCGGCACCGCGCGGGTCAAGGTCGAAGGTATCGATCCGCACGAATGGTGGGCTCAACAGGGCCGTCCGGTGCCGATGGTGCTGGCTGCACCGCAGCAGGTGGCTCAGGCCAAACCGATTGCACAGCCTGTTGCGCAGCCGGTTGAGCAGTATTCACCACCGCCGCAGCAGCATGCTGCCGCGGTGCTCCCCGTGCAGATCGACGCAAAAAAAAACGCTTCAGTCGGAGCCTCTGGCCTGTATCTCCAAGTGGCCGCCTTCGCCAATCCGGACGCTGCGGAGCTACTCCGGGCGAAGCTGAGCGAGACGGTGGCTGCGCCGGTGTTCGTCAGCTCAGTGGTGCGCAACCAGCAGATCTTGCACCGCGTACGGCTGGGGCCGGTGAGCAGCCAAAGCGAGGCTGAGCAGCTGCAAAGCAGCGTGCGCCTGGCCAATCTTGGCGAGCCAACTCTGGTCAAGGCGGATTGACGCGGCACTTATTGTTTTCCAGCGGGACTAAACAACAACCCTGGTCGGTTACGACTGATCAGGTGCGGTACTGACTATGCCCTGCGGGGCTGTTCCACCATCAGCAATCTAGAGAGACGGATGAATATCACCAGCTTTGCGCAACGCGTTTTCCTGTCACTGTTCCTGCTCAGCGCGCCGACTGTCTGGGCTAATCAGCAAGTGATTCCTTCGGCCCCACAGCTCGCAGCAAAATCCTATGTGTTGCTCGATGCCGCCAGCGGCAAGGTGCTGGTGGAAAACAATGGCGACCAGCGTTTGCCGCCGGCCAGCCTGACCAAGCTGATGACGGCCTACATCGCTACCCTGGAAATCCGCAAGGGCAAGATCGGCGAGCAGGACCTGGTGCCGATCAGCGAGCACGCCTGGCGCACCGGTGGTGCTGCATCCGGCGGCTCGACCATGTTCCTGCCGTTGAACAGTCAGGTGAAGGTCGATGACCTGCTGCACGGTGTGATCATCCAGTCGGGTAACGACGCCAGTATTGCCCTGGCCGAATACATTGCCGGCAGCGAAGATGCCTTCGCCGACATGATGAACGAGACTGCTGCGCGTCTAGGCATGACCAATAGCCACTTCATGAATGCCACCGGCTTGCCGCACCCTGAGCACTACTCCAGTGCCCACGATATGGCCATCCTGGCCCGTGCAATCATCAATGAAGATCAGGAACACTACGCGATCTACGCGCAGAAAGAGTTCCTCTGGAACAACATCAAGCAGGGCAACCGTAACCTGCTGCTGTGGCGTGACAAGACCGTTGATGGTCTAAAAACCGGTCACACCGAGGAAGCTGGCTATTGCCTGGTCGCCTCGGCCGTACGCGATGGCGCGCGGATGATCACTTCGGTGTTTGGTACCGTCAGCGAGTCGGCCCGTGCCGCCGAAACTCAGAAGCTGCTGACCTATGGTTTCCGCTTCTTCGAAACCCGGACCTTCTACAAGAAAGGCCAGGAGCTGGCTCAGGCACAGGTGTGGAAGGGCACTGTACGTCAGGTCAAGGCCGGTCTTGCCACTGACCTGAGCCTGACCCTGCCGAAAGGCCAGCTGGATAAACTGCAGGCCGGCATGACCCTCAACCCGCAGCTCACCGCGCCCATTGCCCAAGGTGATGTGATCGGCAAGGTCGAGGTAAAACTGGGTGAAGAAGTGGTGCACAGCGCCGATCTGATTGCTCTTGAGGCCGTTGAGGAAGGCAGCTTCTTCCGTCGCCTGTGGGATAGCATCAGCCTGTTCTTCTTTGGACTGTTCAACTGATAGCGTGACCAGCGCGCCCTTGCCGACCTGCAGGGGCGCTGTTGTTGCCACGGCTTACGAGGCCGTTACTGCCATGACCGACGTCAAATCGCACAAAATCGAATTCCCCTGCGCGGACTACCCGATCAAGGTAGTCGGTGACAGTGGCGCCAACTACAAAAGTACGGTGATCGAGATCCTTAGCCAGCACGCCAAGGTCGATCTCAGCACCCTGGCCGAACGCCAGAGCAGCAACGGCAAGTACACCACCGTGCAGCTGCATATCGAAGCCACCAGCGAAGATCAGCTACGCGATATCAACAGCGCCCTGCGTGCGACCGGTATCGTGCACATGGTGCTGTGATGGACCTGCCGCTCGGCTTTCGTGAGCTGGGCCAGGTCGACTATCAACCTACCTGGCATGCGATGCAGCGCTTCACCGATACGCGCGGCATCGATACGCCTGACGAAATCTGGCTGCTTGAGCATTCCCCTGTATTTACCCAGGGCCAGGCCGGCAAAGCCGAGCATGTGCTGTTTCCAGGGGATATTCCGGTGGTGCAGGTCGATCGCGGTGGTCAGGTGACATACCACGGTCCGGGTCAACTGGTCGCCTACCTACTGTTGGACGTGCGCCGCAGCGGTATTGGTGTGCGTGAACTGGTGAGTCGTATCGAGCGTAGCCTGATCGACCTGCTGGCCAGTTATGGCGTCAGCGCCAACGCCAAGCCGGATGCGCCGGGTGTGTATGTGGATGGCGCAAAGATCGCCTCGCTCGGCCTGCGTATCCGCAACGGGCGCAGCTTCCATGGTCTGGCGCTGAATGTGGATATGGACCTGCAGCCGTTCCAGCGCATCAACCCTTGCGGTTATGCCGGCATGGCCATGACTCAGCTCGCCGATCAGGTGGCTGAGCCGGTTGATATTTCCGAGGTCAGCGCGCGACTGCGTGAGCAACTGGTCAAGCATCTCGACTACGCGCAGCAGCAGAGTCTGGCGAGCGCAATCGACTATTGAGCGGGGGTGGGCAGATATACAAACGCCTGACCCCAGGAAAAGCCCAAGGTCAGGCGTTGTGTGGCTCAATCAGTTCAGATTGAGGGCAGGAATCAGGCTGCTGTCGAGTTCTTGACCCGGTACGGGCACCGGGGCCGCCAGGCCCAGGTTGTTCTTCTCGAACACCTTGTCGGCGCGGTAGCTGGAGCGCACCAGCGGGCCGGCGGCAACCTCCATAAAGCCTTTTTCCAGACCGATTTCGCGCAAGCGATTGAATTCTTCCGGGCTGACCCAGCGCTGCACCTTGAGGTGGTTGCGCGTCGGTTGCAGGTACTGGCCGAGGGTGAGGATATCGACATTGATGGCGCGCAAGTCATCCATGGTCTGGATGATCTCGTCGTCAGTCTCGCCCAGCCCCAGCATCAGGCTGGTTTTGGTCAGCACGTCCGGACGGTGACGCTTGGCATGGGCCAGCACGTTCAGGGTCTTTTCATAACCCGCGCGTGTGTCACGTACCACGTGAGTAAGGCGTTCGACCGTTTCGACGTTCTGTGCGAACACTTCGAGGCCGGAATCCACCACCCGTTCGATGGCCTCTAGGTCGCCGTCGAAGTCAGGGGTCAGGGCTTCTACCACCACCTGCGGGGTGTTGTTCTTGATCGCTCGCACACAGGCCGCGTAGTGGCTGGCGCCGCCATCATCGAGGTCGTCGCGGTCCACCGAGGTCAACACGATATAGCGCAGCGCCATCAGCTCCACCGACTTGGCGGTGTTCTGCGGCTCTTCCAGATCCAGCCAGCCATTGGGGTTGCCGGTGTCCACTGCGCAGAAGCGGCAGGCGCGGGTGCACACCGAGCCCATCAGCATGATGGTGGCGGTGCCGTTGGACCAGCATTCGCCGATATTCGGGCAGTGGGATTCCTGGCACACGGTGCTCAGGCGATGTTCGCTGACGTTGCGTTTGACCGCTTCGAAGCGGCTGCCGCCGGGGGCTTTGACCCGCAGCCATTTCGGCTTGGGTTCGAACACCTGAGGTTCGCTGGAGGCGCGGCGCTTTTGTCCGTCCTTGATCGCGGTGATGCCTTGAGCAGTGCGGAATTTGTCGCCGCTGGCAACGGTTTTGGGCGAGGGAGTATCGGACATCGGCTATCGGGCTCCGTGGACGAGGCGGCTTGTGGCCGCCGCGCAGTTTATCACAGAAGCTGACTGTTCAGTCCGTTGTACGCCGTGCGGTTCTGCCCGTTCGCACTTGGCGATCGTGCACAATCGTTCGGGCTGCGCCCGTTTCTTACCGCAGCTTTTGCAGTAACTCATGGCTGGGATAGCCGTCAGCGGGCAGGCCCAGGCTCTGCTGAAAGGCGCGCACGGCCTTACGCGTGTTGGCCCCGATGATGCCGTCAGCCGGGCCCGGCTCGTAACCCTTGCTGCTCAGCAACTCCTGCAACTCGATGCGCTCACTGCGGCCCAGTTGGCGATCCGTGCGCGGCCAGGCGGCCTGCACGCCGGGGTTGCCATCCAGGGCATCGCTGAGCAGGCCGATGGCCAGGGCGTAGGCGGTGGAGTTGTTGTACTTGAGAATGCTGCGGAAGTTGTTCAGCGCCAGGAAGGCTGGGCCACGGTGGCCGGCAGGGAGAAACAGTGAGGCCGGGCTCTGCTCGTTGGCATCCACAGTGCGCAGCGGGGTGACTCCTTGTGCGCGCCATTGCGCCAGGCTGAGGCGTACTTCCGGGTCGGCCTGAGCGTAATCGAAGCCCTGCGGCAGGCTGACTTCAAAGCCCCAGGGCTGACCATTCTGCCAGCCGGACGCTTGCAGGTAGTGGGCAGCCGAGGCCAGCGCATCAGGCGCTGAACGCCACAGGTCGCGGTGGCCGTCACCGTCGAAGTCCACGGCGTGCTGATTGAACGTGGTGGGCATGAACTGGGTTTGCCCCATGGCGCCGGCCCACGAGCCGATCAGACCCTGCTGCGGACCATCCCCTGCTTGCAGGATCTGCAGCGCGGCCAGCAGTTGGGTACGCCAGAACACCTGACGGCGGCCGTCGTAGGCCAGGGTGGCCAGCGAGCGGATGACGTTATGGCTGCCGATATTGCTGCCATAGTTGCTTTCCATGCCCCAGATGGCGATCAGCACTTCATGGTCCACGGCGTAGGTGCTGCGGATGGCTTTCAGGGTCGGGCGATGTTGGGCCTTGAGCAGGCGGCCCTGGGCGATGCGCGAGACCGAGACGGCGCCATCGATGTATTCCCACACGGGGCGGGTGAATTCCGGTTGGCTGTTGTCTGCGGCGATGACCTTGGGGTCCAGGGTGATGCCAGCGAAGGTGCGATCAAACAAGTCGGCATCAATGCCGGCAGCAATCGCATCACTGCGCAGGAGCATGCGCCATTCATCAAAACTGAGCAGTGGTGCGGCGTTGATAGCAGCAGGCACAGGTTGGCTGACGGCTGCTGACGGCGGCGCAATCGCTGCGGCGGCGAGTGGCTGTGCAGGTGCTTCTGCGCAGGCGGTCAGGAGCAGCAGGATGCAGGCGGTGGCGCTATGGGACAGGCCACGAAGAAACAGGTAAGGCATGGTGGTCTCGGCACGTTTCGCAGGCCGTAACCTTAGCATGATTGGGGCGTGATGCGGGCTGTGGCGGGCTTTTCAGGCCGCCAGAAGGTATGAAACCTCCCAGTTTTGCTGGGAGGCTTCGCGGCGGTAGCTGCCTTTGCCTTTGCTGGGTGTTTCCTGGCGTGAGCGAAACAGCGGTTGGGCGATCAGGGATTTGGCCTTGTTCGGCCGGTGTTTGCGGTTCTTCGCCATGCTCATTCCTCGGGGCGTGACCTGCACGGTGCAGGCGGGCGAAGCATGCGCCGCGGACTGGCAAATGTCCAGATTCCGGGGCTTAGCGGTTCAGGCCCAGGCGCTGGCCGCAGAGATTCAGGGTCAGCAGGCTCAGGCCGTTCCAGGCATCGCCTGGCGCTTGGCCTTTGATCTGCGCGTCGATCTGTTGGGCATCCTGCAGTAAAGCGGCCCAGCGTGATGCGGACAGGCGTTGCAGGGCTTTGCTGACCAGCGGACGGCGTTTGTCCCAGACGGGAGGGCGGGCCGAGCTGAAGGCTTTTTCCAGTGGCATGCCCTGGGCGTACTGCTGGGCGATTGTTGCCAGCAGGCGGATTTCGCGGGCCAGTGCCCAGAGAATCACCGGTGGTTCGACCCCTTCGCCGCGCAGGCCTTCGAGCATGCGCAGGGCGTGGGCGGCTTCGCCATTCAGGGCTGCGTCAATTAGGCCGAATACATCAAAGCGTGCGCTGTCGGCTACCGAAGCATGCACGGTATCGACGTCGATCTGTGAGCCTTCGGCCAGCAGCTTGAGTTTCTCGATTTCCTGGGCGGCGGCGAGCAGGTTGCCTTCCACGCGCACAGCGATCATGTCCACGGCTTCCGCGCTGGCGCTGAGGCCTGATTGCGCCAGGCGCTGGCGGATCCATTGCGGCAGCTGGCTGGCTTCGACCGGCCAGATTTGTACGAACTGGGTGTGTGCACCTTCGATCAGCGCTTTGCCCCATTTGGTCTTCTGTGCGCTGCCATCGAGTTTGGGCAGGCTGATCAGTAGCACCGTATCTTCGGCCGGGCGCGCCAGGTATTCGAGCAGCGCCGCTGCGCCCTTGTCGCCGGGCTTGCCATTGGGTATGCGCAGTTCCAGCAGGCGTCTATCGGCGAACAGCGACAGGCTGGCGCCGGCCTGCAGCAGGTTGCCCCAGTCGAAATTGTTGTCGGCATTGAACACCTGGCGCTCGCTGAAACCCTGCTGGCGGGTGGCGGCGCGAATGGCATCGGCGGCTTCCTGGCAGAGCAGTGGTTCATCACCGCTGACCACGTAGACCGGGCTCAGGTTGCCCTGCAGGTGTTTGCCGAGTTGTGCGGAGTTAAGCTTCATGTGGGGCGCAGGGCTGGGCCGCAGGTGCGGCCCGGCAAGCTTACTGGGCCGGAACGGGCAGCTGGATCGGCGACTGCTGCGGTTGCGCGGCCTGTTGTTGGCGTGCTGCTTCCAGGGCCTCAGCTTCCGCTTTGGCCTTGGCTTCCGCGGCCTGTTGCAGCTGGTCGAGTTGGTCCGGGCTGACCTGTTGCAGGCGCTGCACCAGTTGCTGGATCAGTTCGCGACGCATTTCCTTGCGAATTTGCACGGCTTCTTGGTCGCCGCCGATCAGGTTGTTGCCATCTTGGTTGTAATACCCTTGAGTCTCTAGCTTATTGCGCATCAGCAGCAGGTCTTTACTGCCGCGAATCTCGTAGTCGAGACTAATGGTCAGTTCATACTCAGCCGTTCGTGCTGAGCTTGTGAAGCTGGCGCTACGACGCTCCTCACGTTCATCCGTCAATATCAGGCGATAGGGCGCGCCGGGGTATACGCGTACATCATTGTATTCTAGGGCTTTGCGTACATCTTTGACGGTTTCGCCATAGGCGTTGCGTGCGCTGACGTCGAGTTCCTTGAGCGCAAACTGCACGTCACCCGTGCCACGCAGCTGGAAGCCGCACGCGCTGAGCAGTACAGCCAGGCCGATTACCATCAGATTCCGTTTCATCATTCTCTTGTATCCCCTTGGAGAGTCACGGCGCCATGCAGGCATGGCGCCGAGCTTAATCAGTTGGCGACCGTTTTCAATTGGCAACTATGTTGACCAGCTTGCCCGGTACGACGATGACCTTGCGGATGGTCACGCCTTCGGTGAAACGTTGCACGTTCTCGTTGGCGCGGGCCGCCGCCTCGACCTCTTCACGGCTGGCGCTGGCAGCAACGATGATCTCGCCGCGCAGCTTGCCGTTGACCTGAATCACCAGGGTCAGGCTGTCCTGCACCAGGGCGCTTTCATCTACCTGCGGCCAGGTGGCATCGATGATCGCTTCTTCGTGGCCCAGTTCCTGCCACAGCTGATGACTGATATGCGGAGTGATTGGTGCCAGCAGCAGGGCTACTGCTTCCAGGCCTTCCTGGAGCAAGGCACGATCCTGTTCGGTCGCGGTGGCAGCCTTTTCCAGCACGTTCATCAGGGTCATCACCTGGGCGATGGCCGTGTTGAATTTGTGGTGTTGGCCAATATCGAAACTCGATTGTTTGATCGCCAGGTGAATCGCGCGGCGCACGGCTTTCTGTTCGTCATCCAGGCCGGCGACATCCAGCGCACCGGCAACGCCCTGATTGACGTGCTGTTGCGCCAGGCGCCAGACGCGGCGCAGGAAGCGGTTGGCGCCTTCAACGCCTGCATCCGACCATTCGCAGCTCATATCGGGTGGCGAGGCGAACATCATAAACAGGCGGCAGGTGTCGGCGCCGAACTGATCGATCATCGACTGCGGGTCGACGCCGTTGTTCTTCGACTTGGACATCTTCTCGGTGCCGCCGATTTCCACCGGCAGGCCGTCGGCTTTCAGCTTGGCGCTGATGACCTTGGCCTTGCTGTCGCGCTCCAGCACAACGTCCGCCGGGTTGAACCAGTCCTTGCCGCCGTTTTCCAGGATGCGGTAGTAGGTGTCGGCCACCACCATGCCCTGAGTCAGCAGGTTCTTGAACGGCTCGTTGGAGGAAACCAGGCCCTCGTCTCGCATCAGTTTATGGAAGAACCGCGCGTACAACAGGTGCAGGATGGCGTGTTCGATACCGCCGATGTACTGATCCACCGGCAGCCAGTGGTTGGCCGCTTCCGGGTCGACCATACCGCCGGTGTACTGTGGCGAGGCGTAGCGCGCGTAATACCAGGACGATTCCACGAAGGTGTCCATGGTGTCGGTTTCACGCTTGGCGTCGGCACCGCACTTCGGGCACTTGCACTGGTAGAACTCGGGCATGCGCGCCAGCGGGCTGCCGGCACCGTCCGGTACCACGTCTTCGGGTAGTACCACCGGCAACTGGTCTTCCGGTACCGGCACGTCGCCACAGCTGTCGCAGTGGATGATCGGAATCGGGCAACCCCAGTAGCGCTGGCGGCTGATGCCCCAGTCGCGCAGACGGAACTGGGTCTTGCGCGCGCCATGTTCGCTGGCTTCCAGGTCGGCGACCATGGCGTCGAAGGCAGCGGTAAATTCGAGATTGTCGTACTTGCCGGAGTTGAGGGTAGTCAGGCCGGCCTTGTCGCCGTACCAGTCATTCCACTGGCTGGCGTCATAGGTTTTGCCTTCGCCGTTGTAGACCTGCTTGATTGGCAGCCCGTACTTGTTGGCGAATTCGAAGTCGCGCTCGTCATGCGCAGGCACGGCCATCACTGCGCCTTCGCCGTAGCCCCACAGCACGTAATTGGCGACGAACACCGGCAGCTTGTCGCCGGTCAGCGGATGGATGACGAACTGGCCGGTGGCCACGCCCTTCTTCTCCATGGTAGCCATATCGGCCTCGGCCACGGAGCCGGCCTTGCACTCGGCGATAAACGCGGCGATGGCTGGGTTGGATTCGGCAGCACGCTGCGCCAGCGGGTGCTCGGCGGCCACGGCGACGTAGGTAGCGCCCATCAGGGTATCGGGGCGGGTCGAGTAGACCTTGAGTTGCCCGTCGATGCCGATGCTGGCGACGTCGTAGTCGAACACAATGTCGGCACCGAAGCTCTTGCCGATCCAGTTGCGCTGCATGGTCTTGACCTGCTCGGGCCAGCCATCCAGTTCATCCAGGCTGCTCAGCAGCTCTTCGGCATAGGCGGTGATCTTGAAGTAGTACATCGGGATTTCGCGCTTCTCGATCAGCGCGCCCGAACGCCAGCCACGGCCGTCGATGACCTGCTCGTTGGCCAGTACAGTCTGATCCACCGGGTCCCAGTTGACGGTACCGTTCTTGCGGTAGATCACGCCCTTTTCGAACAGGCGGGTGAACAGCCACTGCTCCCAGCGGTAGTAGTCCGGCTTGCAGGTGGTGACTTCGCGGGTCCAGTCCACGGCCAGACCCAGCGATTTCAGCTGGCTCTTCATGTATTCGATGTTTTCGTAGGTCCACTTGGCCGGTGCGACCTTGTTCTTCATCGCGGCGTTTTCCGCCGGCATGCCGAAAGCGTCCCAACCCATTGGCTGTAGCACGTTCTTGCCTTGCATGCGCTGGTAGCGGGCGATCACGTCACCGATGGTGTAGTTGCGCACATGGCCCATGTGCAGCTTGCCGCTCGGGTAGGGGAACATCGACAGGCAGTAGAAGGTCTCCTTGCCGGCTTGTTCACTCACTACAAAGGATTTCTGCGCATCCCAATGGGACTGCGCGGCGGCTTCGATTTCACGGGGCGAATACTGTTCTTGCATGGCTACCGGCGCTGGGAATAAGGGCTTGCGGGAAACGCCGTAGCATACATGAGCCCCGCTTATTCAGGGAAACCCTGATTGCGCCGCCGCTAGCCGCTGGCTGGCGTGCGTTCGCCGTTTGTCGCGAGGGGCTGCTGGCCAGGGGGCGAACGCTAAGCTTGCAGTAGGGAGCGGCACTGTGCTCCTGGGCGAGGTGATTGATGGCAGAGTTAAGGCGTGGCGGACCGGCTGGCGGGCTTTATGAGCGACTGCTACAGCGCCTGGCCATGGCCCTCGACGAGGCGGACAGCCTCAGTGCGTTGAGCGCGCAGCCCCCGCTGGAGCTGGAACTGCGTGGCCTGACCGCTGCGGAAATGGAGCTGATTCGCGCCTATCTCAACCGTGATCTGGACTGGCTGCGCGGCTGGCACGCCGCGGCGCAGGAAATGGCCCAGATTGAGCAGCTGCCGAGCTCACGCAAGATTGGCCGCTGCGGCCATAAAACCACGGCAGCGCTGCACGGCAAGCTCAAGCCTTTGCTCAAGCGGCGCTTGCAGTTGTGTTGCGCGCTGTGCGGCACCGTGGCCGGATGGCAGGCGGGCAGTGGGGTGCAGGCCTGCAAGGCGTGCGGTTCGCAGTTGTTTCGAGCGAACAATCATCGTTAACCATTGATCTGCTCAGCATGGTGACAAGCCACCTGACGCGCATCGAGCAGACGCAGTGCAGGCTGTTCAACCTGGCAGCGTTCACTGGCATGCGGGCAGCGTTGGTGAAAGGCGCAGCCACTGGGTGGGGCCAGCGGGTTGGGCAGTTCGCCGACTATCTTGATCTTCGGTTTGCTTGGATCCGGGTGGATGCTCGGGGTAGCCGATAGCAGCGCCTGGGTATAGGGGTGTAGTGGGCGGCTGTAGATCCGTTCGCTAGGGCCCATTTCCACCGGGCGGCCGAGGTACATCACCAGCACATCGTCGGCGACATGACGCACCACCGAGAGGTTGTGCGAGATAAATACATAGCCGGTGTTGAACTGCTCCTGCAGGTCCATAAACAGGTTAAGCACCTGGGCCTGGATCGACACGTCCAGCGCTGAGGTCGGTTCGTCCGCCACCAGTACCTTGGGTTGCAGCATCATCGCCCGCGCCAGGGCGATACGCTGGCGCTGGCCGCCGGAAAACATATGTGGGTAGCGCTGGTAGTGCTCGGGGCGCAGGCCGACCTGTTGCATCATCGCCTGTACCCGCTCGCGCCGTTCCAGTCGCGACAGCGAGGTATTGATCAGCAGCGGTTCACCCAACTGGTCACCGACCTTCTGTCGCGGGTTGAGCGAGGCGTAGGGGTTCTGAAAGACCATCTGCACATCGCGGCGCAGCTGCTTGCGTTGCGCCTTGTTGGCGCCAGTCACTTCTTGTCCGGCGATTTGCAATGAACCTGAACTGGGCTCCTCGATCAGCGTCAGGGCGCGGGCCAGGGTGGATTTGCCGCAGCCGGACTCACCGACCACCGCCAGGGTCTTGCCGGCGTCCAGCTCGAAGGACACGCCATTCAGCGCCTGTACCTGGGCGGCGGGCTTGAACAGGCCTCGGGATATTTCATAGTGGCGGGTCAGGTCACGGGCCGTCAGCACAGCGCTCATCACGCCACCTCCGCAGTCAGGTTGAGCGGGTAGAAGCAGCGCACCGCGCCGCGGTCATGGGCATCCAGGTTCGGCCGTTGTTCGCGGCACTCTGTCTGGGCGTAGGGGCAGCGGGGTGACAGCAGGCAGCCGGCCGGGCGGTCATAGCGGCCCGGGACGATGCCGGGCAGGGTGGCCAGGCGGCGCTGGCCCTGGCTGTGTTCAGGGATCGCCTTGAGCAACGCTTCTGTGTAAGGGTGGCTTGGCGCATCGAACAGTTGCGGCACGCTGCCGATCTCCACCGCCTGCCCGGCATACATCACGCAGACCCGTTGCGCGGTCTCGGCGACCACTGCCAGATCATGGGTGATCAGCACCAGGCCCATGTTCTGTTCGCGTTGCAGGCCCACCAGCAGGTCCATAATCTGCGCCTGGATGGTCACATCCAGCGCCGTGGTCGGCTCGTCGGCGATCAGCAGCTTGGGTTCGGCAGCAATTGCCATGGCAATCGCCACCCGTTGACTCATGCCGCCCGACAGTTGATGCGGGTAGGCATTCAATCGGCTGGCGGCGGCGGGGATTTCCACCCGTTCGAGCAGTTGCAGCGCGCGCGTGCGAGCGGCCTGACCCTTAAGGCCGAGGTGCTGGCGCAGCACCTCCTCGATTTGGAAACCCACTGTAAAGCTGGGGTTGAGCGCGGTCATGGGGTCCTGAAAGACCATCGACAGGTCCTTGCCGACGATATGCCGGCGCTGGCGGCCCTTGAGCCGCAGCATGTCGGTGCCGTCGAACTGCAGACCATCGGCGCTGACGATGCCGGGAGCGTCGATCAGCCCCATCAGCGCCATCATGGTCACCGACTTGCCCGAGCCGGACTCGCCAACGATGGCTAGTACCTCGCCTTTCTCCACGCTCAGGTCGAGGCCGTCGACCACCGGTACGGCATTGGTATCGCCGAAGCGCACCTTGAGGTTCTTGATATCCAATAGGCTCATGCTGGGCTCCTCACTGCGCATTCTTCAGCTTCGGGTCGAGCGCATCGCGCAACCCGTCGCCCATCAGGTTGATGGCCAGCACGCTGAGCAGGATGGTCAGGCCCGGCAGGGTCACCACCCACCAGGCGCGCTCGATATAGTCGCGCGCCGAGGCCAGCATGGTGCCCCACTCAGGGGTTGGCGGTTGTACGCCGAGGCCGAGAAAGCCCAGGGCGGCGGCGTCGAGAATCGCCGAGGAAAAGCTCAGGGTGGCCTGCACGATCAGCGGGGCCATGCAGTTGGGCAGCACGGTGACAAACATCAGGCGCGGCAGGCTGGCACCGACCAGGCGTGCGGCGGTGACGTAATCGCGGTTCAGTTCGCCCATCACCGCCGCACGGGTCAGGCGTACATAGGATGGCAGCGAAACGATGGCGATGGCGAAGATGGTGTTGATCAGCCCTGGGCCGAGGATGGCGACGATGGCCACCGCCAGCAGCAGCGAGGGCAGGGCCAGCATGATGTCCATCAGGCGCATGATCGACGGGCCGAGCAGCCGCGGAAAGAAGCCGGCAACTAGGCCCAGAAGGATGCCGGGGATCAGCGACATCAGCACCGAGGCCAGGCCGATCAGCAGCGACAGCCGTGCGCCATGGATCAGCCGCGAGAGCAGGTCGCGGCCGACTTCATCGGTACCCAGCAGAAATTGCAGTTGGCCGCCTTCCAGCCAGGCCGGCGGGGTGAGCAGGAATTCGCGGTATTGCTCGCTGGGGTCATGCGGCGCGATCCACGGCGCGAACAGCGCGCAGATCACCAGCAGGATCATAAACAGCAGCCCGGCGACCGCGCCCTTGTTATGGGCAAAGGCTTGCCAGAACTCCTTGAGTGGTGAAGGGTAGAACAGGCTCTGGTCGAGAGTCGTAGAGGTGGTCATCGGTACGTCACCTCCGAGGTAGGGTGCGCCGTGCGCACCGATCGTTCGTCGCCAATGGTGGTGCGCGCAGCGCACCCTACAGGTCGTTTCATGTCGCTCTCCTTAGCGCTGATGGCGAATGCGTGGATTGGCCAGGCCATAGAGGATGTCCACCACGAAGTTGACCAGGATCACCAGGCAGGCGATCAGCAAAATGCCGTTTTGCACCACCGGGTAGTCACGCGCGCTGATTGACTCGATCAGCCATTTGCCGATGCCCGGCCAGGAGAAGATGGTTTCGGTCAGCACCGCGCCGGCCAGCAGCGTGCCGACTTGCAGGCCGAACACCGTAAGCACCGGGATCAGCGCATTGCGCAGGCCGTGCACAAACACCACGCGGGCCGGCGACAGGCCCTTGGCGCGGGCGGTGCGCACATAGTCCTCGCGCAGCACTTCAAGCATCGCCGAGCGGGTCATCCGCGCGATTACCGCCAGCGGGATGGTGCCGAGCACGATGGCCGGCAGGATCAGGTGGCGCAGGGCATCGACAAAGGCACCTTCTTCACCGGAAAGCAGGGTGTCGATCAACATAAAACCGGTAACCGGTGGTATGTCGTAGAGCAGGTCGATGCGCCCGGATACCGGGGTCCAGCCTAGCCACACCGAGAAGAACATGATCAGCAGCAGGCCCCACCAGAAAATCGGCATGGAATAACCAGCCAGCGAGATGCCCATCACGCCATGGTCGAACAGTGAACCGCGCTTGAGGGCGGCGATTACTCCGGCGATCAGCCCCAGACTGCCGGCAAACAGCAGGGCGGCCAGGGACAGTTCCAGGGTGGCGGGAAACAATGTGGTGAATTCGCTCCAGACGCTTTCGCGGGTGCGCAGTGACTCACCCAGGTCGCCCTGGGCCAACTGGCCGATATAGTCGAAATACTGGGCGTACAGCGGCTTGTTCAGGCCCAGGCGCTCCATGGCCTCGGCGTGCATTACCGGGTCGACGCGGCGCTCGCCCATCATCACTTCCACCGGGTCGCCGGGGATCATGCGGATCAGGGCGAAGGTCAGCAGGGTGACGCCGAAAAAGGTGGGGATCAGCAGCCCCAAGCGGCGGGCAATAAAGGACAGCATATAAATGGGTGCTCCCGTGTGCGCCCGGCAGGCCGTTGAAAAACTACCTGCGTTGGCAATACTGCGTTAAAAACAGGCTCGGAATGCTCATTTACAGCAGTAAACTCCGCTTCCTCGCCTGTTTTTGCCTTGTCTTGCCTGCCTCGCCTACGTTTTTCTACGGACTGCTAACTGCAAGGGCCGGGCGCTGTTATGCGGTGTAGACGGATAGGCTCCGCTTGGCAGGCCGATAAACGGCCCGCCAAGCGGAGTGCAGCATATGCTTACTTGACGCCGACGCCGTAGAACGAGTTCAGCGCGAACGGGCTGATCTTGAAGTCCACGACCTTCTTGCTCATCGGCTGATAGACCGTGGAGTGGGCGATCGGAGTGATCGGCACTTCACGTTTGAGGATCACCTGGGCCTGCTTATACAGCTCGGTGCGTTCTGCGGTATCGGTCACGCGCTTGGCGGCTTTTACCAGCTTGTCGTAATCGGCATCGCACCACTTGGAGAAGTTGTTGCCGTCCACGGCGTCGCAGCCATACAGGGTGCCGAGCCAGTTATCCGGGTCACCGTTGTCGCCGCTCCAGCCGATCAGCATGGCGTCGTGCTCGCCGGCCTTGGCGCGCTTGAGGTACTCGCCCCATTCGTAGCTGACGATCTTGGCCTTGATGCCGACCTTGGCCCAATCACTTTGCAGCATTTCGGCCATCAGCTTGGCGTTGGGGTTGTACGGGCGCTGCACCGGCATGGCCCACAGGGTGATCTCGGTGCCTTCCTTGACGCCTGCGGCCTTGAGCAGGGCCTTGGCTTTTTCCGGGTCGTAGGCGGGGTCCTTGATGCTGGTGTCATACGACCACTGGGTCGGCGGCATGCCGTTGACAGCCAACTGGCCGGCGCTCTGGTACACCGCGTCGATGATGCCCTGCTTGTTCACCGCCATGTCCAGCGCCTGGCGCACTTCGAGTTTGTCGAACGGCGGGTGGGTGACGTTGTAGGCGATATAGCCGACGTTGAATCCGGCCTGTTCGGGCATGTCCAGGTTCGGGTCTTTCTTCAGTGCGTCGAGATCCGCCGGACGCGGGAACAGGGTGACCTGGCACTCGCCGGCCTTGAGCTTCTGCATGCGTACCGAGGCGTCGGTATTGATGGCGAAGATCAGGTTGTCGATCTTCACCTCATCGGGCTGCCAGTACTCCTTGTTGCCCTTGAAGCGAATCACCGCATCCTTCTGGTAGCGGTTGAACACGAAGGGGCCGGTACCGATGGGCTTCTGGTTGATATCGGCGGCCTTGCCGGCCTTGAGCAGGTTATCAGCGTATTCGGCGGACTGGATCGAGGCAAAGCTCATCGCCAGGTTCTGGATAAAGGCGGCGTCGACTTCGTTGAGGGTGAACTTGACGGTCATGTCGTCGAGTTTTTCGATCTTGGCGATGTTCGCGTCCATGCCCATGTCGGTGAAATAGGGGAATTCCGACGGGTAGGCTTTGCGGAACGGGTGATCCTTGTCGAGCATGCGCTGGAAGGTGAACAACACATCATCGGCGTTGAAGTCGCGGCTCGGCGTGAAGTATTCAGTGGTGTGGAATTTCACTTTGGGGCGCAGGTGAAAGGTGTAGCTCAGGCCGTCGTCACTAATGTCCCACTTCTCGGCCAGGCCGGGGATCACGGCGGTGCCGCCACGCTCGAACTGGCTCAGGCGGTTGAACACGGTTTCCGCTGCCGCGTCGAAGTCGGTACCGGTGGTGTACAGGCCAGGGTCGAAACCTGCCGGGCTGCCTTCAGAGCAGAACACCAGGTTGCCGGCGGCGCTGGCAAGCGGGGTGCTGGCGATCAGCCCAGCGGCGAGTAGAGCCTGAATGACGGCGTTCTTACGCATAGTGACCTCATGGTTATTGTGGTTGTGATCCTGAGGGGGCTCTTGTGGAGACCTTGAGTGAAGCTATGCAGGGCGTATGCCGTAGGCAAGTGGCATGTCGCAGAGAGAACAGGAATGACGATGCAGCTGTACGTGGTGTCGCATTTCTATAAAAGGACGAGAAAAACATGGCAAAACGCCGCTATCGTCGGATAACGGCGCTGCTTCTCTGTGTAGCAAGATGTAGCAGTTTTCAGGGCATTTGCACTTCGATCACCCCATCGGCATTGATGCTGACCTGGCTGCTGCCGGCTTCAATTTCCGGTGCGGCGGCATCCATCATTGCCGCGCCCTTCATCGCTTCCATGCGCAGCATGGGCGGCTGGAAGCCACCGCTGTTGAGGTTGAGGCTGACCAGCTTGTAACCGCTGCCACCGAGGGCCTCGGTGGCCAGTTGCGCGCGGGCCTTGAAGGCGGCGACGGCATCCTTGAGCAGGGCGTCTTCGTGGGTCTTGCGGGTGTCTGAAGCGATGCTGAAGTTCATTCCACCCATTTTCAGGGTGTGCAGCATGTCCCCAGTGAGCTTGGACAGGGCGCTGAAGTCGGCGCTTTCCAGGCGCAGTTCGGCGCGCTCGCGCCAGGCGGTAATCTGCTGGCCTTTTTCATCATAAACCGGGTAGCTGTTGCGGCTGCCGGAGGTAACGCTGATGCCTTTGACCTTGCGCGCCTGGGCAATGCTGGCGTTGAGGGTCTTGCTGATCTGCGCGGCGAGGGCCGCCGGGTCGCTGTCCTGGGCTTCGCTGTAGAGGGTGACGTGCATCAGGTCGTGGGCGATTTCTTGATTGACCTCGGCACGCAGCGCGACCTGGTTGTAACGCGCTTCATCGGCCATGGCCGTGGTGCTAAGCAGGGTGCTGCTGAGTAGCAGGGCGGTGGCGAGGCGGGACAATGGCAGCATGACGATTCCTTTATGTGATGGGCGCATGGGCTATGCGCGGCTTTCCAGAGGGTAGACGTAGCTATCTGACTAAACGGGTTAAACCGGGTTCCACTTTTTATTGTGGCGCTTGCCGCTGCGGCGTGTTGCCGCAGTTGGGCGCACAGACGCTTGGTTATACTCCTGCGGCTCGCTGAATGAGCAACTTGGAGATTTTATGCTCGCACCTGTGCAGCTACTGTCGGCGAGCCGGCAAAACCTCTGGCGCCTGACTCTGATCCGCATCCTAGTGCTGGCCGCGCAGGCCGGCTCGGTGGGCCTGGCCTACAAGTCTGGCGCGCTGCCGCTGCCCTGGCTGGAGTTGAGCGTCACTCTCGGCATCTCGCTGGTGCTGTGCCTGCTGACCGCGCTGCGCCTGCGCGGCCCCTGGCCGGTGACCGAGCAGGAGTACGCGGTGCAACTGGCCTGCGACCTGATTATTCACAGCCTGTTGCTCTATTACTCAGGCGGCTCGACCAACCCCTTCGTCTCCTATTACCTGGTGCCGCTGACGATTGCGGCGGCGACCCTGCCCTGGCTCTACACCATCACCCTGTCTGGTTTGGCGCTGGGCGGTTACACCTTTCTGCTGGTGTGGTCACACCCGCTGGATTTACCCGCCGCACCGCGCGAAAGCCTGTTGATCTACGGCATGTGGCTGAGCTTCGCCCTGGCCGCCGGACTGATCACCTTCTTCGTGGCGAAGATGGCCGAAGAGCTGCGCCATCAGGAAGAGCTACGCGCCGAGCGTCGCGAGGAAGGCTTGCGCGACCAGCAGTTGCTCGCCGTGGCGACCCAGGCCGCCGGCGCGGCTCACGAGTTGGGCACGCCGCTGGCGACCATGAGCGTGCTGATCAAGGAGCTGCGCCGCGAGCATCAGGAACCGACCCTGCAAGAGGATCTGGCGGTGCTGCAGGAGCAGGTCAAGCTGTGCAAGGAAACCCTGCAGCACCTGGTGCGCGCCGCCGAGGCGGATCGGCGCCAGGCGGTGATCGAACTGTCGGCCGGGGAATGGCTGGAAGCGGCGCTCAATCGCTGGCACCTGATGCGCCCCGAGGCCAGCTATCGCTACCAGTGTCTGGGGCGTGGCGCGCCGCCGCGGATGATGCCGCCGGCCGACCTGACCCAGGCGCTGCTCAATCTGCTGAACAACGCCGCCGACGCCTGCCCGGACAACCTGGATATTCGCCTGGACTGGGATCACCAGTGGCTGCGCCTGAGCATTCGCGATTTCGGTGCTGGCGTGCCGTTGGCGATTGCCGAGCAGTTGGGGCGGCCATTTTTCACCACCAAAGGCAAAGGTTTTGGCTTGGGTTTGTTTCTCAGTCAGGCCAGCGTTACCCGTGCCGGCGGTACGGTTAAACTGTATAACCATGAAGAAGGCGGCACGCTCACCGAGCTGAAACTGCCGCGCGCCTATGGCCGAGCCTAAGGAAGCATTGAGTATGAGCGACGAAGTTCTGTTCGAAGGTGAAGAACAACCGCACCTGTTGCTGGTCGACGATGACCCAACCTTCACCCGCGTCATGGCGCGGGCCATGAGCCGTCGCGGCTTGCGCGTGTCGACCGCGGGTTCCGCCGAGGAGGGACTAGTTCTGGCCGAGCAGGATCTGCCGGACTACGCCGTGGTTGACCTGAAGATGGAAGGCGACTCCGGCCTGGTACTGCTGCCCAAGCTGCTGGAGTTGGACGCCGAAATGCGCGTGGTGATCCTTACCGGCTATTCGAGCATCGCCACCGCAGTGGAGGCGATCAAGCGCGGTGCCTGTAACTACCTGTGCAAACCCGCCGACGCCGATGATGTATTGGCCGCGTTGCTAACCCAGCATGCCGACCTGGAAACCCTGGTGCCGGATAACCCGATGTCGGTGGACCGCTTGCAGTGGGAGCACATCCAGCGCGTGCTCAGCGAGCATGAAGGCAATATCTCCGCCACTGCCCGCGCCCTGGGTATGCACCGGCGCACCTTGCAGCGCAAGTTGCAGAAGCGCCCGGTACGTCGTTGAACCGTTGATGCGGCAGCACTGTTCGCAGTGCTGCCGCGGCCTTCTTTTCTCCCCTCTCTCAGCCGTTAGAGGCTGGCGAAGAGCGGGAAAACGCCCAACAGCAATGCTGCCAGCATGATTGCCAGGCAGATAAGCACGGCCCATTTCAGGGTGAAGCGCTGCAGGTCGCCGAATTCGATCTTGGCCAGGCCGATCAGCAAATAGGTGGAAGGCACCAGCGGGCTGAGCAGGTGCACCGGCTGGCCGACAATTGAGGCGCGAGCCATTTCCACCGGACTGATGCCGTAGTTGGCGGCGGCTTCGTTGAGTACCGGCAGGATGCCGTAGTAGAACGCATCGTTGGACATAAAGAAGGTGAACGGCATGCTCACCAGCGCGGTGATCACCGCCAGATGCGGGCCGAGGGCATCCGGGATGACCGCCAGCAGGCTCTTGGACATGGCGTCGACCATGCCTGTGCCGGACAGAATGCCGGTGAAAATTCCCGCTGCGAAAATCAGTCCGACCACTGCCAGCACGTTGCCAGCGTGGGTGGCGATGCGCTCTTTCTGCTGCTGCAGACAGGGGTAGTTGATGATCATGGCGATGCTGAAGGCGATCATAAACAGCACCGGCATCGGCAACAGTCCGGCGATCAGCGTGGTCATCAGTACCACGGTGAGGGCGGCGTTGATCAGGGTCAGCTTGGGGCGGCGAGCTTCGGGGTACTGCGAAACGCTGATCTGCTCCTGGCCGGCCTGAGCGTCCGGCAGTTGCAGAATGCCCAGGCGCTTGCGCTCACGCAGGCCATAGAAATAGGCGACGGCAAACAGCACGATGGCCCCGAGTACCATGGTCGGAATCATCGGCACAAACACATCTGAGGGGTCGACATGCAGGGCGCTGGCGGCGCGCGCGGTCGGCCCGCCCCAGGGCGTCATGTTCATGATGCCGCCGGCCATGATGATCAGACCGGCCATGATGGTCGGGCTCATCTTCAGGCGGCTGTACAGCGGCAGCATGGCACCGACGCAGATCATGTAGGTGGTCGAGCCGTCGCCGTCGAGTGAGACGATCAGCGCCAGGGCCACGGTGCCGACAGCCACTTTCAGCGGGTCGCCCTTGACCAGCTTGAGGATCAGGCGTACTGGCGGGTCGAACAGCCCCGAGTCGATCATGATGGCGAAATAGAGGATGGCGAACATCAGCATCACCCCGGTCGGCGCGAGCTTGCTGATGCCTTCGAGCATCATCGGGCCGATGTCAGTGGCAAAGCCGCCGATCAGGGCGAAGGCGATGGGGATGATGATCAGCGCGATCAGCGCGGACAGGCGCTTGCTCATGATCAGGTACATAAAGGTGATGACCATGGCAAAGCCAAGGAAAGTCAGCATGACGAGTCTCCGGGTGAGTGGGTGCTGAAAGCAGGACGCGGCCTTAACGAGGCAGCAGTTGCAATCGAGTCGGGCGGAGACGGGGCGGGTACGCGCTGGTGCGCGTGCAGAGCGGCAAAGTAAACATGGCAATCACCGTTGTTGTTTTTGTCAGGTGCGCAGGCGTGCTGGCAGCCGGGGTGGCCGAGTCAAGTCAGCCGTGGGGCGATTCTATGAACGCAAGCTTTCAGCCAGCTTTCGCGGGCCTGCTACCGGTCGGCTTTTGCCGATTGAACGTATCCGCCTGAAAGCGGGCTGAAAGTCTGGCCTGTTATGATTCGCAGCCTTCCGTTGTGCGGCGCTCTGGCATGTTGGCAATCTTTTCGCAAATTCTCGGCATTACGGCGCCGGTGTTCGCCATGCTGTTTCTTGGCATGCTGCTCAAGCGCCTGGGGCAGATCGACGCTGCTTTTGTCAGCACTGCTACTGCCCTGGTGTTCAACGTCAGTATGCCGGCCATGCTGTTTCTCGCCATCTTGCATGCTGACCTGAGTACGGCCTTGCAGCCGGCGCTGCTCGGCTATTTTGTGTTGGCGACCGTGCTGGGCTTTTTACTGGTGTGGGGTTGGGCGCTGTGGCGGGTGCCGCGGGTAGACCGTGGCGTGTATGTGCAGGGGGCGTTTCGCGGCAATAACGGGATTATCGGCCTGGCGCTGGCCACCAGCCTGTACGGCGATTACGGCCTGTCGCTCGGCGGCATACTCGGTGGCGTGGTGATCCTCAGTTACAACAGCCTGTCGGCGATTGTTCTGGCGATCTACAGCCCGAATGCCAAGGCCAGCGTGTGGAGCATCAGCAAGAGCATTCTGCGTAATCCGCTGATTCTCGGGGTGCTGACGGCAATCCCGTTCGCTTACTGGCAGGTGCGTCTGCCGGTCTGGCTGACCACCTCGGGTGAATACCTGGCGCAACTGACCCTGCCGCTGGCGCTGATCTGCATTGGCGCCACGCTGTCGCTGGCGGCACTGCGTGAAAGCGGCAAGCTGGCCTTGGGTGCCAGCCTGATGAAGATGGTCTGGCTGCCACTGCTGGGCACCCTTGGCGCATTTTTCTGCGGTTTCCGCCAGGCCGAACTGGGCATTCTGTTCCTGTTCTTTGCCAGCCCGACCGCAGCGGCCAGCTTCGTCATGGCCAAGGCAGCGGGCGGTAACCATCAGTTGGCGGCGGCGATCATTGTTATCACCACCCTGGCGGCGGCGATTACCACCAATATTGGCCTGTTCGTGCTGCAATGGGGCGGCTGGATCTAGATGCTGATCCGTTAAGAAAAACGCCATGCATGCTTCGGTAGGGTGCGCTGTGCGCACCGCGAGGCGGGTGTAAATATCGCTAGGTGTGCACGGCGCACCCTACACCCCCTCTATCGCTTTAATTGCCCGGTGCTGGGTTTTGGTAATCGTCGATCACTTCCTGCGCGGCGCGAAAGGCGTCGATAGCGGCCGGCACGCCGGCATACACCGCACAGTGCAACAGGGTTTCGCGGATTTCTTCGACCGTGCAGCCGTTGTTCAGCGCACCGCGCACATGGCCTTTCAGCTCTTGCGGGCATTTCAGCGCGGTCAGCGCCGAGAGGGTGATCAGGCTACGGGTCTTGCGATCAAGGCCGTCGCGGGTCCATACGCCGCCCCAGGCGTGTTCATTGACGAAATCCTGCAATGGCTGGGTAAAGTCGGTGGCGTTGCCCAGGGCGCGGTCGACGAAGGCGTCGCCCATCACCTCGCGGCGCACTTTCAAACCTTGGTCATGTGTGTCGCTCATCGGTTAAATCTCCTGACCACGCTGTTTGTGCCAGGCGCGGCCGGCAATGATCACCAGGGTCACGGCGGTCAGTGGCAGGGCGTAGCCGAGCATGGCGTCACCGAAGACTTCAGCGAACGGCTTGCCCGTCGACGACAGCACCAGATAGACCGTGTAGGCCACGTAATAAGCCAGGAACAGCAGACCTTCCCAGCGGTTGACACGATAGCCGGCGAAGAAGATCGGCAAACAGGCCACGGCTACTGCAATCATCACCGGGAAGTCGAAGGCTAGTGCGTTGGCGGCGACGCTGATGGCCTGCGGCGACACCAGTGAAGCCAGGCCCAGCACGCAGAGCAGGTTGAAGATGTTGCTGCCAACGATATTGCCCACGGCGATATCGCGCTCGCCCTTGATGGCAGCCAGCACCGAGGTGGCCAGCTCCGGCAATGAAGTGCCGACAGCGACCACGGTCAGGCCGATCACCAGCTCGGAGATGCCCAGCGCACGGGCCATGGTGACAGCGCTCTCAACCAGGAAGTTGGAGCCACTGACCAGCAGCACCAGGCCGGCAATGATCAGACCTAGGTTGATCGCCCAGGCGTAGGGTTTGGTCGGCTCATTGAGGCCGAACTCCTTGGCAAACTCGTCATCCTCATTGGCGCTCTTGTCGCGGCGCGAGCTGATAATCAGGAAAGCGGTGTAGGCGAGGATGCCGGCAAACAGCAGGGCGCCATCGAGGCGGCTGAGACTGCCGTCCCAGGCTAGGGCGTAAACCACCAGGCTGGCGCCGATCATGATCGGCACATCCAGGCGGATCAGCTGGCGCGATACGATCAGTGGGGCGATCAGTGCGGTCAGGCCGAGGATAAACAACACGTTGGCGATATTGCTGCCGACCACGTTGCCAATCGCCAGATCACCACTGCCATCCAGTGCGGCTTGTACGCTGACGGCGGTTTCCGGCGCGCTGGTGCCGAAGGCCACCACGGTCAGGCCGATGATCAGCGGAGGAATGCCGAATTGTGCCGCCAGCTTGGCCGCGCCGCGTACCAGTACCTCGGCACCGGCAACCAGCAGCACCAGGCCTGCGATCAGATAAACAAAGGTCATCAGGGTCATTGCGGGAAGCTCCAGAAAAGTGGCGCTAGTTTAGTCATCGGTATGCGGGCCGCCAGAGGCAGGTGCAGGCACTGGCGCGGTTCTTTGTAAACAGCTGTGTTCAGTCGGCCAGTTGCTCTACCCGCACGGGCACGACGCCGTCGCGCAGCATGTCCAGCTGTTCAGCGGCTTTCTGCGATAGGTCGATGATGCGTTTCTTGGTGAAGGGGCCGCGATCATTGATACGCACCACCACGCGCTTGTCGTTGCGTAGGTTAGTCACCTGTACCCGGCTGCCGAAGGGCAGGCTGCGGTGCGCGGCGGTCAGCGCATTCTGGTCGAAGCGCTCGCCGCTGGCGGTTTTATTGCCATGGTGGCGCGCACCGTAATAGGAGGCCTGGCCTTCGGCGCGGTAACCCTGTGGGTCAACCTGGCCTTGATGGCTGGCGCAGGCGCTGAGCAGCAAGCTGGTGATGGCGATCAGTAACAGGCGCATGGTGGCTCCCAGGCAGTTTGACGGCGGACAAAACAACGCCGGGCTGACCCGGCGTTGTGTGTTACGGAAAAGCTCAGCCTTCGAGCTTTTTCTTCAGCAGTTCGTTCACCTGGCCGGGGTTGGCCTTACCCTTGGAGGCCTTCATCGCCTGACCGACGAAGAAACCAAACATCTTGCCGCGTTTGGCTTCGTCGCTGGCTCGGTACTGTTCGACCTGTTCCGCGTTGGCGGCCAGCACTTCATCCAGCATCGCTTCGATGGCGCCGGAGTCGGTGACCTGCTTAAGGCCTTTGGCTTCGATGATGGCATCAGCGGACTCACCTTCACCGGCGGCCAGGGCCTCGAAGACCATCTTGGCGATCTTGCCGCTGATGGTGTTGTCCTTGATGCGCAGGATCATGCCGCCCAGTTGTTCGGCGGATACCGGCGACTGGTCGATGTCCAGGTTGTCCTTGTTGAGCAGGCTGGACAGCTCGCCCATCACCCAGTTGGCGGCCAGCTTGGCATCGCCACACACGCTGTTGACCGCCTCGAAGTAATCGGCCAGTTCGCGGCTGGCGGCCAGCACGGTGGCGTCGTAGGCGGACAGGCCGAACTGCGCCTCGAAGCGCTCGCGCTTCTGCACCGGCAGTTCCGGCAGGCTGGCGCGCACGTCGTCGAGGAAGCTCTGCTCGATCACCACCGGTAGCAGGTCGGGGCAGGGGAAGTAACGGTAGTCGTTGGCTTCTTCCTTGCTGCGCATGGAGCGGGTCTGATCCTTGTTCGGATCGTACAGGCGGGTTTCCTGCACCACCTTGCCGCCATCTTCGATCAGCTCGATCTGCCGTTGCACTTCGTGGTTGATGGCTTTTTCGATAAAGCGGAACGAGTTGACGTTCTTGATCTCGGCGCGCGTGCCGAACTCGGCCTGGCCTTTCGGGCGGACCGAGACGTTGCAGTCGCAGCGCAGCGAGCCTTCGGCCATATTGCCGTCACAAATCCCCAGGTAACGTACCAGCGCGTGGATCGCCTTAACGTAGGCCACCGCTTCCTTGGCCGAACGGATATCCGGCTCGGAAACGATTTCCAGCAGCGGCGTGCCTGCGCGGTTGAGGTCGATGCCGCTCATGCCGTGGAAGTCTTCGTGCAGGCTCTTGCCGGCGTCTTCTTCCAGGTGCGCGCGGGTGATGCCGATGCGTTTCTGCGTACCGTCTTCCAGGGTGATGTCGAGGAAGCCCTTGCCGACGATGGGGTGATCCATCTGGCTGGTCTGGTAGCCCTTGGGCAGGTCGGGGTAGAAGTAGTTCTTGCGCGCGAAGACGTTCTGCGCCGCGATCTCGGCATCAATCGCCAGGCCGAACTTGCAGGCCATGCGCACCGCTTCAGCGTTGAGCACCGGCAGGGTGCCGGGCATGCCGAGGTCAACCAGGCTGGCCTGGGTGTTGGGCTCGGCGCCGAAGGCGATGGCGCTGGCGGAAAAAATCTTCGATTGGGTGCTGAGCTGGGCGTGAATTTCCAGCCCGATTACGGTTTCCCATTGCATGTCAGTCGTCCTCAGAATCCAGCCGGGGCTTGTGTGTGCCAGTCAGTAACCTGTTGGTACTGGTGGGCGACGTTGAGCAAGCGGCCTTCCTGGAAGTAAGGGGCGAGCAGTTGCACACCGACCGGCAGGCCATCGACAAAGCCAGCAGGCATCGACAGGCCGGGGATGCCGGCCAGGTTGGCGGTGATGGTGTAGATGTCTTCCAGATAGGCAGCGACCGGATCGCTGTTCTTCTCGCCCAGCTTCCAGGCCAGGTTCGGCGTGGTTGGGCCGATGATCACGTCGACGTCATTAAAGGCGGCGACGAAGTCGTTCTTGATCAAACGACGAATTTTCTGCGCCTTCAGGTAATAGGCATCGTAGTAACCGGCGGACAGTGCGTAGGTGCCAACCATGATGCGACGCTTCACTTCTGCACCAAAGCCTTCGCCGCGTGAGCGCTTGTACAGGTCCTGCAGGTCTTTCGGGTTCTCGCAGCGGTAGCCGAAGCGCACGCCGTCAAAGCGCGACAGGTTGCTGCTGGCTTCGGCGGGGGCGATCACGTAGTAGGCGGGAATCGCGTGCTGCATATTCGGCAGGCTGATGTCCTTGACGGTCGCGCCGAGCTTTTTCAGCGCTTCCACTACAGCCATCACTTTCTCACCGATACGCGCGTCGAGGCCGGCGCCGAAGTATTCCTTCGGCAGGCCGATACGCAGACCGCTCAACGGCTGGCTCAGGGCGGCGAGGTAGTCGTCAACCGGTTGATCGACGCTGGTGGAGTCCTTGGTATCGAAACCGGCCATGGCTTGCAGCATCAGTGCGCAGTCTTCTGCTGTGCGGGCCAATGGGCCGCCCTGATCGAGGCTGGAGGCGTAGGCGATCATGCCCCAGCGCGAGACGCGGCCGTAGGTCGGCTTGATCCCGGTGAGGTTGGTCAGCGCGGCAGGTTGGCGAATCGAGCCGCCGGTATCGGTGCCAGTGGCGGCCGGCAGCAGACGTGCAGCCACAGCGGCCGCCGAACCACCGGAAGAGCCGCCGGGCACGCGAGTCAGGTCCCAGGGATTTTTCACCGCGCCGTAGTGGCTGGATTCGTTGGCCGAACCCATGGCGAACTCGTCCATGTTCAGCTTGCCCAGGGTCACCGCGCCGGCGCTGGCGAGCTTCTCGACCACCGTGGCGTTATACGGGGCCTTGAAGCCGTTGAGGATTTTCGAGCCGCAGCTGGTCAGTACGTTTTCGGTACAGAACAGGTCCTTGTGGCCGATTGGTGCGCCAAGCAGGGCGCCGTTTTCGCCAGCGGCGCGGCGGGCGTCGGCGGCTTTGGCCTGACTCAGGGCCAGGTCTTCGGTGACGCTGATGAAACTGTTGAGCTGCGGGTCGAGCTGAGTGATGCGCGCCAATAGGCTGCGGGTCAGTTCTTCAGCGGAAAACTGCTTGTCGGCGAGTCCGCGGGCGATCTCGGCCAGGGTAAATTGATGCATGGCTAGGCTTTTTCCCTTACTCGATGACTTTCGGAACCAGGTACAGGCCGTTTTCCACGGCCGGGGCGATGGCCTGGTAGGCCTCGCGCTGGTTGCGTTCGGTGACCTGGTCGGCGCGCAGGCGCTGAGTGGCTTCCAGTGGGTGAGCCAGCGGCTCGATGCCGTCGGTGTTGACGGCCTGCATCTGATCAATCAGGCCGAGAATATTATTGAGGGTCGCAGTGGTCCCCGGAATATCGGCTTCATTCAGGCCCAGTCGAGCCAGATGAGCGATTTTCTCCACGTCGGAGCGGTCAAGCGCCATCAAGTTTCTCCCTATATAAAGCAGCGCCGTTGCGGGCTGCTTTTAGAAATGTGAACGGGTCGTCATGCATGTAAATGCAGGGAACAGACCGTGACAGGTGGCGGTCAAAGGCCGCGATGATGGGCCGTAAAGCCCGGAAAAACCGGCAATCTAACATATTGGTGCCTTGCTCAAAATCCCTGCCGTTGTTAGAGTTTGCCGCACTTTTTTACCCACGCGTTGCCTAGGGTCCCTATCCCATGTTCAAAAAACTGCGTGGCATGTTTTCCAGCGATCTGTCGATTGACCTGGGCACTGCCAATACCCTGATTTACGTCCGCGAGCGCGGCATCGTCCTGAACGAGCCGTCGGTCGTGGCTATCCGCACCCACGGTAACCAGAAAAGCGTGGTGGCGGTCGGTACCGAAGCCAAACGCATGCTCGGCCGTACCCCCGGCAATATTGCCGCTATCCGCCCAATGAAAGACGGCGTGATCGCCGACTTCAGCGTGTGCGAAAAGATGCTGCAGTACTTCATCAACAAAGTTCACGAAAACAGCTTCCTGCAGCCGTCGCCGCGCGTGCTGATCTGCGTACCGTGCAAGTCGACCCAGGTCGAGCGTCGCGCCATCCGTGAATCGGCCCTCGGTGCCGGTGCCCGTGAAGTGTTCCTGATCGAAGAGCCAATGGCTGCTGCCATCGGTGCCGGCCTGCCGGTTGAAGAAGCTCGCGGTTCGATGGTCGTCGATATCGGTGGTGGTACCACTGAAATCGCCCTGATCTCGCTGAACGGCGTGGTCTACGCCGAATCCGTACGTGTTGGCGGCGACCGCTTCGACGAAGCGATCATCACTTACGTGCGCCGCAATTACGGTTCGCTGATCGGTGAATCCACCGCTGAGCGGATCAAGCAGGAAATCGGCACCGCCTACGCCGGTGGCGAACTGCGTGAAGTCGACGTACGTGGTCGTAACCTGGCTGAAGGCGTACCGCGCAGCTTTACCCTGAACTCCAATGAAGTGCTCGAAGCGCTGCAGGAATCCCTGGCGACCATCGTCCAGGCGGTGAAGAGCGCACTGGAGCAATCGCCACCAGAACTGGCGTCCGATATCGCCGAGCGCGGCCTGGTGCTGACCGGCGGTGGCGCGTTGCTGCGCGATCTGGATAAGCTGCTGTCGCAGGAAACCGGCCTGCCGGTGATCGTTGCCGAAGACCCGCTGACCTGCGTGGCTCGCGGTGGCGGCAAGGCACTGGAAATGATGGATCGCCACACCATGGACCTGCTGTCCTCGGAGTAAGGCACCACCGTTCCACGTCCTAAGCTGCAACCGGGTTCTGCCCGCTTGCAGCTTTTTGTTTGCTGCCTGACGCCGTGAGGAGCTGCTGATCAAACCGCTATTTGCCAAAGGACCTTCGCTGGGTGTGCGCCTGTTGGTGTTCACCGTGCTGTCGGCTGCGCTGATGGTGGTCGATGCGCGCTTCACCCTGTTGCAGCCGCTGCGCGCGCAGCTTGGCTTGATCGTCGAGCCGGTTTACTGGGCTGGGCGCTTGCCGGTACGCCTGTGGGAAAGCGCTACGCAGGAATTGAGCAGCCGCAGCGAACTGACCGCCGAGAACGAAAAGCTCAAAGCTGAACAGTTGATGATGCAGCGCCGCCTGCAAAAGCTTGCCGCCCTTACCGAGCAGAACGTGCGTCTGCGTGAGCTGCTCAACTCGGCTGCGCTGGTCGACGACGACGTGCTGGCCACCGAGTTGATCGGCATTGACCCCAACCCCTTTACTCACCGCATTCTGATCGACAAAGGCGAAAAGGACGGTGTGGTGATGGGCCAGCCGGTGCTGGATGCGCGCGGCCTGATGGGGCAGGTGGTCGAGGTCATGCCGTATACCTCGCGCGTGTTGCTGCTGACGGACACTACCCACAGCATTCCGGTGCAGGTCAATCGCAATGGCCTGCGTGCCATTGCCAGCGGTACCGGTAACCCGGAACGGCTGGAGCTGCGCCATGTGGCGGACACCGCTGACATAAAAGAAGGTGATCTGCTGGTCAGCTCCGGTCTTGGTCAGCGTTTCCCGGCCGGTTATCCGGTGGCCATGGTCAGTGAAGTGATCCACGACTCGGGGCAACCCTTTGCCATCGTGCGTGCGGTGCCAACCGCCATGCTCAACCGCAGCCGTTACATGCTGTTGGTGTTTACTGATCCGCGCACCCCGGAACAGCGCGCCACCGAGTCGGCGCAGGCTCAGGAAGCCCTGGACCGAGAAATTCTGCAGCAGGCACAACCCGCGACTCAGGCTGCCGAAGCGCCTGCGACCCCCGCCACTCCGCCGGAGGCAGCGCAATAATGGCCGCACGTGCGAGCAATACCTGGTTTGTCTGGCTGACCCTGGCTCTGGCGCTGTTGCTTAGCGTGGCCAGCATGCCGAAGTTTATGGAACTGGGTCGCCCGCTGTGGCTGGCCCTGTTTCTGACCTACTGGGTGTTGGCGCTGCCACACCGGGTGGGCATGACCACTGCTTGGGCCCTGGGGCTGCTGGCGGATGTGCTGAATGGCACCCTGCTGGGGCAGAATGCCCTGATCCTGACCCTGATCACCTTCCTGGTGCTGACCCTGCACCAGCGTCTGCGCATGTTCCCGATGTGGCAGCAGAGCACCGTGTTGCTGGTGGTTTTCGGCCTGGCTCAGCTGGTGCAGCTGTGGCTCAACGCCCTGACCGGTAGCCGCCCGCCGACCCTGGCCTTCGTGCTGCCAGCGCTGGTCAGTGCCTTGCTCTGGCCCTGGGTCTGCGCAATCTTGCGTGGGCTGCATCAGCGCATCGGCGTTAACTGAGCAGGTCGCCTCGGCCTTGCACCATCTGACAGGGAGAAGTCTGCATGGCCACCCTCTATCTTGCCTCCGGGTCGCCGCGTCGGCGTGAGTTGCTGACGCAGATTGGTGTGCCCTTCCTCACGCAAATCGCACCGATTGATGAAAATGCATTGCCAGGCGAGTCGCCACTCGCCTATGTAGAGCGTCTGGCGCGTGCCAAGGGGCACGCCGGGCTGGCTGCACTGGCCGATGCAGACGGTGCGGTGGTGCTGGGAGCCGATACAGCGGTGGTGCTCGATGGACGCATTCTCGTCAAGCCACGCGACCGTGCCGACGCCCTGGCGACCTTGCAGGCTCTGTCCGGACGCAGCCACCAGGTACTCACGGCGGTGGCCTTGGTCAGCCGCGAACGGCAGGCCTCGCAGGTGGTCACAAGCCAGGTGACCTTCCGCCCGTTGACTCAGGCGGAAATCGAGGCCTACTGGGCCAGCGGCGAGCCGCAGGACAAAGCCGGCAGTTATGGAATCCAGGGTCTGGCGGCGGTGTTTGTCAGTCAGCTGCAAGGCAGCTACTCGGCAGTGGTAGGGTTACCCCTGTGTGAGACCGCAGCGTTACTCGCAGAATTTGCTATTCCGTGCTGGCAGACAGTGCCGGTCAACAGTTAAGAGGCTACCGCTTCAACCAAGGGTTCGGGCGGTCGCGTCATCGCGCAGAGTGGGATGCATGAGCGAAGAAATTCTGATCAATATCACGCCGATGGAATCGCGCGTGGCGGTGGTGGAAAACGGCGTGCTGCAGGAAGTGCATGTCGAACGTACACAAAAGCGCGGGATTGTCGGCAACATCTACAAGGGTAAGGTGGTGCGCGTACTGCCTGGCATGCAGGCAGCGTTCGTCGACATCGGCCTGGAGCGCGCAGCATTTATCCATGCGGCGGAAATTTCCAGCCGTGAAGGCCCGGCCGTGGAAAGCATCAGCGCGCTGGTGCACGAAGGCCAGAGCCTGGTGGTGCAGGTCACCAAGGACCCGATTGGCAGCAAGGGCGCACGCCTGACCACGCAGCTGTCGATCCCCTCGCGCTACCTGGTGTATATGCCACGTACGGCGCATGTCGGGATTTCCCTGAAGATCGAAGACGAAGCTGAGCGTGAGCGCCTCAAACAGGTGGTTGCCGATTGCGTGGCCGCTGAAGGCATTGAGGAATCTGGCGGTTTTATCCTGCGCACGGCGGCTGACGGCGCGGGCGCTGATGAAATCCTCGCCGATATCCGTTACCTGCGCCGGCTGTGGGAGCAGATTGCCACGCAGATGAAGGTCGGCCCCACGCCGCTGGTGATCTATGAAGACCTCAGCCTGGCGCTGCGCACGCTGCGTGACCTGGTCAACCCGAAGATCGAGAAAATCCGTGTCGACTCGCGCGAGACCTTCGGCAAGATCACCCAGTTCGTCGATGAGCTGATGCCGGAAATTGCCGACCGCCTGGAGCATTACCCCGGTGAGCGGCCGATTTTTGACCTGTATGGCGTCGAGGATGAAATCCAGAAGGCGCTGGAGCGCAAGGTGCCGCTCAAGTCCGGCGGCTACCTGATCATCGATCCGGCCGAGGCGATGAGCACCATCGATGTGAACACCGGCGCGTTCGTCGGTCACCGCACGCTCGAAGAAACCATCTTCAAGACCAACCTGGAGGCCGCCACAGCCATCGCCCGGCAGCTGCGCCTGCGCAATATCGGCGGGATCATCATCATCGACTTCATCGACATGGAAGATGAAGAGCATCAGCGCCAGGTGCTGCGTACCCTGGAGAAGCAGCTGGAGCGCGATCACGCCAAGACCAACATCATCGGCATCACCGAGCTGGGCCTGGTGCAGATGACCCGCAAGCGCACCCGCGAAAGCCTTGAGCAAGTGCTGTGCGAACCGTGCAGCGCCTGCCAGGGCCGTGGCAAGCTGAAAACAGCAGAAACCACCTGCTACGAGATCTTCCGCGAGATTCTGCGCGAGGCGCGCGCTTATCAGCCGGAAGGCTATCGTGTGCTGGCCAATCAGAAAGTGGTTGATCGCTTGCTCGATGAAGAGTCGGGTAACGTCGCCGATCTCGAAGCCTTTATCGGGCGCACCATCAAGTTCCAGGTGGAAACCATGTATTCCCAGGAGCAATACGATGTGGTGTTGCTCTGATATGCCTGCGGGCCTGAACTGAATGGAGCAGCTGGCGCGCGGATTAGCCTGGCTGGTGCGAACTGCATTGGGGCTGTGTGCCCTGGCGCTGGTGCTGGCAGCGTTTTATGTCAGCCTGGGCCGCGAGCTGGTGCCACTGGTGGCCGAGTACCGGCTTGATGCTGAAGACAAGGCCCGTGAAGCGCTGGCGATGCCTGTGCAGATCGGCGCGCTGGAAGGGCTGTGGCAGGGTTTTTCGCCCGTACTGACCGCCCATGACGTGGCTGTCGGTGAGGGCGCAGGTGCTCTGCAGCTGGATCAGGTGCGGGTAGTGCCGGATGTGCTCGGCAGCCTGCTGGCGCGTCAGTTGCGCGTGGCGCGGCTTGAAGTGGACGGTCTGCAGTTGGTGGTGGCGCAGGATGCCCAGGGCCAGTGGTCACTCAAGGGCTTGCCGCAACGTAACCCGGCGGCACCGCTGGATCTGGCCCAGACGCTGCGTCAGTTACAGGTGGTCAAGCGGCTGTCGCTGCTCAACAGTCAGGTCACTCTGCAAGCCTATGCACAGCCGGCGCGCACGCTGACGTATGTCAACCTGAGCCTGCTCAACGGTCCGCTGCGCCAACGCCTGGATGGTCGGCTGCTATTGCCGGATGGACAGCCGCTGGCGTTGCAGGTGCGCACCCGGTTGCGTGCCGAGCGTTGGCAGGATGCTCAGGTCGATGTCTACCTGAGCCTGCCACAGAGCGATTGGGCGGCTTGGATACCGGCCAGTCTGCTGGCGCAGTGGCGGCTTGAGCAGTTGCAGCTGGGCGGCGAAGTCTGGCTGGCCTGGGCCAAGGGTGGCGTGCAGCGGGTGGTCAGCCGTCTGCATGCCCCGCAGATCAAGGCCGGTTATGCCGAGCGTGAATCGGTTGCACTGCACAATTTGGCGCTGAATGGCTATTTCAGCCGCACCGAGCAGGGCTTCAAGCTGTTGCTCGATGATTTGGCTTTCAGCCGAGACGAAAAACGCTGGGGTGAAGTGCGCCTGGCTTTGACCCAGCAAGCGGAGAGCGCAGAGCTGCAGGAACAATGGCTGCTCAGTGCCGACCGCCTTGATCTGGCACCTCTGCAGCCATTGATCGCGGCCCTCGCCCCTCTACCGGAGAACGCCCTGGCGTTGCTGGCGCAACTCAAACCACATGGCACGCTGCACAATATCCAGCTCGACTACCGGCCGCGTCTGACTGACAGCAAGCGCCTGCAGTTTGCTGCCAACCTGGAGCGCATCGGCTTTGCTGCTTACCACGGCTCGCCCGCGGCGGAAAATGTCAGTGGCAGTATCAGTGGTGACCTGGGGCAGGGCGAGTTGCGTGTCGACAGTGAGGATTTTTCCCTGCACCTGGACACCCTGTTTCCCCAGCCTTGGCACTACAAGACGGCCAAGGCCCGTCTGACCTGGCAGCTGGACGAGCAGGCTTTCACCCTGCGCAGTCCGTATTTGCAGGTGGTGGGTGAAGAAGGGCCGGCGGCCGGGGATTTTCTGATTCGCCTGCGCCGCGATCCTGCCGAAGAGGATTACATGGACCTGCGTGTTGGCCTGCGCAATGGCGATGCACGCTTTACCGAGAAGTACCTGCCCAGCCGCTCGCCGGGCATGAGCCATGAACTGGATGCCTGGCTGAAAGCGGCGATCCGTTCCGGCGCGGTCGATGAGGGCTATTTCCAGTACCAGGGCTCGTTGAACAAGGGGGCAGAAGCGGCCGCGCGCAGCATCAGCCTGTTCTTTGCCGTGCACGATGCCGAGCTGGCGTTTCAGCCGGGCTGGCCGTCGTTGCGTGAAGGGCGTGGGCGCGTGCTGATCGAAGACAGCGGCGTGCGTGTCGAACTGGCCCAGGGGCGGATTCTCGACAGCCAAGTGCGCAATGCCCAGGCGGTGATTGCCACCGCATTGCCGGGCCAGCCACTGCGCCTGCTGCTCGATGCCGAACTGGACAGCAGCGTGGTCGATGCTTTGCAGATTCTGCAACAGGCGCCCATTGGCACGGCGCCGACCTTTGCCGGCTGGAGTGGCGATGGCGCGCTGGCGGGCAAGCTGAAGCTTGATCTGCCGCTGCGCAAAGGCTTGGCGCCTGCGGTGGTGGTGGATTTTGCCACGGCCGATGCGCAGCTCAGCCTGCCCACTCCACCGTTGCAGTTCACCCAGTTGCAGGGCGCCTTCCGTTACAACACTGCCAGTGGCCTCAGCGCGCCGGATATTCGCGCCCAGGTGCTGGGGCACGCAGTACGTGCCAAGGCCCTGGCCGAGGGCGCGCGGGGCAAAGCGCGCAGCCGCATCGAGGCCAATGGGCAGATCGCCGTCAAGGAGCTGAGTAGCTGGCTGGGCGTGACTCAGCCGCTGCCGGTCAGTGGCAACCTGCCGTATCGCCTGAATCTGATCCTGGACGGTGCCGACAGTCAGCTACGCGTCAGTTCCAGCCTTAAAGGTGCAACGGTGGCGCTGCCGGCTCCTTTCGGCAAGAGTGCTGCCGAGGAGCGCGCGACGCAGTGGCGCATGAGCCTGGGCGGGCGTGAGCAGCGCTATTGGCTGGAGTATGCCGAGCTGCTCAGCCTGTCGTTTGCTGCGAGTCCGGGGCAGTTCAACCAGGGGCGTGGTGAGCTGCGCCTGGCCGATGGCCCGGCCAGTTTGCCCACCAGCCCTGGCCTGCGCGTGCGTGGTCGGGTGGCCGAGCTGGACTGGTCGGCCTGGCAGCAAGCCTTGCAACCCTATGCGCAGGTGCCGAAGCAGGACGCCCAGCAATTGTTCAAGGATGCCCAGCTGCGTATTGGCCGTTTCAATGGCTTTGGCATCAGCCTGGAGGCCCTTGAGGTCGGGGTGCAGCGTGATGCTGCCACCTGGGCTGTCAGCCTCGACAGTCAGCGTCTGAAAGGCACGATTGGTTTGCCGGATGAGGCCGCCCAACCCATCGCGGTGCAGCTGGATTATTTGCGCTTGCCAGCGGCTGAGCCGAAGATTGTCGATGCCCCCGAGGTGGAGAAACCGGATCCGCTGGCCGGTTTCGACCCGGCAGCTTTCCCGGCGCTGGATGTGCGAGTGGCCCAGGTCTTCCAGGGTATCGAGCCACTGGGCGGTTGGTCATTCAAGGCGCGGCCGGTCAGCACGGGCGTGCATTTCAACGAGCTGGACCTCAACCTCAAGGGCTTGAACATCGCTGGGCGGGCTACCTGGCAACACACGGCCAATGGTGTGCGCACCGCCTATAAAGGGCGTCTGGGTGGTGCTGACCTGGCCGATGTGCTGATTGCCTGGGGCTATGCGCCCACTGCCAGCAGCCGAGATTTTCATCTGGATGTGGATGGCGACTGGCCAGGCTCGCCGGCCTGGTTTGGTATGAAACGCTTCAGCGGCTACCTTGATGCATCCCTGCGCAAAGGTCAGTTCTCCGAAGTTGAAGGCCCGGCTTCGGCGCTGCGCGTGTTCGGCCTGCTCAACTTCAACTCGATTGGACGGCGCTTGCGCCTGGACTTCTCCGATCTGCTCGGCAAAGGCCTGAGCTACGACCGGGTCAAGGGGGTGCTTGAGGCCAAGAACGGTGTGTTTGTCACCCGCGAGCCGATTACCCTTGAAGGCCCGTCGAGCAACCTGGAGCTCAACGGCACGCTGGACATGGCCAATGACCGTATCGATGCCAAGTTGCTGGTCACCTTGCCGGTTACCAACAACCTGCCGTTGGCCGCGCTGATCGTCGGCGCGCCGGCCATCGGCGGTGCGCTGTTTGTCGCTGACAAGCTGCTGGGGGATCGCGTGGCGCGTTTTGCCAGCGTGCAATACGACGTGACCGGTCCCTGGCAGAACCCCGATATCAGCTTCGACAAACCCTTTGAAAAACCTCAGTAAGCCCTGCTGACAGACGCCCAGCCGTGCAGTCTGCCGGTAGGGCTTGTAAGCTGATGGCATAGCCCTGTTTTGAGATACGACAGCCATGAGCTTCGCGGTAATTCAAATGGTCAGCCAGGCCGATGTTCTAGCCAACCTGGCACAGGCCCGGCAACTGCTTGAGCAGGCAGCAGCGCAAGGGGCGCGCCTGGCGGTGCTGCCGGAGAATTTTGCGGCCATGGGCCGGCGTGATCTGGCCAGCCTCGGGCATGCCGAAGCGCTGGGTACGGGGCCGATTCTGCCGTGGCTGCGGCAGGCGGCGCGGGACCTGGGCTTATGGATTGTGGCGGGTACCTTGCCTTTGCCGCCCGATGACCAGCCAGACGCTAAACCGCATGCCTGTTCTCTGCTGGTCGATGCGCAGGGGCAGCGCGTGGCGCGCTATGACAAGTTGCACCTGTTCGATGTGGATGTCAGCGACAGTCATGGTCGTTATCGCGAGTCTGACGATTACGCCTTCGGCAGCCAGGTGGTGGTGGCCGATACGCCGGTTGGGCGTCTGGGCCTGACGGTCTGTTATGACCTGCGCTTCCCCGAGTTGTATAGCGCGTTACGTGCGGCGGGGGCCGAGTTGATCAGCGTGCCGGCTGCTTTCACCGCAGTGACGGGTGCAGCGCATTGGCAGGTGCTGACCCGCGCCCGCGCCATCGAAACCCAATGTTATGTACTGGCCGCTGGGCAGGGTGGTACGCACCCGGGCGGGCGCGAGACCTTTGGTCATTCGGCGCTGGTCGATGCCTGGGGGCGCGTGTTGGCCGAACTGCCGCATGGCCCAGGTGTGCTGGTGGCCGAGCGTGATGCCGAGGAGCAGGCGGCGATCCGTCAGCGTATGCCGGTGGTCAGTCATAAACGATTTTTTGCGGCGGCCGAGTTACGGCAGCCAGGTATGCAACAGTCATGAACGAGATAAAGCAGCCATGAACACTATGTTGATGTCCGTCAGTGAGCATCTGCTGGGCCCGGGTGGCCTGAGCATCGAGCATTTGCCGGGCGTACTGGCCGAGTTGGCCGGGCCCGGTATCGATGCGGCGGACCTGTATTTCCAGAGTCAGGTTTCGGAAACCTGGGCGCTGGAGGATGGCATCGTCAAGGAAGGCAGTTTCAACCTTGATCAAGGTGTCGGTGTGCGCGCCCAGTCCGGTGAGAAAACCGGGTTTGCCTACAGCAATGCGATTACTGCCGATGCTCTGAGCCAGGCGGCGCGGGCCGCCCGCTCAATTGCCCGGGCCGGCCAGAGTGGCCGTGTGCAGGCGTTCAGCAGCCCGTTGGTAACCCCGTTGTATGCTCAGGACAACCCGCTGGATGTGCTCAGTCGGGCAGAGAAGGTCGAGTTGCTCAAGCGCATCGATGTCGCCACCCGTGCGCTCGATCCGCGGATCAAGCAGGTTACCGTCAGCCTGGCCGGCGTTTGGGACCGCATTCTGGTTGCCGCCAATGATGGCAGCCTGGGCGCGGACATTCGTCCCCTGGTGCGCTTCAACGTCAGTGTGATCGTCGAACAGAACGGCCGCCGTGAGCGTGGTGGCCATGGCGGTGGCGGGCGCACCGACTACCGCTATTTCCTGGCGCAAACCAGCAGTAACGAAGAACGTGCCATGGGCTATGCCCGTGAGGCCCTGCGTCAGGCGCTGGTCAATCTGGAGGCGATTCCCGCACCGGCGGGTAGCATGCCGGTGGTGATGGGCGCAGGTTGGTCAGGCGTACTGCTGCACGAGGCGGTTGGCCATGGCCTGGAAGGCGATTTCAACCGCAAGGGCAGTTCTGCCTACAGTGGCCGAGTGGGCGAACGAGTGGCATCGAGCCTGTGCACCATTGTTGATGACGGTACGCTGGCCGAGCGTCGTGGTTCGCTGAGCATGGATGATGAAGGCACCCAGACCCAGTGCACCACCTTGATCGAAAACGGCGTGCTCAAGGGTTACATGCAGGACAAGCTGAATGCCCGCCTGATGGGCGTTGCGGCCACCGGCAATGGCCGGCGTGAATCCTATGCGCACCTGCCGATGCCGCGCATGACCAATACCTACATGCTGGCCGGCGAGAGTGACCCGGAAGAAATCATCCGTTCGGTGAAAAAGGGCATCTACTGCGCCAACCTCGGTGGCGGTCAGGTGGATATCACCAGTGGCAAGTTCGTGTTCTCCACCAGTGAGGCCTACCTGATCGAGGACGGCAAGATCACCGCGCCAGTCAAAGGCGCGACCCTGATCGGTAATGGTCCGGAAGCGATGAGCAAGGTGTCGATGGTCGGTAACGACCTGGCGCTGGATAGCGGTGTCGGTACCTGCGGCAAGGATGGTCAATCGGTGCCGGTGGGCGTGGGCCAACCGACCCTGAAAATCGATGCGATTACGGTGGGCGGGACAGGCAGCTGAGGTGGGTGCTGAACAGGCTGGAGCCGTTGGGCTCCAGCCTGGCCGGAACTAGCGCAGACCGCGCTGGGTTTCGTCCAGTTCGCGGATGTACTTGAAGATTTTGCGTGACGCGGCGGGTGCTTTGTTCTGCGCCAGTTCGTGCTGGGCCTGGCGGATCAGCTGGCGCAGGTGTTGGCGGTCGGCGTCGGCATACTCGCCAACAAAGGCTTCCAGGGTTTCGTCGTTACCGTTGATCAAACGGTCGCGCCAGCGCTCCAGGTTGTGAAAACGCTCGTTGTACTGGCGGGTCGAGGCATCGAGCTGGTCGAGCAGGGTGAGGATGGCTTCAATGTCCTGATCGCGCATCAGGCGGCCGATAAACTGCACGTGGCGCTTTTTCGCCGCGTTGGCGGTGTGCTTGGGCGCTTCGGCAAGCGCGCGGCGCAGCTCGTCGGTCAGCGGCAGCTTGTTCAGCAGGTCGAGTTTCAGGGTGGTCAGGCGTTGCCCCAGATCTTGCAGCGCATGCAGCTCGCGTTTGATCTGGCTTTTGCTCTTCTCGCCGGAGAAGTCGTCAAGGTATTCAGACATGGTGGCGGTCCAGTGGAAAACGCCGACATGATAGCAGCAAGTTTCCAGCTGTAAGCGGATGGCCTGTGTGGCGGCGCTGTACGGCTTATCGTTCAGGAGTGTTTATGAGTGCAGTAGAGAGCGTCGGGCCTCAGGCGGTGCCGCAGTTGCAGGCGCAGGTGGAGCAGATTATTGCTGAAGCCAGAAAACAGGGCGCTAGCGCCTGTGAAGTGGCGGTGTCAGTGGAGCAGGGTTTGTCCACTACGGTGCGCCAGGGCGAAGTGGAAACGGTCGAGTTCAACCGTGATCAGGGCTTCGGTATCACCCTGTATGTCGGGCAGCGCAAAGGCTCGGCCAGTACCTCAGCCAGTGGTGAAGCGGCCATTCGCGAAACGGTTGCGGCCGCACTGGCGATTGCCAAGCATGCCTCCGAGGATGAGTGCGCCGGCCTGGCCGATGCCGGTTTGATGGCCCGCGAGCTGCCTCAGCTGGATCTCTATCACGCCTGGGCTATCACCCCTGAGCAGGCTATTGAGCAGGCGCTCAGTTGTGAGGCCGCTGCGTTTGCGGCAGATAGTCGGATCAAGAATGCCGACGGCACCACCCTCAACACCCATCAGGGCTGCCGTGTGTATGGCAACAGCCATGGCTTTGTTAGCGGTTATGCCAGCACGCGGCACAGCCTGAGTTGCGTGATGATCGCCGAAGACGGCGGGCAGATGCAGCGTGATTACTGGTACGACGTCAATCGTCAGGGCGAGTTGCTAGCGGATGCCGGCAGCATTGGTCGCCGTGCCGCCGAGCGGGCCGTCAGCCGTCTGGGCGCACGGCCGGTGCCTACCTGCGAAGTACCGGTGCTGTTTGCCGCAGAGCTGGCGACCGGTTTGTTCGGCAGCTTTTTGGGGGCGATTTCCGGCGGCAATCTGTACCGCAAGTCATCGTTTCTTGATGGCACGCTGGGTCAGCAGCTGTTTCCCAGCTGGATGAAACTCGATGAGCGTCCACATATCCCGCGTGCGCTAGGCAGTGCGGCTTTCGATGGCGATGGTCTGGCGACTTACGCCAAGTCCTTTGTCGAGCGGGGTGAGCTGCTGTCCTATGTATTGGGTACCTATTCCGGGCGCAAGCTGGGCATGCCGAGTACGGCCAACGCCGGTGGGGTGCATAACCTGTTCGTCAGTCATGGCGATGAAGACCAGAAAGCCTTGCTCAAGCGCATGGGGCGTGGCCTGCTAGTCACCGAGCTAATGGGGCAGGGGTTGAATATGGTCACCGGCGACTATTCGCGAGGCGCAGGTGGTTACTGGGTGGAGAATGGCGAGATCCAGTTCCCGGTACAGGAAGTCACCATCGCCGGCAATATGCGCGACATGTTCAAGCAGATTGTCGCGGTGGGGAATGACCTGGAGCTGCGTAGCAATATCCGCACGGGCTCGGTGCTGATCGAGCGCATGACCGTCGCGGGTAGCTGATCGGCGGGCATAAAAAAGGGGCCGAGCATCCAGGTGCTCGGCCCCTTGGTATTTATTGGGCGACTATTCGCCTTCGTCGAAGTAGTTGTTGATCAACGCACACAGCGCGTTGAGGGCCTCGCCGTCTTCCGGGCCTTCGGTCTGCAGGTGCACAGTGGTGCCTTTACCAGCCGCGAGCATCATCACGGCCATGATGCTCTTGCCATCGACCATGCTCTCCGGGCTACGGCCGATCTTGACCTGGCAAGGGAAACGCCCGGCTACGCCGACAAACTTCGCAGCGGCACGGGCATGCAGGCCAAGCTTGTTGATAATGGTGATTTCGCAGGCGGGCATCGCGGCAATTCCTTAACTGAGGTCGCGGTGGCGGGTCTGAACGTTTTTCAGGATGGGTTTGAGGGTTTCACCCAGGCGGTTGGCCAGGTACACCGAGCGGTGATGCCCGCCCGTGCAGCCAATTGCCACCGTGACATAGGCGCGGTTGCTGGCGGCAAAGCGCGGTAGCCACTTGCTCAGGTAGGCGAGAATATCCTGGTACATGTCCTCGACATCGGTCTGGGCCGATAGGTAATCGACCACGGGCTGATCGAGGCCAGAGTAATCGCGCAGGTCTGGCTTCCAGTAGGGGTTGGGCAGGCAACGCACATCGAAGACCAGATCAGCATCTACCGGCATGCCACGCTTGAAACCAAAGGACTCGATCAGGAACGCGGTGCCCGGCTCAGGCTGGTTGAGCAGGCGCAGCTTGAGGCTGTCGCGCAGCTGGTACAGGTTGAGGTGGGTGGTGTCGATCTTCAGGTCGGCCAGGTCGATGATCGGGCCGAGCAGCAGGCTTTCATCGGCAATGGCTTCTGCCAGTGAGCGTGTTTCGTTGGTCAGTGGGTGACGCCGACGGGTTTCCGAGAAACGCTTGAGCAGGGTTTCTTCATCGGCATCCAGATAAAGCACGTCACACTGAATGTGGCGGGCGCGCACTTCATCGAGCAGTTCGGGAAAGCGCTTGAGCTGACTGGGCAGGTTGCGTGCATCAATGGAGACGGCGACCAGCGGGTGCAACAGTTCGGTGTGCAGCAAGGCGCGTTCGGCCAGCTCAGGCAAGAGCCCGGCCGGCAGGTTGTCGATGCAGTAAAAACCGTTGTCCTCAAGTACATCGAGGGCGGTGCTCTTCCCGGAGCCGGAGCGACCGCTAACGATGATCAGGCGCATGCTCAGGCTCGATTGAGTTGGCTTTGTACGTCCACCACCACCTGATACAGCGCCTCGCTGCTCTCGGCCTGACGCAGGCGAGTGCGCACATCACTGCGGTCAAGCATGCTGGCGATCTGGCGGAGCAGTTCAAGGTGGGCGTCAGTGGCGGCTTCAGGGACCAGCAGGACAAACAGCAGGTCCACTGGTGCGCCGTCAATGGCGTCGAAATCGACTGCTGCATCCAGGCGCAGCAGGGCGCTGATCGGTGCGCTGCAACCGGCCAGGCGGCAGTGCGGAATGGCAATGCCATTGCCGAAACCGGTCGAGCCGAGCTTCTCGCGGGCAATCAGGCTTTCGAAGATGTCTTGGCCGTCCAGGTCAGGCAGCTCGCGCGCCACCAGGTTGGCAATCTGTTCGAGAACACGTTTTTTGCTGCCTCCCGGCACGTTCACCAGGGAACGGCCGGGGGTCAGGATGGTTTCAAGTTGGATCATAGGAGATAGACGAGGTCAGCGGGCCATTGCGCCCTGTTGACGTTCGAGCTGTTTTTCCTTGTGTTTGATGAGTTGTCGATCGAGTTTGTCAGTCAGTAAATCGATGGCGGCGTACATGTCGTCGTGCTCGGCATTGGCGACCACTTCGCCGCCTGCTATGTGCAGGGTCGCTTCGATTTTCTGCTTGAGTTTCTCGACCTCCATGATGACTTGCACGTTGGTAATCTTGTCGAAGTGGCGCTCCAATCGTGCGAGTTTTTCGACGATGTAGTCGCGCAGGGCGTCGGTCACATCCAGCTGATGTCCACTGATGTTGACTTGCATACCGCTTTCTCCTTGTTGCCGTGTGTAAGAGGCAGGCAAGAGGCCTGCCGCCGGAACACTGTGGCGTGGAAGACTCTGACAGAACGAGCCTGGCACGGGCGCTGATTGCTTAGTTGCAGTATGGCTGCTTTTGCGAAAAGGCGTGGCCTGGAGTGTTCGGTCAGTGCGATCTGTCTTCCTTTTTCGTACCGCCCTAGATCAATCGTTTGCGCTCGCTGGAAGGCGCTATTCCGAGGGATTCACGGTACTTGGCGACCGTGCGGCGGGCTACTTGAATGCCCTGTGCCTCCAGTAAACCAGCGATCTTGCTGTCACTCAACGGCTTTTTCGCATTTTCCGCGGCGACCAGTTTTTTGATGATGGCGCGGATCGCAGTGGACGAGCATTCGCCGCCTTCGGAGGTGCTGACGTGGCTGGAAAAGAAATATTTCAGCTCGTAAATACCGCGTGGCGTGTGCATGAATTTCTGCGTGGTCACCCGCGAAATGGTCGACTCATGCATGCCCACGGCTTCGGCAATATCGTGCAGCACCAGGGGTTTCATCGCCTCGTCACCGTAGTCGAGGAAGCCGCGCTGGTGCTCGACAATCTGCGTGGCGACCTTCATCAGGGTTTCGTTGCGGCTTTGCAGGCTCTTGATGAACCAGCGCGCTTCCTGCAGCTGGTTGCGCATAAACGTGTTGTCGGCGCTGGAGTCGGCACGTTTGACGAAACCGGCATATTGCGCGTTGACCCGCAGGCGCGGCATGGCTTCCTGGTTCAGCTCCACCAGCCAGCGCTCGTTGTGCTTGCGCACGATCACGTCGGGCACCACGTATTCCGGTTCGCTGGACTCGATCTGCGAACCTGGGCGCGGGTTGAGACTTTGGATCAGTTCGATGACCTGGCGCAGCTCGTCTTCCTTGAGCTTCATGCGGCGCATCAGTTGGCTGTAGTCGCGGCTGCCGAGCAGGTCGAGGTAGTCACTGGCCAGGCGCTGGGCTTCGTTCAGCCAGGGGGTTTTGGCGGGCAGCTGACGCAGTTGCAGAAGCAGGCATTCGCCCAGGTTGCGTGCAGCAATACCGGCCGGTTCGAACTGCTGGATGCGGTGCAGTACGGCTTCGACTTCGTCGAGTTCGATATCCAGTTCCGGGTCGAAGGCGTCGACCACTTCTTCCAGGGTTTCTTCGAGATAGCCTTGGTCGTTGATGCAGTCGATCAGGGTGACACCGATCAGGCGGTCTTTGTCGGACATCACTGCCAGATTGAGTTGCCAGAGCAGGTGGCTCTGCAGGCTTTCACCGCTGGAGGTGCGGGTGGTGAAATCCCACTCGTCGTCCTCGCTGGCACTGCTGGGCAGGCTGCTGGCGCTGGTCTGGTAGATGTCTTCCCAGGCGGTATCAACCGGCAGCTCGTTGGGGATACGTTCGCCCCAGTCGCCTTCTTCCAGGTTGTCCACGGTCTGCGTGGTTTCCTGAAAGTTGCTCTCCTGGTAGGGCGTTTCCTGCTGTTCACTGGAGCTGGCGCTTTCTGCGCCATCGGCCATGGGGTCCGAGTTGTCGAAGTCATCGCCATCTTCCTGGCGTTCGAGCATCGGGTTGGACTCCAGGGCCTCCTGAATCTCTTGTTGCAGATCCAGGGTCGACAGTTGGAGTAGGCGGATGGCCTGTTGCAGCTGCGGCGTCATCGTCAGCTGCTGGCCCATCTTCAGGACTAGCGATGGTTTCATTGCAGACCTTATTTACCGGCGTCTGTGCGCAATCCACTACAGGACGCCTCTAAAAAGCGCCACTAGGAAGCAAATTATATGCCTGACTTTAAGGGTTTTGCCTAGCCTTGGCTGCAGTCGGCCTGAGAAAAGCTGTGGTTACAGCCTGAACTCATGGCCCAGATACACTTCTTTCACCGTCTGGTTGGCCAGAATGGTTTCGGCATCACCTTCGGCAATCAGTTGACCATCACTGACGATATAGGCGGTTTCGCAGATGTCCAGCGTCTCGCGTACGTTGTGGTCGGTGATCAGTACACCGATGCCCTTGGCCTTGAGGTGATGGATGATCTGCTTGATGTCGCCCACGGAAATCGGGTCGACACCTGCAAAGGGTTCGTCGAGCAGGATGAACTTGGGATTGGTGGCCAAGGCGCGAGCGATTTCCACGCGGCGACGTTCACCGCCGGACAAGCTCATGCCGAGGTTGTCGCGGATGTGAGTGATGTGAAATTCCTGCAGCAGCCCTTCAAGCTCCTGCTGACGAGCGCTGGCGTTGAGGTCCTTGCGGGTCTCCAGGATGGCCATGATGTTGTCGGCCACGCTGAGTTTGCGAAAGATCGAGGCTTCCTGTGGCAGGTAGCCGATACCGGCACGGGCACGGCCGTGCATCGGTTGGTGGCTGACGTCCAGGTCGTCGATCAGTACGCGGCCTTGGTCGGCTTGCACCAGGCCGACGATCATGTAGAAACAGGTGGTTTTGCCGGCACCGTTAGGGCCGAGCAGGCCGACGATCTGGCCGCTGTCGATGTTCAGGCTGACGTCGCGCACGACCTGGCGGCCTTTGTAGCTTTTGGCCAGGTGTTGGGCTTTCAATGTGGCCATTATTACTGCGCCTGCTTGTCGGCTGGTTTGTTCTTGGGCTGGATCACCATGTCGATGCGCGGTCGTGGTGCAGTGACATTGCTGCCTGTTGCACGGCCGGCGTTGACGATCTGACGCTGGGTGTCATAGACGATCTTCTCGCCTTCGAAGGTATTACCTTCCTGAATCACCTTGGCCTGGTCGATCAGCACTACGCGATCATTGCTCATGAAATACTGGATGGTCAGGCCGTAGGCCTTGACGATCTGCTTGTCGGTAGATGGCAGTTGCTCGTAGTAGGCGGGCTTGCCTACCGAAGTGAAGACTTCAACCTCACCCTGGGCGTTCTGGGTGACGGTCACGGTGTCGCCGGTAACCTTCATGGTGCCCTGGGTGATCACGACATCGCCGCGATAGACCGCAACGCCCTGTTTGTCATCGAGCTCGGCGCTGTCGGCCTGGATGCGGATCGGCTGCTCGCGATCGGATGGCAGAGCCCAGGCGCTGACACTTCCAAGTGCGGCACTGAGGCTGAGTAGTAGGGGGAGGGTATTAACGAGCCTCATGCTGACCTCTTACGTTGGACAGCAGGAGCATCCTGCCGTCATTCATGTACGCTTTCATTCCTTGTGCCGTGGTCACCCCATTGGCCGCGTCGATTCTAACGGCTTGCTGGGTCTGCGCATATTCCTTCTCGGGGAATACGGTCAGGCGGCTGGTGGTAAGAATGGTCGGGCGGCCTTTGGCGTCGGTGCGCTCGACGCGCACCTTGTCGATCAATTCGACTTCGCTGCCACCTGGCGACACTTCGCCGCGTTCGCTGCGAATCTTCCAGGGCAGCTCGGTGCCGCGGAACAGGTTCATGTTCGGTGCGCTCATCAGTGTGATGTCGCTGGCCTTGATGTGTTCGACCTTGTCGGCGGCCATCTCGTAGTGCAGTTTGCCGTCAGCCTGGTATTGCACGGTATAGGTGTTGTTGGCATAGAAGTCGATGGCATTGTCGGCGGCCGCTGTTTGCGGCTGCTGGTTGAAGCCTTCCGGATTGAGGTTCCAGTAGCCGAGGGCCGCTACCAGCAAGGCGGCGCAGGCGAACAGCAGGGGGTTGAGTAATTTGCGGGGCATGGTTGGCCTATAGGTAAGCGGCTTGAGCGGCTTCAAGAGTGCCTTGGGCGCACATGATCAGTTCGCAGAACTCGCGGGCAGCACCCTCGCCGCCACGTGCCTGAGTCACGCCATGGGCGTGCTGGCGGACAAAACCATCGGCGCTGGCAACGGCCATGCCCAGGCCGACACGGCGCATAACGGGTAGGTCCGGCAGGTCGTCGCCCAGGTAGGCGACTTGTTCATAGCTCAGGCCAAGTTCGCCAAGCAGCTCATTCAGTACAACAAGCTTGTCTTCGCGGCCCTGGTACAGGTGCTGGATGCCCAGGTTCTGTGCGCGGCGCTCGACCACCGGAGTCTTGCGGCCGCTGATGATGGCGGTGCGTACGCCGGAGTTGATCAGCATCTTGATGCCGTGGCCGTCGAGGGTGTTGAAGGTCTTGAACTCGCTGCCATCCACCAGAAAGTACAGCTTGCCGTCAGTCAGTACACCGTCGACATCGAATACGGCCAGTTTGATTGCGCGAGCGCGTTGTTGCAGATCGTTCATCACATCACTCCTGCGCGCAGTAGGTCGCCAAGGTTGAAGGCACCCACGGGGCGGTCGCTGTCGTCTACCACCACCAATGCGCTGATTTTGTTGTCTTCCATGATTTTCAGGGCTTCGGCTGCGAGCATTTCGGCGCGGGCGGTTTTGCCGTGCAGGGTCATGACGTCGTCGATAAGCGCATCACGCACATCGATGCCTTTATCAAGTGCGCGGCGCAGGTCGCCGTCGGTGAATATCCCGGCCAGGCGGCCGTCGTCTTCGGTAACTACGGTCATGCCCAGACCTTTCTGGGTCATTTCCAGCAGCGCGTCGCGTAGCGTGGTGCCTCGGCTGACGCGCGGCAGGCTGTCGCCTGCGTGCATGACATTTTCCACTTTGAGTAGCAGGCGGCGACCGAGGGCGCCACCTGGGTGCGAGAAGGCGAAGTCCTCTGCAGTAAAGCCGCGTGCTTCCAGTAGGGCGATGGCCAGGGCGTCACCCAATACCAGGGATACGGTGGTGGACGAGGTCGGTGCCAGGTTCAGCGGGCAGGCTTCTTGGGCTACGCGGGCGTCCAGGTTGACTTCGGCAGCCTTGGCCAGCGGCGATTCGGGGTTGCCGGTCATGCTGATCAGGGTGATGCCGAGGCGTTTGATCAGCGGTAGCAGGGTAACGATTTCTGCCGTGGAACCAGAGTTGGATAGGGCCAGAACCACGTCGTCGCGGGTGATCATGCCCATGTCGCCGTGGCTGGCCTCGGCGGGGTGGACAAAGAAGGCTGTGGTGCCGGTGCTGGCCAGGGTGGCGGCAATTTTGTTGCCGACATGGCCAGATTTGCCCATGCCCACCACGACTACGCGGCCTTTGCTGCCAAGAATCAGCTGGCAGGCGTGCACGAAGTCACCGTTGATACGTTGCAGCAGGTCCTGTATCGCCTCTAGCTCCAGGCGGATGGTGCGCTGCGCGGACTGGATCAGGTCGGTTGGCTGGCTCATCGAATCTCGGCGGTGTGCGGGTTAAAAGTTGTCGATTATAACGGTAATGCTGCGCCTGCCCAGTGTTTCCCATGGCGAGACGAATTGTTGAAGTGTGAGGCGCTTATCTCCCGCAACAAGTTCAATCTTGGGCGAGACCGGGCGCGATGGTATAGTTCGCGGCCATTTTCGGTACGTTCGACGACCAGTAGTGCCCTTTGTTCGGGGCGGTACGTCAGTCAGGCAAGCGTTGAGCAAGGAGTCCAGATGAGCGCCGAGAACCCGTATGCAGTTGAGCTGAAGAACGTCAGCTTTAAACGCGGCGAGCGGGATATTTTCAAAAACGTCGATATTCATATTCCCCGTGGCAAAGTCACCGGGATCATGGGGCCGTCTGGCTGTGGCAAAACCACGCTGCTGCGCCTGATCGCTGCTGAACTCAAGCCGAGTCAGGGTGATGTCTGGGTCAATGGCCTGAATTTGCCGAAGCTGTCGCGCAGCGAACTGTTCGATATGCGCAAGCAGATGGGGGTGCTGTTTCAGAGCGGCGCGCTGTTCACTGATCTGGATGTGTTCGAGAACGTCGCCTTTCCGTTACGGGTACACACCAAGCTGCCGGAAGAGATGATTCGCGATATCGTGCTGATGAAGCTGCAGGCGGTGGGGCTGCGTGGTGCGCTGGAGTTGATGCCGGACGAACTGTCGGGCGGTATGAAACGCCGTGTGGCGCTGGCGCGGGCGATTGCTTTGGACCCACAAATTCTGATGTATGACGAGCCGTTTGTTGGCCAGGACCCGATCGCCATGGGCGTGTTGGTGCGCCTGATCCGTCTGCTGAACGATGCTCTGGGCATTACCAGCATCGTGGTGTCCCATGACTTGGCAGAAACCGCCAGCATTGCCGACTACATCTATGTAGTGGGTGATACCCAGGTATTGGGCCAGGGTACGCCGGCCGAGTTGATGGCTTCGGATAACCCGCGAGTGCGCCAGTTTATGCAGGGCACGCCAGATGGACCTGTGCCGTTTCATTTTCCTGCGGCCAATTACCGCGACGACCTGTTGGGGGGGCGCTGATGCGCAAGACGTCTGTGCTCGAACGGGTGCGCCTGTTCGGTCGCGCCGGTATAGATGTGGTCGCCACGCTGGGCCGCTCGGTGATTTTCCTGCTGCGTGCCCTGTTTGGGCGTGGCGCGACAGGCAACAGCTTTCAACTGCTGATCAAACAGCTGTATTCGGTTGGGGTGATGTCCCTGGCGATCATTGTCGTGTCCGGCATCTTTATCGGCATGGTGTTGTCGCTGCAGGGCTTCAGCATTCTGGCCAAGTACGGTTCAGAGCAGGCGGTAGGGCAGATGGTCGCCCTGACCCTGCTGCGTGAATTGGGGCCGGTGGTAACTGCCTTGCTGTTTGCTGGTCGCGCCGGCTCGGCGCTGACCGCCGAGATCGGCAACATGAAATCCACCGAGCAGTTGTCCAGCCTGGCGATGATTGGCGTTGATCCACTCAAATACATCGTCGCTCCGCGCCTATGGGCCGGTTTTATCTCGATGCCGCTGCTGGCGATGATTTTCAGCGTGGTTGGTATCTGGGGTGGAGCCATGGTCGCTGTAGACTGGCTTGGGGTTTATGAAGGCTCGTTCTGGGCCAATATGCAGAGCAGTGTTTCGTTTCGTGAAGATGTGCTCAATGGCGTGATCAAGAGCATGGTCTTTGCGTTTGTCGTGACCTGGATCGCCGTGTTCCAGGGCTATGACTGTGAGCCGACTTCGGAAGGGATTAGTCGTGCCACTACCAAGACGGTGGTGTACGCCTCGCTCGCCGTATTGGGGCTGGACTTCATTCTGACCGCTTTGATGTTTGGAGATTTCTGATGCAGAACCGCACGCTGGAAGTGGGTGTCGGCTTGTTCCTGTTGGCCGGGTTGTTGGCCTTGCTGCTGCTGGCCTTGCGCGTCAGTGGTCTGACCGTGGGCAGCAGTGATAATACCTATAAGGTCTATGCGCACTTTGACAACATTGCCGGTCTTACTGTCAGGTCGAAGGTGACCATGGCGGGTGTCACGATTGGCAAGGTCACAGCCATTGATTTGGACCGCAACAGTTATATGGGGCGCGTCACCATGCAGCTGGATGATGCTGTGGACAATCTGCCGGCAGATTCCACCGCCTCGATTCTCACTGCTGGCCTGCTGGGTGAGAAATACATCGGAATTAGTGTGGGTGGTGAAGAGGAGGTGCTGCGTGAAGGCAGCACCATCCACGACACGCAGTCATCGCTGGTACTGGAAGACCTGATTGGCAAATTTCTGCTCAATTCGGTCAATAAAGACCAGGCCAATCAGTAAGAGGTATTGAAGATGCTCAAGACACTGCGTAACAGCTTGCTGGTTGGTTTGGCAGTGCTGTCCTGCTCGCTACAGGCGGCACCAGCGGCCCATGAGGTGGTGCAGCAGACCACCAGTACCCTGCTGGCCGACCTCAAGGCCAACAAGGAGCACTACCGTACCGATCCGGGTGCGTTTTACAACGCACTGGACAGCATTCTCGGCCCGGTTGTGGACGTGGATGGTATTTCTCGCGGGGTGATGACCGTGCGCTATTCGCGCCAGGCCACGCCTGAGCAGATGCAGCGCTTTCAGGAAAACTTCAAGCGCAGCCTGATGCAGTTCTATGGCAATGCCCTGCTCGAATACAACAATCAGGACATCCGCGTGCTGCCGGTCAGCGGCCAGCAGGACCCTGAGCGCACCTCGGTCAATATGGAAATCAAGGACGGTAAAGGCACGGTCTATCCGCTGTCCTATACCATGGTCAGCCAGGACGGCACCTGGAAGATGCGCAACGTAATCATCAATGGCATCAACGTAGGCAAGTTGTTCCGCGACCAGTTTGCCCAGGCCATGCAGGACAATCGCAATGACCTGGATAAGGTCATCGACAACTGGGCCGAAACCGTTGCCAAGGCGCGCCAAGGGGCCAATGCCTCGTGAGTCAGGCGAATATCACCGAGGCTACGCCCGGGGTTCTGCAACTGGTGGGCGTGCTGGATTACCGCAGTGCCCCGGCTTTGCGTGAGCAGGGCGGGAAGCTGCTCAAGGCCAGCCCTGCGGCGGCTTGTGTGATCGATTGCAGGGGTGTGGAAAAATCCAGCAGTGTCGGTGTGTCACTGCTGCTGGCTTTTATGCGTGACGCCAGTGCCAACCGCAAGACGCTCAGCGTGCGCAACCTGCCCAACGACATGCGCGAAATCGCCAGCGTCTGCGGCCTGCTGGAAATTCTCCCACTGCAAGCCTGAGCAGGGCTTCGGTCGGCTGGGAATAATGCGGGGTTCGCAGGCGGGGGGCTTTTTTGTATGATGCTCGGCCAGCGAGCGTCGGCTCGGCAGTCGTTAATTCATGCATTGATCGAGGTTGAGCATGCAAGCCTTAGAAGTAAAGAGTCTCCTTGAGGCTAAATTGCCGGATACTCAAGTGGAAGTCGAAGGCGAAGGCTGCAACTTTCAGCTGAACCTGATCAGTGACGAGCTGGCGGCCCTCAGCCCGGTCAAACGCCAGCAACAGATCTACGCTCACCTCAATGCCTGGATCGCCGATGGCAGCATCCACGCCGTGAGTATGAAATTCTTCAGCCGTGCCGATTGGGCCGCGCGCTCCTAAACCGAGAGAATCATGGACAAACTGATTATTACCGGCGGTGTGCGCCTCGATGGCGAAATCCGCATTTCCGGAGCGAAGAACTCTGCCCTGCCGATTCTCGCCGCGACCCTGCTCGGTGACGCGCCTGTCACCATCTGCAACCTGCCGCACCTGCACGACATCACCACCATGATCGAACTGTTCGGTCGTATGGGGATCGAGCCGATCATTGATGAAAAGCTCAGCGTGGAAGTCGACGCGCGGGCGATCAAGACCCTGGTCGCGCCCTACGAGCTGGTAAAAACCATGCGCGCCTCGATCCTGGTGCTCGGCCCGATGGTCGCGCGCTTCGGTTATGCCGAAGTGGCCCTGCCGGGTGGTTGTGCCATTGGCTCGCGTCCGGTCGATCTGCACATCCGTGGCCTGGAAGCCATGGGCGCGATCATTGATGTCGAAGCTGGCTATATCAAGGCCAAGGCCCCGGAGGGCGGTCTGCGCGGCGCGCACTTCTTCTTCGACACCGTCAGCGTGACCGGTACCGAAAACATCATGATGGCAGCGAGCCTGGCCAAGGGCCGCAGCGTGCTGGAAAACGCCGCGCGCGAGCCGGAAGTGGTCGATCTGGCCAACTGCCTGATTGCCATGGGCGCGAAAATCAGCGGCGCTGGCACCGACACCATCATCATCGATGGCGTTGAGCGCCTGCACGGTGCACGTTTCAGCGTGATGCCTGACCGCATCGAAACCGGCACCTACCTGGTGGCGGCAGCGGCGACCGGTGGCCGGGTCAAGGTCAAGGACACCGATCCGACCACCCTGGAAGCGGTGCTGTCCAAATTGCAGGAAGCCGGTGCAGAAATCACCAGCGGTAACGACTGGATCGAGCTGAACATGCATGGCAAGCGGCCGAAAGCCGTCAACCTGCGCACCGCTCCGTACCCGGCGTTCCCGACGGACATGCAGGCACAGTTTATTGCCCTCAACGCAATTGCCGAAGGCACCGGCACGGTGATCGAAACCGTGTTCGAAAACCGTTTTATGCACGTACATGAAATGATTCGTATGGGCGCGCAGATTCAGGTCGAGGGCAACACCGCCATCGTCACCGGGGTCGACAAGCTCAAGGGCGCGCCTGTGATGGCCACCGACCTGCGTGCATCCGCCAGCCTGGTGATTTCGGCGCTGGTCGCTGAAGGTGACACCCTGATCGACCGCATTTACCACATCGACCGTGGTTACGAGTGCATCGAAGAGAAGCTGCAGCTTCTGGGTGCCAAAATTCGCCGCGTGCCGGGCTAAGACCATGCTGACCATTGCCCTTTCCAAAGGCCGGATTCTCGATGACACCCTGCCGCTGCTGGCGGCGGCGGGTATCGAGCCGACCGAGAATCCGGATAAAAGCCGCAAGCTGATTATCCCCACCACTCTGGATGATGTGCGCCTGCTGATCGTGCGCGCCACAGATGTGCCGACCTATGTCGAACACGGCGCAGCCGATCTGGGCGTGGCTGGCAAGGATGTGCTGATGGAGTACGGCGGCCAGGGTTTGTATGAGCCGCTGGACCTGCGAATTGCCCGCTGCAAACTGATGACTGCCGGTGCAGTCGGTGCGCCTGAGCCGAAAGGCCGGCTGCGCGTGGCGACCAAGTTCGTCAACGTGGCCAAGCGTTATTACGCCGAACAGGGCCGTCAGGTCGACATCATCAAGCTGTATGGCTCGATGGAACTGGCGCCGCTGGTGGGGCTGGCCGACAAGATCATTGACGTGGTCGACACCGGCAACACCCTGCGTGCCAACGGCCTGGAAGCCCAGGAGCTGATCGCCACGATCAGCTCGCGCCTGGTGGTCAACAAGGCGTCGATGAAGATGCAGCACGCGCGCATTCAGGCGTTGATCGACACCCTGCGTGATGCCGTCGAGGCACGACACCCCCGCTAATACCCTCAGCGCGGCATTACGTCGCGTTTGCCTATCCGTGTCATAGCCACTTTTCTCGGGCGTCCATACGGTGGGCTTGGTAGCCTAGCGACGCCCGAGCATTTGCCAATTTAAGAGGCCCGCTATGACCGCTCCTATCGCTATTCGCCGACTCAATGCCGCTGACCAGGACTTTGCCCAGCATCTGGATCATCTGCTGAGCTGGGAAAGTGTCTCGGACGATGCGGTCAATCATCGCGTGCTGGACATCATCAAGGCCGTGCGTGAGCGCGGCGATGCGGCATTGGTCGAGTTCACCAAACAGTTCGACGGTCTGGATGTCGCCTCCATGGCCGACCTGATCCTGCCGCGCGAGCGCCTGGAACTGGCCCTAACCCGCATTACTGCCGAACAGCGCAGCGCCCTGGAAAAGGCTGCCGAGCGCGTGCGCCTGTACCACGAGCGTCAGCGCCAGGATTCCTGGACCTACACCGAAGCCGACGGCACGGTGCTGGGCCAGAAGGTCACTCCGCTGGACCGCGCCGGCCTCTATGTGCCGGGTGGCAAGGCGTCGTACCCATCCTCGGTGCTGATGAACGCGATTCCGGCCAAGGTTGCCGGTGTGCCAGAAGTGGTGATGGTGGTGCCGACCCCGCGTGGCGAAATCAATGAGATCGTCCTGGCGGCGGCCTGCATCGCTGGCGTTGACCGCGTATTCACTATCGGTGGTGCTCAGGCCGTGGCTGCGCTGGCCTATGGCACCGAAAGCGTACCGCCGGTCGATAAAATCGTGGGGCCCGGCAATATCTATGTGGCCACCGCCAAACGCCACGTGTTCGGCAAGGTTGGTATCGACATGATCGCCGGCCCTTCCGAAATTCTCGTGGTGTGTGACGGCCAGACCGATCCCGACTGGATCGCCATGGACCTGTTCTCCCAGGCCGAGCACGACGAAGACGCGCAGTCGATTCTGGTCAGCCCGGATGCCGCCTTCCTCGACCGTGTCGCCGAAAGCATCGCCAAACTGCTGCCGACCTTGGAGCGTGAAAGCATTGCGCGCACCTCACTGGAAGGGCGCGGCGCGCTGATCCAGGTCGCCGATATGGCTCAGGCCATTGAAGTGGCCAACCGCATCGCACCGGAGCATCTGGAGTTGTCGGTGGAAAACCCGGAAGAGTACCTACCGCTGATCCGCCACGCCGGTGCGATCTTTATGGGCCGTTACACCGCTGAAGCCCTGGGTGACTACTGCGCCGGTCCTAATCACGTGCTACCGACCTCCGGTACCGCACGCTACTCCTCGCCGCTGGGGGTGTACGACTTCCAGAAGCGCTCGTCGATCATTCATTGTTCGGCCGAGGGCGCGTCCGAGCTGGGCAAGGTCGCCAGTGTGCTGGCCCGTGGTGAGTCGCTGACCGCCCACGCCCGTAGCGCCGAGTACCGCATCAAACCCTGAGTGTAGGGTGCGCCGTGCGCACCTTTTGAGCATTTGGTGCGCACGGCGCACCCTACCAATTCGAGGAGAGAAGGGCAGATGAGCAAATTCTGGAGCCCCTTCGTCAAAGACCTGGTGCCTTATGTGCCGGGTGAGCAGCCGAAACTGGCCAAACTGGTCAAGCTCAACACCAACGAAAACCCCTATGGCCCGTCGCCCAAGGCGATTGCCGCCATGCAGGCCGAGGTTAATAACAACCTGCGTCTGTACCCAGACCCGAACAGCGACCGCCTGAAACAAGCGGTGGCTGATTATTACGGCGTGCAGACCGCTCAGGTATTTGTCGGCAACGGTTCCGATGAGGTGTTGGCGCATGCCTTCCACGGCCTGTTTCAGCATGGCCAGCCGCTGTTGTTCCCGGATATCAGCTACAGCTTCTACCCGGTGTACTGCGGCCTGTATGGCATCGATTTTGTGCAGGTGCCGCTGGATGAGCAGTTCCAGATTCGCGTTGAGGATTACGTGCGGCCCAACGGCGGCATTATCTTCCCCAACCCCAATGCGCCGACTGGCTGTGGGCTGGCGCTGGAGGCGATCGAGCGTTTGCTCAAGGCCAACCCGGATACCGTGGTGCTGGTGGATGAAGCCTATATCGACTTCGGCGGTGAGACGGCGATCAGTCTGGTGGACAAGTACCCGAACCTGCTGGTCAGCCAAACCTTGTCTAAGTCGCGCTCGTTGGCTGGATTGCGGGTCGGCATTGCGGTGGGGCACCCGGACCTTATCGAAGCGCTGGAGCGGATCAAGAACAGCTTTAACTCCTACCCGTTGGACCGTATGGCGATTGCCGGCGCGGCGGTGGCGTTTGAGGATCAGGCGTACTTCGAGCAGACCTGCCAGCGCGTAATCGATAGCCGTGAGGCGGTGGTGGCCGGGTTGGAGCAGCTGGGCTTTGAGGTGCTGCCATCACAGGCGAACTTCGTGTTTGCCCGCCATCCGGACAAGGACGCGGCGACTCTGGCGGCCGGTTTGCGTGAGCAGGGCGTGATCGTGCGTCACTTCAAGCAGCAGCGCATTGCGCAGTTCCTGCGTATCACCATTGGCACGCCGGAGCAGAACCAGGCGCTGCTGGATGCTCTGCAAGGTCTGTAACTGGCAGCCGTAAAAAAGCCGGAGCAGTGCTCCGGCTTTTTCTTGTCTGCGGCTTGGGCTGAGGCTTACTCGTGGTGCGCTGCGCCGAGGAAGGTCAGCGAGGTAAACAGGCCGCGCGTCTCGATGTCCTTGTCACCTTTGACTGGCAGGTCGATGGACGCGCTGATGATATTCAGCCCTTCGTTACGTACCAGCACCTGGGCGCGGCCGTCGGCATCGGTGGTGGCGCTGACTTGGTGCGGCGCGCCACGGTAGTCACCGACCAGTTCAACCCCGGTAGCCGGTTTGCCATCCACCAGTACCCGCACCGGCAGCGGCTTACCTGGGCCAACCTTGAGCGGGTCGACTTCCGGCAGGATGACCATCTTCAACTGCTCCAGTTTTGGCAGCTTGGCGCCTTCCTGATAAATCGCCAGGCTGTACTTGTAAGTGTGTAGCGATTCGGTCGAATTCGGCACTTTACTGCGGCCCTGGTTGATCCATTGGCCGTCCGGGGTCTTCGACCAGGCGCCGTTGTCCAGCGCCACACCAAGTACTGCTGGGGTTTTCAGCGGTTGCAGGCGGGCGTGATCCTCCAGACGCTGAACGGTGACCGGGATCATTTTACCGGCACGGTCGTAAGCCCAGGCACCGCTGATTTTCTCGGCCTTGAAGGCGTTGTCTTCCGCGCCATGGCCGTAGATGGTTTCGATATGACCACGGCGTTGTTCGGTCCACAGGCCGTGGGCCTGGGCGTGCCCGGCGAGCAGGGTGGCGAGCAGCGCAGTGAGTAGAATGGGTTTGGCTATGTGCATGGTGGGATCCTTGTGGGTTAGAGGTTAAGGGTCAGGCTAAGGCTGAGGTTGCGTGGGTCACCGGGCATGACCCAGACGCTGTTGAAGGCGCGCTCGTAGTACGCGCGGTCGAACAGGTTGTTGAGGTTCAGGCCGATGCTCAGGTCATCGTTGGCCTGGTAGCGCGCGAGCAGGTCAACGGTGCTGTAGGCCGGTAACTCGAAGTCGCTGCCGGCTTGCCCCGAACGATCCCCCACATAGTTGAACGCAGCGCCGATGTCCGAGCCGCGCAGGCGGCCGTTCTGGAACTGGTAAACCGTCATCAGGCTGCCGCTGTGGCGGGCGACGCCGAGCAGCTTGCTACCCACCGGCAGGCTGTTGTCTTCGGTGATTTCCGCATCGATAAAGGCGTAGGCGCCGATGATGCGCACGGCATCGCTGAGCTGGCCGCTGAACTGCATATCCAGGCCCTGGCTGCGCGCCTTGCCGGCCGCGATGCTATCGCCGGGATTGGCCGGGTCGGCGGTCAGCACGTTTTCCTTGTCGATATGAAACAACGCGATAGTCGCCCCCAGGCGGCTGTCGAGCAGGTCTAGCTTCAGTCCGGTTTCATAGCCCAGGCCCTTCTCCGGCTTGAACACCGTGCCCTGGCTGCTGATGCTGTTGGGCTTGAACGAGGTGGAGGCGTTGGCGAACACCCCGACCTGCGGGGTCAGTTGATAGAGCAGGCCCGTGCGGGCGGTGGCGACATCTTTGTTCTGCTCGTTGCTGACCCGCGTGCTGCGGTTCAGCGCGGTTTGCTCATAGCGTTCGAGGCGTGCGCCAAGCAAGCCACTCAGGCGTTCGCTGAAGCTGATCTGGTCCTGCAGGTTGAGGGCATAGCTCTCAGTGTGCTCAAAGAAATCGTTGGGATTGATGATGGTCGGCTTGGCCTGGCCGTACTGCGGTTGGTAGATGTTCTGGCCATAGCCCAGGGTGGTCGCGCTTTGCGGGTACTTCTGGCTGTTGCGGTAGTTCTCGTACTCCAGACCGGCTAGGGTCTGGTGCTGCCAGCTACCGAGGTCGAAGCTGCCGTGCAACTCGGCCTGGGTGATGCTGTCGTTCCATTCGAAGCTGCGCTGGCGGTAGAAGCGCGTCAGGGTGTCGCCGACCAGGCGCGACGGCTCAGAGCTGTTGCCTTGTAAGCGACCCTGGGCGTAGTGATTGGCCAGGCGCAGCTTCCAGCTGTCATTGAGGTAATGCTCAAGGCTGACCTGCAGCATCTGGTTGTCGTTGCGGATGCTGTCGTCGTTCGGCTCGCCCATAAACCTGGAGTTTTTCACTGCGCCCATGTGATTGTTGACCGCTGGGATGCCACGGTCGAACACCGATTCGGTGCGGGTGAATTCGCTCTCGATCAGCAGTAGGGTGTCGGCATCCAGCTGCCAGCTCAGCGACGGGCTAACGATCTGCCGTTCACTGCCCACATGGTCGCGAAAGCTCTGGTTGTCCTCGACCGCCAGGTTGACCCGTGACAGCAGGGTGGCCTCGTCATTCAGCGGGGTGTTGACGTCCAGGCTGCTGCGGTAGCGATCCCAGCTGCCGGCGCTGACCTTGAGCTGGCTGAAGGCCTCGGTCTGGGGCTTCTTGCTGACGATATTGATCATGCCGCCCGGGTCGCCACGGCCATACAGGCTGGCAGCCGGGCCTTTGAGTACTTCGATGCGCTCAATGCCGGAGGCGTCCGGCGAACTGTAGCTGCCACGGTTGATGGCGAAGCCGTTCTTGTACAGCTCGCCGGTGGTGAAACCGCGCACGCTGTAATTGAGGAATGTCAGGCCGCCGAAGTTGTTTTGCCGGGATACGCCGCCGGCAAAGTCCAGGGCGCGGTCGATGCGTGGGGTGCCCAGGTCATCGAGCACCTGCGCGGGCACCACGTTGATGCTCTGGGCGATCTGCTCAATCGGCGTATCGGTACGCGTCGCGCTGGCCGAGCGGGTGGCGCGATAGCCCTGAACCGGGCTATCCGCCCGTTCCTGGCGTGCGGTGACGGTGGTGGCAGAGAGCTCGACCGGGGTTTCTGCTGCTGCGGCAACAGCGCTGGGAACCAGCAGGCTGGCGAGTAAGGCGTGGGCGGCGCGCAAGGCAAGGTATCCTTCTGCTGTATTTAATGTAATAACATAACATTAAAATTGAGAAGAGTTATCGCTTGCGTTGCGCAAAGTGAAAAAGGAGGAGGGTTAGCTGCCGTTGACGGGCGGCCTGACGCCGATTTCTGCTGTCAGTTGCAGCGGCTTGCCGTTGCGCAGGATGTCGATGCGGATTTTCTCACCCGGCTTGGCACGGGCCACCTGGTTCATCGATCGGCGGCCATCACCGGCAGGTTCACCGTCGATACTGAGGATCAGGTCGCCCGGTTGCAGGCCGGCTTTCTGCGCGGGGCCATTACGGTAGATGCCGGCCACGACGATGCCGGGGCGTCCGTCCAGGCCGAAGGATTCCGCCAGCTCCGGAGTCAGCGGTTGTACTTCGATGCCCAGCCAGCCGCGAATCACCTGGCCGTGTTCGATGATTGCCCGCATCACTTCCATCGCCAGTTTCACCGGGATGGCAAAGCCGATGCCTTGCGAACCGCCCGATTTGGAGAAGATCGCGGTATTGATGCCCACCAGGTTGCCGTAGGCATCCACCAGCGCGCCGCCGGAGTTGCCGGGGTTGATCGCCGCGTCGGTCTGGATGAAGTCCTCGTAGGTGTTGAGGCCCAGCTGGTTGCGCCCGGTGGCGCTGATGATGCCCATGGTCACCGTCTGGCCGACGCCAAAGGGGTTGCCGATGGCCAGGGTCACGTCACCGATGCGGATATTGTCAGAGCGCCCCAGGGTGATAAACGGCAAGTCCTGCAGGTCGATCTTCAGCACCGCCAGGTCGGTCTCCGGGTCACTGCCGATCAGCCGGGCCAGGGTTTCGCGGCCATCCTTCAGGGCTACGACGATCTGATCAGCACCCGCGACCACATGGTTGTTGGTCAGCAGGTAGCCTTCCGGGCTCATGATCACTGCGGAGCCAAGGCTCGACTCCATGCGCCGCTGCTTGGGCAGGTTGTCACCGAAGAACTTGCGGAACTGCGGGTCCTCAAACAGTGGATGCGCAGGTTTGTTGACGAACTTGGTGGTGTACAGGTTGGCGACGGCCGGCGAGGCCAGGTTCACCGCGTCGGCGTAGGACACCGGGCCTTCCTGCATGCGGCTGTAGAACGGTGCCTGGCGCACGTTCACGTCCTGCCCCGGCAAACCGACCCACTGGGGGAAATATTGCATGATCAGCAGTGCCGACAGCACACCGACCAGCAGGGGCCAGCCGAGGAAACGCAGGGCCTTGAACATCGATCCAATCCTGAGGGTTGCCGGGGGCAGGTGCGCCCCTTAAGGTGCGCCATTATAGAGAGGTGGCTGCGAATAAAGCAGCGCCTGCACACCTGTTGATAAGGAAACACGATGGCCATTGCTCTGGCGACCCTGGTGGAAGAAGCCGACCGCTACCTCAACGCGGCGCGAATCAGTGATTACTGCCCCAATGGCCTGCAGGTCGAGGGGCGGCCGCAGGTGCGGCGTATTGTCAGTGGTGTGACCGCCAGCCAGGCGTTGATCGAGGCCGCTGTAGAAGCCGACGCCGATGTGCTGCTGGTGCACCACGGTTATTTCTGGAAGGGCGAAAACCCCTGCATCACCGGGATGAAGCGTCGCCGCCTGCAAACCCTGCTGGCCAACGACATCAGCCTGCTGGCTTATCACCTGCCACTGGATGTGCACGCCGAGGTGGGCAACAACGTGCAACTGGCCGCGCAGCTGGGCATTACCGTGGAAGGCCCGCTGGAGCCGGAAAACCCACGCACCGTTGGCCTGATTGGCTCACTGGCTGAGGCCATGAGCCCGCGTGATTTCGCCCGCCATGTGCATCAGGTGCTCGGTCGTGAGCCGCTGCTGGTCGAAGGCGAGGCGATGATTCGCCGAATCGGTTGGTGCACTGGCGGCGGTCAGGGTTATATCGATCAGGCGATTGCCACGGGCGTCGACCTGTACCTGACCGGCGAAGCGTCCGAGCAGACCTTCCACAGTGCCCGCGAAAATGGCATCAGCTTTATCGCCGCCGGCCATCACGCCACCGAGCGTTATGGCGTGCAGGCGCTGGGTGATTACCTGGCGCGGCGCTTTGCCATTGAGCATCTGTTTATCGATTGCCCTAACCCGATCTAGGCCGTAATTGCGGCCTTTCCTGCTGGTATAACGCTAGATCGTTTCGATCTAAGTGGCCTCCTGAATAGAAGAGGGTGCTGTGCTAGAGTGCGCCCTCGTCCACGGCCCGCCGGCCCAAACACATCGTAATCCGTGAGTAGCCATGCTCGATAAACTGACCCACCTGAAACAGCTGGAGGCGGAAAGTATCCACATCATTCGTGAAGTGGCCGCCGAATTCGACAACCCGGTAATGCTCTATTCCATCGGTAAAGACTCCGCCGTGATGCTGCACCTGGCACGCAAGGCGTTCTTTCCGGGCAAGCTGCCGTTCCCGGTGATGCACGTCGATACGCGCTGGAAGTTTCAGGAGATGTACGCCTTCCGCGAAAAGATGGTCAACGAGTACGGTCTGGACCTGATCACCCACATCAACCCCGATGGCGTGGCGCAGGACATGAACCCCTTCACCTACGGCAGTGCCAAGCACACCGACGTGATGAAGACCGAGGGCCTCAAGCAAGCGCTGGACAAGTACGGCTTCGATGCCGCCTTCGGCGGTGCACGCCGCGACGAAGAGAAGTCCCGCGCCAAGGAGCGTGTCTATTCGTTCCGCGACAGCAAGCACCGCTGGGATCCGAAGAACCAGCGTCCCGAGCTGTGGAACGTGTACAACGGCAAGGTCAAGAAGGGCGAGTCGATCCGTGTGTTCCCGCTGTCCAACTGGACCGAGCTGGACATCTGGCAGTACATCTATCTGGAACAGATCCCGATCGTGCCGCTGTATTTCGCTGCCGAGCGTGAAGTCATCGAGAAAAACGGCACGCTGATCATGATCGACGACGATCGCATCCTCGAGCACCTCTCGGACGAAGAGAAAGCCCGTATCACCAAAAAAATGGTGCGTTTCCGTACCCTCGGCTGCTACCCGCTGACCGGCGCGGTGGAGTCCACGGCCACCAGCCTCACTGACATCATCCAGGAAATGCTCCTGACCCGTACTTCCGAGCGCCAGGGCCGCGTCATCGATCACGATGCTGCCGGTTCCATGGAAGAGAAAAAACGTCAGGGGTACTTTTAATATGTCGCACCAATCCGATCTGATCAGCGAAGACATCCTCGCTTACCTGGCCCAGCACGAGCGTAAAGAGCTGCTGCGCTTCCTTACCTGCGGCAACGTCGACGACGGCAAGAGCACCCTGATCGGCCGCCTGCTGCACGACTCGAAGATGATCTACGAAGACCATCTGGAAGCCATCAGCAAGGACTCGAAGAAAGTCGGCACCACTGGCGATGACATCGACCTGGCACTGCTGGTCGACGGCCTGCAGGCCGAGCGTGAGCAGGGCATCACCATCGACGTGGCCTACCGCTATTTCTCGACCTCCAAGCGCAAGTTCATCATCGCCGACACCCCCGGTCATGAGCAGTACACGCGCAACATGGCCACTGGCGCCTCCACCTGCGACCTGGCGATCATCCTGATCGACGCGCGCTACGGTGTGCAGACCCAGACCAAGCGCCACAGCTTTATCGCCAGCCTGTTGGGCATCAAGCACATCGTCGTTGCCATCAACAAGATGGACCTCAAGGGCTTCGATCAAGGCGTATTCGAGCAGATCAAGGCTGACTATCTGAAGTTCGCCGAAGGCATCTCGCTGAAGCCAACTTCCCTGCATTTCGTGCCGATGTCGGCGCTGAAAGGCGACAACGTGGTGAACAAGAGCGAGCAATCGCCTTGGTACACCGGCCAGTCGCTGATGGAAATTCTCGAAACCGTGGAAGTCGCCGGCGACCGCAACTTCAACGACCTGCGTTTCCCGGTGCAGTACGTCAACCGCCCGAACCTGAACTTCCGGGGTTTCGCCGGTACCCTGGCCAGCGGCATCGTGCGCAAGGGCGACGAAATCATTGCGCTGCCGTCGGGCAAGGGCAGCAAGGTCAAATCCATCGTCACGTTCGAAGGTGAGCTGGAGCAGGCCGGTCCGGGTCAGGCGATCACCATCACCCTGGAAGACGAAATCGACGTCTCCCGTGGCGACATGCTGGTGCATGCCGACAACCGTCCGCAGGTGGTCGACAGCTTCGACGCCATGCTGGTGTGGATGGCTGAAGAGCCAATGCTGCCGGGTAAGAAATACGACATCAAACGCGCCACCAGCTATGTGCCGGGCTCGATTGCCAGCATCACCCACCGGGTCGATGTGAACACCCTGGAGCACGGTGCGGCGAGCAGCCTGCAGCTCAATGAAATCGGCCAGGTGCGTATCGCCCTGGATGCGCCGATTGCGCTGGACGGCTATGCGCACAACCGCACTACCGGCTCGTTTATTGTCATCGACCGTCTGACCAATGGCACCGTGGGTGCCGGCATGATCATCGCCGATCTGGTTGGTGCTGGTGGTGGCAGCCACCACGGCGAACTGGCCCATGTGTCCACCGAAGAGCGTGCCGTGCGCTTCGGCCAGCAGCCGGCTACTGTGCTGTTCAGTGGCTTGTCCGGCGCTGGCAAAAGCACCCTGGCCTACGCCGTGGAGCGCAAGCTGTTCGACTCTGGTCGCGCGGTCTATGTGCTCGATGGCCAGAACCTGCGCCATGACCTGAACAAGGGGCTGCCGCAGGATCGCGCCGGGCGCACCGAAAACTGGCGGCGTGCTGCTCACGTGGCGCGTCAGTTCAACGAAGCCGGTCTGCTGACCCTGGCTGCCTTCGTCGCGCCGGATGCTGAAGGCCGCGAACAGGCCAAGGCGCTGATCGGTGCCGAGCGCCTGATCACCGTGTATGTGCAGGCGTCTCCGCAGGTCTGCGCCGAGCGTGACCCGCAGGGTCTGTACGCCGCCGGTGGTGACAACATTCCAGGTGAGTCTTTCCCGTACGACATCCCGCTGAATGCCGATCTGGTGATCGATACTCAGTCGGTGTCGGTGGAAGAGGGCGTCAAGCAGGTGTTGGCATTGCTGCGCGAGCGCGGCGCGATCTAACGCCACCGCTCAATAAAAAGCCCCGCCTAGTGCGGGGCTTTTTATTGGTAGCAGGTCCTTGCCCGCGATGGCTGTTTCGCGGGCAAGAACTAGGCGTCCCCGCCGCTTCTACAATCCCGGTTCCAATAAAAAAGCCTCGGCTGTTTAGGCCGAGGCTTTTGGGAGCGTGCAATTATTACTTGTTCTTCAACCCGTAGCTTTCATCGAGCATACCCGGCACATCGGCGCTTTTCGGCGCGTAATCCTTGGGCATTTCGTTGTTCTTCGGTGGCGTCAGGCGTTCGCGTTTTTCGCTGGCATCTTCGGCGTGCAGGGTGGCCAATAGACGTTGGCGAGTCAGCTCGTCGAGGGCCAGGCGGTTGGCGCCGTCGGACAGGTGCTCCTGCACATCCTGATAGCTCTGGGTGAGTTTCTTCACCATGCTGGCGGTGGTGTTGAAGTGGCTGACCACTTCACTTTGGTAAGCGTCGAAGCGCTCCTGCATTTCGTCCAGTTGGCGCTGGGTGCGGCTGGGGGCTGCATTGGGTGCCAGGCGAGCAATCAGGAAGCCAATGGCAATGCCAGCTACCAGGGTAATGGCGGGTAGCAACCAGGCGGTGAGCGTCTGTTCCACGAGTCCTTCCTCTCTAAACGGCTTTGCTTTACGTTAACGGCTCGAACCTGTGCTGTATACCGCAATGCCGAAAGGTTTGCGGTGGTGTGTATGGCGCAGGCTGTCAGCTAGACGAGTCGACCCACTGCGAGGTCACGGAGTTCCCTGTTGCTCACCCGCGAAACCCCTCTGATGATTGCCGGCCCCTGCGGCCAACTTGAAGCCCTGTGGCTGGATACCCCCGACGCCCGTGGCGTGGCGCTGATCTGTCACCCAAACCCGGTGCAGGGCGGCACCATGCTCAATAAGGTGGTTTCCACCCTGCAACGCACGGCCCGTGACTGTGGCCTGGCTACGTTGCGTTTCAATTACCGGGGCGTGGGTGCCAGCGCGGGTAGCCACGATATGGGCAGCGGTGAGGTGGATGACGCCGAGGCCGTGGCCAACTGGTTGCGTGCGCAGCACCCCGAGTTACCGCTGACCCTGTTGGGTTTTTCCTTCGGTGGTTTTGTGGCTGCCGCCTTGGGCGCGCGCCTGGAAGCCCAAGGCGTGACGCTCGATAAGCTATTTATGGTGGCCCCGGCGGTGCATCGCTTGACCGAAGAAACGCCACCGGCCAGCCATTGTCCGCTGATCCTGATTCAGCCCGAAGATGACGAAGTGATCGACCCGCAGGTGGTGTACCAGTGGTCGGCGGCACTCGGGCGTGCCCATGAGCTGCTGAAAGTGGCAGAATGCGGCCACTTTTTTCACGGCAAGCTTACTGATCTAAAGGAACTCCTTCTGCCGCGTCTTTGAGTCTGCGTAGGGTGCGCCATGCGCACCATGAACGCTGGTGCGCATGGCGCACCCTACCCGATCAATCCGACATTTGATGGCTCGGGCTCGCGAGATCATCAAGATGGTTCAAACAAAGCGAATCTGAACATGACCACTCGTATCCTTACCGGCATCACCACCACCGGCACTCCGCACCTGGGCAACTATGCCGGCGCGATTCGCCCGGCCATTGTCGCCAGCCGCGCCGCCGATGCGGATTCGTTTTACTTCCTGGCTGATTACCACGCGCTGATCAAGTGCGATGAGCCAGCGCGTATCCAGCGTTCCCGTCTGGAAATCGCCGCCACCTGGCTCGCGCTAGGTCTGGATACCGACAAAGCAACCTTCTACCGCCAGTCGGATATCCCCGAAATTCCCGAGCTGTGCTGGCTGCTCACCTGTGTCGCCGGCAAGGGTCTGCTCAACCGCGCCCACGCCTACAAGGCCTCGGTGGACAAGAACGTTGAGCAAGGCGAAGACCCTGATGCGGGCATCACCATGGGCCTGTTCAGTTACCCGGTGCTGATGGCGGCGGACATCCTGATGTTCAACGCGCACAAGGTGCCGGTCGGCCGCGACCAGATCCAGCACGTGGAAATGGCCCGCGATATCGGCCAGCGCTTCAACCACCTGTTCGGCAAGGGCAAGGAACTGTTCACCCTGCCTGAAGCGGTGATTGAGGAAGATGTAGCGACCTTGCCGGGCCTCGATGGGCGCAAGATGAGTAAGAGCTACGACAACACCATCCCGTTGTTCGGCAGTGCCAAGCAGCTCAAGGATGCCGTTGCACGTGTGGTGACCGATTCCAAACTGCCGGGCGAGCCGAAAGACCCGGACAGCTCGCACCTGTTCACCCTCTACCAGGCCTTTGCCGCACCGACCCAGCAGGCGGATTTCCGCGCTGCGCTGGAAGGCGGCATGGCCTGGGGCGAAGCCAAGCACGCGTTGTGCAACCTGCTGGAAGCCGAGTTGGGCGAAGCCCGCGAGCGTTATCACGCGCTGATCAGCAAACCGGCTGATCTGGAAGATATTCTGCTGGCTGGTGCGGCCAAGGCGCGCAAGATCACTACGCCGTTTCTCGGTGAGCTGCGTGAGGCCGTGGGCCTGCGCTCGTTCCGCAGCGAGGCTATCAGCACGGCTGGCGAGAAGAAGAAAGCCGGCAAGAGCGCACGCTTTGTCAGCTTTCGCGATGACGACGACAGCTTCCGTTTCCGCCTGCTGGATGCCGCTGGCGAGCAGTTGTTGCTGTCCAAGTCCTTTGCTGATGGCAAGGCCGCGGGTATGGTCAACAAGCGTCTGCAGTCCGGTGAAACACTGGATGTGCGCGAGCAGGACGGCGGTTTTGGCGTCTGGTTGGACGATGAGTGCGTGGCGCAAAGCCCTGCCTTCGCCGACAGCAATGCCTGCCAGGCGGCGATTCAGCGCCTGCGTGAGGCGCTGGCACCGGCAGAGTAAAGGCCGGGCGGTGCATTAATCGGATTTCCGCTGGCCAGCCGTGCTGGCCGATTGCCAATCAACGGGGGCGTCGCTAAAGTGACGCCCCCGTTTTACTTGCCCGGCTAACGAATTTATGACGCCCCTAGAACGCTACCAGGCTGACCTTAAACGCCCTGATTTCTTCCATGACGCTGCCCAGGAAACGGCGGTGCGTCATCTGCAGCGTCTGTATGACGAGCTGATCGCCGCCGACAAGGGCAGCGCCGGTGTATTTGGCAAGCTGTTTGGCAAAAAGCCCCAGGGGCCGGTCAAGGGCCTGTATTTCTGGGGCGGCGTCGGTCGCGGTAAAACCTACCTGGTCGACACCTTCTTTGACGCGCTGCCGTTCGAGAAGAAGATGCGTACGCACTTCCACCGCTTTATGAAGCGCGTGCATGAAGAAATGCGCACCCTCAAGGGCGAGAAAAATCCGCTGACCATTATCGGCAAGCGTTTCGCCGACGAGGCGCGGGTGATCTGCTTCGACGAGTTCTTTGTCAGCGACATTACCGACGCGATGATCCTGGCAACATTGCTCGAAGAGCTGTTCAAGAACGGTGTGAGCCTGGTTGCCACCTCCAATATCGTGCCGGACGGTCTGTACAAGGACGGCCTGCAGCGCGCGCGCTTCCTGCCTGCCATCGCCCTGCTCAAGCAGCACACCGAGATCGTCAACGTCGACAGCGGCATCGATTACCGCCTGCGCGCGCTCGAGCAGGCCGAGCTGTTCCACTGGCCACTGGGTGATGCCGCCGAGGAAAGCCTGCAGAAGAGCTTTGTCAGCCTGCTGCCCGAGCACTGCGTGGTGCAGGAAAACGAGGCGCTGATGATCGAGAACCGCGCCATTGTGGCGCGCAAGGTCGGTGACGACGTGGCCTGGTTTGATTTTCGCGAGCTGTGTGATGGCCCGCGCAGCCAGAACGACTACATCGAACTGGGCAAGATCTTCCACGCCGTGCTGCTGGCCAACGTCGAGCAGATGAGCACCGCCAAGGACGACATGGCCCGGCGTTTTATCAACCTGGTGGACGAGTTCTACGACCGTAACGTCAAGCTGATCATCTCCGCCGAGGTGGAGTTGAAAGACCTCTACACCGGTGGCCGCCTGACCTTCGAATTCCAACGCACGCTGAGTCGCCTGCTGGAGATGCAGTCGCATGAGTTTCTCGCACGGCCGCACAAGCCCTGAGAACCACGATCAGCTGCGCGTCGGCCCTGCTGCGTTAAAAACAGGCTCGGAATGCTCATGTACACCAGTACACTCCGCTTCCTCGCCTGTTTTTGCCTTGCATGTCTCTAGCTCGCAAGATCGCCAGCAAGTTTTGATCCGGCGTGTTTCAGGTACAAGCAGGATAAACTCTGTGCCATCGACTTATTTCTGCGGTTAGCCCTATGACGTTTGCCTCTCTTGGTTTGATCGAGCCTCTGCTGCGCACCCTCGACAGCCTCGACTACAAAACCCCCACCGCCGTGCAGGCTCAGGCCATTGTGCCGGTCCTCAAGGGGCGCGATTTGATGGCCGCCGCACAGACCGGTACCGGCAAGACCGCTGGCTTTGCCTTGCCGGTGTTGCAACGGTTGATGATGGAAGGGCCGCAGGTAGCCAGTAATTCGGTGCGTGCGCTGGTGCTGGTGCCGACCCGCGAGCTGGCCGAGCAGGTGCTGCAGAGCTTTATCACCTACGGTCAGCACCTGCCGCTGCGCAGTTATGCGGTGTATGGCGGGGTCAGCATCAACCCGCAGATGATGAAGCTGCGCAAAGGCGTGGACGTGCTGGTAGCCACGCCGGGCCGTTTGCTCGACCTGTACCGGCAGAACGCGGTGAAATTCAATCAGGTGCAGACCCTGGTGCTGGATGAAGCCGACCGCATGCTCGACCTGGGCTTTGCCAACGAGCTGGAAAGTGTATTCGCTGCGCTGCCGAAAAAACGTCAGACCCTGCTGTTTTCCGCGACGTTCTCCGACGCCATTCGCGCCATGGCCGGACAGATGCTCAACGACCCGCTGAGCATTGAGGTCAGCCCGCGCAACGCCGCCGCCAAGTCGGTTAAGCAGTGGCTGATTCCGGTGGACAAGAAGCGCAAGGGCGAGCTGTTTCTGCATCTGTACCAAAGCAAGCGCTGGAACCAGGCCCTGGTGTTTGTGAAAACCCGCAAGGGGGTGGATGAGCTGGAAGCCGAGCTGCAGCGCCATGGCATCAGCGCCGATTCGATCCACGGCGACAAACCCCAGGCCACCCGTCAGCGGGCCTTGCAGCGTTTCAAGGACGGCGAGGTCAAGGTGCTGGTGGCCACTGATGTGGCGGCTCGTGGCCTGGATATCGACGATATGCCGCTGGTGGTCAACTTCGATCTGCCCATCGTTGCCGAAGATTATGTACACCGCATTGGTCGTACCGGCCGCGCTGGCACCACCGGCCAGGCGGTATCACTGGTTTGTGCTGACGAAGTGCAGCTGCTCTCGGCCATCGAAACCCTGACCCAGCAGGTGCTGCAACGTATCGACGAGCCGGACTTTATCCCCGACCACCGCGTACCGCAGACCCTGCCCGGTGGTCAGGTGGTGAAAAAGCCGAAGAAACCGAAGAAGCCCAAAGTGGTTGGCGGCGGCAAAGGCGGCAGCCTGGGGCGCTGGATGGAGGCCGACGAGCCAGCCGCTCCGGCAGTCAAGGCGGTGCGCAAGGTGCCGAGTTTTGGCGGTAAGCCCAAGGGCGGCAAGAAGTAGGGTGCGCTGCGCGCACCTGGTCGTGTGTCACGTTGGTGGCGGTGCGCACGGCGCACCCTACCTGTTGCAACTGGCTAAATGTTCTGCGCAATGCGCCAGAGCACGCCGCTGGGGTCGATAACCACGAAATCGCGCATGCCCCATGGCTGATCCTGCGGCGGCACCAGGCGTACGCCAAAGCGCTCGCCAATCCGCTCATCCACGACCTTCTGCCACCAGGCGTCGACGTCTTCCACCAGCAGGTGCATGACGAAGTTCTCCGCCTGCTCCTTGACGTAGAAGTCCTGCAGCAAAAAGGCACAGCGCTCGCCGTGGCTGAAATAGGCCAGGCCATCGCCGACCCAGCCCGGCTTGAAGCCCAGGGCTTGATAGAACGCCTGGCTCAGGGCGAAGTCGCGGGCCGGTACGAAGGTTTTCAGTTCAATGCTGTGCAACATCGGATGGTTCCTGCGCGAGTGATGTCGGACAGGCTATTACGGTTGTGCCGGCTCTCTGGCGGAGCCTGGCGAGCAGAGATTAACGGCTGGGCTGCGCCGCTTCCAGTTGCTTCTTGTGGGTGGCGGCGGCCGTCATGTCGTAGATCACCACGCAGATATGTTCCACCGCATCGCCGGCGCCGCCCAGTGGCAGCAGGGTGACGTTCTGATACATGAAGTCTTCCTGGCCGGTGATCGGCTGGTAGTTCTTGAAATGCATCAGGTAGGGGTGCTGCTCCCACAGGCTGAAAGCGCGGGTGCCCAGTGCCACGACGGTATCGACCTTGCGCCGCAGCCAGGCCTCGTCGATTTCACTGAACAGGCTGAACAGGGTTTTGCCGTGCACCTCGTCCGGGCCCAGGCCGGAATGGTTTTCCATAAAGCTGTTCCACACCTCAACCCGGTATTGGCGGTCGAGCACGATCACCCCGACATCGATGCACTGCACGATATCGAGCAGCCAGTGAACCTCTTTGATATCTATCTGTGCGGGCATGAGCAGGTTCCGCCTAGTTCATCAGGTAGTTGAGCTTGTTGGTCAGGCGCTTGATTGAGTCTTCGGTGAACAGCAGCAACAGGTCGAAGTGGATGCTGTGGGCTTCCAGGCTGTAGCTCACCTCAATGGCCAGGGTCTTGCGCCAGCGCCGCTGGTTGAGGTGGATCAGCCGTTCGATGGACGAATGCTGGCCGAGCAGCTGCGGGTGGCCCTGAGAAAAACGTACGTCAATCTGCTCGGCAATCCCGGCCAGGCAGGCGCCGGTCAGAATGCTGGCCAGGTCCAGCAGCATTTCCGAGGTCTGTGTGTCGTCCTTGGGCTGCCACCCCAGCAGTTTTGCCATACCGGCGACTTCCGAATCATGGAACAGCAGCAACGCCTCGCCGGCGATGCCGTCACCAATAAAGCCCTGGCACACCGCGCTCAGGCGTTCACCACGCATGGCATCGGTAAGGGTCATATGCAGTTCGCTGACCTCGAAGATATTCACCTGCGGCACCGGCAGCTGGACAAATACGTTCAGCACCTTGGCCAATAGCGCGGCAGCACGGCCCATGGCGACGTTGGTCACCTCGCGCAGGGCATCGCGGAAGTTGACCTTCAGCTCATCCAGTACGGCGGCCTGGGCGAGGGCGGTAGGGGTGGCCTTTGGGTCGAACAGGCCGAGTTCGAGCAGGGTGCTGCGCAGCGTATCGGGATCGGCGGGTTTCTTGATAAAGGCCAGTGCGCCGAGTTCCTTGACCCGGCGCACGGCTTCGTCCTGAACGTCGCCGGAGACCACCACCACCTTGCAGGCCAGCCCTTCGGCGCGCATGGCGGCGAGGGTTTCATAGCCATCGAGCACCGGCATGGTCAGGTCCAGCAGCATCACCTGGCCGAGGCCCTGGCGCAGGGCGGCCAGGGCTTCCTGACCATTGGTAGCCTGGCTGATGGTTACTGGCCATTCGGGCGGCAGGGCGCGGATCAACTGCTTGCGCGCCATATTCGAGTCGTCACAGACCACTAGTGGAATCACGGCGGGAGGGTACCTGTGCGCGTGGAAGAACACCGCTCTCGGGCGGTTTTCTTCAAGCATAGCCGCTAGCGATTGTCCGCGGCGTTCTTATTCGACGGAGCGTTGCAGCCAGTTGAGTATGCCCTGGGCGGCACGACGGCCGCTGGCAAAGCAGGCGGTGAGCAGATAGCCGCCAGTCGGCGCTTCCCAGTCGAGCATTTCCCCGGCGCAGAAGGTGCCGGGCAGCGCCTTGAGCATCAGTTGCCTGTCCAGCTGTTCGAATGGCACACCACCGGCGGTGCTGATGGCTTCATCCAGGGGCCGTGGCCGCACCAGAGTGATTGGCAGGGCCTTGATTGCGCTGGCCAGCAGCGTCGGATCATTGAAGGTTGCAGCGCTGGCCAGTTCGCGCAGCAAGGCGGCTTTGACCCCGTCGATCCCGGCTTGGCGATGCAGGTGTTTGGCCATGGACTGCGAGCCGCGCGGTTTGCTCAGGGCCGTTTGCAGCTTGGCCAGCGGCGTTTGCGGCAGCAGATCGAGGTGCACGCTGGCGCTGCCATGCTGGTTGATCGCTTCGCGAATAGCGGCCGACAGGGCGTAGACCAGGCTGCCTTCGAGGCCGCTGGCGGTGAGCACACATTCGCCCTGGCGCGGTGTTACTCCGGGCAGGCTGAGGCTGACATTCTTCAGTGGCGCGCCGGCGAATTTTTCCCGCAGAAACGGGCTCCAGGCGCTGACATCAAAGCCGCAGTTGCTGGGCTGCAAGGGCGCGACAGTCACGCCACGGTCTCGCAACAGGCTGACCCAGGCACCATCCGAACCTAACCGCGCCCAGCTAGCGCCACCCAGGGCCAGCAGGGTGGCGTCGGCAGTCACGGCCTGTTCGCTGGCTGGCGAGGTAATCCGCAGCGCACCTTCGCTATTCCAGCCCAACCAGCGATGGCGGGTGTGGATGTGCACACCCAGCTCGCGCAGGCGCTTGAGCCAGGCGCGCAGCAGCGGTGCGGCTTTCATATCGGTGGGGAAGACCCTGCCTGAGGTGCCGACAAAGGTTTCGATACCCAGGCCATGAATCCAGGCGCGCAGGGCGTCGGCATCGAAATCTTGCAGCAAGTCGGTCACTTCTGCCTGGCGCACGCCATAACGCGCGACAAACGCCGGCTTGGCTTCGGAATGGGTGATATTCATCCCACCGACCCCAGCCAGGAGGAACTTGCGCCCCACCGAAGGCATGCCGTCGTAAAGATCGACCTGCACACCGCCCTGGGCCAGCACTTCGGCCGCCATCAGCCCGGCGGGGCCGCCGCCGATAATGGCAACGCGTGGAGCGGGCTTGGACGGGGCACTGTTCATGGCGGTTTCGGCGTGGGGTGTGGCCGCGCATTCTAACCGAGGCGGCGTCCGCCTTGTCATTTGCCCCGGCTTCGGGCAGGGTCGTGAGGTGAATTTCTGACTGGAGCCCCTTATGTCTGACCTCTACCCCAGCATCGACCCCGACGGCCTGATCGAATATTCGGTGGTCTACACCGACCGCTCTCTCAACCATATGTCGCAGTCGTTCCAGGGCGTGATGAAGGATATCTCCAGCACCCTGAAACAGGTCTACAACGCCCACGCCGTGGCCATCGTGCCCGGTAGTGGCACCTATGGCATGGAAGCGGTGGCGCGTCAGCTGGCCACCGGGCAGAAATGCCTGGTGCTGCGTAATGGCTGGTTCAGCTACCGCTGGACGCAGATTTTCGAGATGGGTCAGATTCCCTCTGAATCGATTGTGCTCAAGGCGCGGCCTGTCTCCCAGGGCAATCAGGCGGCGTATGCCCCGCCACGTCTGGCTGATGTGCTGGCGGTAATTGCCTTGGAAAAACCACAGGTGGTGTTTGCCCCGCATGTGGAAACTTCCTCGGGGATGATTCTGTCGAATGGTTACCTGCGTGCCGTGGCGGATGCCGTGCATGCGGTGGGCGGCCTGTTTGTGCTCGACTGCATCGCCTCTGGCACTCTCTGGGTGGACATGCAGGCCTGCGGCATCGATGTGCTGATCAGCGCGCCGCAAAAAGGCTGGAGCGCCTCGCCGTGCTGCGCCCTGGTGATGCTCAGCGAAGCTGCCCAGGCCCGCGTCGAAGCCACGCAAAGCACCAGCTTCGCCTGCGACCTGAAGAAGTGGTTGCAGATCATGCAGGCCTACGAGCAGGGCGGCCATGCCTACCACGCCACCATGCCCAGCGACGCCCTGGCGCGCTTTCGCGATGCCATGCACGAGGCCGAAGCCATTGGTTTCGCTAAGGTGCGCGAGCAGCAGCAGGAACTCGGTGATCGCGTACGCGCCTTACTGGCCAGCAAAGGCTTTAAAAGCGTCGCCGCCGAAGGCTTCGAAGCCCCCGGCGTGGTGGTGTGCTACACCACCGATGCGAGCATCAAGAACGGCAGCAAATTCGCCGCCCAGGGCCTGCAGATCGCTGCCGGTGTGCCGTTGCAGTGCGATGAACCGGCGGACTTCCAGACTTTCCGTCTGGGCCTGTTCGGCCTGGACAAGCTGGGCAATATCGAACGCACCGTGGCGACCCTGGAGCAAGCGCTGGAAAAGGTATTGGCGGGGTAGTTGGTGCGTAGGATGGGTTGAGCATCGCGATACCCACCGCTCCCTAGGCGTTGCGATACCGGCCGATGGGTATCGCTGCGCTCAACGCCATCCTACGGTTTTAGCCGATCTTGACCGCCTGCAGCGTATAGCTCAGCGGCAGTCTTTCCGGCTGGTTGTTTAGCCGCCATTCGCCATCTTCACCCAGGCTCATCTGGTCCGGCAGGGCTTCCCAGGGGATGCTGGTGTGTTCCTCCAGAGCCGTCAGGCGCATGCCGTGGTGCAGCAGCGCGGTGATGATTTCGCCAAGGCCGTGGTTCCATTCGTGGGTGATGCTGGCGTTCAACCGGGTGTTGGTTTCGACATAGGTGTACTCGCTATCCCAGACGGTGGGTTGGCGGTGTTCGAAATAAGGGTGGGCAATCTGCAGGGCGCCCTCGCAGTCCTCGTCGAGCGCCATCAGCACTGGATGGGCTTCGCGCAGAAACAGGCGGCCGCCGGGTTTCAGCAGAGCTGCGACATTGCGCGCCCACTCATCGATCTGCGGTAGCCAGTTCAACGCGCCAATGCCGGTGTACACCAGATCATACGATTCAACGCCGAGCACCTTGGCTGCGTCGTAGACCGAGGCTTCGACAAACGTGATGTGTTCGCCACAGGCATTTGCCAGCTTGCGAGCCTGTTCCAGTGAGGCGGATGAGAAGTCCAACCCGCTTATCTGCGCACCCAGACGGGCCAGCGACAGGGTATCGGTGCCGATATGGCATTGCAGGTGCACCGCACGCAGGCCGCCGATATCGCCGAGGCGCGGCAGATCAAAGCGTACGACTTCGGATAAATGCGCGGGCGAGGCGATAAACAGCTGAACCTGGTAATCGGGCGACGCCGCATGCAAGGCGGCGCGCTCGTTCCAGTTGGCTTGGTTCAGGGCAAACGAGTCATCCATGACGGAATTCCATTCAGTGGGTGGGGGAGGGCTTAGTCAGCGCGCTCGCTATGGCGTAAGCCGCCTCGATTCGGGCTGCGTTGGGGTAGTTCTTGTTGGCCAGCATCACCAGGCCGAGGTTCTGACTGGGGACAAACACGGCGTAGGCACCAAAACCACCGGTTGAGCCGGTTTTATTGAATAGGCTGTTCTGCGCATCGTATTCGGGCGGCAGCAGGCGCGTGACCCGTTGCGCCTCCAGAACCATAGCCGGAGCATTGCCCGCTTGCAGGCGTTCCAGGTTGATCGGGTAAGGGTAGCGCTCCCAGCCGAGGCCCTGGGTCATCTCGCCGACGCGGTAATAGCCGGTTTGGGTGATGGTGATAGCACGCTGCAAATCTTTATTGAGGCCGGCCGGGCTCAGGTTGGCCTGGACAAAGCGCAGCATGTCCTTGGCCGTGGTTTTCACCCCATAGGCCTCGGCGTCGAGCATCCCCGGTGTCACGCGCAGCGGTTGATTGTCCTTGCTGTAGCCGTAGGCATAGCGCGGCATCTGTGCCGTCGGCACCCGGATATAGCTGTGCGACATGCCGAGGGCGGGGAACAGCGTGCCCTCCATCAGCATGGGGAACGGCTGGCCCATGCTGCGTGCGGTGAGGTAGCCGAGCAAACCAATGCTGGGGTTGGAATAGCGTCGGTGTGTACCCGCTGCGTATTCAGGCTGCCACTGGCGGTAGTAGGCGAGCATGTTGGCTGGGTCGGTCACGCTGTCAGGGAACTGCAATGGCAGGCCGCCGGCGGTGTAGGTGCCGAGGTTGAGCAGGCTGGCGTGCTCCAGTTTGCTGCCTTGCAGCTCGGGCCAGTGCTGGCCGGCGCTGTCGTTGAGGGTCAGCTTGCCGGTAGCCTGGGCCAGGGCGGCGAGGGTGGCGGTGAGCGGTTTGCTCAGCGAGCCGATTTCAAACAGGGTATCGCTGTTTACCGGCTGCTGGTCGTCCAGGCGCGCCACACCATAGTTGAAATAGTACGCCTGGCCGTTGTGGGTGATCGCCACGGCCATACCGGCGATAGCGTGTTCCGCCATCAGCGGGCGAATGGTTTCGTCCACCCGTGACTGCACGGTGTTGTCAGCATGTGCGGCTGTGCCGAATGTCAGTGCGGCGAGTAGGGTCGGCAGAGGGCTGAGTTTTGCGTACATGCGTGTGAGATTCCTGAGTCGTGGAGATGCGCGATGTGACAGCGCGTGTGCTGGTTTTATCCCAGTCCGCGCGTTTGCCAGACCTTGGCCGCACTGTGATGCAGGATGCCGTGGCGGCGGGCCAGGGCCATGCGGTCCTTGTCGTAGCCGCCGCCGATCAGGCCGACCACCGGAATGTCACGGCTCAGGCAGTGGTTGAGTACAGCTTCATCACGGGCTGCGATGCCCGCGTCCGTCAGGTTGAGATAACCGAGGGCATCGTGCTGGTGCACATCGACGCCGGCGTCGTAGAGCACGATATCCGGTTGGTACAGCGGCAGCAGGTAGTTGAGGCTGTCGGTGACCACCTTGAGGTAGTCGTCATCGCCCATGCCGTTGGGCAGGGGAATGTCCCAGTCGCTGGCGGCTTTGCGCGCCGGGTAATTCTTCTCGCAGTGCAGCGATACGGTGATCGCCTCCGGGGTGTTTTCCAGCAGGCGCGCGGTGCCGTCGCCCTGGTGCACGTCGCAGTCGAAGATCAAAACACGCTGGGCCTTGCCGCTGGCCAGCAGGTACTGGCTGATCACCGCCAGGTCATTGAAGATGCAGAAGCCAGCCGGGTGATCGTAATGCGCGTGGTGAGTACCGCCGGCCAGGTGACAGGCCAGGCCGTGTTGCAGCGCCTGCTCAGCGGCCAGCAGCGAACCGCCCACCGCCCGAATGGTGCGCTGGGCCAGGGCAGCGCTCCAGGGCAGGCCGAGGCGGCGCTGCTCTTCATACGCCAGTTCGCCGCTGGCAAAACGCTGGATATAGGCCGGGCAGTGAGTCAGGGCGAGCACGTCGATAGGGCACAGCTCGGGGCGCAGCAGTTCGGCATCGGTGCTCAGGCCACTGTCCACCAGGTGATCGCGCAGCAGGCGGAACTTCTCCATGGGGAAGCGGTGGTTGGCCGGGAAGGGCGGGCTGTAATCGTCGTGGTAGACCAGCGGCAGGCGCATGGTGGTGGGCTCGGGTGGAGGTAGCCGAAGTATGGCGGCAGGCTCTGCTTGCGCTCAAGCCCGGCGCTCGATTGGCTAGAATGCTGCCATTATTGTCCACATCCATCTTTCAGTCGGGCCGACAAACTTCGGCGAAGTCTTTACCATCTCGCCCGCACTACCCCATACAGGGCACCTCTAAAAACGTCGGCGATGGCAACGCAGGTAGTTTTTAGAGGTGCCCTACACAGCCAGATGCGTTAACAGGAGAGCATGCATGAGTCAGGTGTTGAATGAGTTGGTCGCCCTGCTGACCCTGGAAACCATCGAAGAGAATCTGTTTCGCGGCGTCAGCCAGGACCTGGGCTTTCGCCAGTTGTATGGCGGCCAGGTGCTCGGCCAATGTGTGTCGGCGGCCAGCCAGACGGTCGAGGCCGCGCGCCACGTGCATTCCATGCACGGCTACTTCCTGCGTCCCGGCGATGCCACGTTGCCGGTGGTGTATCAGGTTGAGCGCGTACGCGACGGCGGCAGTTTCAGCACGCGGAGAGTGACGGCGATCCAGAAGGGCAAGCCGATCTTTACCTGCAGCGCGTCGTTTCAGTTCGATGAAGAGGGTTTTCATCACCAGAACAGCATGCCGGACGTGCCGGGCCCAGAGGGGCTGAAATCGGAAACCGAGCTGGCACGCCTGGTGGTGGATGCCTTGCCGGAGCGCATGCGGGAGCGCGCGGTAAGCGACAAACCAATCGAGATTCGCCCGGTCACCCTGAGCAACCCGTTCGCACCAAAGCCTAGCGAACCAGCCAAGCACGTGTGGTTCCGCGCGGCGGGCGAGCTGCCGGATGAACCACAGCTGCACAAGTTGCTGCTGGCCTACGCCAGTGACTTCAACCTGCTGACCACCTCGATGCTGCCGCATGGCGTGTCGGTGTGGCAGAAGTTTATGCAGGTCGCCAGCCTCGACCACTCGCTGTGGTTCCACGGCAACCTGCGCATGGACGACTGGCTGCTGTACAGCATGGACAGTCCCTGGGCCGGCAACGCCCGTGGTTTTTCCCGTGGCAGCATCTTCAACCGCCAGGGCCAGCTGGTCGCCTCGGTCGCCCAGGAAGGGCTTACCCGCGTGCGTGAGGACTGGAAGTGAGCCTGAGCGCGGCTCGCCATTGGGTGTTCGATATGGACGGCACCCTGACCCTGGCGGTGCACGATTTCGAGGCGATCAAACGGGCGCTGGATATTCCGCTGGAAGACGACATTCTCGGCCATCTGGCCGGGCTACCGGAGGCGGTGGCGGCCGCCAAACATGCCTGGTTGCTGGAGCACGAGCGCGAACTGGCGCTGGCCGCCGAGCCGGCACCTGGGGCGATTGAGCTGGTGCGTGAGTTGCACGGGCGTGGCTGCCAGCTGGGCATCCTCACCCGCAATGCCCATGAACTGGCGCTGCTGACCCTGCGCGCCATCGGTCTGGATGACTGCTTTGCCGTGCCGGACGTGATTGGCCGTGACGAAGCGCCGCCCAAGCCCGATCCGGGCGGCCTGCTGCATTTCGCCCGCACCTGGCAGGTCGCACCGAGCGAGCTGGTGATGGTTGGCGATTACCGCTTTGACCTGGAATGCGCTCGTGCCGCGGGTGCGCGCAGCGTGTTGGTCAACCTGGCGGAAAACCCCTGGCCGGAGCTGGCCGATCATTTCGCCGTGGATTGCCGGGCGTTGCAGCAGCTGTTGTAGGGTGCGCTGTGCGCACCGCCTGACAACCGCAGGTGCAGGGTGGATGACGTTTGGTTACTTAATGACAGCAACCGGACTCCAGATCCCTGAGGATCGGGCAGTCCGGGCGGTCGTTGCCCTGGCAGCTGTCCATCAATTCCTTGAGGGTGTCGCGCAGGCTGCTGAGTTCGTTGATCTTCTGCTCCAACTCGGCGATGTGTGCGGCGGCCAGGGCCTTCACATCGGCGCTGGCGCGTTGACGATCCTGCCACAGGGCCAGCAACTGGCTGACTTCGGCCAGGGAAAAGCCCAGGTCACGTGAGCGCTTGATAAACGCCAGACGGTGCAGGTCCTGCGGGCTGTACTGGCGGTAGCCGCTTTCGCTGCGCCCGGCGGCGGGCAGCAGGTCGATGCTTTCGTAGTAGCGAATCATCTTGGCGCTCAGGCCGGTTTGCTTGGCGGCTTGGCCGATATTCATCAGGTTCTCCACGTGCTGACGCAGGAGCGGGCCATGCCCGCGATAGTGTTTCGCGGGCATGGCCCGCTCCTACGAGTTATTTGTGTTGTGGTGGTTTCCAGGTTTTCAGCAGCAGCGCATTGCTCACCACGCTGACACTGGACAGCGCCATGGCCGCGCCGGCGAGCATCGGGTTAAGCAGGCCGGCGGCGGCCAGGGGAATGCCGACCAGGTTATAGGCGAAGGCCCAGAACAGGTTCTGGCGGATCTTGTTGTAGGTGCGTCGGCTGATATCCAGCGCGTCGGCCACCAGGCGCGGGTCGCCGCGCATCAGGGTGATGCCGGCGGCGTGCATGGCCACATCAGTGCCGCTGCCCATGGCGATGCCGACATCGGCGGCAGCTAGAGCCGGTGCATCGTTGATGCCATCGCCGACCATGGCCACCACCGCGTGTTTTTTCAGCTCGCTGATAATCGCGGCCTTGTCCGCCGGCAGTACTTCGGCATGTGCCTCTGTGATGCCCAAGGCACCCGCTACCGCTTTGACGCTGCCAGGGTTGTCGCCGCTGATCAGGTGGCTGGCGATGCCTTGGGCGTTCAGCGCGGCAATGGCGGCAGCGGCCCCCGGCTTGAGCGTGTCACCAAAGGCGAATAGACCGAGCACGCGCGGTTGCGGCGCCAATTCCAGTAGCCAGGACAGGGTGCGGCCTTCGGCTTCCCAGGCCAGGGCGTCGGCGGCCAGTTCATCGTGGTGCAGGACGTGCTCTTCCAGTAAGCGCTTGTTGCCCAGAGCCAGTTGCCGCTCGCCGATCTGACCGGCGATGCTGCGGCCGGCCAGCGCCTTGCTGTCGCTGATGTCGGCGAGGCTCAGCTGTTGTTCTGTGCACTGATCCATTACGGCCTTGGCCAGTGGGTGTTCGCTGCCGCGTTGCAGGGCACCGGCCAGCTGCAGCAGTCGGGTTGTGTCGCCATCGACCGCGCGCAGATGGGCGATGCGCGGGCTGCCGGCGGTCAGGGTGCCGGTTTTATCGAAGGCCACCAGGGTGACCGAATGAGCGATTTCCAGGGCTTCTGCGTCCTTGATCAGAATGCCGTGGCGCGCCGCCACGCCGGTGCCGGCCATGATCGCCGTAGGCGTGGCCAGACCAAGCGCGCAGGGGCAGGCAATCACCAGCACGGCCACGGCGTTGAGCAGCGCGGTTTCCATCCCTGCGCCAAGTAGCAGCCAGCCGAGTAAGGTGGCCAAGGCGATCAGCAGCACGCTGGGCACGAAGACCTGACTGACTTTATCCACCAGCTTCTGGATCGGCGCCTTCGCTGCCTGGGCATCTTCGACCAGGCGAATAATCCGCGACAGCACGGTTTCCGCACCGAGGGCCGTGGTTTCCACCAGCAGGCGACCTTCGCCGTTGATGGCTCCGGCGGTGACGCGATCACCTGGTTGTTTGGGCTGCGGCAGGCTTTCGCCGCTGATCAGCGCTTCGTCGGCATGACTTTGGCCTTCGCGAACCAGGCCATCGACCGGGAAGCGCTCACCGGGCTTGACCACGATGGTGTCGCCCAGCTGCAGCTCAGCCAGCGCCACCCATTGTTCGATGCCGCCTTGTAGGCGCAGGGCGCGCTCCGGGCGCAGCGCTTGCAAGGCGCGGATGGCGCTGCTGGTCTGGCGCTTGGCGCGGCTTTCCAGGTATTTGCCAAGCAGGATCAGGCTGATGATCACCGCCGACGCTTCGAAATACAGGTGCGGCATGCTGCCGGCTGGGCTCACTGCCCACTGATACAGGCTCAGGCCATACGCGGCGCTGGTGCCGATGGCCACCAACTGATCCATATTCCCCGCGCGGGCACGCAGGGCGCTCCAGGCTGCGCGGTAGAAGCGCGCGCCGAAGATAAGTTGCACCGGTGTGGCCAAGGCGAATTGCAGCCAGGCCGGCAGCATCCAGTGCAGGCCGAAGGGTTCGACGAACATGGGAATCACCAGTGGCACGGTCAGCACGATGGCCAGCAACAAGGCCCAGCGTTCGCGTTGCAGCTGCTGATTGGCTGCTGGCGCTGCCTGAGTTGTTTCGCTGATCAGGCTGGCGCTGTAACCGGCGCTGCTGACCGCCTGTAGCAGGGCCTGTGGGTCACTGCCACGCAGCACCTGCAACTGCGCCCGCTCGCTGGCCAGGTTGACGCTGACCGATAGCACGCCTGGCTGTTGCGCCAGGGCGCGTTCGATACGTCCGGCGCAACTGGCGCAGGTCATGCCGCCCAGGGCCAGCTCCAGGCGCTCGCTGGGCACGGCATAACCGGCGGCGCTGACAGCATTGACCAGCAGTTGCAGGCTGCCGCTAGGGGCTTCGACTCGGGCCTGTTCACTGGCCAGGTTGACGCTGACTTGGGTGACCTCGGCCACCTTGGCCAGGGCGCGTTCGACCCGCCCGGCGCAGCTGGCGCAGGTCATGCCGGTAATTGGCAGATCGAAGTGGGTGAGGTTGGACATGCGCGATCCTCCAGAGCATTTCCCGACAGGATCAACCTTGCCACCTTGGTAAGGTCAAGTGCCAATGCATTCGTCGGTCATTGCGCTCATGCACCAGTCGATTTTTATGGCTTGACCTTCCCCCGTTGGCAAGGAAGACACTGTGCGCCTATTCCAGATCAGGCAGGTGACAAACGATGCAAGCAGCAAGCGTTCATACATTTCGGGTCGAAGGCATGACTTGCCAACATTGCGTCAAGACAGTGACCGAGGCTGTGCTGGCCCGTGATGCGGCGGCTAAGGTGACGGTGAAACTGCAGGGTGGCGAGGTGCGGGTCACTAGCAGCCTGTCCAGCGATGAGTTGATCGTCGCAATTGCCGAGGCGGGTTACGGGGCTGGCTTGGCCTGAGTCTGCCGGGGCTGGGCTGGCCAGTCGCGAATGAGCCCGCGAAAGCAGGCATCGACCATCGGTGCGGTGTCGCTGAGCGGGTCGAACAGGTTGGGATCGCGCAGCCAGTCGTGGAACAGCCCGACCAGCAGTGCATGCACAGCCCGTGCAGCCAGGCGCGGGCTGATACCTGCTTGCAGGCGCGGCCTAACCTGCGGGCTGTCGAACTGCTGCTCGCACAGCTCGATAAACAGGTTGATAAAGGCCTCGTGGCGTTCTTCGGCCTCGCGCAACTCCTCGGTGAACTCACAGCGGCGCAGTAGGATGGTGAAGATTCGCCGTTTCTGCGGGTTGTGCACCAGGTTGGCAATGGCATCAATGCACAGTTCACGCAGGGTCAGCAGCGGGTCGTGCTCGGCGCAACCGTGCATGCGTTCGGCCAGTTGCTCGGGGGGCAGGCGCACCTGATTGAGCATGGCGTTGAACAAATGGGCCTTGTTGGCGAAGTGCCAATACACCGCACCGCGCGTCACCCCCGCTTGCCGGGCAATGTGCTCCAGGCTGGTATGCGCCACGCCTTTTTCCAGAAACAGGGTTTCGGCGGCCTCAAGGATGGCGATGCGGGTTTTCTCGGCGTCTTCTTTGGTTCGGCGCATGGCAGCAGGCGGATTTCTGGCTAGGCTCAAGGCCGAAGTGTAATGAATTTAGGGGCATTGTTCTATTTACAAACACTTGTGTATGTAACTAGCATTGCCGGTCTCACATGTTGCGCCTTGCGTGTTCTCGGAGACATTCATGCTTTTTGCCCGCCATCTGCCGGTCGCTGCCGGTTCCCTGTTGCTCGCTGTTTTGGCTTCCCCGCTGCATGCTGCCGATGCTCCGCCGGCCCCTGAGGTGGTGGTGGAAACCGTCAAGGCGGAGTCGCTACCGCTGGAACTGGAGTATTCCGCGCGTACGGCGGGCTTCCGTGAGGTGCAGGTGCGCGCTCAGGTCAGCGGCATCCTGCAGGAGCGCACCTACCTGGAAGGCAGCCAGGTCAAGAAGGGCCAGGTGATGTTCCGCATCGACTCGCGCACCTACCAGGCGGCGTTGAGCCGGGCCAAGGGCGCGCTGGCGCAGGAGCAGGCGCGCTACCGGCAGACCGAGCGCGATCTCAAGCGTATCCGTGAGCTGCAGAAGAAGGGCTTTGCCAGCGAGAGCGAGCTGGACAACGCCGTCTCCAACTTCGAGCAGAGCAAAGCGAATATCCAGGCGGCCGAGGCCGAGGTGCAGTCCAAGCAGATCGACCTCGACTACACCACGGTGAAGGCGCCGATCTCCGGAATCACCAGCAAGGAAACCGTGTCCGAAGGCAGCCTGGTGGTGGCTGGTGACCCCAATGCCAGTCTGCTGAGCAACATCACCCAGCTGGACCCGATCTACGTCAACTTTGCCGCCCCGGATTCCGATGTGGAAAGCGTGCGCAGTGGCCTGCAAAACGGCAGCCTGGTACTGCCGGAAGACGGCAAGATGAGCGTGCAGATCAAGCTCGGTGACGGCAGCGTCTACCCGCTGGAAGGCAAGGTCGATTTCACCGACAGCCTGGTCGACCGTGGCACCGGCACCGTGAGTGCCCGCGCCGTGGTGCCTAACCCGGATCAGAAGTTGCTGCCGGGCCAGTTTGTGCGTGTGCAGGTCAAGGGCCTGAGCATTCCCAACGCCATGACCCTGCCGGAGCGCGCAATTGCTCAGGGGCCGGGTGGTACCTTCGTCTACGTGGTGGATGAGGGCGGCGTGGCGCGCATGCGTCAGGTCACCACCGGGCACACTGCCAAGGGCCGCTGGGTGATTGTTTCCGGAATCAGTGCCGGTGATCGGGTGATCGTCGAGGGCCTGCCCAAAGTGCGCCCGGACACGCCGGTCAAAGTTGCCGCCCCAGCCGCCAGCCAATCCTAAGGAGCGCCTCAGGTGATCTCACGCTTCTTTATCGACCGCCCGGTCTTTGCCGCGGTCATCTCGATCATCATCGTGCTGGCGGGCCTGATGGCCATGCGCACGCTGCCGATCGCCCAGTACCCACAGATTCTGCCACCACAGGTGTCGGTCAGCGCCAGCTATGCCGGTGCCAGCGCCCAGGTGATTGCCGAAACCGTAGCCGCGCCGTTGGAGCAGTCGATCAACGGCGTGGAAGGGATGATCTACCAGCAGTCCAACTCCGGCGGCAACGTGATGAGCCTGTCGGTGTACTTCGAGGTGGGGCGTGACCCCGACCAGGCCACCATCGACGTCAATAACCGGGTGCAGGCTGCCCTGGCCAAACTGCCGGAAGAAGTGCGTCGGCAGGGCGTCAAGGTGCAGAAGAAGTCCTCGGACATTCTTCAGGTGGTCACCCTGTACTCGCCGGATGGCTCGCGTGACCCTGTGTACATCAGCAACTACGCGCTGATCAACGTGATCGACGAGCTCAAGCGCCTGCCAGGCGTGGGTGATGTCAGCCAGTTCGGTTCAAAAGACTATTCCATGCGCATCTGGCTGCGCCCGGACAAGCTGGCGCAGTACAACCTGACGCCCAGCGATGTGGTCAGCTCGATCCGTGAGCAGAACTCGCAGTTTGCCGCCGGCAGCTTTGGCCAGCAGCCGCTCAAGCAGGAGCAGGACTTCACCTACACGGTCACCACTCAGGGCCGTTTCACCGACCCGAAAGAGTTCGAAAACGTCATTCTGCGTACCGATGAAACCGGTGCCAGCCTGTTGCTCAAGGACGTCGCGCGAATCGAACTGGGGGCGCAGGACTACTCGCTGATGACCTCGCTCAACGGTCAGCAGAACGCGGCCTTCGGCGTGTATCTGCAGCCCGGCGCGAATGCTCTGGATACCGCAGCGGCCGTGAGCAAGACCCTGGAGCGGTTGTCGAAGAACTTCCCCAGCGGAATGACTTACAAGGTGCCGTATGACACCACCAAATTCGTCCAGGTATCGATCACCGAGGTGATCCACACCTTCTTCGAAGCCCTGGTGCTGGTGGTGCTGGTGGTGTTTATCTTCCTGCAGAACTGGCGCGCCACGCTGATTCCGGTGCTGGCCATTCCGGTTTCGCTGGTCGGCACCTTCGCCGGGATGTACATGCTCGGTTTTTCGATCAATCTGCTGACCCTGTTCGGCATGGTGCTGGCCATCGGCATCGTGGTGGACGATGCAATTGTGGTGATCGAGAACGTCGAGCGGGTCATGGCCACCGACAAGATCGGCCCGCGTGAGGCGACCATCAAGGCCATGGAAGAAGTCACCGGGCCGATCATCGCCATCGTCCTGGTGCTCTGCGCGGTGTTCGTGCCCGTGGGCTTCCTCGGCGGCCTGGCCGGGGAGATGTATAAACAGTTCGCCATCACCATTGCCGTGTCGGTGGTGATCTCCGGCATTGTCGCCCTGACCTTGAGCCCGGCGCTCTGCGCTTTGCTGCTCAAACCTGGGCACCACGAGCCGGCGGCGCCGTTCCGTGCCTTCAACCGGGTTTTCGATAAATTCACCAGCGGCTACACCGCCGGCGTGCGCTTCTTCCTCAAGCGTTCAGCGGTCGGTCTGCTGCTGTTCGGCGCGATGATTGCGGTGATGGTGCTGCTGTTCAACCGCGTGCCTAGCTCCCTGGTGCCCAGTGAAGACCAGGGCTATGTGATCAATGCCTACTTCCTGCCGCCTGCGGCCTCGCTGACTCGCACCGAGAAGCTGACCGGTGACGTGACCCAGCAACTGATGAAGCATCCGGCGGTGCAGGATGTGGTGACCTTTGCCGGTTTCGACGTGCTGACCTTCGGTACCCGCAGCAATGCCGGGGTGTCGTTCGTGCCGCTGAAAGACTGGAGCGAGCGCACCACCCCCGAGCTGGATGCGCGCAACCTCACTGGCCAGTTCATGGGCATGGGCGCTGCGCAGAAGGATGGCGTGGTACTCAGCTTCAACCCACCGCCGATCACTGGCATGAGCACCACGGGTGGTTTTGAGGGCTTTATTCAGGACCGCAGTGGCGGCACCACGGCGCAGTTGGCGAGCAAAGTTCAGGCCTTCCTCGCCGCCGCCGCGAAACGTCCGGAGCTGGCGGGGGTGCAGAGCACCTTCAGCGCCAACGTGCCGCAGTACTTTATCAACCTGGACCGCACCAAGGCGCGTGCCCTTGGCGTGCCGGTGAACGATGTGTTCACCGCCATGCAGGCCACCTTCGGCAGTTACTACGTCAACGATTTCAGCCTGTATGGCCGTACTTTCCAAGTCAGCCTGCAGGCCGAAGCGGAGTTCCGTAGCAAACCGGAGGATCTGTCTCAGGTTTATGTGCGTGCCGCCAGCGGTGAACTGGTGTCGCTGGCCAGCCTGGTCAAGGTCGAGCGCATCCTCGGGCCGGACACTTATGCCCGCTTCAACGTCTACCCGGCGGCGAAAATCCTCGGTGGCCCGGCGCCTGGCTACAGTTCGGGTCAGGCCCTGAGTGCGATTCAGGAAGTGGCAAACGAAGTGCTGGGCAGTGATTACAGCATCGGCTGGACCGGCTCAGCCTTCCAGGAAATTGCCACCCAGGGTTCGGGTAGCAGTGCCTTTATCTTCGGCCTGATCATGGTGTTCCTGATCCTGGCGGCGCAGTACGAGCGCTGGACCCTGCCGTTGGCGGTGGTCACCGCCGTGCCGTTTGCGGTGTTCGGGGCGATTCTCGCGGTGTGGCTGCGCGGCATCGAGAACGACCTGTACTTCCAGGTCGGTCTGGTTACCCTGATCGGTCTGGCGGCGAAGAACGCCATTCTGATCGTCGAGTTCGCCGTGCTCTGCCGTCAACAAGGCATGGGCATCTTCGAGTCGGCATTGGAGGCGGCGCGCCTGCGCTTCCGGCCGATCATCATGACCTCGCTGGCCTTTATCCTGGGGGTTGTGCCGTTGGCGATCAGCTCCGGTGCCGGTTCGGCCAGCCGTCACTCGATTGGTACTGGGGTGATCGGCGGCATGCTGGCGGCGACCTTCCTGGCGATCTTCATGATTCCGATGTTCTACCTGCTGGTGGAGTCGTTGGCGGCCAAGCTTGGCAAAGGCCGCAAGCAGGCCGACAGCGCGGTTTGACCTCTGCCCTTCGATGGGCGTGCAGCGCGAGCCCCGACCAGCTGTCGGGCTCGCGCGACCAGCTGTGAATCCCCGCGTGCATGCACGGGCACCTATGGCTCTGCTGTTCTGACTTATCTGGATACCCATGCCTTTACGAATTCTGTTGATCCTCGGCGCCCTGAGCGCCTTTGCGCCGTTGGCGATCGATTTCTACCTGCCGAGCTTTCCGACCCTGGCGCGGGTGTTTGCCACGGATGTCGAGCATGTGCAGCTGTCGCTGGCGGCCTACTTTGTCGGTCTAGCCATCGGCCAACTGGCGTACGGTCCGCTGGCTGATCGCTTTGGTCGGCGTAAACCGCTGCTGGTCGGGGTTTTGCTGTTCAGCCTGGCGTCCTTGGCCTGCGCCTTGGCACCAAGCCTGGAGTGGTTGATTGCAGCGCGCTTTGTCCAGGCGCTGGGTGGCTGTGCCGGGATGGTGATTTCGCGGGCCGTGGTACGTGATCTGTGTGACCCGATCCGCTCAGCCAAGGTGTTTTCCCAACTGATGCTGGTGATGGGCCTGGCGCCGATTCTTGCGCCGCTGGGTGGTGGGCTGCTGCTCAGTACGCTGGGCTGGCCGTCGATTTTTATCAGCCTGACGCTGTTCAGCTTTATCTGCCTGCTGGCGGTGGCCAAGTGGCTGCCGGAAACCCTGGCCAAGGATGCACCGCCCGCACCCTTGCGCGGCGCATTGGGCGAGTACAAACGGCTGCTCGCCGACCTGCCGTTTCTCGGTTACGCCCTGACAGGCGGCTGCGCGATTGCCGGTATGTTTGCCTACATCGCCGGCTCACCCTTTGTATTTATTGAGTTGTATGGCGTTCCCGCCGAGCACTATGGCTGGCTGTTCGGCAGCAATGCCCTGGGCTTTATTCTGGTGGCGCAACTCAATGCCTGGCTGGTAGCGCGGCACGGGCCGGCGTACTGGCTGGGCAAGACCGTGTGGTTCTACCTGGCCTGCGGCCTGGCTCTGCTGCTGGTGGCGTTGGCCAAGCCGCAGGCCTTGTGGCCGTTACTGATTCCGCTGTTTGGCTGCATTGCCTGCCTGGGGATTCTGCTGCCCAATGCATCGGCCTGCGCCATGGCCGGGCAGGGCAGCCATGCGGGCAGCGCTTCGGCGCTGCTGGGCAGCTTGCAGTTCGTCATCGCGGCCAGCGCTGCGGCCATGGTCGGTGTCCTGCATGACGGCACGGCCTGGCCGGTTGCGGTGGTGATTTTCAGCTGTGGCCTGCTGGTGGTGGGCTTCTCGCTGTTCACCCGTTGGGCCGAAGCCGCCACCCAGCGCTAGCCGGCTGCGCGCTGGCGTAGGGTGGGCAACACATGCGGAGCGTTGAGGCGTGCCTGCAAGGTGCTGACAAACTGGCGGGCCTCGCTTTCACTGCGGAAGGTGACGCTCTGCTTGCCCAGGCAGACCTGCCAGCCACTACCTGCGGCGGTTTTTACCGGTTTGATCATGACGTCCATAGCCAATCTCCTCTGCAAGAGAAGGCAGTCTAGTCGCTCACTATGAACTTTCATTGACCTGTAACAATTCAATGACGGCTGCCGCGCCGTTGGTCTGATCAGCTCACCGTGGTGGCGCTGAACTGCACGGCCAGGCCGGCCAGGCGGGTGAATTCTGTGACCAGGGCAATGTCGGCAGCGCTAGGGCGCGTCGGTTGCGGGTAGTAGATGCCAAAGGTGCCCAGCACCTGGCCGTTGTCATCCTTGAACGGTAGCGACCAGCAGGCCCGCAGCCCCGAAGCCAGGGCGTGAGCCCGGTAATCTTTCCAGTAGGGGTGTTGGCTGAGGTCTTCGGCAATCACCAACTCGCCACTGCTGGCAGCATGCCCGCAGGAGCCGACTTCCAGCTCTGCCGGGATGCCGTCGATGGCCTGGCTATAGGCTTCCGGCAGGCTCGGCGCGGCACCGATATGCAGGCGCTGATGCTCGTCGAGCAGCATGATGGAGACGCGCATCTGCGGTTGCAGGCTTTCCAGGCGGCGGGTGATGCCGGCCAGGATGCTGTGCAGCGGATGCAGCCCCAGCAGCTCATCGAGTACGGCGTTGCGCGCCTGTTGCAGTTGTTGCGCCTGGTGGCGTTCATGCACATCGCGCAGGCTGCCGTGCAGGCCCTGTTCCAGCGGGCTGAAGTTGAGCTGCAACTCGACCCGGCGCACCTGACCGCCACGCGTCAGCAGCTGACACTCCAGGCGCAGGTTGTCCAGCTCACCCTTGCGTAGCGCCTGTAACTGCTGGTTCAGCGGCACCTGACCCAGCTCTGGCATAAAGCGTTGCAGCGGGCTACCGAGGCTTTCATGCAGCGCATAGCCGCTGATCTGCTCCCAGGCCGGGTTGAGGAAACTCAGCTGGTCGGCGTTGTTGGTGATGAAAATCGCATCGCCCAGGTGCTCCACCAGGGAGCGGTAACGACTTTCGCTGACCTGCAATTCGCTGTCCGTCTTCTTCTGTTCGGTCAGGTCGATATCGACGCAGTAAAGCTCCAGCTGATCGAGACTGTTGCGCAGCATCAGGTGACTGGAATAGACCCAGACCAGGCTGCCGTCCTTGTGCTGTAGCTGGATTTCCGCCGCCGCAATGGGCGGCCCGCCGAGTTGCCACAGGGTGATGTTGCTGACGACCTTGCTGCGCGACTGGGGCGGCACAATCAACTCTTCCAGGCGGCGCCCCATGACCTCGTGCACGGCATAGCCATAGAGCTGGGTGCTGGCCTGGTTCCAGTAAATCACCCGGCGTTCGCGGTCGTAGCCCTGCACGGCAATACGCGGGGTCTGTTCGAACAGTTGGCGAAAGCGCTGTTCACTCTCACGCAGGGCGCTTTCATCGCGTTTTTGCGTGCTGATGTTCTGCAGGGTGCCGAGGATCTTGCCGCTGCTGTCGAACTCACCGCGCAGCATCAGCCAGGTGCTCTGTGGCTGATTGGGCTGCAATAGGCGGGCGCTGACACTCAGGCTGATTTGCTCTTGTAACAGGGCCTGCATGGCACGCTGGGCAGCGGCACGGTCGGCTGGATGCAGCCAGCTCAGCAGTTGCTCCAGGCTGCCCTGCGCATCATCTGCGCTGCGCCCGAGCAGGCTCAGGGCCTCCGGGCTCCAGTGAAAGCCGTCGCGGTATTCCCAGCTGCCGAGCGCGGCATTGCGCTGGGCCTGCTTGAGTAACTGGCTGCTGTGTGTGAGTTCGGCCAGCAACTGGCTCTGCGCCTGGCGGTCACGGTAGCTGACGAAAAAAATCAGCCCGGTACTGAGCAGCACAAACACAAGACCTTTGACGGTTTGTAGTTCAGTCAGCAACGTTTCGTTTCTGATCAGCGCATACAGCAGGTAATCGCTGCCGAAGATCCACAGCGAACTGAACAGGGTATATACGCCGGCCAGGCGCAGTGAGCCTTGAAGATCGGGTCGCATCCCTTACCGCCAATGGCTAAATAGATCGAGGAGAATGGGGCCAGCACACTGCAGCAGGCGCTGCTGTGAGTCTAGCTGGCCCTTGGTCTAATGCAGGTCGGGCTGTGAAAAAGCAGCCTGCTGAACCGCCGTCATTACGGCGAGGCTAGAACCCCTCGAGAACGATCTTGCCCTTGGCTGTACCGCTCTCCAACAGGGCATGGGCGCGGCGCAGGTTGGCGGCATTGATGCTGCCGAAATGCTCACCCAGGGTCGTGCGCAGGGTGCCGGCATCCACCAGTTCGGCCACCCGATTGAGCAGGTGATGCTGCTCGATCATGTCGGCGGTCTCGAACAGCGAGCGGGTAAACATCAGCTCCCAGTGCAGCGACAGGCTTTTGCGCTTGAGCTGCATGATGTCCAGTGGCTGCTCCGGGTCATCGATCAATGCCAGACGGCCTTGCGGTGCCAGGGCTTCAACCAGTTGAGCGAAGTGCTGATCGGTCTGGGTCAGGCTGGCGACGTGAGTCACCTGATTGATACCGATGCGTTTCAGCTCTTCACTCAGTGGCTGACGATGGTCGATCACATGGTGCGCGCCCAGTTCGCGAACCCAGGCTTGGGTTTCCGGACGGGAGGCGGTGCCGATCACGGTCAGACCGGTCAGTTGACGGGCCAGCTGCACCAGCACCGAACCGACGCCACCGGCAGCGCCGACGATCAGCAGGCTCTGGCCCTGATCGGCGTTGCCCTGGGTGATCTGCAGGCGCTCGAAGAGCAGTTCCCAGGCGGTGATCGCGGTCAGCGGCAGGGCGGCGGCTTCGGCAAATGGCAGGCTGTTGGGCATATGCCCGACGATGCGCTCATCCACCACGTGCAGTTCGCTGTTGGCCCCGGCACGGTTGATCGCCCCGGCGTAATACACCCGGTCGCCCGGCTGGAACAGGCTGACTTCGCTGCCCACCGCTTTGACGATACCGCTGGCATCCCAGCCCAGCACCTTGGCGTCGCCGTCGGTTGGGGCGACGTTACGGCGGATTTTGGTATCCACCGGGTTGACTGAAATGGCCTTGACCTCGACCAGCAGATCGCGCGGACCGGGGGTTGGAGTCGGCAGGTCAACATCCTGCAGGGCGTCGGCGTGGTCGGCGGGCAGGGAGTGGTAATAGGCGACAGCTTTCATGAAGTGCTCCTTAGACAATGCGTTGCATCAGTTGATGATCGACCTGTTCCAGCAAGTTGCCGCAGGTTTCGCCGAAGTGCAGAAAGTGGGCGGTCTGCTGGTGTGCGCTGAGAGCGGCGGCGTCCTGCCATTGCTCAACCATGATGAATCGGTTGGGGTGCTCCTGATGGCGATGCAGGTTGTATTGCAGGCAACCGGCTTCGGCCTGGCTGGGCGGCACCAGCTGGCGCAGACCGACTTCAACCGCCTCGGCATGGCCGGGGCGCGCGGTGAGGGTGGCAATCAAGGTCAATGGCGTGGTCATGGTGGACTCCGGTTCAAGTGCTGCACATGCTCGGTTATTTGATTGACGAGAAAAACCGGCGGCTACTAGAGTCTCTTTCAATACTTTTTTGAAAATGAGTCGCCATGCTGCGTTTTGATGACCTGCAGTTGTTTGTCACCACCGCTGACCTGGGCAATCTGTCGGCGGCCGCGCGGCGTCTGGATATTTCCCCGGCGGTGGCCAGCGCCGCGCTCAAACGCCTGGAGCAGCAACTGGAAGCACGGCTGTTCAGCCGCTCCACCCGCAGCCTGCGCCTGACACCCGAGGGCGAGCTGTTTCTCGGCCATGCGCGCCTGGCCTTGCAGAGTCTGGATGATGGCCGGCAGCAACTGGCCGGCAGCAAAGTCGGTATCAGCGGGCCGTTGCAGCTGTCTGCCCCTTCGGATTTCGGCCGCAATACCTTGCTGCCCTGGCTGGATGAATTTCAGCAGGCGCATCCGCACGTGCAGCTGCGTCTGCTGCTGGGCGATCGCGTGGCCGATCTGTTTCGCGAGCCAGTGGATATTGCCCTGCGCTACGGCGCACCAGAGGACTCCAGCCTGGTCGCCTTGCCAGTGGCCGCGTCCAACCGCCGCGTGCTGTGCGCCGCACCGCACTACCTGCATAAGCACGGAACGCCGCAAACGGTCGATGAACTGATCGAGCACAACTGCCTGCTCTATATGCTCGGCGGGCGGCTGCATGACCGCTGGCGCTTCAGCGATGGCAAGCGCGAGCAGGGCATCAGCGTCAAGGGCGACCGGGTCAGTGACGATGCCGACGTGGTGCGGCGCTGGGCGGTCAGCGGTGCCGGGCTGGTCTACAAATCCTGGCTGGATGTGGCCGGTGATGTAGGTGCCGGACGGCTCCAGGTGCTGCTACCTGAGCTGCGCGGTGAGCCGACACCGCTCAACCTGATCTGCGCGCATCGCGCACAACTGAGCAAACCGGTGCTCTTGCTGCGTGAGTTCGTACAAGCACGCTGCGCGGAGTTGTTGGCGCAAGCACCCTGGCCGAACTAGCAGACCGTTGGAAAACTACCTACGTCGCCGATACTGCGTTAAAAACAGACTCGGAATGCTCAGGTACAGCTCGTACATTCCGCTTCCTCGCTTGTTTTTGCCTTGTCTCGGCGTCCTCGCCAACATTTTCCAACGGTCTGCTAAGATTGCCGCCAGCGCGCTGCGGCAATCCATCGCAGTGCCGCTTTGTTATATGCGCCCCGGAGCAATGCTAGAGTCGCGCCCCATGAAAATGACCCGTACTGACCGTCGCCTGCTGGCCTGGATGCTGTATTTCAGCGTTCTGTTCAGTGCGTTCGCCTGCAGTATCGGTCACGGGCAGATGGCCGGCCTGCAGCTCAGCGGCTTGAGCAGCCAGTACTGCTCCTTTGAGGGCAACTTCGGTGCCGGCGCGGATCTGGAAGGCTCCGGTGTGGTGGCACCCAATCCTGCCACCGGTTCCGGCTGTTCCCTGAGTTCCACCTTCAGCGCGATTATCCTGGCGGCGTTCTTCGGCCTGCTGGGCCTGTTGGCCCCCAGTCGCGCGCCCCTGCTGACGTTCTTCTTCACCCCGCGACCTGTTCGCTACCTCTGGCCCTCGGCCAATCCCCGCGCATCCCCTGCTCTGGTTTGAGTTGTTCTCGTGGCCACGTCATGGCCAGCGTGCATTACCTGAACGCAGATAAAAATTGCGCTTATCGGTGCCTGAGGCCTTGTCCAGGTGGCACCCGATAAACCGAAATTGGGGAAGTCCATGGGTTATACATCTGTCCGTGCAGGCGTTTTTCGCCGTGCGCAACAATGCCTGCAAACACCGCTGAACAGCGGCCGGCGCACCTCGTTGATGAGCCTGCGAGGAGCTGGGGATGAATAAAGTCTCGTTCTACAACCTGGCCTGGCGCTGGCATTTCTATGCCGGGCTGTTTGTGATTCCGTTTCTGATCCTGCTCTCGGTCACCGGCATCATCTACCTGTTCAAGCCACAACTTGACCAGCTGATGTATGCCGAGCTGCTGCAGGTCACGCCTGCCGAGCAGGCGATCTCGGCGGATCAGCAGTTGGCGTTGGTGCGCCAGGCGTATCCGCAGGCGAGCATCAGCCAGTACCTGCCGCCGCTGAACGCCGAGCGCAGTGCGCAGTTTGTGCTGGAGGCTGAGGGCCAGAGCCTTAATGTGTTTGTTGACCCCTACAGCGCCAGGATTCTCGGCAGCCAGGATGCGCAGCTCAATCTGCAGGCCATCGCCCGTCAGCTGCATGGTGATCTGATGGTCGGCACCTTGGGCGATCGGTTGATCGAACTGGCCGCCGGCTGGGGCATCGTGCTGGTGGTCTCCGGCCTGTACCTGTGGTGGCCGCGCGGGCGTTCCGGTGCGGGCGTGCTGTGGCCAAGGCTGAGTGCCCGTGGGCGTTTGCTGTGGCGTGACTTGCATGCGGTCACCGGGTTCTGGGGCTCGCTGCTGTTGCTGTTTATGCTGCTCACTGGCATGACCTGGACCGGCTTCTGGGGGGCACAGTTTGCCGGCGCCTGGAACCACTTCCCGGCCGCGATGTGGGACGACGTGCCGCAGTCCGGCAAGCTCACCGGCAGCCTCAACACCAGCAGCCAGCAGACCGTGGCCTGGGCCGTGGAAACCACGCCGCTGCCGGCCTCCGATCCACATGCCGCGCATAACGGCCATGCCACTGCCGAGACGCCTGCCGCCCCGGCCAACCTGCTGCAGTACGTGGTCGACACCGCGGCCGAGCGTGGCGTACAGCCGGGTTACAGCATCACCCTGCCGAAAGGTGAAACCGGGGTCTACAGCATCGCCCTGTTCGCCGCCGACCCCCGTAACGACGCCACCCTGCATATTGATCAGTACAGCGGTGCAGTGCTCGCCGACGTGCGCTGGAAGGATTACGGCGTGGTGGCGAAAACCGTGGAAACCGGGGTCATGCTGCATGAGGGCAAGCTGTTCGGCCTGGTAAACCAGTTGCTGATGTTCGCGGTCTGCCTGCTGGTGCTGCTGAGCGCGATCAGCGGCCTGATCATGTGGTGGCAACGCCGGCCGAGCGGCAAGCTCGGCGTGCCGCCGCTACGCCACGACCTGCCACGTTGGAAAACCGCAATTGTGATCATGGGCCTGCTCGGCGCGGCCTTCCCGCTGGTGGGCGCGTCCCTGCTGCTGATCTGGGCGTTGGATTGGCTGCTGCTCTCGCGCCTGCCTAAGCAGCGCCTGGTCAACGGCTGAATGGAATAACCGGCGCGGGCTTGGTCCGCGCCAAGGCTTCGCGTTACAACATTTGTTATGGACAGCCAGTCCACCTTTGGAGGAATACCATGCTGCTGAAAAAGACCCTGCTGATCGCCGTGCTGCTGAGCCCGAGCCTGTTCGCCAGTGCCCACGAATACACCGCTGGTGAATTGCACATCGCCCACCCTTGGTCGCGGGAAATGCCGGCCGTAGCACCCACCGCTGCGGCCTATTTCGTGGTGCACAACAAGGGCGCCGAAGCCGACCGCCTGCTCAGCGTCAGCACCCCAGTGGCAGGCAAGGCCGAGCTGCACGAGCATATTCACGCCGATGGCCTGATGAAGATGCAGCAGGTACAGAGCGTGGCCATTCCTGCCGGTGGCGAGGTGAAGTTCGAACCGATGGGCTACCACGTCATGCTGTTCAACCTGAAACAGCAGGCCAAGGACGGCGAGCGCTTCCCGCTGACCCTTACCTTCGAGAAGGCCGGCAAGGTCGATGTGGACATTGCCGTGCACAAGGATGCGCCTGAAGCTGAAAAGGCCCACGGTGAAGGCCACGCGCACTGAGTCGAGCAGCGTCCTGCGGCGATGCCGCAGGGCGGTTGCACGTTACGCAGATTGATCTGCATCAGCCGTTCTGCGCCGGCCATTACCCATACTCGGCGCGCAATTATTGAGTTGTCGTGATGCCCCCTGAACGCTCCTTCACCGCCCATTACCGCGCAAGCTGGCTGGCCCTGTTGGCCATGCTGTTGCTCAGTCTCGGGCCGTTGGGGTCGCAGCTCAGTCAGCCTGCCGAACCGGCCTGGCTGACGGAACTGGCTTGTGGGGAGCATGCCGGTAGCCATGACAGCCCACTGGATCACGACGCGCTGTGGGCCAAGTGCGGTTATTGCACTCTGTTGCTCAACAGCCCGGCCACCGGCTGTGCCAGCCCGACGTTAGGCCTGACAGCCGTTGCGACTGCGGATCGGCATATCGCGCCGGTGCGCAGCGGGGTTGCCCGCTCGGCCATTTTCCCCGGTTCGCGCAGCCGCGCACCGCCTGCCTATTCCTGATCGCCATTGCCCTGTTGCCTGTGCTGGTGCCGTTGAGCGGCATCGGCCATTTCCTGGTTTTGTCTCGATTCTGGAATACCTATGTCTACTCGTTCGCTTTTGATCAGCGCTGCACCTTTTCGTCTCGCGCCGCTGTGCGTCGGCTTGCTGTTGGCCGCTCAGGCGCATGCCGCGCAACCCACTGAACACGACCCGGAGCAGCCAGCGCTGCAATTGCCGCCCTCGGTGGTCACCGCTGTGCAGCAAAGCTCGCCACTGACTGTGGTGGCCGACCCCAAGGACCCGCGCCAGCCGGTGCCGGCCAGTGACGCCGCCGATTACCTAAAGACCATCCCCGGTTTTTCCGCGATTCGCAGCGGCGGCAGCAACAGTGATCCGGTGCTGCGCGGCATGTTCGGCTCGCGCTTGCTGCTGCTTACCGACGGCGGGCAGATGCTCGGAGCCTGCCCGGGCCGGATGGATGCGCCCAGCTCGTATATCTCGCCGGAAACCTTTGACCGGCTGACCGTGAGCAAAGGCCCGCAAACGGTGATCTGGGGCCCAGGTGCCTCGGCCGGTGTGGTGCGCTTTGAGCGTGAGCCGGAGCGTTTCGGCGAACTGGGCGCGCGTCTGCATGCCAGCGTGCTGGCGGGCTCCAACGGCCGTTTCGACCAGACTCTGGATGGTGCTGTGGGCGGCGAGCAGGGTTACCTGCGGGTGACCGGTAACCGCTCGCACTCGGACGATTACGACAACGGTAACGGCGACACCATCCCCTCGCGTTGGGACAAATGGAACGGCGACGTGGCCCTGGGTTGGACGCCCGATGCCGATACGCTGATTGAACTCACAGCCGGTCGTGGCGATGGCGAGGCGCGCTATGGTGGCCGTGGCATGGACGGTACCCAGTTCCAGCGTGAAAGCCTGGGCCTGCGCATGGAGCGCAGCAACCTCGGCGGTGTGCTGGATAAGGTCGAGGCCAAGGTCTACTACAACTACGCCGACCACATCATGGACAACTTCCGCCTGCGCATGCCCGATCCAAACAGCATGATGCCTGGTCCGATGGCCGCCCAGGTGGATCGCCGCACCCTGGGCGCGCGTCTGGCCGCCACCTGGCAGTGGCAGGAGGTCGAGCTGATCACCGGCGTCGATGCGCAGCGCAGCGAACACCGCCAGCGCAGTTCCGGCGGCGGCATGATGGGCATGCCCTATGTCGATGCTGATCGCTTCCCCTGGGACAAGGACGCACTGATGCACAACTACGGCATGTTCGCCGAAGCCACCTGGCGTCTGGCCGAGCGTGACCGGCTGATCTCCGGCGCACGCCTGGATCGCGCCTCGGCCAAGGATTACCGGCCAAACTTCAGCAACATGATGGGCATGACCACACCCAACCCGACGGCGGGCGAGACTCGCGCCGATACCCTACCGAGCGGCTTTGTGCGCTACGAGCATGACCTGTCCGGCTCGCCGACCACCGTCTATGCCGGCATCGGCCATGTGCAGCGCTTCCCCGATTACTGGGAGTTGTTCTCCGCCGGGCTCAATGGGCCGGCTGGCGCAGACAATGCCTTCGACGGCATCCAGCCGGAGAAGACCACCCAGCTGGATGTCGGTATCCAGTACAATGGTGACGCCCTGCAGGCCTGGGCCTCGGCTTATGTCGGCCAGGTGCGTGACTACATCCTGTTTGACTACCGCGGCATGAGCACCCAGGCCGACAACGTCGATGCGCGAATCATGGGCGGCGAGTTGGGGGTGGCGTATGACCTGACGAGCAACTGGAAAACCGATGCCACCCTGGCCTATGCCTGGGGCAAGAACAGCAGTGACGGCGAAGCGCTGCCGCAGATGCCGCCGCTGGAAGCACGCCTGGGCCTGACCTATCAGCGTGATGACTGGAGCGTCGGCGCGCTGTGGCGAGTGGTCGATGGCCAGGGCCGCATCGCAGATGGACGCGGCAATGTGGTGGGGCAGGACTTTGGCGACAGCGCCGGTTTCGGCGTGCTCTCGCTCAATGGCGCCTACCGCGTCAGCGAGCAGGTCAAGCTCAGCGCCGGGGTGGATAACCTGCTCGACAAGCAATACGCCGAGCACCTCAACCTGGGCGGTGATGCCGGTTTCGGCTTCCCGGCCGAAAGCCGTATCGACGAGCCAGGCCGCACCCTCTGGGCCAAGGTCGATTTCGACTTCTGATGTGTCCAGTTGTGGGAAGGGCTTTAGCCGCGAGCTTTTTGAGTCGCGCTAAAGCCCCTCCCACATCCGCGCGATGAATTTGTGCGGGCTAATACAGCCTTAAGGTTCAAGCGCGAAAGTAGTCCTCGCAGACACACAACTTCCCCTGCATTACGAGGACTTCATCATGCGCAAACTGCTTCTGTTGTCTCTGGTTCTGGCCAGCCCGCTGACCTTCGCCGCCACCCAATGCACCACCGCCGACAAGGCGCAGTGGCAGGATCAGGACAAATTCCAGGCTGACCTAAAAGCCCAGGGCTACGAGATCAAGAAGTTCAAAGTGACCGGCGGCAACTGCTACGAAATCTACGGCTTCAACAAAGAAGGCAAGAAGGTCGAAATCTACTTCGATCCGGTCACTGGCAAGGCCATCAAAGGCGGTGTTGAAGGCTGATGAACACTGCCACCACACGCCTGTGGGACCCGCTGGTCAGGCTGTTCCACTGGTCTCTGGCGAGCGCTTTCCTGGCCAATTACTTCTTCACCGAAGAGGGCGAGAACTGGCACCGCTGGTTCGGTTACTACGCCGTGGCCTGGTTGGCGATTCGCCTGGTGTGGGGTTTTATCGGTACACCGGCAGCGCGCTGGGCGGACTTCTGGCCGACCCGGGCGCGCCTGGCCGAACACCTACGGGCATTATTCAGCGGGCGTGATTACCACCGCATGGGGCATTCCCCGCTGGGCGGCCTGGTGATGATCGGCATGATGCTGCTGATGCTCGGCCTGGGCGTGACCGGCTTTCTGATGGAGGAGGTCGATTACTTCTGGGGCGCTGATCTGCCGTTGCAGATCCATGAATTCTGCGCCGATGGGCTGATGGCCCTGGTGGGCCTGCACATCGCAGCGGCGCTGTTTGAAAGCTACCGCCTGAAAGAAAACCTGCCGCTGTCGATGGTCACCGGCAAGCGGCGCAAGCTGGATCACTAAGGTTTATATCTGTCGCGGCTAAAGCCCCTCCCACAGAGTGTATGCGCTGTGGGAGGCGCTTTAGCGGCGACTTTCAGCCTCAGACCAATCGTGCATCCAGGCTGTTCTGCGCCAGGCGCTTGGCCTGTTCCTGGGTCATGTTCAGGCTGTCATACAGAGCCGCGAAGTTCTCAGTGACGTAGCCGCCAAAGTAGGCCGGGTCGTCCGAGTTCACCGTCACCTTCACCCCGCGTTCGAGCATCTGCAGGATGTTGTGCTGGCGCATGTCGTCGAACACGCAGAGCTTGGTGTTGGACAGCGGGCAGACGGTCAGCGGGATCTGCTCATCGATGATGCGCTGCATCAGGCGCTCGTCTTCGATGGCGCGCACGCCGTGGTCGATGCGCTCGATCTTCAACAGGTCCAGGGCTTCCCAGATGTATTCGGGCGGGCCTTCCTCGCCCGCGTGAGCGACAGTCAGGTAACCCTCGCTGCGTGCCTTGTCGAACACGCGCTGGAACTTGCGCGGCGGGTGGCCCATCTCCGAGCTGTCCAGGCCGACGGCGATAAACGCATCGCGAAACGGCCTGGCCTGCTCCAGGGTCTTGAAGGCTTCTTCCTCGGACAGATGGCGCAGAAAGCTCAGGATCAAACCGTGGCTGATGCCCAGTTGTTTCTCGCCATTGACCAGCGCCTGCTTGATCCCGCGCAGCACCACCTCGAAGGGAATGCCACGGTCGGTGTGGGTCTGCGGGTCGAAGAACGGCTCGGTGTGGATGACGTTCTGCGCCTTGCACTTTTGCAGGTAGGCCCAGGTCAGGTCGTAAAAGTCCTGCTCGGTGCGCAGTACATCGGCACCGGCGTAATACAGGTCGAGAAATTCCTGCAGGTTGTTGAAGGCATAAGCGCTGCGCAGCGCTTCAACGTCATTCCAGGGCAGTTTGATCTTGTTGCGCTCGGCCAGGGCAAACAGCAACTCGGGCTCCAGCGAGCCCTCAATGTGCAGGTGCAGTTCGGCCTTGGGCAGGGCATTGAGCCAGTCGTACATGGTCAGATCTCGTTATCAGGCGGGGTCGCGACAAAGTTTAACCGCTAGGACAGGATTTCGCCGAATCGGTAGGGCGATGCGCTACTTGTGGGAGGGGCTTTAGCCGCGACTGGCTCTACAGCGGCTGCAACGCAATGCGTCCACGGCTGATATCCGCCAGCAGCCGTTGCAGTTCGGCCGCGCGGGACGCGGGGAGGGCCAGGTGCAATTCGGCTCCGGTGGCGTCGTAGCTTTCGTTCTCCAGCAGGCAGTCGAGTTCTGCCAAGCGCGCCTTGAGCAGTGGCAGTTCGGCAAACAGGCAATGGCAGTGATAAGACTCGCGGGCGATCAGCTCGCGGCGCGGGGCACTTTGCAGACACTTATTGGCGCTGCCGCCATAGGCGCGTGCCAGGCCACCGGTGCCTAACTGGATGCCGCCGTAAAAGCGGACTACCAGCACCGCCACCTGGTCCATCTCCTGGGCTTCGATGGCAGCGAGGATTGGCCGGCCTGCGGTGCCGCCGGGTTCGCCGTCGTCACTGAAACGGTATTGCGCCCCTACCTTCCAGGCCCAGCAGTTATGGCTGGCGCTGGCATCGCTGTGCGCGGTGATAAACGCCAGCGCCTCGGCCGCGCTGGCAACCGGCGCGGCGAGGGTGATAAAGCGGCTTTTGCGAATCTCCTCGCGGTACTCGCAAGGGCCGAGCAGGGTGAAGGGCATCAGACGTCTTTGGCAGGCGGAGTCAGGCCGCAGCCTTTGAGGATGATGGCGATCAGTTGTTCGGCGGCTTCTTCGTAATCGGCTTTTACCAGGCGCGAGCGGCCGGTGACGCGGCAGATCTGCGAAGCAAAGTCGGCGTAATGCTGGGTGCTGCTCCACAGCAGGAAGATCAGGTGCACCGGGTCCACAGGGTCCATCTTGCCGGCCGCGCTCCAGGCGGCGAACACCGCAGCGCGGCCACGGAACCAGGCTTGGTAATCCTGATTGAGCATCTGTGAAAGGTGCTCGCCACCGCTGATCACTTCCATGGCATAGATGCGCGAAGCTTTCGGGTGACGGCGGGAGAATTCCATCTTGGCGCGGATATACGCAGCCAGCGCCTCGGCTGGGTCGTCGTCCACGGTCAGGTTGTTGAAGGTGTTGTCCCACAGCTCAAGGATGTTCACCAGCACCGCCTGATACAGCCCCAGCTTGTTGCTGAAGTAGTAGTGCAGGTTGGCCTTGGGCAGGCCAACGTTCTGCGCGATGGTGTTCATGCTGGTGCCTTTGAAGCCGTGGCGGGCGAACTCTTCCTCGGCGGCCTTGATGATCGCCTCTTCGTTTTTCTGCCGAATCCGGCCGGCAGGTTTGTTGTTCGGATCGGCTCGGTGCGCAAGTACTTCAACAGTCATGGGCGGTTCCGCAGGGGTCAGGTTTTCGGACGCCTGCACTGATACCCCAGCGCCGCCGAGGTGACAAGCGTAAGGGGCGGAAAAAGCGTTACAAGCGCCATTTTACGGGCGTAATGCACTGTCTTTGTGCGAAAAACGGCGCGTGATAACCCGCAGGCCGGTTGCGTAGCCCGGAGCTAATCTGGGGCGCTGAACTGCCACACATCCGCTCGCGGATTGCATCCGGGCTACGGGCGACGTTTCAACCTTCAGCCAGGGCTTGCAGAAAGCTCTCCAGCACCAGGTGCGGGCGGCGGCCTTTGCGCGTCACCGAGGCCAGGCTGATGTCGTAGAAGCGGCTGGCCGGTTTGAGTACGCGCAGGCGGCCTTGCTGCAACCAGGCCTGGGCGTAGTGGTCGGGCAGGTAACCGATATAGCGCCCGGTGAGAATCAGGAAAGCCATGCCTTCGCGGTCCGAGGCGCTGGCCGTGCAGTTGAGTGCCTGGTAGTGGCTCTGCACCTCGGGCGGCAGGCGGAAGGTCGGGGCGATGGCCTCCTGAGCGTTCAGCCGCGCGTCCTCCAGCTGCTGATCATCGACATAGAACAACGGGTGGCCGACTGCGCAGTAGAGCAGCGAGCGCTCGTCGTACAGCGCCTGGTAGTCCAGCCCGGACAACGCCACGGTCTGCGGCACCACGCCGATATGCAGGCGGCCGTCGAGCACGCCTTGCTCGACCTCGCTGGGCGGCGTCATGCGGATGTTGATATGCACGTCCGGGCCGCGTTCCTTCAGGCGTGCCAGGGCGTTGGTGATGCGCATATGCGGCACCGTCACCAGGTTGTCGGTCAGGCCGATATTCAGCTCGCCGCGCAGGTGCTGGTGCAGGCCGTTGACCTCGGTGCGAAAACTCTCCAGCGCCGCCAGCAACTGCTGGGTGCTCTGGTACACCTCGCGGCCTTCTTCAGTCAGGGCAAAGCCGGCGCGGCCGCGCTGGCACAGACGCAGGCCGAGGCGTTGTTCCAGGTCGCTCATCTGTTGGCTGATTGCCGAGCGGCCAACCCCTAAGGCGCTTTCGGCGGCGGAGAAACCACCGCATTCCACCACGCTGCGAAACAGCTTGAGCAGGCGAATATCAAAGTCACTGACCTGGGCCAGCGGGTCGGGGCGGCGGGTGCTCATTGTTTAGTAACCGGTTAACTAAAGATATGAAGAGTCATGTTTTCCTGACTCTAAGCCCGTGGCACCTTTGCTGGCAACAGATTCGCTTTCTCTGTGGGAGGGGCTTCAGCCGCGACAGCTGTTGAGCCTCGCGGCTAAAGCCCCTCCCACGGTACTCACATCGCTCAGTCGCCCATCCGCGAGGCCGCACCATGAACATGCCGCAGACCGAAGTCCCGTCCCTCGCCAGCCAGCTCAAGCTGGATGCGCACTGGATGCCGTTTTCCGCCAACCGCAACTTCAAGCGCGACCCGCGTCTGATCGTCGGCGCCGACGGCAACTACTTTATCGACGACAAGGGCCGCCGCGTGTTCGACAGCCTGTCCGGCCTGTGGACCTGTGGCGCCGGGCACAACCGCAAAGAAATTCAGGAAGCCGTGGCCAAGCAACTGGGCACCCTGGATTACGCGCCGGGCTTCCAATACGGCCACCCGCTGTCCTATCAGTTGGCCGAGAAAATCACCGAGCTGACCCCCGCCGGCCTCGACCACGTGTTCTACACCGACTCCGGCTCCGAGTGCGCCGACACCTCGGTGAAGATGGCCCGTGCCTACTGGCGTCTGAAAGGCCAACCGAGCAAAACCAAATTTATCGGCCGTGCCCGTGGCTACCACGGCGTGAACATCGCCGGCACCTCGCTGGGCGGCATTGGCGGTAACCGCAAGATGTTCGGCCAGATGATGGACGCCGACCACCTGCCGCACACCTTGCAGTCGCACCTGGCCTTCACCAAGGGCATGGCGGCCACCGGCGGTGTGGAGCTGGCCAACGAACTACTGAAACTGATCGAACTGCACGACGCTTCGAACATTGCCGCGGTGATTGTCGAGCCGATGTCCGGTTCCGCCGGCGTGATCGTGCCGCCAGTCGGTTACCTGCAACGCCTGCGTGAGATCTGCACCCAGCACAACATCCTGCTGATCTTCGACGAAGTGATCACCGCTTACGGCCGTATGGGCAAGTGGACCGGTGCCGAGTTCTTCGGCGTGGTGCCGGACCTGATGAACACCGCCAAGCAGATCACCAACGGCGCGATTCCCCTGGGCGCAGTGATCGCCTCCAGCGAGATCTACAACACCTTTATGAACCAGGCGATCCCCGAGCATATGGTCGAGTTCGGCCACGGCTACACCTACTCGGGCCACCCGGTTGCCTGCGCCGCCGGCCTGGCGACCCTGGAACTGCTCAAGCGCGACAACCTGATCGAGCAATCGGCTGCCCTGGCGCCGATCTTTGAAGACAAGCTGCACAGCCTCAAAGGCAGCAAGAACGTGATCGACATCCGCAACTGTGGCCTGGCCGGCGCGATCCAGATCAGCCCGCGTGACGGCGACCCGGTGATTCGCCCCTTCGAGGCCGGCATCAAACTGTGGAACGCCGGCTTCTACGTGCGCTTCGGTGGCGACACCCTGCAGTTCGGGCCAACCTTCAACACCACGCCCGAGCAGCTGGACTCCGTGTTCAACGCCGTTGGCGATGTGCTGAACAGCCTGGATTAATCCAAACACTATTCCCTGTAGGAGCCAGCTTGCTGGCGATGCTTTTAAGGCTGATCGCCAGCAAGCTGGCTCCTACAAAAACAAGATCCGTTATTAAGGAACTGCCATGACCATCGTTAACCACCTGATCCACGGCGAACTGACTGCCGGCACCGGCCGCAGCGCTGATGTGTTCAACCCGTCCACCGGCGCCGCCACCAAGAAAGTTGCCCTGGCCGACCGCGCCACCATGCAACTGGCCATCGACTCGGCCAAGAGCGCCTTCCCGGCCTGGCGCAACACCCCGCCGGCCAAGCGCGCCCAGGTGATGTTCCGTTTCAAGCAACTGCTGGAGCAACATGAAGCGACCATCGCCAAGCTGATCAGCGAAGAGCACGGCAAGACCATCGAAGACGCCGTGGGCGAACTCAAGCGCGGTATCGAAAACGTCGAATTCGCCTGCGCTGCCCCGGAAATCCTCAAGGGCGAGTACAGCCGCAACGTCGGCCCGAATATCGACGCCTGGAGCGACCTGCAGCCAATCGGCGTCGTCGCCGGCATCACCCCGTTCAACTTCCCGGCCATGGTGCCGCTGTGGATGTACCCGCTGGCCATCGTCTGCGGCAACTGCTTCATCCTCAAGCCGTCCGAGCGCGATCCAAGCTCCACCCTGTATATCGCCCAACTGCTGATCGAGGCTGGTCTGCCGAAAGGCGTGCTCAACGTGGTGCACGGCGACAAGGAAGCGGTGGATGCGCTGATCGAAGCGCCGGAAGTCAAAGCCCTGAGCTTTGTCGGCTCCACGCCAATTGCCGAATACATCTACAGCGAAGGCACCAAGCGCGGTAAGCGCGTCCAGGCCCTGGGCGGCGCGAAGAACCACGCCGTGCTGATGCCCGATGCCGACCTGGACAACGCCGTCAGCGCACTGATGGGCGCGGCCTACGGTTCCTGCGGCGAGCGCTGCATGGCCATCTCGGTGGCCGTGTGCGTGGGCGACCAGATCGCCGATGCCCTGGTCGAGAAGATCGTGCCGCAGATCAAAGCGCTGAAAATCGGTGCCGGTACCTCCTGCGGCCTGGACATGGGCCCGCTGGTAACTGGCGCGGCGCGTGACAAGGTCAAAGGCTATATCGACGCCGGCGTGGCCCAGGGCGCAAGCCTGGTGGTCGACGGTCGCGACCTGGTGGTGGCAGGCAACGAAAACGGCTTCTTCGTCGGCGGCACCCTGTTTGACAAGGTGACCCCGGAGATGACCATCTACACCGACGAAATCTTCGGCCCCGTGCTGTGCATCGTTCGTGTCGGCAGCCTGGAAGCGGCCATGCAGCTGATCAACGACCACGAATACGGCAACGGCACCTGCATCTTCACCCGCGACGGTGAAGCGGCACGGCTGTTCTGCGACGAAATCGAAGTCGGCATGGTCGGCGTCAACGTACCGCTGCCGGTGCCGGTGGCCTACCACAGCTTCGGCGGCTGGAAGCGCTCGCTGTTCGGCGACCTGCACGCTTACGGCCCGGACGGTGTGCGCTTCTACACCCGCAAAAAAGCCATCACCCAGCGCTGGCCGCAGCGCGCCAGCCACGAGGCGGCGCAGTTCGCCTTCCCGAGTAATGGCTAAGTAACACCCAGGGGGCTGATCGCAGGATCAGCCCCCTTTTTTTGATGTGGATGACGACCTGTAGGAGCCAGCTTGCTGGCGATCTTTCGCGACCATCCGCGTACATGCGATCAGTCCCCTCGCCCCTTTGGGGAGAGGGTTAGGGAGAGGGGGCAGTTGCCCGCTTTGCGGTGTTTTCAACCCTCTCCCCCAGCCCCTCTCCCATAAATGGGCGAGGGGAGCAGTACCGCTTTACGCAACAAACCAGCCGCGCGGGCGCGGCGTTGGTGCAGTGACCGCAGGTTACGGCACCCCTTGGGTGAGCGGGTTCAGGGTTTCCTGGCCCGCAAGCCCGCTCTCCCAAGGGCAGCCCACTTCAATGACTAATGAAGAGGACTCCTTGCAATGAATAAACCCATGATTGGCCTTCCCCTGTGCCGTTGGCAGCTGACCAGCCGTGATATCGGCTGGTTTCACCTGGTCGGTGAGAAGTACATTCACGCCGTCACCGGCTTCGGTGCCTTCCCGCTGATGATCCCGGCCTTTGGCAATGATCTGGACATGGACACCGTACTGGATAACGTCAGCGGCATCATGTTCGGCGGCTCACTCTCCAACGTGCACCCCAGCTTCTACGGCGACGACCACCCCGGCCTCGGCCTGGCCGACAAACCCCGTGATGAAACCGTGCTGCGCCTGCTGCGCGCCTGTATTGATCGCGGCATTCCCTTCCTCGGCATCTGCCGGGGCATGCAGGAAATGAACGTGCTGTTTGGCGGCACCCTGCACCGCGAGGTGCATGAGGTGGAAGGTCGTCTTGATCACCGTGAAGTGAAGGATGTACCGGATGACGTGGCCTACGGCCCGATGCACAACGTCGCCCTGACCGAGGGCGGCGTGTTGCATTCGCTGTTCGGCGAGCGGCAGATCAAGGTCAACTCATTGCATGGTCAGGGGGTTGATCGCCTGGGCGAGGGCTTGCAGGTTGAGGCTGTGGCCGAGGATGGGCAGATCGAGGCGGTCAGTGTGATTGGGGCCAAGGCGTTTGCTGTTGGGGTGCAGTGGCATCCCGAGTATCGCTATTGGGAGAAGGCGGATTACAACGCGCTGTTGGGGGCGTTTCATCAGGCGGCGAGGGAATATCAGGTGAAGAAACTTGAGCGTCGCAGCGAGGCGGCGTTGGTCTGAGCCGAATGGTGATTTAAACAAAAGGCCCATCGATTGATGGGCCTTTTTTTGAGAGTTGATGGGTATCGCGTTGCTCAACCCCACCCTTCAGGTTCGCGGTCTGTCAGCGACGAGCACAGATAAACTTAAAGTTCGGAGATTTCACTGATGATGTTGTCTATGACTTCATCAATTTTGTGATACTTCCTATAAATGGATTGATGGAGAGATAAGAGTAGTCTGAACTCACTTGGACTGTTTTCGTCGTAGTATATGCGCTCAATCTGAATTCCTTGATCGTTCAAGATGCAAATGTCTACTACATGCTCTTCTTCGTCGCTGAATTCATGTCCTGCCATATAGCTATCTACAGTTATTGCGCCGCTTCCTGTTTTGCAAATGAATTCATTGTCTCTTGAAGTCCTTTCCCATTTTATTTTTGAAGTGCTAGTCTTATCAGTTAATGTACTAATTAGGTTTCTGATTTTTTCGTCCACAATCTTATCCTTTGTTCTTTGTGATGCTTTGAATTTCGTTAAGTAGATCGATGGTTGCCTCCAGCGTGTTATTTACGCGGGCTACCTCTTCTCCGCTCATTTTTGCTCTAGTGTCTTTTTCAAAGCCGTTAATTATAATATTTAGACTGATAATTTGATTTGCTGCGTTGGTGCCGTGAGTGTTTTTGATTTCACTATTTGCGGCGTTAACAATATCCTGCAATATCTGCTTTAATTCCTGGATTCGCGGAATTGCAATCTCTCTTTTTCCGCTGCGGCAGTATATTTGCACTTCTTGTGCGACTTTAACTCCTCTCGCCCAATCTGCTATGCACGTAATGAGAAGAACTTGCGACTTTGTCTCCTTGGCTGTTTCAGAAATAACCTCTGATTCTTTTCTCATTAAAGCTATTTGTGCGATTGCATATACTAAGCCCGTAATAGTTCCAAGTGTGCCGAATATTGAAATGTACTTGTTTTGGAATTCAGTTAGGGGGACTCCTGCAAGTAAGTATGAGCCGCCGGCTATACCTATGATCGAGACTATTAACGCTGTTCTCATTTGTCTGCGTCCAATTTCATTCCTCGTTGAGCCCGTAGGATGGGTTGAGCGTAGCGATACCAATCAATAATGGCTATCCCCATTCACTGCTCACCACCCGCCCAATCCCCACGGCAATAAGCCCGCCCCTACATAACGATGAAACGACGACCACGGCCAATTGACCAGGCGCTGCATACGTGTTGTCCGGTCTACCGGTTCCGCCCTTACGGCGGCTTACTTTTGGCAAACGCCCCAAAAGTAAGCAAAAGGTCTTGCCCCTTGCATCCGGGTCTCGCTGCGCTTGACTTCCCTCGTTCCATCATTGCTCCAGGGGCCCGCCGCGAAGGGCCATCCCTGGCCCATTGCGGCTCTCGCGGCATCCATGCCGCTCAACCCCTTCCACAACGATTCCACTCGGCCTTCTGATGGGGCGTTTTGGCGTCGTCTGTGAAATCGCTGGTTGAAAAGCAAAAAGCATGGCGGGTTTCACCCGCTCTACAGGCTACGAACCCGTAGGAGCGGCCCATGGCCGCGATGCTTTTGCTTTGGCTTTTAGGCTCTGTCGTCCACAAATCGTCCAAACAACGCGGTCCCCGAATCCCGTCAGGAGGCCGAGTGGAGGTGTTGTGGAGAGGGGCGTTTGGCATGGATGCCAAACGAGGAACGATGGGCCAGGGATGGCCCACTGTGACGACCCTCGGAACAGCACCGGAGCGAGGGGAGTTGAGCGCAGCGAAACCCGGATGCCGGGCGCGCTTTCTCTTTGGTTATTAACCTGGCAAATAAATAGGGCATATCGGATAATCTGTCTCCATGAAAACAGATGCCCGCAAACTCAGCCCCCAAGAACAGCGTGAAAAGCGCGCCACGGCCCTGCGCATGCGTGAGCAGGGTTACACCTACAAGGCTATTGGCGAAGCGGTTGGTGTTCACCCCCGCACCATCGCTCACTGGGCGCAGGTCGCAGAACACAAAGGCGAAAAGGCTGCCATTGCCGGCGGCCAGCGCGGTGTGCGCCAGGGTGATCGCCGCAGTTTGAGCCCCAGCCAGGAAGTGCTGGTGCGCACCTTGATGACCGATAAGATGCCCGACCAACTCAAGCTCGGCTTTGCACTCTGGACGCGTGATGCCGTGCGAGAACTGATCCGCCAGCGCTGTGGTTTTCTCATGCCGGTTCGAACGGTTGGTGAATACCTCAAGCGTTGGGGCTACACCCCGCAGCGACCACTGCATCGGGCTTATCAGCAGAAACCTGAAGTGGTTCAGCGCTGGCTGGATAATGAATATCCACGCATCGCACAGCGGGCCAAGGCCGAGAATGGTGAGATTCAGTGGGGCGACGAAACCGGTATGCGCAGTGACAGCCAGGCTGGCCGCAGCTACGCCCCTATTGGCGAAACGCCAGTGCGCCAGGTCAGCGGCAGTCGCTTTTCCACCAACATGATTTCCACTGTGACCAATCGGGGCAAACTGCGCTTCATGCTGTATCGGGAAACGCTGACAGCCCCAGTGCTGATTCGCTTCCTGGGTCGCCTGATTCGCGATGCGCAGGGCCGCAAAGTGTTCTTGATTCTCGACAACCTGCGCGTACACCACAGCAAAAAGGTGAGCGCCTGGGTCGCCGACCGCAAAGAGCAAATCGAACTGTTCTTCTTGCCGGCATACGCCCCGGAGTTGAATCCTGACGAGTATTTGAATTGTGATTTGAAACATCAGGTCCGTACGGGCTTGCCAGCGCGTAATCAGGACGAACTGGAAGGGCGTGTTCGCTCGGTCATGAGACGATTGCAATTACACCCCCAAAGAATCCGTTCTTATTTCCGGCATCCACGTATCGCCTACGCGGCATGATTTGGTGTATTTGATTGCCGGGTTAATACTTTCTCTTTGCGCGCGCAAAGAGAAAGTGACTCGGCGTAAAGCCGAAACCAGTAAGTAGCGGCAATACACCTGCGGCGGATGTCATTGAACGCCAAGCCACTACAGCCCATGCCGTCAGCGAGTAGGGTGGATGACGCTGTATCCATCCACCACTGCGGTCGTTTCCCGAGCGACTGGCTTACTTCTGGGCCAGATTCAGCTGGTTATAGTCCTGAATAAACTCGCGCAGGATGTCGTCCAGGGCCAGTTTGGTGGATTGCTGGATGGCGTTTTTCATGGCGAAGGAGCCGCCCCAGAACATTTTGCCTCCCTGGCTTTTGCCCTCGACCTTGTAGGTTTTGGAGAACAGCTGCTGTTCGTTCGCGCTGACGTTCACCTTCAAGGTGATATAGGCGCGGAAGTCGGCGAAGCGGTATTCCTGCAGCTCGAAGCTCAGCAGCGGCAGATCACCACTTTGGCGCGCTTCGAGGCGGCCGAAGGCTTGTTGTACGTCCGCCGATTGCAGGGTGTTGTCGAGCATCTGGCCGAAGTTGACGATCCACAGGTTGGCATGGCCCACCACGGCGGAGCGGAATTCGTAATGGTGGCTGCTGGTGGCCGGGCTCAGGGCATAGGCGGCAGGGCCGTTAGCGCTGGGCAGTTGGCTATCCCCGGTGTTGTTGCTCAGGTAGGCGGGGTAGTCCTCGGCAATCGGGTGCTTGATGGTGCAACCGGTCAGGGTGGCGAGCAGGGTCAGGGCCAGCAGGTAGGCAATCTTTTTCATGGCGAATCCTTGTCGATACAGCGGGTTAATACGCAAGGAACGACCATCTGCTATCGCCCGTCCCTGGGCGGCGCACAGGCTAATGACAATGTGCAGTGATGGCAATGTGCTTTGACCTTTACCCTGCGCCCATAAAAAAGCCCCGCTCTGGCGCTAGCCGTTGGGGAAATCTGTTGAAGGATTCACCGAGGGCCAGGTTGCATCAGGGCTAGAAACAAAAATCCCCAGAGAAAACATTTTCTGCTGGGGATTTCTGTTTTTTGGCTTTCAGATCAAGGTGTTGGAGATCTGCATCAACAGATTAAGCCAACGCCTTGGCTCTGGCGGGGCTTTTTTATTACCAGCGGCGACCATAGCCGTCGTGGTGGCGGCGGTGTTGGTGGCCGTGCCAGCGGTGGCGGCGGGGTGGTTCGGGGACGTAATACACCGGGCCGGGGGTGTAGTAGACCGGGCGCGGCTCGTAGTACACCGCGGGTGGCGGGTAGTAGGCGACTGGCGGTGGTGGGTAGTACGCCGGTGGTGGCGGTTCATACACCTGCACCGGGCGGCTCTGGCTCATGATGACACCGCCAATCACCGCCCCCACCACCGCGCCGGCAATGGCCGCGTCGCGGTTGGAGGCCTGTGCCGGAGCCTGGCCAAGCAGCGCAAGGCTGGTCACCAGGCCTGTGATAAGGGGGATACGCGACAGCATGATGGAAACTCCTCTGCAAACCGGTCTTTCCCGGCTGCCTGTTTCGACACTGCGCGGGGCTCGGCATTGCAGCGGCCAATGTAAAGGCTGTGTAAAAGCGCCGAACGGTATTCAGCCGCGCTTGCTGTGTTCGCCAGAAGCGCGTTGCAGCGAGCGGCACTGGCCCAGGTCGATAGGGCCGACATAGGGGTTGCTGTGGCCCATCACGCAGCCAACCTGCTGGTTGCGCCAGCGCTCCCATTCGCTGACCGGGTATTGGCGGTGCCAGGCTTCGTAAGTGCGGCGGTCGAGTGTGGACAGGCGTAGTTGGTAGCGTTCGGCCATGTACAGGTAGATACGCGCCGCTGCGCCACGGGCCTGTTGCGGCGGCATGGCGGTCTTGGCTTTGAAGTTGACCACCATCGGGCAGCTTCCGTATTGCGTGGGTGTGTTGCTGAGCATGCCGAGGGCGTAGTTGGAACGGTCGCCATTCACTTCGCCGATGCTCGGCACCAGGTTGTGCAGGTCGGCTTCGGCGGCCTTGAAGCGTGCATCGTTGCGCGCGCAGTTTTTGCGGCCGCCTTGTTGCCAGCACTGACGCTGGTGGCCGATGACCCAGGCCGGCACCACGTGTTCCCATTCCACGCGCTGGGCGCGGCGCAGCTGTTTGCGCGGGTGGTAGCCGCAGCTGTCGAGGTCGACGCGGTTGCCGCTGTAGTGGCACTGGCAATAGAAGGTGGTGGGGCGCGCGGCATAGATCTGCCAGGCGATTTTCTTGGCGGCGTTGAAGGTTTTTGGGGCTTCGGCGAAGGCGGGCAGGGCGAACAGCAGACAAAACAGGACAAGCAGGTGCGGCATGGGCTTCTCGGCGGCAAAAAGCTGCGGATCATACCGTTAAAACCGCTCTGCAACGGGGTGTTCGTCGGGTGTTCGGGGGGTGTTGCTCAACTTTTTGCGGTGACGGTGGTCTGTTCGGACACAACCTGAGCTTGTATCGCTAGGTGCTTGATTGTGCTGCAAGTCATGCCTTTGGGCAGAAAAACTGGCCAATCTGGATTTTGTTGCTAGCGTTACCCCCATCACACCGCAGCGGATGACCTCCACTGATGAGTACTGTGCAGCGTTTACCCAGGCTGGAACAATGCGCCCACGGCATGCCGAGCATGGCCCTGTCGCGGCGCTACGGCGCTGTGGTCGGGCTGGCCATGGTCACGCTGCTGGCGCTGGGCGGCTGTGCTTCGCGGCAGGATCATCAGAGCATCATCAGCAACAGCAGCCCGATCAAACCCACCGAATTCTTCCAGAGCCACGCCGACCGCATGGCCACCCTGGGCATGCGCAATAACCTCAACAGCCTCTATCGTTTGATGGACAAACTGTACCTGCGTAACCCGCGTGAATGGCGCAAGACCGGCTTGCCTGACGCCGAGGCAGCCAAGCGTGCAGTGCACCGCGCCATTGAGCTGGATCAGCCGCTGCCGCAGCTGGGTGGGCGCACCGATATTGCCGCGCTGAGTTATGCCCTGAGCGCCGAGTACCAGGGGGATCGGGTTGGCGCGTTTATCTATTCACTGGCCAGCATGCTGATCACTGCCCATGGCGGCCGCACCGAGTACTACCTGAGTGACACGCTGGACCCACAGTTCGTACATAACGCCGCGCGCAATATGGAGAAGGCCAGTTGGATGCTGGCCCGGCGCACTGATGCCGAGGGCAAGCCGTGGCTGCTGTCCAATGAGATTTCCGCGGATGGACACAACCTCAGCTATGCCGTGGAGTTCGGCAAGATCGTCGCGCGTCTGGACCTGCTCACCGATGTGCTCGACGAGCGTTACCGGCGTATGGGGGTGAGTTATGCCCAGAGCCTGCTGTTTATGAACTTCCTGCCGGTGCAATAGCACCAGAACCTGCGCCGAAACGGCGTTCGCCACTCACCCGTTGCGCGCGTCAGTATCCTTCTTCCAGGCGTTTGTTGTTCTGCGCGTTGGCTGCTTCGATCTGCTGCTTGAGTTGCTCGGTCTGCTGTTGCAGTTGCGCCGCCTGTTCGGCTTGCAGGCTGGCGGTGGCGGCGGTTTCACCCAGGCCGCAGGCGCTGAGCAGCAAGGTGGTGGCGAGCAGAGGCAGGGTATGGGCATGGAGGCTCCGGAGTCAGGGTCAGTGCCAGCGTTTATAGATGGCATCCAGGCTACCAGCCTGGCGCAAACGCTCAAGGGCTGCTGCGAACTGCTCGGCACGGGCGCGATCACCTTTGGCAAAGGCCACATAGCGTGGCATTTCCACTAGCGGCCGTTGCAGGATGCGTACGTCCTGTTCGGCACGCTGTTCGCGGACGAAATACATCAGCTGTGCGCGATCACCGACGATGATATCGATCCGTCCGGCCAGCAGCATCGACACCAGCTGGCGTGGGTTCTGCGCGCTGGTATCACGGCGCAGCTCGGCCTTGTCGAAGTCCGATTGGTAGGCGTAGCCACGTACCTGACCAAGCACGTAGGGCAGCAGGTCATCCAGGTGCTGCCAGTCGCGGATGGCCGTTTTGCCGGTGGTCATAAATACCGTGGAACCGGTGCGGATCGGTCCGACCAGTTCGTATTGCTGCATGCGCTCGGGGGTACCGGCAAACTGGAAGGCCATCGCCACTTCATTGCGGTCGAGCATGCGCTTGACCCGCTCCCAGGGGTACAGCCGCAGGTTGTAGGGGATTTTGGCTTCCTGCAGCACCGCTTCCACCAGCTCGACATCCAGTCCGCGCGGCTGATCATCTTCGACGGTGACAAAGCTGTAGGGAGCAAACTGCTCATCGCCCACCACCTTCCAGTCCTCGGCCTGTAGCGCCCAGGGCAGCAGCAACAGACACAGCGCAACAATACGCATGGCGTCCTCCAGGGGCTTCAGCGAGCGCAGTGCTCGCTATTGATGCTAGCCAATTGTGCGGCACGTGCGACGTTGGCGGCGCAGTTTTCCGCTGGCGGTGCGTTGAACTGGCAGGCAGGTTCAGCCGCATGGTGTTTAATCTGAGGGCGGTAATAAAGCGATTTCGCTGGCGGCTGCTGAGGCTTCTGTCCAGTGCAGGAGCAGCAATGTTCCGCTGCGCAGCAGTAGTCTCGTTTCTGTGGTGGTAACAAGCCTGGAAGCAAGCAGTATCGGCAGACCTTGCCGTGCTCTGCCTAGTCGTACTGATTTTTTGTGCCCCCGGAGCAGGCTGCTCCGGGGCGTTTTTATTCCAATCAACGCCCCGGTACAGGCTGGGGGCTAGCCTTTGCGCAGACTGGTTCAGACCTTGCGCACGAACTCTGACTTTAGCTTCATTGCGCCGATACCATCGATCTTGCAATCGATGTCATGGTCGCCATCGCATAGGCGGATGCCCTTGACCTTCGTGCCAACCTTGACCACTAGGGACGAGCCTTTGACTTTCAGATCCTTGATTACGGTGATGGTGTCACCATCCTGTAGAACATTGCCTACCGAGTCCTTGATCACCCGCGCATCATTGTTAGTTTCGTCGCCAGGGCTCGTGGCGGACCACTCGTGGGCGCACTCCGGGCAGACTAACTGCTCGCCGTCTTCGTAGGTGTATTCGGAGTTGCATTCAGGGCAGGGTGGAAGAGTGCTCACGGCGTATCCTTGGTGGGTCGATGAGTAAATGCCACATATTATATAAGGCTTTTCGCTGTTTCGAAGAACTGGGTTAGCTGGGGGCCGGAAGATGTTGAGCTGGTCAGTGCCGAGGATAATGGCAGTGGTGCGCAACATGGGGCTGGCCTGGCGGCGGGTCAGTGTTCGTCGCTGACCGGCTCCAGGCTCTGCAGAACCACTTGCTCCAGGCTGTTGCCGGGTTCGGTCGGAGTGCCGACCAATTCGCCGACCAGCTGCCACTGCCGATCCAGTTCGGTGTTGATGGCCAGCATGCGCTCGATCATCTTGTGGGCGGTGGCGTGTACGGCGCTGTCCTGGGTATTCAGCAACTCGAACGACATGGCCGTGATGGCCGCGCTCAAATGCGTAAGGGTGCGGGTCGACAGACTGAGCAATTCAGTCAATTGCGCTTCCTTGGCGGTCATGGCCATCTCCTGATGATTCCCGCATTGAGCTTAGCCTGAGACAGGCCTGCTCGGCTATTCACTCCATCGCCTGGGTTGTACCGCCAGGCGCGCCGGTGGCTGGCGCGCACTCCGTCGGCTGTTGTGCGCAATGCGGGTGGTTGTGCTTTGCTCAAATAGGCGGGTTGAGTAATCGGGTGCAACCATATTGTGTATGTGAGTTGTACCTATCGTCGGAAGGTGCGGGCTTTTTTAAAACAGCCGTTTTACCTCGGTAGTTCGGGTTTTCCCTGCGGGCAGCGCCAGGCTTGAGGGTTGCCGCAGAGAGATGGAGTTATGGGGTGGCTGGTGGGGTGCTCAAGGTGGGCTTTTGTTTGGTTGCACCTAGTTGCACCTTTCGCCTCTGGGGGTTTAATCTCTCGCCAGTTTTTTGTGCCCCGCTCGCGGTCATCGCCACCTTTTAGGGCCATGGCGGGTGAGGTCAACATTGCTCCCGGCGATTTTTGCCGTGCTCCAGCTCATAACAGGACAAACCAATGGCCACCACTACCCTTGGCGTTAAGCTCGATGATGCAACCCGTGATCGCCTCAAGCAGGCTGCGCAGTCGATTGACCGCACGCCGCACTGGTTGATCAAACAGGCGATCTTCAATTACCTGGAGCAGATCGAGGGTGGTCTGACCCCGGCCGAGCACTCCGGCCTGGCTGCGGTGGCCGGCGAAGAAGTGCTGGAAAACCTGACTGAGCAAGGCCTGCAGGTGTTTCTCGATTTTGCTGAAAGCATCCTCCCGCAATCGGTGCTGCGTGCGGCGATTACCGGCGCTTATCGCCGTCCGGAAACCGAAGCGGTGCCGATGCTGCTGGAGCAGGCGCGTCTGCCCAAGGACATGGCCGAGGCGAGCAACAGGCTGGCCATGAGCATCGCCGAGAAGCTGCGCAACCAGAAAAACGCCGGTGGCCGTCAGGGCCTGGTGCAGGGCCTGTTGCAGGAATTCTCGCTGTCCTCGCAGGAAGGCGTGGCGCTGATGTGTCTGGCCGAAGCGCTGCTGCGCATTCCGGACAAAGCCACCCGTGATGCGCTGATCCGCGACAAGATCAGCAACGGCAACTGGAGCCAGCACCTCGGTAACAGCCCGTCGATGTTCGTCAACGCCGCCTCCTGGGGCCTGCTGATCACCGGCAAGCTGGTGGCCACGCACAACGAAGCCGGCCTGGTGACTTCGCTCAACCGCATTATCGGCAAGGGCGGCGAGCCGCTGATCCGCAAGGGCGTGGATATGTCCATGCGCCTGATGGGTGAACAGTTCGTCACCGGCGAAACCATCGCCGAAGCCCTGGCCAACGCCACCAACATGGAAAGCAAAGGCTTCCGCTATTCCTACGACATGCTCGGTGAAGCCGCGCTGACCGATGAAGACGCCAAGCGCTACCTGGCGTCCTACGAGCAGGCCATCCATGCCATCGGCAAGGCCTCGCACGGCCGTGGCATCTACGAAGGTCCGGGCATTTCAATTAAGCTCTCCGCCCTGCACCCACGTTACAGCCGCGCCCAGTACGACCGGGTGATGGACGAGCTGTACCCGATCCTGCTGGGCTTGACCAAGCTGGCCAAGCAGTACGACATCGGCCTGAACATCGACGCCGAAGAAGCCGACCGTCTGGAAATCTCCCTCGATCTGCTCGAGCGTCTGTGCTTCGACCCGGCGCTGACCGGCTGGAACGGTATCGGCTTTGTGATTCAGGCCTACCAGAAGCGCTGCCCGTACGTGATCGACTACGTTATCGACCTGGCCAAGCGCAGCCGTCACCGCCTGATGATCCGCCTGGTAAAAGGCGCGTACTGGGACAGCGAGATCAAGCGCGCCCAGGTCGAAGGTCTGGAAGGCTACCCGGTCTATACCCGCAAGCCGTACACCGACATTTCCTACATCGCCTGTGCGCGCAAGCTGCTGGCCGTGCCGGAAGCCATCTACCCGCAGTTCGCCACCCACAACGCCCACTCGCTGTCGGCCATCTATCAACTGGCCGGGCAGAATTACTACCCCGGTCAGTACGAGTTCCAGTGCCTGCATGGCATGGGTGAGCCGCTGTACGAGCAGGTGGTGGGCAAGGTCGCCGATGGCAAGCTGAACCGCCCGTGCCGTATCTACGCACCGGTGGGCAGCCATGAAACCCTGCTGGCTTACCTGGTACGTCGCCTGCTGGAAAACGGCGCGAACACCTCGTTCGTCAACCGCATCGCCGACCACAGCATTTCGATCAAGGAGCTGGTGCTCGACCCGGTACAGCAGGTCGAGCAGATGGCCACGCAGGAAGGCGGCCTTGGCCTGCCACACCCGCGTATCGCTCTGCCGCGTGCTCTTTATGGCGATGCGCGTCTGAATTCAGAAGGCATCGACCTGGCCAACGAACACCGTCTGGGTTCGCTGTCCTCGGCGCTGCTGAGCAGCACCAATACGGTTTACAAAGCCATGCCGCTGCTCGGTTGCGACGCCCCTGAGCTGGGCGAAGCACAGCCGGTGCGCAACCCGGCCGATCACCGCGACATCGTTGGTCATGTGTACGAGGCCAACGAGCAGGATGTGCGCAATGCTGTGCTCTGCGCCGTGTCCAGCGGGCAGATCTGGCAGTCGACTCTGCCGGCTGAACGCGCCGCTGTGCTGGACCGCGCCGCCGACCAGATGGAAGCGGAAACCCAGCAACTGATGGGCCTGCTGGTGCGCGAATCCGGCAAGACCTTTGCCAACGCCATCGCCGAAGTGCGTGAGGCCGTGGACTTCCTGCGCTACTACGCGGCCCAGGCGCGCAATCACTTCAGCAATGACAGCCACCGCCCACTGGGCCCGGTGGTATGCATCAGCCCGTGGAACTTCCCACTGGCGATCTTCAGCGGTCAGGTGGCTGCTGCCCTGGCTGCCGGTAACACCGTGCTGGCCAAGCCGGCCGAGCAGACGCCGCTGATCGCCGCCCAGGCTGTACGCATCCTCCTCGACGCCGGCGTGCCGGGCGGTGCCGTGCAACTGTTGCCGGGTGGTGGCGAAACGGTCGGTGCCGGCCTGATCGGCAACGAGCGAGTGCGTGGGGTGATGTTTACCGGCTCCACTGAAGTGGCTGGGATCATCCAGCGTAACCTGGCTGGTCGCCTGGATGCTCAGGGCCGGACTATCCCGTTGATCGCCGAAACCGGCGGCCTCAACAGCATGATCGTCGACTCTTCGGCGCTCACCGAGCAGGTGGTAATTGATGTGGTGGCTTCGGCCTTCGACAGCGCCGGTCAGCGCTGCTCGGCTCTGCGCGTGCTGTGTGTGCAGGAAGATGTGGCCGATCGGGTAATCAATATGCTCAAGGGCGCCATGGCGGAATACAGCCTGGGCAACCCGGAACGCCTGAGCACCGATATCGGCCCGGTGATCGACAGTGAGGCCAAGGACAATATCGACCAGCACATCGAGAAGATGCGCGAGAAAGGTCGCAAGGTGTTCCAGAGCGCCCGTGCTGTGGGTGACGACATCAAACGCGGTACCTTTGTGCTGCCGACGCTGATTGAGCTGGACAGCTTCGACGAGCTGCAGCGCGAAATCTTCGGCCCAGTGCTGCACGTGGTGCGTTATCAGCGTGCCGACCTCGGCAAGTTGCTGCAGCAGATCAACGACAGCGGCTATGGCCTGACCCTCGGTGTGCACACGCGCATCGATGAAACCATCGCCCAGGTGGTCAATACCGCCAAGGTCGGCAACCTGTATGTGAACCGCAACATGGTGGGCGCGGTGGTCGGCGTGCAGCCGTTTGGCGGCGAAGGCCTCTCGGGTACTGGCCCGAAAGCCGGTGGCCCGCTGTATATGTACCGCCTGCTGGCAACCCGTCCGCAGGACGCAGTGGCCAAGCAGCTGCGGCAGGAAGATGGCGAAATCCAGCGCCCGGCCGAGCAGGCCAAGGTGATTCAGGCGCTGAAAGAGTGGGCGGCCAAGCATGAGCCGAGCCTGTCTGCGCTGAGCGCTCAGTATGTTGAACTGGCACAGAGCGGCACCGTGCAGATGCTCAATGGCCCGACTGGCGAGCGCAACAGCTACAGCTTGCTGCCACGTGAGCACGTGCTGTGCCTGGCGGATGAGCGCAGCGACCTGCTGGTGCAACTGGCAGCGGCTCTGGCCGTAGGTTGCCAGGTGCTGTGGCAGGAAAGCGAACTGACCCGCGAGCTGTTTGCCGCACTGCCTAAAGCCGTGCAGCAACGCATCAGCGTGCTCAGTCAGTGGAGCGAGAGCGAAACGGTGTTCGACGCCATCCTGCATCACGGTGACTCCGATCAGCTGCGCGAAGTCTGTCAATTGGCGGCTCAGCGTCCTGGCGCAATCATCGGTGTGCATGGTCTGCATAAAGGTGAGACGGACATTCCGCTGGAGCGCCTGCTGATCGAACACGCCCTGAGCATCAACACCGCCGCAGCGGGCGGCAACGCCAGCCTGATGACCATCGGTTAACAGGTTTTACGAGCATCCTGCCCTGACTGGTTCGCCCGTTGGGGCAGTTGGCAACACCGGCTTACCGCCACCCTCGGAGACCGTTCCAGGTCTCTGATTCTGCTCTGCAGCGCCCTTGTACAGCCGGCAACGGTGGGTTATCCGCCCGGTACATGGGTTTCTTCCTCTCTGGCATTTCGATGCACTGCACCTGCCTACCCGGCGGGTGCGGAATTGAGTGGCCTGCTCTGTGCCACATCGGCCACCGTCTTTTCCCGCCGTATCGGCCCCTGATTTACCCCTGCTCTTTGAGTACCTGGCGGGTGACGTTGCGCACGGCCTGCATCTATCACAGAACCAGCGTGTTCATTTGGCACGCAGTGCCTTGGCCATGGCCTGATCGACCGAGTTGCGCCAGGCGTCATCGTCTGCGTCCTGTTCATGCCAGCGGCGTTGCAGGTCGCTTTCCAGGCTGGCCTGGCACTGGCGGAAACCATCGTCCCAACCGGTGGCGTAGTCGGGCTGCTGCAGATAGCGCGGTACATCCTTGCGAAAGGGTTGCAGGGCACCGGCCGCTTGCCGACCGCTGCTGCATCCGGCTTCGAAACCGTCGATAAACGGTGCCGGGTAGCCTGCTGCCGTGAGTTGTTCGCGGGTGCTCTGGCAGCCCAGCAGTTGGCTGGCAACCAGCCCGGCCAGCAGCCAATACAGGCCTTTACGGCTGCGAGTGGGCACGTGTGGCATGGTTCACCTCCAGGCCAGTTGATGATTCAGCCAGCTGCTGATGCTGCACAGTGCCCAGGGGCTGGTGCTGCAGGCCCCGCTGGCCAGGGCGCTGTGCAGGGCGTTGATGTCGACGTCCTGTAGGTAGGCTTCGGCATCGGCCAGGCGCTCCTCGCCGCCAAAACCGCCGCCGCGCATTTCCGCCAGGGCCTGAGGTTTGCTCCAGCCCTGGTAGACCACGCGGTACAGCGCGGCAATCAGGCCGGTGCGGTGCTGTCCGTGCTTGCAGTGAATCAGCACCGGGCCGTAGGCCTGGGCCTGACGGATGCTGCGCAGGACGGCGAGCACGTCGGCATCATCAATGCGGTCGGTGCGCAGCGGCAGATGCACCTGGCGGATACCGGGAGCGTTCAGCCACTGCGCATCGCTGCGTTGGTAGAAGTTGATCACGGTCTTCACGCCCAGCTGCTGCAACAGCGGCTGATCGCCGGCCTGTGGCAGGGCGCTGCGGTAAAGCCCCTGATCCATGCGATAGAGGTTCAGGCGTGCGTCCAGTGGTGTTGCCCAGGCAACTGGCCGCGTATGGGGGACACTGTTGCTCCAGGCCGGTGGCGTGGCCAGCAACAGCAACAGGAGCAGGCTGCTCAGCAGGGTACGCATCAGGTTTGGCCCTCGTGCAGGCGGTGGTTGATGGTCAGCGCCGCAGTCGCGGGCTGTGGGCGATAGAGCAGCCAGCGGTAGCAGAGGGTGCAGATCAGCCAGTCGAGCAGCAGTGTCCACAGGTTGTGCGAGAGAAAATGCGCGCCCTGCATCATCCGTCCTGCGGAAAGCAGCGTGCCCAGCCCCAATGCGAACCCCAGGGCAAAGCGTGCCAGCCGTGGGCGGCGGTCGCGCAGCACGAAGAACAGCGCGAACAGGGAAAAGCCGGACGCGGCATGGCCACCTGGCCAGCAGCGCCCCGGCTTGTCGGTAGGTGCTCGCTCACCGAGCAGCGGGCTAAAGGTTTGCGTGCCGCCGAACTCGCTCAGGCTCCATGGGCAATGCATGCCGGTGAGTTTCTTTAGTGGTGTGACGATGCCGGTCGACAATGCCAGGGCCAGCACCAGGTAGCCCAGCGGTCGCCGCCAAGCCTGCCACCTGGGCAGCAGGCTGAGTAGAAAGCCGCCGATGGCCAGAACTCCAAGAGCGATTACCGCCTGTTTGGCGCGGTCATGCAGGATGTCTTCCAGCCAGAAACTGTGACGGCCGACAAACCCCTGGCCGGGTTCGTAGAACAGCTGCGCCAGGGCGAAGTCCAGGCCGCTGGGGTCGATCAGTAAAAGCAGCGCCATCAGGGCCAGGGGAATTCCCAGGGCGAGGCGAAAATCAAAATAGCGGGTGTGGCTGTGAGCCATGACGGCACTCCTCTGTTGGTCGCTACTGTGCGCGGCCAGGCTTAACGTTTGCTGAACTGTTCGGCAGGGGAGATGGTCGGTTGCCAGGTGATCAGGTGTTGCTCAAAGGCATGGCTGGCGCCCTGGTAATAGGCAATGTCGCGTTGTAGCAGCGGGTCTGCGCGGTTGCTCGTGGACTCGCGGCTGATGCCCAGAGCATCGTCGTGGCGACGCATGCCCTGGCGGGGGCTGAGGATGGCCAGGTTCTGCCCATCGAACAGGCCTAGGTGCTGGTAGTTGCCGATCAGGGCGCGGCCAGGCGCGCGGTCGCTGCGCAGCAGGTTGCGGCCGAAAAAGGTCGAGCTGTAATCAATGTTGAGCAAGCCCAGCAGGGTGGGGGCCAGATCAATCTGGCTGGCCACGGCGCTGAAGGTTTGCGCTTCGAGCAGGGCCGGGGCGTAGATGAACAGCGGAATGTGGTAGTTGGCCACGGGTAGGTCTTCCTGGCCGGCACTGCCTGCGGTGTGGTCGGCAACGAAGACGAACACAGTCTGTTTGAACCAGGGCCTGTCCTGGGCCTGTTTGAGAAACTGGCCAATGGCGTAGTCGGTGTATTTCACCGCGCCCTCGCGGCCCTCGCCTGAGGGGATGTCGATGCGCCCATTCGGGTAGGTGTAGGGGCGGTGGTTGGAGGTGGTCATCAGTTGCAGGAAGAACGGTTTGCCGGCGGCATGGTCGCTGTCGGCTACCTTGAGCGTTTGCTTGTAGAGGTCTTCGTCGGACATGCCCCAGGCGTTCTGGAAGGTCATGTCCGCTTCGGCCACGCTGCTCTGGTCGACAATCCGGTAGCCGTTGCCGCCGAAGAAGGCGTTCATGTTGTCGAAGTACCCGCGCCCACCGTAGAGAAACACGCTGTCATAACCGAGCGCACTGAACTGCTGGCCGAGGCTGGCGTAGCCGCTTTCGCGGCCAATCCGTTTGACGATGGAGCGCCCCGGTGTGGGTGGGATCGACAGGGTGATGGCCTCCAGGCCTCGGTCAGTTCGCGTACCGGTGGCGTAGAAGTTGCTGAAGGCCAGGCTGTGTTGGCGCAACGCATCGAGGTTGGGGGTCAGCCCGCGGGTGTCGCCGAAGCTGCCAAGGTATTTGGCGCTCAGGCTCTCGATGGCCACCAGTACCACGTTCATCTTTCGGGCCGGGCCTGGGTTGTCGATCAGTCGGCGAATATCCTGCGGGTCGTTGCCGATAAAGCGCGCGTTAGGCTCGCGCACTTCATCGCGCAGCAGGCTGGCGACGCGGTCAGCGGGCAGGGTGCTGTAGAACTGCTGGTAGTCCAGTTCATTGTTGCGAAAGGCGGCGAAGAACTGGAACGGGCCATTGCTGGCCAGCTCGCGCTGGTAAGTGTTGCCGCCCATGCCGCGTGGCGCATCCTGGCCGATGGTCAGGCTGCTCAGCCCTGCCAGCAGCACTATCAGTGCCAGGCTGGCAAAGGCCCGCGATGGGGCCAGCAGGGGGGCATCCAGTGCGGCCTGCACCGGTTTGCGCAGGGCAATGCTGGCGGCGGTTGCCAGTAGGGCGAGCAGGGCCAGTAGCGGGTAGATCGGATAAGACTCAAGGATGTTGTTGAGCACTTCCTCCGAGTACACCAGGTAATCCACGGCAATGAAGTTGAAACGCACGCCGAATTCGTCCCAGAACAGCCATTCGGCCACAGCCGTGAACAGCATGACAAACAGGCTGAACGCCACCAGGGCCAGCAGCAGGCGCTGGTGCCAGCGTTGCCGCCAGAGCCTGTGCGGGCAGAGGAACAGGTACAGCGCCAGGGGCAAAGTGGCATAGAGTAGAAAGCACAGGTCGTAGACCAGGCCGATGGTATACACCGCGCTCAGTTGCAGCAGGTTGCCGTGGGCATCGGCCAGGTGGCTGGCCAGCAATACGCTGCGGGTCAGGAAGAACACCAGCAGCCACGCGAGCACAATGATGGACAGGTAACGCAACTGGGCGAAATAGAGCTGAGGCATCGTATGATCCTTGTTGGATGAACGTGCCGCAGTCTGTGAGCGGGCCTGTGAGGCGCGCGTCAACGCGTTGTGAAAAAAGCGTTAAACCTCGAAATAGAGAGCCAACGATGCGAATTCTGGTCATCGAAGACAACCGTGACATCCTCGCCAATGTGCTGGACTACCTGCAACTCAAGGGTTTTACCGTCGACTGCGCGCAGGACGGACTGAGCGGCTTGCACCTGGCGACCACCGGCCACTACGACCTGATCGTGCTCGATATCATGCTGCCCGGCATGGACGGCTATCAGGTCTGCCAACGCCTGCGTGAAGACGGCCACAACGAAGTGCCGATCCTTATGCTGACTGCCCGCGATGCGCTGGACGACCGTCTCCAGGGGCTGCAGGTGGGCGCCGATGATTACCTGATCAAGCCCTTTGCCCTGTCCGAGCTGGTGGCGCGCATCGAGGCCATCCTGCGGCGCAGTCAGGGCAGCCGCAAACGTCAGTTGAAGGTCGCCGACCTGCTCTATGACCTCGACACCCTGCATGTCAGTCGCGCCGGTCAGGCGCTCAAACTCAATCCGCTGGCGCTCAAGCTATTGGCGGTGCTGATGCAGAGAAGCCCGGCCGTGGTGCGTCGTGAAGTGCTTGAAGAGGCGCTGTGGGGCGATGACTGCCCGGACAGCGATAGCCTGCGTAGCCATATCCACCAACTGCGCCAGGTGCTCGACAAACCATTCGCCACGGCGTTGCTGCGTACCCAGCATGGCGTCGGTTACCGCCTGGCGGAGCCAGACAATGGCCTCTAAACAACCCTTTGCGCGGCGCATTCTGATCGCCTTCGTGCTGATGACTACCCTGGTCAGCGGGTTGTTCTCCCTGAGCATCGTGGCGGTGGTGCACTTTATTGAAGAGCACCTGGTGTCGCAGGAGCTGAGCCGTGAGCTGAACGAAGTGCTGCATGCCGACATCAGCCAGGGCCGCCCGCCCAGACTGGACTCGGCGACGCGCTTCTTCGCCTCCGACCTGGCCGACTATGCCATTCCCGAGCAGTTTGCCGGGCTGTCGTTGGGCTTCAACGAGGTCATGGAAGGCGACCAGGCGCTGTATGTCTACACCCATGAGCTCAACGGCCGTACCTATATGCTGGTGCAACAGCAGGAAGAGTTCGAGGCGCGTGAACAGGCCCTGTTCGATGTGGTGCTGGCGGGCTTTCTGCTGACGGTGATCGCCGCTTGGGCGCTGGGTGTGATCATGGCGCGCAAGGTCATGGAACCGATCACCCGCCTGGCCCGTCAGGTGCGCCATCGTGACCAGCTAAACCCTTTGGCGCCGGCCCTGGCTCCGGAGTATCCAGATGATGAAGTGGGGCAACTGGCAGATGCCTTCGACAGCACCCTGGGCCAGCTGCGCCAGTCCCTGGAGCGCGAGCGGTTGTTTACCAGCGATGTCAGCCATGAACTGCGCACCCCGCTAATGGTGATCGCCAGTTCCTGCGAGCTGCTGGCCGAAAGCTCGCTGGGGCCACGTGAGCGCGATCAATTGCAACGCATTAGCCGCGCCAGCGAAGAAATGCGTGAGCTGGTGCAGACCTTCCTGCAACTGGCGCGTGATAAAGCCAACGCCGGTGCACCGCCCCCCAGCAGTAGCCTGGTGAGTATCGCCAGCGAGCAAGCCAACCGCTGGGGGCCGCTGCTCAGGGACAAGGGGCTGGATTTCCAGTTCATCAACGAAGGCGCGGATGCTGAGCTGTACAACCCGACCCTGCTCAGCACGGTGGTTAGCAACCTGCTGCGCAATGCCTTGCACTACACCGAGCAGGGCTTCGTGCGCCTGGTGCTCGAACCAGCGGGGTTGCGTGTGGAGGACAGCGGCTCGGGGATTCCGCTTGAGCAGCATGAAAGCATCTTCCAGCCCTTTGTCCGCGGCACCCAGACCCGTGGCGAGGGCTTGGGCTTGGGGCTGTCGCTGGTCAAACGAATCTGCACTCGGCAAGGCTGGGGTATCACCGTGAGCAACCTGCCGGCGGGCGGCACCTGTTTCCGTGTGGTGCTGACGACGGATAAAGGTCACCCTCAATCGCTGCGACAACCCACACGTTGAGATCATCACGCTTATTTGTCTGGCTACCGGCGCTCGATGGTCAGAAGCCGAAAAGCTCAAGCCGACCGGGCTTCGTAATGGCGTGATCACGTTCAGCGGAACCAAGAGCGGAAAGGTGCGTTCTGTGCCGGTTACTGCCGAGCTGGAAGCCAAGATCCGCCAGCACTGGAAACAGCATGGCCAGCCAAACGTGGCTATTACCTCGTTCCGCCGTGCACTGGCCAAGGCGTCGATCCAGCTACCGAAAGGGCAGGCGGCTCACTCGCTGCGACACACCTTCGCAAGCCACTTCATCCAGAACGGCGGCAACATCCTGACCCTGCAAAAGATCCTGGGTCACTCCAGTTTGGCTATGACCATGCGCTATGCGCATTTGACTCCGGATCACCTGCAGGATGCATTACGCTTCGGACCGCTTTCGTCGCTATGACTAAAATATTCCGTTGATAGAATATTCCTTTGAGGCTATATTTTATTCATGACTTGGGATGTCGAATATACCGACGAGTTCGGTGACTGGTGGGAAAGCTTATCTGCTGATGAGCAAGAGTCTGTTGCTGTCTCAGTCTGACTCCTAGAAGAGCGAGGCCCAGCACTTGGGTTTCCGCATAGCAGCGGAATCAATGGTTCACGTCATGGCCATATGCGGGAGCTGAGGACTCAGCACGAAGGTCGGCCATACAGAACCCTATACGCTTTTGATCCCAGGCGATCGGCCATTTTGCTGATCGGTGGCGACAAGACTGGTGATGGTCGTTGGTATGAAATCAACGTTCCGCTGTCTGATCGTCTGTATGACGAACATCTGGAACAGCTTCGGAAGGAGGGCTTGATAGATGGCTAAGAAATTTGCAGAGCTACGCGCAAAGATGGCGCCCGAGTCCCAAGCCAGGGTAGAGGCCAAGGCCCAGGAGCTGCTTGCTGAAATGCCGCTGAATGAACTGCGCCAAGCGCGTGGCCTTTCTCAGAAGGTGCTGGCCGAGGTGCTGCATGTACAGCAGCCATCCATTGCCAAAATGGAAAGGCGTACTGATATGTACATTTCCACCCTGCGCAGCCACATCGAAGCCATGGGCGGTCAGTTGGAGGTCATTGCTCGTTTCCCTGATGGCTCAGTGAAAATCAGCAATTTTTCAGACCTCGAAACCGATCTTCTCCAGCAGGCTTAAACTCGACACCTTTTCGACACCCAAAGAAAAACCCCTGACTTTATCTAGGAAAATCAGGGGTTTATTTGGTGGAGTCGGGGGGATTTGAGTCCAAAGACACAAACACCCAGCTCAAATCAGCATTTCGGGTGCTTGGCCCAAGAAAACTGATTTGTAGGATTTCACTCAGTGCTCAGCAGTATAGAAGCCTTGAGCCTTCCGTCAAGAGTGCATCCAAATAGACTCAGTGCAAGCATTGCCGGTTGAGCAATATGGCTGGGTGCGGGTTCAAATCCTTGCTGGGGAGTTGAATACAGCAGCGTACTTCGAAGCTGGAGCTGATTTCGTAAATTTAGGCACTTTAATGCCTTATTTTATAGTTAAGGAAAGATTTTAGGCATTAAATTGCCTTTTTTTGCGTGTAGGTCTAATGTTTGGGCATTAAAATACCGGTGACTGGTATGCATAATCTTACTCTGCAGATTTATACGGATGGCCAGTGGCGCAATGCCATGGAGCTCCGCTTCGAGCAGCCCGAAGAAGGGCTGGAGGGGGCTTGCGCTTATGGCTATCAGCAGGGCTATCTGGTTGACTCCCTGGAGTCTGTCGGCAGTCGGCTGAATGTGGCTGTCAGTGCAGCTTACCCTCTCGGCTGGGACTCCTGGCGAGATAAGAAGGCTCCAGCGTTTATCTTCGACATCCTGCCATCAGGTGCAGCGAGGCGCTTTCTACTGAAACGTTTGGGGGGAGAGCGGCCCGAAGGTCTCAATCTAGATCTCTACCTCCTTGGGCGTTGCACACCAGCACCAATTGGAAATCTGCGTATCAAGGAGTCCGTCGAGGCGATTGCGGGCAGCCCTGTGCTCGGTTTTACGCGCGATGAGGTTATTAGTCGGGACTCACGATTCCTGGAGTACGCGTATGAACAGGGCGCAGCGATTGGCGGGGCGACAGGTGCTGGCGGTGAGGCCCCCAAGCTGTTGCTGACTGAAGATCGACAGGGCGCCCTGCATCCAGATGCCGTGTTGCCAGATGCAGACGCAGCCCAGCACTGGTTTGTGAAGTTCGCGCGTAACAAAGCCGGTCAGACCGATCAGGACATCCTGCGCAGCGAGTACTGCTTCTATCGTGCTGTCCAACAGCTCGGAATGGATACGGTTGCAGCTGAAGGGCTGGCATTGGAGGAGGGCAATAAGCCCAGTCTCTGGATGCATCGCTTTGATCGGGAGATTAGCCCCGCAGGTGTTAGCCGAACTGCCGTTGAGTCCATGTACTCGCTATGTGGTGTAACCGAGGCGGGTAGCTACATGCTGCACACGCACGTGCTGGGGAATCTGGTCGAACTATGGCGAGCTGTTGGACAGGAGCAGCAGGTCGGAGATCTGGTGTTTGAATACATGCGGCGTGATCTGCTGAACCAGATTCTCGGTAATTCAGATAATCACGGACGCAACACCGCGATTCTCCGCTGCGAGCAGGGGGTTCGGTTGGCGCCAATCTACGACCTAGCGCCGATGGTCATGGACGAAGAGGGGGTTACGCGTACGACGAAGTGGCCAAAGCACATCGAGCTTGCTGGAGAGGTTAACTGGAGAAGGGCCTGTAATGAGGTCGCGGGGTGGGTTAATGCCGATGAGCTGTACCAGCGATTGCGGTTGGCAGCTCAGGACCTTCTCGCGCTACCTGACCTGCTGAGTGCACAAGGACTTCCTGATTCAACCATGAGTCACCCTCGTATAGCCCTTAGAAATCTCCAGCAGCGGATGCTTCAGTGGGGGTTGGTCTAAATGGACATTCTTGAGCGAAATCGCATTTTGAATGAGCTGCAGCAGCAGTTGGCTAGCGGCGAGATCACGATTGGAGAAGCAGTGCGGCGTCTGCGTAAGGAGGTGACTGGCTTGCAGCAGGCCAGATTTGCACAGATGTGCAAGTTGTCATTGCGCGCCTTGCGACAGCTGGAACTGGATGAGAGCAACCCGACGGTTCAGACTCTGAACAGCGTGTTTAATCCCTTTGGCATGCAGGTCGGCATTGTGCCGAAGACTCCGCGTTGAGCTGCGGCTGCATGCTGGTTCTTAAGGCTGGATGAGCGCTGGAGAAAACACATGGATTATTCATCGCTGCTCTCTAGGGTCACCCAGGTGGTCACTAGGGCAGGCGAGCTTCTAGTCGCAGAGTGGCAGCGTCCTGAGGGGCCTCGCGGAGCGGGTGATAAAGCGGATGTTGATGTAGAAATCGAGGCTCTATTGCGGCCTTGCCTGCTGGATCTGTTGGATGGAGATTTCTGGGGCGAGGAAACAGGGCATTCGTTGACCGGTGCCCCGCTCTGCTGGGTGGTGGATCCTAACGACGGGACTGCTGACTTTCTGAAGGGATTCAAGGGCTCTGCCATTTCGGTAGGACTTCTTGAAAATGCTCAGCCTGTTCTCGGTGTTGTGTATGCGCCTGTACTGGAGGGGCGCCCTGCTGACTGCATCGCTTGGGCTAAGGGTATGCCATCAGTGTTGCGTAATGGCGAGCCGGTTGACGCGAATCTGTCAAAACAGGAGTGGAGTTCAGGCAGTCGAGTAATGGTCAGTACTGCTGCCAGGATGAAGCCAGAGCTAAATTCTGAATTGTGTGCTCCGGGTAGATTTGTCGCGATGCCAAGCATTGCCTACCAGTTAGCTCGTGTAGCTGCAGGTGATGGGGTTGCGGGCGTGTCACTTGTCCAGGTTTCCGCGCATGACGTGGTAGCAGGGCATGCATTGCTAAAAGGTGCTGGGGGCGTACTTCTCAATCAGGACGGAGAAGAGATTTCATACGTGGCAGAGACACAAATGAAGACGGTCTCGCATCGGTGCTTCGGAGGTTCACCAGTTATCTGTCGATCACTGGTGAACCGAGAGTGGAATCGACTGTTTGAGTAGCTATGGTCTTTTGATTTCGAGCCAGCAGTATCGCAACGTTTGCGGGGGGTTGATGACTTGGCGCAGTTTCATGAACTGCGCCAGTTCTGGCTGCGTATGTGGCGCAGTTTTCTTCGAACTGTGCCACGCCTAGGCGAGGAACGGATCCTAGAACTCAAGTGACGGTGTTATGGACATTGGTGCGTTCGGTCAAGATGAACCAGTGTCCAGCCTTGGATCGACCACTTCCGGCCCAGGCTGGGTAAAAACGTTGGCATCGACCTTGCTGTGATTTGATGGATTCAAATCAGCTGGAGGATGCCAATGAAGCGTTTTATCCAGGGAGAGCATCGAGGCCAAAGCGCACTGCTTCCCGAGAGCCTGACTATGTGGCGGACACCAACCCGGTACGGGTGGTCGATGTTTTCGTCGATGAACTCGACCTTGGCCAGCTGCCCCATCATGCTGTTCGCCCCCACGCTCGCTGACAGAGCAATTTTGCCAACGGCATGGGGAGGTCGCTACTTTTTCAACAGAATTGGCCAATAGCGGACGATTGGCTGGCAGGTATGCATCGCTATGTCCCCAGGCCTTGGGGAAATAGCTCGGGGTTTGAGAAAGCCTGCTTAAGATGGTCGTACACCAATCGCACCCGCTTCGATACAGGGCCCAGCTGCGGGCGGTATATGAACAGATCCCATGGCGCTGGAGCGAGATCAGCCAAAACAGAAACCAGCTTGCCTGACCGCAGATGGGGCTCAGCCAGATAGGCAGGAATTTGGCCAAAGCACATGCCTGCCAGGGTGGCTTCCAATTCCGTGTCAGGATCATCACAGATAAGAGCTGGCTGCCTGGGCGTAAATGTTTTCCCGTCGGCAAATAGCCAAGGCCAAGGGCGACCATTTTTCTGGTCGATCAGGACTGAAAGTGGCAGCTGAGCCAAGGCATCCAGAGATCTAGGTATTGTCTTTTGCTCTATTAGCGCCGGGCTTGCGACAACATAAAACGGCACGGGAGCTAAGGCCCGTGCGACGTAGCGCCGGTCGCGAATAACACCCACCCTGATGCCAATATCGATATGCGCCTCAACGGCATCGGTCATCTGATCTTCCAGGCGGAGATCGAATTGCAGGTCTGGATGTGCTGCGGCCAAGGGCTGAAGAAACGGTATTAAGAAGCGCCTGCCAATAGCATGTGGCGCCGTGATTCCCACCCTCCCTGACAGCTCAGGTTCCATCCTGTGCGACCGGAATAGCGTGTCGAAATGTTCCAGAGCTGATCTGGCATCTTTGGCGTAATCCTGACCGAAAGCAGTGATGCTCACCTGGCGGGTATTACGGTGAAACAGCGATTCGCCAAGCTCCGTTTCCAGGGCTTGAATGGCTCGGGTAACCCCTTGTGGGGAGATACCTAATCGGGTTGCCGCTTCGCGGAAGCTACCTGCCTCTGCTGCTGTGCAAAAAATCCTGACCATCTCCATGCGGTTAAGCATGTTGCCCTCCCTTTTATTCCATATTCAGGAATAGCTTAATCCAATCATTTCCATTTATTGAGATCAATCATGGGACTAAAGTTTGCGCACTGCCAGGTTAACCAGCCATGGCGAAGTACAAACCCGCCGATGAGGTTCTCAACATGAGCAATAACATTTCTGGAAAAGTTGTCGTTATCACCGGCGCCAGCAGTGGCTTGGGTGAAGCGACTGCACGCCACCTTGCTGCGCTTGGCGCGCGCGTAGTGCTGGCCGCACGCCGCAAAGATAAACTCGACGCATTGGTGACTGAGCTGACCAATGCAGGTGGTCAAGCAATCGCGTATCAGACCGATGTCACCTCTCAGGAAGAGGTTAAAACGCTCATTCAAGGTGCCGTGGACACCTACGGGCGCATTGATGTACTGGTCAACAATGCCGGGCTGATGGCGATTGCACCGCTCAGTGATGCTCGGACTGACGAGTGGGATCGCATGATCGACATCAACATCAAGGGGCTGCTGTACGGAGTCGCGGCTGCATTGCCGGTCTTCCAGAAACAAAACAGTGGCCACTTCATCAACATCGCATCGGTTGCAGGCCTGAAGGTATTCAGCCCTGGCGGCACGGTGTACAGCGGCACCAAGTTTGCTGTGCGGGCCATCTCCGAAGGACTGCGTCACGAAGTCGGTGGCAGCATTCGCACCACGACTATCGAACCAGGTGCCGTGGACTCCGAGTTGAAATTCGGCAGCTCCCACCAACAGAGCCGCGATTTCGTGGTGGACTTCTACAAGCATGCAATTCCCGCTCAATCCGTCGCTCGGGCTATCGCCTTCGCAATTGAGCAGCCTGCTGAAGTGGATATTAACGAGATCGTTCTGCGCCCAACCGTGCAGGAATTCTAATGAGTTTAGGGCCTGCCGCTTCGGCGTCAGGCCCCGCTTGTATGGAGTCAAAAGCTGTGAGCAACGTAACTGAATCGCTTTCGAGTGGGGGACTGATGAAGGCCTTGCGCCTAGACAGCTATGACGCGAGCACCCTGCGTGAAGTCGAAGTCGCAAAGCCTTCGCCACAACAAGGGCAGGTACTGGTAAAGATTAAAGCCAGCGGCGTTAACCCAATCGACTACAAAATTCGCCTGGGGCAGGCCCCTTACGCGATGCCTGAGTTACCAGCGATCATTGGCACTGATTTGGCTGGCGTCGTTGAGGCAGTGGGCGAAGGCGTTACTCAATTCCAAGTTGGGGATGAGGTGTATGGTCTAACTGGCGGTGTGCGTGGATTGCAGGGATCTCTAGCCCAGTACGCGGCAGTCGATGCAAATTTGTTAGCCATCAAGCCCAGAAATCTAAGCATGCGCGAAGCGGCAGCTTTGCCACTGGTGACGCTGACTGCATGGGAAGGCCTAGTAGATAAAGCAGCTGTGAAAGCGGGTGACCGCGTGTTGGTTCATGGTGGCGCTGGCGGAGTCGGGCATGTGGCCGTACAACTCGCCAAAGCGTTTGGTGCGGATGTTTATGCAACCGTGTCCCCGGCAAAGCAATCAATCATCGAGTCCTACGGGGCAACGTCCATCGATTATCAAAGCGTTGGCGTCAATGAGTATGTGGCCCAGCACACTAACGGGGATGGCTTCGACATTATTTATGACACCGTTGGTGGCGAGTCCTTGGATCTGTCGTTCCAGGCTATTCGCCCATATGGGCACGTCGTCAGTTGCGCTGCTTTTTCCTCCCATAACCTAGCTCCGGGCTCCCTGCGCTGCATGACCCTATCCGGGGTATTTGTCCTATTGCCAATGCTTTCTGGCAAAGGGCGTTCTCACCATGGCGAAATCCTACGCAAGGCTGCCCAATTGGCAGAGGCGGGCCAGTTGAAGCCGCTGGTAGATGAGTTCCGCTTTACTTTAAGCCAAGCTCAGACTGCACATGAGATGCTTGAGCGCGGAGATGTACGAGGTAAGGCCGTCATTGATATCGACTAAGGGCCTTCGTGCCTGTAAGGCAGATCGTGCCATGCAGGGATAAGAGGAACTTGCTTCTCCTGATCCACCTCGGTGAAGCCGTTTTTTCACAGCCCTAAGGATGGTCTGAAAAAGTCACTTCCTCAATGGGAGAACCACGCAATAGAAGTGCAACGGGCTGCTGCGAACCATTGCGAACTCGATCGTAAAGCCTGCCCGATTGTAGACCTGCAAGCAGGTTTCTCAGCCATGCTGGTCGCCGGAAACGGGCATCAAACTCGTCTGCGATGGGATGTAGGTTCAATTCCCAAACCCTGAATCGAACCCGTGTCCGCACGGTAGTTCAAACGGTGGGCTCGGCGGCTGCGTCATTGTCGGCGGCGGGGTCGGTGAGCCGCCGAATCGTCAGTGCACAGCGTTGCTCAATCAAGGTATTGATTTGCTCAACCACGACATTGCCAGCAAAACTTTGTCCGGGGTCAAACTGGAGCTTGCGCGCCGTGGCGGGCAGTAGTTTTGTCAGGTCCAAATGCGCCGTTTGGCCTGCGTCAGTTTCTCGGCGGTCTCCAGCCGTGTATACACCAAACGCCTCTGGTCATCCACCGCGTCGCAACTCTCTGACACCCCGGCCCAGCTTGCGGCGCAACAGGGCCCGCAGGCTCACCCCATCCGAGTACCCGACCTGTGCGGCGACTTGGTCGACGCTCGCGTTTCCGGTGCGCAAGAGATGGACGGCATGCTCCACGCGCAGGTCCTGGAAATACGACAACGGTGTCTTGCCCAAAACGCTTTGCAGCCGCCGCGCCAAGGTGCGCTCGCTTGTGCCCGCGGCGCTGGCCGCCTCGGCCAGCGAGAACCCCTTCGCGAGCTGACTTCTGGCCCAGCACTCGAAGCGCTCCACCATCGGGTCGGCATGCGCAAGGTGGTCGGGAATAACGAACTCGGCTTGCGAACTGCGTGCCTCGACCAGCAGATAGCGTGCCACCAGGGCCGCCAGCGCCGGACTGCGCTCCCGGATGATGCGCAAGGCCAGGTCGACGTGGGCCAAAGCGGCACCAGCGGTGGTGAAGCGTGTCGAGTTCACGATCATGCGTGACTCTTCCAGCTTGACGTTCGGATAGCGCTGCCGAAACATCGGCCCCAGCCACCATGACGTCGTCGCACGATGCCCATCAAGCAGGCTGCTCTCTGCAATCAAGAAGCTACCGGAGCAAGCGGCACCTAGGTGCGCGCCAGCGGTGGACCACTGCTGTAGCGCCGCGACCGCGTCGGGCACATCGGGGCGTGTGAGCCGAGCTGAGAGCGTGTCAGGCATCTTGTCGCCAAACGCGGGCACGAGCACGACGTCTGGTTCCGGCACACTACGCGCAGGGACCACGGGGACCGTCAAGCCTTGCGCAGTTCGGATGCGACGCCGCACGCCCACCAGCGTGAGCTCTATGTGCGCGGGAGCCTGTGGCAGCGAGCCCGCCATCGCATTGGCCAAGCCCACTGTGTCGGTGAGCGCCGCAAGCCCCAGATCAAACACGCCATCACAAACAAGGATGTGGAGTTTCATGGCAATAATGATATCAATGTTGTCATTATTGTCTATAGAGATGGCTGTCATGACGACTTAGACTGCAGGCTCGTTGATCCATTCACCTAACCCATTTACCCAAAGGATTACAGTATGACCAAGCTCGCCCTGTTTGTTCGCCTCGAAGCCAAACCCGGCCAGGAGGCTGCGCTTGCCGACTTCCTGGCCAGCGCACTGCCGCTCGCCAACGCCGAGTCCGGCACCACTGCCTGGTTCGCATTGAAGTTTGGCCCTTCGACGTTCGGTGTGTTCGATGCCTTTGCCGATGAGGCAGGTCGCCAAGCACATCTGAACGGCCAGATCGCCGCGGCCTTGATGGCCAACGCCGCGACCTTGCTCAGTTCTCCGCCCAATATCGAGAAGGTCGAACTACTTGCAGCCAAACTGCCTGCATGACAACCCGGCCTTGACCCAATCAGGTCACGCTGCAGGATGGGGGTCACACGGCCCTACGCAGCGATCCCCCCCCCTCGATTGCACTTGCCCAGGGAGCTACCTTCCACAGCGATTGGGGGGGCAATATTGCAGCCAGAACTTCCAAGCTGCGTCAGCAAGCAGGGGCAACATCAGGGCTAGCTGAGATGTTCCGATTCGTCGGGTAGTTATCGAGAAGTACCGACTGTTTGCAACGTGTCGGTACCGAGAGCCGACTGGGTGAGCCAGATTTCCGGCCCATTGGAAGTCCGCAGTCCGCAAGCGCGGATCGATCGAGCGATTTCTTGAAAATCAACGACCTAGCATCGTGCCGTGCGGGCTAGTGAGGGTTTCTGGGGGGGGGCGTGCGGAAAGATTCGAACTCCTGCGGGGTCTGGGTGGGATGGTACCCCGTATCAAACGACTATTGAAAGTACGGAATCGAAGCGGTGCGGGCTGCTGCGAACCGGTGCGAACCGGATCGAAAAGCCTGTCGGTACGGCCATCGACCATGGACGATCAAGCAGGTTTTTCGCTCTGATTGGTCGCCGATATGCGGCCTCAACCTCGTTCGCTTTCTGGGGCCAGTTCAATTCCGGTTCGGGAATCGAACCCGAGTCCGGCGCCCCGGCCAAAAGCACACCCATTTACACCCATTCGAGTCGGGTGTCCCTGGATGCAATGCAACTGCATCGACAAGACAATGCGACTGCATTACCATTCAAGCATCAACCCAGATCCGCAGGAGACTGCCATGGCCGCGACCTTCGAAGTCGAATCCACACTCACCGATCGCTACCAGACCACGGTGCCGGAAACCGTGCGTCGTGCCCTCAAGCTGGGCAAGCGCGACAAGATCCACTACACCATTCGCCCCAGCGGCGAGGTGGTGCTGACGCGCGTCGAAGCATCCGACGGTGACGACCCGGTACTCGGCCAGTTCCTCGGCTTCCTGGCTGCCGACATCACTCGCCATCCCGAGCGGCTGCAAGCTGTGGATGCCGGCCTCGTCCAACGCATCCAGTCGCTGGTCGGCGGCGTCGATGTCGACCTCGATGCCGCCCTGTCGGCAGACGATGAATGAGCGCAGGGAAGCCCGAGCCTCTGGTCATTCATGCCTGGACGGTCTTTGCCCATCCACTGTTCCTCGCACAGATTGAAGCGCTGGTGCGGCAGGTCGAGAGCCTTAAGCAGAAGGACCCTGTCGGGTATGTGAAAAAGAACGCCAGCAAACGACTGGCCGCGATCACCAAGCTGGCGTTCGATGTCATCCCGCAAGATCCGACGCGACCAGAGTACCGCCAGGGTGGGACGCTCGGTGACGATCACAAGCACTGGTTCCGGGCCAAGTTCTTCCAGCAGTACCGACTATTCTTCCGCTACCACGCCCCGAGCAAGGTGATCGTCTACGCCTGGGTGAATGACGAAGACACCAAACGCGCCTACGAAAGCAGCGACGACGCCTACCGGGTGTTCCGCAAGATGCTGGAAAGCGGGCATCCGCCCGATGACTGGAATCAGCTCCTGGCTGAGGCGCAGAAGGAATCGCAGCGGATGCAGGAATCATTGGCCAGGGCAACAGCGGCGCAGCGATAACAGCAAACGGCATTCTGCTTGCGGCGAATCCGCTATCCAATCTCCGCAAAAACTGCGGTGAATAGTCGGCGTCTCGATATCGCTTGGCTCGCGGGCGGAACAGCGCCTTCATGGACTCCTGCCATCTCATTCGGAAAGAGACCAAAATGGAAGTCGCTCACCTCAACCAAAAACAACTGGCCGCCCGCTGGAGCATCAGCGAGGCCACCCTGGAACGCTGGCGCAGCGAGGGACTCGGGCCCAAGTTCCTTAAGCTCTGCGGCCGGGTGCTCTACCGGCAGGTGGACATCGAGGCCTACGAGGAGTCGTGTCTGGCAACGTCGACCAGGGCGGTCGCGACGCAGGCCAGTGCTGGCTGAATGTTCCATTTCGGCCGCAAATATCGACAAGTACCGACGATTTGCAACGTGACGGCACCGATGGCTGTCTGGGCGAGCCAGATTTCCGGCCTATTGAACGTCCGCAGTCCGCAAGCGCGGATCGATCGAGCGATTTGTTGAAAATCAACGTCCTAGCATCGGGCCGTGCGGGCTAGTGAGGGTTTCTGGGGGTTCGTGCGGAAAGATTCGAACTCCTGCGGGGTCTGGGTGGGGTGGAACCCTGCGCCAAACCTCAGTAACTCAGCGCCTTACCACCGCTTAGAACTGCTGCGGAAAGGTGCGGAATCCAACTCTTGATGCTCGCAATCCTACCAGTTCCGACTGCCCGTTGGCATCAACCGTGTGCAGGTAACCAGCCGCCAGTTCGATTCCCATTCCAGAATTGAACCCGCGTCCGCAATTGATCAAAGCAGCCTCGCCGGGCGTGCAATCTTAGGTCTTCGAGCTTGGCTGGCAGTCTGGAGGTTGGCCGACTTGGAGAGGATTCGCAGCATCGCCTGGTTGTGATGGTAGTCCCGGAAGGCATCCGCAACTGCCTTGTCGACGAATGTGGGCGTCGTCTGCCCGTCAGCTGGGGCGGATACGACTCCGTCTGGGATGTCACTTGACCAACCCCTGGCCGCCCGAAAGCCACTGACGATGTGAGAGAAGTTGGGCCAAGCGTGATCCAGATGGGCGTCGTCGATGCTGACCATCACGCCAGTCAGTTCGCATGCAACCAACCCATGAGCGTCGCCATGCTCCGCGAAGGCACGCTTCTTGGCCAGAATGAGATCGAGTGCGACAGCCTCCCGGCATGCGCCGTAGAAATCCTTCGACCGGTCCCCTAGTAGGCCTTTGACGGCCCAAATGTATGAAAAGTCCGTGGCGGACCCGTCCAGTCGCACCACCCAGAAGCCGGAGTTGCTCCAGCCTGTTCCTGTGTTCAGGCGCCGTTCGAAGTGGCCGATCTGGCCACCTATGGCCTGTTTCCTCACCCCAGAAATCACAGTCGAGCAGCTGCAGTAACCGCGGCTTCAGCAGTGATTCAATTTCAACATCGACATCTGCTTTATCGCCTGAGCCGCGCGGCCCTTCTGGGCGTTGCCATTCAGTAATGAGCAGCTGGCCAGCGTCTTCGACTAGTTGGACGACCTGTGCAAGGAAGCTTTTGTAATCCGTAGGGTTCAGCATTGAGTGTTCGCTTTCTGCCTGAGGGCGCGAATGGTTGGACGTGAACTCATCAGTTCCCATGGTGCGATTTCCAGAGAGTGAACTCGGATGGCCGTAATCCGTAACGCGCTAGCACCCCTTCGTGCAGCCGTCGGAGCTCTTCAACGATTAGGGCTTGTACTTCTGGCTGCTCAGTGTCTGAAACATGCTCTGCTACGGCGCGTTGAATGCAGGCCAGTGGATCAAGCTCCGGATGAGTGACGACCTCGCGAATGGTCGATTTGATGAAGTCTCGCCAGGTCAGTCGAAGTGGGTCTGGTTCAGCAAGGTCTTGCTTGATTGCTAGGTACTCCTGCGTTGAGCGTTCGTAGGCCCAGAGGTACAGGTCGCGCAGCAGCTCTACCCGGGTCATTTCGTAGACGCCTAACGTAGCTCGGCTGTAGGCCTGTTCGGGTACATCAAGAAATGTCAGCGGGCATAGGTTGGCACGAAACAGTGGCAGGTTCGCTGCCAGTCTAGAAGTGCGCTTGTTGATGTCGGCAAAGGGCTGCAGGTAGGGCAGGTGCACCATCATGAAGAACGACTGCTCGAACGGATCAGCAATCTGATTAGCCTTGTTGAGCAGAACTTCCAGGGCGTCCTCAATCTGCTGTGGTGTTGAGAGAGGGCGATAGGTGCTTTTCCCAATGTCGACGGCATGCTGCCGGATGCGGCCTTCATCTGCAGGGTTTGGAAGCAGGTTCTCGGCCAGGGCGCTGTGCAGGTTCATCAATGTGTAGCGGTTGAGCTCTGCACTTTCGATGTTCTCGACCAACAGCTCGATTGCCGTTTTATGGTTCAAGATCATCTGTGTTTCGATAGCTGCTTTGCCTTGTGCGGCCTTGCCATGCTCAATGAGCTGTCGTGTATCGAGTCGCGAGTAGGTGTTCCCCTCTAGGTGGCTAGAAGCCCACGACAAATCGATCAGCAGGCGATTCAGAACTGCACGGCTGTAGGTGCCTGCGGGCTCCACGGTATCTGTGGTTTTGCCCATTCTGTGCAGTTGGCGCCGCAAGGATTCAGGCAGGTAGCTCGTTACGTTCGGCTGGTAGGTGTCCAGGAAGTCGCGCTGGTAGCCAACGGGCTTGCGCGCTTCAGGTGGCTGGTTGATGTAAGCGAGGATATCTCGGCTGTCTGCTGACAGCGGGATAAAGGACGGGAAGCTATCAGTGTCCAGGGCGCTGGTTTCTGCCCGGATAGCAGTTCCGAAATAGCGTCGTGCTCTACCTTCACCCTGCGCTGAGATTTGACCATTTTCTATCAGCTTTGCAATCAGTCGCTGCGCTGTTCTCCGAGCAATGTCGGGGTGTTTGGCCAATAGCTCAGTCAGCGTCAGTCCGTTCCCAGATGCCTGGATACTGTTGAGTATGTCTGTGGAGGAGGGCATAGCTTAGCTGGCGCCGTTTGAATGCTGTTGGCGCAATTCTGGCGCAGTTTTCTTAACTGCGCCAATTGAGGTGACAAATTTGGCGCAGTTCCAGGCGGTCTGCGCCATAGTGAGGGCTGAGGTGGGCTGAGCGAGGGTAGTAGTTCAGATGTGCTGGGGGCCTGGATATTGATGCGTCCATGACCGATGCACCTTTGTCGAGGCCCCGTTAGCACGGACACTTTCGAGTATGCACACGTCGAACGTAAGCGTCCGGCGAACTCACCTTCCGAACTCCAGCTTTAAGGGCGATGGTGTCCGCGTATTTTTAGGCGGACGCGATAGCCCTTATCGCCGGGATTCCCATGCACCAACGAAGCTCTTACCCTAAACCGTTCAAAGCCCAGGTTGTTCAGGAATGCCTGCAACCCGGTGCAACCGTCTCCAGCGTTGCCATTCGCCACGGCATCAACGCCAACGTCATTCGCAAGTGGTTACCGCTTTACCGAGATCAACTGCCCGCTGCGTTGCCGGGGTTCGTTCCGGTGAGGGTGACGCCCAAACGACCGACTGAAGCAGCGGTGATTATCGAGCTACCGCTTGGCAAGGAATCGGTCACGGTGAAATGGCCAGCTTCCGATCCTGAGGGATGCGCCCGCTTTGTCCGTGGGCTTGCCCAGTGATCCGCATCGATACCATCTGGCTCGCCACCGAGCCGATGGACATGCGTGCTGGCACTGAAACCGCGCTGGCCCGCGTGATCGCGGTGTTCGGTGCGGCGAAGCCGCACTGCGCTTATCTCTTCGCCAACCGCCGCGCCAACCGAATGAAGGTACTGGTGCATGACGGCGTGGGTATCTGGCTGGCAGCGCGGCGATTGAATCAGGGCAAGTTTCACTGGCCAGGCATCCGGCACGGCTCGGAAGTCGAACTCGACACCGAGCAACTTCAGGCTTTGGTACTGGGGTTGCCCTGGCAGCGGGTCGGCGCAGCCGGCGCGATCACAGTGCTGTAGCACCTGCCATTAGCCCATCGGTTTATCTCCGCTGACCGGCTGTTCTGGCACAATCAGCGGCATGACTTCCTCGCCCAATCTCGACCAACTGACACCTGACCAGCTGCGCGCACTGGCCGCGCAGTTGCTCACACAAGTCGATGCGATGGGCAAAAAGATCCACCGCGATCAAACAGTCATCGAGCAGCTCACCCACGAAATCGCCTGGTTCAAACGGCACAAGTTCGCCAAGCGCAGCGAGCAGCTAAGCCCTGATCAGGGCAGCCTGCTTGATGACCTGCTCGACACCGACATCGCCGCTATTGAGGCGGAGTTGAAAGCTGTTAATCCTCCGCCTGTTCCAGCCGAGCCCCGCCAACAGCCCAAGCGCACAGCGCTGCCAGCGCAATTTCCGCGCACCGTGATCCGTCATGAGCCGGAGAACACCCAGTGTACCTGCGGCTGCCAGCTGCAACGTATTGGCGAAGACATCAGCGAAAAGCTGGATTACACGCCGGGCGTGTTCACCGTCGAACAGCACGTGCGTGGCAAATGGGCCTGTCGTCAGTGCGAAACACTTATCCAGGCCCCCGTGCCGGCCCAGGTGATCGACAAGGGCATCCCCACCGCCGGCCTCCTGGCTCACGTGATGGTGGCCAAATTCGCCGACCACTTGCCACTGTACCGGCAAGAGAAAATCTTTGGCCGTGCCGGCCTGGCCATCGCGCGTTCGACACTGGCGCAGTGGGTCGGACAAACCGGCGTGCAGCTCCAGCCGCTGGTCGATGCCCTGCGCGAAGCCGTGTTGGCCCAACGCGTGATCCACGCAGATGAAACGCCAGTGCAAATGCTCGCCCCGGGCGAGAAGAAAACCCATCGGGCTTATGTCTGGGCCTACAGCACCACGCCCTTTGCCGATCTAAAAGCGGTGGTGTACGACTTCAGCCCCAGTCGTGCCGGCGAACATGCGCGCAACTTTCTGGGCCAGTGGAATGGCAAGCTAGTCTGCGACGACTTCGCAGGCTACAAGGCCAGTTTCGAGCAGGGCATCACCGAAATTGGCTGCATGGCCCACGCCCGTCGCAAGTTCTTCGATCTTCATGCGGCGAACAAAAGCCAACTGGCTGAACAGGCATTGCACGCGATTGGCGGCTTGTACGAAATCGAACGGCAAGCACGGGACATGAGCGATGAAGAACGCTGGCGAATACGGCAGGAAAAGGCATCACCGATACTCGGCGCGCTGCATGACTGGATGCTGGCCCAGCGTGATCTTGTGCCCAATGGATCAGCAACGGCGAAAGCCTTGGATTACAGCCTCAAACGCTGGGTAGCGCTGACGCGCTACCTGGAAGATGGAGCCGTACCCATCGATAACAACCAGGTCGAGAACCAGATCCGGCCATGGGCACTGGGGCGCTCGAACTGGTTGTTTGCCGGATCGCTACGTAGCGGCAAAAGAGCAGCGGCGATCATGAGCCTGATCCAGTCGGCGCGTATGAATGGACATGATCCGTATGCCTATCTCAAAGATGTGCTGACACGGTTGCCGACACAGCGAGCCAGTGAGATCGGGCAATTGCTACCGAATCAATGGATGCCGTCCTGCTGAATAATGAATCGCCCCGAAGCAGAAGCTTAGGAGCGATTCACTACTACAGCGCTAGCCGGGCAGGCTCAGGTGCAGCAAGGGGAAGGGGCGGCCCTCGCCATCCAGCGGAGAACGACCTGTTTGAACAAACCCGTAATGTAAATAGAACCCTACCGCTTCGGGGTTCTGTTCGTTCACATCAACACTCATCTGACTGCGCGAACTGCGGGCATGATCCAGCAGTGCGCGGCCAATCCCTTTCCCTCGCAGATCTGGTTCGATGAAGAGCATCTCTACGTGGTTTTCATTGAGCCCGATGAACCCTAGCGGGCAGTCCTCGGCATCTACCGCAACCCATAATTCAACAGCGGGTAGGTAAATATCGCGGAGCTGAGGGAGCAATGCCTCAATATCGGATTCTTGCAGGAAGTGATGTGTGGCGCGAACGGAGCGCAGCCAAATGTTGAGCAGTTGCGGATGGTCGGCGTTAGTAGCCTGACGAATGATCATAGAATCATCCTTAACACTTGATATCGGAAATGAGGCGCGCTACTAGATAGCGACCGTATAAGTGGCGGCAACTTGTATGACCGCTTCGCGAGTTAACGCCTGGGCGGTTCACGGCAGAGGTAGCCTGACAGGAGGGAGGAAGGACGGTACTGAGAGGCTTTTGGGGTGTCAATAAAAAATTACGGAAGGGAATGGTGGAAGCCTACCTGACAGATGGTGGCCGGGCCGGTAGGGATCTCACGCGGGACGCTAGAACCGGATGATGTCAGGAGCTTACGGTGACTTACCCGGACGCTTACCGTCGAACTCGCGGTGCGCACGCTTGAGGCGAAATGCGATCCTCGTCTTGATCTGGTGCGAAACATCTCTGCTGGGGGGAGTGTCCCTTGCGTACGGCGCCAATGTGGAGCCCCGCTCTGTTCAGTTGTGCAGACAGAGCTCAACGATTTTTTGAAGGATCGAGGTCTTGGCCGATTCCCGGAGCTTCACTATGTCGAAGGTGAACGTAGAGAAGAACATCTCACCCAGCGGGTGGCTCAAGACGGGAACCTTCGCTCCGGAATCGTTCGTGATTACTACGTTGTAGACGAGGCTCTGCTTCGGGATGGTGTTGTTGGCTGCTTTGTTAGACGCAACAAAGAACCAGGCCCCTTCAGTACCGTTTTCCTGGATGAAGATGCTATGGCGCTGTTTCTGCCTGGTTGGCGTGAGGTAGTACGGGAGGGCAGATACTTGGATGCCAACCTCTCGTGACGGTGGTATGCCGTTGTCCTGACGCTCTTGGTTGTCGAACAGGGTGTTCCCGATGATCGAGGGTATCCGGTCGGTTCTGTATGCGTTTAGCCAGGCGTTAGTTTCTTTGTCGCGGATCAGGAACGCCCCATCCCAAATGACATCGAAGGGCTTCGCATCGCCTTTACCGAGAGTGGTACTGAGCTTCTTGAATTCGTAGTTGAATTCCCCCTTGGAGGCCTCGTCGTATCGGCGCGATTGCTCAATTTTGATTGTCTCGCCGGCAACGGATACATCCAGAACCTGGATATAGACGTTCTCCTTCCAGTCTCTCCGGCAACTCATCAGCTCTAGGGACATTGTGGGCAGCGTTGCTTCGCTGATGGTTACGGCTTTGTCCTTATGGATTGCCTCTTTCAGGGCCAGCTCCTGCAGGGACTTTTCGACTGCCGCCTCAGATGGAAGCTTGCTGGCGACTACGTTGAACCCCTGGCAGATGCTACCGATAGACTGGGCGAAGCGATGTAGTTTCACCGACGTGTAGTAGTCGAACTGTGCTGTGGGATTGCGTTGCATGGCAGCAAGAGCCTGCCAGAAGGAGTTGAAGGACTCGTCGATGGAGGTTTCAAAGATGCTGGATCCGTTCTTGCTTCCCCCAACGGTTTTGACCTTCTCACTAAGAACCAGATAGTTCGTTGTGCCCACATTCAGTTGCGTGGGGTCTGGAAGGGAGTCGGCGGCCAGCACTTTTGATGCTCCAAACCTGTCGACGAGCTCGCTGATGAAGCCAAGTCGGGCCTCATCACTTGAATAGCTCGTGACAGTGTCGAGCAGCCAAAGTGGGTTGGACATGGTCGGAAGTCCTTCCAGGAAGGCTTTGACCTGGTGAGTGGCTTCGTACACGACAGGGATAAACTCAACCCCTGACAGATTCAGTAAGCGCTCGATTCGATTGATACAGTCGGTTTGATGGTAGTTGATGCTGTTTTCATAGCGATCGCAGGCCTTGGCATTTTCATTGTTCGTGGCGAAGGCCATGTAGTTGCGATCACTGTTCGTTGTCGCGCTGAGCCGGCGGGTGCGCTCGAATCGCTTCCCGGCCCAGTCGAACATGAGCTCGCCGCTGTCTGTGATCGATCGGCTGATGGCGTCCTGTGTGGTGGAGCATTCCATGACCACTCGATTGAGCTTAATGGCGAGCTCCTGTTCTTTGGAGAAGAACAGGTCGTACGCCAGTGCATCGAAGACAAATTTTCCGTCCTTGGATGTGCGGCTCAGCATCAGTCCAATGTACAGGTCAGCATTGAATTCGACCGGGGCAATTTCATAGTGCTTGTCCACGTCCAAGAGGAACGAAAGTTTGAGTTTCAGGTCCAGCAGGGCCTGAATCGCGTAGAGAGAATTCAGCGAATGCTCAGCGATGACCTCGCGAACCTGACCAGGCTCTGGGGGCAGGGCGCTCAGATATAGGAAACCGAAAACCCCCTTTCTCGCGTTGAATTTGCTGTAGTGCACTTTGGTTAGGGCAGAAAGGCCAAGCTTCTTGCGGATGAAGTCTTTGATGGTCGCATCAACGCGCTGGTAGTACCTCTCGGTCCTCTCGTCAGAGTTACGGGTTACCTCAACCACGGCCGCCTGAATATGCCCAACCCCTTCGGTGCGGGCCGACAAGCGATCAATGATGGTCTCCAGGTCGCCAGGTAGCTTCAGCATGTTGGTGCGGGCCTTGGCGGCTGCTCCTGGTTCCAGGACGTTGAAAAGGTTCATTCCGCGCTCCTTAGCAGCTGTTCCAGAGTAGGGTTGATCATCAAGCGGTCATCGACTTTAAAGATGCGATTCTTGTCCTTGGTAGGGACGTAGCTAGTGATCGTCTTGAAAGCGTTTAGGAAGTGGATTGACTCCCCGAAATTAAACTCGCGCTCGGCATTTAGATCGTTGTGGTTGGGTTGCGTGTTGACATAGAGGAAGCGTGGGGTCAGGTTCAGTGCTCCACACAGCTCATACATGTCCTGCCTTTTTTTCTCCGCTCTGCGAAGGGTTTTGAGAGATTGCTCGTGGTTGTCCAGGGTGCCCGACCACCGCTTCACGTCGATGCAGATGATGGTGTCATCAACGTGGATATAGCTGTCGTAGTACTCGTACACCGCAGGCCCTAGAAGATCGATCAACTGATCCAGGTTCAGTGGTTTGATCCCCAGAGCGGAGAGCACCTTCGAGAAAATGAATTCCCCCACGTTCCCCTTCAGGAGCGGGATGAGGGCCGGGTTAGGTAGGTGTACATCAACCCCATCGCTGGCCATGTTGCACGCTAGATTAACGATGCCAGGCCCTGAGTCAGTGTCTTTGCCGTCTGTGCGCACGTAGTCAGGAACCAGCCATTTCGCGGGCTGATAGACAGCTTGCCCATGAAGCAGGTCGGTGAGGTGGTAGAAGCTTTCCGATGTTGTGCAGACGGTGACTCGATCTGTTACTTGCCTCGGAAGGTAAAAGGCACTAATGACTTCTTGGTAGTAGTTGGAGGCCTTTACAAGAGGAGAGGCCAGGAGCTTGCGGACGTACTTTTCAGGGGCGGTGATGCTATCTGGTGACCTGAGCAGCTCATTGAGCTCGATGGCATCCCGATTACCTTCACGCGCGCTGCTGAGAATCTTGTTTCGGAATGCCCCGCTGAAGAAGTTTTCGATGTCGTCAGCAGCGGCGGCTACGTTGGCGGTGAACTGCTCGCGTTCCACTTCGGATGGGAAGCAGCGTCTCTCCGCTTGTTCAAGGCAGAACTGCATGAGCCTGTGATTCAGTAGCGAAAGGCTGTTGATGAGAAGGTCGTTACCTTCACGGCGAAGCCGGCTATACCTCACCACCAAGTCGTCGATGACGTCACTCGGTAGGAAGATTTCGGTGTGGAGATAGCTATCCCGTCTTTCAACGCGACCTACAGCCTGGATGATGGCCTTGAGCACTGCTAGATCATGCTCGTGGTTCAGGATGCGGCGATTCTTGGGCTGCATCAGGTTTGAGTCGAACTCAGACAAACGAACAGCCTCGTTCTCCCCGGATGAGATGTGTTTCAGCAGGAGAATATGGTTTTTGACGGTGTTGAGGCCGGTGTCCTTCTCGCGGATCGCGCTGTAGAAGGGGGTATTGACCAGCACCAGACGGTCGAAGTCTTGGTGGAAGTTGTCCTCGCTACGCTCAATGAACAGATTGAGGCCGGTACCAGCGCTGCCGTATGCGGAGATCAGGCAAATGCGAGTATCTGCATCAACCTTAAGGTACTCGTCGATGTTGACCTCTTTAGCCAGCTGGGAGCTGAAGAGGATGACCCTGATCCTAGTTTTGTCCTCAAAAGGTTTCAGCTCGAAAATCTTGTCTTGGTGCTTGCGCCGAAAACCCTTCAAGCGACCCTCAAGGCCCTGTGCCAACAGGGTTCTAAAAAGATCTGCAAAACGGTTGTTCAGGGAGAGAATGAAGGTGTTCTTTCCATCCCAGGCGGCCATGAGCATGGCCTCGATCTGCCGGCGGTAGGCTGACATTCGATACTTGCTTTCACGGTAGCCCTGAGGAAGCAGGGCGTTTGACCAGAATTTGTATGCACTCTGGAAGGCAGGGTCGCTGCGCAAACCGCTGATGTCATCTGCAGAGGTGTTGTGGAAAGGCCTGACTTGCATCGTTCTGGCTTTGGCGCGGGCCTCACGGAGGTCTTCCATTGCACTTACGTCCGCTGCAGACCGCTGAATTACTCGTACACCAAGGTTATCGCCAAGCGCTTCCCCATAGCGGCTCAGCATTTTCCTGGAGAAGTTCCCTGAGTAGGAGTCCTTGAAGCCCGTTGTTGCGCTCAGGCACATCGCGCTGTTCTGTGTTCCATGCAGGATACGAAGCAGTTTGACCTCAGGTAGTTCCAGGATCAGGTCGAGGTGGAAGTCGACAAAAATACGGTTCTTCACCGCGTCATTTCCGAAGGGAATCTTGTCCACCTTGACCAGTGAAAACACGATTTTGGGAGCGAAGAAGGTGAAGAACGCATCTACAAAAATCTCGGCGTCCTTAGCGCGGTCGAAGATGGATGCGACATAGGAGCTATGCTGACGAGCCTTCGTGATGAACTCAGAAAGTGGGGCGTTCTGACTGGCATCCTCGCCCAGCGCCAGCAAATGTCTTAGCGAGCTGTTTTGAGGGATCTTGGAGCAGGCGTACAGGGCACAAAGCATGACTTGCAAGAAGTCGTGCAAAGTTGGGTCTGTGCTGGGGCCACCATCATTGAAGGACAGGCGGATCTCGCTCTTGCCGCAGACAGACCGCATTCGAATACGCTTGAGGGCATCCTCGTTGTAGAAGCGCCTTGGCGTCATGCTGAAGATGTTGCGTGACAAAGCGAGGATCTGCTCGACATCACGGTTGTCGATGGTGATGTGTCCGACATTCCCGGAACACATTTGCAGAATGGAGTCCAAGCTGACGCTGGTTTCGCAGTCCTCATCGTAATGCCGGCGGAGATCATTCATCAGCTCAACAGCTTCGTTGAACGCGATGGGCTCCTCCTCGTCAGGGCCATACGTTGCCGAAATCATTTCCATCAGGCGGTGGAGGCCGGCAATAACATGCGGGGGCTTGACCTTCTCGCTGATCAGCTTCTTCTTACCGTCCTCAAAAATCCGGTCGTAGCTGTCGTGCTCCTCGTCGATGACGAGGTTGAAGGTGATTCCGTTCAGCTGGAAATAGTTGGCCTCGTCGGGGAGGAAGAAGTCACTCTTCAGGTACGCAATTTGCTCATCATGGCTCAGGCTGCAGGCTGCCCCAATCGGGGCGGCGGCGTCTTCATCCGCATCGGTTGGGCCGCGCTTAGCTCCGAGAATTTCGTCAAAGCCCAGCTTCTTGATATTGGGTTCTTTCTTGTTGTCTAAATATCCGATGAACGCGCGTTTCAGGAATCGGGCGGTGGTGGCAACGAAGATGGTAGGTCCCACCTTGGCCCGCTCGAACGGTAGAACGTGATCGATGATTTGGATCTTGGCCCGATCACGGTCGTCATTGGCACGCTGAAAGCGCTCGTGGGTGGTCTGGAACTCAAAACCAACCTTCTCCCGGATTACCGCCTTGGCCAAGTCTTGCAACGCATAGAGCAGGCGGCTTTTAGCGGCATCAATCCGACGCTCAAGATCAGCTTCTCGCAGGTAGTCGGTGACCCCCGACTTCAGGAATCGAGTCTGCTCCGCCTCAGTGATCTTGAGTCCACTAATAGCGCTACTCAGTTCGCCAATAGTCTCGCGGTAGTACTCAGTTTTGAGAACCCTAGTCCAGCCGACGTATAGATCTTCATTGCAAATACCCGATACCCAGCCGACAAAGTTGAGGTCGGATAAATCCTGCTCCGCCAGGAAACTGAGGATACTGACACCCCGAGCAGCTGCCTTCTCCTGAGTTGCCTTGGAGACGTCTATCTGTGCCTTGTGCGGGGTGATAAAGAACAGGTTGCGGTGGCCACCACGTTCGCCACGCACTGCCGCGTGCTCGATGAACTGGTCGAACACGTTGTAGGACTTCCCGAAGCCAGTGCCGTCGTTGGCGAAACTTACCGAAGGATTAGGCTTGGCGTGCCCATTGAAAAACGGCGCCAGCCTGGCCCGGTGCGAATTTATCTCGTCGCTAAGCGCAGCACTGACCGCCCCCTCCTGCGCAGAAGGGATGCCGGCGAACAGGTCGCCATTTTGCAGCGGTGGAGTCTCTGGGGGGCGGCTACCACCCTTGGTGTCTCTAAGTTTCTTCTGCATGGCGGCAATCCTTTGCTTGTCGAGGCAGCTGATGTTGCTCCCCAAAAACGGATTGATGGTTATTCATCTATTCAAGATGAACCTTCGTCAGCCAACCACTGGGTAGTTGGCATCGCCCCATAGGGTGTCTGGGTTGTCCAGCATGATCTGAATAATCAATGGCACCAGTTTTCCTAGCAGGTTGCAGCAGTCTCGTAGCTGATCCCTGTTCACTCGGCCATTCCAGGTTGCTCCACCATGAATGAGCTGGTTTCGCAGTGTGTAGATGCGGTTGAACATCACGCCAAGTACCGCAGGCGTGTTGCGGTTGGCCAGCGCCAAAGCTGCTGCTTTTTTCCCACTGGCAAAACGTTCTTTCCACTGTTCTTCGCTGAGTTTTCCGCTTTGATGATCCCAGAAGCTTTGGAAAACATACGGGTTGTCCAGTAGCACCCGGATGCTACCGGGGAACTCTGACCAGACGAGCTTCTCGATGCTGTTGGTGCTATCAAGTGAGCACAGTTTTTCGAGAAAGGCTTTGAATGTTTCCTGCTCGGATAGCCGCAACTGCTCATCGATATCGGTGGCATAGGCTGCGTTGAATGCGATCCACAGAAAAATGAATCGGCCATCAGTGTCTTCGGCTTGTTCTGCACGGTTCAGCCAACTGAGTGCTCGATGCAGTCGTAGGCTGAGATTGGGATGTTGCTGGTCACGCTCTTGGCGATGGCGGTCCTTCAAAGCCTGGTAGTGCATGCGATAGCTCCCTGTACTGAAAACCAGACCATATCAAGGCTTTTAAGGGAGATAGTAATGAATTTGACTGACTGGAGTGGGGCGTTAATGGTCGAAGTCGCGTGCCAGCTGCTTCCATGGCAGATGTCGAATGGCGCTTGAAATCACCTCCGCCAGTGGTTGCGTATGGCACTCGTCCACAAACCAGGTGACCACCAGTTGAGAGCCATCGAACATTGGCTTTATAGGCTCTGCGCACAGCCATACATGCAGGTTGAGTCGGGGCAGGGTAGGGTGTGCCGGATCGCTGACATCCATTGCAGGTGGAATCATTTAAGTCTGGCGTTCTCCCCATAACGCCTCGTGGCAAATCAGCGCGCGCTCCATGATCATGATATTGAGGCTCTCATTGGGCGCCCCTTCAATGAGTCCTCCATAGGTCAGACCGTACATGAAGGCTTCAACGGAGACTGATTGTCCGCAGTCCAGCTGGATGTTCAGGGCTGGGGAGGTAGTGCTTAGAAGACGAGCCATGATTCGTTCTCTGAGGTGTGTAGCAGCTCGGCTGATTCAAGTCGGTGTAGAAGCTCGCTCAATAGGGCTTCCTCCTCGCTGCTGAGTATTCGAGGTCGGCGTCGTTGGTGCAAGGCGATGTGTTGACCTGTAGGTCGACATGTCTTCAGCGTTCGGCGGAAGGATCTTGAAAGTTCATCCATTCGTTGCCTCCAGGTCAGACTGAAGAACCTATCTGGATTCTTGGCGAGGATGGTGCCGTTGCTGTTATGGGTGTCGAAACGTCAGAAGCTTCAGGCCAAAGCCTGAATAGTTCGGGCTCACCCAGATAGTGGTTATGCATTCGAGTTCGAGGTTTCGCTCCAGCGCTCTGACAATATCGACGTAATCACCAAGACATGTGTCCATACTGCCCTCAATGATCAGGATTTCAACTTCTGAGTCAGTTGGATTGGTTGCGTCCACGGACGCGAGCAGGGCATCCAGAGCATCCCTAGGTGTCGAGCCCCAGCCAGAGATCACTGTGGCAATGCACGAAATGCGTGGTTGCCACATGCAATAGCCTTCCCAGTCCAGATCTAATGGCCAGCCTATCTCCCGGGAGAGATACAAGCTTGCCCAAAATTCTGTCAGATCCTTTTCTGACCTCCAGTGATAGGTGCGAAATCCAGGCTGTAGTTTTGTCTCGCAGTTTTCATACAGATGGATGTGCACATTGCTTCCCAGGCTCTGCAGAAGCTCTTGCGGTGGTGGGCAGGGGGAGAGGCCGTGAACCCAGTGGATCTCATCAAAAAGGTGCTGCGGACGCCAAGCCTGATCCAAGCCATAAGCCGTAAAACGGTGCCTCGCCGGGCTGGCTAGATGCTTGCCCATGGCCCCCGCGATTCGCTCGTTGAGCTGATTTGCCTCCGCTTGAGTTGCGGAAAAAATCCCAACTTCGTACACCTCCAAGCATGGACTCTCTTGAGCAACTGCCTGCCGCGGGACGCTATTGGGGCTTTTGAGGTTTTCTCCCTGATTGAGCAGGTAGTACAGATACTCTCGAAGCCCCAATTTGCCATAGTGTGGCTTGGGCACCTTCAGCGCACTTGCACGGGGGCGTTGGCGCATTTGTAGCCCGGGTATTGGGCTTCGGCCGTGACGCGAGCCATTTCGGAGCTCACGGCCTGGACCGTGATCGTAAAGTTGGCGCGGGGTCCCGCATTGGGTGTCACACGTTGCAGAAAGGCAGAGTAGGTCTTCATCGCTGAGTCTCCGTGGTTAGATGGCAGAAGACAGGATGCTTCGGGTATGCGACAGCCTGTGTCGCATTAACTTTTTTCGTACAGCGCCGCCATTCGTTTCGCCGATTTGGCGATTTGCTCTCTCAGTTCAATGGGTTCGAGAACCTCCAGGTGTTCGGCTTGGCTCAATAGCCATAGGTCCAGCCCCTGGCTGAGATGCAGGCTCCCCGTCATCAACCACCAGCCATCAGCTGTCGGTTGTAGCTGTTGATCGGTGGTGAGTGCGTTTTCGTCCAGGCGCTCATAGAGGGCTTGCGAAATGCGCAGTTTCAGTCGTACCGGGTGCTCTGATTTCTGGCTGATAAGGCTGCGCTTGACCTCGAACGAGTTCATCTCAAAACCGTCAGGAGCTTTTAGGTCTTCCCATGTAGCCTTGGCAGACTGAAAACGATGCAGGGGAAGGGATGCCAGTTTGCCTTCGGGCAAGCCTTTGAAAACACATACGAGGTAGATATTGGAGTCCTGGTAGGACAGCCCCAGAGGTTTGAGGTGCATCTGGCGTGGTTCGCTGGCTCCGCGCTTCAGATAGAGCGCATTGATCGAGTGATCATCCAGCAGGGCTTGTTGAACAACCTCCAGCACCTCTGGCTTGACTTGCCCGGGCCTCAGGACAATGAAACGGGTGTTGCTGGTGACCTTACCAGAGCAGTCCTGGCGAGGCCTGCCTCCTTCCAGTCGGGATATTGCGTAATCCCGAAGAGGTGCCAGGTTTTCTACCTGTGCCGCCATTCCAAATCTTGCAGCGTGATTCATGATCATGACAAGGTTCATTGCATCGGTTGGCAGCATGAATAGTCGTGAAAGCGACTTCTCTGCCCACCACAGGGTGGCATTACCTTGCTTCCTGTAGCAGACGTACGGCCTGTATTTTTCTTCGAGCGCAGCCATGTCTCTCTGGATGGTTTTTATGCTGACGTATGTCCCTTGGGCCGCTAAGTTCTGGTGTATAGCGCTGATACTAATGGCACTTTCCTTGCGGGGAAGCAGGCCGAGAATCCTTTCGTAGCGAATAAGCTGATCCACACTATCGTCCTTGTTTGTGTGCGACATGGGATGTCGCAAAGCTAATGGAAAATGGTCAAGCACGATCATCGATGAGGCAACAGCATGCGTCAGTCTGCGGACGTCTTCAACATCCTGGACAGCCTTCTTCCCCGAGCTGACTTGGTCGAGCTTGCCGAGCCTGACGAGATACTGCTCCTGTATGCAGGCATAGGCATGCCGTCACTGCGAGTAATGGAGCTGAGTGGTCAGGCGGGTATCACGTATCACGAAATCAAAGCAGCCAATCCGCTCCTTGGGTTGGTTGAGCCGATCATGGTTCGGAGTCGCTATGCAGAGCTGCGTGAGCAGGCAATCATGGAAGACGCGGATGCACTCAATGATTTGGGGTGGTGGTGGCTCAATGGCTCACGGCTCAAGCCGAATCCTGAACTGGCGAGGCGGCTGTTCAAGATCGCAGCAGTGATGGGCTCTGCAGAGGCGCTATTCAACCTTGCCGAGCAGGCGTTCTATGGTAAGGGTTTTGCCGTCGATCCGGTCTTGGCCATCGACTATTACGAACAGGCTTTCGAGGCTGGAATTCCCTGCGCTGCGCAGGCGCTAGGCAGCTTGTATGAGCGTGGGGACGAGAGCGTTATCGCTGATCATGGCAAAGCTATCAGTTGGTACAAGCGAGGTGCGGCGGAGCATGACGTGATGGCGTGTTTCTTACTCGGCAGGCTGGCTCTGGATGAGGCATCAACTGAGTATGATCCTGCGCTTGGCCTCTACTGGTTGCAGTGGGCGGCCATGAAGGGGCAGGTACTGGCGACTGAACGGCTTACCGATTTTTACTTCTCTACCCTTGAGTCCCCGCCGGATCCTAATGGGCTGCTGTTTCGTTTCTGGCGGGATTTGGCGATCAGCCAAGGAAGCTTTTGGGCTAGAGAGTTGCGTGCATCGGATGTTGCCATTCAACAGGCATGCAAAAGTGCATAGCATGCTGGCTGTATTCCCCAGCAGGGATATCAAGAGGTGCTGGGGTTAGATGATTAAGGGGAAGGGTATGAGTCTGACTGGAAATCAAAAGGCCTTTGCGCAGTACCTGGCTGATTTATGGGGCAAGCCAGAGGTACTGGCAGAGATGCGTGACTTGCTCCCAGTGGAAAATGCTTCGGGGGCAGGGCTGCTGCATAGCTATCGCATTAGTAAACATCAGAGCTGGAAGCCTTGGAAAGGGCGTATTACCTCTTCGGTGCAGCACTGGTGGTGCCATACTCTTTGGGAAGCCTTTTCTCACTACTCTTGGCCTGATGCTCCTAAACCTCTCTCAATCCAGTGTATTGCAGCTCGTTTAAGACAAGCGCTCGCGGTGCAGGATCAAGCTGCTGCTTACCAAGCCTGCTTGGATATTTTCGACTGGGGTCACGTTGCGCAAGACCCAGATGATAAATCCCGAGTTTGGGTCGAAAATCAGTACCAGCATAATACGCTGTGCCAATCGATTATGCAGGCAGTTCAACTGCTTCAGCCTGGATCTGCTCAAGGGCTTGCTGCATTCGATGGCAAGAAACTCCTAATGAATTCCGCTATGACAAAGGTCTATGCGGCGGCCGACCCTGACAACATCATCATCTACGATGGGCGTGTTGGTGCTGCACTGGGACTGCTTGCTCGTTATTGGCTCCTGCGCGCTGGTGTACCCACTGTGCCGGCTGATTTAGCCTTTCGGTGGGGAGACGGCAGAGGCGACGCTAATAGAAATCCATCGCTGGGGGAGTTCAAGTTTCGCAAGCTCAACGCCGCGCAGTGCCTGCTATGGGCGGATCAGGTGTTACTTGCAGGAAGGCTGCTGCAGCAAGTGATGGCCTACAACCCAAGCATTGGCTCCATTGCCGAGCTTGAGAAAGCACTCTTTATGATCGGCTTCAACGTAGATCCAGAACTGCCCCCACTACCGCTTCCCCAGGTTTCACCCTAAGGAGTTTTACATGGAGCTGTTCCGAGCGATTCCGTCTAGCCAGTTGGTGGCGGCAGAAAAGGGCTTTCGACGTCAGTCGACTATTCGTGTTCCCAGCAATGTTCCCTACGTGGTCGATAACCTGTGGGAGTCTCTCCGGCCGAAAAATATGCCGTCCCGCCGGCATGCAATTTACGCCAGCCCAACTCCTGAACTCGCCTTGCAGAATGCCAGTGCTCAGCTGGCGGATGGCGATGAATACGTTGCCTGCCGGGTTGTTGTAGAACCGCAGAAAATCCGTATTGCTCAGCTTCAAGTGACCGATGCGCGCTACCACAGCGACATTCGTTTGATTGGCAAGTGGATCAGTCAGCATGGGCAGGAGTTGGCTGAGCTTTCGTTGGATCAAAAGCAGAAGCTTGCACCGCTCTTTATGCCGGGCCTGCATCGACGTGAGCTGACCGAGCTGTGGAAGGCCCATCCGTTGGTGGCCGCGCTTTGCACCTATGCGAGGCAGCACTCTTCGTTCTGGTCCTCTGCATCCGACAAGCCTCAATCTTCGGATGGCGAGCTGTTCTTTGAGTTGGTCGGTGATACCGATACCTACCGGCTTGAGGTCATTTGAGGTTGCCGGAGCGTTTCTCCAATCGCTGCCTCAGTTCAACGACGTCACTTTGCTTCTTCCGTGAAAGATCCCGTGCGACACAGGGTGTCGCATGTGTTGATTAGCTTTCACTCCAGCGTACCTAGAGGGATGTGTGTCTATGCAGGAGCTTCAGCCTGGTCTTGTTGTCATCCATGGCAATCATCTAGAAGAGCTGCGAGCCCTTGCAGTGCAGTGGATGCGCAGCTACCCGCTGCGACCACTGGAGAATGAAGTGCTGCTGGTGCAGAGCAACGGTATCGCCCAGTGGCTGAAACTGGCGCTGGCTGAAGACCCGCAAAACGGCGGCTGCGGCATTGCCGCGGCGCTGGATGTGCAGTTGCCGGCGCGCTTTTTGTGGCAGGTGTATCGCGGGGTGCTGGGGGCGCAGACCACGCCGCAGTCCTCGCCGCTGGACAAGGCTGCGCTGAGCTGGCGGCTGATGCGCCTGCTGCCCAGCTTGCTCACGAACCCGGTTTTCGCAAGCCTGAAGCGCTTTCTGGAAAAGGACGATGAACAGCGCAAGCTGCACCAACTGTGCGAGCGGTTGGCGGACTTGTTCGACCAATACCAAGTGTACCGCGCCGATTGGCTGGAAGACTGGGCTGCCGGGCGGGATCAACTTCAACACATCAAGGGCACTGCGCAGCCATTGGATGCGCCGAACCTGTGGCAGGCGCAGCTATGGCGCGAGGTGCTGGCCGACGTTGGCGAGGGCGCGCTTGAACAAAGTCGCGCTGGAGTTCACAAACGTTTCGTCGCTCACCTGCGCAGCGCTGCCCAGGCGCCAAAGGGGCTGCCACGCAGGGTTGTGGTGTTCGGCATTTCCTCGATGCCTGCGCAGGTGCTTGAAGCCCTGAAAGAGCTTTCACGCTACAGCCAGGTGCTGCTGTGCGTGCACAACCCTTGCCGGCACCACTGGGGCGATATCGTCGCCGACAAAGACATGCTGGCGCACCACTACCGTCGCCAACCCGCCCGTGTTGTTGCCGCTGCTGCGAATGGATACGGCCAACCTCTGCTCGCTGCCTGGGGCAAACAGGGGCGCGACTACATCAACCTGCTTGACCACCACGACGAGCCTGGCAGTTATCGCCACCTGTTCGAAGATCTCAACGGCGGGCGTATCGACCTGTTTACCGAGCCGGATACGGCAACCCTGCTGGGCCAGTTGCAAAGCGACATTCTCGAACTGCGCCCGCTACCGGAAACCCGCGAAACCTGGGGGGCGGTAGACGCTGCCGCCGACCGCTCGCTGCGTTTTCACGTGGTGCACAGCATGCAGCGTGAAGTGGAGGTGCTGCACGACCAACTTCTCGCCCGCTTCAGCGCCGACAAGCAGTTGAGCCCACGGGATGTGATCGTGATGGTGCCAGACATCAACGCCTACACCCCTTACATCGAGGCGGTGTTCGGCCAAGTGCCAAAGAGTGATTCGCGCTACCTGCCGTTTACCGTGGCCGATCAAGGCCAGCGCGGCCGACAGCCGCTGCTGATCGCCCTGGAGCACCTGCTCAAGCTGCCCCACAGCCGCTTCGCGGCCAGCGACATTCTCGACCTGCTGGACGTGCCGGCCTTGCGCGCGCGTTTCGCGATAAACGAAGCAGACGTACCCACCCTGCAACGCTGGATCGACGGTGCCGGTGTGCGCTGGGGGCTCAATGCCGAGCAGCGCGAAAGCCTGGGCATGCCGGCGGGCCTCGAGCAGAACACCTGGCGCTTCGGCATGCGGCGCATGCTGCTGGGCTACGCCGCTGGGCGAGCGCCTCAGCTCAACGGTATCGAACCCTACGACGAAGTGTCGGGGCTGGAAGCTGCCCTCGCCGGGCCGTTGCTGACCTTGCTCGACCACTTGGAAGTGGCCCTTCAGGAGCTCCAGCAACCGGCAACGCCGGTGCAATGGGTAGAGCGCCTGCAAGCCTTGTTGACCGTGTTCTTCCGCCCGGTGAGCGACGCCGAGGAACTACTGGTCAACCTATTGCTCAAGCTGCTCGACGGTTGGTTGCGCACCTGCGAGTTGGCGCAGTTCACGCTGCCACTGCCGCTGAGCGTGGTGCACGATGCCTGGCTCAGTGGTATCGAAGATGGCGGCCTGTCGCAGCGCTTCCTGGCCGGCGCGGTGAACTTCTGCACCTTGATGCCGATGCGGGCGATTCCGTTCAAGGTGGTGTGCCTGCTGGGCATGAACGATGGCGATTACCCGCGCCAGCAATCGCCGGTCGATTTCGACCTGATGCGCAACGACTATCGCCCCGGCGACCGCTCGCGACGTGAAGATGACCGCTACCTGTTGCTGGAGGCCTTGCTGTCGGCCCGCAAGCAGCTGTATGTGAGCTGGGTAGGCCGCAACATCCGCGATAACAGCGAGCGCGTACCCTCGGTGCTGATCGGCCAGTTGCGCGACCACCTGTCCAGCGGCTGGCGCTCGGCCAACGGCCAGCCGCTGCTATCGGCATTGACCCAGGAGCATCCGCTGCAACCCTTCAGCGCCGCCTACTTCGCCAACGAGCCGGGGCCTGATGGCTTGTTCACCTACTCCAGCGAATGGCGCGAGGTGCATGACGAGCACGACTCGCAGCCAGTAGGCGAACGCCTGCCCGCGCCGGTGCAGGACACGCCGTTGAGCCTGCGGCAACTTTCCGAGTTCGTGCGCGACCCGGTGAGCGCGTTCTTCAGCCAGCGGTTGAAGGTCAACTTCGATGACGACGAGTTGGTCAACCGCGATGACGAGGCCTTCCAGCTCGATGGTCTGGAAAACTGGCAACACCAGGACCGGCTCACCCAGGCGCTCAAGCGCTGGGTCGAGGAGGCGTACGAGCCCGAACAGGCCCTGACCGAGTTGGACCAGCAAGTGCAGCGCCTGCAACGCGAGGGCGCCTTGCCACTGGGCGGCTTCGGCACATTGAGCGCCTCGGCGCTGGTGGAGCCGATGCCGGGCCTGCTGGCGCGCTACCACGCCCAACTGCAAGCCTGGCCCGAACTCGAAGAAGGCCAGAGCGCCGCCGTCATTGACGCCACTGACGAGCGTCCCGGCCTCAAGGATTGGCTGGGTGGGATTCGCCGCAGCGCGTTTGATGAGCGAGCCTACCTGCAACTGGACAGCAAAAAGCTGTGCAGCGGCGACAGCTTGCGTTGGCAGCACCTGGTGCGGCCTTGGTTGCGGCACTTGGCGTTGCAGTTGAACGGGCCTGCCTGCACGACCATTCTGGTGGGTTTGAATGGCGATGTGGTGTTCCGGCCAGTGCCTGAACACCAGGCCCGGGAGCAGCTGCAAGCGCTGCTCCAGGCCTGGGTGGCGGGCATGCAAGAGCCGCTGCCGGTGGCCTGCGAAAGCGCCTTCGCTTGGTTGACAGCGGGTGGGGAAAGCAGCGATTCGGCTTACGACAAAGCGCGCGATATCTATGAAGGCGGCTACATGAAAAAGGGTGAAGTGGAGCGCTCGTTCGCCCAACGGCGTGCCTACGCCGACTTCGACCAACTGTGCGCGAGCGGCCAGTTCGCGGCCTGGGCCAAGCTCCTGTATGGCGGCCTGTTCGGCCACTTCACCTCGACCGACGCAGGGAGCGACCGATGACAGCGGTTAACCTCAATCCCCTCGATTTCCCCCTGTATGGCAGCCGCTTGATCGAGGCTAGTGCGGGCACCGGCAAAACCTTCACCATCGCCTTGCTCTACGTGCGACTGGTGCTGGGCCATGGCGGCGAGGCTGCCTTCAAGCAAGCGCTGACGCCGCCGCAAATTCTGGTAGTGACCTTCACCGACGCCGCCACCCAAGAGCTGCGTGACCGCATTCGCGCACGCTTGAACGAGGCTGCCCAGTGCTTCCAGGCACCCGATGAGCGTCACGACCCGCTGCTGGTGAACCTTCGCAACGGATACCCCGCCGACCAGTGGCCGACCTGTGCTCGGCGGTTGCAGTTGGCCAGCGAGTGGATGGACGAGGCGGCGGTTTCGACCATTCATGGCTGGTGCTACCGGATGCTGCGCGAGCACGCCTTCGACAGCGGCAGCCTGTTTACCCAGACACTGGAAACCGACCAGCGCGAATTGCTCGATGAAGTGGTCAGGGATTACTGGCGCCGGCAGTTCTATAGCGTGTCGCCCGAGTTTGCCAAGGTGGTGACGGATTGCTTCAAAAGCCCTATCGAGCTGCGCGAGGCATTGACGCCGCTGCTGTCGCGTACCGATGCCGAGTTTCGGCAAGGGGGGGTATCGATCACGGCACCCGCGAAACTGGATGCCTTGCTTCAGGTAACCGCCGACTGGAATGCCAAGTACGCCGCGCTCGAAGCGCCGGCGCGCGCCGCTTGGGCAGAGGATATCGTGGCGTTGGAGGCCGTGCTGCACGAGGCCCGCACCTCGCACTCCTACCCCACCAAGAGCCGCGAAACCCTGGAGAAGATGCTTTGCAATATCGCGGCCTGGAGCCAGGGCGGCGAAGCCTGTGACCACGTGTTCAAGTGTGGGCAGACCCGCTTCAAGCTAAAAAAGGGCGGCAGCATTGCCAGGCACCCAGCGTTCGAGGCCATCGATGCGTTGGCCGACCACAAGGCCACCAAGCAAGACATCCGCGCGCAGTTGCTGCTGCATGCTCTTCGTGAAGTGCAGGGCGCCTTCGAGGAAGAAAAGCTGCGCCGGGCGCAGATCGGTTTCGACGACTTGCTCAACCGCCTCGGTCGTGCGCTGCAAGGCCCCTCCGGCCCGCGCCTGGCGCAGACCATTCGCCAGCAGTACCCGGTGGCCCTGATCGACGAGTTCCAGGACACCGACCCGGTTCAGTACGGCATCTTCGACAAAATCTACTGCATTGGAGAAAACCTGCCCGACTGCGGCCTGTTCATGATCGGCGACCCGAAACAGGCAATCTATTCGTTCCGTGGCGCCGACATCTACACATACCTCAAGGCGCGTGAGGCCACCAAGGGCCGGCATTACACCCTGGGCACCAACTACCGCTCCACCCAGGCGATGGTCGATGCCGCCAACCACTGTTTCAGCTTCGCCGAAGCCCACCCCCGCGCTGCGTTCCGGTTTGCCGAGGAGGGGAAGGAGAACCCGGTGCCGTTCGAATGTGTCGATGCCAAAGGTCGCAGCGATACGTTGGAGATCCAGGGTGAAAAGCAGAAGGCCCTGACCCTCTGGCAGCTGCAAACCAACGGAGTAATCAACAACGCCACTTACCTGCGCGAGTCCTCCGAGGTATGCGCCTCGGCGATTCAGGCCTGGCTCGACCGCAGTGCAGAAAAACCCTCGGGCCTGCGCAACAGCGATGGCCAACTCACTGCACTCAAGCCTGCCGATATCGCCATTCTGGTACGCAGCCGCAAGGAAGCCGAAGCTATTCGCAAGGCCCTTGCGCGTCGCAAACTGGCCAGCGTTTATCTGTCTGACCGCGACTCGGTATTCGAAAGCGAAGAAGCCACCGACCTGCTGTGCATCCTGCGGGCCTGCGCCCAGCCCACCAGCGACCGCTTGCTGCGTGCGGCATTGGCCACCCGCAGCGTGGGCATTTCCTGGCAGGACCTGGAGCAGTTGAACCAGAACGAGCTGTGCTGGGAAGTGCATGTGCAGTGGTTCCGCGACTTCCGCGCGCTGTGGCAGCAACAAGGCGTGCTGCCCATGCTGCGTAGGCTGCTTGCAACCTTCAAGGTGCCGGCCCGTTTGCTGGCTGAAGAGCAGGGCGAACGCCGCCTCACCAACCTGCTGCATCTGGCCGAATGGCTGCAGCGCAGCGCCGCCGAACTCGATGGCGAGCACGCGCTGATTCGCCACCTTGCCGAGCAGATTGAGGAGCAGAGCGAGGAAGAGATTCTGCGCCTGGAAAGCGACTCGGACTTGATCAAGGTGGTAACCGTGCACAAGTCCAAGGGCCTGGAGTACCCCTTGGTGATGTTGCCGTTCGCGTGTAGCGCCAGGGCGGTAGATGGCCGCAGTAAGGCGCCGCCGATGTTCCATGAACAACAGGATGAGCAATACCGCCTGTTGATTGAACTGGCCAAGGGGGACCCGGCAAAGCCTGCGCAGAAACGCGCCGACGATGAGCGCGTGGGCGAGGAAATGCGCCTGCTATATGTCGCTCTCACGCGCGCCCGCTACGCTACTTGGATTTGCGTGGCGCCCCAGGGGTTCAAGACCGGGGGGGCGTCGATAGACTTGCATAAGTCGGGTTTGGGCTATTTGCTGGCAGGCGAAGGCACGGTTGCCCCTGAGCGGTTGGCTGAAGTGGTGGACGCCTTCGCGAAGGGCTGCAACGACATCGCGGTGTGCAAGGCCCCTGCGCAAACCGAGGGTGTACATGTGGCGCCAGCGCGCCCGACGGTAAGCGAGGCCTTGCGCCCATTGCACACGCTGGCGGCGAACTGGTGGATCGCCAGCTACTCCGCTTTGGCAATCGCCGACGACCGTGCGCGGATGGGCGCCGACTCGCCGGTTGCGCCTGAGCCGGCCACTGCGCTGGAGGCCAACCTGCAAGAGCAGGACGACGAGCAGAACCCGCCTGCCGGTGTTGGTATTCACGCCTTCCCCCGAGGAGCGGGGCCAGGCACCTTCCTGCACGGGCTATTCGAGTGGGCCGGCGATGAGGGCTTTGGCAACGCGGCTAGCGACGAGCAAGCCCTGCACGATGCTGTGGCGCGGCGCTGCAACCTGCGCGGCTGGGAGCGCTGGATCGAGCCGTTGTCGGCCTGGCTAAGCCACTACCTGAAGGCCCCCCTGTGCTTCAACGGCACCCAGTGCACGCTCGCAACGCTGAGCACCTATCAGGTCGAGATGGAGTTCTGGTTCTCCAGCCGCAACGTGAACGTTGAGCTCCTCGATGCCCTGGTACGCCAACACACCCTCGGCGGTGCGCCGCGACCGATGCCCGCGCCCAACCAGTTGAACGGCATGTTCAAAGGCTTCATCGACCTGACCTTCGAGCACGAGGGCCGCTACTACGTGGCGGACTACAAATCCAACTGGCTAGGCTGCACCGACAGTGCTTATGCCGCCGAGGCCATGGCCGAAACCATGCTGGACAAACGTTACGACCTGCAGCTGTGCCTGTACCTGCTGGCCCTGCATCGCCAGCTCAAGCTGCGCCTGCCCGGCTACGACTACGAGCAGCACATGGGCGGGGCGCTGTACCTGTTCATTCGTGGGCACCAGGCGCCTACCAATGGCCTGCACTTTGAGCGCCCATCGCAGCAACTGATCGAGCAGCTTGACCAACTCTTCATGGGGCAATTCGCGGAGGCCAGTGCATGAGCCAGACCCTCAAGCAACTGAGCAGTAGCCAGGGCAATTCCGAGCAGGTGGCGGTGTTCATCGGCGCCGCCAGCCACAGCGAGCTCTTGCAGCAACTCGATACCTGGGTGGCGCGTGGCTGGCTGCGTGCGCTGGATCGTGCCTTGGCGAAGTTCATTCTTGAGCAAGATCCTCAGGCCCAGGCCTGCGTGCTGCTGGCCGCTGCGATGACCAGCCACCAGCTGGGCCGTGGCCACGCCTGCCTGGATCTGGCCGCCACCCTGGCCGCCCCGGATTTTGTGCTGTCGCTGCCGCCAGAAGGCGAGGAGGGCGGCACGCTGCCGTCGCAATGGTTGCAGGGCCTGGACGCTAGGCAGTGGCGCCAGGCGCTGGCCGCCAGCACCCTGGTCGAGGACCGCGATGCCCGCCATGACGCCCCAGAACGGCCCTTGGTGCTGGCAGGGCAGCGCCTGTACTTGCGACGCTACTGGAATTACGAGTGCAGCATCGCCCAAGCCTTGAGCACACGCTTGAGCGTGGCGCCCGTCACGCCGGAAAACCTCACCAGCCGCCTCGATGAACTGTTCCCCGCCCGCTCCGAAGCCGAGCGCGCGCAATGCAGCAACTGGCAGAAAATTGCCTGCGCGCTGGCGGCCCGGGGTACCTTCAGCGTCATCACCGGCGGCCCGGGCACCGGCAAGACCACCTCTGTGGTGCGCCTGCTGGGCCTGCTGCAAACTCCGGCGGTCGAGAGCGGCAAGCCGCTGCGTATTCGCCTGGCGGCGCCGACCGGCAAGGCTGCGGCGCGGTTGTCCGAGTCCATTCGCAAGCAGGTTCTGGGGGGGCGGGAGAGTGACGCGGAACACTCTGAGACTCTGAAGTTGAGGGTGAGTGACGCGGTACGCGCCGAGATACCGACGGATGTGACCACCTTGCACCGCTTGCTGGGCAGCCGACCGAACTCGCGCAACTTCATTCACCAGCGCGACAAACCGCTGGAGTTGGATGTGCTGGTGGTCGATGAAGCCTCGATGATCGACCTGGAAATGATGGCCTGCGTGCTGGATGCCCTGCCCCAGGCGGCTCGTTTGATTCTGCTGGGCGACAAGGACCAGTTGGCTTCGGTGGAGGCCGGTTCGGTGATGGGAGATTTGTGTCACGAGGCTGAAAAGGGCAACTACAACGCGCAAACCGCCCAGTGGTTGAGTACCCATAGCGGTGAGGTGCTGCTCGATCCTGAGTTGCAGATGGCCAAAGGCGCTGGCGACCCGCTGGCGCAGCAGACCGTGATGTTGCGCGGCTCGAGGCGTTTCGACCCGCAGAAGGGGATCGGGTGTCTGGCAAAGCTGGTCAACAATAAGCAGGCTAGCGAAGCGCGACGAGTGCTCGAACAGCCATCGGAGCAGCTTTTCAACCTGCCGGTGCGTGGCGAGCAGGATGCCGTACTTACCGACCTTGCCATCGATGGCAACCGCAACGCGCCCGGCTACCGACATTATCTGGAACAACTACGCGACCAGCGCCCCGCACCCGACACACCGTGGGATAGCCAGCTTTGGGCCGACTGGGCGGGCAAGGTGTTGTCTGCATTCGACCGTTTCCGCCTGCTGTGTGCATTGCGTCGGGGGCCTTGGGGCGTCGAGGGCCTGAACCAGCGCGTGGCCACGCAGTTGCGGCGGCGCGGCTTGCTGAGCAGCGACCACGGTTGGTACGAAGGGCGCCCTGTGCTGGTTACGCGCAACGACTACAGCCTAAACCTTATGAACGGCGATATCGGCATCGCGCTATGTGTGCCCGGACCAGAGGGTGCGTTGGCCCTGCGCGTGGCCTTCCCGCGTAATGACGGCAGTGGCGGCGTGCGCTTCGTGCTGCCGAGCCGGTTGGTGGAGGTGGAAACGGTGTTCGCCATGACGGTGCACAAGTCCCAGGGGTCGGAGTTCAACCACACCGCGCTGGTGTTGCCTGATGCGCTGAACCCGGTGTTGACCAAGGAGCTGCTGTACACCGCGATCACCCGCGCCAGGGAGTGGTTCAGCCTGGCCGAGACTCAACCAGGTGTGTTCGAAGGCGCGGTAGAGCGCAACGTGCAGCGCGCCAGCGGCTTGGCATTGCAACTGCACGAGGCGCTGGCTCAACGCGCCTGAGTGGGCGCATTAAGGCATTTGTAGCCGGGGTACTGGATCGTGACCTTTACCATGTCAGAGCCTACGGCCTGGACGGTGAGGGTGAAGTTGACCTGAGGGCCGGCGGCGCTGCAGGAGGCCAACCCGTTGGGGATATCGCGGCTGGTGGATGGCGAATACCGCTGCTAGGGGCAGAATAGACACAATCGCTGCGGTTCGTCGCTCCGACAAGCCAGCTCCTAGGCAAGTCCAACCTGTTGGAGCCGGTTTGCTGCATCAGTGGATGCCTGCTTAAAAGGGGTAGACAAAATCAAGAGGTAAGTCGAGGTGCCAGCATGCGAGCCTTTAGCAGCGATGCCCATGCTGCACTCACATTGAGGTTCGTCTCAATCATGTGAACCGAGATCCCTCGTCTGGTGGCAGCTCCCGGCTAAGAAGCGGACCTTCACAACTGAAATTGGCCGCGCCTTTCTGCCGGACTGGTTCAGAAGCAGAGCCCTGATTTCACTGCCGCGTCTATCAGCCCCTGTGGAGTGCTTACGATATGAAAGTGGATCATGGAGGTACGACTTGGACGGCACACAACCGCAGCCCTGCCCTATTTGTAAGAGCGAATATTCCTTCAGCGGCATAGGGAAGCATTTGAACGAAAAACACGGGTTTACTGTTCCTCGTAAGATTTTGCGGGCCTTGGCTCGATCACCTATTTGCCAGGTATGCAAAGGCAATGGGGGCTGTAAGGTCTGTAAAAACACAGGGTTCATCACGCTAGAGTGCGACAAGCCCGGTCACGTCAAATGTGTCCTTTGCCAGAGGCCTATCAAGGAAGACCAGTACACGGCCCATGTAGAGGTCCATAAGGTCGCCGCTCTGACCTATATCAAGCCGCAGCTCAACAAGGCGTCCCAAGCCGATAAGTCAACGCGAATTCTTAGAGCCATGCCAATAGGGAGCGATTATGTGCCGCCTGCAAAGGCTCAGACTCATCTGTTGACACGCCCTGGTGGCTTTGCACTTGTTTTACCTAAACGGACCGTCATCACTGAGAAGGAAAAACAGCCTGTAGTGCCGTTGAAGCACTGCGACGAATGTGGTTCTGATATAGCCAGCCACGCATTTGAACGACACTTGCGTGAAATGCATCCGAAGGCTGTTGCGCGACCTAAGCGAAAGCAGAAAAGGAAGCGTAAGGCCTTCATCCCTATTTTGCTTGAGTCAGACAGGGCTCCGGTCAAATCCCAATCCCGTGATGCCGTTTGCCCTCGATGCGATGGCCACGGTGGCATCCGAGGAGGCTGCGCCTTATGCGAGGGCACAGGCTGGGTGTCAGCAGAGAACGAAAGACCAACTCATGCAAATGCCAGTGCGCTCGCCGGGACAATATCCACCTATGACTATCTAGGTGACAATGCCGGCGCACACTTCCGCGAAAAAGGCGGAAGGATCGGCAGCATGCCAGTGCACGATAACTACGGGGAAGAATCTGAGGTCTGAGCCATTCCCCCTTGCCGATCAGCGGAACGGCAGGAAAAGGCCGATTCTGTTGAAAAAGTAGCTGCTTCCCCACGCCTTCGGCAGAATTGCCCTGTCAGCGAGCGCGGGGGCGAACAGCATGATGGGGCAGTTACCGGGAGGACAGCAGCGCCTGTTCTACTCGTTCAATCTGGAAGATCACGTCCCGGCCCAACACCTCCTGCGCAGCATCGACCAGTGCTTAGATCTCAGTGATCTGCGCGCCTACCTGGCAGATTTCTATAGCCCCATCGGGCGCCCCTCGATTGATCCGGAGTTAATGGTGCGCATGCTGGTCGTCGGCTACTGCTATGGCATCCGTTCCGAGCGGCGATTGTGCGAAGAGGTGCACCTAAACCTGGCCTATCGCTGGTTCTGCCGACTGGGCTTGGAGGATGAAATACCCAATCATTCGACCTTCTCGAAGAATCGCCATGGACGTTTTCGTGACAGCGATCTGTTCCGCTGGTTGTTCAATGAGGTGCTGCGGCGCTGCATGGCGGCCGGTCTGGTCAAGGGTGAAGGTTTCGCCGTCGACGCCAGCATCATCAAGGCGGATGCCAGCCGGCAACGTGGGGTAGCGGGAGATGAAGTCGATTGGAGTGATCCAAAGCTCAGCAGCCGCGCCGTACGCGAGTACCTCGAAGCCCTTGATGAAGAGGTGTTGGCTGAAGCCCTCCCCAAGAAGATTTCGCTCACCGATCCGCTGTCTCGTTGGACAGCAGCGCCAGGCGGCCCGGCTTACTTTGCCTACTCCACCAACTACCTGATCGACACCGAGTATGGCGTGATCATGGATGTGGAAGCGACTCCGGCGCATCGTACCGCCGAGGTTGATTCGACTAGGACGATGGTTGAGCGTGTCGAAGCGCAGTTCGACCTCACACCGGAACGCCTCATCGGCGACACCGCCTATGGCACTGCGCCGATGCTGGCCTGGATGGTCGAAGAGAAGAACATCGAGCCGCATGTGCAGGTGTGGGACAAGACCGAACGCAAGGACGACACCCTCTCCAGTAATGACTTCCACTGGAATCAGGAGGCCAATGAATACCGCTGCCCAGCCGGCAAACCGCTGCGCAGTGCATGGCGCACCTTCACCCAGCAAAGATCGCGGGTGACCAAGGCCAACACCATCATCTACCGCTCCAGCCAAACCGACTGCGCCACCTGCCCGCTGAAAGCGAAGTGCTGCCCCAATACCGCATTTCGCAAGATCGCTCGGAGCATCCATGAAGCGACCCGTGACGTGGCGCGACGCATCGCCAAGACGCCGGAATACCTCGTCTCTCGTTGCGAACGGAAGAAGGTGGAGATGCTGTTCGCCCACCTCAAACGGATCATGAAACTGGACCGTTTACGACTGCGTGGACTGACGGGTGCGACTGACGAATTCACCTTGGCGGCGACCGTGCAAAACCTGAGACGTATGGCCAAGCTACTGCCTCACGGGCCGCCGATCACGGGATAGGTGCGCCTGCGGCGAGCAGAAACCCTCGAATTAACCCTCAGACCTGGGCAAAAAAGCTCAGTGAAACGCCGAAAGGCAACTTGAAGTGGCTTCCAGCCACTTCGACAGCAGGCACATTCGACCGGCCGGCTGCCGCTAAACCTACTTTTTCAACAGAATCGGCCGACAGCTGCCATCGAGTGTCGGCCGGTTTCATCTTCAATCAACGAACCTATGTCCGCCTTGGCGTGGCAGGTCGGTTTGACGTCTGTTTTTTCTGCCGTATACAAAAATAATTGATCGATGTATTGCGATAGCTTTTGCTCATTGAGCATGCTGGTTATGTGCGAGCTCGTTCGTACGTATAAAAAGAAGAATCAGCATGAACACAGATACTCAAAGTGCTTACCGCTCACTAGCTACACACTTCTACGCGACACGCTTTCCAGAAATCCCTGTATCTGCGCAGGATGAACTGGATGAGTTCAGCATTATCGGTGCGCTGCTGCGTGCTGCCCCCGAGTACCGGCCTGACTACTTCAGAAGGCTGCGTAATGCACTCGCGCTTGATCAGAAGCTCAGGGGGCATTTCTGGATTGCGCAGGAGATCAATCGCACACGTAATCCGATTACCGTCTTGGGCTTGCCTCGCAAACGCAAGCAGGCGCGGCGGCAAAGAATTTCTGATGAAGAGCTTGGGCGCTGGGTTAAGGGGCTGTTAGCGAAAGAGCTGGTGGTCGAGGCGTGTGCTCTGTTGTTGATCAGTATGACTGGCTCACGCCCCTGTGAGCTCAGTGGCATCAGCGTCAGTGGTAATCGCATAGTGATTCCTGGCGCGAAACACAGCCATGGCGGTTTGCGTGGTGCTGACCGAGTGCTTGAAGCCAGTGAGGATTTCTGCAGGCTGGTGAGCGATGCTATGGAGTCCTTTCATTCTGAGGCCAAGAGCTTGGACTCGATACGCATGGCGCTCCATTGCGTTGCTCTTGAGACCTTTCCGGGTAGAAAGGTGCCGAGTATGTACACCTTACGTCACCAGTTTGGATCAAATCTCAAAGCGTCGGGACTGTCGCGGATCGAAGTTGCTTATGTGATGGGCCATCAAGCGACGGACTCAATTGCACGATACGGCGATAAACGATTTGGCCGCGCTGAGGCTGTCCAGGTGAAGCCAGCACGAGAGGCAGACTTATCGAAAGTTCGAACAACACATGCGACCTACGCTCGATCTCGTGCAAAGGCGTTACGCATCAGTTGCTAAAAATCGAACTCACCGAGCACTTACTTTCAGCAGCTCAGCCCAGCGGGTGGTATAGGAAGGAGAGAGCAATTCTCTGCGCATGGTCCACTCCGCTGTTTTGGCAAGTCGTCCCGGCTGCAGCGTACCGCGTCCCCAGCGATTGTTGATCGCATCCATGGTGCTCATCAGTCGCTCAGTCTTTACTGGTTGTTCAGGTGCAAATAGATCTTGCGTGTACTCATCTCGTCTGCACAGATCCAGAAGCAATACTTGGGCTTTGGCGTAGCTAAAGCCATCCCGGTACAGCCGGCTTATGCCTTCTTGGGCTGCTGCAATAATTAGGCGCGTGTCATCGGTCGGGTAGGGGAGTTGGCAAAGTAGGCCATTCGCATATTTGGCCTCAGTGGGGTTGAACATGCCGGTGCGCAAGCTGACGCGAATCTGCCGGCACAGTGAGCCCTGCTGGCGCAGTTTTTCAGCCGCACGGGTGGCGTAAGCGGTCACAGCTTCTTGAATCGGTTCGATGGTTTTCAAGCGTTTACCGAAAGAGCGACTGCAGCAGATTTCCTGCTTGGCCGGAGCGGCCTCTTCAAGCTCTAGGCAGGCAGTGCCGCGCAGCTCACGTGCAGTTTTCTCGACGATCACATTGAAGCGCTTGCGCAGCTCCCAGGCGTCACTACTGGCCAGATCCCAAGCGGTTTTAATGCCTAGTGCGTTGAGATGAACCTGCATACGTCTGCCGATGCCCCAGACATCTTCTACAGGCATAACCTTGAGCAATTTATCGCGGCGTACGGGGTCACGTAGATCGACCACGCCGCCGGTTTGGCGCTGCCAGCGTTTAGCCGCATGGTTGGCTAGCTTGGCCAGGGTCTTAGTTCCGGCGATGCCGATGCCCACGGGTATGCCGGTTTTCTGTTTGATCTCGTTCTGCAGTGTCCTAGAAAGATGTTCCAGTGATTCCGGCATACCGGTCAGGTCGGCAAATGCCTCATCGATGCTGTACACCTCAACCGCTGGCAGACGCGCTTCAATGATGCTCATCACACGCTCGCTCATGTCACCGTACAGCGCATAGTTACTGCTGAACGCTACGATGCCATGGCGCTTGAGTTCGCCACGGATTTCATGGAACAGCGCACCCATCTTCACGAAGGGTTTGGCGTCGGCGGAGCGTGCAATCACACAGCCGTCGTTGTTGCTCAGCACGATGATGGGGGTGCGCTGGAGGTCAGGCCGAAATACCCGCTCACAGCTTGCGTAAAAGCTGTTGCAGTCGATAAGGGCAAAAACCTGCTCAGGCATGGACACGGTGATTCCGTAGGCTGTGACTTACGACGCCCCAGATCATTAGTTCGTCATCATCCAGTACGTAGCGCGGCGCGTAATCAGGGTGTTCGGATTGCAGCACATATGACTTCTGGCATCTGCCCAAGCGTTTGACGAACACATCACCGTTTAAGCAGGCCACCACGACGTCGCCTGGTTTTGCCTCCAGTGCACGACTGACGATCAGGTGGTCACCATCGAAGATGCCTGCTCCGGTCATGCTGTCACCGCTGACCAGCACGACGTAGGTGTGCGGTGCATTGATGTCCAGCAGCTCATCCAGAGAGAGCTTGTGCTCCATGTGGTCCAGTGCCGGGCTGGGGAAGCCAGCCGGAATATGTGCGTCAAAGAAAGGGAGGCGTGTGCTGCTGGCGTGGAGTGCGCCAAGGATCAGGGCGTTGCTCATGAAAAATCGCCGTTAACTGTATTTATGTACAGTATCCGGCTATTTTGAGATCCAGCAAGGCGTGTCCGTCGGTGTAGATAGGCATCTGCTCTAAATGTTTACGGGTGAAAAGTTTACGTATCGCCTTCAGCTGTTCAGGTGCCTATGGTTGATTCATCTCAACCTGAGGAGGTTCGCCATGACCCTGCTGATTTCAATGACTGACCATGTGGTGGTGGTGAGTGTTTTGCTGCTGATGATCGGTCTGGCCAGACTGGCCTATGGCGGCCGCCAAATCTGAATAACTCCTCACAGGTAAGCTCGCATTCGGGCATCGAGCGATAAGTCGGCTGTCGTGAAGTTTACTTACGTGTTTTGCGTGACACGTCACGTTTTTCGCGGACCTTAAAACGACTTAAAGCCTGTGGGTCTTTCAGCCAATGTCCTGGCTGCACATCAGGGAGACCGCGAAATGTTAAAGAGACTAATCTGGCCAAGCGAAGCCTTACCCAATCAAGACCAATCGGTGCAACAGATCCCGGCATTGCCAGAGTACGTCGCAATTGTGGTTATGCAGCAAGTCGATGCAGCCATAGCTGCCCGCGTATCCGAGGAAATGGCAGCCGGTGCGGCACAGTCACTTTGCAAAGCGCTGCTTGAATCAGCGCCTCAGCTGGCTTGTGCTGATCAAGCTCAACGCATTTGCGAAGATCACGGTGTCGTTTTCACCAGCGCCGTAAGCCGCACATTCAGCGTTGCGGAAGGCATTTATTTCTACGGTGAAGACTTTCTTATTGAGCACTACAGTGCGATGGGGCACTGGATCGAAAGCAGGCTCGGTGAGTTGGACAGCGTTTGCCTGGGCTTCGTCGAGGCAATAGCCTCGAAGCCATTTGCAGTATGTGTGTGCTACGGATGACTTATGCCAACTAATTACCCGGTGTAGCTTTTGGCTTTGGCATGGTTTCAGCATTATTGACCATGTTGAATACTTACCCGGGGCATGACCCGAGTCCGAGGGGGCATCACCCTGCCTGCGGCAACTAATCATAAACAATGGAAGATAAACGTATGGAATCCCTGCCCACGGCAAATGTCATCTCACAGGCATTGTTTCAGGCCGATCCAATGCGCACCTGTTGCGTTGAAAATGAGTGCTATGACGAGTATGACCGGGTCGCAGCAAGCGCCGAGATATATCTCGAAGAGGGCTATACGTTGGCCCAGGCGCTGCACAAGGCCCTGCGCGACTCTTTTGGCATAGAGCTAACGACTGGCCGAAATTTATCGCCTGCATTAGCGTTGATCGACCATGCCGCCGTTCACCAGCCTACTCAGGATGAGGTTCAGTATCACAACGAGATCGATGGCCGTTGGTACAAAGAGTACCTCCTGACCTTCTCGGAATCTGGCCCAATCAAGGTCCGCGTCAAGTTTGAAAAAAGCTTCGGCAGTATCGTGTCTCGACGGATGCACGCGCATGAGATCAACCAGCTGATTGATCCCGATACGGGTGATTTTCTTACAGCAATGACCTTTGACGATCACCTGCTCGAAATGACCCGAATTGATCTGTCGTTGGCAAGGAAGACGCTGACAATTTACGCGCGAAGCCCCAAGAAAGTTGATCCAGTCTGACTCGTCTTCGAACAGGTTGAACTGATGTCATGCATCACGCCCAACCCATATCAAGTTCTTCTCCGACAAAATCGGCTCTCCGCTCCAGCGGTAGGCGCAGAGTTTGGCCTGTTTAATGTTATTGCTCGCGATGCTGTAATCCAGGCAGGCAATCTGATCTGTCATTAAGGTGGGCGTCCCGCTCATCCAATAGTGCCCGATGAAAAGCGGTTTACAGCCATCGTAGCCAGCCTGCAGGTGCGCCGGCACTGGCTCATGGGGAATCTGCTCAATTATGGATGGCGGCACAATCGCCAAATCTCGATAAGTCAGTTGCTCCCCCTGGTCCCACCAGCGTGTCCGGGTGCTAGTACGTGAGTGCCCATCCTTATCCTTAAAGTGCACGCCAATCGGCAGAGGAATTTCCATGCCTTTCAGCAGCGTTTCAACAGCCTCAAAGGCATTCGTCCCCTCGTCACAAACAGCCTGCCACGCCTCGGACCGTAACCGTGCGTTTTCATCTAAAAGTGGTTTCAGCGTTTCGATTTTTTGCGGGTGCCAGCAGGCATGAATCACACGCAGTCCATCAAGATCTAGGAATAACGGCAGCGATTTAAACCATTCGATGGTCTGTTGATGTTCACTAGAGCACTCGCCTATTTGGTTGAGAAATTCTTGGTGCTGAGCGCGATTCTTTTGGGAGTGAGTGCGCAAGAATTCGTCCGCTTGAGTCGGGTGCGCAGTGGCCCAGGCAACCGCGTTGAACTCATGATTTCCCATCACCGCCAGCGCGTATCCTGCTTCGACCATGCGTCGGGCAATTTGGACCGTTTCGACTTGCTCAGGGCCGCGATCAACGAAGTCCCCGAGGAAAATCACCTTGCGTTCATGATGCTGCCAGATGCCGTTGAGTTCTTGGTAACCCAGTGTCAGTAGAAGGCGCTTGAGTGCCGTGGCATAGCCATGAATGTCTCCGATGATGTCGTACATGCAATTCTTCCTTAGTAAGGATGGCGGTAGACGCACTCTAAGCAGCCATACGCAACGGGTGAAAACTAGGCGTCAGTGATAAAGCCACCCCTGCAGCTCATCCAAATTCACCACCACAATCTGCTGCGCTGTCGCCTTGGTATGCACCTTGGTCGTGTCGATTTGATAGCGCTGCAGCACGTACTGCACAAGTGCGCCACGCGTCTCGATCACCAGCCGGCCATCCTGCATGCCGTAGTCGGTTTCGATAATGGCTTGTTGCTCGGGTTTCAGGCGTGAATCCGGTTCGATGATGACCTGAACCTGCGTGCTCCAGCCTGGATCTTGCTCGCGAGTATTCTCGGTCTCGTCGTCCATCAACTCAGGCACACCGCGAAAGCGGCTGAGCACGAAGTCGCGGTAATCCTTGTTCTTCTCGCAATACGCACGCACATGCCAGCGCATGCCGGTGTAGATCAACGTGTGTGGGGCGATCAGTCGGGTTTCGGCGTCCGGTGTGGTGAAGGATACATACTCGCATTCCAGGCGCAGCCCTTCGCGGCAGGCGCGTAGAAGAGGGCGCAACAGTTCCGGGCGTACAGTGCGGTCGGGCACCTGCAGCACCTCGGTATGTGCATAGGCCAATGCCAACCCTTCAACATGCGGGGCGCGGTCATGGTTTTGGTTGAGCAGGTGCAGATAGGCGCTGGCGCTGTCGTCGATAAACAGTGGCTTGAAGTGTTTGCTCGGCACATACCCCTTCAAATGCTTGTCATATTCAAGGTTCTTCGGCGCGTGCTCATTGATGTAGGTGTTGATGTCTTTTGATGCCTGCTGGCGACTGATGCCGAAGCTCTGCATCAGGTGATTCGTGGTCAGCCGGCCTTCCCACCAGGTCACGGTTTCGATCAGGCGGTACCGCAGAGCCAGGTCCCAGCGCACCGATTCGATTTCTTGCTTGCGTTTCATAGCCACTCCATCTGCGCGAAAACTTTACCTGTACGGGCAAACACTCTAGATACGTCTAGTTAAGCTACATACCTTGGTTGCTGTGAGCAAGCCAGCCTCGCTGGCATTTCAGGACAAGTAATCAAAGGAGTAGTAACCATGGCATTGATTCATTGCGCTGAATGCGACCGCATGGCCAGCGATCAGGCAGCTGCCTGTCCGCATTGCGGTGCGCCTATTGCTGAGCAGCTGTCATCACAGGCCAACGTTGCGCAAAGCCCGAACAGTCGAAGTGTTGGGTTCGGTTTGGGCCTCGGCATCTTCCTCGTGCCGCTGGTGTTCGTTTGGTTTCTTCTACGTAAGGGGCATAGCACGGCCAGTCGGGTGATTGGCTTCGCTTGGTTGGCGTTGTTCCTGTTTGGCGTGGCTGGGAGTGAGAAAGCCAGCACTCGATCAGCCGCAACGTCCAGTAGCGTGAGTCAGCCTGCAAAGTCGGTTGCGCCAACCGCGCCGCTACAAGAAATAAGCGCCCAGCAACTGGCGCAAGCTTACGATCGCAATACCGTAGCCGCTGATCAGCAGTTCAAAGGCAAACGCTTCAAAGTCAGCGGCGTGGTTGACTCAATCAATACCGATTTGTTTGGCAAACCTTATGTCACGCTGCGTGGCGGGGTGAATCAGTTCATGCAGCCGCAGTTCAAGCTAGGTAGTGAACACGCAAACTATGCTGCCAGCCTGCAGCAGGGCATGCGCATTATATTGGAATGCAGAGGGCGAGGTGACGTCGCAAAAACACCGATGTCGGATGAGTGTGTGCCCGCTAACTGACGCGGTTGCTAAAAAACACAGAGTTTGGCTTTACCCATGCAACCCCAGTGGATAAGGTGACGGACGTCGCAAAATTGCTGGTAAACCAGGGATGGCCGCACACAGCCTTAAGATGTTGCGCTTGTCCTCTGGTTTTTAACCGCCCGTTCTAGCACCGAATTCTAATTTTTTGCTCAACCGTTCCAGTGGTTGCGGCCTTGTATGGCCAAGGCCCAGCTGCGGCAAGCAGCGCCTGAGCGTCGTTGATGTGCTGAGCGTAACAATCCAAAGGACAAGTACACATGGATCAGAAAGGATTGGCTCTTCGTAAATTCGCAGTGGCATTTGGCTTTATGTTGCTGGCAGTCGCCATGTCATGGCTGGGCGCTTTGGACCGCACTTCCAGTAAGTATGTGGATGACGCGCTGGTTCAGGCTTTTTCTGCTTACACGGTAGCCCGCGGCGTAAACGCTGTCGTGTCTGTGCTGCAGAGCGTGTCGGTGGGCGGCAGCCTAGGCGCGAGTTTTGCGGTCTCTCCGGGCGAAGTACTGGACCCGATCAATGATTTGGTCGAGCGCTACGCAGCTGTAATGGAGTTTTCCATCGCCTCTCTGCTCACGCAGAAAGTCCTCATCGGCATAACGTCGAGCCAAGTGTTCAACGTACTGCTTAGCCTTAGCGTGGCGGCATTTATGCTGAGCGTGCTGGCTAATGTGAGGCCGCTGACTGGCGTACTTTTCCGCACCGTTTTAAGCCTGATCTTCTTGCGCTTTGCCATCGTACTGGCCGTTCTTGCGAACAGCTGGGTGGACGCTGCTTTTTTGCGTGATGGCATTGACCAGAGCGTTGCTGAAATGAACGGCGTATCAGAAAGCGTCGCCACCCGCATTGCTGAGCCTGCCCTGGTGCAAGAACCTGCAGAAAAGGAGCAAGGCCTGCTGGATTCATTCACCAGTGGCGTAAGTGGTTTGGCTGCGAAAGCTCAAGGTTTGATGACGCAGATGGATGCCAGCGCCGCCAAGGATGCATTGGAAGCAAGCGTCCCAGGAATGGTGGACTTGATGGCGGTGTTTATCCTGAAAACCTTACTGCTGCCGCTGTTGTTCCTGTACGGCCTCAAGCGCGCATTTTCAGTGTTGTGGGGCTGGCGCGGTGCTTCATTGAAGCCAGCAACTGCATAAGGAATCAGCAAGATGCAGTGGCCGCAAATTGAGCACGCCTGGATCTACATCGTTATCGCATTGGTCTTGCTCTATGCCTTGGGTATATGGCTCGGTGCCAAGGGCAAGGTGGTGGTTTATCGCAACTACTACGACGTTATCCTCGTCGCAGGACTCTACATCTTGCCCGTGCTGATGACGCCCGCGTTTATCCTGCTGGGCGGCGGCAAAGAGGCTGTGAACGAGCTCACCGCAGGCCTGTTTATCGTGCTGCTGGTGCTGGAGGGCTTGCTGCTGCTGTTTATCCTGGTACGCAGCGTGCGGGATAACTTAAACCCGCTCAAAGCCTTGCTTGCCCTCTATGTGAAAATCCCTACGGCGCTGTTTTTCTCCTTCAACCTGTTGGAGTCCTTCACCGCCAAAACGGGCCGCGCCAGGCGTAAATCGATTTTCTGGACGTTGTTTATGATCCCGGTGATCCATGCCCTAGTGCACGATAAAACCACCGGCAAATTACCTGGCCGGTTCGGCCGCTGAATTTTGGATTGAAAGCGGACGCAGCTCACCTATTCGAGGTGATGCGCCGCAAACAGAGTATTGATCGCCGCACTGCTGCGGCGACCTGAGGAGTGTTGTATGAGTGGTTTGGCCCAACTTGGCGAAGCCCTGCTGGCTGCAGTGCCGGTAGATGGCAGCAGCATTGGCAATCAAACATTGTTTGAGCGGCTAAAAGCGCAGCTGCCGGAGATCAGTGAAGAGCAGCTCTGGGCCGCCCGCGACGCGCTGATCGAGCAGGGCGTGTTGGTCAAAGGCCGTGGCCGCGGTGGTTCGGTATTGCGCGCGCAAGCATCCGGCAGCAGCCTGGCGGATCAGGTGTTGAATAAGGCCCGTGAGCGTATGGCCCCGGTGAACACCGAAGAAGTCTCTGCCGGTTATGTGGTGCAAGCCGCCGCAGCGGTGAAAAAGGCCAAAGCGCCCAAGCAGCAGGCCACAAGCATTGAGGCCATGGAGAAAACCCTCTGGGCCACCGCCGACAAGCTGCGCGCCAATATGGACGCCGCCGAGTACAAGCACATCGTGCTTGGGCTGATCTTCCTCAAGTACATCTCCGACAGCTTTGCCGGCCGCCGTGCCGAACTGGAGCACAAGCTGCTGGATGAGAGCGACGACTACTATCTGGGCGCTCACGCCCTTGACGGCAGTGACCCAGAAGCACTCAACGCCGAACTGGAAGACCGCGACTACTACCGCGAGGTCAACGTGTTCTGGGTGCCGGAAGTGGCGCGCTGGGAGGCGATCCGCGCCGCCGCCAAACAGGTGGATATCGGCAAGCGCATCGACGATGCCCTGGCCGCCATCGAGGCGGAAAACCCACGGCTGAAAAACATCCTCGACAAGCGCTACGCCCGCGCCCAATTGCCGGATGGCAAGCTCGGCGAGCTGGTGGATCTAATTTCCACCATTGGCTTTGGTGACGACATCGGAAAAGCCCGCGATCTGCTCGGCCAGGTTTATGAATACTTCCTCGGCCAGTTCGCCAGTGCCGAGGGCAAGCGGGGCGGGCAGTTCTATACGCCGGCCAGCATCGTTAAAAGCCTGGTGGCGGTGCTTAACCCGCACCACGGTAAGGTGTACGACCCCTGCTGCGGTTCGGGTGGCATGTTTGTGCAGTCGGAGAAATTCATCGAGGCCCACGGCGGCAAGCTGGGCGATGTATCCATTTACGGTCAGGAGGCTAACCCCACCACCTGGCGTCTGGCGGCAATGAACCTGGCCATTCGTGGCATCGACTTCAATCTGGGCAAAGAGCCGGCCGACACCTTTGTGCGCAACCAGCATTCAGATCTGCGTGCCGACTTTGTCCTGGCCAACCCCCCGTTCAATATCAGCGACTGGTGGCACGGCAGCCTGGAAGGCGACCCGCGCTGGGTCTACGGTACACCGCCGCAGGGCAACGCCAACTACGCCTGGCTGCAACATATGCTCTACCACCTCAAGCCCAATGGCCGCGCCGGCATTGTGCTGGCCAACGGCTCCATGAGCTCCAGCCAGAACAGCGAAGGCGATATCCGCAAAGCTATGGTCGAGGCGGACGTGGTGGAAGTGATGGTCGCGCTGCCTGGCCAGCTGTTCTTTAACACGCAGATTCCCGCCTGCCTGTGGTTCCTCACCAAACAGAAAACCGCGCGCCCCGGCGAAGTGCTGTTTATCGACGCACGCAAACTCGGCACCAGCGTCAGCCGCGTGCAGATCGAACTGACCGATGCTGATATCGAACGCATCGCCCAGACCGTCGCCAACTGGCGCGGCGAGCCGTTGGATGTGGGTGGTGAGATTGCTGAGTACCAGGACATCGCCGGCTTCTGCCGCAGCGTCAAGCTGGCGGAAATCGCCGAGCACGGCCATGTGCTGACGCCGGGCCGCTATGTCGGTGCCGAAGAGGTGGCGGATGACGACGAAGCCTTTGCCGAAAAGATGCAGCGGCTAACTCATCAGCTCGGCGAGCAGATGGAGAAGGGCGCAGAACTCGATCAGTTGATCCGGCAGAAGCTGGGGGGGCTGGGGTATGAGTTCTAAAGTGAATCGTGCAGTGAAATTTAAGGAGCTATTAGCCGAGCCAGTCAGAAACGGAATCTATAAGCAAAAAGAGTTTCACGGACGAGGCTGCAAAATCATCAACATGGGTGAGCTCTTTTCTTTCCCGCGTCTGCATGATGTTCCTATGAAGCGAGTCGAGTTGACTGAAAAGGAGCAGTCAAAATCGCTCGTTCAAAAAGGTGATTTGCTTTTTGCTCGGCGCTCCCTTGTAGCAGAAGGAGCCGGTAGATGCTCGATTGTGAGTGAAGTAAACGAACCTACTACGTTCGAAAGCTCAATTATTCGCGCAAGGCCGAATCCAGAATTGGTCTCCAGTGACTATCTCTACTACTTTTTTTCGTCGCGGCTTGGTCGAGAGTTGATGGCAACAATCCTCCGCCAGATGGCCGTTTCTGGAATAACTGGTTCTGATCTCATGGAGCTGGAGATTGAATGCCCTGAGCTAGAACAGCAGAAATCGATCGCGGCATTACTGTCATCCATGGACGACCGCATCACCCTGCTACGCGAAACCAACGCCACCCTGGAAGCCATCGCCCAGGCGCTGTTCAAATCCTGGTTCGTCGATTTCGACCCCGTGCGCGCCAAGGCCGAAGGCCGCCAGCCGGAAGGCATAGCCGCCCCCACCGCCGCCCTGTTTCCCGACAGCTTCGAAGAGTCCGAACTGGGCTTAGTGCCGAAGGGGTGGAGGGTTGGGAGCTTGGGAGACATTGCGAGCATTAAGGGCGGAAAACAGCTTGAAAAGGAGTTTTTCAAAGATCGCGGTGTTAACCCAATTTTTGGCGGCGCTGGCGTAATGGGTCACACGGATCTGAAAAATGCTGAAGGATTTGTCATTACGGTGGGGCGCGTTGGTGCGTACTGCGGTCAGTTCTTTTGGCACATTGGAGAGGCGTGGGTAAACAATAATGCCTCCCATATTCAGCCTATACTTAGTCCGGACGCTGTCTGGACTTACCAGTGGCTCCGAGCCACTAACATTGACCATATAAAGAAAGGCGCTGCACAGCCATTTGTTTCAAACGGTGATCTTGCTGAACTGAAGTTGGCTTTGCCAGTGGGTGAGTTGGCCGAGCGCTTTGTCGAAGTGATAGCCCCCGTTTATGAGCAGATGGCTTCTTTGCAGGTACAAGCCCAAACCCTCACCCAGCTCCGCGACACCCTCTTACCCCGCCTAATCTCCGGCCAACTGCGCCTGCCCGAAGCAGAGCAATGCGTTGAGGAAGCGCTGGTATGAGCACCCCGGCCACCATTATCGATCTGCTCGATGCCGTGCGTATTCGCGCGGCTTCACTGGCCGAAGCCAAGCAGCGCTACGCCGCTGAGTTGGCGCCGGACTTTAACCTGGTCGATCACCTGCGCAATAACGAGGTGGCGCTGTCGCGCTACCTCGGCCTGTTGCTGGATACCAAAGGTGTACACGGTCAGGGCGAACTGTTTTTACGTGGCCTGCTGCAGCGCCTGGGGCAACCCGGTTTTGAGCCACTGGATCTGCTGCGCGTTGAGCTGGAGCAGCGCACCCACAGCGGCCGCTTCCTCGACATTTACCTTGAGTTTCGCGGTGGTGTGATCGGCATCGAGAACAAGCCCTGGGCCGCCGACCAGGACAAGCAGCTGGAAGACTATGCACGCTTTCTGCAGATGTCGGCCCGAGGTGGGCAGTGGTTGCTGGTGTATGCCTGCAACTGGGACCCTTCCGAAGCCAGTTTGAGCGAGGATCAGCGCAAGGCGCTGGAGCAAACCGGCAACTTCTTGCGCCTGGATTTTTTACAGATTGCCGAATGGCTGGATGACAGCGCCTGCCACACCCGCGCCCCTAAAGTGCGGCTGTTTGTAGAAGCCCTCAGCGCCTACGTGCGCCAGCAGGTTAATGGAGAAAGTGACGTGACCGAGGCCGAGCAAATCAAGGCGGTGATCCTGCAAAAGCCGGAGCACCTGGAGGCGGCGCTAAAGGTGGCGCAGTCCATCGAGCAGGTGAAAGCTCAGATACTAGCCGAGTTCAAGCGCAGCCTGGAAAACGCCCTTGCAGCGCATGACCTGGGTTTGGAATGGGAAGGCGAGTTGGCCGTTGGGCGTGCCTGTGCCGGCTTTGGCGTAAAGCTGCACCCGGCGCATCAACTGCATCTGCGCTTTGAATTCGGCGCTGCACGGTTAAACGCCCTGGAGTGGGGCATTTGCCGTAATAACGACAAAATCGAGCTGAACAAACCCGACGCCGAGATTATCGCTGCTGCCATGGATAGCGCCTTTGGTCCTGCTAATCACGGCTGGCCCGCTTGGCCCTGGTACCCCGGCACCGGCGCTCGCGACAGCGTATTGCATGACAACGAACGCAACTGGGCGACGGCTGCTGAGCCATGGCTGCGTATGCAGGATGACAGCGAGCAGGGCTTGGTGCAGCGCATCGTTCAGCTCGCTCTTAAAACCCAGCAAGCGCTGGCCGGCGTGCATGACTCGATGTGTCTGCGTGACCGTTGAAACACAGTTGATTAGTTAGGTTTATGAAAGGCTAGGGCTATGGATTCGAAGTGGTTGGACCTTTGGAATAAGGCAACGCCGGAGCAGTTGATCGCTCCTGTTTTTGTAATCAGCCTGGTGACGCTGCTATGCCTCTGGTATTTGCTGCGTTACTTCTATCGCTCATTTGCATTGAGCCGGACCCTAAAAGCCCTTGCACGTGAGGTGCAGGCCATTAAGGAGTTGCAGCCGGCAAAGCGCCGCATTGAGTTGGAGCAGTTGTTTCGTGAGCATCCGCTGGGGCACGCCTGGCAAGAGTATGCCGAGACACTGCATGACCAGTTTGAGGTGCGTGATGGCGAGCAGCGTTTGTTGTGCTCGCGCGCAACAGCCGGTGCGGGGCACTTCTTTACCGCGCAAACCGTGGTGGAAACGCCGCTGGGTACCGAGTTTTACAAGCACTTGCCGGGTATTCTGACGGGGCTGGGGATTGTTGGCACCTTCTTCGGCTTGATGTTGGGCTTGCAGCACTTCGATCCGAGTACGCCGGAGCAGGTGAGTACCAGCGTCGATCAACTGCTCAAAGACGTACTGTTTGCCTTCCTCGGTTCCTTCTACTCGATCTTCGCGTCCATTGGCGTGACGCTAACTGAAAAGTGGCGCTTGGGCCGCTGCTACAAACACCTGGAAACCCTGACTGAAAGTATCGACGGTCTGTTCGACAGCGGCGTGGGTGAGGAGTACCTGGCGGAGCTGGTTAAGTCGAGCAACGAAAGCTCGATTCAAACTCGCCAACTTAAGGACAGCTTGGTTACTGACCTGCGCGAGATGCTGCAGAACCTGGTGGACACCCAGGTGCGTGAGAGCCTCAAGTTAGCTGACACTCTTTCAGCCAGTTACCGCGACTCTGGCCAGGTGCTGGCGGAGCAGATCGGTGGCGCGATTGAGAACAGCCTTAAATCGCCACTGGAGGCCATTGCCGGTGCGGTGCAATCCGCCAGCGGTGATCAGAGTAACCAGGTGCAAGGTTTACTTACTGATGTGCTGACAGCCTTTATGAGCAAGCTGGAGAGTACCTTCGGCCAGCAGTTCAATGGATTGCACGAGATGCTGGGGCAGTCTGTGACGGCTATGCAGGCCATGCAGCAGGGCTTTAATCAGCTGGTAGGTGATATGCGCTCAGCCGGCGAGGACTCGTCGCAGAACAGTGCCAAGATGATCGCGCAGCTGCTGGCGGATATGCAGGCCGGGCAGAACAGCATGCAGGCTGGCATGAATGAAATGCTGGCCAATCTGCAAACATCCATCGCGCGCATTGGTAGCGAAGGCGAGGGCGCAGGTGAGCGTATGGCCCAGCAGTTGGAGAAGCTCTTTGCTGACAGCGAAGCGCGCCAACAGGCCATGGCGGAAAACCTGCAGGCGTTTGTTGAATCCATGAAGCAGAGCATGGGCCAGGGCCAGCAGGAAACCATGGCCAAGATCGCCGGTTCGGTTGATGTATTGGGCGAGCAGCTGAGTGGTTTGTTCAAGCAACTGGAGCACAACCGTACGCAGATGGATCAGGCCAGTAAGGTGGCGCAGGTTGAGTTGCATCGCGGTACTCGTGAGATGGTTGGCGGCCTGGAAGGGCAGGTGAAAGTGTTGCTCGATGCTGTGGCTGATCAACAGGGCGCGATGCAAGACAGCCTCAAACTGATGGGTGCACAAACCGAACAGCATTTGCAAAGCATGCAGCAAGGTGCCGAGAAGATGCGCCTGGCTGCCGAGCGCTTTGATACGGCAGGGCAAAGCGTTAGCAAAGCCGGTGAAGCGACGGCGGGTGTGCTGGGTGCGCTGCAAGGCACCAGTGGGGACCTGTTGGGGGCTTCACGTGAGTTGACCAGCGTGGTGGCGGACTACCGCAATAACCGTGAGGCGTTAAACCAGACGCTCACGGTTATACAAGGCGTAGTCGCCAGCACGCAGGGTGAAGCCGCAGGCCGTAGCCAATATCTGCAGGATTTGAAGCAGCAAGGCGAGCGGCTGCAGGCGCTTAACCGTGAAGTGAATGACTACTTGGAGCAGATCAGCGCTGTGCTGGGTAAGGGCTTCAACGAATTCAGCGAAGGCGTGGACCGCAGCCTGAGGCAGACACTGGGTAGCCTGGATGCCGAGCTGCACAAAGCAATGACCAGCCTGGCTGGCGGTGTGGAGGGTGTGAAGGAAAGCCTGGAAGACTTCAGTGACATCATGGAACGCGTTCAGCGCCGCTAAGGGGGTAGAGCATGTTCGGCAAATCAGCCGCCCCCGCTCGGGCGCGTGACGAAGGTGAAAAGCCTTTTTGGATTTCATTTGCCGATTTGATGACGGCGATGATGATCCTATTTTTGGTAGTGATGGTCGCGTCATTGAGTTCGGTGACGCAGCGTATTCAGCAGGCTGAACAAGGGGAGAAAGAACGCGGCAAGGATATAGCCAAGCTGTGTCAGGCACTCAAGTTAAAGGCCGACAACCTTAACAGCACTATCGTGGTGGATTGTCGGGATAACCGCATCAGCTTCGGTGAGGCAGGGCGCTTCGGTCAGAACCAATACTTCCTTAACACCCAAGGACAGAAGGCTCTGCAGGATGTTGTGCCGTTAATTCTGGATGCGGCAGACAGTGAGGAAGGGCGCAAGTGGTTGAAGCAGGTGGTGATCGAGGGCTTTACCGATACGGACGGCTCTTACCTCTACAACCTGCACCTTTCATTGCAGCGCTCCGAGTGGGTGATGTGCAGCCTGCTGGATAGTCGTAGCCCGGTTCAGCGTGGGCTATCAGCCGAACGCCAGCAGCAGATCCGCAGCATGTTCTTGGCCGGCGGTGTGTCATTTAACAATGCCAAAGAGAGCAAAGAGGAAAGCCGTCGGGTCGAGCTGCGCATGCAGTTCTTTGGGCTCAAGGACAAAGAGCTTGAAAGCCAACAGCCAGCACTTGAGTTTGCCTACGCGGCAACCGAGAAGTGCCAGTTGGAGATGCGCTAGATGAGCCAAGCGCTTTCGTCTTTGTCAGCCGCTATAGCCTCAGGTTTGCAGCGCCAGAGTGAGCGCAGTGGTGGCGATGCAGGGCTCAATGGTTTGGTCGCGCTAAAGCGCGTCACCACTGAGCTTGCTCGACGTTTCGATCAAGCCGAAAAGGCGTTGGTCCCGCCCAGGGAGAAGCGCTTACAGGCCTTGAGCAAACTTAGGCGTGAACAGGCGCTGACCTCATCGGAATGGCGTTTGGTGTTTGCCGGGCTCTCTGATGACGATGAAGTCAGTGTGCCGGTGCTGGAAGACGATCAGCTGTTTCAGCGAGTTCATTTGGAAGTCAGCGGGCGCATTGAACAGCGCTCGTTGAGCCGCCGCGACTGGCTGGCTCTGTGCTTCAGCTATTTCGCTTATGACGAGCAACAACCTGACGACAACGCCAACTGGCGTGTGCTGCGTGAGGATATTGATCGCGGTTTCGATGCGGTTAAGCAGCGTATTGGCCGCGAGAAAGAGTGGATGCGTATTGTGGCTGAGCACCGTGAGTTGTTCGGTGCGCAGGCCGGTAGCCAGCTGGCTGAGGCGATTTTCGAGGGCAGGGCGCACGACCTCTCCGCCTTGCAGGTCATTGCCCAGGTGCCGGATAGCAGTTGGTTGTGGAAACGAATATTTGTCGTTTTGTTGTCGCGCATTTTTCTACTGGATGACGAAACCTTCTTAAAGCGTCTTCCGGAGCTGGTTGGGCTTGGGCAACTCAACACGCGTTATCTCAATGATGTGCTGAGTGCCTGCCTGACTCGCTATCACCAATCACGTTATCGGGAGCAGTCCTCTACCTTGCTCAAGCAGGCTGCATTGGAGCATTGGGGCAGCCCGCAAATGCGCTCTAAGCAGAACACGTGGTTGCAGTATGTCGAGCAGCCGGTGTGCGCGATGGTGGTGGCGTGGTTCGCCAAGGAAGACTTAGAACACTTCTTCACCCTGCTTAAGGGCGAAGCAGAGGTTGATCAGTCGCGCCTCTTCTACTGGCTGCGTTTTGCCAATCAAATGAGCTACACGCGAATCGTGATGGGTAGCGATGCTTGGCATGATCGGGCTAGTGATTTTGTGGCCTTCCGCGAGAAGAACAAAGGGCGGTTGAGCCAGCTTACGGGCGGACCAAGCCATAACAATGCGGTGGTGATGCAGATTGGCAATTACCTCTTTGTTGAGTTCTCGGGCACGGGGAACGCTTGTTATGTGTACCGGGCAGATAGCGCTCCGTTTAATCCTGATGAGATGTCTCTGGCGCATTCAGTATTGAGGCAAAGAGGGCTTGAACTGAAGCGTATGCGACACGCACCTGCACCGAGGCGTGCGAATGTGGTTGAGGGGTGGCTAGAGACGTTTGACAACGAACTGCGTGAGTTGGGCATTGTTGTGCAGCGTCCCACCTCGTTCACTACGCCTCGTACTAGCGGTGATAGAGCTGCAGCGCCTAGTGCTTCAGCTGCCTCGGCATCTACACCTGGCCATAAACCTGCCGCTGCAACCACTGCAGCAGGTAACTCTCTGGATGAGCAGGTTAAGTCCGCTTTAGGTAGTGCTGCTTATCGAACCTTTGATCACCGCTCGGCGAGTGGGGTTTACCAGGTTTTACTCGGAAAGGACGATGCTGTAGCCAAAACAGCGCTGATGCGTCTTGGTTTCAAGGCTGTGAAAAATAATCCACTCATGTTCTGGAGGCTTTGATGCTGGGCAGGTTCTTTTCAGGGAAGGATGGTGCAAAAACCGTCAAGGGACGCATGCCTGGCGCTTATCAGATCGAGGAGCAAGGGCTTTGCTATCCGTTGAGTCTGGGCAGTGACGATGCAAGCTGGCCTTTAGCGGCTTACTTAGACCAGCTGTATGACGAGGACTATGCCAGCCAGCTAAGTGATCGTTGGTTATTGCCTTGGGAGTCGATTTATCAGCTGCTGGATGACCCTGAGCATGCGACCAGTCTTCCTTTACTGGGCTTGCCCGCGCTATCCACGCTCCAGCCTCAATTGGCCAGTACTGGTGGTTTGTCGGACGTGGATTTCAAGGTCTTTATCCAGTCTTGGCGGCACCCACAAACCGGTGGCTCAGTTTCGTTTGAGCGCACGGGTGCAGTGGTGAGTTATGCCAACACCACAGAGTTGCTACCGCGAACTATTTGGGAGTTGTTGCAGGCAATACGGAGCCTACATCTCGCCCAGCAGCAGACCCCAGGTGAAGTCACTAACCAACTGGGTTGGGCCGCTATCCGCAAGCTGGCTAAACGCGGCGGTGCCGGACTGGATGGTTTTCTCGACAAAACCGTTGTGGTCAAACCAGAAAACCTAAAGCTGAAACCCCGAAAAACTGTGGTGGCGGGCACCCCTGTTATTGAGTTGGATGTGTCGTTTGACGGGCAGCCGGACAACTGGTTGGCGAGCTTCGATGGTTACAAGCAAGTTCAAGATAAGTACCGAGTACCAGGTGCAGATGGCACGGTAACCCATGTACTCATTGAGCCCGATGTGAAGGCAGTGCTGGAGTCTGTTCGTGGATTACCCGGTCGGCGAGTGGCAGGTGATGAGGCGCTGTCATTTGTGCGCAACCCCTACGGCGTGATTGGAGACGCTGCTGAGCGCGTGGTCGATGCGGGTGAATATGAGCAGCAGTTAGCAGATGCGGGCATCTATTTTCATCGCTTCCGTTTAGTGCCTTCCTTGGGTGAGGACGGCAAGCATATTCAGTCGATTGGTTTGTTCCTGGAACCCATATCGGCAAGCCCTCTGCCTGAAATTGAGCTCCGCTTCGAATTAGCCTATGAGTTCGAGCTATTCATTCATGAGCTGCAAGTGAAGTTGGCAGCCGGGATGCCGGCGGGTTTTTGGCAAGGCTTTGAGTTAGAGCTGAGTGACCTTGATCTGGTGCAGTTGGCCGGGCTGAATGAGCTTTTGCGCGATTGGCAACGACAAGAGGCAGGTCAAACTTTTGATGCGGTTTTGGATCTGGCCTCTTATGGCGACCGCGTTATTGGTATCGGAGAGGCAGAGCACATTACCTCTCCGTTTCTGGTCAAGGAGGCGACTGAAAATTGGTTGCCTACCGAGGTTAAAAACCTAGGTATCGATGGTGAGCTACTGAGTAAGTGGGATGTCACTAATCGCGAGCATTTTGACCAATTTGAGCAGCGCCTGGATGAGGCGCGAGCTGCGGGCGATGAAGCTGTTTGTCTGCCCGGCTCTGAGATATCGATGCCACTTAAAGCCGCTGAGCAGCTGTTTGATACCTGGGCGAAGAAACTCAACCCTGTAGAGGCTTTGGCGACGATTGGTGCAACCAAGGCGGCACGTGCTGTGCTGCAGATTCAGAGCAATATCGAAGAAGCAAGCTATGCCGAGTGTCGTAAGGCTGAGTTGATAGCCGGGCATGAGGCAAATGCAGAATTACCTGAGTTACTTCGTCCGGACGTTCAGCTACGTGAGCATCAGATGCAGGGTGTGGCATGGATGCAACATCTATTTGGGCTGTCGCCAACCCATGTAGCGGGTTGCTTACTTGCTGACGATATGGGGCTCGGCAAGACCATTCAGTTACTGACTTTTTTGGTTTGGTATCTGGAGAAAAACCCTGACGATAAGCCCACGTTGATCGTGGCCCCGGTATCCCTTCTGGATAACTGGGAGCGTGAGCTGGAACGCTTCTTCTATGCAGATGCTTTGCCTGTTCTGAAGCTATATGGCTCAGCATTGAGCTCGGTGAAATTCAAAAAAGAAGAAATTCCGGATGACCTCAAAGCTAGGGGGATCAAGAACCTTCTGCGTCCTGGCTGGATTGGTAATGCGCGTATTGTCCTGACTACCTACGAAACCCTGCGTGACCAAGAGTTCTCCTTGGCCAGGCAGCAGTGGGCAATCGTTGTCTGTGATGAAGCGCAGAAGATCAAGAATCCGGCTGCGCTGATTACCCAGGCCGCGAAGGCTATTCCTGCTCGTTTTCGTGTTGCCTGTACTGGCACTCCAGTCGAGAACACGTTGATCGACCTATGGTGTCTATTTGATTTTATCCAGCCAGGATTCCTGGGCGGGTTGAATCAGTTTGGTCGTGACTATCAACGACCCATTGAGGCAGGTTTAGAGCGCGATACCGTAGCTTTAGAGCGGCTGCGTAAATTGATTGAGCCGCAAACGTTGAGGCGTGTTAAGCAGGATGTGGCGAAGGACCTGCCGGCCAAACTGATTGATGAGGGATGCCGGACTCTGTCGATGCATACCTTGCAGCGTGATCTGTACTTGTCTGAGGTAGCTGAGTACACCCAGAGACAGCAGCTGCAGGAGCAGTTAGAGCAGCGAGAAAGCGGCATGCTGGGCCTGCTACACAAGCTCAAGCTGGTCTGCGCACATCCCTACAGTGTGCAGCCCGATCAGCGCCTGCGTGATCACTCGCCCAAGCTGCAGTGGCTGCTGAAAACGCTTGAGGGAATCAAGCGTGCGGGCAACGGCGACAAGGTCATTGTGTTTAGTGAGCTACTTGACATCCAGCGTGAAGTGCAGCATGCCATCCACGAGCGTTTTGGCTTTAAGGCCACGGTTATCAATGGTGATACCAGCACTAGCAGCAAGAGTGCGCAAAGTCGGCAAAAGCTGATTGATCAGTTTCAGGAGCAACCGGGCTTCTCGGTGATCATCCTTTCCACTGTGGCAGTCGGCTTTGGTGTGAACGTGCAAGCGGCTAACCACGTGATCCATTTCACCCGTTGCTGGAACCCGGCCAAAGAAGACCAGGCGACAGACCGCGCCTACCGAATTGGCCAGGAAAAGGATGTGTATGTGTATTACCCAACGGTTACTGACTCGGGGATCCAAACGTTTGAAGCAACGCTGAACGAGTTGCTGGAAAAGCGTAGGGATTTGGCTCAGGACATGTTGCATGGTGCTGCTGATATCACTGCGGCTGAATTTGGAGATGCATTGAGGGTGCAGGGATGAATGAGACTTTCGATGGCCAGAGACTAGTTCGGTTGGCGTTGCGCTGCGTAATGAATCGATTCTCGATGGACCTCAAACGAGTTCTTTTCGATAAAGCATGGATGATGAGCTGATATGGCCCTTAATCTTCAACAACGCGTCATCGAGCATCTAAAAACCCAACCGGATTCACAGCACACCGCTCGGGAGCTGGCGCAATGGGTGTTCCAACAGTTTCCCGTTGAATGTGCACAGAAGAAGGCCGCCAGTGCCAGTTACATTCAAACCGACGCCGATTTGGTGCAGCAACTGGTGGCGGAGATTTCCGGCTCACGACCACGCTGGCAGCAGAAACACCCGAAGCTGAAAACCACTGAAGGTCGACCGCGCCGCTATTACTGGTCGGAGCTGGATGCCGAGGCTGAAGTGGTGGCTGCCGAAGGTATTAGCTCTATCTGCGTTGGGCATGCCAAGCCCTCGAAGCTCAGTGAACATGCGCTTTATCCGCTGTTGGCCGCTTATTTGTTGAGCGACGAGCCATGTGTGCATGCCATGCGTATCGACGAGAAACGTTCATCCAACAGCGCCGGCAGTGGTGGCAACGAATGGTTGCACCCGGATCTGGTGGGTCTGGAAAACTTGACCGCCGATTGGACTCGTGAGCTGCGTGAGTGCGTTAGCGTATTGGGTGAGCGCCGTGCACGCCTGTGGTCGTTTGAAGTGAAGCTGTTGCTCAACCGCTCCAATGCCCGCAAAAGTTTCTTCCAAGCGGTATCCAATTCTTCGTGGGCACACTTTGGCTATCTGGTGGCCGCTACCGTCGAGGGCGACGGCACGCTAAAAGAGCTGCGGATGCTGGCAGCCGCTCATGGCATCGGTCTGCTGCAACTGGATGTAGAAAACCCGACTGAGAGCCAGATTCTGATCCCGGCACGTGAGCGTGCGCAGATCGATTGGGATATGTGCAATCGGCTCACCGCAGAAAACCCAGACTTTGCCGAATACCTTGGTCGCGTGCGGCGCTTTCATCAGACCGGTGAACTGTCGACCAGGGAATGGGAAGTAAAGGAATGAGCATTTCGACAACAGCGCAGTATTCACCTGTTGCGGCTTCACCGTCTTCTGGCGAGCCGGTTGATGTATCAGTGCAGAGCTTTACCCATTTATTCAATGGGGGGGAGTTCGCGCTGGCGGTGGACACCTATCAGCGGGGGTTTGTCTGGAGTGACGAAAAGGTTAAGCAGTTGATCGACGACTTGCTCGCTTATCAGCAGGCAGAAGATCAGTCGCTGCCCTATTACATGGGCACCGTGTTATTGCATCGGAATGAGGTTAAAAAGAAGCGCTTCATCATCGATGGTCAGCAACGTCTGACGGCCTTGTGTGTGTTGTATCAGTTCCTGTTAAACGAGCTGCCTGGTAATTGCGCGCTGACCTATTCACCGCAGTCGGCACGCCGTATTCGGGCCGCGGCGAAGATCTTTACTGAGCATGGCAAAGGCCTGGCTGGGAGTCTTTTTGCGCATGTGGTGTTTACGGTGATCCGTGTGGATCGGGTCGACCTGGCTTTTACCTTTTTCGACACGCAGAACAATCGGGGCGTGCCATTGCATGCAACCGATCTGCTCAAGGCATATCACCTGCGTGCGGTGAATGGGGCAACTACGGCACGCAAAGAGGCGCTGCAAACCCAGTGCGCCCAACGCTGGGAGCGTATTCAGGAGGGTAAGGCGCTCATGTCGCACGAGCAGGAGTTTGCCGCCAGCCTATTTAGTAAATTTCTTTGGCGAGCTCGTTATTGGACAGGACGTCGCGTGCTGTATGGCGGGCACGATGCATTGATGGAGGAGTTTCAGAAGCAAACTTGGGCCACCGAGGGCGATGACGACACCATTCCACTCTACCGTGCGCGTCACAATCGTCTGGGCACTGCCCTGACGATGACCAGTGATGGCCATAGCGAGATTCACAGCAACCGCATCTCACTTAGCCCGAAGGCGGAAGATCTGCCTTTTGCTATACGGCAACCCATCGACAAGGGTATTGGTTTTTTTCTGTACGCAGACAAGTACGCTGGGCTGCTGCATTGGTTGTTGAATGATGCAACTGAGTCGAATGACGTTTTACGTTTTCGCGAGGTTTACAGCGCGCTGCTAATGGCCAATTCGCTATTCTTGCGTGAAGTATTCCTGCTGGCAACGTTGATGTATGTCGATCAATTCGGGGCAGAACAACTGTGGGAGTTTTCCCTGTGGTTAGAGCATGCACTTGGGGCCATTCGACTGAGTAAGCAGCAAGTGCGGTATGAGGCTGCGCAGAATTTCTTCAAGGATGATGTACTCAACCTACTAGATGTTATTGCCGGTGCTTATCGGCCTAAGCAAGTTATCGATTACCTGCAGCGCCACCATCAAAAACAGGAAATTTACAGCAGCAAGGATGTTGATGCTCTTGAAAAGGGCAAGGGCGTGCAAGGCATCTACAAGCAGGCCGTATTGAGTTACTACGGTTGCGAGGTGGCGAGCTCGCTGAAGGCTAAGGCAGGATGGATTTCGGTCAAGCTTACAGGCAGTGCTGCATGAAAATTGAATCAAAGCTCTACAGCCTTGCTCAAATCGTGGCCGAAAGTCCGAATTGGCATTTCAACATCCCGATCTACCAGCGGCTTTACGTTTGGGGTGAAGATCAAGTGCTTACGCTGCTCAACGATCTGTTGAACGCCTATGAGCAGAAAAACGATTTGTTCTTTCTAGGTGGCACTCTACTGGTCGAGCAGGAAGATGGGGTGGGGCGACACTTTGACTTGATCGACGGGCAGCAGCGATTCACTACGTTATGGCTGTTGTGCAGTGCCTGGCAGCAATCGCTGGAGCCATTTCTTACCGTTACTAGCGGGGAGCACACCGAGCCGCGTTTAGGCTTTGCTATTCGTCCTGCGGTGAACAGCTTTATGCAAGGGTTGGCTTTTAAACGAGCGGGTGCAGGCGATGATGATGTCGAATCTACCCAGCGCATGCGCATCGCGTTAAGGCTGATGCAGTCCATCTTCGCCAAGCGTGAACTCCCTGCTGGGATGACTGATCGAGATGCCTATTTAAAAGGACTGACAGCGTTTGTTTTCCGTCAGGTGAAGTTCGTTATTACCACCGTGCCGCGGGAGACCGATCTCAATAAGCTGTTTGAAGTCATCAATAACCGTGGGGTGCAGTTACAACATCACGAAATCCTTAAGGCTCGGATGCTGGATGCTCTGACAGAGGATGAGCGCCTCCCGTATGCCGTGCTGTGGGAAGCCTGTGCGGATATGGACAGTTTTATTGAGCGTAGCCTCAGTGGCATTTCCGGTATTCCAGCCAATGAGGTTTGTGCACTGTACGAGCTCGGGGATTTGGCAAAAGCCTCCAGCGTGCGCCGCCTCCTGCACAGCAAGCTGCAGCAGCAAGGCGATCATCATGCTTTGGCGCTTGAGGAGATCCTGCGGCCAGCAGATAACCTTGACTCAGCGGATGGTGACGCTTCGGATGAGGATGTCCCACCTAGCTGGGTGAGGAGTATTTTTGGCTTCCCATTACTGCTGCAACATACGCTGCGTATTTGGCTGCTGGAAAAGAATTTACCGGATTTGCCACGGCTGTTGGATCGGGAGCTTTTGGCGTTATTTGAATCGCATTTTTTCAATGACGCGCCTGAGCGTGCGGAGAACGTAAAATCGTTTATTGATCTGCTCTGGCGAGTCAGAGTGATTTTTGATGAGCACATCATCAAGTGGGTCGATCAAGGTGAGGATGAAGTGCACCTTATCAGCGCGCTAAGTGTGAGCACGAGTAGTGGGAAGAGCGGGAAGCGCTATATGAACAGGTCAAGAGAAACCGATGCGCATCGTCCGTTCTCGCTTCTGCAGAGCATGCTGTATCACTCCCAGGAAATTACCACGCAGTACTGGCTAACGCCCCTTCTGTTGTTCATCCATCGCAGCACTGATATGCCCGACCAAGACAATCGCGGGCTGTATTTTGATTACCTGCGTCACCTGGATAATCACTTGCTGGGATCAGTTGCCTCTGATTCTCTTGTCGCTCGGACACGTGCCTTTATGGAGCAGCCGTGGCTGCGTAGGGAGCTGAATCATAGGGCAGCGTTGGCGCAGTCAGATGGTGTGAACTTTGCCCATTACTGGTTTTACAAGCTTGAATTCGTTCTCTGGTTTCAAGCTAAGCGCGAAACTGAAGGCTGGAAGAAATTTCGCCTTACGGCGAAAAATTCGGTTGAGCATATTTCGCCCCAAACGCCTAAAGACAGTGACGACAATCGTGTGGAGAAGTCGCTCGACTGCTTCGGTAATTTGGCCCTCGTCTCGCGTAGCGTGAATTCCGAGTACGGCAATTTGCCTTACAACGAAAAGCGTCAAAGATTTCACAATAACAATAAGAAAAAAATCGACTCGCTAAAAATGGACCTGATTTACCAAGGTGATAAGTGGAACGATACGATTGCATTTGAGCACCAAAAAGCAATGATCGAGTGTTTGGATGATTACTGCGTAGGAACTAGCAAGCTGATGAGTAAATGAGCGACTACCAGCCACCGCTGACCTTTACCGCTGCAATGTTCGCCCTGGTTGCCGATATAAGCGAGCAAGTAGCGCGCTTGTTGGTGTCCCTGCCGCCAGGCGTTGCGCTTAGGTCCAGTGAGCTAATGCTGCGCTTGGACTTGTCGTACCGCCCAACGTTTACCAAGAACTACCTCAAGCCGGCTCTGCAGGCTGGTTTGATCGAAATGACCGACCCCGCGTCGCCCAGAAGCCCGGTACAGCAGTACCGCCGTATTTCGGGATGATGGCATTGCCAGGTAAGGCCGATACGAATGACTGAAGATCAACTGGAACAAGAAACCCTCAGCTGGCTGGCGGAGGTTGGTTACACCCACCTCTATGGGCCGACTATCGCCCATGAAGGTGATAGCCCTGAGCGGGAGAACTATCGCCAGGTGCTGCTGGTTGAGCGTTTGCGTCGTGCCATTGCGCGTCTAAACCCGTCTGTGCCCTTGGCGGCACGTGAGGATGCACTCAAGCAGGTTTTGGATTTGGGGCTGCCGATTCAGTTGTCGGCCAACCGTTTGTTCCATCGCCTGCTGGTTAGCGGTGTGCCTGTGCAGTACCAGAAAGACGGCGAAACCCGTGGCGATTTTGTGCGCTTGATCGACTGGGCTGATGTGCGCGGCAATGAGTGGCTGGCGATCAACCAGTTCAGTATTCAGGGACCTAAGCACACGCGCCGCCCGGACATCATTTTGTTCGTCAACGGCCTGCCGCTGGTGCTGCTGGAGCTGAAGAACCCGGCGGATGTGAATGCCGATTTGGTTAAGGCGTTCGATCAGATCCAGACCTACAAAGAGCAGATTCCGGACGTCTTTCAGTACAACGAAATTCTGGTGATTGCTGATGGCAGTGAGGCTCGTATGGGCTCGCTGTCTGCAGACATTGAGCGTTTCGCCCGTTGGCGCACCATTGATGGCGTTACGGTTGATCCGCTGGGTGAGTTCAATGAGCTGGAGACGCTGGTGCGTGGCGTGTTGCAGCCCGCCATGTTGCTTGATTACCTGCGTTACTTCGTACTGTTTGAGGATGACGGTCGGTTGGTGAAAAAGATTGCCGGCTATCACCAGTTCCATGCCGTACGTGCAGCCATCCAACAGGTGGTTAGTGCCTCACGCCCAGGCGGTACGCATAAGGGCGGTGTGGTCTGGCACACGCAGGGTTCGGGCAAGAGCATCACCATGACCTGCTTCGCTGCTCGGGTGATGCAGGAAGCGGCGATGGAGAACCCGACCATCGTTGTGATCACCGACCGTAATGACCTGGATGGTCAGCTGTTCGGCGTGTTCTCGCTGTCGCAAGATTTATTGCGTGAGCAGCCGGTGCAGGTGACGACGCGCGGCGATTTGCGCGAGAAGCTGTCCAACCGCCCCAGCGGCGGCATCGTATTCGCCACCATCCAGAAGTTTATGCCGGGCGAGGATGAAGACACCTTCCCGGTACTGTCGGAACGCTCGAATATCGTGGTGGTGGCCGATGAGGCGCACCGCACGCAGTACGGTTTCAGTGCATCGCTTAAAGCGCCCGGCCTGCAGGCGGCTGAGGCCAGTGCGCGCTACCAGGTCGGTTATGCCCAGCACCTGCGCGATGCCTTGCCCAATGCCACCTTTGTGGCGTTTACCGGCACGCCCGTTTCCAGCGAAGACCGCGATACCCGTGCGGTGTTCGGTGACTACATCCACGTCTACGACATGCAACAGGCCAAGGAAGATGGCGCGACCGTGGCCATCTACTACGAGTCGCGGCTAGCCAAGTTGTCGCTCAAGGATGCGGAGTTGGCGCATATCGACGAAGAGGTCGATGAGCTGGCCGAGGATGAGGAGGAAGATCAGCAGTCACGCCTGAAATCTCGCTGGGCGGCGCTGGAGAAAGTGGTAGGGGCTGAGCCTCGGATCAAGAGCGTGGCGGCGGATTTAGTCGCGCACTTCGAGGAGCGTAACCAGGCACAAAGCGGTAAAGCCATGGTGGTTGCCATGAGCCGCGAGATCTGCGTGCACCTCTATAACGAGATCATCGCGTTACGCCCCGAATGGCATGACGAAGACCCAGAGAGGGGTGCGATCAAGATCGTGATGACCGGCAGCGCTTCGGACAAAGCTTTGCTGCGCCCGCATATCTACCCCAACCAAGTGAAGAAACGCCTGGAGAAGCGCTTCAAAGACCCAAAAGATCCGCTGCAGTTAGTGATAGTCCGCGATATGTGGCTCACCGGCTTCGATGCACCCTGCGTGCATACCTTGTATGTCGATAAGCCCATGAAGGGCCACAACCTGATGCAGGCCATCGCCCGGGTAAACCGGGTGTTCAAGGACAAGCAGGGCGGCTTGGTGGTCGATTACATCGGCATCGCCAACGAGCTTAAGGCGGCACTCAAGGAGTACACCGCTAGCAAGGGCCGTGGGCGGCCCACTGTCGATGCCCATGAGGCTTACTCCGTGCTGGAGGAAAAGCTCGATGTGCTGCGCAGCCTGCTGCATGGCTTTGATTACAGCGATTACCTGCGCGGCGGGCACAAGCTGCTGGCGGGAGCGGCCAACCACGTTCTGGGTGAGAAGGACGGCAAAAAGCGCTTTGCTGATAATGCCCTGGCCATGAGTAAGGCGTTCACCCTGTGCTGCACACTGGATGAAGCCAAGGCGGTGCGTGAGGAAGTGGCCTTTTTCCAGGCCATCAAAGTGATGCTGACCAAGCGCGAAATCAGCGCCAAAAAGAAAACCGACGAAGAACGCGAACTGGCCATCCGTCAGATCATCGGCAATGCCGTGGTCTCGGGTGAGGTGGTGGATGTGTTCGCTGCGGTGGGTTTGGATAAACCCAATATTGGCCTGCTGGATGATGACTTCCTCGCCGAAGTGCGCAACCTGCCGGAGAAGAACCTAGCGGTTGAGCTGCTGGAACGGTTGCTGGAAGGCGAGATCAAGAGCAAGTTCGCCAGCAACCTGGCCCAGGAAAAGAAGTTTTCTGAGTTGCTCGACAGTGTGATCAAGCGCTACCAGAACCGCTCTATCGAAACGGCCCAGGTCATCGAAGAACTGATCGAGATGGCCAAGAAGTTCGCCGCCGCCAGCAAGCGCGGTGATGAACTGGGCCTGAATGATGACGAATTGGCCTTCTACGATGCCCTGGCCAATAACGAAGCCTCGGTGCGTGAGCTGGGCGACGAAACCCTCGCCAAGATTGCCCACGAGCTGACCGACAGCCTGCGCCAGAACGTCAGCGTAGATTGGAGCAGCCGCGACAGCGTACGCGCCAAACTTCGGCTGATGGTTAAGCGCATTCTGCGTAAATACAAATACCCACCCGACCAGCAGGAAGAGGCGGCCCAGCTGGTGCTGGCGCAGGCAGAGACGCTGTGTGAGGCGTGGATGTAGCGATGGAGAACATGCAGGGATCGCTGTTTGACCAAGCCCCTCAGGCCAGCGGTGATCTGCCTGCAGCATCACGCATGCCGCTCAATGCGCGTGGCCGAAAAGTCTACGACACGCTGCTGGCTGATCTATGTGAGCAGTCAGAGGTTTTAGTCATCACCGGTTACAGCGCTCTTGATCAGCTGCTGGTGCTGATCAGTCAGCGTGGCGATAAGTCTGGGCCGTTGCGGTTGATGCTGGGCTCGGAGCCGTCTCCTAGTCGGCGTCAGGAGTTTTCTCTGGTCCGCCATGACTTTGACCACGAGGTGAAGCGCTACTGGATTAAGCGAGGTATATCGCTTCGCTTGAGCGGGCAGCTGATTCATTGCATTGAGCTGATTCGCCAGGGCCATGTGCGGGTGCGCTATCCAGGCCCTGGGCCGCGTGTGCACGCCAAGCTCTATTGCACTCACTCTGCGGTGACACTCGGATCCAGCAATTTCACTGAGCCAGGGTTGCACTACCAGCACGAGGCGAATGTTCGCTTTACCGAGTCGCAAGAAGGGCGACGCTTTCGTGAGGTATGGCAACTGGCTGAAAGCTTCTGGGCTCAGGGGGTAGACGCCAATCAGGATTTGATTGAGCTGTTGGAAAAACTGCTGCGTTTCGTGAGTTGGCGAGAGGCACTGGCTCGTGCCTGTGTTGAACTGCTTGAAGGCGAGTGGGCAGATCGTTACCTGCAGTCACTGAGTAGTCATGAGGGTGTGCGTCTTTGGCCTTCTCAGCGCAAGGGAATCGGCCAAGCGCTTTATCTCTTGGAAACAGTCGGCGGTGTGCTGGTAGCTGACGCGACTGGCTCAGGTAAAACGCGAATGGGCGTGCACCTGCTGCGGGCCATGTATGACCGGATTTGGTCGATGTCGCGCGGGCATAAAGGATTGATGACCATGGTCTGCCCGCCCTTGGTTACGCCTAATTGGGACCGTGAACGTACCCATTGCCAGTTATCACTAGAGGTCATTTCCCACGGCTCTTTGAGCCGCCTCAAACCCGATGAGGATTCGATGGTTGGCCAGTTGCTTGCCAGGGCGCAAACCCTGGCGGTGGATGAGGCGCACAACTTCCTCAATCAGAATTCGAACCGTACCCGGCAACTGCTGCATAACCTTGCTGATCAAACAGTGCTGTTCACCGCAACGCCAATCAATCGCTCGGCGTCTGACCTCCTGCGCCTGGTTGATATTCTGGGAGCGGATAACTTCGATGATGCCGTGCTGGCAATTTTCGAGCGCTTAAATCGGGCCAAGGGCAATGTGCGTGATGCTCATCCCGAAGAGTTGCGAAAGCTGCAGCTAGCGGTCGCAAGCTTTACGGTGCGTCGAACCAAGGCCCAGCTCAATGTCATGGTTGATCAGGAACCCGATGCCTACCGAACGCCTGCCGGACGCGTTTGCCGTTACCCGGTTCATGCTGCCTGCAGCTACTCGTTACATGAGCCTGCTGAGGATATCCGCCTAGCTGAGCAGATATCAGTGCTGGCCAGAAACCTCAAAGGTGTTGGGCACTTTGAAAAAGCCTTGTACCTGCCTGTCAGCCTTATCAGTCAAGGTTATTCGCCTGAGACCTACCTGAGGATGCGTTTGCATTCTGCGGGTTCCTTGGCGCGACACCATGTCATGTCGAGTTTACGATCATCTCGCTTGGCGCTTTTCCGGCACATCCTTGGTGAGACCGATGCTCTTGAGCACATGGGGCTGGAAGGGTTGGGCAGCAGCAAGGCTGATCAGGACAGCGGCAATATGCTGCAGCGCATTAATAGTCTGAAAGGGCGCGTGCCTGAAAATCAGTTGGGTATCGATCTGCCTGAATGGCTGATGGACCCTAAAGCGCACCAAGAGGCGTGTGAGGCTGAAATCGGTATCTACCGGATGATCCTTCGGCTACTTGAGCGAATCACTGATACCCGCGAACGGCGAAAGTGCAGCCTGTTAGTGGAGTTGGCTGGTCGCCATGATCAAGTGATTGCCTTCGACCATTTCCCGCTGACATTGCGCTTCCTGCAGCACCTGATCAGTGCCGATGCGAAAGCCGAGAAAATTGATGTGCTGCTTGGGGTAGGGGGTAATAAAACGCAGAACGAGCAGCTGCAAAAACGCTTGGACCCGCTGAAAGGTGGGGGGCGTGTTATTGCTCTTTGCAGTGACGCTATGTCCGAGGGTGTGAACTTGCAGCGTGCCTCCAGCATGGTGCATCTGGATATGCCCAGCGTGGTGCGTTATGCCGAGCAGCGCGTAGGCCGAATCGACCGCATGGACAGCCCTCACGACACTATCGAGTGTTGGTGGCCATTGGATGCGCCGGCTTTTGCGCTAAAAGCTGACGAGAAGTTTGTTGCCCGCATTGAAGAGGTGGAGTCGCTGCTGGGAGGTAACCTGCAACTGCCGCAAGAGATGTTGCGCGAAGAGGCGGCCAGTCGGGTTGTGAGACCTGAGGATTTCCAATTCGAAATGCAGGCCCGCTCTGCCGAGCCCTGGGATGGCATTGAAGATGCCTTTTCACCCGTTCGGGGACTTGTTGAAGGGCATGCGGCGCTTGTCAGTCTTGATGACTACCAACAGGCGAAAGCTGACCCAACTGCAGTTCTCTCGCGTGTGAGCCTGGTGCGGGCGCATCGTCCCTGGTTATTCGTTTGTTTGGCAGGTGAAGCCAATCAGGCTCCGAGGTGGGTGTTCCTCTCAGATGATCATGATGAACCATTGATCAATCTTCGAGATGTAGTCGCAGCACTCCGAGAGCGACTGCTTGACGAGGTGCAGGACCTACAGCCAAGTCATGCTGCTGGCCGTGAGCTTGACCGCTTACTGGGAAGATTGAGCGAGATGGAGCGGTTACTGCTGCCGCGCAAAAAACAGCGCGCGCTGGAACAAATGGCAGCAGTTATATCGGGCTGGGTTAAACAGCCTGGCTGGGTTCAGACTTCCGAGCAGGCCGATCAAATCAAGATGCTGATGGATATTCTGAGCCCTAATGGACGGAGTGACTGCCCCGACTGGGGGCAGTTGGCTGATGCTTGGCTCGACCTTGTTAGGCCGGCATGGTCACGTTATCTGGATCGAGGTGGTCACAAAGCAGCAATCACAAGGCTGCGGGATATTCAGAAAAGCCTGCTGGCTGATCCTATCCCTGTGCAGCAGTTGCTTGATCGTGTTTCTGGCATAGCAACGCGTCAGACCTGGGAGGAGAGGATAGTGGCATGTGTTTTGGGTTATTCCGTGTCTTAAGGAGTGCCACCCTAAAATAAGCCATGCAGAGCATCGAATTACCAGCCAGCCATCCCCCTGCGGCGAATGAAAAGCTGCTTTTTGACAACAAAGGCAGCCGCTTCGCGAAGGCAGTTAGTCATTTTGTGCTTTTTGCTCGGTTTCGCTTCACATTCGTTTCGCTGACCTCACAAACGCCCAAAACGCCCAACTGCCCCATACTTGAAGGCTTCAAGTATGGGGGGAGGGGGCGTACTTGAAGAATCGCCTGGACGGCTGCTTCAAGTACGCCCCTCCCTGATGTTTGTTGTCAAAGCGTAGCCAGCCCGGCACGCCGTGCTGAAAAGGCGACTATGCCGACGATGATCGATATTCGCGACTGTCTAATGCTGGACTAATGGTAGCCAGTCGGTTACAGAAAATTTAGATAAATTATTGATTTGTATGGTTTTAATATCGAAATATAACCGATAAAAGCAGTGCCAGTTCGGACGCTCTTCTTGCCCAAAGTGGCAGTATGCGTGTCTGTATTGGCCGTTTTGGGTGCCCAAGCAGGCAGTCTTGATGCCGCTTACGGCACAGCAAGCGTATCGCGGTGTGAGTTTGCGACAGCCTTGGTATGTCGCACCGGTGTCTTGCGATACTCCATGAGTGTCGCAGCCGCTGTTGCGACATGGTGGAGGTATCGCAGCTAACGCATGCGACAGGCGCTAGGTATCGCATTCCCCGGTTGAGATACTCAGGATGTGTCGCAACTAGCGTATGCGACTTGACAGGTGTATCGCAGCACTGGCTTGCGAAAGCCCTAGATGCAAAAAGGCCGCACTGACGGCGGCCCTCATTGATCCTTCATCGCATCATCTCCGGCTGATGATGTTGCCCTTCTGTTATGAATGAAGGGGCTAGTGAATCGCCCCTAGTTTCGTAGACACCTCCAGGCCTCATAATGCGGCCCATTAGGAGGTGCCATGAGTAACCCGCGTTATCCCGAAGAATTCAAAATCGAAGCAGTCAAGCAGGTGACCGAACGGGGTCTGCCGGTGGCTGAGGTAGCTGCTCGCTTGGGCATGTCGACACACAGTCTGTATGCCTGGGTGAAGCGCTACAGCAAGCCCCAAAAGCAGCGGGCACAAGAAGACGATCAACACGCTGAGTTACGTCGCCTGCGTGCTGAACTCAAGCGCGTGACCGAAGAGCGAGACATCCTAAAAAAGGCCGCCGCGTACTTTGCCAAGGAGTGCGGCTGAAGTACGCCTTCATCAGTCAGCTATCCGCAGACTATTCGGTTCGCCGTCTGTGCCTGACCCTGAAAGTACATGCCAGCGGTTACTACGCCTGGCTGTCTGAGCCGAAGTCGGCACGAGCTAAGGATGATCAGCGTCTGCTGGGTTTGATCAAGCACTCCTGGTTAGAAAGCGGTGGCGTCTATGGTTACCGCAAAATCCATGACGACCTGCGTGAGCTGGGAGAACAGTGCGGCAGGCATCGCGTTGCTCGATTAATGCGCCAGGAAGGACTGCGCTCGCAGACAGGGTATCGGCGTCGACCGGGCCGTTATGGTGGTAAGCCTCCAGTGGCCTCTCCGAATCATCTTGAGCGTCGATTCAATGTCACCGAACCCAACAAGGTCTGGGTTACGGACATAACCTACATCCGCACCTATGAGGGCTGGTTGTATTTGGCGGTGGTGCTCGACCTGTTTTCGCGGCAGGTAATTGGCTGGTCAATGAAGCCGCAGATGACCAGCGACCTGGCTATTGATGCATTGCTGATGGCGGTTTGGCGGCGTAAGCCCAAGCTGGAAGTAATGATTCACTCAGATCAGGGTAGCCAGTTCAGCAGCGGCGACTGGCAGAGTTTCCTGAAAGCCAACAACTTGCTTGGCAGCATGAGCCGACGTGGCAACTGCCATGACAATGCGGTAGCGGAAAGCTTTTTCCAGCTGCTGAAACGGGAGCGGGTCAGGCGAAAGATCTATAGCACTAGGCAGGATGCTCGCGCTGATGTGTTCGACTACATCGAGATGTTTTACAACCCAAAACGCCGACATGGTTTCAACAACCAGCTGTCACCGGTAGAGTTTGAGAAGCGACATTTACTGAGCCTGGAAAGTGTCTAGGAAATCCGGGGCGATTCACACTTTATGTCAGGACCAGCGCAGACTTGTGGGGCTCACCTCGCGTGCTCAAGAGCTCAAATCCCTCACCCATGCGTCAATACTAGTGCTGACCGCCGAGCACGGCATTGAAGTGGCACCAGACCTCTCCGTAAGATCGACCAGAGATGTGCAGGCAAGCAACGCGAACAGCGTCTATCTGGAGGCGGGCCGCAAGCTGGCCGCCCTTTTCGTAGATGCAGACGTCGTATCCATTTACAGGACGTTGGGATTTAAATCTCTATGAAGTGCTATTTGAAGTACATTGGGGTTGTAGATACCCAAGACAAACTGCACTACGTGCCGTTTCGGCCAGGTCTAAACATCATCACTGGCAAATCTTCCACAGGAAAGAGCGCGATCCTCGAAATCTTCGATTACTGCCTTGGGAGTACCGAGGATACTATCCCGGTCGGCAAGATCACCAAGCGCGCGAAAACGTTTTTCATTGTCTTCCAGTTCCCGGCCTACATGCTCGTAACGGCCCGTGCCGCCAAATCCGATCAATGTTTTCTTTTGGATGTAACCGGCAGCGATCACGATGCTCTGCTAAAGGGTATCGCACAGCCAAAGGCGTTCTTCGATCCCAGGCACTACATGCCATTGCGCGATTTCAGGAAAAGTGTGGGGCGCCATTTTGCAGTGACGCTGGAAAACGTCGACGAAGACCCATTCCTGAAGCTAACGGGCCGTCCAAAATCAGCTACTCCGTCTGTGCGCAGCTTCCCGTCATTCATGCTCCAGCATCAAAATCTTGTTGCGAACAAACACGCAATTTTCTACCGCTTCGAGCAAAAGGAAAAACGTGACCAAGCCATCGATCACTTCAAAATTCTTATGGGATTGGTGAACGAAGAGTATTTCGATCTAGCCAAGCAGCTTGAGCTTGCCAAATACGAGCTAAAAAAAATCCAAACACAGATCCCTAAGCAAGCCAAGCGAAGGGAAATGACCATAGCCAAATACAAGCAGCTTCTGGCCGAATTCCAAGGACTGGCGGGAGCTCCTTTGGTGGATGCCACAGCCGAAGATATCTACGCAAAGCCCAAACCGCTCCTCAGAGCCATTTCAGAGCGCTCGATAAAGATTGACGTGTTGTCCAACGCGATCGAGGAGCGTCGGAGCAAACTGCTCGAAGAGCGAGCGGTGCAACTTCTTAATAAACGCACTACAAATGGACTTCTGCGTCAGGTAATCGGTTCGATGGATTCGGCGGTGCAGTTTGGCGTGGAGATGTCCCGGGAGGCGATCCCTGTCTCAACCGATCTCTCCGAAGCCCACTGCCCTTTATGTGAGGCGTCAACCTACGTTCCGGCGATCGAGGCGAACAAACTGGCCAGCGCTATAGACTGGCTGAATGGGGAGCTGAAACTATCTACCTATGCGCGCGAAAGCTTCGCCGAGGAGCGACGCACGATCGAAGGTGAGCTAAGCGAGATCAATGAGACCCTGAAGCGCATCCAGGCTGATCTCCAGCCACTCGATGAAGAGATCACGAAGCTCAAGACGTCAAAATCAATTGACGAACAGGCGATCAAGACAAAGCTCAAGCTAGAACTAGCGATCCAGGAACAGCTCGAAAAACCTGAATCAGAGTTGGCTGAGCTGGAGAAACAGTTGAAGTCCAGCGTTGATCGGCTGGCGGCACAGATTGCTGAGTATGACGTCGGGTCCAAGCTGGAAACGTTGAGTAATGACATCAATGCCAAGATGTGTGAGCTCGCGAATCGGTTTGACTTCGAAGCGACTTACCTACCGTCGGCCCTCAGGTTCGATCTGAAGACCTTCGATTTGTGGCACCAACTTGACCCCAACACTCGCGTTTATTTGCGCTCAATGGGTAGTGGGGCCAACTGGCTGTATTCCCACCTGGCGCTTTTTATGGCGCTGCATTACCAGTTTGCCGCCCGCTCTGATCAGGAGTGCAAGATCCCGCCCATCCTGTTTCTGGATCAGCCTACCCAGGTCTACTTCCCAGCGTCTCTAGATGATGCCGAGCGCTTCGATGGCAAGGCGCTAGCTGAGCAGGCGAAACGGGTAGAGAAATATGACGCTGACATAAGTGCCGTCAGCAACATGTTTACCCAATTGGCCAAATTCTGCTCGGAGACCGAAAAGGCAACGGGAGTGATGCCGCAGGTCATTGTCTCTGACCATGCAGACAACCTCACGCTGGGGGAGGACTACAAATTCTCTGACTATGTCCAGGTCGTATGGCGTGAGCGAGGATTCATAGCCGATGAGTAACCGGGGCATTGCAAAGTTTGGAGCGAAGGATATTCAGTCGGTCGCTAGTGGACATCTCCAGTTGGCCGGGCGCAGCCCCTTGATCAGCGTATCGAAACGACTTTTCTGTCTCGATTTTCCTTGATGGCTGACACTGACAAATTTCCAGTTGCTGCGTCCTGAATATGCTCGCTCCACCAAGCCATCATTGGGCGTCTACGCTCGATGTAGTCTGCCCGGTTGTAGGCGCTACGCACTTCGTCCTTGTCGACGTGGGCAAGCGCCACCTCAATCAGCTCAGGATCCCAGCCGTGTTCGTTGAGGATCGTGCTGGCCATTGAGCGCATGCCATGGCTGACCAGGCGGCCCTCGAAGCCCATTCTCTTCAGCGCCATGTTGGCGGTCTGGCTGTTGCAGTGGGTTCGAGGATTCCGGTCTGCAGGAAACACATACTCCCGATGCCCGCTGTAGGGTTTGATTGCATCCAAAAGCGCTAGTGCTTGTTCCGTGAGCGGCACGATATGTATGCGCCGTTTCTTCATGCGCTCTGCAGGAATCGTCCAGATACGCTTTTCGAAGTCAATATCGGCCCAGCGTGTGGTGGCTGCCTCTGCTGGCCGGGTCATGGTGTTGAGTTGCCATTCGATAAGGCAGCGCGTCGTTCTTTTTATACTGGCATTGGCAATTGCGACCATGAGCTCTTTTAGCTCATCGGGCGCAAGTGCCGCCATGTTCTTCTTTTTCGGTTTTTTAAAGACGGAGCGAATCCCACTGAGTGGATTTGCGTGAATCAGTCCCGAGTTGACTCCGTAGGTCATGATCTCGTTGAGCCGCTGCGATAGCCGTTTAACGGTTTCAAGGCTGCCTTTGGTTTCGAGTGGCCGAAGCAGGTTGATGACTTGTGGCGCGCTGATGGCGGAGATTGGCGTGGCACCCATATCAGGGAATACGTGCAGCGTCAGCGAGCGCCAAATGTCCTCGGCATAAGCAGGCGTCACTGAGTCTTTTTTAAGCTCATACCAGGCCGTCGCTACGTTCTGGAATGTGTGCTCGGTTTCAGCTTTCTTGGCTCGCCCCAACGCTTCCCGATTTTCTTTCGGGTCTATTCCCAAGGCAAGCAGCTCTCTCGCTTCAATCGTCATTTTTCTGGCTTGTGCCAGAGAGAGTTCAGGGTAAATGCCAAGCCCCATGTTGATGCGCTTCTTGGTTATGGGGTGGTGGTAATTAAAATTCCATAGCCTTGAGCCAATGATTCTCACTCGCAATTGTAGGCCGCCGCCATCGCTCAGGACGTAATCCTTCTCTCTGGGCTTGGCAGCTTTAATTTTGGCTTCAGATAGACGAGTGCTTTTAGCGCCCATTGGTACTCCAGGACAAGATTCTGTATTCCTGAAATTAGCACCTGTATGCCTGGAATACCATTAGGAATACAGAAATGCACGGATGCTGTTGGATGTCTTGGGACGCTATAAGCGCTGGAAGCCCCGTATTTGCTGGACTTCAAACACAAAAAAAGACGTCCTTGGACGTCTTTAGATGTTGTAATGGTGGAGCCGGGGGGATTTGAACCCCCGTCCGCCAGTTCTCCACTGTCGGTACTACATGCTTAGCCGTGTCTATTGAGTTAATCCGCAGCCGCCCGACGGGCAGGGTGCTTTGGACGAGTTGTGTAAGTTTTAGCCACTTCGTCCACAACGTACTACGCGGCGATCCTGTTCTGCATGACAATCACTTCAGGTTTACAGGCATCCCCTAGTGATCGCTGGAGCCGAAGCTACCAGAAGGACTAGTCGCGCCGCTTACGCAGCGAGAGCGTAGCCCTCGTAGTTTTCGTCATTGGCAACTATAGAAAGTTGCAACAGTGGATTTACGACTTCTGTTACCAAGTCGGCATGCACCTCGAGCTTCGCTACCGGCGTCGAATCCTAATCGACCCCAAAACTGGTGTAGCTGTTGCTAGGACGCGAGTTTACGCCAAAGGTTCCACAGCGTCGACCTGGCATTTGTCTGCGGACGCTCTGGGGCGTTGCCGGCTATGATTGCCACCTGCATAACCGACTGTTCTGAATGAGATTGCCGTATGCCGCGTGCACCGCGTTATCCCCTGCGTCAATGGATCTGGCGCGCGTTTGTGCAGAGCGCCCTGATCCCGCTGATTCTGGTCGAGTCGGTGTTGATCACGGTGTATCTGCTGAGCAACGCCGCCATTCGCGATGCACAGATCGAGCATTTGCAGGAAAGCGCGTTGGAAGACCTGTCGGCCGCAGTGAAGCGTGAAGGCCAGGTGATCGACGGACGTTTGCGTTCGGTGGAAGCGCAGGTGCAGATTTTCCGTGATGCGGCGCTGAATGCCTTGCTCAATCAGCGCTTCCAGCCTGATGAGCTGGAGCGCCAGCGTCATGCGCTGACGGATAACGGGGTGTTCTATACCCGTAGCGACGATGGTCGTGCAGCGTCCTTTTATGCCAACAGTACGCCTGTGGCAAAGCAGGATCACGCCAAGGCGCTGCGTCTGTCGCAGCTCGATCCGTTGATGCGTTCGATCCAGGCGGCCAACCCACGGGTGGCGGCAGCCTATTTCAACAGTTGGGACAGCTATAACCGCATCTACCCGTTTTTCATGACGCCTGAGCAGTATCCCCATGACATGGTGATACCGGATTACAACTTCTATTATCTGGCCGACGCCAAGCACAACCCTGAGCGCAAGGTGGCCTGGACCGATGTTTACCTCGACCCTGCCGGCATGGGCTGGATGATGTCGGCGGTGGCGCCGGTGTATCGCGGTGACTTCCTCGAAGGGGTGGTCGGCCTTGATATCACCGTGGGGCAGATGCTCGGCGAGATCGGTGAGCTGGATGTGCCCTGGCATGGTTACGCCATGCTGGTCAGTCGCGATCACAACATCATGGCTCTGCCTCATGCGGGTGAAGAGGATTTCGGTCTGCGTGAGCTGACCGAATATTCCTATGCCGAGGCCGTGCGTCGTGAGGTGCTCAAGCCTGAGGACTTCAACCTGGGCAAGCGTGCCGAGATGCAACCGCTGCTGGAGGCCATGGCGGCTGGGCAGGGCAATGTGCAGGAGGTCATGCTCGGTGGTCGTAAGCAGCTGATTGCCTGGAGCGAGATTCCGCAGACTGGCTGGCAACTGCTGCTGGTGGTGGATGAAGCCAATATTTTCAGTGAGACCAATCGCCTGGCCGAGCGTTACCTGCACATCGGTTATCTGCTGATCCTCGGTCTGGCGCTGTTCTACCTGCTGTTTTTCGCCCTGATGTGGCTGCGTTCGCGACAGCTGAGCGAGCAGCTGGTACGGCCAATTGATGGCATCGTCGGGATGATGCGCGAGCTGGGCCAGGGCAACTACCAGCCAGCAACACCGAACAGCCAGATTGATGAGCTGATGAGTATGGCCACGGCCGTGCAGCAGACCGGTGAGCAGTTGCAGGCCAGCGAAGTGCAGCGAGTCGAGGCGCAGCGGATTCTCCAGCTGGTGCTGGAAAGCACCACCGAAAGCCTCTGGGAGGTTGAAGCGCACAGCATGAGCATCAGCCTCAGCGAGCGTTTCCTCAAACGCTTCGGGCTGACGCAGCCGTGCATGACGTTCAGCGAATTCAACCAGCGTGTTCACCCCAATGATCTGGAGCGTATTCGTCACTTGCGCCAGCTGTTTGCCAGCAGTGGTGAGGACCGGTTCGAGGCCGAGTACCGCTACGCCGATGTGCAGGGTGACTATGTCTGGCTGCTCAGCCGCGGCAAGGTGTTGGAGCGTGATGCCGAAGGGCGCGCGTTGCGCGTGGCCGGCACCCATGTCGACATCACCCGCCTCAAGCAGGTGCAGGAGGAACTGCGCCGCGCCAGCCTGGAGGCCCAGGCTGCCAGTCAGGCCAAGAGTCGTTTCCTCTCAAGCATGAGTCATGAGCTGCGCACGCCGCTGAATGCGATTTATGGCTTTGGCCAGCTGATTGAACTGGAGGCCCAGGACAAGCCCGATGCCAAGCAGGAAGCCGATTACGCCCGCGAGATCGTCAATGCCAGCCGTCACCTGACGTCACTGGTCGACGACATTCTTGATCTGTCGAGCATCGAAAGCCGCCGCCAGCAGCTCAAGCTGCAACCGGTGGAAGTCGGTGCGCTGCTGCACGGTTGCGCTGAGCTGGTGCTGCCGGATGTGCAGCAGCGGCAATTGCAGTTGCAGGTACTGGCCGAGCCGGATGCGGGGCTGTATGTGCAGGCGGACCCACGCAGGGTACGCCAGGTGCTGCTCAACCTGCTGTCCAACGCGATCAAGTACAACAGCCCGCAGGGGTTGATCCGGCTGGGCTACGAAGTGCGTTCGGACTGCGTGCGGCTGTGGGTCGAAGATAACGGCGCGGGTCTCAGCCTTGAGCAGCAGGCGGGGTTGTTCCAGCCGTTTCAGCGCCTGGGCCGGGAAAACTCCAGCATTCCGGGTACCGGGATTGGCCTGGTGCTGTGTCGGGAGCTGGCCAGTCTGATGGCCGGGGAAATGGGCTTTAGTAGCGCACTTGGCACGGGCAGCCGTTTCTGGGTTGATCTGCCGGGTGCGGCCGCACCGAGTGCTACCAGTACGCCGGATGCCGAGCCGCTCGCAGCGCCGCCTAAACAGCTGGCTGAAGTGCTCTGCGTGGAAGATCACCCAGCTTGTCTGAAGGTGGTGCAGGAGGCGCTGCGCGAATTTGCCGAGGTGCGTGGTGCCGGTTCGATCCAGCGCGCTTTGGCCGAGTTGGAACGCTGCACGCCGACCTTGCTGCTGCTGGATCTGGATCTGCCTGATGGCGATGGTTTGCGCGTACTCGATGCTATGCGCCAGAACCCACGGTTGCAGGCTGTGCCGGTGCTGGTGATCAGCGCGGCCGCCGATGAAGAGGTGTTCAGTGAGGCGCGCCGCCGTGGTGCACAGGCCTGCCTGGCCAAGCCGATCGACCTGGCGCAGGTGCGCCGTGTGGCGCTGAGCCTGCTGGGGCAGGCGCTTTAAACCACGCCTTCAGCCGTTCAGCCGAAGGCGTGTAGCCGCTCCAGCCGCGCACATTACTCGCTGGCTTCAAGCAGTTGCAGGGCCTCAGCCAGCACCTTGACCGACTGGCCGTGGTTACCGGCCTTGTGCAGGGCTTCGCCTTCGGCGCGCAGCTTTTGCACTTGCGCGAGCACCGCGGCATCGCTCGGTGGGTCGGTTTTCAGCAGGCCATCGATCTTGGCCATATCCGCCGGGCAGTGCATGGCCCATAGCGAGGTGCTGAGGAGTGCGGTTGCAAGGAACGTGGCAAGGCGGCGCATGGTGTGGCTCCGGCGTTGTGGGTAGGACTTTCAGTATAGAAAGCCCTCACTCGGCGACCGGGCCGTTGGTCACTCAATGCTTGGCGTGGCTGACCCGATCCAGCAGATAGACCAGCCCGTGATAGTCGATACCGCCGTGCTGGCTCAGGCCGATTTCGCAGGTTCGGCTGGTGCTGATGCCTTCCTCGCAGTACTGCACGGCGGATTTCAGGCTGCGCAGGGCGTGGCTGTTCAGCTCCGGCGTGGTAAAGCCTTTGTCGCCGGCAAAGCCGCAGCAGTGAATGCCTTCGGGAATCACCACTTCCGAGGTGCAGCGCCGCACGATATCGATCAGCCCCTGCGCCTCGCCCAGGTGCTGGGTGCTGCAGGTGACATGCACCGCCACCGGCTTGTCCTGCGGGGTGATGTGCAGACGGTCGAGCAGCTGCTCGCGGATAAATTTCACCGGGTCATGCAGTTGCAAGCGTGCGTCCAGGCCGTCCTGCATTAACCGCAGGGTGCAAGGGCTGGTGTCGCAGTAGATCGGATCGAGACCGCCGCGGCTGGCCTTGAGTAGTGCGTCGATCAGCTCCTGCTTCTTGCGTTCGGCCTGTTCGACATAGCCTTTGGAGGCAAACGGCTGGCCGCAGCAGAGGCTGTCCAGCTCATCTGGGAACACCACCTGAAAGCCGCCTTTCTCCAGCAGCGCGCGGGTCTTGTCGAGCAGCGACATCTGCTCGCTATCGCCGGCTGCCGGACCCATGGCGCGGGATACGCAGGCGGCCAGATAGACCACTCTGGGCCGGGTATCCTCAACCACTGCCGGTAATTGCAGGCGTTGCACCGCTTGCGGCATCGCTGGCGTCCACTGCGGCAGGCGGCCCTGGCTGGCCTTGCTCAGCGCCGCCGATGTGCGCGTGAGTAACGGTGCGCCCAAGACGCGGCGTGCGCCGTTAGCCACATGCAGCATCACCCGCGCGCCCTGCATGACGTGGCGAAAGTTATTGGCCAGCCAGTCGGCGCTGCGCAGACTATTGGCATCGCGTGCGCGCAGCTGGCGCACCAGATCGCCGGTATTGATGCCCACCGGGCAGCGTTGGGCGCATAAACCGGTAGCCGCGCAAGTGTCGATGCCCTGGTACTGATAGGCCGCTTCCAGCTCAAAGGTGTCGATGCCAGCGCGTTTTTTCGCCCGGATATCACGCCAGATCACGATGCGCTGGCGCGGGCTCAGGGTCAGCCCCTTGGACGGACACACCGGCTCGCAGAAGCCGCACTCGATGCACTTGTCGACGATCTCGTTGGCGGCCGGCAGCGGCTTGAGGTTTTTCAGATGGATCTGCGGGTCATCCGACAGGATCACATCCGGGTTAAGAATGCCCTGGGGGTCGAGCAGGCGCTTGATCTGCCACATCAGCTGGTAGGCGTCATGGCCCCATTCCAGTTCGACAAAGGGCGCCATATTGCGCCCGGTGCCGTGCTCGGCCTTGAGCGAGCCGCCGAACTCCACGGCCACCAGGTGCGCCACGTCCTGCATAAAGGCTTCGTAGCGGGCTTTTTCTGCCGCGCTATCAAAGCCCTGGGTAAAGACGAAATGCAGGTTGCCCTCCAGGGCGTGGCCGAAAATGATCGCTTCGTCGTAACCGTGTTTATCGAACAGCGCGAGCAGGCGGTTGACGCCTTCGGCCAGCTGTTCGATGGGAAAGGTCACGTCCTCGATAATCACCGTGGTGCCGGTCTGACGCACCGCGCCAACGGCGGGGAAGGTGTCCTTGCGGATCTTCCACAGCAGGTTGTAAACGGCCGGGTCCTCACTGAAATCCACCTGCTTTTCCAGCGGGAAGTCAGCGATAGAGGCCATGATCAGTTGCAGTTGCTCGTGCAGCAGGCTCTGGCTGGCGGCGCGTGATTCGATCAGTAGGGCGCAGGCGCTGTCGGACAACGCCTTGACCCACTCCGGCATGCCGGGCTTGTCCTGCACCGAGCGCAGGCTGCGGCGGTCGAGCAATTCCACGGCGGACACTGGCTGCTGCTTGAGCACCGTCACCGCGCGGCAGCAGCTCTCCACATCGGGGAACACCAGCAGGGCGCTGGCCTTGTGTGGGTGGTCGGGCACGGTGTTGTAGGTCACCGCGCTGATAAAGCCCAGCGTGCCTTCGGAGCCGACCAGCAGGTGGCTGAGAATATCCAGCGGCTGGTCGAAATCCACCAGGGCGTTAAGCGACAGGCCAGTGGTGTTTTTCAGGCGGTATTTGTGGCGAATTTTCGCGGCCAGCGCGCTGTTGGCGCGGGTCTGTTTGCCCAGCTCGTTCAGTTGCGCCAGCAGGTCGGCGTGGGTGGCGAAAAAGCGCGTGACGCTAAGTGGGTCTTCAGTGTCCAGTACCGTGCCATCGGCCAGCACCAGGCGGATGCCAGCCAGGGTGTGGTAGCTGTTCTGCGCCGTACCGCAGCACATGCCGCTGGCGTTGTTGGCGACGATGCCGCCGATCTTGCAGGCGTTGATCGACGCCGGGTCGGGGCCGATCTTGCGCTGGAAAGGTGCGAGCACGGCATTGGCCTGTGCACCGATAACGCCAGGTTGCAGACGGATCTGGTTGCCCTGACCACGGATTTCACGGCCGTTCCAGTTATCACCCAGCACGATCAGCAGCGAATCGCTGAGGGCCTGGCCGGAGAGGCTGGTGCCGGCGGCGCGGAAGGTCACGGGCACCTGATGGACACCGGCCAGCTTGAGCAGATCAACCACTTCCAGCTCCGCCTCGACGCGCACCACCAGCTTGGGGATCAGCCGGTAGAAGCTGGCGTCGGTGCCAAAGGCCAGAGTCGACAGTGGGTCGTCGAAGCGCCGCTCGGCAGGGATCAGGCGCTCGACGGCGGTGAGAAAAGCGGCAGGCAGGCTCATTCAGGCTCCGGAAGTCAGGACGCGGCGTGGCGCAATTCGCGCACCAGTGAATCGGCGGTGATCTCGCTGATCGATTTGGCCCCGGTCAGCACCATGGCCACGCGCATTTCCTTCTCGATCAGTTCCAGGAGGTTGCTCACCCCCGCGCCACCGGCGGCGGCCAGGGCGTAGATAAAGGCGCGGCCGAGCATCACTGTGTCTGCGCCGAGGGCGATCATGCGCACCACATCCAGACCTGTGCGGATGCCCGAGTCGGCGAGAATCGCCAGCTCACCCTTCACCGCATCGGCAATCGCCGGCAGGGCGCGGGCGCTGGACATCACGCCATCGAGCTGACGTCCACCGTGGTTGGAGACAACGATGCCGTCAGCGCCGAAGCTCACGGCATCTTTGGCGTCCTGTGGGTCGAGGATGCCCTTGATGACCATCGGGCCGTCCCAGAATTCGCGAATCCATTCCAGGTCTTTCCAGCTGATCGAGGGGTCGAAGTTGTTGCCCAGCCAGCCGATATAGTCGGCTAATCCTGTCGGATTGCCGCGGTAGGCGGAGATATTGCCCAGGTCGTGGGGCTTGCCCAGCAGGCCGACATCCCAGGCCCAGCGTGGGTGCGTCATGGCCTGCAACATGCGCCGCACGGGCGCATTCGGGCCGCTCATGCCGGAGTGGGCATCGCGGTAACGCGCGCCGGGCACCGGCATATCGACAGTAAACACCAGGGTGGTGACGCCGGCGGCCTTGGCACGCTCCAGCGCGTTTTTCATAAAGCCACGGTCTTTCAGCACATACAGCTGAAACCACATCGGCCGGTCGATGGCCGGCGCGACTTCTTCAATCGGGCACACCGACACGGTGGACAGGGTAAAGGGAATGCCCTTGGCGGCAGCTGCCTTGGCGGCCTGCACTTCACCCCGGCGGGCGTACATGCCGGTCAGGCCGACCGGGGCCAGGGCCACCGGCATGCTCAGGGTCTCATTGAACAGACGGGTTTCCAGGCTCAGTTCCGACATATTGCGCAGCACGCGCTGGCGCAGGGCAATGTCCGCCAGGTCGCTGACATTGCGCTTTAGCGTGTGCTCGGCATAGGCACCGCCGTCGATGTAGTGGAACAGAAACGGCGGCAGCCGGCGTTGCGCGGCGGCGCGGTAGTCGGTGGAGGCAGAAATGATCATGGCGGCAGGTTCCCGTAATAAAAGTGCCGGGCCTCGCAGCCCGGCAGTAGCGCTTTAGTGCACCAGCATGCCGGTCAGCCAGTAGGCCTGGGCCAGGGTGATCAGGCCAACGAAAGTGGCGAAGATCAGGCTGTGTTTGAGCGTAAAGCGGAACAGATCGGATTCCTTGCCGACCATGCCAGTGGCCGCGCAGGCCACGGCAATCGACTGTGGCGAGATCATCTTGCCGGTTACGCCGCCGCTGGTGTTGGCCGCCACCAGCAAGGTGTCATTGACTCCGATCTGGTGTGCGGTGGTGGCTTGCAGTGAGCTGAACAGGGCATTGGACGAGGTGTCCGAACCGGTGAGGAACACCCCCAGCCAGCCGAGGAACGGCGAGAAGAACGGGAACAGCACGCCGGTGCCAGCCAGCACCAGGGCCAGGGTGCTGGACATGCCCGAGTAGTTGGTGACGAAGGCGAAGGCCAGCACCATGCCGATCGACAGGATCGGCCATTTCAGCTCGATCAGGGTTTCCTTGAATGTGGTCAGACCAGTTTTGCCATTGATCTTCAGTACCAGCATGGAGATCAGCGCGGAGAAGAAGATCGCCGTGCCGGTGGCCGAAATCGGGTCCAGCTTGAACACCGCCGGCATGGCTGTGGCGCTGGTGACAATCGGCGTGGTCTTGATCACCAGTTGGTCAAGGAACGGGATGGCGAAGTTGAACACCGTGCTGTACATCGCGCCGCCAGCGGCGAACATGGCCTTGAAGGGTTTCAGTGTCCAGATGGTGACCAGCACGGTGAGGATCAGGAACGGCGACCAGGCTTTGACGATCTGGGCGAAGCTGTACGGCGATGGGGCGCTGCTGCGTTTGATGCCGAAGCCGCCGACGATTGCTGCGCCACCTGCCGATACACCAACCACTTCCGGTTCGGCGGCGCGGCTTGGGCTCCAGACCTTGAGGAACAGGGTCAGGCAGATCAGGCTGACCAGCGCTGAGGTGATATCCGGCAGTTCCGGGCCGATGTAGTTGGAGGTGAAATACTGGGTGATGGCAAAGCTCACGCCGGCGACCAGGGCGGCCGGCCAGGTTTCTTTGATGCCGCGCCAGCCGTCCATCATCGCCACCAGCCAGAACGGCACGATGATCGACAGGATGGGCAGTTGGCGGCCGGTCATCGCGCCGATCTTGAAGGCATCGATGCCGGTTACCTGACCCGCGACGATGATCGGAATGCCCAGCGCGCCGAAGGCCACGGGGGCGGTGTTGGCAATCAGGCACAGGCCGGCTGCATACAGCGGGTTGAAACCCAGGCCAACCAGCAGAGCGGCGGTAATCGCCACCGGCGCGCCGAAACCGGCGGCCCCTTCGAGAAACGCGCCGAAGGAAAAGCCGATCAGCAGCACCTGCAAGCGCTGGTCGTCGGTGATCGACAGCACCGAGCTGCGAATCACCTCGAACTGGCCGCTTTTAACCGTGAGCTTGTAGAGGAATACCGCCGCCACGATGATCCAGGCAATCGGCCAGAGACCATAAGCAAAACCGTATCCTGCCGAGGCGAACGCCATGCTGGCAGGCATGCCGAAGGCGGCGATGGCCACCACCAGCGACAGTGCCAGGGTGATCGCGCCCGCCACATGGCCTTTCATGCGGAACACGGCGAGGGCCAGGAAGAAAAACACAATCGGAATCAGAGCGGCCAGCGCGGACAGACCCAGGCTGCCGAGCGGTGTGTAGAGCTGTTGCCATGTTTGCATGGTGAGGACCCACTAATTGTTGTTGGTTGGGAGCGCGGGTCGAACAGTATGCAGTGAGGTTGCATCTGTTTTGTAAATTGGTAATACCAATTACCCTGTGCTGTGGGGCAGAATAGAAGCTAAAGCGCGTGTGCGTCAATTTGTCCGCCTACGACTTTTGTTGTACGGCCGAGTGCGGCAGCCGCTTGTTAGGCATTGCGCCACTGGTTAGGCTGCCAGGGCTGGAGGCTGTAACGCCGGTCTGGTGCGTTCTCAACGCGGGTTAACGGAGTCGATTGGGTTATGGGGTTTGGTCAGGTACAGCAGCGCCGTTTGTCGGACGATATCGTCAGTCAACTGGAAACCATGATCCTCGAAGGCACGCTCAAGGCTGGTGAGCGCCTGCCGGCGGAGCGGGTGTTGGCCGAGCAGTTTGGTGTCTCACGGCCGTCGCTGCGTGAGGCGATCCAGAAACTGGCAGCCAAGGGCCTGCTGGTCAGCCGGCATGGTGGCGGCAACTATGTGGCTGACAGCCTGGGCTCGACCTTCAGCGACCCGCTGTTGCGTCTGCTGGAAAGCAATTCTGACGCGCAGCGCGACCTGCTGGAGTTTCGCCACACCCTGGAAGGTTCCTGCGCTTTTTATGCCGCGCAGCGCGCCACCGAGTTGGATCGCCAGCGCCTGACCGACGCCTTTGCCGCGCTGCAGGATTGCTACAGCCTCAATGGCAAGGTCACCCGCGCCGAAGAGGGTACTGCCGATGCCAACTTCCACCTGGCGATTGCCGAGGCCAGCCATAACGCCGTGCTGCTGCACACCATTCGCGGGCTGTTCGACCTGCTCAAGCGCAACGTGGTGACCAATATCGGCGGCATGTACGCCCAGCGTGATGAAACCCGAGATATGTTGATCGAGCAGCACCGCAACCTGTACCAGGCGATTATCGAAGGTCGCGCCGAGGACGCCCGCGCGCTGTCCAACCGGCATATCGATTATGTGCAAGAGGTGTTGGCCGAAGTGCAGCAGCAGGCCCGCCGTGAAGAGCGGGCACAACGCCGCGGTAGCACGCGTTAGCGTCTGGGCAGACGTACTGCGACCTCCAAACCACCCAGCGGTGAGTCACCAAGGCTGATGCTGCCACGGTGCAGCTCCACCACCCGGCGCACGATGGACAGGCCTAAGCCTGCGCCCTGGCCCGCGCCGAGGCGATAGAAGCGTTCGAAGAGTTTTTCCCGCTGCGCTTCGGCCACGCCAGGGCCGCTATCCTGCACGCGCAGGATGATGGCGTCCGCCTGGGCGTCCAGCTGCACCCGGATACGGCCGCCGTCCGGGGTGTATTGCACGGCATTGCTGATCAGATTTTGCAGCAAGGTGCCGAGGCTCGGGCCATCGGCGATCAGCTGATAATCCGCCGGCTCCAGGGCATCCAGATCGAGTTCCTGATGACGCGCCAGGGCCAGCGGGATCAGTTCTGCCAGCTCGTTGCGCACATAGCCGAGCAGGTCCAGTTCGCCCATCGCTAGTTGCACCACATTGGGGTCCAGGCGCGCCAGGGTCAGCAGTTGCGCCACTACCCGGGTGGCGCGTTCGACGCCTGTGCCGAGCTGGCGCAGGGCATCGTTGCGGTCTTGCGGGTCAGGTGCTTCCAGGGCGTTCTGGGCGTGGATGCGCAGCACCGCCAGCGGCGTGCGCAGCTCGTGGGCGGCATCGGCGATAAAGCGCTTTTCCTGATCCAGCAGCTGGTTGACCTGCATCAGCAGGCGGTTGAGCGAGGCGCCCATGGGCTCCAGCTCCTGCGGCAACGGGCCGAAAATCAGCGGGGCAAGGTTGTCCGGCGCGCGGCCGCGGATCGACTCGGCCATCCGTTGCAGGGGCTGCAAACCAAACCCCACCGCCAGCCAGAGCAGCAGGGCCAGCAGTGGCAGACCGATCAGCAGCGGTTGCAGGCTGCGTCGGGCAATCTTGCCGGACAGCTCGCCGCGTACATCTTCGCGTTCGCCCACAAGCACCCAGTGATGGTCGACGTTGTCGTGCAGCACAAATACCCGCCAGCGGTGCTCACCCAGCTTGAGGGTGTGATAACCACTGAGGTATTTGGCCAGACGGTTGAGGCGCTCGTTTAACGGTTGCTCGCCGGCCGGCAGGCTGAGGCCGAGCTGGGCGATCATCTCCATCAGCAGGCCCTTGGGCGCGCTGGCGGACTGGAACACCAGCTCACCGTTGTCATTGAGCATCTGGAAGGCCAGCTTGCTCTCGTAGCTGTGCCCCAGCAGACCGTCGAGGCTGCGCGGGCTGTTCTTCAGCAGCAGGGCTTCATCCAGCGCCGCTTGCAAGTCGCGGCGCGAGTCGGCGGACAGCTCATGACGGACCAGGCCCATCAGCACCCGGGAAGTCTGCGCCAGTTGGGCGTCGAACAGCTCTTCCACTTCATGGCTGGCATCGCTGTAGATCTTGTGGCTGATCAGCCCCAGGGTGACGCTCAACAGTGACAGCAGCAATACCAGCAAACGCGCGCGAATCGAGCGCAACAACTTCGGCATGTTATTTATCCACCAGGTAGCCGACGCCGCGCACAGTGCGGATCAGCTCGGGAAAGAATTTTTTTCGCAGGTGGTGCACGTGCACTTCCAGGGCGTTGCTCTCCAGCTCTTCGTCCCAGCCGTAGAGGGCCTGTTGCAACTTGTCGCGGGTCATCACCCGGCCCGGTTGGGCGAGTAACTCGTGCAGCAGAAGGAATTCCTTGCGCGGCAGATTGACCGCCTGGCCCTGGTAACTGACGGCCTGGCTGACCGGGTCGAGGCTGATGCCACGGTATTCCAGCGCCGGTTGTGGGCGGTTGAAGCTGCGCCGTAGCAGGGCGCGCAGGCGTGCCTTGAGTTCGGCGACATCGAAGGGTTTGACCAGGTAATCGTCGGCACCGGCATCCAGCCCGGCGATGCGGTCACTGGTCGAGTCGCGGGCGGTCAGTACCAGCACCGGCACCGGGTTGGCGGCTGCGCGCAGGTGTTTGAGCACTTGCAGGCCATCCATGCGCGGCAGGCCGAGGTCGAGGATCGCCAGCTCGAAACTTTCGCTGGTCAGGGCATGCAGCGCACTGCTGCCATCCTGCACCCAGTCGACGATGTAACCCTCGGGCTTGAGCGCCGTACGGATGCCCTCGCCGAGGGCCTTGTCATCTTCGACCAATAGAATTCGCATGTAGACATTCCCGGTTTGTCTATTTGAACCTTCAGGTGCGCCTGCCGTGCCGTACTGGCAGAGCAGGCGTCACGCAACAGCCTATCACTGCAACTCGGCGTTGACCTTGTTCAGCAAGACCTGAATTTCCTGCTTGCGGCCGACGTCCGCCGACTGCCGGTTGGGCCGTGGGGGCGCTTGCAGGGCTTTCTCCAGCGCTGCCTTGGCTTCTGCGAAGCGTTTGGCGCGGGCCAGGTAGTCGCCATAGAAGTAGTTGGGGTCGATGCCATCTGGGTTGATGGCCAGGGCCTGCTTGAGCATGACCTCGGCCTTTTCGTCATCACCAAAGCCCACCGGCCAGCCGGGCACCTGGTAGTACAGGCTGCCGAGGCTGGTGTAGGCGGAGCCGGACAGCGCCTTGGGGTCGAGCGCCAGGCCCTGTTCCAGACTGGCCTTGGCCTCTTTGACCAGGCCCAGCGCGCCCAGGCCGCCCTTGGCGCCGGCGTAAGTGCTGAGGATGATGCCGTTCCAGATCTGCAACTCGGCGGCGTTCGGCTCGGCGGCGACGGCTTGTTGCGCTTGCTTGCTGAGACTGGCGAAAGCGTTCTCGCGTTGTTCCTTGGGCAACTGGTAGTTGATCTCGGCCCAGCGGTCTTGCAGGTTTTGCAGCTGGGTCTGGCCCTGTTCGCTGAGGGCAAAGCTGGGCAGGCTGGTGAGGCAGAGCAGGGCGCAGGCGGCATTACGGAGCAGCTTCATCGGGGTGTCCTCTTAGGGTTTGCTTCGGGCAAAGCGCTGGATGATCGGCAGTTGTTTGCGCAGGGCCTGATCAACCAGGCGCGGCAGCAGGCTGTTGAGGCGTACGAAGAGTTGTTCCGGCCAGCCCAGGTAGCGCTCTTCCTCCTCGCGGCGAATGGCGGCCAGCAGTTGCAGGGCGACGCTGTGCGGGTCGTCCATGGCCACCTTGAGCTCGTCATTCATGGCCACCACATTGGCGGCGTTCATGCTGGTCTGGGTGGCGCGCGGGGCGAAGTAGAGAACCTTGACCTGGGTGTCGGCCAGCTCACGGCGCAGGGCTTCGGAGAACCCGCGCAGGGCGAATTTGCTGGCGCAATACGCGCTGAAACCGGGGTAGCCGATGGAGCCGAACGTCGACCCCAGGTTGACCACCAGGGCTCGGCCCTGTTGCCGCAGCAGCGGCAGCAGGCGGTGAGTCAGCTGCAAGGTGGCGGTTACGTTGAGTTCGATCAGCTCGGCGATGGCGGTTTCATCATGCTGCTCCAGCAGGCCGAAGTGATTGACCCCCGCAGCATTGATCAGCGTGTTGATGCCGCCAAAGCGTTGCGCGGCGGCGACCACGGCTTCACGCCCGCTGCGTTCGCGGATGTCCGCAGTCACCAGCGTGACTTTGCCGGCATGGGCTTCGGTCAGCGCTTGCAGGGGTTCGGGCTGGCGGCCAACCAGCAGCAGGTGGGCACCGTCGCACAGCAGTTCGGCGACCAGTGCTTGGCCAATCCCACCACTGGCCCCGGTGATCACGGCGCGGCATTCAGGAATGTTCATCGCTAGTCCTCAGGCGCTCAGCGGCAAGCTGCGGAACATATCGCCATACAGGCGGTAGACCACCTTGGCGGTGTGCACCACGGCGGCTTTGTCGTCGTCGTTGTCGAGCTGATTCATCAGTTTTTTGAAAAACTCGATGTGCTCCAGATCCAGGCTGCCGTGGGAGCTGAGGTAGCTGAACGCCTTGTTCGGCAGTTGCAGCTTGTCCTGGATCACCCCGGCCACCTGGGTGGCCAGGGCAATGCTGGTGCCTTCCAGCACATTGACCATGCCAAAGAAACTCACCGGGTTATGCCGCGCGATGCGGTCGTAGACGTAGCTGACCATCAGTTCGGTGGGCAGTTTGGGCGTGCCGTGGCGCACCGCTTCTTTATCGGCACCACACACGGCAATGTCATTGAGCACCCATTCCTGGTGGCCCGTTTCTTCCTCGATGTATTCGCCGATGGCTTCGCGCAGCCACTCCAGCCGCTCTGGCAAACGTGCGCCGCAGGCCATCAGCAATGGCACGGTGTGTTTGACGTGGTGGTAGGCCTCGGTAAGAAAGGCCACGTAGCTGTTCAGGCTGACGGTGCCGGCCATGGCTTGGGCAATGATCGGCGCGCTGAGCAGGTAGTTGCGTTCAGCGCTGGTTTGTTCAAGCAGGGATTCATAGAAGTTCATCACGCATCTCCGTAGCAGGTTTGCTGCGCCATCAACTGTTCGATGGCGTGCTGGTAGTGGTTAAGCAGGGCAGCGCGGCGCAGGCGGCCATTGCTGGTGGCCAGCTCGTTGCTGGTGCTGAAAGGGGCTGTGGCGCGCAGCCAGTGGTGCACGCGGGCGTAGTCGGGCAAGGCCTGGTTGGCGCTGGCCACGGCTTCAGCCAGTTGGCTGTCGCTGGTATTCGGGTAGCGCGGCACCAGCACGGCGACGTTGCCCGGCAAGGCCTCGCCGTATAGCCAGGCCTGGGCAATCGGCAGTTGCTGCACCAGCTCGGCCTCGACCCATTCCGGGTTGACGTTGCGGCCAAAGGAGGTGATGAACTGGTGTTTCTTGCGCCCGTGCAGCACCAGAAACGGCCCATCGAAATGCCCCAGGTCACCGGTGCCCAGCCACTCTGCATCAGGGCATGGTTCGCCCAGGTAGCCGAGCAGGCGTGGGCCTTTGACCAGCACCTCGCCGTCTGTGCCCAGGCGTACCTGCAGGTGCGGCAATGGCTGGCCGACGGTGCCGATGCGGCGGTTTTTCGGGGTGTTCAGGCACACCACCGAGGCGCACTCGGACAAGCCGTAGCCTTCGAATACCGGCAGCCCCAGAGCGTCGGCGCGTTGCAGCAACTGGCTGGCGACGCGGCCACCGCCGACGGCGATAAAGCGCAGGCAGCTCGGCACCGGCAGGCCGCGCTCGGCCGCACTGACCAGCGCCAGCAGCAACTGCGGCAGGAGGATCAGGCTATTGGGTTGCGCCTGGGCCAGGGCGCCGAGAAATCGCGGCAGGTCGAACTGGCTGGCCCCGAGTAGGCCGACCTGCGCCATCGGCATCAGCTCGATCCGCGCCCCGGCCAACAAGGGCGCATAAACCCCGGCGATATTCTCCAGCAGGGTGGCCAGCGGCAGGACGCACAGGTGGCGTTCGACCGCGCAGCTGGCGCTGGCCTGCACCAGACTGCGAGCCACCGCCAGTTGTGTGGCGATATCCAGGCATACGCCTTTGGGTTGCCCGGTGGTGCCGGAGGTGTAGGTGATCTTGCAGGTACCGACTGGCAGCGTGCTGACCTGCGCTCGTGGGCGTTGCAGCATGCCGGCCGCGCTAGGGTTGAAACCCAGTGCGCTGAACAGTGCAGTGTTCGGGCCGATCAGGCAGTCGATGCTGGCACTGTCGAGCACATGGGCCTGCTGGCCGCTGGAGAAGAAGCCCGGCAGCGGCACGCAAACCAGCCCGGCATGCAGGGTGGCCAGGTCCCAGAGCACCCAGTCGATGCCATTGTCCAGCGCCAGGGCAACGCGCCGCGCGCCACGCTCCAGCAGCAGTGCACTGCGCTGCTCGACCTCATGCAGCAACTGGGTGTAGCTCAGTTGCCACGGGCCTTCACGCAGGGCGCTGGTATCGCCGAGTTCGGCCAGGCGGTTGAACAATGATTCAGCGGCAGGCCACATCAGGCATGTCCTCCAGTGCATAGAAAGCGTGGTGAGCCAGGCGCGGGTAAGCACCCAGTTGCAGCAGGCGTTGGTGACCGGCGTAGATGTCGCCGGCCATCACCTGTGGTTGGTTGGCGTAGTAGCTGCCCCAGTCCGCCAGTTCATCCCCCACGCAATCCGGATTGGCCGGGCCCAGCGGTACGGGCGTCAGGCCCAGGCGCTGGAAGCTGTTGAGCAGAGCCAGGGTGCCGGTAAAGGTCACCCAGCGATAACCCAGTGCCACCAGCAGATCGGTCAGGGCGACGATCAGCAAACGCGCAGCGCCTGGGCTGCCCGCTGCCAGGTTGCCGACCTCGACCAGTTGTGCCCGCTGTGGTGCATTGGCCACCTGCCGGGCGGCAATCACCTGTTCTGCCGGTTGCTGCAGGTAACGTTCAAGAAACAGCGGGCCACTGGCAGCACCGCGCAGGCCTACCGCGCCGAGCAGTTGCCTGTCGCGATCTTCCAAACTGAGCAGACAGGGCATGAAATGGCGGATCCGCGCTTGATGCTGAGCGGCGAAGCGCTCGCCGATAAAGGCTTCAATCCCCGCTCGGCGTGGACTTTCGTGATTGGCCAGGTACAGGCTGAGCGGTTGCTCGCGGCCGATCTGTGCAAGTGCAGTGTTTTGATACACCCAAGGCAGCTCCATAAACGGAACCTCGTCTGTGAACTTGGGAGTGAGTGTCTGCCTGCAGGCTTAACGCCAAATTAAGTCGCAAAATATTCTGCGTAAGGTGGCTGCGGGCATTTCATCGCTTGCACTGCAAGCGCAACAGCCCATAGCCTGCTAGGCCTTGCCGGTAGATGGACTGCCGGCTGGATTTGCCCTGCTCTTAATCGCCAAAACGCTCGGAGATAGCTATGCCCCCTATGGATACTGAGCAACAACTGGCGGCCCGTCTGGCCATTCTGGAAAACCCTGACGCGCAGGACTGCACGGTGTATCGCGCCGATGACCAGGACCCGGAAGCCGAGGAAGTGGATCTGGGTGATGCCAAGGTGCTGTTCTGCGGCCCGTTCGAAGCCCCGGCCGATTGGGATGCTGCAGAGCGTGAAGATTATTTCGGCGACAGCGCGCCGGAGCTGTTCGTCAATGCGCGCATCGAGTGCGAAGCCAAGCCGGGTTCCAAAGGCCATTTCACCGTGGACATCGGTGATTACGTGGCCGCCCAGCCCGGCCTGGGTGAAGTCGTGATGTTCTATGTGCACGACTACCTGGAAGATGACAGCGGTTGTACCTATGTGCTGCTACGTGATGAGGAAGTGCTGGTGTAGCTGAGGGCACGCTAGCCTGCCGTTGTAGGGTGCGCGGCGCGCACCAGTCGCCTGCATTGATGGGCACGGCACACCCTACGCAGCGTTGGCTTGCTCGCGGTCGCGAGCGTTGTAGTACCGGGTTATTACCCGTTGCCGGCTGATCGGGATAACACTCTGTGCTTCTCAATTCATTGAAGGGAGCAGGCACATGGCAGCTAAGAAGATTCTCATGCTGGTCGGCGACTACGTCGAAGACTACGAAGTGATGGTGCCGTTTCAGGCACTGCTGATGGTCGGTCACCAGGTGCACGCCGTGTGCCCGGACAAGACCGCCGGACAGAGCGTGCGCACCGCCATCCACGATTTTGAAGGCGAGCAGACCTACAGCGAAAAGCCGGGGCACAACTTCGCCCTCAACTTCGACTTCGCTCAGGTCAAGGCTGAAAATTACGACGCCTTGTTGATCCCCGGTGGTCGTGCCCCGGAGTACCTGCGCCTGAACGCTCAGGTGCTGGCGCTGGTGCAGGCCTTCGACAAGGCCGGCAAGCCGATTGCGGCGGTTTGCCATGGCGCGCAACTGCTGGCCGCTGCTGGCGTGCTTCAAGGCCGTGAATGCAGTGCCTACCCGGCCTGTGGCCCGGAAGTCACCCTGGCTGGCGGGCGCTATATCGATATCGCCGTGGACCAGGCCCATGTGCAGGGCAATCTGGTCACCGCGCCGGCCTGGCCAGCGCACCCCAACTGGTTGGCCGCATTCCTCGGTCTGCTCGGTACACAGATCACGCTGTAAGAGCCTGTTTACGATCTTGCGAGCTAGAGCGATACAAGGCAAAAACAAGCGAGGAAGCGGAGTTTACGAGTGGTAAATGAGCATTCCGAGCTTGTTTTTAACGCAGTAGCGCCGACGCGCAGCAGATCGTAAACAGGTTCTAAACTGCCGGGGCCAGTCAGGCCCCGCATTTAGGGAGGTGAGCCGCCATGTGCGAGCTGTATGTCAAAGCCGATCCGATTCTCTACGAGTCCCGTGCCCGCTCGCTGCGCATCCGTGGCGTGGTCACCACCCTGCGCCTGGAAAACCAGTTCTGGGACATCCTGCGCGAAATTGCCGAAGTCGATGGCATGACCACCAATCAGCTGATCACCAAGCTGTATGACGAGGTGATGGACTACCGCGGTGAGGTGGTGAATTTCGCCTCGTTCCTGCGCGTCAGCTGCACCCGTTACCTCAGCCAGCGCCGTGCGCCGGCCGAGTTAAGTCTGGTGCGTTCGATCCAGGCTTAAACGCCAGTAGGGATGCGCAGTGCAGGGTCACCCAGCGGGTGGCTGAGCGCATCGAAAAAGCGCAGCTCCACCTGCTGTTCTGCGAACAGGCTGGCGTAGTGCTGCTTCTGCTGGGCGACAAACAGCGGGTTATGCGGATAGATCGAGATGGCCAGGGTTTTCACTCCGGCCTGTTGCAGTGCCTGGGTCAGGTGCTGATCCTGCGCCGCCAGGCTGTGGCCGAAGATACACAGGCTGTCCTTGGGCTGCGCCAGCTGGCTGTAGCAGAACGACAAGTAGTCAGAACTGCGGATGGCCTTGAGCTTGTCCGCGCTGCTGCCTTCATTGACGAACAGCGGAATATCGCCCAGCTGGTTGATGGCGAAACTGGCCAGCAAGGTGCTTTCCGATGAATTGAGAATGCGCGTGCTGCCGTCGATGTTCTTTACCAGATGCATGCCGCCGTGCAGATAGAGCATGCGCGTAGCATGGCCTTGGCGCTGGCTGTTGCCTGGGTCGAAGGTTGAATCCGCACCTCTGAACATGTCTTCAAACGCGTCCGGCGCCTGCATCACGGCCCAGTAGTTGAGCAGGTCGTAATTGCCGGAATACACCGTCTGGTACTGGCTAAGCGCACTGTTTATCTGCGCCAGACTGGTGGCCTGCATTTGGCTCCAGGGAATATGCACCGCGCGCACGGCGTGGATCAGCGCTTCCTTGATGGCGAAATAGCGATGGCGCGGCGACGAGGAGTTGATGGTCAGCGCGGCATTGACCCGGATGCTGTTCTTCAGCGCGCTGAGCACCTGCTCGAAATTGCTGGTATCCAGGGCGCGGAACACGCTGAGTTCGGTCGGGCTGAGTGGGCGATTGCGCGTGGTCTGCGCCTCGTCGAACAGCGAGAAGTAGGCAAACTTGCGCCATACCGCCAAGCTCGCGCCATTGCCGATCAGCAACTCGGAAAAACCGATGCTGCTGTTCAGGGTATTCCAGTCTTCCAGTTCGCCAGTAAATGCCGGGGTTTGCATGGTTGCTAGTTGTCGCTTTGGCCGTATCAGGGCGCGACTTTAACATGGGGCGCGACAACTGCCGGCTTGGCCGCTGCGGCCCATTGCACCGCCAGAATGCTGCCCAGCACCGCAACCAAGCCCAGCAGCGCCACGCCGGTGATGCTCTGGCCGAGCAATGCCCAGCCAAGAGTCACTGCCACCAGCGGGCTGAGCAGCCCCAATGACGACACCGCCACCGGCGCGAGGCGAGCGATGCCGCGAAACCACAGCACATAAGCCAGCAATGCGCCAAACAACGACAGGTAGGCATAGCCCAGCCACTGCATAAGGCTTAGCGGCGGCAGCGGCGGGTCAATCAGCCAGGCCACCGGCAGCAGGAACAAACCGCCAATCAGCAGTTGCCAACCGGTAAAGGCCAGCAGCGGCACAGTCGGTCGCCAGCGCCGCGTCAGGTAGGTGCCGCTCGCCATGCAGGCAGTGCCGATAAAGGCGGCGGCAATGCCGATTAGGTCCCAACTCGCTCCAGGTGCCAGCAGTAGGGCAGCCATGCCGGCAATCCCGATCACACTGGCAGCAACCGCCACAGACGCCGGCCTTTGACCATCCATCGACCACACCAGGCCCATCACCAGCAGCGGCTGAATCGCCCCGACCACCGCCGCCAAGCCACCCGGCAAACGGTACGCCGCGACAAACAGCAACGCCTGGAAGAAGCCGATATTCAGCGCCGCCAGCACCAGCAAACGCGGCCATTCGCTAGGCCGGGGCAGGTAGCGGCTGTACAGCACCAGCAGCAGACCGGCAGGCAGGGCGCGCAGTAGCGCGGCGGTAAACGGCCGATCGGGTGGCAGAATCTCGGTGGTGACGATATAGGTCGAGCCCCAGATGGCCGGCGCTAAAGCCGTGATCAACACATCCAGCCAGGAGCTACGCGATGTTGAGTGGTCCATGCATTTGTCTCGCATTCAAGATAAAATGCGAGGCTAATAGCGACTTGTCTTGAGTTCAAGATAAATTTCCAGAGGTAAGCCAATGGCAATTCAGCGACAGATGGATGCGGTCGATGCAATTCTTCAGCAGTGGCACCGCGAGCGGCCGGATCTGGATGTCAGCCCGATGGGCGTGATCGGCCGGCTCGGGCGCTGTGCGGCATTGTTGCGGCGTGAGCTGGACAAACTGTTCAGCAGCTTTGGCCTGACCGCCTGGGAGTTTGACGTGTTGGCCACCTTGCGTCGCTCCGGCGAGCCTTACCGCCTGGCACCGACCACACTGTTCTCGACCCTGATGGTCACCTCCGGCACCATGACCCGGCAGTTGCAGCAGCTTGAAGCCGCAGGTTGGGTCAGCCGCCAGGCCAACCCCAGCGACGCGCGCAGCCTGCTGGTGCAACTGACTCCGGCCGGCCTGGAACTGATCGACCGCGCGGTAACCGCGCATGTCGCCAATGAAGCGCGCCTGCTGGCGCCGATTGCCGCCAGCGAGTTGGCGCAACTGGAAGCGCGGCTATCCGAGCTGCTGGCGGTGCTGGAGCCGACTGGCGAGTGATTTTCTGCAAACCCGGCCATAAGCAGGCCTGGCGAATAGACGAGGTGAGTAATGAGCAATGAACTGGTGATTGAAGATATTCAACTGGGTGACGGCAAGGAAGTGGTCAAAGGTGCGCTGATCACCACCCAGTACAACGGATTCCTCGAAGATGGCCGCAAGTTCGACTCATCCTATGATCGCGGTAAGGCCTTCCAGTGCGTGATCGGCACCGGCCGGGTGATCAAGGGCTGGGACCAGGGCCTGATGGGCATGAAAGTCGGTGGCAAACGCAAACTCTTTGTTCCGTCGCACCTGGGCTATGGCGAACGTCAGTTCGGTGCGCATATCAAGCCGCATTCCAATTTGATTTTTGAGATTGAGTTGCTGGAAGTGCTGACGCGCGATGACTAGATAACTGTGAATCTGCAATGAGTTTCTGCTGCGGGTCTTTTTAGTTTGGTGAAGTCCAACACTGTTCAGTAAACCGCCGATTGGTCGACAATCGAGTTGCCCTCCTAGCTGCCGGCGTATCCACATGGATCAAATACTTTCCCTGCTGTCTGAAACCATCCCCAAAGCGCGAACGCTGGAGCAACTCACGCGCCCCTTGCTGGCCTTGCTCAGTCAGGTCACCGGAATGGAATCGACCTATTTGACGACCATTGATACCGAGGAAGGTGTCCAGCGGGTCGAGTTCGCCCGTAACGTGGGCGGCATGTTGATTCCCGAAGGGTTGGTCGTGCCGTGGGCCGATACGCTGTGCAAGCGGGCACTGGACGAAAACCGTATGTACTCGGACAACGTTGCTGAATGCTGGGGCGACTCGGAGGCCGCCGTCGCTCTGGGCATCAGAACCTATGTGAGTGCGCCAATCAGATCCGTGGATGGCCGGGTACTGGGCACCGTCTGTGCCGCGAGTTCGGATCAGGTGGCCCGTGCGCCGGATGTTGAGCCATTGCTGATGCTGCTCTCTGGGCTGCTGAGCTACTCCCTTGAGCGTGAAGTGCTGGTTGAGCAGCTGCAGGTTGCCAATGCCGAGTTGGCCACTCTGGCGCTGACAGATTCCCTGACGGGTTTGGCCAACCGCCGTGCCATCCTCAACGATGTCGCTCGCTTGTTAGTCCAGGCCCTGCGCGAACATTCGTACGTGCTCGTTGGGGTCATTGACCTGGATGGTTTCAAACTCATCAACGATACCTATGGCCACCAGGCAGGGGATGAGTTTCTCCGTGGCGTAGCCACCCAACTGCAGCAGCGCCTCCGAAGCAGCGACACCATCGGGCGCGTCGGTGGCGATGAGTTCATCGTGATTGCGGTGAGCACGCCAGCCAAACATCTCGACCTGGCGAGTGATATGCAAACTGCTGCCCATCTCATGCAGGATCGCCTGACCCAAGCGACGGTAGGTCGATATGAGTTGGGTAATGGGCTTGGCCATATCGACTATCCCGGCGCGAGTGTTGGGGTGGCGGCGGTGCTGCCGGGCAGCATGACTGCGGACGAGGCTGTCATGCTGGCAGACCGCGAGATGTACAAGGTGAAACAGCAGCGTAAACGTCAAAGGTTGTAGGGGCGAGGTCTATCACTACAGGTCGCTATAGCCATTGCAAACATTGGCGTATGGCCCTGTCTGTGCGTGTCTCAGAGCCGAGACACTAGACCCACTGATCATTGCGCTTGCGCCTTACCCGCAGCATGGTCGGCAGAATCAGCCCGGCAAGTAGCCCTGCACCGGCAATGCTGCCGCCGTAGGCCATATAGCGCATCAGCACTTGCTGGTTTTCCTCGCCGAGCTGCGCTTGCAGTTCACGTAATTCGGAGTTGGCTCGGCTCAGCTCGCTGTCCAGCGCCGAGCGCGCGGTTTGCAGTTCGTCGATCAGGCTTTTGCGTGAGTCGAGGGTTTCCTGCATGCCTTGCACGCGGGTTTTCCAGGTGTCGTTGATGCCTTCCAGTTCGCTGCTCAGTTGCGCCACTTGCTGTTCCAGCTGCGGTAGGCGCTCGGCTTGACCGGGTACTTGCTGCAGGTCGCGGTTGGCAATCCATACGGCGTTGCCGTTTTCACCACGCACCTGGCTGTAATCGCCGGAGGTTTGCAGCAGGGTAACTTTCTGCCCGGAAACCAGGGTGCCGACGATCCGGTAGCCGTCGGTTGGGCCGCTGCGTACATAGGTGTTCAGGTTGTCGCTGACCCAGCGTGCACTGCTGGCGGGCTCTTCTGCGTGTGCACTCAAGCTGCCGAGCAGGCAAACGCTCAGGGCGAGGTTATGCAGCGGGCGAGTACATGAGGGGAGGTGACGGGATAGGGACATGGGCTGTCTTCATATGGCAATTGAATGAAACCCTGCGGGCAGGTGCGATTAAAGGTCGGACAGGCACATTGCTGCGGGCAGATGAGCGATCTGGGGCGCTGCAATGCAGTGGCCTGCTGGGCAAATGGCCAGCAGATCCACCCTCAGTGGCCGACAGCAGACAGACCCGGACGACGTGCGGGGAGTTCACTGCGCAATCGCGGATAGGGATGAGTGGCCAGCAATAGGGGAGCGATTCATGCAGATAATTTGTGCGTTATAGCGGTAGAACGTATTGCCATTCGTCATGGCAGTGGTCGTGCGGCTAATTTTTTATTGATCTAAAGGATATTTTTATTATTCACTAAAAGCATTAATAGCGATTATCTGTGCTGTTTGCCCTGCCAGCGATAAACAGCACCGAGGCCATGGATGGTCTGGCAGTTCGCCTGCCGTTTGCGTGCGCCATTGTGGGGAGCGTCTGCGTCCCGTTGAGGTGCTTGTGTTTGCCATGTGCAGGGCTGGCAAACCACCCCAATCACCCATTGCAGAGGATTCTGAATGGAACACAACATCTCCTTGATCACCACCTTGGCAGGTGGTTTTGGTCTGGCGCTGATCTTCGGTTTTATTGCCGAGAAGATAAAACTGCCGGCGCTGATCGGTTATCTCTGTGCGGGCATTCTGCTAGGGCCGGCAACCCCTGGGTTTGTCGCGGACATTCAGCTGGCCGCGCAGCTTTCAGAAATCGGCGTGATGCTGCTGATGTTCGGCGTGGGTCTGCACTTCTCCCTCGACGATCTGTTGTCGGTAAAGAAGATCGCTTTGCCTGGAGCGGTGGTGCAGATGGGCCTTGCCACAGTGCTTGGCATGGCAGTGGCGCATTGGTGGGGCTGGAGTTTTGGTGCCGGGCTGGTGTTTGGCCTGTCACTGTCGTGTGCCAGTACCGTGGTGCTGCTCAAGGCGCTGGAGTCACGCGGCATTCTTGAGTCCATGAACGGGCGCATCGCCGTTGGCTGGCTGGTGGTCGAGGACCTGGTGACCGTGCTGGTGCTGGTTTTGCTGCCGCCTTTGGCCGGTGTGCTGGGGGGGACGCCTGTCGCCGAGATGGGCAGCGATCCGCTGTGGTACACCCTCGGCAAGACCCTGCTGCTGGTGGCGGTGTTTATCATGGTGATGCTGGTGGGCGGGCGACGTATCCTGCCCTGGATGCTGATGCATGTGGCCAAGACCGGTTCGCGTGAGCTGTTCACTCTGTCGGTGGTGGCGGCGGCGATTGGTATTGCCTATGGCGCGGCCGCGCTGTTCCAGGTGTCCTTTGCTCTGGGTGCATTTTTTGCCGGTATGGTGATGCGCGAGTCCGACCTCAGCCACCGTGCGGCGGAAGAGTCACTGCCGCTGCGGGATGCCTTTGCGGTGCTGTTCTTCGTCTCGGTTGGTATGCTGTTCGACCCACTGGTGCTGATCAAGGAGCCGCTGCATGTGCTGGCAGTGGTCGGCATCATCGTGATCGGCAAGACCCTGGCGGCTGCCGCGTTGGTGCTGGCCTTCCGTTACCCGTTGAATACGGCGCTGACCGTGGCAGCGAGCCTGGCGCAGATCGGTGAGTTCTCCTTCATCCTGGCCGGACTGGGCATGACGCTGGGCTTGTTGCCGCAGGAGGGCATGAGCCTGGTGCTGGCCGGTGCGCTGATTTCGATTGCCCTGAACCCGGCGCTGTTTGCCCTGATCAAGCCGCTCAAGGAGCTGGCGCTGCATCGCTCGGCCCTGGCGCGCAAACTTGAGCACCGCGAGGACCCATTGGCCGTGCTGCCGATGAGTACCGAGCACAAGTACCTCAAAGGGCAGGTCGTGGTGGTGGGGTATGGCCGGGTTGGGCGGCGGATTACCCGCAGCCTGGCCGAGCGCAATATTCCCTTCGTGGTGGTTGAGCAGAACCGTGAGCGCGTTGAACAGATTCGTGGGCAGGGTTTGGTGGCTGTAACGGGGGACTCGGCCGAGCCCGGTACGCTGATCCAGGCACATATCGCCGATGCGGCGATGCTGGTCATCGCCACCCCGGATCCGATGAACGTGCAGCGCATGGTGGAAACGGCGCGGGCGTTGAACCCGGATATCGACGTGGTGATCCGTACCCACAGCCCGGATGCGGTGGAGATGTTCCGCAAAGACGGTCTGGGACAGGTGTTCTTTGATGAAGAAGAGCTGGCCCGCGGGATGAAGGCGCACATTCTGTCGCGCTTCTCGCCACCGGCTGAGGCGGCGAGCAAGGCCCATTAACCGCTCCCCTTGAACAACAAACCCGGCACATGGCCGGGTTTGTTGTTTTTTGCTGCAAGGCTTACTTGATCTCGACGGCCAGGCTGTCGTGGATCTTCTTGTTCCAGATCGCTGGGCCGGTGATGTGCACGGACTCGCCCTTGGTGTCGACCGCCACGGTAACCGGCATGTCCTTCACGTCGAACTCGTAAATGGCTTCCATACCCAGTTCGGCGAAGGCCAGTACCTTGGACTTCTTGATCGCCTGGGCCACCAGGTAAGCCGCACCACCGACAGCCATCAGGTACACGGCCTTGTTGTCCTTGATCGCGTCGATGGCAATCGGGCCGCGCTCGGACTTGCCGATCATGCCCAGCAGGCCAGTGCTTTCGAGGATCTGGCGGGTGAACTTGTCCATCCGCGTCGCTGTGGTCGGGCCCGCCGGGCCTACCACTTCGTCACCGACCGGATCGACCGGGCCGACGTAGTAGATAAAGCGGCCTTTGAGGTCCACCGGCAGCTCTTCGCCCTTGTTCAGCATGTCGACCATGCGCTTGTGCGCGGCGTCGCGGCCGGTAAGCATCTTGCCGTTGAGCAGCACGGTTTCGCCCGGCTGCCAGCTCTGCACCTCTTCCGGGGTGATGGTGTCGAGGTTGACGCGGCGCGCGCTTGGGCCCGCTTCCCAGACGATTTCCGGGTAAGCGTCCAGGTCCGGTGCTTCCAGTTCGGCTGGGCCGGAGCCGTCCAGCACGAAGTGGGCGTGACGAGTGGCGGCGCAGTTGGGGATCATGCACACCGGCAGCGAGGCGGCGTGGGTCGGGTAGTCCATGATCTTCACGTCGAGCACGGTGGTCAGGCCGCCCAGGCCCTGGGCGCCGATGCCCAGCTGGTTAACTTTTTCGAACAGTTCGAGGCGCATTTCCTCGATCTTGTTCTGCGGGCCACGGGCTTTCAGCTCATGGATGTCGATGGACTCCATCAACACTTCCTTGGCCATTACTGCGGCCTTCTCGGCGGTGCCGCCGATGCCGATGCCGAGCATGCCTGGCGGGCACCAGCCGGCGCCCATTTCCGGGACAGTCTTGAGTACCCAATCGACGATCGAGTCGGACGGGTTGAGCATGGCCATCTTCGACTTGTTTTCGGAGCCGCCACCTTTGGCCGCGACGTCCACTTCCACCTTGCCGCCAGGGACGATGGAGTAGTGGATGACCGCCGGGGTGTTGTCCTTGGTATTTTTACGCGCACCGGCCGGGTCGGCCAGGATCGAGGCGCGCAGGACGTTTTCCGGCAGGTTGTAGGCGCGGCGTACGCCTTCGTTGATCATGTCGTCGACGCTCATGGTCGCGCCGTCCCAGCGTACGTCCATGCCGACGCGGATAAACACGGTGACGATGCCGGTGTCCTGGCAGATCGGGCGATGGCCGGTGGCACACATGCGCGAGTTGATCAGGATCTGCGCCATGGAGTCGCGCGCGGCCGGGGATTCTTCCTTCAGGTAGGCCTCATGCATGGCCTGGATGAAATCCACGGGGTGGTAATAGGAGATGAACTGCAGGGCGTCGGCGACGCTCTGAATCAGGTCGTCTTGCTTGATCACGGTCATGCTTGGCGCTCCTTTTTGTAGGGCTAGGAGTAGGGCAGGAACTTCGAAGAGCGCAAGGGCACGGCCCGGCGCAGGGCTATCAAGGTCAAAGGGCAAGGCCAAAGGACAAGATAAAAAGGCGCAGCAGTATACCGCGCACGCCGCCAGGCGGACACCTGTACGGGCCTCGACCATGGTCGCTGATCGTTTTCCCGAGCCGACTAAATGACGCGGGCACGGCCTAGGCATTTTGTGATCACAGGGGTACAGTGGCGGCTAGATGCCAGCATGGGATGGAGCCCATTTCCCCATGAGTCTAAGCAGCCCAAAGGGTGCCCAGCGAACGCTGCAAAGTCTGCTGCTGAAGCGTTTCGGCATGGCAGCGGCTACCTATGGGCTGACCGGGCTGCTGTGCTGGATTGGGGTATTGGCTGGGCTGTTTCATGCCACGCCATTCACTGCCGTGAGCCTGACTGTGCTGGCGGCCATCAGCCAACTGGCATTTCTCGGGCTGTTCCTCTCGCGCGCCAACCTGCGTTTTGCCGACCCCAGCCTTACCGAAGCGCAGGTGCTGGTGGCGCTGTCCTGGCTGACAGTGCTGCTGGCGCTGTTCAATGAAGGCCGTGGCAGCATGCTGGTGCTGTACATGCTGATTCTGCTGTTCGGGGTATTTCAGCTGCCGCCCCGGGTGTTTGCCCGCTGCGCGCTGTTCGCCTTCTTCGGTTTTGCCGGGCTGAACCTCTATGAGGCCTACACCTTCCAGCTGAGTGCCCCGCGTGTGGCGTTGATGCAGGTGTGTGTGCTGGCCGGCGTGCTGATCTGGTTGTGCCTGTTTGCCAGTTACGCTCAAGCCATGCGGCAGCGCATGCGCCAACGGCGTTTTGCTCTGCAAGCGCACCAGGACACCCTGCGCGGCATGATGCGTCAGCTGGAAGACCTGGCGGCCACCGATGAGTTGACCGGCCTGTGCAACCGTCGACACTTCCTGCGCCTGGCCAGCCGCGAGCTGGACAACCTGCGCCACGACCGCCAGCATGGCCTGGCGTTGCTCGACTTGGACCATTTCAAACGCATCAATGATGTGCACGGCCATGCTGCTGGCGACCGTGTACTGCAAACCTTTGCCGCCGTGGCCCGCGCCTGTCTGCGTGATGGCGACGTGGTGGCCCGTTATGGCGGTGAGGAATTTGTGCTGTTGTTACCCAATACCGAAGCCGATCAGTTCACCGCCTGCTGCGAGCGCCTGCGCGAAGCCTTTAGCCGCGCCGAACCGCTGGGCGTGAAGGTGGAGAGCCTGAGCGTGTCCATCGGCATGACCCTGCTGACCATGCATGATGACCTCGATGACGCCCTGCAACGTGCCGACCAGGCGCTGTACCAGGCTAAGCGCAACGGCCGTAATCGCTGTGCCGCGACCTGGGAGGACGTGGATGCCTGAGTTGCGGGTCGCTGAGCACTGCCTTGACGTTGCGATCGCCACCAATCTGCTCGATAGCCTGCTGACGGCTGGCATCGCCGTGCCTTACAGCTGCCGCGCCGGCAGTTGCCATGCCTGCCTGGTGCGCTGTGTGGCCGGCGAACTGCACGATGCCAAGCCCGAGGCCCTGGATGCCGCGCAACGTCATCAGGGTTGGCGACTGGCTTGCCAATGCCAGGTGATGAGCGATGTACAGGTCGACGTGTTCGATCCGCAGCGTGATGCTGCGCCCGCGCTGATTCACAGCTGCGATTGGCTGAGTGCGCATGTGCTGCGCCTGCGCCTGACCCCACAGCGGCCGCTGCGCTACAGCGCCGGCCAGCACCTGCAACTGTGGACCGAGAGCGGTATTGCCCGACCCTATTCGCTGGCCAGCCTGCCTGGCGAAGACCCCTGGCTGGAATTGCACATCGATTGTCGTCAGGGCGGTGCCTTTGCCACGGCGGCGCGGGCCTTCCAGGCGGGTGATAGCCTGCGTCTGGGCGAGCTGCGCGGCGGTGCCCTGCATTACGACCCGGATTGGCAGACCCGTCCGCTCTGGCTGTTGGCCGCCGGCACCGGGCTGGCGCCGCTGTATGGCGTTTTGCGCGAGGCACTGCGCCAGGAACACCAGGGTGCTATCCGGCTTATTCACCTGGCCCATGATGCCGCTGCGCATTACCTGGCCGAGCCGCTGCGGGTGTTGGCGGCCCGCCATCCGCAGCTGCAGGTCGAGCTGGTTTGCGCGGCCGAGTTGCCGGCTGCTTTGGCCGAACTACGCCTTGTTTCGCGGCAAACCCTCGCCTTACTCTGCGGCCACCCCGACAGCGTCGAAACCTTTGCGCGCCGCCTGTATCTGGCGGGTGTACCGCGTAGCCAGGTTTTTGCTGACGTCTTTTTGCCCCACGCGCGCTAGCCGTTCAGGTTTTCAGCTCGCGGGTGGCCTGCCGTGAGGAATGATGATGAGCGAGCACCTGCTGGTTGAGCGTGAACAAGGCCTGCTGACCCTGCGCATGCACCGTCCCGACAAGAAAAATGCCCTGACCCGCGCCATGTACAGCGGCATGGCCGAAGTGCTGGTGCAGGCCGATCAGGATAAAAGCGTGCGCGCCGTGCTGATTACTGGCGGCGACAGCTGCTTTACCAGCGGCAACGATGTCGCCGACTTTATCCAGGCACCGCCCACCGGGCTGAACAGCGAAGTGTTCCAGTTTATGCAAGCGCTGTTCGAGTTCAGCAAACCGGTAGTGGCTGCGGTTAACGGCCCTGCCGTGGGCATTGGCACGACCATGCTGCTGCATTGCGATCTGGTCTACGTTGGCCGCGATGCCACGCTAAAGATGCCTTTCGTCAACCTGGGCCTGTGTCCCGAGTACGGCTCCAGCCTGATCCTGCCGCGCTTGCTCGGTCATGCCCGCGCTGCCGAATTGTTGCTGCTTGGGCAGAGCTTTACCGGTGAGCAGGCCGCAACCTGGGGCATCGCTAATCAGGCGTTGGAGAGCGGTGAGGCAACTCTGGCCAAGGCCCGTGAAATGGCGATGCGCTTTCAACAGTTGGCTCCAGCGGCAGTGGCCGATAGCAAACGTCTGATGCGCGCGCCGGATCGCGAGCAACTGCGCCGAGTGATCGAGGAAGAGGGCGCATTGTTCGGCCAGCGCCTGCGTTCGCCGGAAGCCATCGAGGCGCTGACGGCCTTTATGCAGCGGCGTACACCGGACTTCAGCAAGTTTGCCTGATGCCTTGAAGCAAACAAAAAAGGCCGCTCGATTGAGCGGCCTTTTGCGTTGCAGCGCAGCAGTTACACGAGTGCTTCACCGACATGCAGCAGCTTCATGGTGTTGGTGCCGCCAATGGTGTGATAGCTGTCGCCCTTGGTCAGTATCACCCAGTCACCGGCCTGCACTACGCCGCGCTTGAGCAGTTCGTCCACTGCCGCCTGGCTGACTTCGCCCGGTTGCAGTGCCGCCGCGTCGAACGGCACGGTGTAGACGCCACGGAACATGGCCGCACGAGCCTGGGTTTCGCGGTGTGGAGAAAAGGCAAAGATGGGTACCGAAGAACGGATGCGCGACATGATCAGCGGTGTGTAGCCACTCTCGGTCAGCGCGATGATGGCTTTCACCCCGGGGAAGTGGTTGGCCGTGTACATGGCCGCCAGGGCGATGCTTTCGTCGCAGCGCTCGAACTCCGTGCCCATGCGGTGACTGGACTTCTTGCTGGTTGGGTGCTTTTCCGCGCCCAGGCAGATGCGCGCCATGGCTTGCACCGCTTCCAGCGGGTAGGCGCCGGCAGCGCTTTCCGCCGAGAGCATCACCGCATCGGTGTAGTCGAGCACGGCGTTGGCCACGTCGGAGACTTCCGCGCGGGTCGGCATCGGATTCTGGATCATCGACTCCATCATCTGTGTCGCGGTGATCACCGCCTTGTTGTGGCGGCGCGCGTGCAGAATGATTTTCTTCTGGATGCCCACCAGCTCGGCATCGCCGATCTCCACACCCAGGTCGCCACGAGCGACCATCACCGCGTCGCTGGCGCGGATTAGGCCATCGAGGGTTTCGTCGTCAGCCACTGCTTCGGCGCGTTCGATCTTAGCGACCAGCCAGGCAGTGCCGCCGGCTTCATCGCGCAGTTGGCGCGCATATTCCATGTCTGCGGCATCACGCGGGAAGGACACCGCCAGGTAATCCAGCTCCATTTCGGCCGCCAGTTTGATGTCGGCCTTGTCCTTCTCGGTCAGGGCTGGCGCGGTCAGGCCACCGCCACGGCGATTGATGCCCTTGTGGTCAGACAGCGGGCCGCCGATCAGCACCTCGCAGTGCAGCGCATCAGCGGTGGCTTCCACCACGCGCATGACCACACGACCGTCGTCGAGCAGCAGCTCGTCACCGACACCGCAGTCCTTGACCAGATCCGGGTAGTCGATGCCGACGATGGTCTGGCTGCCGGCAGTCAGCGGGTGGCTGGTGGAGAAGGTGAAGCGATCACCGACCTGCAGCTCAATGCGCTTGTCGGCAAATTTGGCGATACGGATTTTCGGGCCTTGCAGGTCGCCGAGCAGGGCCACGTGGCGGCCGTGCTTGGCGGCCAGTTCGCGCACCAGCTTGGCGCGAGCCTTGTGCTCGTCGGGCGAGCCATGGGAGAAGTTCAGGCGGGCGACATCCAGGCCGGCGATAATCAGTTGTTCGAGTACGGCGGGGCTGTTACTGGATGGGCCGAGGGTGGCGACGATTTTGGTGCGGCGGAAGGTCATGCACAGACTCCTGAGTGGCAGCTGAGCGCGAGGCTACTATGCCGCAACCCTGTAGTCATTGTTCCTTTGCACTACCTTGCCAGGCGCTAGCCGCGGTTGAGCGCCTGATCCAGGTGACGGGCGGCCTTGTTGTTCAGGTCGCTGGCCGGGTATTGCACCAGCAGGCGGCGCAGGTAGGTGATGGCCTTGTCACGGTTGGCTTGTGGGTTATCCGGAGCCAGGTACATCAGGCCGAGCTGGTACAGGGCCTTTTCCTTGATGTCAGCGGGGATGCCGGGGTCGCTCAAGGCCAACAGGTACAGCTCTTCGGCTTCGCCGACGCGGTTTTTCAGCACGGCACGGCGCGACAGCAGGGTCATGTCCGTGTCGAGGCTGGGCTTGTACAGGTCGAGTTGCTGATTAGGCTTCCAGTGCGCGAGCAGTTCGCGTGAAGTCTTGTGTACTGGCTCGTCTGCACGCTCGCGGATCATCACGATACGCGCCTCGGCCCGTTCGACGGCGCGGCTGGCAGGGAACTGGTTGAGTACCTGGTAGAAGTAGTTGAGCGCTTTGTTGTCGTCACGTTGTTCGTTGAAGCGGTTCATATACAGCAGGCCGATCTGGTACAGCGAGATGGCGCGCACTTCGTCGCTGAGCTTCTCGTCGCGGTAGCCGGTGAGGTACAGCTGTTCGGCCTGCTCGCTTTTTGCATCGCGGATGGCCTGGGCACTGTAGGTCAGCAGGTCGCCTTCATCCTCGATGGCGGCGAGCATGCGGTTGTTTTTCAGGGTTTTGTATTCGACCACTTCGTTGGTGGTGATCTGCGCGATAAACAGCGGTGTGGTGGGTGAGCAGGCGCTCAACAAAGCGGTACACAGCAGCACTAGCAGGCGAGAGAAAGACGACATGACAGCTCCTGGGCGCAATGGCCGTTGCGCGCCAGTCTAGTCAGGCGTGTGGGCGGCGGCCAAGTGGCTGGCGGCATTACCCATCAGAGGATATGTTGCTGCAGAATTTTCCCCAGCAGTCGATACACTGCTCATCGGAGGAGAGGCTTATGCGAGTACTTATTTTTTTACTGCTGACGCTGAGCGTGGCAGGGTGTAGCCGGCACAGTCTGGACAGGCATTTGAACAATGCCTACGAGGCTTATGACCGTGGCGAATGTGAGGAGGCGATCCTTTCGCTGTCCAGGGCAGAGCGCAGCAGTCGCTCGCGCAGCTATATGCAGCCGGAAATCTCGCTGCTGCGCGGTCAGTGTCTGGAGCGCCAGGCGCTGTTCGTCGATGCCATGCAGACCTATCAGTTCATTGCCACCCATTACCCGGCCAGCGAGTACGCTTACCGTGCCCGCGCGCGCATGGATACCCTGCGTCAACTGGGGCATGAGGGTGTCGATGCGGCGGTCAAGGTCACCCCGGTCAAGCCCTAACCGCTGGTCGTCACAGGCCATAAAAGGCTCTACTCGGCAGTAAGCTGAGGTTTTACGGGAGGGAATCCATGCGCGTTTTGTTGTGCCTGTTGTTATTGCCGGGGTTGGCGGCTGCGGAAATCTATCGCTGGACCGATGCCAATGGCCAGGTGCATTTCGGCCAGCGTCCAGCGGCAGCTGGGGCCGAGAAGGTCGAGGTCAAGCCGCAGGTGGTCGAGCGTGACCAACTGACCCGCGAGCGCGAAGAACGCACTAATCGTTTCTATGACGCGCGCCGCGAGGAGCAGGCGCAGGCTTCGGCGGTGGCTGCGGAAAACCAGGCCAAACGTGCCGAGGAGTGTCGCGAGCTACGCAGACAACTGGCCTCGATCCCCGAAGGGCGCAGCTATTACCGTACCGAAGCGGATGGCCAGCGCAGCTTTTACAGCGACGAGCAGGTCGATACCGCTCGTCAGCAACTGCAGAACCGAGTGTCTGAACGCTGTTCCTGAAACTGGTTTAAGCACAGTAGTGGGGCCATACTCAATGGCCATCTATAGCGATTTGCCACTATGCCCAAGCATATCCAGCGCAGCATCGAACGCCATCAGTTGCCCTACTACCTGAAGGTGTTCAATCGCATCACCGATAAGCCCATGGGCTATATCGGTAACGTCTCCTTGGACGGTCTGATGCTGATCAGCCAGCTGCCCCTGCTGGTGGGCGCGCGCTTTGACATGCGCCTGAAGATTCCCGCGCACGATGCGCCGCATTACATCGATTTTTCCGCCACCTGTCAGTGGTGCCGTGAGGATGTAACGCCGGGCTGCTTCGACTCGGGGTTCGCCCTGGTGGCACCGCCAGCGGACTATGTGGAGATGGTCGATGCGCTGCGCCATTACTTCAGCTTCCGGCCGATGGCGGCGTCGGCCTAAGCCCGCCACCATTGATCGGCCATAAAAAAACCGCCCTGAGAGGCGGTTTTTTTATGGCCAGGCGGATTAGGCGCTGACGGTTTCCTCCAGCTGCAACAGCGCATCGGAGCGCGACTGCACTTCGCGGTAACGCTCGGCATCCTTGGCCAGAACAGCGCCTTGGGCCGGGAAGATTTCGTTCAGTTTGCGGCTCCACTGCTCAGTCTTGAGCTGTTCACCGAAGCAGCGCTGGATCAGGTCGAGCATGATCGACACGGTCACCGAGGCGCCTGGCGAGGCACCCAGCAGGGCAGCAATCGAGCCGTCCTGGGCCGCCACCAGTTCGGTACCGAACTGCAGGATGCCACCGTTTTTCGCGTCTTTCTTGATGATCTGCACGCGTTGACCGGCGATTTCCAGCCTCCAGTCCTCAGCCTTGGCCAGCGGATAGAAACCGCGCAGGGTTTCCAGGCGCTGGGCTTCGGATTGCAGCACTTCCTTGACCAGGTAGCGGGTCAGGTCGAAGTTGTCGCGCGCCACTGCCAGCATCGGGCCGATGTTGTTGAAGCGGATCGACAGCGGCAGGTCAAGGAACGAACCGCGCTTGAGGAACTTGGTGGTGAAGCCGGCGTATGGGCCGAACAGCAGCGAGGTCTTGCCGTCTACCACGCGGGTATCCAGGTGCGGCACGGACATGGGCGGCGAGCCCACGGCTGCCTGACTGTAAACCTTGGCCTGGTGCTGCTTGACCACCTCTGGGTTGTCGCAGCGCAGCCACTGGCCGCTGACCGGGAAGCCGCCAAAGCCTTTGCCTTCCGGAATGCCGGACATCTGCAGCAGCGGCAGCGCCGCGCCACCGGCGCCGAGGAAGACGAACTTGGCCTGGATTTCACGGCTGTTGCCGCTCTGCAGGTCCTTGACGCTGACCAGCCAGCCTTGGCCGCTGCGCTTGAGGCCAACCACTTTCTGCTTGCAGGTAACCTTGGCGTCGGCCTGTTGGCCGAGGTGCGCGAGCAGGCTCTTGGTCAGGTTGCCGAAGTTGACGTCGGTACCAGCCATGACGCGGGTCGCGGCGATCGGCTCGTGCGCATCGCGCCCCGGCATCATCAGAGGCATCCACTCGGCCAGCGTGGCGCGGTCTTCGGTGTATTCCATGTCTGCAAAGGCATGGTGTGCGGTCAGCGCGTTGAAGCGCTTCCTCAGGTAATCAATACCTTTTTGGCCGCGCACGAAGCTCAGGTGAGGCACCGGGTTGATAAACGATTTGGGTGAACCGAAGCGGCCTTTCTCGACCAGGTAGGCCCAGAACTGCTTGGACTCTTCGAACTGGGTATTGATGGTCACCGACTTCTTGATGTCGATCGAACCGTCCGCCGATTCCGGCGTGTAGTTCAGCTCGCACAGGCCAGCGTGGCCGGTGCCTGCGTTGTTCCAGGGGTTGGAGCTTTCAACCGCCCCGGCTTCCATCATCTCGAGCACTTCCAGCTTGATCGCCGGGTCGAGTTCTTTCAGCAGCACGGCCAAGGTCGCACTCATGATGCCGGCACCCACCAGCACCACATCCACTGTTTCGTAATCGTTCTGCGCCATTACCACTTCTCCGCAAACCAGCACTCAAAAGACGTTAGTTAGCTTGTGTGAACACAGCCGATCAGCAGTCGCCGAGACGCTTAGGGTTGAGGGAAGCAGGCTTCTGGATGCAGATGCCAACCGCGAGATCGTTCATTTTCGCCACACTCTTGTGAAGTTTTCCAAACCGTTCTTTTCACGCTCTTTTGGAGTCGTGAACCTCAAAACACGTCTGCTGGGCGCGCTTCTCAACGACATAGAGCAGCCATGCAGGGATGCAGGTGCTTTACGTGGGAGTAAGCAGCAGCCGGAGGCAGCGCGAAGTGGGCGACTCTCTGGGGCAGAGCTGGTGCATCAAGCATCAGCGATACGGCAAGGCCCGAACAGGAGGCGTCCTTATAGTCGGGGCGCGATTATAAGGGCAAAGCAGGAAAATTGATCGCCTGGTGTGACTTTTCTTCTTCCGCCGGTCAGGCCGCCAGCGTTTGTTGCAGGGGCAGGCAGGGCGTGACCTGGGCGACTCGCGCCCCGGCAGGCAGCGGTCGATTGAGCCAATTCAGGCAGCTGTGTTGCACTTCGATCCAGCCAAAGCCTTGTGGTGTCTGGGCTGACTGGCGCAGGGCGCGGCAGATGCCTCGAGCGTCGAGCAGGGCAAACGAGCGCATCGGACGGCGTGGAGCAAGCAGGTTGCGTAGCGAAAACATGGCAATGATCCAGCTGCGAGGAAGACTAAAGTCTTATGCCCGAACTGCATGACAGGGACGTTACGGGAACCTGTTATTAACCTGGCAAATAAATAGGGCATATCGGATAATCTGTCTCCATGAAAACAGATGCCCGCAAACTCAGCCCCCAAGAACAGCGTGAAAAGCGCGCCACGGCCCTGCGCATGCGTGAGCAGGGTTACACCTACAAGGCTATTGGCGAAGCGGTTGGTGTTCACCCCCGCACCATCGCTCACTGGGCGCAGGTCGCAGAACACAAAGGCGAAAAGGCTGCCATTGCCGGCGGCCAGCGCGGTGTGCGCCAGGGTGATCGCCGCAGTTTGAGCCCCAGCCAGGAAGTGCTGGTGCGCACCTTGATGACCGATAAGATGCCCGACCAACTCAAGCTCGGCTTTGCACTCTGGACGCGTGATGCCGTGCGAGAACTGATCCGCCAGCGCTGTGGTTTTCTCATGCCGGTTCGAACGGTTGGTGAATACCTCAAGCGTTGGGGCTACACCCCGCAGCGACCACTGCATCGGGCTTATCAGCAGAAACCTGAAGTGGTTCAGCGCTGGCTGGATAATGAATATCCACGCATCGCACAGCGGGCCAAGGCCGAGAATGGTGAGATTCAGTGGGGCGACGAAACCGGTATGCGCAGTGACAGCCAGGCTGGCCGCAGCTACGCCCCTATTGGCGAAACGCCAGTGCGCCAGGTCAGCGGCAGTCGCTTTTCCACCAACATGATTTCCACTGTGACCAATCGGGGCAAACTGCGCTTCATGCTGTATCGGGAAACGCTGACAGCCCCAGTGCTGATTCGCTTCCTGGGTCGCCTGATTCGCGATGCGCAGGGCCGCAAAGTGTTCTTGATTCTCGACAACCTGCGCGTACACCACAGCAAAAAGGTGAGCGCCTGGGTCGCCGACCGCAAAGAGCAAATCGAACTGTTCTTCTTGCCGGCATACGCCCCGGAGTTGAATCCTGACGAGTATTTGAATTGTGATTTGAAACATCAGGTCCGTACGGGCTTGCCAGCGCGTAATCAGGACGAACTGGAAGGGCGTGTTCGCTCGGTCATGAGACGATTGCAATTACACCCCCAAAGAATCCGTTCTTATTTCCGGCATCCACGTATCGCCTACGCGGCATGATTTGGTGTATTTGATTGCCGGGTTAATAGCAGGTTATGCGTCCTAGTACGCATGACTGTCAGGCACCTGGCGCGCTGGTTATACTGCGCGTCACTTCTGCCCCTTACTGTATGGAGAGTTGAGCATGCTGCATCGTCTGCTGTTTGGTCTGGTGGCTGTTGCCAGCCTTACTCTGGTGGGTTGCGCCCACAGCCCGCAACAACTCAGCCCGCAACCCAAACTCAATAGTCCGTTGACGGCGGTTGGCCAGGGTCAGCCTGTGGTGGTGCGTGTGGCAGATGGGCGTCCGTCCCCGGTGCTGGGCACCCGTGGCGGTCTGTACCCGGAAACCAGCGCCATCAGTGTGACCGGCCAGGACATCCTGCCCAAGTTACAAGCACAGGCAGAAGCCGCTGTTCGCCTGCTTGGCTTCACCCCAAGTGCCAACGCCTACAACGCACCGCAGCTGACTTTGACCCTGGCTGATCTGAAATATCAGTCACCGAAAGAAGGTCTGTACGTGACCGAGGCCGACATGACCGCGACCTTCCGGGTTGATGTGCAGAACAGCAGCCGCCGTTACAGCGGTCGTTATGGCGCGTCGCTGAATCAGCGTTTTGGCATGGCACCGAACCAGGCAACCAACACCAAACTGGTTAGCGACGTGTTGAGCGACGCCCTGACCCGTGCCTTCAAGGACCCGACCATCGGCCAGATGCTCGCCCAGTAAAGTCGATTGAGTTTGATGAAAAAGCCCGGACTGTTCCGGGCTTTTTCGTATCTGGGTTGTGCCGTTCCTGGTTTCAGGCCGCTTCGCTGTAGAACTCCGGCAGGCTCATGCCGGTGCGCGTATCGACATCGGGTAGGGCGTAATGCTCATGGCCGCCCATGGCGCAATACACCAGCCAGTGGTCGTCCTGCACGTTGAAAGACAGGCCATCGATTACAGCGTCTACATCGTCCAGTGAATCGATCAGGTAGTCGCGGTCTTGCGGATGGGCATGCAGCATGCGGTTTTCCTCCATGATTGCTCGGGTCTGGCCCCGGTTTGCGGGTGCAGTGCGGGAACTCGTGTTAGACCATAGAGCATGCAGATGACAGTGTTTAGACCGTCTGGTCATAGCGGCTTCGCTTCGTCGGAATCGATCCGCGAGCGCTGCATCCTTCTGTAGACTCCGCCGCCGTATCTGGCTGCCCGCCGCTTGTGTGGGCGTAGTGCGGGGTGTGCGGCGCAGCTGGCATGCCCTCAAAGAACCTTGAGATCGAGAATGTCTGTGCAAACACTCTGGTGGCTGATCGAGGCGCAGCCTGGCTTGTGGCTGAATGGTTTGGCGCTGTTTGTCGCCCTGGCGGGAAGCTGGTTGCTGCTGGCTACGCGCCTGCGTGAGCAGCGTGCGGTGGCGCGTCTGCTGGCGGGCAATCAGCTGAATGAAATGACGCAGCAGGCCTATGCCCTAGATGAGCCTACAGAGCGCCTGAACCGCTTCTTCTACCGCTTTGCGGCGGTTTGTCTGGTGGCGGCGTTGTGCCTGTCCTGGGCCAGTACCCGCTTGTAAGTGCACGGCAGGTCATAAAAAACGGCAGCCAGTGGCTGCCGTTTTTTATGCGGGGTAGTCAGCTCAGAGCGGCAGGCCTGCCTTGATCCGATACTGGTTACGCACCGGGTTGGCGTATTGCAGGATCAGGTAGGGCTGCTGCTCAAGCGGGCAGTTGTCCAGGCGGCGCTGCCACTCGGTTTGAGCCGCACGCAGCTCCTCGGCAGGGAACAGTTCCGCAGCACTCGGCACCGCCAGCGCCGGGTCGCGTTCGGCCCACATGGCGTAGGCCAGGTAATGCACGGGGAATAACCGATAACCACTGAGAATCTGCCGGTCCATTTCGACGGCCAGCAGTTTGCTGTCGTCCAGGCCCTGACTGACCGGCGCGGCGAAGTGCACATGCACACGGCCTTTGTAGCCGGTAATGCCGAGCGCGATGCTCTGGTCGTCTTCGCCAGCGGCCTTGGTGTAGCTGCCGCTGCTGGCACGGATAAACAACTCGCGGGCCTTGGCCTGATCACAAGGATCGTATTCGTAGCTGATCGACACCGGCGTCAGGCGCAGCGCGTTGATCACATCGGCGAAGGCTTCGTCCTTGCGGCTCATGTGGAACATCTTGAGGATCGCTGAATCGGTGCGGTCATCACCATCCTTGGCGCGGCCTTCAGCCTGGGCGATCCAGATTGATTCGCCATCATGGCGGATCGAATGATTGATATAGGCCGACAACAGTTGGTAAGCCGTCAGCTTCTCGCGCCGGCCGCTGATTGAACGGTGCACGATAAAGCTTTTGTTCAGGCGCATCAGGTCGCTGACGAAAGGCTTCTGCAGCAGGTTGTCGCCGATGGCGATGCGCGGCGTTGGCAGGCCCGCGTGGTACACGGCGTAGTTGACGAAGGCCGGGTCCATGACGATGTCGCGGTGGTTGGCGAGAAACAGGTAGGCCTGGCCCGCTTGCAGGTGTTCGATGCCGGAGTAAGTCACCCCATCCGTGGCCCGCTCGATGGTGCGGTCGACATAACTCTCGATGCGCGTCTGCAATTGCGCCACCGACGCCACGTCACGGAACTCAAGACGCAGGCGATAGGCTATAAGTGGTTTAAGCAGCCAACCCAAGGGTGCCGCCAGGCGCGGGAAGCGGAACTGGGTGAGGATGTCGAGAAACGCATCGTCCGCCAGCAGTCGCGCCAGAACGGCAGGGACTTCGGCGTCGGCGTAAGGTCGGATGGCATCGAATTCGCCCATCATGCTCTCTTGTGGTGGTTGGCTGTTGAAGTACTCACTGCTGGGCTCGCGGGTTCAGCCAAGGCTGTGGCGCGACTGCAGGGCCAGCTATAGACCGGCGATTATACGCCCAAGTCACAAGGAGACTGCGATGCTGGAAAGCCAGGACTATCAGTGCCCTTATTGCGGCGAGCAGGTGGAGGCGTTGCTTGATCTGTCTGCGGGTGATCAGCAGTACATCGAGGATTGTCCGGTGTGCTGCCGGCCCATTGTGTTTTCGCTGCAGACCGACGGCGAGGACTGGAACCTGGATGTGCGCGGGGAGAATGATTGATGCAGCGCATTTATGAGCCGCAGGACCTGATGGAGGGCGAGTTGCTGCTGGGCATGCTGGCCAGCGAAGGGATCGATGCCTATCTGACAGGGCAGCATCTGGCCGGCGCGGTGGGAGAGTTGCCGGCGTGCGGCCTGCTTGGGCTGATGGTGGAGGACGCACAGGCGCGCAGCGCACAACAGCTGATCGCCGCGTACAATGCTGCGCTGCCGCTACCTGGCGATGAGCCCGAAAGTATCCAGGGCACGCTGCTCTGCTGAGGCCTGCCCGCTGAATTCACTGCCTTTTTGTCTTTGCCATCGAGTTGCCCATGTGTGGACGCTTTGCCCTGTTTCGCTGGACGCCTGCCTTTGCGGCTACTCCCGGTTTTCCCACTGACCAGTTGCCACATTGGAGTATCTCGCCCAATAGCCAGGTGCTGCTGCTGCGCACTGTCGAGGGTGAGCGCCAGTTGGCGCGCGCGCGCTGGGGGCTGACGCCGCCTTGGTTGACGGATCTGACCAAGACTCCAGCCCAGGCGCGGGCTGAAACCCTGGCCGAGCAGCCGATGTTTCGTGAGGCGTTTCGTCTGCGTCGTGGCCTGTTGCCGGCCAATGGGTTTTACGAGTGGCGAGGGGCGGCGCGCAAGCGGCCGTATTGGCTAAGCGGTGACGGGGTGCCGTTGCTGCACTTTGCTGCGTTGTGGGAGGCGTATCCGGTTGAGGGACATGTCTACCTCAGTGTGGCGGTGGTGACTCAGGCGGCGGCCAGCCAGCGTCGGCCGTTGATTCTCAGCGAGGCGGCGCAAGCTGCCTGGCTGGACTCGGATACCTCACCAACAGACTTGCAGGCGTTGCTAGGCAGCCCGCAGCCACAGTTACGCGAGCGGGTGCTGGCTAATCTGGTCAACGATCCCAAACTGGATGCGCCGGAGTGCCTGACGCAGGCCTGAATTGAACTGGGCGATGGAAAAAGGGCAGGCTGCCGCGCAGCCTGCCCTTTTTCTTGCCGCCAGGATCAGACCTTGAACTGGTTGATCAGGCGACGCTGCTGCTCGGCCAGTTTGGTCAGTTCGGCACTCGCCTGGCTGGCTTCATCAGCACCGCCGGCCACTTCATTGGCCACCTGGCCGATATTGGTGACGTTGCGGTTGATGTCTTCGGCTACGGCACTTTGCTCCTCGGCGGCGCTGGCGATCTGCGTGTTCATGTCGTTGATCACCGAGACCGCTTGGGTGATCGACTCCAGCGCGGCGGCGGCCTGGCTGGCCTGCTGCACGCTGACCTCGGTCTTGCTCTGGCTGTCCTCCATCACCTTGACCACATCGCGGGTGCCCTGTTGCAGCTGCTGGATCATGGTCTGGATTTCTTCGGTGGCTTGCTGGGTTTTCTGCGCCAGGTTGCGTACCTCGTCGGCCACCACGGCAAAGCCACGGCCTTGCTCGCCAGCGCGGGCGGCTTCGATGGCGGCGTTGAGGGCGAGCAGGTTGGTCTGTTCGGCAATGCCGCGGATGGCCACCAGAATGGCGTTGATGTTTTCGCTGTCCTTGGCCAGCGTCTGCACCACGGTCACGGCCCGGCCGATTTCCTGGGCCAGGGCAGCGATCGCATCGGCGGTATGCTGCACCGTCTGCTTGCCCTGGTTGGCAGCACGGTCCGCGTGGTTGGCGGCCTCGGCGGCATGGGTGGCATTGCGCGCCACATCTTGGGCGGTGGCGGTCATTTCATGCACGGCAGTGGCGACTAGTTCGATCTCCGCCATCTGCTTCTGCACGCCCTGGTTGGTGCGGATGGCGATATCGGCGGTGTGCTCTGAGGAGTCGCTGACCTTCTGTACCGAGGTGACCACCTGGCTGATCATGGCCTGCAGCTTGCTCAGGAAGGTGTTGAAGCCGAGGGCGATCAAACCCAGTTCGTCCGCGCGGTCGGTGCTCAGGCGGCGGGTCAGGTCGCCTTCGCCCTGGGCGATGTCATCGAGCATTGCCACCATCTGTTTCAACGGACGGGCGATGCCGTAGCCGACAAACCACACCACCAGCAGACCAATCACTGCAATCAGCAGACCGACCAGAGCCATGCCAAAGGTGTCTGCCTCGCCCTGTGCGCGCAGGTCGGCCTGCATGCTGTGCAGGTCGGCCATGACGGTCGTGACGGGCAGCGACAGCATCAGCACCCAGCGCGCATCGGTGTTGCCGATGTTGAAGCTGAGGAACAGTTCGATGTGGTTCTTAGCGGGGTCGTCCTGCTCGTCGATGTTGTAGGTGGCCTGACCGGCCTTTAGGGCTTGCAGGTTAGCCATTTCATTGGCATCGAGCAGTTCGGTAGCCGGCTTGCCGAGTTTGTCCGGGGCCTGGGTCGAAGCCACCAGGCGGCCGTTGTTGGCGATCAGGGCCATTTCGCCAGCGCCGTCGTACAGCTGGTTGTTGGCCTTGAGCAGCAGTTCCTGAATGAAGTTCACCGCCAGGTCAGCCCCGGCAATGCCACGGAATTCGCCGTTGACCAGAATGGGCGAGGTGAAGGAGGCGAGCATGATCATCTTGCCGCCGACGTCATAGGGCGCGGGATCGATCACGCAGGGGCGTTTGCGTTCTTTCGGGCAGAGGTAATATTCGCCTTCGCGTACCCCAGTGGGCAGCAGGGTTTCACTTTCCAGAGAGCCGAGCGAATCAATTCCCAGGCTACCGTCGGCATTGCGGAACCACCAGGGAATGAAGCGTCCGGTACCGTCGTAGCCATTGTCCTTGGGACCGGCGTAGACATCGTCGTTGCCGTCGAAGGCATTTGGCTCCCAGCCGATGTAACTGCCCAGCAGTTTGGGGTTCTGCGCGGTGGTTTCGTGTACCAGATTGGCCAGCTCTTCCCGGCTGGCGGACAGCAGGGGGCTGCCATTGCTGTCCTGCATGCCCAGCAAGGCATTGACCCGTGCCAGGTCGGCGGTGATCTGCAGGGGGGACTCCAACTCGCGCTGGATCTCCAATACCTGCGCTTGGGCCAGGGCCGTCAGGCGTTGTTCAATTACTTGTTCAAGCAAGCCCTGGGTGCGTTCCTGCACCAGTACCTGGCTTCGGTTGCTGGCAAACAGGGCGTACAGCACCAGCGCGACGACCACGGCGAGGACGCTCGCGCCGGCCAGTGCGGCAACGGAAAACTGGATGGACTTGAGCTTCATGGGTACTCCGGCAAGAGGTATGTGCCTATCCCAGGCTATCGGCAGGTTTGGCTGAAATCCTTAATCACCTTGTGCTGATAAAAGATGGCCTCTGCTCATTCTGCAAGTTCGGTGGTTGCCCGGCCGGGAGGGGCGGCCTAGCATACGAGCCTTGTTCACCAGGAGATTCAGCATGAAACAGTTGTTGCCATTACCCGCGTTGGTCGCGGCCTTGCTGCTGGCAGGATGCCAGGCTGTGAATACCACCAGTGGCGGTGCCGTGGGCGTCGAGCGCAAGCAGTACATGTTCAGCATGCTGTCGACCCAAGAGGTCAACCAGATGTATGCGCAGTCCTATCAGCAGACGCTGAGCGAAGCATCGGGTCAGGGCGCGCTGGATAAGACCAGTAATAATGCCAAGCGCCTGCGCACCATTGCCGACCGTCTGATCAAGCAGGCTCCGTTGTTCCGCCCGGATTCGGCGCAGTGGCAGTGGGAGGTCAACCTGATCAAGAGCCCCGAGCTGAACGCCAACTGTGGTCCAGGCGGCAAGATCATTTTCTACAGCGGGATCATCGAAAAGCTGAAACTGACCGATGACGAGATCGCCGCGATCATGGGCCACGAAATGGCTCACGCGCTGCGCGAGCACGGCCGTGAGGCGATGTCCAAGGCTTACGGTATCGAACTGACCAAACAGGGCGCTGGTGCCTTGCTCGGTCTGGGTGCCGATACCATGGCTCTGGCGGATGCGGCGGTGCAGTACGGCATGACCCTGCCGAACAGCCGTGGCAATGAAAACGAGGCCGATCTGATTGGTCTGGAACTGGCCGCCCGCGGTGGTTACAACCCCAATGCCGCCGTCAGCCTGTGGCAGAAGATGGCCGCCGCCAGTGAAGGCGCGCCGCCGGAGTTCATGAGCACGCACCCATCCTCCAGCAGCCGGATCGCGGCGTTGCAGGCGGCGATTCCCAAGGTCATGCCGCTGTATGAGCAGGCGCGTTAAGGCGCACTCAGCAAAAAGCCCCCGTCTGGGGGCTTTTTCTTGTGTGCCATTTGCGCGCTAGGGCAATGCCTTGGCGGCAAAGGGTTGGGTGGCCAGGCCGAGTTGCGCGCGGAAACTCTCCATGTCGAACATGGTGCAGATTTCCTTGATCTCGTTGCTCGGTGTTAGCGTCCAGAACGCCATTGCGGAAATGCTCAGCACTTTGTCACTCGGCGGATAGCCCAAGGCGGGTTTCTGGATGGTGCCGATCAGGGTGCTCCAGGTCACCACTTTATCGCCCTCGGCGATGCACTCCTCGACCACCACTTGCAGGTCAGGCATAGCATGGCGGATGTCCTGCACCATCTGGGCAAAGGCAGCGCTGGACAGTGGTCGGCCGATAAATGAGCTTTTGTAGAGAAAGTCCGGGCTGTGCATGTGCTCGGCGAGCGCAGTGCGGCCCTTGTTCCACGACAGTTCGATATGGTGGCGAACCAGTTTTTTCCGATCATCCAGTGACATGCATGTCTCCCTGACGGCTGAGTGGGCAGGATGTTGCGCACTTTACAGCCGTCTGGAAGCCGGAGTATTGGCCGAAACGCCAGTGACCTGGCGTCAAATCGATGTCAAATAAAGCCGCTGAATTTCAGCGCCTGATACCCCGCGTACAGCGCCAATGCTGCAAAGGCGCAGGCAGCCAGGCGGCGAATCAGGGTCAGTGGCAAGCGTTCGGCAGCAAAGTTACCCGCCAGTACCACGGGTACGTTGGCGATCAGCATGCCCAGCGTGGTGCCGATGACCACCAAAATGAAGTGCGGGTACTGCGCGGCGAGCATCACCGTGGCCACCTGGGTTTTGTCGCCCATTTCCGCCAGGAAGAAGGCAATCAGCGTGGTCAGGAATGGGCCATAGCGCTTGAAGCTGGAGCTTTCGTCGTCATCCAGTTTGTCGGGAATCAGGGTCCACAGGGCCACGGCGACAAAGCTGGCGGCGAGGATCCAGCTCAAGGTGGCAGGGGAGAAGAAGCTGGCAACCCAGTTACCGATCGCACCGGCGGCAAAGTGGTTGGCCAGGGTCGCGACGACGATGCCCCAGATGATTGGCCAGGGTTTGCGAAAGCGCGCAGCCAGCAGCAAGGCCAGCAGTTGGGTCTTGTCGCCAATTTCGGCGAGGGCAACGATAAAGGTTGGGACAAACAGGGATTCGAGCATCAGGCTTCCTACAGGGGCGGGTCAACATGATCGCTATGACACGTACAGCCTCCCCGCCCCGGGTAAGGTGTGCGTGTCATAGGTCTTGTCAAACCGCAGGCCTCATCAGAATGGGCCTTGGGTCGCACGCGCCATGCTCTGCGGAGCAAGTGTGTTGACGCGTGCCGGGCGAGCTGGCGCTCGCGGGAGACTACTCCCCTAGGACGCGCGCATTCTGCCCGCGCATCGGCAATAGGGCAAGCGCCGTTTAGCTTTTGTTGGCGCGGTAGATGCGAAAGCCCTTGGCGTCGATCAGCGTGTGGCAGGTACCCAGGTGCTGTTCGATCAGCGGTGGGTATTTAAGAAAACTGTTGGCAACCAGGCGTAACTCACCTTGCTTGGCCAAGTGCCGGGCCGCTTGGCGCAGCAGGTGCTCGGTGGCCTGGTAATGGGTGTGCACGCCCTGGTGAAACGGCGGGTTGCTGAGGATGGCGCTCAGTCCAGTGGGCGCTGCGTCGATACCGTCGCCACTGATGACCTCGGCCTCAAGGCCGTTAGCGGCCAGGGTCAGACGGCTGCTCTCGACGGCGAAGGCATCGACATCCAACAGGGTGATCTGGCTATCCGGGTAGCGGCGTTTCAGCGCCGCACCGAGTACACCCGCGCCGCAACCGAAATCCAGAATATGCCCGCTGGGTAAGCCATCGAGGTGTTCGAGGAGCAGGGCGCTGCCGACATCCAGACGGCCGTGGCTGAATACGCCGGGCAGGCTGAGCACGCTGAGTGGGCCGTCGGCCAGTTGCAGCTCATAGCGTTGGGCCAGGCTGTGCAGATTCGGCGCGGCGGGGGCGTGCTCAACGCGTACCTGCCAAAGTTGGCAGTGGCGTGCGCTGTCGAGCTTACGCGCCTGGCCGAATGCTGCCAGCTGTTTGGCCGCGCGTTCAATACCCGCACGTTTTTCGCCGACTAGAAACAGTTCGCGGCCATTCAGGCGCGCAGCCAGGGCATTGAGCAGGTACTCCGTCAGTTCGCGGGATTTCGGCAGGAACAGTACAGCGCTGTGGAACTCGCGCTCTGCAGGCTGGGTACCAAGGTGGCAGCGCTGTGTGAAGCGTGCGGCGAGCAGCGCATGCTCGCCGGCGTGCCAACTCCAGCCGTGGGCGTCAGGGAAGTGGCTGAGCAGGTCATCGGCCGGTAAACCGGCAAGCAGCAGCGGGCCGTTGAACAGTTCGGCCTGACGCAGCAGTACTTCACTTCGCGGGTCCATAAGCGCTCCTTGAAAAAAGTCGCGTAGCTTAGCCGACAACGCGCATGGGCGTGCCGTTGAAGAAGGCCAGAGCATTTTCACTCAGTTGGCCGACGATGCGTTGCCGCGCCTCACGGCTGCCCCAGGCGCTGTGCGGGGTAATGATCAGGCGTGGAATGTCGTTCGCGAGCAGGACGTTGCCGTCTTTCGGCGGCTCCTGGGTCAGTACATCGGTTGCCGCACCGCCCAGGTGGCCTGCACGCAGTGCGTCAGCCAGGGCCTGTTCGTTGATCAGGCCGCCGCGCGCGGTGTTGATCAGAAAGGCCGTGGGCTTCATCAGGTTGAGTTCGCGGGCGTCGATCATATTCAGGGTGTCGTTGTTCAGCGGGCAATGCAGGGTCAGTGCATCGACCTGAGGCAGCAGTTCATCCAGTGGCAGGCGGTCGGCACGTGCAGGGCGGCCGGGTAGTTGACCGAGCAATACCCGCATGCCAAAGGCCTCGGCTAGTTTTGCGACCGCGCCACCCAGTTCGCCGTGGCCGAGCAGGCCGAGGGTTTTACCGTGCAGCTCGATGATTGGATGATCGAGCAGACAGAACTGCTGCGCCTGTTGCCAATGGCCGGCGCGCACGTCCCGTTGGTAATCGGGTAGGCGGGTGGCCAGGGCCAATAGCAGCATCAGCGTGTGTTGCGCCACCGAGGGCGTGCCATAACCCTGGCAATTGCACACACTGACGCCATGGGCGCGGGCAGCCGCCAGATCAATCGGGTTGGTGCCGGTGGCCGCCACCAGCACCAGCTTTAGTTCTGGGCAGGCAGCGAACACCTTGGCCTCCAGCGGCACCTTGTTGCTGATCGCCACCTGTGCGCCCTGCAGGCGTTCGATGGTTTGGCTTGCATTGCTGTGCGGGTACAGCTGCAAGTCGCTAAAACAGGCGCTGAGGCTGGATAAATCAAGGTCGCCCAGGTCGAGCGAGCGGTGGTCGAGAAAGACCGCGTGGTGACTGTTACTCATCAGCTGTATCTATCCTGCGGGTTTTGGCGGGGAGTAAGGTGGCGAGCCTAGCAGAATCATTTCGACGTCGCGGAGCCGCCTTATGTACTGGACCGAGTTTTTAGCTGTGGCCCTGATTCACTTGTTGGCGGTGGCCAGCCCAGGCCCGGACTTCGCGATTGTGGTGCGCGAGAGCGTGACCCATGGTCGGCGGGCCGGGGTTTTCAGTGCGATCGGCGTGGGCTGCGGCATCTTTATCCATGTGGCGTATTCACTGCTGGGGATTGGCCTGATCGTGTCGCAGTCGATTGTGCTGTTCAATGCGCTGAAATGGCTGGCGGCAGGCTATCTGCTGTATATCGGCATTCGTGCATTGCGTGCCAAGCCGGCGGCGCCCAGTGAGGCAGCGTTGAGTCTGGAGGTAGCGGGGCGCTCACCGCGTGCGGCGTTTGTCGCGGGGTTTGTAACCAACGGCCTGAACCCCAAAGCCACGCTGTTCTTCCTGTCGCTGTTTACTGTGGTGATCAATCCGCATACGCCGTTGCCGGTGCAAGCAGGCTATGGCATCTACCTCGCGGTAGCGACGGCGCTGTGGTTCTGCATGGTCGCCCAGCTGTTTAGCCATCAGCGGGTGCGTGCCGGTTTTGCAAGGCTGGGCCACTGGTTTGATCGCCTGATGGGCGCAGTGCTGGTAGGGCTTGGAGTGAAACTGGCTTTCAGCGAGTTGCGCTAGGCCTGCTGCCTGCCACGAAAAAGCCCCGCGTTTGCGGGGCTTTTCGTTTAATCGGTGGGCTTACTCGTCTTTGCCTTTGCTGCGCATGGCGCGCTGCACTTCGCGGTCGGCGTCGCGCTCTTTCTCGGTATGGCGCTTGTCGAAATCCTTCTTGCCCTTGGCCAGGGCGATTTCGCACTTGATCAGGTGTGCCTTCCAGTACAGCGACGTGGCCACGCAGGTGTAGCCTTTCTGCTGTACGGAGCCGAACAGCTTATCCAGCTCGCGCTTGTTCAGCAGCAGCTTACGGGTGCGGGTTGGGTCCGCAATCACGTGGGTGCTGGCGGTTTTCAGGGGCGTGATGTGGCAACCCATCAGCCAGGCTTCGCCGTCCTTGAGCAGCACGTAGCTGTCGACCAGCTGAGCCTTGCCGGCGCGCAGACTTTTCACTTCCCAGCCGGACAGAACCAAGCCGGCCTCGAACCTGGATTCGACGAAGTAGTCGTGCATCGCCTTCTTGTTTTGCGCGATGGTGCCTTGCGGATGTTTCTTTTGTTTAGCCATAGGGCGCGCATTATAGGGAGTCACTGACGCGGGCGCTATGTGTGCGATACGGCAACACGGCCGCTGTTACAGCGAAAACGGTTCTGCGTTGCATTGCTGGGTATAATTGCCGCGCTGATGACGCAGCGTATCAAGTGCCTGGTCAGTGGCTGATTCGTATGGCCGTGCCTTTCGGGTGGCGGTTTCCATGGCAGTGCCAATGGCCTGCAGACGGTTAAGTGAAGTGATTGCGTTATGAGTACCCATATTCAGCGTTCGGCGCTGCTGCCTTATCCGGCCCAGGCGTTGTTTGATCTGGTCAATGACGTGGCCAGCTACCCGCAGTTCCTCCCCTGGTGTTCGGCCAGTGAAGTGCTGGATGTCAGCGCAACCCATATGCGCGCCAGCCTGGCGGTGGCCAAGGGCGGTTTGAGTCAGCGCTTCGTCACAGCCAATACCCTAGTGCCAGGGGAGTTGATCAAGCTGAACCTGGTCGAAGGGCCGTTTACCCAGCTATATGGCCAGTGGGAGTTCAAGGCGCTGGGTGACAAGGCCTGCAAGATCAGTCTGGATCTGACGTTCGACTACGCCGGGCCGCTGGTGCGGGCGACGCTGGGGCCTTTGTTCAATCAGGCCACCAATACGCTGGTGGATGCCTTCTGCCAACGGGCCAAGCAACTCTATGGATAAGCCGAACATTGTGGTTGAAGTGGTTTATGCCCTGGCTGACAAGCAGAAACTGCTGCGCCTGAGCCTGCCGCACGGTACCACGGTGCGTCAGGCCGCCTTGCAGTCCGGTATGCAAGCGCATTTCCCCGAACTGGATGTGGATGTGCAGAACAGCCCGCTTGGCATCTTTGGCAAAGTCGTCAGCAAGCCGGATGAGCGGATGCTGGAAGACGGTGAGCGGGTGGAAATCTACCGACCGCTGATCGCTGATCCAAAAGAGGTGCGCAAACAGCGCGCAGCCAAAGCGGCACAAGCCAGAGCTGAGGGCGGCGGAAACTGAGTGCTGAACAGGTCACCCTGAAACGAAAAAGCCCGGACACGTCCGGGCTTTTTATATGAGCGAATATTACTGCGGTGTGCTTTCCAGGGGTTCTGGTACAGGCACTGGAACCACTTTTACATCGTCCACTTCGCGTTGAATCTGCTCAAGCAGTGAGCCAGGTGCTGGCTTCTCTTCGGCTTTTGGCTGTTGGGTCGTCTGTGGAGTGGTGACGCCGCTGTCTTCACCGAGAATCGCCTGATCACGGCTGACGCCCGGCATAAAGTCACCGGATAGGCCTACCAGTTGGTCGTCGGCGTTGAAGTTGACGCTGACGCGCTCTTGCAGACGTTGACCGCCGCCGGGCTGGATGCTGTAGAGATAGTCCCAACGATTGGCGTGGAAGGTGTCAGTCAGCAGTGGGTTACCCATGATAAACCGCACTTGTTTGCGGGTCATTCCTGGGCGCAACTGGTCTATCATGTCCTGCGTCACGACATTGCCCTGTTGAATGTCGATTTTATAAACCCCGGGGAATGAACAACCGGCGAGTGCGAGTAGCCCCGTGAGGGTGAGGCTGGTCAGCAGGAGCTTGGTTTTTTGCATCGGAGGGTGACTTCCACTATCTTGGCTGGGCAACATAAACCCGGATCATACCCGCAATAAGGGAAGCTGCGAAGCCGCTTCCGCGAGAAAGCAGACCATGGTTGAAAATAGCGAACTACGCAAGGCTGGCCTGAAAGTGACCCTGCCACGGGTCAAGATTCTGCAAATGCTCGACTCGGCCGGTCAGCGCCATATGAGTGCAGAAGACGTTTACAAATCCCTGATGGAGGCGGGCGACGATGTTGGCCTGGCCACTGTTTACCGTGTACTGACTCAGTTCGAAGCCGCGGGTCTGGTGGTGCGCCACAACTTCGATGGCGGTCACGCAGTATTTGAACTGGCTGACAGCGGGCACCACGACCATATGGTATGCGTCGACTCGGGTGAGGTGATCGAGTTCTTTGATCCCGAGATCGAGAGACGTCAGAAAGAAATCGTCAAAGAGCACGGTTTTGAGCTGGTCGATCACAATCTGGTGCTGTACGTACGCAAGAAAAGCTGATTGCGACTGCTATGAAAAAGGCGACCCTCGGGTCGCCTTTTTGCATTGTGGCGGATTGATCAGGCTTGGGCGCTGCTGACCATTTGTCGCGCGTGGGCCAGGGACTCTTCGGTGAGATCAACGCCGCCGAGCATGCGTGCGATTTCCTCGACGCGTTCGGCGGGAGTTAGCTTGCTGACCGCGGTACGGGTGGCATCGCTGTCACGTACCTTGTGCACGAATAGGTGCTGATGGCCTTGTGCGGCAACCTGCGGCAAGTGGGTAACCGTCAGCACCTGACCGCGTTCACCGAGGCGGCGCAGCAGTTGCCCGACCACTTCAGCGGTGGGGCCGCCGATACCCACATCGACTTCGTCGAAAACCAGTGTGGGCACCCGCGAGGTTTGTGCGGTGATCACCTGAATCGCCAGGCTGATGCGTGACAGTTCACCGCCTGAGGCTACTTTGGCCAGGGCTTTCAGCGGTTGGCCGGGGTTGGCGCTGACCAGAAATTCCAGCTGCTCAAGACCATTAGGCTGCGGCTCACTGCTGGTGTTGGTCGTCAGCTTGATGGTGAAGCGTCCGCCGGGCATGCCGAGGGTCTGCATTTCTTGTTCGACTGCGCTGGCCAGCTGGCTGGCAGCGCTATGGCGCAACGCGCTCAGTTCGGCGGCTTTTTCCTGGTAGTGTCGTTCAAAAGCGGCCAATTCTTCGCTCAGGCGTTCGGCGGCCTGGTCATCGGCATTCAGGCTCTCCAGTTCTTCGAACAGCTGCTGCTGCATCGCGCTCAGTTCGCTGGGTTGAATGCGGTGTTTGCGCGCCAGGGTGTAGATCGCGTCCAGGCGTTCTTCCATCTGTTGCAGGCGTTCCGGGTCAGCCTCGAAGTGGTCGAGGAAACGATTGAGCTCACCAACCGCTTCTTCGATCTGGATTTGTGCGCTGGCCAGCAGGTTGCTGGCTTCGCTCAGGGCGCCTGGCTGGCCCTTGAATGCGCCGAGGCGATTCAGGCTGCTGGTCAGGGCGGACAGCACGTTGCCCGCATCATTCTCGCTGCATTGTTCGATCACCAGGCGGCAGGCGCTGAGTAGGCTTTCGGCGTTGGTCAGGTTCTTGTGTTCTTGTTCTAGCTGCTCAAGTTCGTCTTCGCCCAGGGCCAAGTTGTCGAGTTCTTCCAACTGATAGCTGAGTAGTTGGTGACGGGCACGCTGTTCGTCGCCGATATTGGAAACGCGCTCCAGTTCGTTGCGCGTCTGCTTCCAGCGCTGCGCGGCGAGTTGCACCTGGCGCGCCAGCTCCTGGCTGCCAGCGTACTCGTCGAGCAGACGGCGGTGGGTGTCGGCCTTGAGCAGCGACTGGTGTTCATGCTGGCTGTGGATGTCGATCAGCAGTTCGCCCAGGGCTTTGAGGTCACCTTGTGGGCAGGGGGCGCCATTGATATAGCCGCGCGAGCGGCCTTCGGCGGTGATCACTCGGCGCAGGATGCAGGGGCCGTCATTGTCCAGATCGCGTTCGGCCAGCCAGGCCCGGGCTTCGGGGATATCGGCCAGGTCAAAGCTGGCGAGGATGTCGGCCTTGTCCGCGCCGGGTCGTACCACGCCACTGTCAGCGCGATCACCCAGGGTCAGGCCGAGGGCGTCGAGCATGATCGATTTGCCTGCACCGGTCTCGCCGCTGATCACGCTCATGCCGGTGTCCAGCTCTAGATCAAGGTGTTCAACGATGGCGTAGTTGTGTACGGACAGGTGCACCAGCATGGTGAGGGCCTCCCAAGTTCATGTCTGGTTATTTATACAGTGTTTTTTTGTGGGCTGACAATCCATCCGCGGTCCTTGAAACCACATTTTTTGGCCCCATATAGCGGTCAGACACGTGAGTTGAGGCTCGCGTCGAATTTCAAGAGGAGAGACGCATGGCTGACGAACAGACCCTGGATACGCAGAACCCCGACGTACAAAAAGCTGCCGACGCGGCTGCGGGCGATGACCTGGTTGCCCGCGTGCAAGCGCTGGAAGAGCAACTGGCCACTGCGCAGGATCAGTCGCTGCGCATGGCTGCCGATCTGCAGAACGTGCGCCGCCGCGCCGAGCAGGATGTCGAGAAGGCGCACAAGTTCGCCCTGGAAAAATTTGCCAACGACCTGCTGCCGGTGGTGGACAGCCTGGAACGTGGTCTTGAGCTGTCGAATCCGGACGATGAGGCGATCAAGGCGGTGCGTGAAGGCATGGAACTGACGCTCAAGCTGTTCCACGACACCCTCAAGCGTTTCCAGCTGGAGGCGATTGATCCGCACGGTGCGCCGTTCAACCCTGAGCATCACCAGGCCATGGCGTTGCAGGAAAGCACCCATGTTGAGCCCAACAGCGTGCTCAAGGTGTTCCAGAAGGGCTATCTGCTTAACGGTCGCCTGCTGCGCCCCGCCATGGTGGTGGTCAGCAAGGCGCCGGCCGAAGCGCCGCCATCGATTGATGAGCAGGCTTGAAATTCGTCAAGCAGCCCCCATTAAACAGTCAAGCGTTTTAGTGCTACCGCCGCTGATCAGTTACAGCGACGGAATTATCAAAGTTTCGGGAGAGTGAATATGGGCAAAATTATTGGTATCGACCTGGGGACCACCAACTCCTGCGTCTCTATTCTGGAAAACGGCACCGTCAAGGTTATCGAGAACGCCGAAGGCGCACGCACCACGCCGTCGATCATCGCTTACGCCAATGATGGCGAAATCCTGGTCGGTCAGTCGGCCAAGCGCCAGGCAGTGACCAACCCGCACAACACCCTGTACGCGGTAAAGCGTCTGATCGGTCGTCGTTTTGAAGAGGATGTCGTGCAGAAAGACATCCAGATGGTGCCGTACAAGATCGCCAAGGCGGACAACGGTGACGCCTGGGTTGAGGTTAACGGCCAGAAAATGGCACCGCCGCAAATCAGCGCCGAAGTGCTGAAGAAGATGAAGAAGACCGCCGAAGACTACCTCGGTGAGGCGGTTACTGAGGCTGTGATCACTGTTCCGGCTTACTTCAACGACAGCCAGCGCCAGGCCACCAAGGATGCCGGTCGTATTGCCGGTCTGGACGTCAAGCGCATCATCAACGAACCGACCGCCGCCGCGCTGGCCTACGGTATGGACAAGGCCAAGGGCGACCACACCGTGATCGTCTATGACCTGGGTGGCGGTACCTTCGACGTGTCGGTGATCGAAATCGCTGAAGTCGATGGCGAGCACCAATTCGAGGTGTTGGCCACCAACGGTGACACTTTCCTTGGCGGTGAAGACTTTGACATTCGTCTGATCGACTACCTCGTTGACGAGTTCAAGAAAGAAAGCGGCATGAACCTCAAGGGTGACCCGCTGGCCATGCAGCGCCTGAAAGAAGCTGCTGAGAAGGCCAAGATCGAGCTGTCTTCCAGTCAGTCGACCGACGTCAACCTACCGTACATCACTGCAGACGCGAGCGGGCCGAAGCACCTCAATGTGAAGATTTCCCGCGCCAAGCTGGAAGCCCTGGTTGAGGACCTGGTGCAGCGCACCATCGAGCCTTGCCGCATCGCACTGAAAGATGCCGGCATCGACGTGGGTTCGATCAACGACGTGATTCTGGTCGGTGGTCAGACCCGTATGCCGCTGGTGCAGAAAACCGTGGCTGACTTCTTCGGCAAAGAAGCCCGCAAGGACGTCAACCCCGACGAAGCCGTAGCCATGGGTGCAGCCATTCAGGGCGCGGTACTGGCTGGTGACGTCAAGGACGTACTGCTGCTGGACGTCAGCCCGCTGACTCTGGGTATCGAAACCATGGGCGGCGTGATGACTGCGCTGATCGAAAAGAACACCACCATCCCGACCAAAAAGTCGCAGGTGTTCTCCACTGCTGACGACAACCAGGGCGCGGTGACCATTCACGTGCTGCAAGGTGAGCGTAAGCAGGCCAGCGGTAACAAGTCGCTGGGCAAATTCGACCTGGCCGAGATTCCGCCAGCGCCGCGCGGTGTGCCGCAGATCGAAGTGACCTTCGACATCGACGCCAACGGTATCCTGCACGTCAGCGCGAAAGACAAGGCCACTGGTAAGTCGCAGTCCATCGTGATCAAGGCCAACTCCGGTCTGTCCGAGGAAGAGATCCAGCAAATGGTGCGTGACGCCGAGGCCAATGCTGAGGAAGACCGCAAGTTCGAGGAACTGGCCGGTGCGCGTAACCAGGGCGATCAACTGGTGCATGCCACCCGCAAGATGATCACCGAAGCGGGCGACAAGGCTACGGCTGACGAGAAAGCGGCTATCGAAACCGCACTGAGCGCACTGGAAGTGGCGATCAAGGGCGACGACAAGGCCGAGATCGAAGCCAAGATGACGGCGCTGTCCGAAGTGACTGCACCGCTGGCGCAAAAAATGTATGCCGAGCAGCCACAGCCGGGTGCCCAGTCGGCCGGTGGTGAACAAGCCAAGGACGCAGCGGACGACGTGGTCGACGCTGAGTTCGAAGAGGTCAAAGACAACAAGTAAGCGCAAGCTTATGCCGCTCTGGCCGGGCGTGGCGCACGTCACACTCGGCATGATCCGCCGCGCGGGAGCTTGCTCCCGCGTTGGCGTGTCTGGAGTAGACGATTTGAAGGTGTTGAAGACTTATGGCTAAACGTGACTATTACGAGGTGCTCGGTGTCGAGCGCGGTGCCAGCGAAGCGGAGCTGAAAAAGGCTTACCGCCGCCTGGCCATGAAGTACCACCCGGACCGCAATCCCGACGATAAAGCCTCGGAAGAGAAGTTCAAGGAAGCCAACGAGGCTTACGAAGTGCTCTCCGATGCTGCCAAACGCTCGGCCTATGACCAGTACGGCCATGCCGGTGTCGATCCGCAGATGGGCGGCGGTGGCGGTGGCGCGGGTTTCGGTGGGGCGAACTTCTCCGATATTTTTGGCGATGTGTTCAGCGACTTCTTTGGTGGTGGCGGCGGTCGTGGTGGTCAGCGCGGCGGTGCGCAGCGTGGCAGTGACCTGCGTTACACCTTGGAGCTGGACCTGGAAGAAGCAGTGCGTGGCACTACGGTGACCATTCGCGTACCGACCCTGGTCAACTGCAAACCGTGCGATGGGTCGGGGGCGAAGAAGGGTACTACGCCAGTGACCTGTACCACCTGTGGTGGCATTGGCCAGGTGCGCATGCAGCAGGGCTTCTTCTCGGTGCAGCAGACCTGTCCGCGTTGCCACGGCAGCGGCAAGATGATCACTGACCCGTGCGGTTCCTGCCACGGTCATGGCCGAGTGGAAGAGCACAAGACCCTGTCGGTTAAGGTGCCAGCGGGCGTCGATACCGGTGATCGCATTCGTCTGTCCGGCGAAGGTGAGGCGGGTGCCATGGGTGGCCCGTCAGGCGACCTGTACGTGGTGGTGAATGTGCGCGAGCACGCGATTTTCCAGCGTGACGGCAAGCACTTGTATTGCGAAGTGCCGATCAGCTTTGCCGATGCGGCGCTGGGCGGCGAGCTGGAAGTGCCGACCCTCGACGGCCGGGTCAAGCTGAAAATCCCGGAAGGCACGCAGACCGGCAAGATGTTCCGCCTGCGCGGCAAGGGCGTGGCGCCGGTGCGTGGTGGTGGTGCCGGCGATTTGATGTGCAAGGTGGCAGTGGAGACCCCGGTCAACCTGGATCGTCGTCAGCGCGAACTGCTTGATGAGTTCCGCAAGACCCTGGAAGGCGACAGCTCGCACTCGCCGAAAGCCAATGGCTGGTTCGAGGGCGTTAAGCGCTTCTTTGGCGACCTGTAAATCCCGCTGACAGGCTGCGCGCTCGCTAAACGGCGGCTGCAGTCTGTGGCGACAGCTTGGAGCGGATGGTTATGCAACGTATTGCTGTGATGGGCGCCGCCGGGCGCATGGGCAAAACCCTGATTGAGGCTGTGCAGCTGGTCGATGGCGCACGCCTGAGTGCGGCGATTGACCGTGCCGATAGCAGTCTGGTTGGTGCAGATGTCGGTGAGCTGGTGGCGCAGGGCAAGATTGGCGTCAATCTGGCGGGTGATTTGAACGCGGTGCTCGATCAGTTCGATGTGCTGATCGATTTCACTCACCCATCGGTCACCCTGAAGAACCTGGAAATCTGCCGTCAGGCCGGTAAATCCATGGTGATCGGCACCACCGGTTTTTCCCCGGAAGAAAAGCAGTTGTTGGCTGAGGTCGGTAAGCAAATTCCGATCGTGTTTGCTGCCAACTTCAGTGTTGGCGTCAACCTGTGCCTGAAGTTGCTCGATACCGCAGCACGGGTGCTGGGTGATGACGTGGATATCGAAATCATCGAAGCCCACCATCGGCACAAGGTCGATGCACCGTCCGGCACTGCCCTGCGTATGGGTGAGGTAGTGGCTAATGCCCTGGGCCGCGATCTGCAGAAAGTCGCGGTCTATGGTCGGGAAGGTCAGACCGGTGCGCGTGAGCGTGAAACCATCGGCTTCGCCACGGTGCGTGCCGGTGATGTGGTGGGCGACCACACCGTGCTGTTCGCCGCCGATGGTGAGCGCGTGGAAATCACCCACAAGGCGTCGAGCCGTATGACCTTCGCTAAAGGCGCTGTGCGTGCGGCGCTGTGGCTGCAGAGTCGCCAGCCGGGGCTGTACGACATGCAGGATGTTCTCGGTCTGAACTGAGGCATGCTGTCGCAGGGACGCAGTTAACTGCGTCTTGCCTGCAACTGGCGGTGGACCGAAAAAGGACTTTCCTGTAAGCTTTCTGCTTTAGTGTGTCCACTAAAGTTGCGCAGAATGAATCAGATAAAGAAGCGGGATGACGGTCGATACGTCATCCCGCTTTTTTACAATCTGCGTTTGCTTCACGTTTTGATTTTCGGAGGTTTTCTTGAGTAAGCCAGCCCTTAAACCTGCCATTTTGGCTCTTGCTGATGGCAGTATTTTTCGCGGCGAGGCCATCGGTGCCGATGGCCAGACTATTGGAGAGGTGGTTTTTAACACCGCCATGACCGGCTATCAGGAAATCCTTACCGATCCTTCCTATGCCCAGCAGATCGTTACCCTGACCTACCCGCATATCGGCAACACCGGCACCACGCCGGAAGATGCCGAGTCCAATCGCGTGTGGGCCGCCGGCCTGATCATCCGTGACCTGCCACTGATCTCCAGCAACTGGCGCAACAAACAGCCGCTGGATGAGTACCTGAAAGAAAACGGCACCGTGGCCATCGCCGGGATTGATACCCGCCGTCTGACCCGCATCCTGCGTGAAAAGGGCTCGCAGAACGGCTGCATCCTGGTGGGCGATGACGCCACCGAGGAAAAAGCCCTGGAACTGGCGCGCAGCTTCCCTGGCCTGAAGGGCATGGATCTGGCCAAGGTGGTCAGCTGCACCGAGCGCTACGAGTGGCGCTCCAGCGTATGGAACCTGAAAGACGACAGCCATCCAGAAATCCCGGCCAGCGAGCTCAAGTACCACGTAGTCGCCTATGACTACGGCGTCAAGGTCAACATCCTGCGCATGCTGGTCGAACGCGGTTGTCGCCTGACTGTGGTGCCGGCGCAGACTCCGGCTGCCGAAGTACTGGCGTTGAACCCGGACGGCGTGTTCCTTTCCAACGGCCCTGGCGACCCCGAGCCTTGCGATTACGCCATCCAGGCAATCAAGGACGTGCTGCAGACCGAGATTCCGGTATTCGGTATCTGCCTCGGTCATCAACTGCTGGCCCTGGCCTCCGGCGCCAAAACCGTGAAAATGGGCACTGGTCACCACGGTGCCAACCACCCGGTACAGGACCTGAAGACCGGTGTGGTGATGATCACCAGCCAGAACCACGGTTTCGCCGTGGACGAGCCGAGCCTGCCGGCCAACCTGCGTGCCACCCACAAGTCGCTGTTCGACGGCACCCTGCAGGGTATCGAGCGCACCGACAAGGACGCCTTCAGCTTCCAGGGTCACCCCGAGGCGAGCCCGGGCCCGCACGACGTGGCTCCGCTGTTCGACCGCTTCATCGAAGCCATGGCCAAGCGCCGCTAAGCCACGCCGACTGACCCAAGGATTCGAGTAAGAACCATGCCAAAACGTACAGACATTAAAAGTATCCTGATCCTCGGCGCTGGCCCGATCGTTATCGGCCAGGCCTGCGAGTTCGACTATTCCGGTGCCCAGGCGTGTAAAGCGCTGAAAGAAGAGGGTTACCGCGTCATCCTGGTCAACTCCAACCCCGCCACCATCATGACCGACCCGGCCATGGCGGACGCCACTTACATCGAGCCGATCAAGTGGTCCACTGTGGCCAAGATCATCGAGAAGGAGCGCCCGGACGCGCTGCTGCCGACCATGGGCGGCCAGACTGCGCTGAACTGCGCCCTGGACCTGGAAAAGCACGGCATCCTGGAGAAATTCGGCGTCGAGATGATCGGTGCCAACGCCGACACCATCGACAAGGCCGAAGACCGCTCGCGTTTCGACAAGGCGATGAAAGACATCGGTCTGGCCTGCCCGGTTTCCGGCATCGCCCACAACATGGAAGAAGCTTACGGCGTACTGGAAAAAGTGGGCTTCCCCTGCATTATCCGTCCGTCCTTCACCATGGGCGGCACCGGCGGCGGCATCGCCTACAACCGTGAAGAGTTCGAAGAAATCTGCGCCCGCGGCCTGGATCTGTCGCCGACCAGCGAGCTGCTGATCGACGAATCGCTGATCGGCTGGAAGGAATACGAGATGGAGGTGGTCCGCGATAAGAAGGACAACTGCATCATCGTCTGCGCCATCGAGAACTTTGACCCGATGGGCGTGCACACCGGTGACTCGATCACCGTGGCGCCGGCTCAGACCCTGACCGACAAGGAATACCAGATCCTGCGTAACGCCTCCCTGGCGGTGCTGCGCGAGATCGGCGTGGAAACCGGCGGCTCCAACGTGCAGTTCGGTATTTGCCCGAACACTGGCCGCATGGTCGTTATCGAGATGAACCCGCGCGTGTCGCGTTCCTCGGCGCTGGCTTCTAAGGCTACCGGCTTCCCGATCGCCAAGATCGCCGCCAAGCTGGCTGTCGGTTACACCCTCGACGAGCTGAGCAACGACATCACCGGCGGTCGCACTCCGGCTTCGTTCGAGCCGGCCATCGACTACGTCGTGACCAAGATCCCGCGTTTCGCCTTCGAGAAATTCCCGAAAGCCGACGCCCGCCTGACCACCCAGATGAAGTCTGTGGGTGAAGTCATGGCCATCGGCCGTACCTTCCAGGAGTCCCTGCAGAAAGCCCTACGCGGTCTGGAAGTTGGTGTGGCCGGCTTCGATCCGAAGCTCGATCTGAACGATCCGGAAGCGGAAAGCACCCTGCGCCGCGAACTGACCGTGCCTAGTGCCGACCGTATCTGGTATGTGGCGGATGCCTTCCGCGCCGGTAAAACCGTCGAGGAGGTCTTCCAGCTGACCAATATCGACGAATGGTTCCTGGTACAGATCGAAGACCTGATCAAGGACGAGGAGCGGGTCAAGACCCTCGGCCTGTCCAGCATCGACCGCGATGCCATGTACAAGCTCAAGCGCAAAGGCTTCTCCGATGCCCGTCTGGCCAAGCTGCTGGGTGTGACCGAGAAGAACCTGCGCAGCCACCGTCACAAGTTGAAAGTGCTACCGGTGTACAAGCGCGTCGATACCTGCGCTGCCGAGTTCGCTACCGACACCGCCTATATGTATTCGACCTACGAGGAAGAGTGCGAGGCCAATCCGTCGACCCGCGACAAGATCATGATCCTCGGCGGTGGCCCCAACCGTATCGGTCAAGGCATCGAGTTTGACTACTGCTGCGTACACGCCGCGCTGGCCATGCGTGAAGACGGCTATGAGACCATCATGGTCAACTGCAACCCGGAAACCGTCTCCACCGACTACGACACCTCTGATCGCCTGTACTTCGAGCCAGTGACCCTGGAAGACGTGCTGGAAATCGTCCGCGTCGAGCAGCCGAAAGGTGTGATCGTCCAGTACGGTGGCCAGACTCCATTGAAAATCTGCCGCGCCCTGGAAGAAGCCGGTGTGCCGATCATTGGTACTTCGCCAGACGCCATTGACCGCGCCGAAGACCGCGAGCGCTTCCAGCAGATGGTCCAGCGTCTCGGTCTGCGTCAGCCGGCCAACGCCACTGCGCGCAGCGAAGACGAAGCACTGGCACACTCCAAGACCATCGGTTATCCGCTGGTGGTGCGCCCATCCTATGTTCTGGGCGGCCGTGCCATGGAGATCGTCTATCAAGAAGACGAACTCAAGCGTTACATGCGCGAAGCGGTGAAAGTGTCCAACGACAGCCCGGTGCTGCTCGACCACTTCCTCAACTGCGCCATTGAAGTGGACGTGGATGCGGTGTGTGACGGCGAAAGCGTGGTGATCGGTGCGATCATGCAGCACATCGAACAGGCCGGCGTGCACTCCGGTGACTCGGCGTGCTCGCTGCCGCCGTACTCGCTGCCGATGCACATCCAGGACGAGATCCGTGACCAGGTCAAGAAAATGGCCCTGGAGCTCGGTGTGGTCGGTCTGATGAACGTGCAGATGGCCGTGCAAGGTGAGGACATCTTCGTCATCGAAGTGAACCCGCGCGCCTCGCGTACCGTGCCGTTCGTCTCCAAGTGCGTCGGCGTCTCGCTGGCCAAGGTGGCTGCCCGCGTCATGGCTGGCAAGTCGCTGGCCGATGCCGGCTACACTCAGGAAATCATTCCGCCGTACTTCAGTGTCAAGGAAGCAGTGTTCCCGTTTGCCAAGTTCCCAGGCGTTGACCCGATCCTCGGCCCAGAGATGAAGTCCACCGGTGAAGTGATGGGTGTTGGCGATACCTTCGGTGAAGCCTTCGCCAAGGCTCAGCTGGGTGCCAGCGAGATTCTGCCGAACTCTGGCTGCGCTTTTATCAGTGTGCGTGACGACGACAAGCCGCTGGTGGCGGACGTGGCCCGTGACCTGATCGGTCTGGGCTTCGAAGTGGTCGCCACCGCCGGCACTGCCAAGCTGATCGAAGCGGCTGGCTTGCCTGTGCGTCGCGTCAACAAGGTGACCGAGGGCCGTCCGCATGTGGTCGACATGATCAAGAATGACGAAGTCACCCTGATCATCAACACCACCGAAGGTCGTCAGTCCATCGCTGACTCCTACTCCATCCGTCGTAACGCTCTGCAGCACAAGATCTACTGCACCACCACCATCGCGGCGGGGCAGGCGATCTGCGAGGCGCTGAAATTCGGTCCCGAGAAGACCGTGCGCCGGCTGCAGGATCTGCATGCAGGAATCAAGGCATGACCAAATACCCCATGACCGTCCAGGGCGCGCGCGCCCTGGAAGAAGAGCTGGCGCACCTGACCAAGGTGGTGCGTCCCAAGCTCAGTCAGGACATCGGCACCGCGCGCGAGCTGGGTGACCTAAAGGAAAACGCCGAATACCACGCCGCGCGCGAGCAGCAGGGCATGGTCGAGGCGCGTATCCGTGATATCGAAGGTCGTCTGCAGAATGCGGTGATCATCGACGTCACCACCATTGAGCACACCGGCAAAGTGATTTTCGGCACTACCGTGGAAATCGCCAACTGCGAGACCGATGAAAGCGTGGTTTACCAGATCGTCGGTGAAGACGAAGCGGACATCAAACAGCGCAAGATTTCTGTCGGTTCACCCATTGCCCGTGCCCTGATCGGCAAGAGCGAAGGTGATGTGGTTGTCGTGCAGACCCCCAGCGGCGCGCTTGAGTATGAGATTGTCGAGGTTCGCCATCTCTAAGCCCGGCGCGCGCGATGCCGGCGCAATCAGCTGGCTGCTGCTCCAGGTACTCTGGGTCGGCGGCCTGTGGTTGCTGCACTTTTTGCTGCTACCCGCGATCAGCAAGATGGGCCTGGCGTCTTTGTTGGTCGAGGAAATCGGTAACACCCTGCGCCCTTTGCTGGTGGGTCTGAGTGCCATTTGCGTGGCGGTGCAGGTGCTGGTTCTGCTGCGTGCCGAACGGTTGAGTAGCTTGTGGCGGGATATGCGCGGCCAACTGCTGCTGGTTGTGGCTGCGATGGCAGGTAGCTATTTTGCGGTGCGCCAACTGTTGCCAGAGGCTGAACTGTGGTTGATGTTCAGCTATCTGGTGATGGCGTTCTGCGGTTTGCTGCTGGTGCTACAGCCGGTGCCAGATCGGTTGCGACGCAGGCTCTAGCCGGAAAGGGGCATGACAAGACGCTGCGCGCCTTGCCATGCAGGTGCATCAGCCTTGGTGGCGGTGCACGTTGGACAGGTTCTTGTTCACCTTGGGGTTCTTGCGGTAGATCAGTGCCATCTTGCCGATCACCTGAACGGTCTCGGCATTGCCGGCTTTGCACAGCTCGCTGATGGCGGCCAGGCGATCTTCGCGCTCGATGATGCGTAATTGCACTTTAATCAGTTCATGATCGCTCAGTGCGCGCTCCAGTTCAGCCAGCACACCTTCGGTCAAACCGTTGTCCGCCACGATCAATACAGGCTTCAGGTGGTGGCCGATAGATTTGAATTGTTTCTTCTGCTCTTGAGTGAGCGGCATAATCTGATTCCTGCATTTAATCTGGTAAAAACGGCGACTAGTTTACCCGAGCGCCTTCGGGGCCGCCCAGATATTCATGCGTTGCACAGTTCGAGGTATTGCGTGGCCCGTTCCAAGACCAGTCAAGGTTGGCTGAAAGAGCATTTCAACGACCCCTACGTGAAAATGGCGCAGAAGGACGGCTATCGTTCGCGCGCCAGCTACAAGCTGCTGGAAATCCAGGAAAAGGACCGCATCCTAAGACCTGGCATCACTGTAGTCGATCTGGGCGCAGCGCCTGGCGGTTGGTCGCAGGTCACCAGTCGGGTGATCGGTGACAAAGGGCGGTTGATCGCGTCAGATATTCTGGAGATGGACAGCATCCCGGATGTCACCTTCATTCAGGGCGACTTTACTGATGATGCGGTGTTCGCGCAGATCCTCGATGCCATCGGGGATAATCAGGTAGACCTTGTGATTTCCGATATGGCCCCCAATATGAGTGGTGTACGGGAGTCGGATCAGCCGCGCGCCATGTACCTGTGTGAGCTGGCTCTGGATCTGTCGGCGCGAGTCTTGCGGCCGGGTGGTGATTTTCTGATCAAGATCTTCCAGGGCGAAGGCTTCGATCAGTACCACAAACAGGTGCGCCAGATGTTCGACAAGGTGCAGATGCGCAAGCCGCTCTCTTCGCGCGATCGTTCGCGCGAGCAATACCTGCTGGCGCGTGGTTTCCGCGGCGCCTGATGGCTGCTGCTAAGGCGGCGAATTGTTCCGGGGCTTTGCGGTCCTAGAACAAATAAAGGGTTACAGACGGCGTCTGCCAGGGGTGGGCGTTGTGTAGTAAGTTAGATCGGTACATAACTGGTCGTCATGCGAAGTGCGCTTCGGCACGGGGCCTGCTTCAGAGGGTAGTTAATTGAACGACATGGCAAAGAATCTGGTCCTGTGGCTGATCATCGCCGCCGTCTTGGTGACGGTGATGAACAATTTCTCCAGCCCGAGTGAGTCGAACAAACTCAACTACTCGGAATTTATTCAGCAGGTCCAGGGCGGCAGCGTCAAGCGCGTGACCGTGGATGGTTTCACCATCAGCGGTACGCGTATCGATGGCTCGTCGTTCGAGACTGTGCGTCCAGCGATTCAGGACAACGGCCTGATCAAGGATCTGATGGACAACAACGTCGAGATCGTTGGCAAACAGCCTGAGCAGCAGAGCATCTGGACTCAACTGCTGGTGGCCAGCTTCCCGATTCTGGTGATCATCGCGGTGTTCATGTTCTTCATGCGCCAGATGCAGGGCGGCGCTGGCGGTAAGGGCGGGCCGATGAGCTTCGGCAAGTCCAAGGCGCGTTTGCTGTCTGAGGATCAGGTCAAGACTACCTTTGCTGACGTCGCCGGTTGCGACGAGGCCAAGGAAGAAGTCAGCGAGCTGGTCGAATTCCTGCGTGATCCGGGCAAGTTCCAACGTCTGGGTGGCCGCATTCCGCGTGGCGTGCTGATGGTCGGCTCGCCGGGTACCGGTAAAACCTTGCTGGCCAAGGCGGTTGCCGGCGAAGCCAAGGTGCCGTTCTTCACTATTTCCGGTTCTGACTTCGTTGAAATGTTTGTCGGTGTCGGTGCATCCCGCGTGCGCGACATGTTCGAGCAGGCGAAGAAACACGCTCCTTGCATCATCTTTATCGACGAAATCGACGCCGTCGGTCGTCATCGTGGTGCCGGCATGGGCGGCGGTCACGACGAGCGCGAGCAGACCCTCAACCAGTTGCTGGTAGAGATGGACGGTTTCGAGATGAATGACGGCATCATCGTCATCGCCGCCACCAACCGTCCTGACGTACTCGACCCGGCGTTGCTGCGCCCAGGTCGCTTTGATCGTCAGGTGGTCGTTGGCTTGCCGGATATCCGTGGTCGTGAGCAGATTCTCAAGGTCCATATGCGCAAGGTGCCTATGGGCGAAGACGTTGCGCCGGCAGTAATTGCCCGTGGTACACCTGGTTTCTCCGGTGCTGACCTGGCCAACCTGGTCAACGAGGCTTCGTTGTTCGCTGCTCGTGCCGGCAAACGCCTGGTCGAGATGAAAGAGTTCGAGCTGGCCAAAGACAAGATCATGATGGGTGCCGAGCGCAAGACCATGGTCATGTCCGATAAGGAGAAGCTCAATACCGCATTCCACGAGGCGGGTCACGCCATCGTCGGTCGCCTGGTGCCTGAGCATGACCCGGTCTACAAGGTTTCCATCATCCCGCGCGGTCGTGCGCTGGGTGTGACCATGTTCCTGCCGGAGGAAGATCGCTACAGCCTGAGCAAACGTGCGCTAACTAGCCAGATCTGCTCGCTGTTCGGTGGTCGTATCGCTGAAGAAATGACCCTGGGCTTCGATGGCGTCACTACCGGTGCCTCCAACGACATCATGCGCGCCACCCAATTGGCCAAGAACATGGTCACCAAGTGGGGCTTGTCGGAAAAGCTCGGCCCGCTGATGTATGCCGAAGAAGAGGGTGAAGTTTTCCTCGGTCGCAGCATGGGCAGCCAGGCCAGCAACGTTTCCGGTGAGACTGCCAAGCTGATCGATGAGGAAGTTCGTCGCATCATTGATGAGTGCTACGCCACTGCGAAAAAATTGCTGGTGGAAAATCGCGACAAGCTTGATGCCATGGCTGAAGCGCTGATGAAGTACGAGACCATCGATGCTGAGCAGATCGACGACATCATGAATGGCCTGGCGCCACGTGAGCCCAAAGGCTGGCAGGGTGGTGATGACAATAACGGCACGCCGACTGCCCCTATTGAAATCGCCGAGTCTGCGGAAAAGCCCATTGGTGGCCCTGCCGCTGAGCATTAAGGTTCTCCATGTCCGTTGTGCCTACCTTTGACCGGCTGCCCTGTGGCAGCCGGTTTCTTGATTTAAGCCGTCCGCAAGTGATGGGCATCCTCAACGTAACCCCAGACTCCTTCTCCGATGGTGGGCGCTACGGTCAGCGCGACGCAGCCTTGCGTCATTCTGAAGCGATGTTGCGGGCTGGTGCGACGCTGATTGATGTCGGTGGCGAGTCTACCCGCCCGGGCGCGCGCGCAGTTTCTCCGGTTGAGGAATTGGAGCGGGTTGCGCCGATTGTTGAGGCCATTGCTGCCGAACTGGATGTGATTATCTCGGTGGATACCTCGACGCCGGCTGTCATGCGGGAAACTGCGCGGCTGGGAGCTGGCTTGATCAATGATGTGCGCTCATTGCAGCGCGATGGTGCTCTCGATGCAGCACTCGACAGCGGTTTGCCCGTGTGCTTGATGCATATGCGTGGCGAACCGACCACTATGCAGGACAGCCCACAATATGCCGATGTGCTGGTTGAGGTGTGTGATTTTCTTGCTGAACGGATGAGTGCCTGCGCGGCGGTCGGGATCCCGGTTGAGCGGATCCTGCTTGATCCGGGTTTTGGCTTTGCGAAAACCCTGGAGCACAATCTGTCGCTGTTCAAACATATGGATGTCCTGCATGCGCTCGGTCGGCCTCTGTTGGTCGGCGTTTCGCGTAAGAGCATGATTGGCAAGGTGCTGGGTCAGGAGGTTGGTGAGCGCTTGTATGGCAGCTTGGCGTTGGCTGCTCTGGCTCTCAGCAAAGGTGCGCACATCCTGCGCGTGCATGATGTGGCGGAAACGGTTGATGTTGTGCGCATGATCGCCGCAGTTGAAGCGGCAGAATAAGTTAGAGGGATTGGCGGGATGGCGAGAAAATATTTTGGTACCGACGGCATCCGTGGGCGAGTGGGCGATTTCCCTATCACACCGGATTTCATGCTCAAACTCGGCTGGGCGGCCGGCATGGCGTTCCGCAAACAGGGCAAGTGCCGCATCCTGATTGGCAAGGACACGCGCATTTCCGGCTATATGTTCGAGTCTGCTCTGGAGGCCGGTCTGTCTGCTGCGGGTGCCGATGTGATGCTATTGGGGCCGATGCCAACCCCGGCCATTGCTTACCTGACCCGGACCTTTCATGCCGAGGCCGGTATCGTTATCAGTGCTTCGCACAATCCACACCATGACAATGGCATCAAGTTCTTCTCGGGGCAGGGCACCAAGCTGCCGGACGAGATCGAGTTGATGATCGAAGAATTGCTTGATACGCCGATGAGTGTGGTGGAGTCCGAGCAGTTGGGTAAGGTGTCGCGGATCAATGATGCCGCTGGGCGCTATATAGAATTCTGCAAAAGTAGCGTGCCAAGCAGCACCAGCTTTGCAGGGCTGAAGGTTGTGGTGGATTGTGCGCATGGTGCCGCCTACAAGGTTGCGCCAAGTGTTTTCCGTGAGTTGGGTGCGCAGGTCACTGTGCTCTCAGCACAGCCAAACGGCCTGAACATTAATGACAACTGTGGCTCTACGCACATCGAGGCACTGCAGGCTGAGGTGCTGGCACAGCAGGCGGATCTGGGTATCGCCTTCGATGGCGATGCGGATCGCGTGTTGATGGTTGATCACTCCGGTGCACTGGTGGATGGCGATGAGCTGCTGTTCATCATTGCTCGCGATCTGCTGGAGCGCGGCAAGCTGCAAGGCGGTGTGGTTGGCACGCTGATGAGTAATCTGGGGCTCGAGCTGGCCTTGGCTGATCTGGGTATTCCGTTTGCTCGGGCCAAGGTCGGTGACCGCTATGTGATCGCTGAGCTGTTGGCGCGTAATTGGCAATTGGGTGGTGAGAACTCGGGGCACTTGTTGTGCTTGCAGCACACTACTACCGGCGATGCGATCATTGCGGCGTTGCAGGTGCTGATGGCGCTCAAGCGTCGTGGGCAGACGCTGGGAGAGGCGCGGCTGGGGATGCAGAAATGCCCGCAGGTGTTGGTTAACGTGCGTTTTGCTGGGGGCGTCGATCCGCTGGAGCATCCTGCTGTGCAGGAGGCCAGTGCTCGGGTGACCGAGCAGATGGCGGGGCGTGGTCGTGTTTTGTTGCGCAAGTCGGGTACCGAGCCCTTGGTGCGTGTCATGGTTGAAGGTGACGATGAAAGCCTGGTTCGCGGCTATGCCGATGAATTGGCTAAAGTTGTTGCGGATGTATGTGCTTGATTCGGCTTGCCAGTCGGTAAGCTGTTGGGTAACATCTGCGCCCTCTTTGACCGACGAGGTAAAGCATGCGTCGCCCAATGGTTGCTGGTAACTGGAAAATGCACGGTACCCGCGCCAGCGTCGCAGAGCTGATCAACGGTCTCAACCAGCAGGTCTTGCCTGCTGGTGTGGATGTTGTGGTTTTTCCTTCTTGCCTGCATATAGCCCAGGTTGTTGATGGTCTGGCAGGTAAGGTTGTTGCAGTCGGTGCGCAGGATTGCGCGACTGAAGCGCAGCAGGGTGCTTTGACGGGTGAGGTGGCGGCAAGCCAATTGGCGGATGCGCGTTGCTCGTTGGTGCTGATTGGTCACTCTGAGCGCAGGTCGTTGCTGGCTGAGAGCAATGAGGTTGTAACGCGCAAGTTTGCTGCGGTGCAGTCTGCGGGTTTATTGCCGGTGCTTTGTGTGGGGGAAACCCTGGCTGAGCGTAAGGCGGGTCAGACCCTTGATGTGGTCTCTGCGCAGTTGGCTGCAGTGACTGACAGTTTGGGTGTTGATGTATTTGCCGACGCAGTTATTGCTTATGAGCCGGTTTGGGCAATAGGCACTGGATTGACTGCATCACCTGAGCAAGCTCAGGAAGTTCATGCGGCGATTCGGGCGCAGTTGGCGGCGAAAAGTGCTGAGCTGGCTGGCAAGGTAAGAATTCTTTATGGTGGCAGCGTCAAGGCCGCCAGTGCTGCCGAGTTGTTCGGTATGCCGGATATCGATGGGGGGCTTGTAGGTGGAGCCTCTCTGAATGCGGATGAGTTCGGTGCGATCTGTCGTGCCGCAGGAAGCTGAGAAAATGCTGGAAACAGTTATCGTTGTTCTTCATCTGCTGGGTGCCATTGGTGTTGTTGCGCTGGTTTTGCTGCAGCAAGGTAAGGGCGCTGACGCGGGTGCGTCTTTCGGTTCGGGTGCTTCCGCTACTGTATTTGGTAGTCAAGGTTCCTCTACCTTTTTGAGTCGAGTTACTGCTATACTCGCCACCGCTTTTTTCATGACTAGCTTGGGCTTAGCGTTCTTTGCTAAAGACAAAGCTGATGGTATGGCTCAGGTTGGTTTGCCTGATCCAGCAGTCTTGGAAGTACAACAGGCTAAGCCAGCTGTTGAAGATGTACCTGTTCTGGATGCAGCTAAGCCGGCTAATGAAGCGGCAGACGTACCTCAGGCTCCTGAGCAGCAGTAAATAGCAGCACGTATTACGTATTACGCAACAAACCATTTTGCCGAGGTGGTGGAATTGGTAGACACGCTACCTTGAGGTGGTAGTGGCCATAGGCTGTAGGGGTTCGAGTCCCCTCCTCGGTACCAATTTTCAGAAAGGCCCGCTGGATGCGGGCCTTTTTGTTGCTGGAGCTTCGATTGACCCTTGATTGGGTTAAGTCGTATAATCCGGCCCCAGCTTTGATGTGGGATTGAGCAGTAAAGTCGCTCCTCGGATGTGAGTCCGTTGCTGGCTGGGTTAAACCGGCCCCCGCATTGAGTTGCAGAGGAGCCCCTTTTAAGGGGCTTTTTGCTAGCTGGGCGACAGCTTTGCCGGCCTTTAGAGGGCGGTTTGATGATGGGCTATTCGCCCATTTTTTATTTTTACAGCATGCGCGAGGGGTTCAGGTGTCGAGCAAGCTAGAACAGTTGCAGGCCTTGGTGGCCCCGGTAGTCGAGGCTCTTGGCTACCAATGTTGGGGTGTCGAGTTCCTGTCACAAGGGCGGCATTCTCTGCTGCGAATTTATATTGATAAGCAGCCTGACGGCGTGGTGATCGAAGACTGTGAAATTGTCAGTCGGCAGATCAGCGGTGTGCTCGATGTCGAGGATCCGATCAGCGCCGAGTACACCCTTGAGGTGTCATCGCCAGGTATGGATCGGCCACTGTTCACCCTTGAACAGTTCGCCAGCCATGTCGGTGAGCAGGTCAAGATCAAGCTGCGTTCGCCTTTTGAGGGGCGGCGCAACTTCCAGGGCCTTCTGCGCGGTGTGGAAGAGCAGGATGTGGTAGTGCAGGTGGATGACCACGAGTTCCTGTTGCCGATCGAAATGATCGACAAGGCCAATATTATCCCCAGATTTGATTGAGACGCGGGTCCCGCGCAAGTGGCGCGGATAGCGCGGATCCAATGGATTGCGAAAGGCGAGGCGTACGATGAGCAAAGAAGTACTGCTGGTTGTTGAGTCGGTGTCCAATGAAAAGGGCGTACCGGCGGGCGTAATTTTTGAAGCGCTGGAGCTGGCTTTGGCCACTGCTACCAAAAAGCGTTTTGAGGACGAAGTCGAGCTGCGTGTGGTGATCAATCGCCAGACAGGCAGCTATGAAACATTCCGCTGCTGGACGGTGGTGGAAGAAAGTGACTTTGATGACCCTGCACACCAGGTCACCACTGACATGCCGCGTGCGGTTGAAGCCAACGCCAAAGTCGGCGATGTGCTGGAAGAGAAGATCGAATCCATCGAATTCGGCCGCATTGCTGCACAAACCGCCAAACAAGTGATTGTGCAGAAGGTTCGCGAAGCTGAGCGTGCTCAGGTGGTCGAGGCCTATCGCGAGCGTCTGGGTGAAATCATCTCCGGCACCGTGAAGAAAGTCACTCGCGACAGCGTGATCGTCGACCTGGGCAATAATGCCGAAGCGATGCTGGCTCGCGAAGACATCATCTCCCGCGAAACCTTCCGCGTTGGTGTGCGTCTGCGCGCGCTGCTCAAGGAAATCCGTACCGAGAACCGTGGCCCGCAGCTGATTCTGTCGCGTACTGCGCCGGAAATGCTGATCGAGTTGTTCCGTATCGAAGTGCCGGAAATCGCTGAAGAACTGATCGAGGTCATGGGCGCGTCCCGTGATCCAGGTTCGCGCGCCAAGCTGGCCGTGCGCTCCAAAGACAAGCGTATTGATCCGCAAGGTGCCTGTATCGGCATGCGCGGTTCGCGTGTGCAGGCGGTATCCGGTGAGTTGGCCGGTGAGCGTGTCGACATCGTGCTGTGGGACGACAATCCCGCGCAGTTCGTGATCAACGCCATGTCCCCGGCCGAAGTGGCCGCCATCATTGTTGACGAAGATGCCCATGCTATGGACATCGCCGTTGGCGCAGACAACCTTGCTCAGGCCATTGGCCGTGGCGGTCAGAACGTGCGCCTGGCCAGTCAGCTGACTGGCTGGACCCTCAACGTCATGACCGAGGCGGACATTCAGGCCAAACAGCAGGCGGAAACAGGCGACATCCTGCAGCGCTTTATTGACGAGCTGGAAGTCGACGAGGAGCTGGCTCAGGTGTTGGTCGAAGAGGGCTTCACCAGCCTTGAAGAAATTGCCTACGTACCGATGGAAGAGATGCTCAGCATCGATGGCTTCGACGAGGATATCGTCAACGAGCTCCGCGCTCGCGCCAAAGATCGCCTGCTGACCAAAGCCATCGCCAACGAGGAAAAGCTGGCAGATGCCCACCCAGCCGAAGACCTGCTCTCGCTTGAGGGTATGGATAAGGCGCTTGCGCATGAACTGGCAGTGCGCGGCGTTATTAACCGCGAAGACCTGGCCGAGCAGTCGATTGATGACCTGCTCGACATCGACGGTATCGACGCTGAGCGAGCCGGCAAGTTGATCATGGCCGCTCGAGCCCATTGGTTCGAGTAAGCAGTAGCGGCCTGAGGAGAGGAATGCATGACGCAAGTCACGGTTAAAGAACTGGCCCAAGTGGTCAATACGCCGGTTGAACGACTGTTGCAGCAAATGCGTGAGGCGGGTTTGCCACACAGCAGTGCTGAACAGGCGGTGACCGACAGTGAGAAGCAGGCCCTGTTGGCCCATCTCAAGAGCAGTCACGGCGACAAGGTCGAAGAGCCTCGCAAGATTACCTTGCAGCGCAAGACCACCAGCACCCTGCGGGTTGCCGGCAGCAAGACCATCAGTGTTGAAGTGCGCAAGAAGAAGACCTTCGTCAAGCGCAGCGCTGAAGAGATCGAAGCCGAGAAGCAGCGTGAGCTGGCTGAGCAGCGTGCGGCTGCCGAAGCGGCGCGTCTGAAGGCCGAAGAAGAAGCCAAGCAACGCACTGCTGAAGAAGCTCAGCGTCCGGCTGCCGCGCCTGCTGCTGTTGAAGCGCCTGTTGAAGCCGCTCCAGTTGTGGATGTCGAGCTGCCAGTGGTTGCTGCGCCGGTTGTCGAAGAACGCAAGAAAGACGAGCCACGTCGTCCAGACAAGGCACGCAATGATGATGCCGATCGTCGTGGTGGTGAGCGCAAGACTACTCAGCATCGTCCGACGGTTAAAGAGAAGGCACCGGCACCGCGCGTTGCTCCGCGCACCATTGACGAGGAAAGCGATGGCTTCCGTCGCGGTGGTCGTGGCAAGGCCAAACTGAAGAAACGTAACCAGCACGGTTTCCAGAGCCCAACTGGGCCAATCGTGCGTGATGTGAAGATCGGCGAAACCATCACTGTGGGCGATCTCGCTCAGCAGATGTCGGTCAAGGCCGCGGAAATCATCAAGTTCATGTTCAAGCTGGGGACCCCTGCGACCATCAACCAGGTGCTGGATCAGGAAACTGCCCAACTGGTTGCTGAAGAGCTGGGTCACAAAGTTACTCTGGTCAGCGACACGGCTCTGGAAGATTCCCTGGCGGAGTCGCTGAAGTTCGAAGGCGAGACCTTTGCCCGTGCGCCGGTTGTGACCGTAATGGGTCACGTTGACCACGGTAAAACCTCGCTGCTCGACTATATCCGTCGCGCCAAGGTGGCCGCTGGCGAAGCCGGCGGTATCACCCAGCACATCGGTGCCTACCACGTAGAAACCGAGCGTGGCATGGTGACCTTCCTCGACACCCCGGGCCACGCCGCGTTTACCGCTATGCGTGCCCGTGGTGCCAAGGCTACCGACATCGTGATTCTGGTGGTTGCAGCGGACGACGGCGTAATGCCGCAGACCATTGAAGCCGTACAGCATGCCCAGGCAGCTGGCGTTCCACTGGTCGTTGCGGTGAATAAAATCGATAAGCCGGGCGCTGACCTTGACCGCATTCGTAGCGAGCTGTCGGTGCACGGCGTGACCTCGGAAGAGTGGGGCGGTGATACGCCGTTCGTACCGGTTTCGGCGAAAGTCGGTACCGGCGTCGACGAGCTGCTCGAAGCCGTACTGCTGCAAGCAGAGATCCTCGAACTGAAAGCTACGCCGTCGGCTCCGGGGCGTGGTGTGGTGGTTGAGTCGCGCCTCGACAAGGGCCGTGGCCCGGTGGCGACCGTACTGGTTCAGGACGGTACTCTGCGTCAAGGCGACATGGTGCTGATCGGTTCCAACTACGGTCGTATCCGCGCCATGCTCGACGAGAACGGCAAGCCGATCAAAGAAGCGGGTCCGTCAATCCCGGTCGAAATTCTCGGCCTGGACGGCACCCCGGATGCCGGCGACGACATGAGCGTACTGGCTGACGAGAAGAAGGCCCGTGAAGTCGCTCTGTTCCGCCAAGGCAAGTTCCGCGAAGTGAAACTGGCCCGTGCCCACGCCGGCAAGCTGGAAAACATCTTCGAGAACATGGGCCAGGAAGAGAAGAAGACGCTCAATATCGTCCTCAAATCCGACGTCCGTGGTTCGCTGGAAGCGCTGCAAGGCTCGCTCAGCGGCTTGGGTAACGATGAAGTGCAAGTGCGTGTGGTCGGTGGCGGCGTTGGTGGTATCACCGAGTCCGATGCCAACCTGGCGCTGGCCTCTAACGCTGTACTGTTCGGCTTCAACGTGCGTGCCGATGCTGGCGCGCGCAAGATCGTCGAGCAGGAAGGTCTGGATATGCGTTACTACAACGTGATCTACGACATCATCGAAGACGTCAAGAAAGCCCTGACCGGTATGCTCGGCAGCGATGTTCGCGAGAATATTCTGGGTATCGCCGAAGTGCGTGACGTGTTCCGTTCGCCGAAGTTCGGTGCGATTGCCGGTTGTATGGTGGTCGAAGGTACGGTTTACCGTAACCGTCCGATCCGCGTCCTGCGTGACGATGTGGTGATCTTCGAGGGCGAGCTGGAATCCCTGCGTCGCTTCAAGGACGATGCTGCCGAAGTGCGTAACGGCATGGAGTGCGGTATCGGCGTGAAGAGCTACAACGACGTCAAGGTCGGCGACAAGATCGAGGTGTTCGAGAAAGTCCAAGTGGCTCGCAGCCTGTAAGTACGAGTCGCAACACGCAGCGCCCGGCCCCGCTTTTGCGCGGCCGGGCGTTTGCCGCTTTTAGGTCCGCTGCTTTTTGTGGCAGCGTGACGAGTGAAGGTAGTAGAAATGGCCAAAGAATTTAGCCGGGCCCAGCGCATCGGCGACCAGATACAGCGCGAGCTCGCGCAGTTGATCCGTATGGAAGTCAAAGACCCGCGCCTGGGTGGTCTGGTGACCGTCACGGCGGTGGAAGTCAGCCGCGACTCCAGCCATGCCAAGGTGTATGTCACCGTCATGGGTGGTGAGCCGCAAGAAGGCGTGGACAGCGTGGCGCAGAGCATCAAGGTGCTCAACGATGCCAGTGGCTTTCTGCGCATGCAGTTGGGCCGGGCGATGAAGCTGCGCAGCGTGCCGAACCTGCGTTTCCATTATGACGAGAGCGTCATCCGGGGTGCGCAGCTGTCGGCACTGATCGAGCGTGCGGTCAGCGAAGACCGTCAGCATGACGATGCACCCACCGAGGCCAAGGAGTAAGCACGTGGCTCAGGTGAAACGTATTCGTCGTGCCGTCGATGGCATCATTCTGCTGGATAAGCCCAAGGGCTTTAGTTCCAACGCCGCGTTGCAGAAAGTGCGCTGGTTGCTGAATGCCGAGAAAGCCGGGCACACCGGTAGCCTTGATCCGCTGGCCACCGGCGTATTGCCGCTGTGCTTCGGTGAGGCGACCAAGTTCTCCCAGTACCTGCTGGATGCCGACAAGGGCTATGAAACCCTGATGCAATTGGGCGTCACCACCACCACCGCGGATGCCGAAGGTGAAGTGCTGGAGCGTCGTGCGGTGACCGTTGGTCGCGCCGATATCGAAGCGCTGCTGCCGCAATTTCGTGGTGAAATCAGTCAGATACCGCCGATGTACTCGGCGCTCAAGCGTGATGGCCAACCCCTTTACAAGCTGGCCCGTGCTGGCGAAGTAGTGGAGCGCGAGCCGCGTTCTGTTACTATTGCGCGCCTGGAATTACTGGACTGCGAGGCAGAGCAAGCGCGCCTGGCAGTTGATTGCAGCAAAGGCACTTATATTCGCACCCTGGTCGAGGACATTGGTTACCTGTTGGGTTGCGGTGCACACGTTGCCGAGCTGCGCAGAACCAAAGCGGGCCCCTTCGATCTTAGCCGTACCGTAACGCTTGAAGAGCTTGAGCGGGTGCACGCTGAAGGTGGCAACGAAGCGGTTGATCAGTTCCTGCAACCGGTCGACAGCGGTTTGCAACATTGGCCGTTGCTGCAGTTCTCCGAGCACAGTTCGTTCTACTGGCTGCAAGGTCAGCCGGTACGCGCCCCGGAAGCGCCGAAGTTTGGCATGGTTCGGGTGCAGGATCACAACGGTCGCTTTATCGGTATCGGTGAAGTGAGCGAAGACGGGCGTATTGCGCCGCGTCGATTGATTTCAACCAAGGCCTAGCCTGGGTTGCTGCTGCGGGCCTCGGGCCTGCAGTGCTGGATTCGGTCAGCAAGACCGTAGCGCAGGCAAGGGGTTTCGGCTCTGGTCTGCGTGTATCGAGGGTGGCTGTTAATAGGCGCGGTCATACCTCACTTTAAAAACACGGGAAGCGATTCCCGGCCTATTGCGACTGTTTCGGCAGTTGCCTAACTGAGAGGATTGCCCCATGGCACTCAGCGCTGAAGAAAAAGCCCAAATCGTAACTGACTACCAGCAAGCTGCTGGCGACACCGGTAGCCCGGAAGTGCAAGTTGCACTGCTGTCCGCCAACATCAACAAGCTGCAAGGCCACTTCAAGGCCAACGGTAAAGACCACCACTCGCGTCGTGGCCTGATCCGCATGGTTAACCAGCGTCGTAAACTGCTGGATTACCTGAAGGGTAAGGACGTTAGTCGTTACAGCGCCCTGATCGGTCGCCTGGGTCTGCGTCGCTAAGCAATGCTTACGCGTAGCTGACTGCCGAAGCTGGAAGTGGGGTTTACCCTGCTTCCAGCTTTTGCTTTTCTGCTTTGGCTGTTTTGGACGATAGCGGGTCCGATTCCCGTAACCGCCCACTCATTCTGTAAGACCCGTCTGTTCACATGCTGAGCAACGGCTGCAAGAAATGCTTTCCCCAAGGGCAACAAAGAGAAGGAAAACACCGTGAACCCGGTAATCAAGAAGTTCCAGTTCGGTCAATCGACCGTTACCCTCGAAACGGGCCGCATCGCCCGTCAAGCCTCCGGCGCAGTACTGGTCACCGTTGACGATGACGTCACCGTGCTGGTGGCTGTCACCGGCGCAAAAACTGCCGACCCAAGCAAAGGCTTTTTCCCGCTGTCCGTGCACTACCAGGAAAAAACCTACGCCGCGGGCAAGATCCCCGGTGGTTTCTTCAAGCGTGAAGCGCGCCCAAGCGAAAAAGAAACCCTGACCTCGCGCCTGATCGACCGTCCGATCCGTCCGCTGTTCCCGGAAGGTTTCCAGAACGAAGTGCAGGTTATCTGCACCGTGGTTTCCACCAGCAAGAAGACTGATCCGGACATCGCTGCGATGATCGGTACCTCGGCTGCCTTGGCCATCTCCGGCATCCCGTTCAACGGCCCGATCGGTGCTGCGCGCGTCGCCTTCCACCCGGAAACCGGCTACCTGCTGAACCCGACCTACGAGCAGCTCAAGGCTTCCAGCCTGGACATGGTCGTGGCTGGTACCAAAGACGCGGTGCTGATGGTTGAATCGGAAGCCAAAGAACTGACCGAAGACCAGATGCTGGGCGCTGTGCTGTTCGCCCACGACGAATTCCAGGCCGTTATCCAGGCTGTTAGCGAGCTGGCGGCCGAAGCTGCCAAGCCGACCTGGGACTGGAAAGCCAAGCCTGAGAACACCGCCCTGCTGAGCGCCATCCGTGGCGAATTCGGCGACGAGATCTCCAAGGCCTACACCATCACCGTCAAGCACGAGCGTTATGGCCGTCTGGGCGAGCTGCGCGATCAAGTCGTTGCCAAGTTCTCCGGCGAAGAAGGCCAGCCGACCGCTGGTGAAGTCAAAGACGCCTTCGGCGAAATCGAATACCGCACCGTGCGCGAGAACATCGTTAACGGCAAACCGCGTATCGATGGCCGTGACACCCGTACCGTACGTGGCCTGAACATCGAAGTCGGCGTGCTCGACAAGACCCACGGTTCGGCCCTGTTCACCCGTGGCGAAACCCAGGCCCTGGTGGTTGCCACCCTCGGCACCGCCCGTGACGCACAGCTGCTCGACACCCTCGAAGGCGAGAAGAAAGACCCCTTCATGCTGCACTACAACTTCCCGCCGTACTCGGTGGGCGAGTGTGGTCGCATGGGCGCTACCGGCCGCCGCGAAATCGGCCACGGTCGTCTGGCTCGTCGTTCGGTTCAGGCCATGCTGCCGGCCGCCGACGTGTTCCCGTACACCATTCGTGTTGTCTCGGAAATCACCGAGTCCAACGGTTCGTCCTCGATGGCTTCCGTTTGCGGCGCTTCCCTGGCCCTGATGGACGCTGGTGTGCCGATGAAGGCACCGGTGGCGGGTATCGCCATGGGTTTGGTTAAAGAGGGTGAGAAGTTCGCCGTTCTGACCGACATCCTCGGTGACGAAGACCACCTGGGCGACATGGACTTCAAGGTTGCCGGTACCGCCAATGGCGTGACCGCACTGCAGATGGACATCAAGATCCAGGGCATCACCGAAGAAATCATGGAAATCGCCCTGGGCCAGGCCCTGGAAGCGCGCCTGAACATCCTCGGCCAGATGAACCAGGTCATTGCCCAGTCGCGTAGCGAGCTGTCGGCCAATGCCCCGACCATGATCGCGATGAAGATCGACCAGGACAAGATTCGCGACGTGATCGGCAAAGGTGGCGCGACCATCCGTGCCATCTGCGAAGAAACCAAGGCCTCGATCGATATCGAAGACGACGGTTCGATCAAGATCTTCGGCGAAACCAAGGAAGCTGCCGAGGCCGCGCGTCAGCGCGTTCTGGGCATCACCGCGGAAGCCGAAATCGGCAAGATCTACGTCGGCAAGGTCGAGCGCATCGTCGACTTCGGTGCCTTCGTCAACATCCTGCCGGGCAAAGACGGTCTGGTGCACATCTCCATGCTGAGCGATGCGCGCGTAGAGAAGGTCACCGACGTGCTGAAAGAAGGTCAGGAAGTGGAAGTGCTGGTACTGGACGTGGACAACCGTGGCCGCATCAAGCTGTCCATCAAGGACGTCGCTGCTGCCAAGGCATCGGGCGTTTAATCGCTGAGTTGCTTTGCGCTGCATAAAGAGGGCCCTCAGGGGCCCTCTTTTTTTGCCTGCAAAAAGCCCCGGGCGACCATGCTGCTGTAGCGGCCACAGGCGTCGTGCAATATGCCTTGCGTGGTCGGGGTGAACATGCAGATTGCACGAATTACGTTAATTTAATTTATTTATAACTGATTGATATTTATAGATAAATTTACTTTTTTCGGGTTGGCACAACGCTTGCGATAGTACTGGGGAGGCTGCAGCTCGTAGTGGCTTGCAGATTGTTCAGTAAACGCAGGAGGCTTTACCCATGAAAACACCAATCAAGCATTTTGCTGTAACCGCCATGACCGCCACCGCCTTGAGTGTACTGCTCGCCGGACCGGTTCTGGCCGCAGGTGTTCCTAGCGCTCAACCACTGATGCTGGCTGCCAGTGAAACGATGGATAAGGCCGAAGATGCGGTTTCCGATACCTGGATCACCAGCAAGGTGAAATCGACCTTTCTGGCCGATAGCAACCTGAGCGGCCTCGACATCAAGGTCGAGACCAATCAGGGGGTCGTGGCACTGTCCGGTATTGTGGCCAGCTCGGCTGAGCGTGACCTGGCGATCGCCAAAGCCGGAAAGATCAAAGGTGTGAAGGCCGTAGCCGCCGAAGCCCTGGAAACTGCTCAGTAATCCATGGATGTGTGCCAGACGCTGTAACAGCGTCTGGTCGCCACTCAACGACGAGGACAGTGAAATGAATGCCGATATCATCAAAGGCAAGTGGAAGCAGATCAATGGCCGCATCAAGGAGCGTTGGGGCAACCTGACCGACGATGACCTGGATGTTGCCGAAGGCCATAGCGAATACCTGGCAGGCAAGCTGCAGGAGCGTTACGGCTGGACCAAGGAAAAGGCTCAGGATGAGCTGCGTGATTTCAGCAATAAGCTGTAATCAGGCGTAAAAAAGCCCCGCTGGCTTATCAGCGGGGCTTTTTAGTGGGTATTGGGATTATCTGCCGCGCTTGCTTTCTATCTTGACCAGGCGATTACCCTCGAAGCGCAAAAACTGGTACATGCCGTTGCGCGGGCCGTAGGCCCATTCTTCGACTGCCACTTCGTTACGAAAACCATAGGCATCAAGCACTTCACGGTAGCCAACAAACTCTCGGCTGATGGGCTCACCACATTTACTGGTGACTACGCTGGTCGAGTCCTCCAGGCTTATCAGGCCGCTGTCGCAGCGCAGGGTGGATGAGGCGTGCGCCCCCAGCGGAAACAATATCAGAAGGCTACAAAGCAGTTTTTTCATCAGTGGGCTTTCCGTGGCAAGTATTAGCGACTACGACGGCGTTCGATGGCGCGCAGGCGCGTGCCCTCGAAGGTAAGGATGCTGAGCATGCCGTTATCCGGGCCGTAGACCCATTCCTCGATCTGGTATTCGCGCCGTTCATTGGGGCCGAGGGAGTAGCCCACCAAATCGCGAAAAGCCGGCTCGCCGCACTTTTGCAGCACCTCGAAACGGCGGTCATCGAGGCTGACCAACTGGCTGCCGCAGCGCAGCGTTTCAGCCTGCGTCAATGTGCTTGCTGCGCTCAAGGCGAGCAACGGGATTACGGAGCGCGTACGCATCAACTTCGTCTACCTTATTCGCTACCCAGGTGCAGGGTGGTGGCGACGCGGCCATCGGCGTCGGCTTGTGCCATATTGACATCCAGCAGGTAGATACGTTCTGCCGTCAGGCCGCCTCGTTCAACCAGATAGTTCTTGATCTCGGCGGCACGCGCCTGAGCCAGCTGACGTTGCAGCAGGCCGCTTTGCGACCAGGATTGCAGCACGCCTTCGCGCATCTTCGCGTGGCGTTCTTCATCGGCCAGGTTGGCCCACTCTGCCGGCGGCTGCTGTTTCAGGCGCGCGCGGTAGATGCCTTCAAGCAACACGGCTTTATCGTCCTCATCCACCACCAGTTCGCTCGGGTCAGCGGGTACCTTGTCACCACGGCGCTGCAGCATCTTGTACCAGGTGCTCTGGTATTCACGCTCCAGTCGTTCGGCCGCCAATGGCGGGCCATCGCTGCTCTGGGCGCTCATGCCCTCGATTTCAAGGCGCAGTGTGGGACGCTCTTTCAGGGCGCTGGCCAGGGTGTCGAGGGTCTTTTGTGCATTATCGTCAAGCGCGCTGCCACCTGCGCTGAAGCGTACGGTGCTGAGGTCGACATCACTGCCGCCACTGACCAGCCCGCCGATAAACTTGAACGGCGCCTGCGCCGCACGCAGTACCAGATTGCGCAGGGTTTGCCAGACAATCGGCATCACGCTGAATTCCGGGCTGTTGAGGTTGCCCTGTACCGGTAGCTGGATCTCGATATTGCCTTGGGTATCTTTGAGCAGGGCCACGGCCAGGCGGATCGGCAAGTCCATGGCATCCTTGCTGTCGACTTTCTCGCCCAACTGCAGGTCTTCCAGCAGCAACTTGTTCTCTGCATTGAGGTTGCCTTTCTCGATCTGGTAATGCAGGTCGAGGTTGAGCCGGCCCTTGCGGATACGGAAACCGGCGAACTTGCCGGAGTAGGGCGTGAGCGTGGTCAGCTCGACATTTTTGAAGCTGGTGGCGATATCCAGGCTGTTCAGCGGATCAAACGGGGTGAGTTTGCCCTTGATGCTGACCGGTGCGTATTTATCGACCTTGCCTTGGATGTCGACGCTGGCCGCTTTCGGGCTCTGGTTATCCAGGCTGCCGATCTGGCCGTTGAGTTGACCGATGGCTGTGGCGAAGTTGGGGCGCAGGCTGAAGTCGGCGAAGTTGGCCGAGCCGTCCTTGATGCTGATTCCGCCAATGCGGATCGGTAGTGGCTTTTCAGCCGCGGTATTGGCCGGTTTGTTGCCGGCGGGTTGGGGTACCAGCAGGTCGTTGATGTTGGTGGTCAAATCTTCGTTGATGATAAAGCGCACATAGGGCTGCTGTAGCTTGACCTGGTTGATCACCAAGCCTTTGCCGTGTTGATAGTCGAGGCCTTCCACCAACACCTGCTGCCACTTGAGGAAGTCGCGATCCTTGAGCGTGTCGAGGGTGTGCAACTGATTGATCTGGGCCTGCCCGTCAATGCTGAATACCAGCGGCTCGACACTTTTCAGGTCAACCGCCAGGTCGCTGCCAAGCCTTCCGCTGCGTAGCTCCAGGCGCACGAAGGGGCTCAGGTAGGTCTGTGCCAGGCGCAGATCGATATCACGGGTGGCGACTTGCAGTTTGGCGGTAGTGGGGCTCAGTTGCACTTGCCCCGTAGCCTTGATCTGCCCGGTCTTGTTTACCCCTGTATCGAGTTTGAGGGTGAAGGGCGAAGTGCCCAGGCTGTCAAAGTCGCTCAGGTCAAGGTTGAGCGGTGCCAGGTCGATTTTTACCTCAGGTCCGGCGGCGCGGTCTGCCAAATGCACCTGGTAATCGCGTAGTTGCACGTCGCGAAGAATCACCTGCCAGGGCTTGCTCGGCTCTTCTGGCTGCTCTGCGCTGGCTGTTTGTGGAGCCACGGCTTGTTCTGCAGTTGTCGCCTCGGAGGCTACCGGCTCGGGTTCTGCCGTTGCAGTGGCCCCCGCATCACCCTCGTTTGGAGCTGGAGCTGGAGCTGGAGCTGGAGCTGGAGCTGGCTTGGCGGGCTGGCTGGCCAGTAGCTTTTGCCAGTCGAGCTGGCCGTCGGCTTCGCGGGCGGCCCAGGTTTCCAGTTGCTGGCTGCGAATCTTGCCGACGATGACCTGCTGTTTGGCCAGGTCGATGCTGGTTTCGCTGATATCCAGGCTGGCCAGGCGTAGCAGGGGCTGGTCTGCCGGGCTCTTGATGGCAAAGCTGTTGAGGTTGAGCTGGGTGTTGCTCAGCAGCAATTCGGTGCCTTTGGACAGGTTCAGGCTGTAATCGCTGCTGAGGTTGATGCTGCCATCTTCCAGAACCAGCGGCACGGCATCACGCACATAGGGCCAGAAGGCTTTCAGCTTGCCGTCGGTGACTTTCAGGCTGCCACTGGAACTGATCGGCACCAGGCTGATACGCCCGGTCCAGTCGATCCTCCCGCCGGTAGGGCCGGTGGCTACCAGGCTCATGTCGGCATTGTCGTCGGGCAGGGTGCTGAGGTTGAACAGTTCGAGGTTGAGGTCGTCGTAGAGAAACTCTATGGGCTCGCTGGGGCGCTGGTCTTGAAAGTGCACGTTGCCGCCGCTCAGCTTGATCCGCGCAATCCGCAGCGGAAAGGGTTCTCCAGCCGGCTCTTCGACAGCCGGTTGCGGGCTGGCGGGCAGCTTGAACAACTGCGTCAGGTTGAGCTGACCATCCTGGCTGAAGAGAATTTCGCTGTGTGGCTTGTCCAGCTCGATGTCGTCCAGATGCAGCACGCCGCTCCACAGGCTGTCGAGTTGCAGGTTGGCATACAGCCGTTCAAAAGCGATCTGCTGCTGCTCGGCTTCGCCAATCTGCAGGCCCCAGAGGCTGACTTCGAGGCTGAACGGGTTGAGTTGCAGGCGTTGTAGGGACGCCGGTACCGCGGCGTACTGCGCCAGTTGCTGATTGGCGATACGCAGGCCGATACCGGGCAGAATCAGAAAGCCGAGCAGGCTGTAGAGAGCAACGGCAATGGCAATGGCGCTGGCAGCGCGCTTTATTCCTTTAAGCATATGAACGTCATCTGTCCCGACGAGAAGTGCCTTGGAGTATGGCACGCGTGCGCAGTTCCGCAGAGGCTCTGCGTGGGGATTTTCTTAACGCTGCGGGTGGCTTAGAACTGCAGGATCAGGGTTTTCAGCGGCGGTTGGCCATCTTGCGAGGGGAAGTCGCTGGCGGGCTGTAGCACTTGCCAGTCACGCACCGGGCGGCCAAGTTTTTCCGCACAGCGCAGCACCTGTTCGCGCCAATCGCTGAGGGCGACTTTTGCCAGGTTGTTGCAGCAGATCAGCACGCCGTCTTCGGCGGTGGCGAGAATCGCCGGCTTGAGCAAGCTCTGGTAATCGCGCAGCAGGTCGACGGTGCCGAAAGCGCTCTTGGCCCAGGCGGGCGGGTCAAGCAGCACCAGATCGAACTGGCGTTGTTCCAGGCGCGGGTAGTGCGGCAGTTTCTGTCCGCGCCGGGTATTGATCGGCAGGCCGGCCAATTGGCGAATCGCCGGGAAGTAGTCCGACTGGACAAATTGCATGGCCGGTAACTCAGGGTTGAGTACACCATTCTCGCGGCCGACCGCCAGATTACCTTCGGCAAAATCCAGGTTTACGACTTCGCGGGCCCCACCGGCCGCTGCGCTCAAGCCAACGCCGCAGGTGTAGGCGAACATGTTGAGTACGGATTTACCGGCGCTGTGCGCTTTGACCCAGCCACGGGCGTTGCGCAGGTCGAGGAACAGCAGCGGGTCCTGCCCTGCATGGCGGCCGCGCACGCGGTAGTTGAGGCCCCATTCGTGGCCAATCAGGTCTTCCAGTGCAGCCGGTTCGGCCTGATAGACCGGGTCGCTGCGATCAATGCGCGAATTGCCCTGGGAGCGGTCGTTGTACACCAGCAGCAACGGGGTGCCGAGGCCGGCCTGGCACTGTTCGGCCAGATGCAGCAGTTCATCGCGGCTCAGGTTCTGGTGAAAACTCTGCACCAGCAGTTGTGGGCCGTAACGGTCGATGGTCAGACCTCCAGCACCTTCCTGGCTGCCATGGAACAGGCGATAGCAGTCCGTACCTTGCTGATGCAGTTCGGCCAGCAGGTTCTGACGATTATGCAGTGCGGCGCGCAGCGCCTGATCGAGAGCGGGCATGCACGGCGACTCTGAGTAAGGAGGGCGCGCAGTTTACCAAGAAAAACGCCGGCGTTTGCCGGCGTTGTTTTGATGCAGTGTGTCGGGTGGATGTTCTGTTTACCTCCACTCTAGCGGTGGAGTGATGAAGCGTGATCCACCCTAAGGCTTAGTTGCGTTCGATCGCCAGTGCCACGCCCTGGCCGCCACCGATGCACAGGGTGGCGAGGCCTTTCTTGGCGTCGCGCTTGATCATCTCGTGCAGCAGGGTGACCAGCACGCGGCAGCCGGAGCCGCCAATCGGATGGCCAAGGGCGATGGCGCCGCCGTTGACGTTGACCTTGCTGGCATCCCAGTTCAGCTCTTTGCCCACCGAAAGGGCCTGGGCGGCGAAGGCTTCGTTGGCTTCGATCAGGTCGAGGTCGGCCAGTTGCCAGCCAGCTTTCTCCAGGCAGCGTTTGGTCGCCGAGACCGGGCCGATACCCATGATTGCCGGGTCGACGCCGGCGTTGGCGTAGCTGGCGATCTTTGCCAGTACCGGCAAACCGAGGGCCCTGGCTTTGTCTGCGCTCATCAGCAGCACGGCCGCTGCACCGTCATTCAGGCTTGAGGCGTTGCCGGCGGTGACGCTGCCGTCCTTCTTGAAGGCTGGCTTGAGTTTGCCCAGGCTTTCGGCCGTAGTCCCGGCGCGCGGCTGCTCATCAGTGGCGAAGGCCACTGGGTCGCCTTTGCGCTGCGGAATCAGGATCGGGGTGATTTCATCGACAAAGCGTCCGGCTTCGATGGCGGCCACGGCTTTCTGCTGCGAGGCGGCGGCGAAGGCGTCCTGTGCTTCGCGGCTGATTTCGTACTTGTCGACCAGGTTTTCGGCGGTGATACCCATGTGGTAGTCGTTGAAGGCATCCCACAGGCCATCGCTGATCATGGTGTCGATGACCTTGCCGTGACCCATGCGCAGGCCGGTGCGCGCGCCGGGCATCACGTAAGGGGCCAGACTCATATTTTCCATACCGCCGGCGATGATCACGTCGGCGTCTCCGCAGCGGATCGCCTGAGCGCCCAGGTGCAGGGCTTTCAGGCCCGAACCGCAGACCTTGTTCAGGGTCAGTGCCGGCACGGCATGCGGCAGGCCGGCGAGGATAACGGCCTGACGCGCCGGGTTCTGCCCGGAGCCTGCGGTGAGTACCTGGCCAAGAATCACTTCATCGACCTGCGCGCCGTCCAGACCAGTTTGTTCCAGCAGGCGGCGGATGACCGCGGCGCCCAGCTCGGGGGCTGGGATATTCGCCAGCGAACCCTGGAAGCTGCCGATGGCGGTGCGGGTGGCGGCAACGATGACGACGTCTTGCATAACGCGATCCTCACAAATGACAGGCGCGGCGGGCCGCGAAAGGTCGCTATGTTGGCACAGCGGCTTTGTTCACGGCCAGCACGCGAACTGGCCGGTCAGCCGCGCGGGGGCAACTGCAAACGTTTGCACGCACGGTGGATAGCGCCGCCGCGTACCGCCCAGCGCAGCACGGGAGCCAGGCTGTGTACGCCGCTGTGGATCATCCGGCTGCGTGCCGGGCTGATCTGCTGACCGAGCATCTGTTGGGCCCACGCTGGCAGCAGGTCTATGCCGGCCTGCATTAGCAGCTTGGCCGCCGGCGCGGCGAGGGTGCTAGGTGCCGGCGCGTTGAGCAGGATGCGCAGGATCTCCAGCGAGCGTTCGTCGCAGCGCAACTCGGGGCGCACAGTTGCCAGGTAGGCGGCGACCTCGGCGCGTGAGCGCGGCACCTGAGTCGCGCCCAGACGTTCGGCGATCAGCGCAATTTCCGCGTAGTAGCGATCCTGGGCCGTCTCGCTCAGCTGTGGGTTGCGGTAACGCAGGTGAGCCTGGAGGAAGCTGTGCACCTCGGCCACATGCACCCAGGTCAGCAGTGCTGGGTCACTGGCGGCATAGGCGCGGCCGTCCGGGGCGGTACCAACGACCTTGAGGTGAATGGTCTTGACCTTGTCGATCAGCCAGTCGGCATCGGCGCGCGCGCCGTAGGTGGTGCCGGAAATAAACTGCCCGGTGCGCCGCAAGCGGCCGAGCAGGTCGTCACGAAAGTTCGAGTGATCCCACACGCCGGCCAATGCCAGTGGATGCAGGGCTTGTAGGAGCAGGGCGCTGATGCCGCCGATCAGCATGCTGGTGAAGTCGCCATGTACCTGCCAGCTCACCGAGTCCGGGCCGAACAGGCCAGGGTCGCCCTTGGGGTTTTCGAAGTCGATCTGGCCGAGGGCGATACCGCTCAGGCTAAGGACTTGGCTTTCGATACGGCGGCGCAGAAATTCCATGGAATAGGCTGTTCGTATGCAGGTATAGGGTGGATCGCGCTTTAGCGATCCACCGAGTGGCGCTCCATTGCGGGGCTTTTGGTGGATGAGCAGAGCGTCAGCTACGCACCTTGATCCACCCTATACCCTGGCGCGGTTATCGGTTCAGGCGCTGTTCGATCAAGCCGTCGACCACAGTCGGGTCGGCCAGGGTCGAGGTGTCGCCCATGTTTTCCAACTCGTTGCAGGCGATCTTGCGCAGGATACGTCGCATGATCTTGCCCGAACGGGTCTTCGGCAGGCCGGGGGCCCACTGGATCAGTTCGGGCTTGGCGAAACTGCCGATTTCCTTGCCGACCAGGGCCAGCAGTTCCTTCTTTAGCGCGTCGTTGATTTCCACGCCGTTCATCGGTGTGACGAAGGCGTAGATACCCTGGCCCTTGAGGTCGTGCGGGTAACCGACCACGGCGGCTTCGGCCACTGCGTCGTGCAGCACCAGGGCGCTTTCCACCTCGGCGGTGCCAATGCGGTGGCCGGAGACGTTGATCACATCGTCCACCCGCCCAGTGATCCAGTAGTAACCGTCCTCGTCGCGGCGCGCGCCGTCGCCGCTGAAGTAGTAACCGGGGTAGGGCTTCAGATAGGTGTCGATCATCCGCTGGTGGTCGCCGTAGACGCTGCGGATCTGACTCGGCCAGCTGTCCTTGATCGCCAGCACGCCTGAGCCGGGGCCATCGATTTCCTTACCCTGTTCATCCAGCAGCACCGGCTGCACGCCGAAAAACGGCCGGGTTGCCGAGCCGGGTTTGAGGTCGGTGGCACCGGGCAGCGGGGTGATCAGGATCGCGCCGGTTTCGGTCTGCCACCAAGTATCGACGATCGGGCAGCGGCGTTCGCCGACCACGTTGTAATACCACTCCCAGGCTTCCGGGTTGATCGGCTCGCCGACGCTGCCGAGCAGGCGCAGGCTGGTGCGCTCGGTGCATTCGACCGGGCCAGTGCCCTCACGCATCAGCGCACGCAGGGCGGTGGGCGCGGTGTAGAAGATGTTCACCTGATGTTTGTCGATCACCTGCCAGAAGCGCGAGGCGGTGGGATAATTGGGTACGCCTTCGAAGATCAGGCTGGTCGCGCCGTTGGCCAGTGGGCCGTAGACGATATAGCTGTGCCCGGTGACCCAGCCGACGTCGGCGGTGCACCAGTAGATATCGCCTTCGTGGTAGTCGAATACGTACTTGTGGGTCATCGCCGCCATCAGCAAGTAGCCACCGGTGCTGTGCAGCACGCCTTTTGGCTTACCGGTCGATCCCGATGTGTAGAGGATAAACAGCGGATCTTCGGCATCCATCGGCTCTGGTGGGCAGTCGCCTGAGGCTTCACGCAGCGCTTCGTGGTACCAGATGTCGCGGCCGTCGACCCAGCTGATCTCGCCCTGAGTACGCTCGATCACCACCACTGTGCTGACGGCCGGGCAGCTCTGCAGCGCCTTGTCGACGTTGGCCTTGAGCGCCACGTACTTGCCGCCACGCACGCCTTCATCGGCGGTGATCACCGTGCGGCAATCGGCATCCAGGATGCGGTCACGCAATGCGTCCGGGGAGAAACCGCCAAACACCACCGAATGCACCGCGCCGATGCGCGTGCAGGCGAGCATGGCGTAGGTGGCCTCGGGGATCATCGGCATGTAGATGCACACCCGATCGCCCTTTTTTACCCCACGGCTTTTCAGCACGTTGGCCAGGCGGCTGACGTTATGGTGCAGCTTCTTGTAGGTGATGTGCGCCGATTCGCTGGGGTTGTCGCCTTCCCAGATCAGTGCAATTTGCTCGCCGCGTTTTTCCAGGTGACGGTCGATGCAGTTGTAGCTGACGTTCAGTTGCCCGCCCTTGAACCACGAGCCTGAACCGCTGAGCAGGTCGCCCTGCTGCACGCTGGTCCAGGGTTTGCTCCAGTCAAGAAAGGCCTTGGCCTGCTCGGCCCAGAAGGTTTCCGGTTGCTCGATCGATTGCTGGTACAGACGCAGGTAGTCGTCGTTATCCAGGTGGGCGCGCTGGCGCACAGCATCGGGCACAGGGTGGCGAGTGATTTCGAACATGGCGGGTCCTTGTTGTTGTGTTCCGCGATGCTCGTAGGGTGAACCAAGCGGATGCTTGGTTCAAGTGCTGGCCCTGCGCTTGGCCGTGTTGCTTAGCCGCGATGGCGCTCGCGGAAGTGCTGGATCAGTCCCTGGGTCGAGGCATCGCTGGCAGGCTCGTCGAGCTGACCGGTGAGGCGCTGGTAGACGCCCTGGCCGAGCTCCTTGCCCAGCTCGACGCCCCATTGGTCGAAGGCGTTGATGCCCCAGATGGCGCTCTGTACGAACACCTTGTGCTCATACAGCGCCACCAGCGCGCCGAGGTTGAACGGGTCGACCCGGTTCAGCGCGAGGATATTGCTCGGGCGGTTACCGGGGATCACCTTGTGCGGTGCCAGGCGTTGCACTTCGCTCTCGTCGAGACCCTTGGCGCGCAACTCGGCTTCGGCTTCCTCGCGAGTCTTGCCGTGCATCAAGGCCTGGCTCTGCGACAGGCAGTTGGCGAACAGCCATTGGTGATGGTCGGCTAGCGGGCTGAAGCTGTTGACCGGGACAATAAAGTCCGCCGGGATCAGCTCGGTGCCCTGGTGCAGCAACTGGTGATACGCGTGTTGGCCGTTACAGCCCACGCCGCCCCAGATCACCGGCCCGGTGCTGAAGTCCACGGGGCTGCCGTCCTGGCGCACGCTCTTGCCGTTGGATTCCATATCCAGCTGCTGCAAATGCTTGGTGAAGTTACGCAGGTAGTGGTCGTAGGGCAGAATCGCCTGGCTTTTCGCGCCCCAGAAATTGCCATACCAGATGCCCAGTAGGGCCATCAGTACGGGCATGTTTTCCGCCAGCGGCGCCTGGGTGAAGTGCTGGTCCATGGCGTAGGCGCCAGCCAGCAGTTCCTTAAAGTTGGAAATACCGATGGCCAGGGCGATCGGCAGGCCGATGGCCGACCACAGCGAGTAACGCCCGCCGACCCAGTCCCACATCGGGAAGATGTTTTCTGCCTTGATACCGAACGCGATGGCGGCTTTCTGGTTGCTGGTGACCGCAATAAAGTGCTTGTGCAGTTCGGCTTCCGGGCCGCCCAGGGCCAGGTACCAGTCGCGGGCAGCGAGGGCGTTCTTCAGGGTTTCCAGGGTGCCGAAGGATTTCGACGAGACGATAAAAAGGGTGGTCTGCGGATTCAGGCGGGCGGTCAACTCGCGGAATTCACTGCCGTCAATATTGGCCAGGTAATGGCAACGCACGCCGCGCTGGGTAAAGGGGCGCAGCGCCTCGGATACCAGCTGCGGGCCGAGGAACGAGCCGCCGATGCCGATGTTCACCACTTCGGTGATCGGTTTGTCGCTGTAGCCGCGCCACAGGCCGCTGTGGATGCGGCTGACCAACTCGGTCATCTGGTTGAGCACGCGGTGCACCTGGGGAATCAGGTCTACGCCATCGAGTTTCAGACTGCGACCAATCGGGCTGCGCAAGGCTGTGTGCAGGGCCGCGCGGCCTTCCGAGGCGTTGACCTGCTCGCCCTTGAACAGCGCCTGGATGGATTCGCCCAGTTGGCTTTGCTCGGCCAGTTGCACCAGAAGTTGCAGAGTCGTGTCGTTGACCAGGTTTTTCGAGTAATCCAGCAGCAGCCCGCAGCCGCTCAGGGAGAACCGCGAGAAGCGCTGCGGATCACTGGCGAAGGCCTCGCGCAGGCTGAAGTCGTTCATCTGCTGGCGATGTTCGCGCAGTGCCTGCCAGGCGGGCAGGTTGGTGACATCATGCGGCTGCTGGTAGTAAGCCATTGGTGCGTGTTCCTTTCCTGGGTGCGGCTAATCAATCATGTAAAAAGGCCCGGAGTGATCCGGGCCTGGAGTGTAGCTGGCAGGTGCGGTTGGCAAGCCTGCTTAAGTAGACCCCTGCAAACCGCTCAGGTTGCCAAGGCGGTGTGTGCAGCGGTCAGTCAATGCCTGTTCTCAGGCGGAAGTATCGAGCTCAAATGCCAGGTTGTCGATCAGCCGGGTGCTGCCGATAAAAGCGGCCAGCAGAATCACCAGGTGCTGATCATCGGCTGTAGCCGGGCGCAAGCCGTTGGCTTCACGCACTTCCAGGTAGTCAGGGCGAAAGCCGACGGCGCTGTGCTGTGTCTGGGCGGCATGAATCAGCTTGGCGTAGTCACGTTCGCCTGCCTGGATGGCGGCGGCCATCTCGCGCAGGGTGCGGTACAGCACGGGCGCGGCAGCACGTTGCTCGGCCGTCAGGTAACCGTTGCGCGAAGACAGTGCCAGGCCGTCGTCGGCGCGTACGGTGGGTTCACCGATAATCTGGATCGGCATATTCAGGTCACGCACCAGGGTGCGGATCACTGCCAGTTGCTGGAAATCCTTCTGGCCAAAAATCGCCAGGTCCGGCTGCACCATGTTGAACAGCTTGCTCACCACCGTGGCGACCCCTTCGAAGTGCCCAGGACGACTGGCGCCGCACAGGCCTTCGGACACACCGGGCACGCTGACGCGGGTCTGGCCGTCCATACCGCTGGGGTACATTTCTTCTACATCCGGGGTGAACAGCAGGTGGCAGCCGGCTTCGACCAGCTTCTCCTGGTCCGCGAGCAGGGTGCGCGGGTATTTGTCGAGGTCTTCGCTGGGGCCGAACTGCAACGGATTGACGAAGATACTGGCGACCACGAAGTCGGCGCGCTGGGCGGCTTTTTCCACCAGTGCAGCGTGGCCTGCGTGCAAGTTGCCCATGGTCGGCACGAAGGCGATCTGTTTGCCTTCGGCGCGCGCCTGGGCGACAGCGGCGCGCAACTCGCGCACGCTTTTAACTGTGTTCATGCAGAAAATCCGTGTTCGGCTGCTGGGAAGCTCTGGTCTTTGACCGCTTTGACATAAGCGCTGATGGCGTTCTGGATGCTGCTCTGGCCGGCCATGAAATTCTTCACGAACTTCGGCGTACGGCCGCTCAGCGACAGGCCGAGCATGTCGTGCAGTACCAGCACCTGGCCGTCGGTGGCCACGCCAGCACCGATGCCGATCACCGGGATTTTCACTGCCTGGCTGATTTCTGCAGCCAGTTCGCTGGGCACGCATTCCAGCAGCAGCATGGCGGCGCCGGCCTGTTCCAGGGCCATGGCGTCGGCGCGCATCTGCCGGGCCTGGGCTTCCTGGCGGCCCTGCACTTTATAACCACCAAGGATATTCACTGCCTGTGGGGTCAAGCCCAGGTGGGCGCAGACCGGTACACCACGTTCGGCCAATTGGTGAATCGGCTCAGCCAGCCAGGCGGCACCTTCCAGCTTGACCATGTGCGCGCCGGCCTGCATCAGCGCGGCGCTGTTGTTCAGGGCTTGCTCAAGAGTGGCGTAGGCCATAAAGGGCAGGTCGGCGAGAATCAGCGCGCCCTGGTTGCCACGTTTGACGCTGGCGGTGTGGTACGCCATGTCGGCGACAGTAACGGGCAGCGTGCTGTCATGGCCTTGCAAGACCATGCCGAGGGAATCGCCCACCAGCAGCACATCGACACCGGCCTGGCAGGCCGTTTGGGCGAACGTGGCGTCATAGCAGGTCAGCATGGCGATTTTCTCGCCGCTCTGCTTGAGGCTTTGCAGGGTGGTCAGGGTTACATCAGGCATGAAAACTGTCCTCACTCAGGCGTTCAGTCAGCAGTTGTGCTGCTTCAAGTTGGCCTGCATTGGCCTCGAATTGCACCGGTGCGGGGCAACGGGACGCCTATAGTCCTGATGGGGGGGCTCGAAGTCAATTGCGGGTGTTACCGGCCTGTTACTGGCGTTACCGCCAATGTGCCTGCCTGACTTCGAGGTTAGTGCAACGGCGCAGGCATGACTCGGCAGTCGCGGTTGATCGGTTTCAGGTCTGCGCGGCTGCGCTGAGGCGTTCCAGGCCCGTATAAGGGCAGGCGTCCAGCAGCTCGCTCAGCGCGCGACCATCCGGCAGCTGCAGGTCAGGGGCAATCTCGGCCAGTGGATAGAGAACAAAGGCGCGGGCGTGCATGTGGTAATGCGGCACGATCAGGCGCGGCTCATCGAGTTGTAGATCACCGAACAACAGGATATCCAGATCGAGCGTGCGCGGCCCCCAGCGTTCAGCCTTGCGCGTACGGCCCTGTTCCAGTTCGATAGCCTGCAGCGCATCAAGCAGGGCCAGTGGGCTGAGTGTGGTGTCCAGTGCGGCAACGGCATTTACATAGCGCGGCTGATCCGCCGGGCCCAGCGGATCACTGGCATAGAAGGCAGATTGCGCAATCAGATGCGTTTGCGGCAGGGCGGCCAGGGCGGCCAGGGCGCTGCGCAGTTGCTGGAGCGGGGTCGCCAGATTGCTGCCCAGGCCGATGTAAGCGCGCGTCATCACTCACCTGCAGCAGGGCTGCCAGCATCACTGGCGGGGCCACGCTTGCGCTTGCTGTTACTGCGTTTGCGCTTGCGTGGTGCGCCTGGGCCATCGTCCTTGCTGCTGAGGTCGCGAATCATGTTGCGGCGCTCGCTATCACTAACGTCCTGATAACGGGTCCACCAGTCACCCAGCCCGCCAGTTTCTTCACCGGCGCTTTCACGCAGCAGGAGGAAGTCGTAACCGGCGCGGAAGCGTGGGTTTTCCAAGAGCATGTCGGCACGCTTGCCGCTGCGACGTGGCAGGCGCTCTTGCATGTCCCAGATTTCACGGATAGGCATGGTAAAGCGCTTAGGTACGGCGATGCGCTGGCACTGTTCGCTGATCAGCTCGTGAGCGGCTTCCTGCATGGCCGGGATCGGCGGCATGCCGCGCTCCTGTAGCTTGATCACGCGGGCCGGCAGCGCAGGCCAGAGCAGCGCCGCCAGGAGGAAAGCCGGGGTGACGGTCTTGCCCTGATGGATACGCAGGTCGGTGTTGTCCAGGGCATTGCGGATCAGTAAATCGGTGTAGTCCGGGTTGTGCTTCAACGCTTCGGCACTGGCCGGGAACAGCTGGCCGAACAAACCGTAGTCGACCAGCAGTTCGTAGGTGTACACCGCGTAACCGGCGAGGAACAGCTTGAGCACTTCATCGAACAGGCGCGCGGCGGGGATTCCGCCGAGTAGCGGGGCCAGTTTGTAGATCGGCGCGGCGCTGTGTTTCTCGATGTCGAAGTCCAGCTTGGCGGCGAAGCGCACGGCCCGCAGCATACGCACCGGGTCTTCCTGGTAGCGCTGGGTTGGGTCACCGATCAGACGGATCAGGTGGTTGCGAATGTCGTGCACGCCATTGGCGTAATCGAGAATGCGTTCAGTGACGGGGTCGTAGTACAGCGCATTGATGGTGAAATCGCGACGCTGGGCATCGTCTTCGAGGGTGCCGTAAACGTTGTCGCGCAAAATGCGTCCGCTTTCGTTGCGCGATGACAGGTTGCTGTTTTCTTCTTCATCGCCTTCGGGGTGGTTGGCGCGGAAGGTTGCCGTTTCGATGATTTCACGGCCGAAATGCACATGAACCAACTTGAAGCGGCGACCGATTACTCGCGCGTTACGGAACTCGGCGCGCACCTGCTCGGGTGTGGCGCTGGTCGCGACGTCAAAGTCCTTGGGCTCGATATCCAGCAGCAGGTCGCGCACGCAGCCACCGACCAGGTAGGCCTGGTAGCCGGCCTGTTGCAGGCGTTCGACCACGCTGATGGCGTAACGGCTGATTTCACCGCGCTCGATCGGGTGCTGACTGCGGCTCAGCACTTCAGGCGTGCTGTGCGAGTGTTTGCCACGACGAATGGGGGTACGGAAGGACTTGAACAGCTTTTTCAGCATGGGAGGCACTGTTTGACTAAATGACTGGCCAGAGTATATGCCGGCCGCAGGAATGGCGCGGATTCTAGCATTGAGTCGGGAATTTCGGGAGTTACTGCAGGAAAAGGCAAGAGAGGGTTACAGGCGGGGAGTTGGAAGCTACTGGGGGAGCCGAAGCTCCCCCCCAAATTGGTGCGTGCTCTATTTTTATTATTATGGCGGGCTTGTTGTTTTTGTTGATTTGCCCGTTCCATCCAGTCAAGGACCTTTGGAAACCTTCCCAGGTCGGGAATTAAGAGCAAACGGATTGCTTTGGATGCTGACGCTGCCATGATCACACAGTGACCCAACCAGTTCCGGCGCTGCCTTAGGGCAGTTTTATTATTCTCAGCCTGGTTTTGGGGCGAACCCCAAAGGCAATTCCGTTCCAAAAGAATCAGTTAGCTGCGCCTCCGCGTTATTGTTTTTGTTGTGCTGGAGTCGATGTGTCTTATTTTTATTATTCAGGGTCATGCTTGTTATTGTTGTTGTGCCAGCAATAAAGCAGAACCCGTGCCAGTTTTTTTAATTCCTTTAAAAACAATGGTTTGGGGTGTTTATGGGGTGGCGGGTAGGCATAAAAAAGCCGGGTTCTCGTTACCATAAGACCCGGCTTTTGTTACTAAGTGTTGGATGGGTAACAGACTGGGGAACCTCTGGCGCACACATCTGTCACCCACACGCAGGGCTCTAGCCTGCGGTTGCCCCCGAAGATTTGCGCCGTGGAATACCCAGGCGTTGGCGACGTTCCCATAAGCACTTACGGCTGATACCGAGTTTGCGGGCCAGTTCGGTCTCGGTCATGTGGTCCTGGTGTTCCAGAACGAAGTGCTGAAAGTAGTCTTCCAGGGACAGATCTTCGGTCGGTTCGCTCGGCTCATGCCCCAGGCCGTTGCTCTGGGCAGGCAGACCGGTAAAGTCGTCCTCAAGGTCATCCAGCTCGATATCGATGCCCAGCAGCTCGGCCGAGATGCTGTTGCCTTCGCAGAGAATCACCGCGCGCTCGATGGCGTTCTCCAGCTCACGCACGTTACCCGGCCAAGGGTAATGGCGGATGGCCTGTTCGGCGTCGCTGGCAAAGCTCAGGTCGAGGCGACCCTGGCGGCTGCTCTGGCGGATCAGGAAGGCACGGGCGATTTCGATCACGTCGGCCCCACGCTCGCGTAGTGCGGGGAGTTTCAGGGCGATCACATGCAGACGGTAATACAGGTCTTCACGGAACTGGCCGATCTTCGACAGGGTTTTCAGGTCGCGGTGGGTAGCGGCGATCAGGCGCACATCGACTTTCTGTGATTGCACCGAGCCGACCCGGCGAATCTCGCCTTCCTGCAATACACGCAGCAGACGCGCCTGAGCCTCCAGAGGCAACTCACCGATTTCATCGAGGAACAGGGTGCCGCCGTCGGCGGCTTCCACCAGACCGGCACGCCCGGCGCTGGCACCGGTAAAGGCACCTTTTTCGTGGCCGAACAGTTCGGATTCGATCAGGGTTTCCGGGATGGCCGCGCAGTTCACCGAAATCAGCGGTGCCTTGGCTCGGCGCGAAAGGTTGTGCAGGGCGCGGGCGACCAGTTCTTTACCGGTGCCGGACTCACCCTGGATCAGCACGTTGGAGTCAGTGGGCGCGACCTTGCGAATCTTGCTGTACATCTCCTGCATGGCGGCGCAGGAGCCGATGATGCCGATTTCGCCATTGCTGTTGTCCACCACCTTGTCGGTGTTGGCTTTTGCCGCACTGGTGGTCGGTGCCGGCGCACTCTTGGCCTGCTGGTGATCGCGCAGGATGCGCGCCACGGCCTGGAGCATTTCGTCGTGGTCGAAAGGTTTGGCGATGTAATCCACTGCACCCATCTTCATAGAGTCGACCGCTGATCGCAGGCTGGCGTAACTGGTCATGATCAGCACCGGGGTGCCTTGGCCGAGCTTGATCAGCTCGGTGCCGGGCGCGCCCGGCAGGCGCAGGTCGCTGACGATCAGGTCGAAACTGGGGATGCTGAAGCGCTCTTGCGCTTCCTGTACCGAGCCGGCTTCGCTGACTTCGTATTGGTTACGTTCCAGCAGGCGACGCAAGGCAGAGCGGATAATGGTTTCGTCTTCGACGATCAAAATATGAGGCATCAATTCGGTCTCTCGACGGTCTCGGGGCATGCCGCTGGGCTAAAGGGCCTGGCAGGCATGCTCGCTGGTAGCTGGTTTAAGTCGCTATGGACGTCGTCTCGACATGTCGCGGCAGGCTGACCCGGATACGGGTGCCACGTTGGAGCTCGGGGTCGGCCGGGCTGTCGATTGTTATCTGTCCATAATGCTCTTCCACGATCGAATAGACCAGTGCAAGGCCCAGCCCCGTACCTTTGCCCGGGTCCTTGGTGGTGAAGAAGGGTTCGAACAGGCGGTCGATGATCGCCTTGGGAATACCGCTGCCTTCATCCTCGACGATCAGGTCGACGGTGTGCTCGAAACGCTCGCTCTTGACCCTGATCGCGCTGCCCGCTGGTGAGGCATCGCGGGCGTTGGAGAGCAGGTTGATCAGTACCTGGGCCAGGCGTTGCGGGTCACCGACCACCCAGTGGTCGGAGTCGCAGAGGTTGAAAAACTGCACTTCGACACTGCGCCGGTTGAGCGCCAGCAGGGCGATGGCATCCTGGGCGACCTGCGCCAGGCACACCGGTTCTTCGCTGTTCTGGTGGCTGCCGGAATGGGCAAAGCTCATCAGCGACTGAACGATGCGTGACACGCGTTTGGTCTGCTCGATGATCTGCTCGCTGATCTCGGTCAGCTCCGGGTCGCCTTCGCGCTCTTCGCGCAGGTTCTGCGCCAGGCAGGCGATGCCGGTGATCGGGTTGCCAATTTCATGCGCCACCCCGGCGGCCAGGCGACCGATAGAAGCCAGGCGCTCGGAGTGCACCAGCTTGTCTTCGAGCATCTGGGTTTCCGTGAGGTCTTCAACCAGCAGCACCAGGCCGCTGTTACCCGGCGCCAGGGGCTCGTCGATGGCCGCCTTGTGCAGGTTGAGCCAGCGGGTCTGGCCGTCGAGGGCCAGACGCTGTTTGTGCAGGTGCTCGTCGGGCAGTTCGATAAACCGTTCCAGCAAGCCGCGCCAGGGCTCGCCCAGGGTATTCAGGCGCGAGCCGACCACACGCTGCGCGGGGATTTCGGTGAGCTCTTCCATGGCCTTGTTCCACATCAGGATCTCCTGATCCTTGGCCAGCGAACAGACGCCCATGGGCAGCTCCTGCAGCGTCTGACGGTGGTAACGGCGCAGGGTGTCGAGTTCGGCGGCCAGGCCCGTGAGGCGCGAGTGGTAGTCCTCCAGGCGGTTCTCGATAAAGTGGATGTCTTCGGTGACGTAGGTTTCGCTGCCAGCTTTATAAGGCAGGAAGGTTTCGACGATGTCCTGGGCCACGCTGGGGCCCATCAGGCCGGAGAGGTTGGCCTCGATGCGGTCGCGCAGGCGGCGCAGGGCATAGGGGCGGCCTTCATCGAAGGGCAGATGCAGGTCGCGCAGGGCTTGCTCGACTTCGTGCTGGGCCGTTTTCGCCCCCAGCGGTTTGGCCAGTTGCGCGGCAAACTCCTGCGGCGAGGCAGCCAGCAGTTCACGGCGTTGCGGGCGGCGCACGTTATCCACGGCGCAGGCTTCGGCAGCGCTCTTTTCCTCCGGGCTGGCTTCGGTAAACAGCGAGACCAGGGTGAACACCAACACGTTGGCGGCCAGCGAGCCAATGGCGGCCAGGTGCCAGCTGCTGTCATCCAGCACATAGATGACGTTGAACCAGGGCAGGTAGAAACCCTGCAGGTTGCCGAGCATCGGCAGCAGCATGCTCACCACCCACACACCGACACCCGCCAGCAGCCCGGCGATAAAGCCTTTGCGGTTGGCGGTCGGCCAGTACAGCACCGACAGTACGCCGGGGAGGAACTGCAAGGTGGCGACGAAGGCGACGATGCCGAGATTGGCCAGGTCCTGTTCGGCACCGAGTAATAGATAGAAGCCGTAACCGGCCATGATGATCAGCAGGATCAGCGCGCGCCGCGTCCACTTCAGCCAGCGGTAGATATTGCCTTCCGAGGGTGGCTGGTACAGCGGCAGCACCACATGGTTGAGCACCATGCCTGACAAGGCCAGGGTGCTGACGATGATCAGCCCGCTGGATGCTGCCAGCCCGCCGACATAGGCAATCAGTGCCAGGGTCTGGCTGTTGACCGCGATGCCGACGCCGAGGGTGAAGTATTCCGGGTTGGTGGTGGCGCCCAGTTTCAGCCCAGCCCAGAGGATCAGCGGCACCGCCAGGCTCATCAGCAGCAGGAACAGCGGCAGACCCCAGCTGGCGCTGACCATGGCACGCGGGTTGAGGTTCTCGGTAAAGGTCATGTGGTACATGTGCGGCATGACGATAGCCGAGGCGAAAAACACCAGCAGCAGGGTGCGCCAAGGGCCTTCCTGCAGCGGCGTGTGCAGGCTGGTCAGCGACGACTGGTTCTGCACCAGCCAGGATTGCAGGTCCTGCGGGCCGTCGAACACACCATACAGCGCGTACAGGCCGATGGCGCTGATCGCCACCAGTTTGACCACCGACTCGAAAGCGATGGCGAACACCAGGCCTTCATGTTTCTCGCGGGTGGCGATATGCCGCGCGCCGAACAGGATGGTGAACAGAATGATCAGCCCGCAGTAGGCCAATGCCACGCGCTCCTGCACCGGCTCGCGGGTGAGAATGCCGATGGAGTCGGCCACCGCCTGAATCTGCAGGGCCAGCAAAGGCAGCACGCCCACCAGCATAAACACGGTGCTCAGGGCGCCGGCCCAGGTGCTGCGAAAGCGGAAGGCAAACAGGTCGGCCAGCGATGACAGCTGGTAAGTACGGGTGATGCGTAGAATCGGGTAGAGCAGCACCGGCGCCAGCAGAAACGCCCCGGACACCCCGAGGTAACTGGCGAGAAAACCGTAGCCGTATTGGTAGGCCAGCCCCACGGTGCCATAGAAGGCCCAGGCGCTGGCATAGACGCCGAGCGACAGGGTGTAGGTCAATGGATGGCGGATCACCCAGCGTGGAATCAGGCCGTGCTCACTGATCCAGGCCACGCCAAACAGAATAAGAAGGTAGGCCGCGCTGATCAGAATCAGCTGGCTCAGGCTAAAGCTCGTCAGCATCACGTTGGCTCTGAAGGATAAAGGTCACGACTATCAGGATCAGCCACAGCAGGTAGGGGCGGTACCAGGCCCCATTGGGGTCGATCCACCAGTCCATGATGGCCGGGGAGAACAGGTAGATCCCCACCACCAGGATCAGCACCAATCGATAGATATACATGCCGCATCTCTTCACTAAATTGCCGGCGATGGTAACGGATGCGTGACGCTCTGCGTAGGCTGGCTGTTGGTCGGGCGGCGCGAATAGGGTGGTGCAGGCTTGGCTTTTTCTTATTACTTGGTACTATCGTTCCACTTAATAAGAAAAACGCTGGAGATTGCCATGCGCCTTGCCCCGCTTTCCGTGTTTACCCTGTCTGTGCTGCTCGCCGCTTGCGGCGAAGAACCGGCCCCGGTGGCCAACCTGGATTTCCAGAAGGACCTGCAAACCCAACTGATCAAGGCCAAGCCTGGCACGGTGATCGAGATCCCGGCCGGCACCTACCAGCTTGATCGCAGCCTGAGCCTGAAAGTCAGCGGTGTGACCATCAAGGGCGCGGGCATGGACAAGACCGTCCTCAACTTCAAAGGACAGAAGTCCGGTGCCGAAGGCCTGCTGGTGGATGCCTCGGACTTCACCATCGAAGACATCGCCTTCGAGGACACCAAAGGCGATTCGCTGAAAGTGGTGGGCGGCAAGAACATCATCATCCGCCGCGTGCGCACCGAGTGGACCAACGGCCCTGCCACTGAGAACGGCGCCTACGGCATCTACCCGGTGCAGACCGAGAACACCCTGATCGACGGCGCGGTGGCCATCGGCGCCTCTGATGCCGGCATTTATGTTGGCCAATCGCGCAACGTGGTGGTGCGCAACAGCCGCGCCGAGCGCAACGTCGCCGGGATCGAGATCGAGAACACCATCGACGCCGACGTGTATGACAACGTCGCCACCGGTAACACCGGCGGCATTCTGGTGTTCAACATGCCCAACCTGCCGCAGGCCGGGCGGGTGACGCGGGTGTTCCGCAACAAGATCGAAGGCAACAACCACAAGAATTTCGGCCACAAGGGCACGCCGGTGGCCAGCGTGCCGGCGGGTTCCGGGGTAGTGATCAACTCCAATGACGATGTCGAGGTGTTCGATAACGACATTGGTGACCACAAGACCGCCAACGTGATCATCAGCAGCTACTTCAGTACCGGCTATACCGATCTGTCCACGGCCGAGGGTTTTGACCCTTATCCGGAAGGCATTCATATCCACGGCAACCGCTTCGGCCCCGGTGGCGACAGCCCGGATCACCTGGAGCTGAAGGCGCTGAAGGTCAGCCAGTTCGGCTTGAACGGCCGCCTGCCGGATATTCTCTGGGACGGCTACGTCAACCTCGACATCCTCGTGGATGGCAAGCTGCCTGCGAATCGGGCGATCTGCATCAATAACGGCGAGGCGGCGATGATCAACGTCGACGGGCCGAACAACTACAAAAACATCAGCACCGATATGACCCACTACCGTTGCAGCCTGCCGCCATTGCCTGCCGTCAAACTGGCCTCGGCTGATGCCGACCAGGGGGCCTGATGCGTCGTCTGTTACTGGGGGCGCTGTTGCTCCTCGCCGGCTGCGATCAGCAGCCGGCGCCGCTGTACCTGCCGCAAGGCGACAACTACCCGCAAACACTCAGCGAGTGGGGCATGCTGCAGCGCGCCGATGGCTTTATCGCGCCCATCGCCGAGGCCTTGCCTTACGACCTGAATACCCCGTTGTTCACCGACTACGCACACAAGCTGCGTACCGTCTGGATGCCGGCGGGTACAGCGGCGACCTACGCCGAGACGCACTTCGATTACCCGGTCGGCACAGTGCTGAGCAAGACCTTCTACTACCCCAAGGATGCCCAGGGTCGGCTGCTGCTTAATGAGCGGGACGACCGCGACCCGCAACGCGGCCTGGAGCTGGCGAGGGTGCAGCTGATCGAGACACGCATCCTGCTCAAACAGCAGGACGGCTGGGTGGCGTTGCCCTATGTGTGGGACGAACAGCAGCAGGAGGCCCATCTCGAATGGGCGGGTGGTGGCCGTGAGTTGAGCCTGCTGGATGCCGAGGGCAAAACCCAGGCAGTGGCCTACCAGGTGCCTGACGCCAACCAGTGCGCCGGTTGTCATGAGGAAACCGCAGGGCAGGGCGTCAACCCGCTGGGCCCCAAGGCGCGCCACCTGAACAAGGATTTTGCCTACGCCGACGGCACGCACAATCAGTTGCAGCACTGGCAGCGGCAGGGCCGTTTGCAGGCTGTGCCGGCCGAGTTGCAGGGCGTCCCGCAGAACGCCTTATGGCCGACGCCGCGCCCTGGCGAAAGCCTGGAAAAACAGGCGCGCAGCTACCTGGATGCCAACTGTAGCCATTGCCACAACCCTAAAGGGCCGGGGCGTACCTCGGGGCTGTTGCTTGATCCGGCCACCGCCATTGGCATCAGCTATGGCCTGTGCAAGCAGCCGGTGGCGGCGGGTAAAGGCTCGGGTGATCGCCTGGTGGATATTCACCCCGGTCAGCCGGAGAAGTCGGTGCTGCTGTTTCGCGTGGAAAGTGTCGACCCGAGCATCATGATGCCGGAGCTGGGTCGCTCCGCTGTGCATGCCGAAGGTGTTGAGGTACTGCAGCGCTGGATCGCCAGCTTGAAGGGGGATTGTTAAGGCGCTGTACCAGTAGCGTGGTGCGTCTGTGACGCTCAACACCGAGTGTGAGGCGGGCCTGGATTCGTAGGGTGCGCCGTGCGCACAAGCCATTGTTCGTCTGTATTGGGCATAGCCGTTCAGGCTGTGAATCCCGGTGCGCACAGCGCACCCTACGGATTGTCCCTGGCAACACATGATTGGGACAGCGCCATTGTTAAGGCATCAGCCCTGTTTTCGTGCGCCGTGGTGGGCGTGGGGCATGGGTGGCCCTGTTGTGGTGCGCGTGTTTTTCCGGGCGTGGCTGCAGGGCCCGACAGCGCTGGCCGGGCGCTGGATTGGGCCACTGGCATAAGTCTTGCGCTGCTGGGTTATCGCCCAGGCTCGCAGGAGGCCCGCTGTGTCGATCCATATCGCCTTGCACCATGTCAGCCACTACCGCTACGACCGCGCGGTTAATCTTGGGCCGCAGGTCGTGCGCCTGCGTCCTGCACCGCACAGCCGTACACGGGTGTTGTCCTACGCGTTGAAGGTTGAGCCGGGCGAGCACTTTATCAACTGGCAACAGGATCCCCAGGGCAACTACCTGGCGCGCCTGGTGTTTCCGGAAAAGACCCGCGAGTTGAAGATCGAGGTCGATCTGGTCGCCGAAATGGCGGTGTTCAACCCTTTCGATTTCTTCCTCGAACCCTACGCCGAGAAAATTCCCTTTGCCTACACCGAGGGCGAGCAACTGGAGCTGGCGCCTTATCTGGTGAAGCTGCCGGCCGGAAAATTGTTCGCCAAATACCTGGCCAGCATCGAGTGCACCCCGCTGCCGAGCGTGGATTTTCTGGTGGCGCTGAACCAGCGTCTGGCCACTGATATCAGCTACCTGATCCGCCTGGAGCCGGGTGTGCAGACGCCGGAAGAAAGCCTGCAGAAAGGCTCCGGTTCCTGCCGCGATTCGGCCTGGCTGCTGGTGCAGTTGTTCCGCCATCTGGGCCTGGCGGCGCGTTTTGTCTCCGGTTACCTGATTCAGCTGAAAGCCGATGTGAAATCCCTCGACGGCCCTTCCGGCACCGAGGTGGATTTCACCGACCTGCATGCCTGGTGCGAGGTCTATCTACCCGGCGCCGGCTGGATCGGCCTCGATCCGACGTCCGGGCTGTTTGCTGGCGAGGGCCATATTCCGCTGGCTTGCAGTCCCGAACCGTCTTCGGCGGCGCCGATCAGCGGCGGCGTGGATGAGTGCGAGTGTGAGTTCAGCCACGAGATGTGGGTCGAGCGCATCTGGGAAGCGCCTCGGGTGAGCAAGCCGTATAGCGAGGCACAGTGGCAGGCGATTGTCGACCTCGGGCAAAAAATCGATGAGGACCTGCAGGAGCAGGACGTGCGCCTGACCATGGGCGGCGAGCCGACTTTTGTCGCCCTCGATTACCCGGATGATCCGGAGTGGAACACCGCCGCCCTGGGGCCAAACAAACGCCGTCTGGCCAGCGACCTGTTTCATCGTCTGCGCGAGCATTACGCGCCGAGTGCGCTGGTGCATTTCGGTCAGGGCAAGTGGTACCCGGGCGAACAGCTGCCGCGCTGGTCGTTGAACGCCTACTGGCGGCGTGACTGCGAGCCGATCTGGCACAACCCGGCGCTGTACGCCGATGAACAAAAAGACTACGGCGTCGATGTGGCCAAGGCCGCCGACTTTCTTACCCTGCTCGCCGAGCGCCTGGGTGTGGACGCTAAATACTGCGTGCCGGCCTATGAGGACCGCTTCTACTACCTGTGGCGCGAGCGCAAGCTGCCGATCAACGTCAGCGCCGAAGACCCGCGTCTGGCTGATCCGCTGGAGCGCGAACGGCTGCGCAAGGTGTTCGAGCAGGGCCTGGATAAAGTCGTCGGGCATATCCTGCCGCTGGCCCGGCAGGCCAAGCAGCTGGGCTGGCAGAGTGGCAGCTGGTTTCTGCGTGATGAGCATTGCCGGCTGATACCCGGCGATTCGGCGATGGGCTACCGCCTGCCGCTGGATTCCCAGCCCTGGGTCAGCGAGGCCGACTACCCCTACATCACTCCGGAAGACCCGAGCCAGCGCTTCGCCCCGTTGCCGGCAGCGGCGCAGATCAAGCCGCAGTCGCGTGGTGTCTGGTCAGGCAACCAGACCAGCACGAACAAACGTCCGCTGCTGGGCCAGTCCGCCGCTGGTGTGGTGCGCACCGCGCTGTGCGCCGAGCCGCGGGGCGGCAAGCTCTATCTGTTTATGCCGCCGCTGGTGCGCCTGGAGGATTACCTGGAGCTGGTGGCGGCCATCGAAGCCACTGCTGCCGAGATGAAGTGCCCGGTGCTGCTGGAGGGGTACGAACCGCCACTGGACCCGCGCCTACAGTTCTTCCGCGTAACCCCGGACCCCGGCGTGATCGAAGTGAATATCCATCCAGCCGCCAGTTGGGATGAGCTGGTTGAGCGCACTGAGTTTCTCTACGAACAGGCCCGCGAGTGTCGCCTGAGTAGCGAGAAATTTATGATCGACGGCCGTCACACTGGCACGGGTGGCGGTAATCACTTTGTCCTCGGCGGCGCGACGCCGGCGGATTCGCCGTTTCTGCTCCGGCCGGATTTGCTGCGCAGCCTGATTAGCTACTGGCACAACCACCCGTCGCTGTCCTACCTGTTCAGCGGTCTGTTTATCGGCCCAACGTCGCAGGCGCCGCGTATCGATGAAGCGCGTAACGACGCCTTGTACGAACTGGAAATCGCCTTCGCGCAGATGCCCGAGGCTGGCCGCGACTGCCAGCCCTGGCTGGTCGACCGCCTGCTGCGCAACCTGCTGGTGGACGTGACCGGTAACACCCACCGTGCCGAGTTCTGTATCGACAAGCTGTACTCGCCGGACTCGGCCTCCGGGCGCCTCGGTCTGCTGGAGCTGCGTGCCTTCGAGATGCCGCCCCACGCGCAGATGAGTCTGGCCCAGCAGCTGTTGATTCGCGCGCTGATCGCGCGCTTCTGGCGTGAGCCCTATCAGCCGGCACGCCTGGTGCGCTGGGGCACCGAGCTGCATGACCGTTATCTGCTGCCGCACTTTATCGAGCAGGATTTTGCCGATGTGCTGCAGGAGCTGGATGGTTGCGGCTATCGCCTGCACAGCGAATGGTTTGCCCCGCACTTCGAGTTTCGCTTTCCCAAATCCGGTGACTTCAACGTCAAGGGTATCGAGCTGGAACTGCGTCAGGCCCTGGAACCCTGGCATGTGCTGGGCGAGGAGGGCGGGGGCGGCGGCACGGTGCGTTATGTGGATTCCTCGCTGGAGCGCATGCAGGTCAAACTCAGCGGCCTACCGAGTGACCGCTATGTGCTGACCTGCAACGGCGTTCCGGTGCCGCTGCGGCCTACCGGCAAGGTCGGCGAGTTTGTCGGCGGCGTGCGTTTCCGCGCCTGGCAGCCGGCCAACTGCCTGCACCCGACCATCGAAGTGCATGCGCCGCTGGTGTTCGACCTGGTGGACAGCTGGATGAACCGCTCCCTCGGCGGTTGCCAGTACCATGTCGCCCATCCCGGCGGGCGTAACTACGACAGCCTGCCGGTGAATGCCTACGAGGCCGAAAGCCGACGCCTGGCGCGCTTCTTCCGCCTGGGCCATAGCCCAGGCAAACGCCCGACTCTGGCGCCAATCAACAATAATGAGCTGCCCATGACCCTGGATCTGCGCCTCGTTTAACCCCCTTCTCCCGCTTGCGGGAGAGGGTTGGGGAGAGGGCTTTGACGTAGCACCCTCTCCCCCGGCCCCTCTCCCATAAATGGGAGAGGGGAGTGTTGTCCTCTTTAGATTTTCGAGCCTGCCATGCCCGACCTGCTTGCTGACTACCCCCTGACACCAGGGGCTTACCACGAACTGTTCGACGCCGAGGGTCAGGTGCGCCCGCACTGGCGCCTGTTGCTGGAGCGTTTGCAGCGCAGCAGCCCGGCGCAGCTGGCGCAGCGTCAGGCTCTGCTGGCGCGGCAGATTCAGGAAAATGGGGTGACTTACAACGTTTACGCCGACCCCGATGGCGCTGACCGGCCGTGGGAGCTGGATTTGCTGCCCAATTTGATTCCGGCCGAAGAATGGCAGCAGATCGCCGCTGGCGTTGCCCAGCGGGCCGGTTTATTAAATGCCGTGCTGGCCGACCTGTACGGCCCACAGCAGTTGCTGGCCGACGGCCTGTTGCCGGCAGAACTGGTGTTTGGCCACAACAATTACCTGTGGCCTTGCCAGGGTGTACAACCACCCGGTGGCACCTACCTGCACCTGTACGCGGTGGACCTGGCCCGTGCCCCGGATGGCCGCTGGTGGGTCACCGCCGACCGTACCCAGGCCCCGTCCGGTGCCGGTTATGCCCTGGAAAACCGGCAGATCGTCTCGCGCGCCTTTCCCGAGCTGTACCGCGACTTGCGCGTGCAATACCTGGCCGGCTTCTTCCGCACCCTGCAGGACACCCTGGCGCGGCAGGCTCCAACTGATGCGGGTGAAACGCCGCTGGTGGTGCTGCTGACCCCGGGGCGTTTTAACGAGAGCTATTTCGAGCACCTGTACCTGGCGCGCCAGCTCGGCTATCCCTTGGTGGAAGGCAGCGACCTGACCGTGCGTGATGCCAAGGTCTACCTGAAAACCCTGGCCGGCCTGCGCCGCGTGCATGCGGTGCTGCGCCGTCTGGATGACGATTTCTGCGATCCGCTGGAGCTGCGCACCGACTCGGCCCTCGGCGTGCCCGGCCTGCTCGAAGCCGTGCGCCAGGGCCATGTGCTGGTGGCCAATACCCTCGGCAGTGGCGTGCTGGAGTCCCCTGGCTTGCCGGGCTTTCTCCCGGCCATCGCGGAAAAATTATTGGGCGAAGAACTGCTGCTGCCCTCTATCGCCAGTTGGTGGTGCGGCGAGCCGCCGGTGTTGGACAAGGCCCTGGAACAGCTCGACGAGCTGCTGGTGCGCGCCAGTTTTCCCTCGCAGAGCTTTGCCCCGGTGTTTGGCCGTGATCTGGATGAGGCGCAGCGCGCCGAGCTGGCTGAACGGCTCAAGGCGCGGCCCTACGCCTATGTCGCCCAGGCGCTGGCGCAACTGTCACAAGCTCCGGTCTGGCAGCCTGAGGACGCGACGCTGGCACCGCGTGCGATTGGTATGCGGGTATTCGCCGTGGCCAGCGCCGAGGGCTATCGGGTGATGCCCGGTGGCCTGACTCGGGTCGCCGCCGAAGCCGACGCCGAAGTGGTGTCGATGCAGCGCGGTGGTGCGAGCAAGGACACCTGGGTGCTCGGTGAACGGCATGCCGGCGGCGAACCCTGGCAATGGCTGCGTCCGCTGGGCGTGGCCGACCTGGTGCGCAGTGACCCCTATCTGCCGTCGCGGGTGGTGGAAAACCTCTACTGGTTCGGCCGCTACAGCGAACGCTGCGAAGACGGTGCGCGGTTGCTGCGCATCATGCTGGCGCGCTATGTGGATGACGACGATGACCCGCAAGCGCTGCAAACCGCCCTGAGCCTGGCCGAGAGTCTGGGCCTGCTGCCGGATGCTGAGCATGGTGAGTTGCACCAGCGTCTGCTTGACGCTTTGTTGGGTGAGGACTGGCCGGACAGCCTGCGCGGTAATCTGCAGCGTCTGCAATGGGTGGCCGGCAGCGTGCGCGGCAAGCTGTCCCAGGCTAACTGGCAGGCCTTGCTCGAATTACAACGCGAGGCTCAGGCGCTGAGTCGCGAGCAGGCCGACTTCGGTGAGCTGCTGGATTTTCTCGACCGCCTGCTGCTGTCGCTGGCGGCGCTGTCGGGCTTTGCCCTGGATGACATGACCCGCGATGACGGTTGGCGCTTTCTGATGCTCGGGCGTTGTATCGAGCGCTTGCAGTTTCTCTGCGACAGCCTGGCCAACTTCCTCACCAGCAGCGCCGCGCAGGATCAGTCGGCGCTGGAGTGGCTGCTGGAACTGGGTAACAGCAGCATCACCTACCGCACCCGTTACCTGGCTTCGGCGCAACTGATTCCGGTGCTCGACCTGTTGCTGCTGGATGAGCAAAACCCGCATGCCGTGCTGTTCCAGATACGCACGTTGCTGCGCTCGCTGGAGCGCCTGGGCGAGCGTTTCGAGCTGCCAGCCGAGCGGCGCTTGCAGCATCTGGAGGGGCAATTGCTGCGCTTCAGTCTGGGCAGTCTGGAGAACCCGCTATTCGGTGCCGGCAGCGTGCAGGAGGTGCTGGAGGGCCTGGGCACTCTGCTCAGCAGTATCAGCCAGGCCAGCGGCGAAATTTCCGACCGCCTGGGCCTGCGTTTCTTTGCCCATGTCGATGCCAGTCAGCGGACGCAATCCTCATGAGCAGTGCTTTCTACCAGATACTCCACGACACCCATTACCGCTATGCCGCGCCGGTTTCCCTGGCCCAGCAACTGGCGCACCTGTGGCCGCGCGCCTGCCCCTGGCAGCGTAATCATGAACAGCAGCTGCTGGTCAGCCCGCAACCCTGCCAGCGCCAGGATGCCCTGGATGTGTTCGGCAACCCGCTGACCCGCCTGGTGTTTGAGCGTCCGCATGATGAGCTTAAGGTCAGCGCGCGGCTCAAGGTCGAGGTGCTGGCGCGGGGCGAGCTGGATTTGACGCAGTCGCCCGCCTGGGAGCAGGCCTGCACGGCGCTGCGTTACAGCGGCCAGGCGCTACTGCCCGAGGTGCTGGAGGCGGCGCGTTTTCGCTTCGAGTCGCCCTATGTGCACCTCAAGCAGGTGTTCAGCGATTACGCGGCGGATTGCTTTACCCCAGGCCGGCCGCTGTTGGCGGCGGTGGATGGGCTGATGCAAAAGATTTTTGCCGAATTCAGCTTTGATGCGGCGGCCACCCAGGTGGCGACGCCACTGCTGCAAGTGCTGGAGGAACGCCGCGGCGTGTGCCAGGACTTTGCCCACCTGATGCTCGCCTGTCTGCGTTCACGCGGCCTGGCGGCGCGCTATGTCAGTGGTTACCTGCTGACTCAGCCACCACCTGGCCAGCCTCGGCTGATCGGTGCCGATGCCTCGCACGCCTGGGTTTCGGTGTTTTGCCCAGAGCAGGGCTGGGTAGATTTCGACCCGACCAACAATATCCGCCCGGCGCTGGAACATATCACCCTGGCCTGGGGCCGGGATTTTGTCGATGTCTCACCGCTGCGCGGGGTGATTCTCGGCGGCGGCAGCCACGACCCTGAGGTACAGGTGACGGTGCTGCCGCTGGCGGGTTAAGCGCTCGATCGAGGGGCACCGTGCGCCGCAACAGTTCTTGGTCAGTAGGGTGCGCGCGGCGCACCCTACTGGCTTAGCGCTTGATGGCTTTCCAGGCGCGCGTTACCAGGCTTACCAGCAACAGCGCGATGGCTCCGGCGATGATCCCGGCGATGGCATTCAGCAAGGTCGGCAGCAGGGCGGCCAACAGACCACTGCTGGCGGCAACGCTTTGCGCCAATTGGTCGATCCACGCCTGTGCGGCAGGCACGCCGTGGGTGAGGATGCCGCCGCCGACCATAAACATGGCCGCAGTGCCGAGCACTGACAGGGCTTTCATCAGATAGGGTGCGGTCAGCAGCAGGCCACGACCGACGGCTCGTTGCAGACGCTTGCCCAGGCCTTCGCCGCTGCGTTGGTTGAGGTACAGGCCGGCGTCGTCCAGTTTGACGATGCCCGCCACCAGGCCATAGACGCCAACAGTCATCAGGATGGCGATACCGGACAGCACCGCGACCTGCTTGCCAAAACTGGCCAGGGCCACGGTGCCCAGGGTGATGGCGATGATCTCGGCCGAGAGAATAAAGTCGGTGCGGATAGCGCCTTTGATCTTGTCCTTCTCGAACGCCAGGATATCCACTTCGGGGTCGGCCACGGCATGCAGCAGTTCTTGATGTTGCGCCTGCGTCTCGGCCTTGCTGTGGAGGAATTTGTGCGCGAGTTTTTCGAAACCCTCATAACAGAGGAAGGCGCCGCCAAACATCAGCAGCGGAGTGACCGCCCATGGGGCGAAGGCGCTGATCAGCAATGCCGCAGGCACCAGGATCAGCTTGTTCTTGAACGAACCCTTGGCCACGGCCCAAACCACCGGCAGCTCACGTTCGGCACGCACGCCGGTGACCTGCTGGGCATTCAGCGCCAGGTCGTCACCGAGAACGCCGGCGGTTTTCTTGGCAGCGACTTTGGTCATCACCGCTACGTCATCGAGCACTGCGGCAATATCATCGAGCAGGGTTAACAGGCTAGCGCCGGCCATGCAGGGGATTCCTTTCTAGGTTTTCGGGTAATCGCCCAGCAGAACAGCAGGCGATGGTGCGCAGATTTATACGTGAGTCCACGCCCGTCAGCCATAGGCTGCCGTCATGTGTTTACCGCGCCGCACGAAAACCGGCTGTACCTAGTCGCTGCTGCCGCTGGCACCCCCGGCATAGGCGGCGAGCAGGCTGCGTAACAGATCATGGATAGGCATGGCACATCTCCTGGGGTGATGGCACGACCTTACGCCGCCGCTTGGTGCTTGGGCTGTTGATTGTATTGATGGCGCCCATAGCCAGCAGCCTGATCAGGACTTATGCACCGTGCGGGTGAGCAGTGCAGGGAGTTGTGCACAAAGACTGTGGAGTGAACTGTGGATAAGGTGGGCGTAGGCGTATGCACGCCTAGTCATCTGCTTGTTTGCGGCGGCTGTGTGTTTTTTGATCAGTGCATTATTTTGCGTAGAAACAACAGCTTAAGCTGTCTATTAAGGGCGCTGTGGGCCAGTGCTGAAGTTGTCCACGACTACTGTGGGTAGAGCTGTTGATAACTTTGGTATGGCTGCTTGCGAGGCTGATGATGCCTGGTTTTGCGCCACTTGATCGCTTTTTGAGCAGCCTGCGGTGTCCTTCCCATGCCTCACCTTGTGCCCGCCGAGTCAAGCAATAATCGCGCTAATTCAACGGTTTAGTGCAGCGGGTAAGACCGTTGCCAGGGACTTATCCCAGGTTGTTGTGGAACGATCTGTGGATAACCTGCGCACGCTTGTGCTCAGGCCACGCTGGGCGTGGCTTGAGCTCTGCAGGCTGTTTTTTGTACAGCTCGCTCAGTCTGCTTCCAGTGCGCTGATGCGGGTCGAGCGCCCCAGCACTTGCAGGGCGCGGTCCGGGTAGTCGGTGATCAGCGCGTCGGCCCCGAGATCAAGCAGGCGGCGCATGTCCGGTTGCTCGTTGATGGTCCACAACTGCACATTCAGGCCGCGTTGACTGGCGGTCTGTAACAGGCTGCGGCTAGCGATGGCCAGGCCACTGTGCGCTTCGGGAATCTGCAGCGCCTGGTAGGACGGCGACAGTACGCTGCCCAGGCCAATCCAGTTGAGAGCCAGCAGCAGACGCACCGAACCGGGCCCGGCAGACGTTGCTACGCCCGGACACTGTTCGCGGAACAGTTGCAGGCTGCGGTCATAGAAGCTGCCAACAATCACCTTGTCGCGCTGCTGGTGGGCGGTGAGGGTGTCACATAGCTGCGCTTCCATACCGACATCCGGCACCTTGATCTCGATCACCTTGGGGATGCTGGGAAATCGTTCGAGCACCTCGGTAAAGGTCGGGATACGCACGCCCTGGCCACGGTAAGGGTGGCTCTGGCCGCCGTCGGCGCTCCAGCGGTGCCCGGCGTCCAACGCTTGCAACTGCGCCAGGCTGCGCGCGGCCACCGGGCCATCGCCATTGGTGGTGCGATCCAGCGTCGAGTCGTGGATCACCACCAGCTCGCCGTCACTGGACAGGTGCAGGTCCATCTCCAGCATATCCACACCCAGGGCGCTGGCGCGCTCGAAGGCAAACAGGCTGTTTTCCGGCCACAGGCCTTTGCCGCCACGGTGGGCGATGACCAGCGGTTGTTCGGCAAAGCTGCTGAGCACTGCGGCGGGTTGGGCCGGTTTACTGGTCAGGGCCAGTACGCCGATGGCGATGGTCAGTAACAGCAGTGGAACAGAGAGAAAACGGACAACGCGCAGCATGGTCAGGGTCCAGGACAGTCAAGAGAGAGGAGGTTTAATACGCCTCGACTATGACAAAGCCATGGCGGCTGGACGAGAGGCGAAATGCGCCAGCCTAGCGACCTTTGCGGTCAGGAGTGGTTGGCCTGGCGGATGCGGGCAGACGCTTGCCGTCCACCCGAGCCAGTCACTTAGCCTGCCAGCAGCCAGGCGCCGGTGACTGCCGAAGCCGCGCCGAGTACGCGCACCACTGGCGCAGCGGCCTGGGGCAGCAGACGCACCAGGGCATAGCCGCTGGCGTGCAGAGCTGCGGTGGCGACCACGAAACCAGCAGCATAGCCCCATGGGCTGGCCAGCGTCGGCAGCTCCAGGCCGTGAGCGACGCCGTGGGTCAGGGCGAACAGCGCAGTCAGGGCGATGGCAATCACCATCGGCAGGCGGATGGCTACGGCTACCAGCAGACCGAAGGCCAGCACCGAAGCGGCGATGCCGGTTTCCATCAGCGGAATTTCCAGGCCGTTAAAGCCCAGCAGGCCGCCGATCAACATTGTGGCAACAAAGGTCAGCGGCAGCGCCCAGCGCGCTGCGCCGGATTGCTGCGCGGCCCACAGACCGACGGCGAGCATCGCCAGCAGATGGTCGAGGCCGAATACCGGGTGCGCCAGGCCGGCCATCAACCCGGAGTGATCGTTGCCGGTGTGGGCGAAGGCCACTGCTGGGCTGAGAAACAGGGCGAGAGCGAACAGGGATTTACGCAGGTTCATGAGGTGTCTCCTTACTGGGTGGCAAGGGAGAGGCCGCCCTCTCCCCCGACCCCTCTCCCGCAAGCGGTAGAGGGGAGGTGATTTGTCAGGCTGCGGTAAGCATGCCGTGTTGTTCGATAAAGGCGATGATCTGATCAAGCCCCTGGCCGATCTTCTGGTTGCTGAATACAAACGGCTTGTCGCCGCGCATCTTCAGGGTGTCGCGCTCCATCACCTCCAATGAGGCGCCGACCAACGGGGCCAGGTCGACCTTGTTGATCACCAGCAGGTCGGATTTGCAGATGCCAGGGCCGCCTTTGCGCGGCAGCTTGTCGCCGGCGGACACGTCGATTACATAGATGGTCAGGTCCGACAGCTCCGGGCTGAAGGTGGCCGAGAGGTTGTCGCCGCCGGACTCGACGATGATCAGGTCCAGGCCTGGGAAACGGCGGTTGAGCTGGTCGACTGCTTCCAGGTTGATCGAGGCGTCTTCGCGGATGGCGGTGTGCGGACAACCGCCGGTTTCCACGCCGATGATCCGTTCCGGTACCAGAGCTTCGTTACGCACCAGAAACTGCGCGTCTTCCTGGGTGTAGATATCGTTGGTCACCACCGCCAGGTTGTAGCGTTCGCGCAGGGCCAGGCACAGGGCCAGGGTCAGGGCGGTCTTGCCCGAGCCGACCGGGCCACCGATGCCGACACGCAGGGGTTGGCTGTTCATCTTCAAGTCTTCCTTATCATCAAGAACGGAATAAACGGCTGTACTGACGCTCGTGCGCCATGCTCGCCAGGGCCAGGCCGAATGCGGCGCTGCCCCAGTGTTCGGGTTGCAGTTCACTGGCGTGGCGCTGCGCCTGGTCGAGCAGCGGTAGCAGCTCTGAGGTCAGACGCTGGGCAGCTTGCTGGCCCAAGGGCAGGGTTTTCATCAACACTGCCAACTGGTTTTCCAGCCAGCCCCAGAGCCAGGCGGCGAGGGCATCTTCTGGTGCGATCTGCCAGGCGCGGGCGGCCAGCGCCCAGCCAACAGCCAAGCCAGGCTCGTCCAGCTCGTTGAACAGTTGCTGCGCCGGCTGATCCAGCTCCGGCAAACCTGTGAGTAGCTGCTGCAGCGAGTAGCCCATCTGCCGGCTTTCCAGGCGCAGCTCGCGGGTTTCACGGCTGGCGCGTTGCTGTTCGGCCAACTGGCGCAGCTGGGCCCAGTTCTCGCTGGCGGCGGCTTGGCAATGGGCAAGCAGCAGCGGCGCTTCAAAGCGAGCCAAGTTCAGCAGCAACTGATCGGCAATCCAGCGCTGGGCGCTCTCGGCGCTATCGACCCGGCCCTGTTCAACGGCCATTTCCAGACCCTGGGAATAGCTGTAGCCGCCAATCGGTAGCTGCGGGCTGGCCAGCCTCAATAGCTGCCAGGCGCGAAATGACACTGAACTGGCTGCGCTTGTCGATGCTGCGTTGCAAGGCTGCTCGGACTGCTCATTTAACATTTGTAAACTCCGCGTCCTCGCCACCTTGCGCCTTGCCTCGCCTGCGCTCGCTGGCGTTCAGAGCCATTTCGTTCACTTGCGCGCACCGAATTGATGCAGGCGCGGCGCATAGCTGAATTCGGCATCGCCAGCATGGGAATGGTGATGGCCGCCGCCGTAAGCGCCTTGCTCGGGCTGGTAGGGGGCTTCGATCAGTTCCACCGTGGCGCCGAGTTGTTCGAGCATGGCCTTGAGCACGTAGTCATCCGGCAGGCGCAACCAGCCATCACCGAGTTGCAGGGCCACGTGGCGGTTGCCCAGGTGATAGGCGGCACGCATCAGTTCGAAGGCATTGGTACAGGTGACGTGCAGCAGCGGTTCGGCGCGGGCGACCACACGGACGATGCGGCCATCTTCGGCTTGCAGGCATTCGCCGTCGTGCAGCGCAGGCTGGCCGCGTTCGAGAAACAGGCCCACATCCTCGCCGGTGCGGCTGAAGCAGCGCAGACGGCTTTTGCTGCGGGCCTCGAAGCTCAGTTCAAGTTCGGCATCCCAGTGTGGCTGGGCGGCAATACGACGGTGGATCACCAACATGGGGCAGTTTCCGGCAGGTCAATGCCGGTTATAGAGCAAGTGCCTTGCCAAACTGCTGCCTGGCCGCATGATGCGGGCTGTGCGGCGAGTGCCGTGCGTAAGTATTGGGCATTTCAGGCTGCGCTTTGGTGCGCACGCTAATAGTGTGCGCAATTGTGGTGCGCTAGTCGTTGTGCTGGCCCAGCCCTTGCCAGTGTTTGGCACCGATAAAGATAAAGCGCAGCTGCTCGATCATCTTCGCTTCAGGGGTGGCGTGCCGCGGCAAGGCGCGTGCCGGCGGGTCGATCAGTTCGGGCAGGGTGGCGAACACGGTCTTGACCACCAGGTCGGCCAGCACGTTCTGCGCCGGGGTATCGAAATGCTGCAGTTTCGGCATCTGCGCGAGGTCCGCCACCAGATCCGCAGTGATGCGTTCGCGCAATGCGCCTACGGCGAGGCGCACCGGCAGCGAGCCACCGTACTGTTCACGGGCGAGAAAGAGAAACTGCGAGCGGTTGGCCGCCACGGCGTCGAGGAAGATGCGCACTGAAGCGTCAATCACGCCGCCCAGCTCGAATTCGTGGTGGCGTACCTGGCGAATGGTTTCGCGAAAGGTTTCCCCCACTTCGGCCACCAGGGCCAGGCCGAGGGCGTCCATGTCGTCAAAGTGCCGATAGAAACCGGTTGGCACGATACCGGCACAGCGCGCCACTTCGCGCAGGCTCAGGCTACCAAAGCCACGGCCGCTGTCCATCAGGCTGCGGGCGGCGTCCATCAGGGCGTGACGGGTTTGCAGTTTTTGTTCGGCGCGCGGTTGTAGTGGTTTCAAACTTCAAGGCTCGGCATGGCGTTCAGCACCGCACTCTAACAAAGCGGCGTTGTAGACGTCGAACCGCGGTGTACGCTTTGAGTGTACGAGTGTTGACTGAGTGGGGTGGCTCTGCCAATCTAGTGAACAATTGTTCACTGGAGTCGTTCATGACCCTGATCTCATTTGCCTGGGTGCGCGCCTGTTCACGGTTGTTAGGGCCGTTGCGACGGCTGGTGGCGTACGGCTGGTTGCGCGAAAGCGATGTCGACGCCGTGCTGGCGCTCTTGCACCCGGCACTGCGTCTGAACCGCGTGTTCGCAAGGCTTACCCAGCGCCAGTGGGTGGCCGATGACATGCTCGAACTGAACTTGCAGGCCAACGGCAACTGGCGCGGCGCACAGCCAGGTCAGCATCTGCAGCTGTACCTCGAACGTGATGGCGTACGCTTGAGCCGCAGTTACAGCCTGACTGCCGTGCAGTCCAATGGCCGCGTGCAGATCGCCATCAAGCATCAGGCGGGTGGGCGGGTGTCGCCTTACCTGTTGGAACACTTGGCGGTGGGGGATGTGCTGGAACTGGGCCTGGTGCAGGGCGAGTTGAGCTGGCCCGAGACGCCGGACGCTGTGCTGCTGCTTGCGGCGGGCAGTGGCATCACGCCGCTGCTGGGCCTTTTGCGCAGCGCTCTGGCGCAGGGCTTCAGTGCGCCGATTACGCTGTTGCATTACGTGCGTGAGCAAGGTCAACGCGCCTTTGCTGCTGAATTGCAGGCGCTGCAAGCGCAGTACAGCAACTTGCAGGTGCGCTGGTCGCTGACGGCTGCCAGTGCCGAAGCCGGAGCATTGACCGGGCGCTTTAAGGCTGAGCATCTGCATTCGGTCACCGCGCTGCCCCAGTGCCGTGTGCTGGCCTGTGGCCCGGCAGGGTTTGTCGCACAGGTGCAGCAGTGGTGGCAGCAGGCTGCCTTGCCCGGTGCACTGCAAGTGGAGGCCTTTACCCCGCCTACATTCAATGCCGTCGAGGGGCTGCGTGCGGTGCGCCTGGGTTTTGCCCGCAGTCATCAACAGATGCAGGCCGACAACCAGCGCAGCCTGCTGGAACTGGCTGAAGCGCAGGGTTTGCAGCCGGCCCATGGCTGTCGCCAGGGCATCTGCGCCAGCTGCACCTGCACCCTGCTCAGCGGCACGGTGCGCGATATGCGCAGTGGTGCGCTGTTCAGCGAGCCGGGGCAGCCAATTCGTTTATGCGTCAGCGCGCCCCACGCTGATCTGGAAATCGACCTTTAACTTGCGAGGTAACCCCATGCGCGCTGACCGTCACCTGTCCGCTGCCGAGCTGGATGCATTCGGCCATGAGCTGGATGCGCTGCGCCAACGCACCCTGGCCGATCTTGGCGAGGCGGACGCCCGCTATATCCGCCGCATTCGCGCAGCGGTGCGGTTCTGTTGCTGGAGTGGACGCGGCCTGCTGATGCTCGGTTGGTTTCCGCCAACCTGGTTGCTCGGCACCTTGCTGCTGGGGCTGGGCAAGATCCTGGAGAATATGGAGCTGGGGCATAACGTCATGCACGGCCAGTATGATTGGATGAATGACCCCGAGTTTGCCGGGCGCAGTTATGAGTGGGATATCGCCGGACCGAGCGACTTCTGGCGGCACACCCACAACCATGTGCACCACACCTGGACCAATGTGCTGGGCATGGATGACGACGTTGGCTATGGCGTGGTGCGGCTGTTTCCCGAGCAGCGCTGGAAGCCGTTCTACCGCTGGCAGCCGCTGTGGGTGACGATTCAGGCGCTGTTGTTCCAGTATTCGGTGGCGATCCAGCACTTGCGTCTGGACAAGGTCTACAAGGGCAAGCTGAGCAAGGCCGAAGTGCGTCCGCTGATCAAACAGTTCAACGCCAAGGTACTGCGTCAGTGGGGCAAGGATTACCTGTTCTTCCCGCTGCTGGCGCTGCTGATCGGTGCCAATGCCCTGGCGGTGCTCGCCGGTAATGCCATGGCCAATCTGCTGCGCAACCTGTGGACCTTCACGGTGATTTTCTGCGGTCACTTTACCGAGCAGGCAGCGGTGTTCAGCAAGGAATCGGTGGTCGGCGAAAGCCGTGGGCACTGGTACCTGCGTCAACTGCGCGGGTCCAGCAACCTCAATGGTGGGCCGCTGTTTCATATTCTTACGGGCAACCTCAGTCACCAGATCGAACACCACCTGTTCCCCGATCTACCGGCGCGGCGCTATGCGGCGATGGCCGTGGAGGTGCGCGAGATTGCCGCGCGTTATGGTCAGGTCTACAACAACGGCAGCCTGTGGCGACAGTTCAAGACAGTACTGACGCGCATCTGGATCTACCGCCGGCGTCCGGTCGAGGCCGTGCCGGTGGGCGCTTAACGGCGCGAACCATTCACCCTACGAACGTACGCCGTAGCCCGGATGCAATCCGGGGCGCTTACATCCGGGCTACAAGGTCAGCGGGTAAACACGCAGGTCAGGTAGCGGTTGCTGAAACCGTAGCGCAGCATCGAATACAGCCGGCTGAACAGGTACAGCGGGTGCTGGCGGTAATACAGCAGCACGGCATTGCCGACGCCTTCGCTGCGGTGCTGTTTCTGTTGATCCACCTGTTTCGAGAACAACCCTTTGAACTGCCACCACTGAATCTGCTCCAGGTGCTGGTGGGCATGCAGCCCGTGCTGGCGGAACAGCGCATGAAAGCTGCGTTTGCTGAAATCATGCAGGTGGTGAGGATTGCCATCCAGGGTTGGAGTGATCGGCACCGATGCAATCACTTTGCCGTCTTGCACCAATAAACGCGCATAGTTGGCCAGCAGTTGCTGCGGACGCGGCAGGTGTTCGATGGTTTCCAGGCTGACAATGCAGTCGAAGCCCTCGGCGTCATGGAACTGTTCGGCGTCGGCGCATTCATAACGCAGGTTGGGCAGTTGGTAATGCTCGCGGGCGTAGGCAATGGCCGCAGGGTCAATGTCCACGCCAGTGACCTGTTTGCCAGGGTTGCGTTGGGCCAGCAGGGCGGTGCCATAACCGCAACCACAGGCCATATCCAGCACGCGCTGGCCGCTCAAGTGGTCGGCGGCGAACTCGTAGCGCTGCATGTGAATATGCAGGCTGGCCTGGTCATCCGGGTTCTGCGGGTTGAGGTCCTTCGGGTAAATCCGTTCGATGGTATGCATGGTCATGGCAGCGCAAAGAGGAGCCGGGACTATATGCCAGGCACGCACAGCTCGCCTACCCAATACGCGGCCCTGGCACGTTTTGTGGTTCGCACTTCTTTCTCGGCGGTATGACACAAGGAAGGTTTGCTATGTCGACAGCTTCTGCTCCCCGTTATCCCCTGGTTCTGGTGCCAGGCTTACTCGGCTTTGTCAGTCTGCTCGGTTATCCCTACTGGTACGGCATCGTCACGGCGCTGCGCCGCCTCGGTGCACAGGTCTTCCCGGTGCTGGTGTCTTCGGTGCACTCCACTGAAGTGCGCGGCGAGCAACTGCTGCTGCGCATCGCCGATGTGTTGCAGCAGACTGGCGCCGAAAAGGTCCATCTGATTGGCCACAGCCAGGGCGCCCTCACTGCACGCTATGCGGCCGCACTAAAACCCGAGTGGGTAGCGTCCGTGACTTCGGTGGCCGGGCCCAACCATGGCTCGGAACTGGCGGACTTTCTCAAACGCAAAGCCCCGCACGGCAGTCTGCGTGAGCGCATCTTGAGTGCCTTGCTGCGTGGCGTGGCCCGCTGCATGGCCTGGCTGGAGCGCGGTTATAAAGGCGAACCATTGCCCATGGATGTGGCCGCTGCGCAGCAATCGCTGACCCTGGACGGGGTGGCGGCCTTCAACCGGCAGTACCCGCAGGGCTTGCCGGAGGTCTGGGGTGGTGAGGGCGCGGCTGAGGTCAACGGCGTGCGCTACTACTCCTGGTCCGGCACCCTGCAGCCGGGTATCACCAATAAAGGTGGCAACCGCTTCGATGGGCCGAATGTTGCCTGCCGGCTATTTGCCAAAACCTTTCAGCGTGAACCGGGGCAGTGTGACGGCATGGTCGGGCGCTACAGTTCACACTTGGGTGTGGTGATTGGTGATCAGTACCCGCTGGATCACTTCGACATCATCAATCAGACCTTCGGTCTGGTCGGCAAAGGTGCGAAGCCGGTCAAGCTGTTTGTCGAACATGCGCAGCGGCTACAGGCAGCAGGCCTTTAGACTTCGTTTAGCTCAACCCAGATGCCCTGATCATCTTCGCGGATGGCAAGCTCTTGCAACGATTGCCCGGCACAAGGGCCGGCGACGCATTCGCCGGATTCGATGAGAAACAGTGCGCCGTGGGTGGCGCACTGGATCAGGCTGGCGCTGACATCGAGAAACTGGTCAGGCAGCCATTCCAACGGGATGCCGCGGTGCGGGCAGCGATTGCGGTAGGCATACAACTGGCCGTCCTTGCGCACGGCAAACAGCTGCTCACCGGCGGCTTCAAAGCCCCTGCTCTGGCCTTCGGCCACTTCATCCGGTGCACATAAACGCAACATAGCAACCTCCCCGACAGGCCGGCATTATGCCGCCCTGGCGCGGAAGTGAAAGAGGAGGGCGCATCCTTGCGCCAAGTGGAACGCTTTTTCGCGACGGGTTAATCGCGCGGTAGACGTGTTGCCGGGTCAGATTTCCCAGATCAGGTTGACGGCGGCGTGGCGCCCCGGCTGGCTGAAACGGCCCATGCTTGGGCTATTTTCGGTCAGGCCGCGTACGTCGCCCCATTGCCAGTACTCTTTGTCGGTCAGGTTGAACAAGCCGGCATTTACGGCGAGGGCGTCACTCAGCTGCCACCAGCCGTTGAGGTCGAGTACGCCATAACCCGATGTCTCGGCATGATTGGCGGTCTGGGTCATGTCGACGCGGGTTTTCGCCGCCACCAGGGTCCAGCTCAGCTCGCCGCCAAACGTTCTGCTCGGCGCGATGTAGCCCAGGCCGAACACCCCCTTGAGCGGGTCGACACTGTTGATCGGCTGGCCTGTGCCTTCATCCTTGCCGCGGGCGTAGGCCACGCTGCCACGGGCCTTCCAGCCGACTGGAAGACCGAGTTGATCAAGGAACAGTTCGCCTTTGGCTTCCGCCCCGCGGATGATGACGCGGTCTTTGTTGACGTACTGGAACTCGCCGAAGGGGAAGCCTGGCACGCTGGATGGGCGTTCGTCTCGTTCAATAAAGTCGTCGTACTGGTTGTAGAACAGCGCCGCGCCAAAGCTGCCGATGGCGTACTGACCACGCAGGCCTAGCTCGAAGCTATCGCTGGTTTCGGCTTTCAGGTTGGTATTGGCCAGGGTGCGGTACATGCCGGGGTTGGCGAACTCGCCAAAGATCTCGATCGCCTGCGGTGCGCGGAAGCCAGCGGCGTACTGACCGTAGACACTGTGGGCGTCGTCAATCTGATAGGTCGCGCCGAACTTGGGTGAAAGCGCCGAGTCCTTGAAGTCACCTGGGTTGCGATCCGTTGCCTGACTGTTGAGGTATTTCTGGGTGACGTGTGGGCTCATCTCATAGTGGTCGTAGCGCAGGCCTGGTAGCAGGGTCCAGCGACCGATGCTGATACTGTCCTGGGCGAACAGGGCGTATTCCTTGGTCGTTGGGTCGGGGAAGTCACTGGTGGGCAGTACCGGTGTATTCACTCCGGTGGCCAGTACGGTTTCACCGCCTTCGCGCAGGTCTGCGTTCTTCAGGTGTTTGACGTCCAGGCCATATACCAGCGCATGTTGCGTGCTGCCGATGTTGAATGCCTTGTCCAGCTTGGTGTTGAACGCCCAGAGCTGTTCTTCGTAGTACGAATCACGTGTCCGATAACGCGCGCCACCGCCCACTACGCGGTCCTCGAACGTTTGCTGACGGGTCTGGCTGTCCTGGTAGCTGAGCTGACTGTGAATCTGGTCAACCAGCAGGGTGTCGAGTTGCTGGGTATGGGCGAGGGAGTAGCGCTCACGATCAACCCGGTCTTCAGCATCCTGGGTGCGGATGGTGGCGGTATTGCTGTAATTGCTCAGCACGCGGGTGTCGGTGTCGTCCTGGTAACGCTCGTAGGTCAGCTGCAGGCGGCCGCTGTCGCTGTAATCCCAGCCGAATTTGCTCAGCAGGTTGTCGGTGCGGTAATCCAGCGGATTGGCCTGCTCGCGGGTGGCGCCGATACCGCTCAGGCCGCCGTGGGTGTCGGTGGCTTGGCCACTGCGTCGACCCAGGTGCAGCAGGCCGTCGACCTGGCCCAGGCGTGCAGCGAAGGTGGCGCTGCGCTGCCAGCTGTCATCGCTGCCGTCGTAACCGGTTTTCAGGCGCGCGTAAGCGTCATCGCTTTCGTCCAGATAGTCGCCGGCATCCTTGGTCAGGAAGCTCACCGCGCCGCCAATCGCATCGCTGCCATACAGCGAGCTGGCGGGGCCGCGGATGATTTCCACCTTTTTGACGGTGTCGACGTCAACGTAATCGCGTTTGGCACTAAGGAAGCCGCCGAAGGAGAAGGCGTCCGGCATCCCGATGCCGTCTACCTGGGTCAGCACGCGGTTGCCGCCTATACCGCGGATTGTAAAGCCCGAAAGGCCAAAGCGATCACCACTGCCACCGACTGACACGCCGGGTTCGTAGCGCACCAGATCCTGAATGTTCTTCACGTTTTTCTGATCGATATCACGCTCGGTCTGCACCGACACAGTGCTGGGCACCTGATCAAGGGTCTGCTCGGTGCGAGTCGCGGTGACGGTGACCGTATCGAACTGGTTGGGGGCTTTTTCTGCGGCCAGCGCCAGCGAGGGGCTTAGCAACAGCAGGGCAAGCCAGGGACGACGGGCGAATGGAGGACTTCTGTGCATGTAGACTCCAGGGACATACGGGCGGTTGCTCTGACCGCCGGGTTGGCATCGGCCGGCAAGCTAAACCATGTTGACACGCTAATGCAAATAATTATCAAATAGATTCGTATTTGAATTGGTGCGTATCGGCATGCTTCGTCTATTGCTCTCCCTGCTGCTGTCAGTGGCGCTGCATCTTGCGGGCTGGCAGTTGTTTGGCATGGCGCAACCTGTGCTGTTGGGCGCCGCTTACGCGACCGTGCAAGCGCCAGAACCGCCTATCACGGCGGTGTTTTTGGCCCCTGCGGCGGTTGCGCAAAGCGCACCGTCATTGCCTGTTGCGCCGCCCAAGGCCGCGTTACCGAGCAAGCCGGTGGCGGTGAAGACGTTTAGACCGGCGCTGGCCGCCCAGGCGAAACCTGCGCCGTTGCCGGCAACCGTGAAGCAAACCGTCGCGCGCCCCGCCCCTGCTGACGTTGTCAGTGCACAGGCTGCTGCTGCGCCGGCACAGGTCGAGTCAGCCAGGCCGGCCAGGCCAGCCAGTGCAGCAGTCGCTGCGGAGGTGCTCAGTCGTAAGCCGAGTTTTCGTGAGCCGCCGCGTCAACCGAGTTACCCATCCCAGGCGCGCCGTCGTAACCAGCAGGGGGTTGTTCTGTTGGAGGTGCGCCTGGATGCGCTGGGGCAGCAGCGCAGCCTCAATGTGCTGCGTTCCTCTGGCGTTGAGAGTCTTGATCGTGCGGCGTTGCAGGCCGTTGCCGCATGGCGCTTCAACCCTGAAACCACAGATGGCCAGGCAGTCCCTAGCCGGGTTCATATCCCGATCCAGTTTGCCCTGACGGCGAGCCGGTGATTACCAGTGAGGAGTTTTCCATGAATACCCATGCCCAGCCCATTGCGGCTACCAATGATCTCTACCTGGCCTGGCAAGTCCTGCGCAATGAACAACCGCGTCTGCGCGCACGTGATGCCGCCGAGCGTCTGGCGGTCAGCGAGGCCGAGCTGGTGGCCAGCCGCCTGGGCATCGATACCCTGCGTTTGCGCCCGGAGTGGGCGCAGTTGCTGCCTGCATTGGGTGAACTGGGTTATGTGATGGCGCTGACCCGCAACGAGCATTGCGTGCATGAACGCAAGGGCTACTACCGCGAGGTCACAGTGACCGGTAATGGCCAGATGGGCCTGGTGGTGTCGGCGGATATCGACCTGCGCCTGTTCCTGGGGGGCTGGGCCAGCGTGTTTGCCATTGAAGAGCAAACCGGCAAGGGCGCCCAGCGCAGCATTCAGGTGTTTGATCGCCAAGGCACAGCGGTACACAAGGTGTTCCTTACCGAGGACAGCCAGCTACAGGCTTGGGAACCGTTGCTGGAGCGTTTTGCCGCCAGTGAGCAGTGTGCCGAGCTGGACCTGCAGCCCCTGCCGCAGGCTACTCCAGCTCAGGCCGATGCAGTGATTGATACCAATGCGTTGCGCGTAGGCTGGTCGACGCTGAAGGATACCCACCACTTCTTTGCCCTGCTGAAGAAGCACGGCACCACCCGTACCCAGGCGCTGCGTCTGGCGGGGCGTGAATGGGCTGAACCTCTGCCGGTGAGTGAGTTGCCGAAGCTGCTGGAGCAGGCGGGCGCACGGCAAGTGCCGATCATGGTGTTTGTCGGCAACCGCCACTGCATCCAGATCCACTCCGGGCCGGTGAAGAACCTGCGCTGGATGGACACTTGGTTCAACGTGTTGGACCCCGAGTTCAACCTGCACCTGAAAACCCCGGGCGTGACCGAGCTGTGGCGTGTGCGCAAGCCCAGCACCGATGGCGTGATCACCAGCTGGGAGGCATTTGACGCTGACGGTGAGCTGGTGGTGCAGCTGTTCGGCGCGCGCAAGCCGGGCGTCCCGGAGCGTGAAGACTGGCGTGCCCTGGCCGAGGAGGCCGTAGCCCTGCCGGCCTGAGTCGGTTTATCCATTTGTAGTTGCAGCGCCGCGTCACTGGCTTGGCCAGGGCCGGCGCTCCCCTCTGTTGTCCGAGAGAATCCTTATGAAACGCCTTAGCTCTCTGCTCGCCCTGGGTGCGAGCCTGTTGTCCTGTTCCTGGCTGATGTCCGCCGAATCACTGCCGCAGCGCTGGATCAGTTCCGGTGGCTCGCTTAGCGAGTGGGTGGTGGCGTTGGGCGGCGAGAACCGTCTGGTTGGGGTGGACAGCACCAGTCAGCACCCGCAATCGTTACGCGCGTTGCCCAGTATTGGTTATCAGCGCCAGCTGGCGGCTGAAGGCATGCTGGCCCTGCGCCCGGATATCTTGATCGGCAGTGAAGAGATGGGGCCGCCGCCAGTGCTGACGCAATTACGCGATGCCGGTGTGCGGGTGGAAATGCTCTCGTCCAAGGCGGATTTGAACAGTTTGCAGGCCAGTCTGCAGCGCATCGGCACGTTGCTGGGCGAGCCGCAACGCGCCGATCAGGCCTTTGCGGCTTATCAGCAGCGCTTGCAGCAGCAGGCTGACTGGCTGCTGACCGCACAGCGGCAACAGGCGGCGCCGGGTGTGCTGCTGTTGCTTGGCCATGCCGGTGGCAGCCCGATGGTTGGCGGCAAGCACACGTCGGCCGATTGGCTGATCGAGCGTGCCGGCGGGCGCAACCTGGCCACTCACAACGGTTTCAAGGCGTTGTCCACCGAAGCCCTGCTGGCGCTGGATCCCGAGGTGGTGATCATTGCCGACCGCAGCCTGTCCGGTGACGCCGCACGTACGGCACTGCTGCAGCAGAATCCCGCGCTGGCGGCGACCCGCGCCGCGCGTAACCAGCGTTTGCTGATGCTGGATCCGACGCTGCTGGTCGGTGGCCTTGGCCCGCGTTTGCCGGATGGGCTGGCGGCCTTGTCCGCAGCCTTTTATCCTGCCAGCCAACCTCTGGTCGCCGAAGCTAAGCCCACGCCATGAATCCTGTTATCCGACCGCGCTCACTGTTTATTGCACTGAGCCTGTTGCTGGCGCTTGCGCTCTGGTTATCCCTGGCGTTGGGGCCGGTCAGCCTGCCGTTGCTCGACACCCTCAAGGCGGCGCTGCGGCTGCTGGGTTTGCCACTACCGGCTGAGGGCTTGGCCCAGGCGGAGCTGATTCTTGGACAAATTCGCCTGCCGCGCACCCTGCTGGGCTTGTTGGTCGGTTCGGTGCTGGCGCTGTGTGGGGTGGCGATGCAGGGGCTGTTTCGCAACCCGCTGGCTGACCCGGGTTTGATTGGTGTGTCCAGTGGTGCGGCGTTGGGCGCTGCGGTGGCCATCGTCGGCGGTGCGGCGCTGGGCGGCTTGCCGGAAGCGTTCGCGCCCTATCTATTGTCGCTGTGTGCCTTTATTGGCGGCTTGGGCGTGACCGCACTGGTCTATCGTCTGGGCCGGCGTGATGGTGAAACCCATGTGGCGACCATGCTCCTGGCCGGTATCGCCCTGACTGCCTTGGCTGGCGCAGCCATCGGCCTGTTCACTTACCTGGCCGATGACGCCACCTTGCGCACCCTGACGTTCTGGAACCTGGGCAGCCTCAACGGTGCCAGTTACCCGCGCTTGTGGCCGCTGTTGCTGGTGACGGCCGCCGTCGCGCTGTGGCTGCCGCGCCGAGCCAAGGCGCTGAATGCCTTGCTGTTGGGCGAATCCGAGGCACGTCACCTGGGTTTTGCGGTTGAACGAATCAAGGCCGAGCTGGTGTTTTGCACCGCCCTTGGTGTAGGTGCCGCGGTGGCGGCTGCGGGGATGATCGGCTTTATCGGCCTGGTCGTGCCGCATCTGGTACGCCTGCTGGTGGGGCCGGATCATCGCGTGTTGTTGCCGGCCTCGGCCCTGGCCGGTGCCAGCCTGTTGCTGCTGGCGGATCTGGTCGCGCGGCTGGTGCTGGCACCGGCCGAATTGCCGATCGGTATTGTCACGGCGCTGATTGGCGCGCCGTTCTTTCTGTATCTGTTGCTGCGGGGACGTACCTGATGCTGCGCGCAGAAAATCTTTCAGTTCAGCGCGGTCCGTGCACGGTGTTGGCGGATATCAACCTGGAGCTGCGTCCGGGTGAAGTGCTTGGTGTGCTGGGGCCCAATGGTGCTGGCAAGAGCACCTTGCTAGGCGCTTTGTGTGGTGAGCTGCCGCCGAGCCAGGGCGATGTCTGGCTGGATCAGCGGCGGCTGCAGGACTGGCCCGGCAGCGAGCGCGCGCAACGCCTGGCGGTGTTGCCGCAGACCTCGACGCTGAACTTTGCCTTTCGTGTGGAGGAAGTGGTCGGCATGGGCCGCCTGCCTCACGCCAGCGGGCGTGTGCGCGATGCACAGATCATCAAGCAGGCGCTGGAGGCGGCCGATGCCTTGCACCTGGCCGGGCGCAGTTACCTGGCGCTGTCCGGCGGCGAGCGTCAGCGCGTGCACCTGGCACGGGTACTGGCGCAGCTCTGGCCGGGTGGGGAAGGGCAGGTGCTGCTGCTCGATGAGCCGACGTCAATGCTCGACCCATTGCATCAGCACACCACATTGCAGGCCACGCGCGCTTTTGTTGAGCAGGGCGCAGCAGTGCTGGTGATTCTTCACGACCTCAATCTGGCCGCGCGTTACTGCGATCGCTTGTTGCTATTGGAACGTGGCCGCCCCCATGCGCTTGGTCGCCCCGAAGCGGTGCTGCAAGCCGAGCCATTGCAAGCGGTATTCGGTTTGGAGGTGCTGGTGCAGCAGCATCCAGAACGGGGCCATCCTTTAATCGTTGCTCGTTAAGGTCTTGTTTATGCGTATTGCATTACTGCTGGTGGTGGCGCTGTTGAGCGCTTGCCAGGCCTCGCTACCGGCTTTACCTGCTTGGCAAAGCCCGGAAGGTTTGCAGCATTCTGAGCTGGGGCAGATTGTCGAGTTGCGTACCGGTGCGCGGTTGACACCTGAGCAACTGCTGGCGCGTCTGGCTGCTGCGCCCAAGGTGTTGGTCGGCGAGCGGCATGACAATCCCGATCACCATGCGTTGCAGCTCTGGTTGTTGCGCGCCCTGGCTGCGCAGCGGCCACAGGGCAGTTTGCTACTGGAAATGCTGACGCCGGATCAGCAGGTCAAAGTCGATCAGGTACGCGCAGCCATCGTGGCCGGGCAGGCGCCGCAGGACATCCTCGGCGCCTTGAACTGGCAGCCGGGTTGGGCCTGGTCGCAGTACGGCCCGCTGGTGCAGCATGCGCTGCGTCAGCCTTATCCGCTGCTTGCGGCCAACCTTGAGCGTCGCGAGATCATGCAGATTTATGCCGAGGTGCCGCAGCTGCAAGGCCAGGCTTCCACCGCGCAGTCGGTGCGCGAGGCGTTGTTTGGGCAGATTCGCGAGTCGCATTGCAATCTGCTGCCGGACAGTCAGTTACCGGCCATGCTCGCCGTGCAGCAACAACGGGATCGGCGTATGGCCGAAGCCCTGCTGGCCGCACCTGAGCCGAGCCTGCTGTTTGCCGGCGCTTTCCATGTGCGTCGTGAGTTGGGTGTGCCGCTGCATCTGCAGGATTTAGGTGCAACTGAAGGTGTACAGGTGCTGATTCTGGCGGAGGTCGGCAGCCAGGTGGCTGCGCAATCAGCTGATTATGTCTGGTTCACGGCTGCACAACCTGAGCAGGATCACTGCGCAAAACTGCGACCCTAGCCCGATTTATCGGCGGCTGAGCGGGTAGTCTGCGGGATTTTCCGGAGACTGCCGATGCCAGCTGCTGCCCATGCTCTGATTACCCGTTATTTCAACGCCCTCAACGAGCGCGATAGCCGCGCCTGCCTGGCCCTGCTCACGGATGATGTGCTGCTGGATATCAACCAAGGGCCACGTGAGCAAGGCTTGCCTGCCTTTGCCGATTACCTGGCGCGCACTCAGCGCTGCTACCGCGAAAGCATCGATCACCTGCAGATCCTCACGGAGCCAAGTGGGCAGCGCGCTGCTTGCGAGTTCACCCTGAGCGGTGAATACCTGAGCACCGATGACGGCCTGCCGGATGCCTGTGGTCAGCGTTATCAGCTGACAGCGGCGAGTTTCTTCGAGATTCGCGACGGCAAGATCAGTCGCGTCACTCAGTACTTCAACTTGCCCGAGTGGTTGGCCCAGGTCGATTTCTAGGCTGTTGATACCGTTAGCCTTGTATCAGCTCTGGCGTTATCAGCTGCATGGGGGCTTTTCACGGACAAAAAAAGACCCGGCAAAAGCCGGGTCAATAACCGTGATTAGCCTGATGAGGAGATAATCTGAAGAGGCCGACTGAAGGTCTCTTAAGCTTATCGGCTGATCTCGCGACCAGTTGAGGTAATAATAACAATTCTCATTTTCAAGTCAACGCGTCAGACAAAACTTTTTACTGCACCTGCGGAATCTGTGACGCCGTAAACAACAAACCCGGCGCCAGGCCGGGTTTGTTTGCTTGCACGCTGTAATCAGGCGTCTGCAGCGGGCAGGCGTAGCTGGGTGACTTCCTTGTTGAGCAGGTCGATGCGCTTGGCCATGCTCTCGATCAGGCTGTGGGCAATTCGTGGGTTGCTCTGCATCAGGCTGAGGAATTGCTCTTTAGGGATGACCATCACGGTGCACGGCTCGCTAGCCAGTACAGTGGCGCTGCGCTTCTCGCGAGTGAACACGGCCATGGCGCCGAAGATTTCATCTTTTTGTACATCGCCAACCTTGTGCCCATCGACGTACGCTTCGGCGTGGCCTTCGATGATGATGAAGACGTTATCGGCGACATCGCCCTGATGAATCAGCTCTTCACCGGCGGCAAAGTGTTGGAAGCCGGTGGACGGACGAATTTCAGGTTGTTTCAGGCGCGCGAGTGCGTCAGACAGCAGAGCGGTATGGCCAATCAGGTACTGAATGAACAGCTCCTGGCGCTGCTCGCTGGCGTAGATATGTTTGAACACATCACTGCGCGAGTAGGGGATCAGACTCAGTTGTTCTTCGCTGCTATAGCGGCAGCTCGGCATGTCCAGCCCTTGGCGCAGGCCAACCAAATCACCTTCCTGCAGGTAGAACAGCGGACGCTCGTCAACCACGGCGTGCAGCAGGCCGTTTTCAATGATGAACAGTTGATTGCCCGGCAGGATCTTGGCCAGATCATCCGCCCGCTCCAGTTGTAATGAAGAACCCGCAGGCGCAAGGCCTTCGAGCAATTGGGTGGGGATGCTTTGTAGTCGGTTGATCAGCTGATCGGCGTAAGCCGGTTGCTCCCCGAGTAAATACATGAGCGAATTTCCTTGAACTGGCTGGGCATACTAAACCGCACGAACGTCCCTAAAACAATAGTTGCCAGCGGGCTTCAGGTAAATCAAAAGGCAGAGAGGTTGTGAGCTAGCTCTTGTTGTGGTGTGAACTTTCGTCGAGTTGGCCGTTCAGTTCGGCCTTGTGCCCCGGGGGCAGGTCGTTCCAGTGCACATCCAGCAAGGCGCCTTCAATGGCATACAACAGCACTTTGGAGGCCCTGAAACCACGGGCGCGCACTGCTCGGTAGGCGCTGACCGCACCCAGTCGGCGCAGGTCGTTCGCACTGTGGATGCCCACTGCGTGTAACCACTGGGCCGAGGTTTTTCCGAGGTTCTTCAGGTGCTGCAGTTCATCGTTCATCAGGCCTCCTTGCGCTGCTTGGCAGTCGTGCGGATGGAGTCAGTATGGCGTTCCTGAGAGAAAGTGTAGCGGCCACTGGATAAAGCGTGGCGGTTTGGCATCACCTTAGTTCTGGGGCCGTTCGGGCTCCAATTGTTGCAGCGGGTCATGGCCGTTGTGCTGCTCGCAATGTGGTTTCGCAGACCCCGTGCGCGACAATCGGTGATGCTGGCAGCGCACCGAGCACTTGGCTGATGGGTTGGCTGCTCAACGAGTGTTGTAACGCAGGCGCGTGCCGAAATTAACTGACATGAGAATCTCGTCCGCCGTCAGCTCGACCGGGAAGTAGGCCCCGGAGATCTGGGCGTGGGCCAGGCTGGCACCTTCGAGTTTGGAGTTGCGCAGATCCAGCCCGCGCAGGTCGGTGCCGCGGAAGTAGGCGTTGGTGAAGTTGATTCCCTGGGCGTCCAGAGCCCGCAGGTCGAGCCCGCGAAAATCGCCGCCGCTCAGGTCGACAATGCTGTCCTTGGGTTTCTGCGCGTTGAAGGCCGAAATCTTTTCGTCGTGGATCAGGGCATACAACGGGTTGTCCAGTTGTCTGGGCTGACTCATGGGGCATCTCCATATGAGGGTTACCCTCAGTATAGAGGCCGCGGCGCGCTCTGCTCGCGCCGCGGATGGGTTTCCCCTGGGCGGTATTACAGTCCTGGAAGACGCTGGCGGATGCGTGCGATCAAGGTGTCCAGGCTGGCGCTTTCATGGGTGTCGACGCGTTTGCTGTGCAGCAGTTCGTCCTCTGTGAGCGCTTCACGGCTGGCGTGCTGGGCGCGCACAACGTCCATGGTGGCATCGGATGGGTCGGTGCCGGCGGCCTGGCGTTGTTCCAGCCAGCTGGCAATCACCTCGTCAGGTGCATGGCATTCGAGAATCAGGAAGGGCGCGCCACAGGACTCGGCTACTTGGCTGGCGGCATCACGCTGGGCTTGCTTGAGGTAGGTGGCGTCGATAACAACCGGAAAACCGGCGCGCAGGGCTGATTCGGCCAACTGGTGCAGGCGTTGGTAGGTGGCCGCGCTGGCATCCTGACTGTAGATGCCGGCGCTGAGTTTGCCGAGGTCGGCATCCTTTTGCTCACCGAACAGGCGCTTGCGCTCTATATCCGAGCGCAGGCGAATCGCTCCCAGAGCTTCGACCAGGCGCATGGCCACATGGCTTTTACCCACGGCGGAAACGCCGTGAGTAATGGCCAGGAAGCTGGACGGGATGGCGCTGTAGCTTTCCGCCAGGTTGGCGTAGTTGCGGTACTGGCGCAGGGTGACCGCCTTCTGCACGGCATCGGTCTGGTGGGCCAGACTGAACAGGGCGACTTTGGCCCGCACCAGGGCGCGGTGGGCTTTGTACAGGTTGAGCAGTTCCAGCGCGTCGTAGTCGCCGCTGAGCTCCAACCAGGCGCTGATGAAGCGCCGCGACAGCGCCTTGAGGCCGCGGTCTTCCAAGTCCATGGCGAGGAAGGCGGCATCCAGGGCGATATCGATCAGGCGGAACTCTTCGTTGAATTCGATGCAGTCGAACACCACCACTTTGCTGTCGAGCAGGGTGGCGTTGCCCAGGTGGATATCGCCATGGCATTCGCGAATCGCGCCAGCCTCCGCGCGACGGGCCAGCAGCGGCTCCAGACGGGCGATGCTGGCTTCTACCCAGGCATCCAGGGCATCGAGTTGGCGCAGGTCGGCTGCGTCGGACAGCAGCGGACGGATCTGCACGAAGTTCTGCCGCATCGGCGCGACAATGGCCTGTGGCAAGCACAGCGGGTGCTCGGTGGCCACGGCTGGGGTGCGGCCATGGAAGTCGGCAATCTGCTTGGCCAGGCCATCGATATGCGCTTCAGTCAGCTCGCCGCGTGCCTGTACATCGCTGAGCAGCTGGCTTTGCGGGAACTGGCGCATTTTCAACACATACTCGATAGCCGCGCCGCTGCCGCCAAGTTGCGGGGCCTCGAGGCTGCCACTGATTGGCAACACGTCCAGGTACAGGCCTTGGGTCAGGCGCTGATTGAGCCGCAGCTCTTCCTTGCAGAAGTGCTCGCGGGCGCTCAGCTCGGTGAAATCGAGAAAGCCGAAATTCACCGGTTTCTTGATCTTGTAGGCGAAGGGGCCGGTGAGTATCACCCAGGAAATATGGGTTTCGATGACCTGAAACTGCTCCACCGGGTGTGGGTAGAGTGCCGGGTTCTGCAATGCGGCGATCAGAGCTTGGCTCACGGGCGGTCCTTGGCGTTGTACTGAAATAAGAGGCGGCCATTATGGCCGCTCAAGTCCCGTCTGCAAACCGCAGCGGCAGCCTGCTGGCAAGTGGACAAAGTGCGTATAATGCCGCGCCATGACTCGTACCCGATCTTCCCGTCCCCGTTCTAAACGCCGTACCGGTGGCATGCGCCCCTGGCTGGGCTGGGCTCTCAAGCTCAGTTTGGTCGGCCTGGTGGTGCTCGCCGTGTTTGCGGTCTATCTCGATGCTGTGGTCCAGGAGAAGTTCTCCGGCAAGCGCTGGACTGTGCCCGCCAAGGTCTATGCAAGGCCGCTGGAGCTATTCGTGGGGCAGAAGCTGGCCAAGGATGACTTCCTCAAGGAGTTGGACGCTTTGGGCTATCGCCGTGAAAACACGGTGGCAGGGCCCGGTGGCGTTTCGGTAGCGGGTAATAACATCGAGCTGCATTCGCGCGGTTTCCAGTTCTATGAAAGTACCGAGCCTGCGCAGCGTGTGCGTGTGCGTTTTTCTGGTGATTACGTTGCTGGGCTGACTCAGGCGGGTGGTGGCAACCTGGCCGTGGCGCGGCTTGAGCCGTTACTGATTGGCGGCTTGTACCCCGCACATCAGGAAGACCGTGTGCTGATCAAGCTGGAACAGGTGCCGCCTTATCTGGTGGAAACCCTGGTGGCGATCGAGGATCGCGAGTTCTTCAATCACTTCGGCGTGTCGCCCAAGGGCATCGCCCGTGCGGTGTGGATCAACGCCACCGCCGGTCAGCTGCGTCAGGGCGGCAGCACCCTGACTCAGCAGTTGGTGAAGAACTTTTACCTGACTAATGAGCGCAGCCTCTCGCGCAAGGCCACCGAAGCCATGATGGCGGTGTTGCTGGAGCTGCATTACGACAAGAAGGACATTCTTGAAGCCTACCTCAACGAGGTTTTCCTCGGTCAGGACGGTCAGCGCGCGGTGCATGGCTTTGGCCTGGCCAGCCAGTATTTCTTCAGTCAGCCGTTGTCCGAACTGAAGCTTGATCAGGTCGCCTTGCTGGTCGGTATGGTCAAGGGGCCGACTTACTACAACCCGCGGCGTAACCCGGAGCGCGCGCTGGAGCGCCGTAATCTGGTGCTGGATGTGCTGGCAGAGCAGGGCGTAGCCAGTGTCGAAGAGGTGGAGGCGGCCAAGCAGAAGCCGCTGGGTATCACCCGGCGCGGCAGTCTGGCTGACAGTTCATTCCCGGCCTTCCTCGATCTGGTTAAACGCCAGTTGCGTGAGGATTACCAGGAGCAGGACCTGACCGAAGAAGGTCTGCGCATTTTCACCAGCTTCGATCCGATTCTGCAGCTCAAGGCAGAAAGCGCCCTGGCGGACACGCTCAAGCGCCTGTCTGGGCGCAAGGGGGTTGATCAGGTTGAGGCGGGCATGGTCGTAACCAGTCCGGAAAGTGGCGAGGTGCAGGCCATCATAGGCAGCCGTCAGCCACGCTTTGCCGGGTTCAATAGGGCGCTGGATGCGGTACGCCCAATCGGTTCGCTGATCAAACCGGCGATTTACCTGACGGCGCTCGAACGACCGAGTCAGTACACCCTGACCAGCCTGCTGGAAGATCAGCCGTTCTCCATCAAAGGCGCCAATGGTCAGGTGTGGAGTCCACAGAACTACGATCGCAAGGCCCATGGCACGATTTACCTGTATCAGGGCTTGGTCAACTCCTACAACCTGTCCACCGCCAAGCTGGGGTTGGAAGTGGGGGTGCCAGAGGTGTTGAAAACGGTTAAGCGGCTGGGTGTCGAGCAGGAGTGGCCGGCTTATCCGTCAATGTTGCTGGGCGCGGGTGGGTTGAGCCCGATGAATGTGGCGAATATGTACCAGACCCTGGCCAATGGTGGTTTCAATACGCCCCTGCGCAGCATTCGCAATGTGCTGACGGCCGATGGTCAGCCGCTGAAACGCTACCCCTTCCAGATTCAGCAGCGCTTCGACAGTGGCGCCATCTACCTGCTGCAGAACGCCATGCAGCGCACGATGTCTGAAGGCACAGGGCGCTCGGTGTACAGCCAGTTGCCGCGCTCGCTGGCGCTGGCCGGCAAGACCGGAACCAGTAACGACTCGCGCGACAGCTGGTTTGCCGGCTTCAGTCAGGATGTTCTGGCCGTGGTCTGGCTGGGTCGTGATGACAATGGACCGACGCCCTTGACCGGCGCTACCGGAGCGCTGCAGGTGTGGACGGATTTCATGCGCAAGGCCGATCCGCTGCCGCTGGATATGCCTGTACCGGACAATGTGGTGCAGGCCTGGATCGACGCCAATAGCGGGCAGGGTACGGATCCGAGTTGTCCGAACGCGGTACAGATGCCTTATATTCGCGGCAGTCAACCTGTCGCTGGGCCGGCCTGCGGTATTCAGGCACCGGTCAACGAAGTGATGGATTGGGTACGCGGCTGGTTGGATTAAGTGAGAGGGTGTGTTGTGAATAAATGGTTGATTCCAGCTGTAACGGCTTCGCTGGTACTGGCGGGTTGCAGCAGTGTGCCGCGTGGCTCGATTCCTGTGGTTGAAGGCGGCTCTTCGATTTCATCCGGCCAGGCCTCCGCTACCAGCGGTTACCCGGCAGCAACGCCTCAGGTGCAGGCTTTGCCGGAAGATTCCGGTGTGGTGGTGATGGTTCCAGGCGGCGGCACCACGACGCCAATTCAATCCTTCCCGGCCGGTAACGCGCCACTGGATACCGGCACCTCGAGTCAGCCGTGGAGTGCAACGCCGCCGGCTACCCAGGGTGGTTATGCGGCGCCGGCCCCCAGTGGTATTCCCAGTGGCGGCCTGGCCATGGATGAGCAACTGGATGGCCCGGTGCTCGCCTTGCTGACCACCGCTCAGCAGCAGCAGGGGGGCGGTGACCTGAATGGCGCTGCCTCCAGTTTGGAACGTGCTCAGCGCATTGCTCCGCGTGAGCCGCAGGTGCTCTACCGTCTGGCCGAGGTGCGCCTGGCGCAAGGCGATGCAGCGCAGGCCGAACAGTTCGCGCGACGTGGTTTGAGCTATGCCAGTGGCCGTCCAGCGCTGCAGGCCAGTCTGTGGAATCTGATTGCCCAGGCCCGTGAGCGCCAAGGTGATGCGGCAGGTGCAGCGCAAGCCCGTGAGCAGGCGCGAGTCAGTCTGTGATGGATCAGCGTATCCCGCTGCTAGCGGAGCAGTTGCTGCTGATTGAGCGCGAGTTGCGCCTGCAGAACTGGTGGAGCGAACAGCCGCCAACGGCTGAAGCGCTGGCCAGTCAGCAGCCGTTCTGTGTCGACACCTTGGCGTTTGAGCAGTGGCTGCAGTGGATCTTTCTGCCACGCATGAAGCAGCTGCTCGAGTCCGCAGCGGCTTTGCCTACAGCATCCGGCATCCAGCCAATGGCCGAACAGGTTTACCTGGGGGAGATGGAGCGCGCGCGGGAGTTGATCAGGCTCTTGGGTGAATTCGATCAGTTGATTGCTGGCGCGACCTGAGTCGCGCCGATCACTTCACTGGCAGTTGTCGGCAATCGACTTCTGCGTTTCGCTGATGCGCGCCTGGCGCTCGTCTTCACTCAGGCGGCGCACTTCACCGTCCACCTCCATGCGTAGACGCGGATTGTTCTGCAGCTGCGCAAGGTTGGTGCGCACATCTTCGCAATACTTTTTACGCTCGGCTTCCTTGGCGGCAACGTCCTGCTTGACCTTCTCGTCGATGGCGGCCTGCTCGGGATCGGCAATGCTTTCGAAGGTCGGTGCAGGTTTTGGCGCTTCGCTGGCTGCTGGCTTGGCGGCCGGCACGGCGGTATTGATGCTGGTTGCCTCTTGACCCTGCGGCGGCTGCGCACTGAAGTGTGTTACGCCCTGGGCGTCTACCCACTTGTAAACCTGGCTGGCCATGGCAGTTGCGCTCATGGCGAGCAGCAAGCTGCTGGTGATAATCATGCGGCGCATGCGGTTTCCTTATGTTGAGCTGCGGTGCTTGCTGACTACTATAACCAAAATGTTCGAATCGTCATCCTGCGCTGCGTCACAGCAGAAGATTGCAGATTCAGTCACGGATTGCTTGACTTGGCTGCGCCGAATCCCAACAATTCCACGCTCGCTGTAGTGGAGTCCGCCGCAAGCAGGCTTTAGCTCAGTAGACATGAGGCGCACACCCGCGCCGACCTTGTTACACCCGCAACGCGTTACCTCGCGCTGGGTGGGAAAATCCCGCAACACCAAGGGCTTTTCCCAATACTTGCTCAGTAGTAGCTGACGTAGTCGGCGACCACCGTCGCTCATGCTCTGCTGGCAGTAAACCTATCTTAGGCCGTCCTTCTGTTGGGCGGTTTTCTGGCGTTTTAGAGGTGAACAACGTGGAGCTTTTATCCGGCGCTGAAATGGTCGTCCGCTTTTTGCGTGACGAAGGCGTTAAGAACATCTATGGGTACCCGGGCGGTGCTCTGCTGCATATCTACGATGCCCTGTTCAAAGAACCTGAGGTTAACCACATCCTGGTTCGCCACGAGCAGGCGGCAACCCATATGGCTGACGGTTATGCCCGTGCCACCGGCAAAGCCGGTGTGGTACTGGTGACCTCTGGCCCTGGCGCGACCAATGCCATTACCGGCATCGCCACCGCTTACATGGACTCCATTCCGATGGTGGTGCTGTCGGGCCAAGTGCCGAGCAACATGGTCGGCACCGATGCCTTCCAGGAAACCGACATGATCGGTATCTCCCGGCCGATCGTGAAGCACAGCTTCATGATCAAGCATGCCTCGGAAATCCCGGAAGTCCTGAAAAAAGCCTTCTACCTGGCCCAGTCCGGCCGTCCAGGCCCGGTGGTTGTGGACATTCCCAAGGACATGACCAACCCGGCTGAAAAGTTCGAGTACGTCTATCCGAAGAAGGTCAAGCTGCGCTCTTACAGCCCGGCCCTGCGTGGTCACTCCGGGCAGATTCGCAAGGCAGCCGAGCTGTTGCTGACAGCCAAGCGTCCAATCGTCTATTCCGGTGGCGGCGTGATCATGGGCGGTGCTGCAGCGCCGCTGACTGAACTGGCACAGATGCTCAACCTGCCCGTCACCAACACCCTGATGGGCTTGGGTGGCTATCCAGGCACTGATCGCCAGTTCCTCGGCATGCTCGGTATGCACGGCAGCTACACCGCCAACCTGGCGATGCACCACGCCGATGTGATTCTGGCTGTCGGCGCGCGGTTTGATGACCGGGTGATCAATGGCGCGAGCAAGTTCTGCCCGAATGCCAAGATCATTCACATCGACATCGACCCAGCCTCCATCTCCAAGACCATCAAAGCCGATATTCCAATCGTTGGCCCGGTTGATAGTGTGATGACCGAAATGGTCGCCATCCTCAAGGAGATCGGTGAGCAGCTGAACAAGGATGCTCTGGCGAGCTGGTGGAAGCAGATCGATGAGTGGCGCGGCAATGGCCGTCTGTTCCCGTACAACGAAGGTGATGGCAGCATCATCAAGCCACAGGCTGTGGTTGAAATGCTCTCCGAAGTGACCAAGGGCGATGCCTTTGTGACCTCCGACGTAGGCCAGCACCAGATGTTCGCTGCGCAGTACTACCGTTTCAACAAGCCAAATCGCTGGATCAACTCCGGTGGTCTGGGCACCATGGGTTTTGGCTTCCCCGCCGCCATGGGCGTCAAGCTGAGTTTCCCGGATGAAGAGGTTGCCTGCGTAACAGGTGAAGGCAGCATCCAGATGAACATTCAGGAGCTGTCGACCTGCCTGCAATACGGTTTGCCGGTGAAAATCGTCAACCTGAACAACGGCGCGCTGGGTATGGTGCGTCAGTGGCAGGACATGATGTACAGCAGCCGTCACTCGCACTCCTACATGGAGTCGTTGCCGGACTTCGTCAAACTGGCCGAAGCCTATGGCCATGTTGGTATCCGCATCACTGATCTAAAAGATCTCAAACCGAAGATGGAAGAGGCCTTTGCGATGAAAGATCGCCTGGTGTTCCTCGACATCCAGGTTGATACCAGTGAGCACGTCTACCCGATGCAGATCAAAGACGGTGCGATGCGCGATATGTGGCTGAGCAAGACGGAGCGTACCTAATCATGCGACACATTATTTCCCTGCTGCTGGAAAACGAGCCCGGCGCATTGTCCCGCGTGGTGGGTCTGTTCTCGCAGCGCAACTACAACATCGAAAGCCTGACTGTGGCGCCGACCGAAGACCCGACCCTGTCGCGTCTGACCCTGACCACTGTTGGCCATGATGAAGTCATCGAGCAGATCACCAAAAACCTCAACAAGCTGGTCGAGGTGGTCAAGCTGGTTGACCTGTCAGAAAGCGCTCACGTCGAGCGCGAGCTGATGCTGGTCAAGGTCAAGGCCACTGGCGCTCAGCGTGCCGAGGTCAAGCGCACCACCGACATCTTCCGTGGGCAGATCGTCGATGTGACCAGCAGCGTCTACACCATCCAACTGGCCGGTACGAGCGACAAGCTCGACAGCTTTATCCAGGCCATCGGCACTACGTCGATTCTGGAAACCGTGCGCAGTGGCGTCACCGGCATTGCCCGCGGTGATAAGGTGCTGAGCATCTGATTGTGTTGCATTAAAAAAGCCCCGCATTAGCGGGGCTTTTTTTGGCCATTTTTTAGCCTTGGCGATTCCAGAAAGCATTGATCAGCGGATCTTTAAGGCGTTTTTCCAGCGCGAACAGGCCGATGTCATAGGCGGTCAGTGGCGGCTGAATATCGTAGATACGGATGCGCGCAGTGAGTGGGCTGTTGTCGAGGACGATCTGTGGCACCACGCCAATGCCAAAGCCCAGGCTGACCATGCTGACGATGGCTTCATTGCCGCTGACCTGGGCGTAAATGCGCGGTTTGATATTGTGGCTTTTCAGCCAGCGATCGGTACGGGTGCGGGCCAGGCCTTCCTCCGAGAGGATCATCGGCACATCCCGCCAGCTCTCTGCTGTGGGATGCCTGAGCTGTTCTTCGCTTAATAGCTGAGGTGACTGCGGGCCGATAAAGCACAGTGCCGAGCGAGCGATGGATTGAAATGCGATGCCGGCTGGCAGGTTGTCGGGACGAGCGCCGATGGCTAGGTCTTCCAATCCTTCCTGCACGCGCTCCACGGCTTTTGCCGCATCGCCGGTATGCAGCTTCATTTCAATGCGTGGGTAGTCCTGGCGAAAGCTGCTCAAGATGTCATAGAGGAAGCTGTAGCTGGCCGTTACCGAGCAATACAGGGAGAGCTCGCCGTGGAGGATAAGCTGGTCCTGCTTAAAGGTCTGGCGGATGGCCTGCCAGCCGCTCATCACCTCGCTCGCGTACTCGCGGAACTGTTGCCCTTCGCGAGTCAGGCGCACTGAACGGTTGTCGCGCAGAAACAGTGGTGCGCCGAGTTCGTCCTCAAGCTGCTTGATGCTGCGGCTGAGAGCGGAAGGGCTGACGTGCAGTTCGCGGCTGGTTTTGCCGAAGTGCAGGTTGTCAGCCAGGGAGAGGAAGAGCCTGAGTGTGTGACTGTCCATGATTTCAAATATCGGCATGTTGTGTTGCAAATATATCATTTTACGCAATGGTGAGGATCACTTAAGGTGTCTTCGTCGTGGTGCATGCACCCCAGCCCATTTCGATTAAAAGAGCCAAGAACATGAAAGTTTATTACGACAAAGACTGTGACCTCTCGATCATCCAGGGCAAGAAAGTTGCCATCATCGGTTACGGTTCCCAGGGCCACGCGCAAGCATGCAACCTGAAAGATTCCGGCGTTGACGTAACCGTTGGCCTGCGTAAAGGCTCGGCTACCGTTGCCAAGGCTGAAGCCCATGGCCTGAAAGTGACTGACGTTGCTTCTGCTGTTGCTGCTGCCGACCTGGTGATGATCCTGACCCCGGACGAGTTCCAGTCTCAGCTGTACAAGAACGAAATCGAGCCGAACATCAAGAAGGGCGCTACCCTGGCTTTCTCCCACGGCTTCGCGATCCACTACAACCAGGTTGTGCCGCGTAGCGACCTCGACGTGATCATGATCGCGCCGAAGGCCCCGGGCCACACCGTGCGTTCCGAGTTCGTCAAGGGCGGCGGTATCCCTGACCTGATCGCTATCTACCAAGACGCTTCCGGCAACGCCAAGAATGTTGCCCTGTCGTACGCTTCGGGCGTGGGCGGCGGTCGTACCGGCATCATCGAAACCACCTTCAAGGACGAGACTGAAACCGACCTGTTCGGCGAGCAGGCTGTTCTCTGTGGCGGCACCGTTGAGCTGGTCAAAGCCGGTTTCGAAACCCTGGTTGAAGCGGGCTACGCGCCGGAAATGGCCTACTTCGAGTGCCTGCATGAGCTGAAGCTGATCGTTGACCTCATGTACGAAGGCGGCATCGCCAACATGAACTACTCGATCTCCAACAACGCCGAATACGGCGAGTACGTGACCGGCCCGGAAGTCATCAACGCCGAATCCCGTCAGGCCATGCGCAACGCGCTGAAGCGTATCCAGGACGGCGAGTACGCCAAGATGTTCATCAGCGAAGGTGCTACCAACTACCCGTCGATGACCGCCAAGCGTCGTAACAACGCCGCTCACGGTATCGAAATCATTGGCGAGCAACTGCGCTCGATGATGCCGTGGATCGGTGCCAACAAAATCGTCGACAAAGCTAAGAACTAAGCGCTGTCGATGTGAGAAAAAACGCGGCTACGGCCGCGTTTTTTCATGGTGGCGCAATGCTTCTGGTATAAAGCCAAGGTGTGCATGGGTGTTGTCGTGAACGCTTAGCGTCGGCGCCTGTCGAAATTTTCCAAATCCGTTGCAAGGTGTTGTTCATGAATGAACGTCCAGATGAGCCCCAGTCTCCCGCCGACGCCGAAAGTCTGCTGCCGATCGATGAGCATGTAGAAGAAGGTCATGACGCCGAAGGTCGCAAGGTGCGCCATCGTGGCATTTATCTGCTGCCTAACCTCTTTACCACGGCCAATCTGTTCGCTGGTTTCTACGCCATCATTAACGCCATGAACGGCAATTTCTATGTGGCGGCTGCGGCTGTGTTTGTGGCCATGGTGCTCGATGGCCTGGATGGGCGTGTGGCGCGCCTGACCAATACGCAAAGTGCCTTTGGTGCCGAGTATGACTCGTTGTCCGATATGGTTGCCTTCGGTGTGGCACCCGCGCTGCTGGCGTTCGAGTGGGCGTTGGGCAGCATGGGTAAGGTTGGCTGGATGGTTGCCTTTATCTATGTAGCCGGTGCTGCACTTCGATTGGCGCGGTTTAATACGCAGATCGGCAGTGTCGACAAGCGCTACTTTATTGGGTTGGCCAGCCCGGCTGCTGCTGGAGTAGTGGCGGGTACGGTGTGGGCGTTCAGTGATTTCGGTATCAAAGGCTCGAACATGGCCTTTGTGGTGGCGCTTCTGGTTGCAGCTGCCGGCATGCTGATGGTCAGCAATATCAAGTACAACAGCTTCAAGGATCTTGATCTGAAAGGTCGCGTGCCATTCGTGGCAATTCTGGCAGTGGTGCTGGTGTTTGCTGTGGTGTTCAGTGATCCTCCTCGGATTCTGCTGATCATTTTCCTGGCCTATGCAGCTTCAGGTCCTATCCAGTACTTGTTGCGTCTGCGTCGCGGTAAAAGCGCCTAGCGATTGGGTGTGTGGTTCGACAAAGCCGTTGAAGCGTCAGCTTCAACGGCTTTGTCGTTTCTGCAGGCGACGCGGTGCTTGGATTGTTGCGCAGGCTTTTGCTGGGGGTGAAACAAAAGCGCAACAATCGGTTGACCTTGGATTTTCTGTCCCTATAATGCGCAGCTCTTCAGGTGTAAGCGGTTCCTTAAACTTCTTATAAAACAAGAAGTTATATTTAAATAAGGGCTTGCAAAGCAGCGAAAGTTGCGTAGAATGCGCCACCTCTTCAGGTGGTGGTGTTTGAGTCTGAAGAGGTTCGGTCAGGTAGATCGAAAGCGGTAAAAGAGGCGGTTGACAGTGGTTTGAAACGCTGTAGAATTCACCTCCCGCTGACGAGAAGCTAGATGTTGATCGAAGGCGCAAGTGGTTGAGATTGAAAAGAAATTTTCAAAATCACTTGACGAGGAATGAGGCTGCTGTAGAATGCGCGCCTCGGTTGAGGCGAAAGACTTAACCAACCGCTCTTTAACAACTGAATCAAGCAATTCGTGTGGGTGCTTGTGAGGTAAGACTGTTAGTCGCAAGATTATCAGCATCACAAAGCAACACTCGTTAATTCGAGAGTTACCTCTCATTAAATTGAGAGTTTTGCGATTGCTGAGCCAAGTTTAGGGTTTTCTCAAAACCCAAGCAGTATTGAACTGAAGAGTTTGATCATGGCTCAGATTGAACGCTGGCGGCAGGCCTAACACATGCAAGTCGAGCGGTAGAGAGAAGCTTGCTTCTCTTGAGAGCGGCGGACGGGTGAGTAATGCCTAGGAATCTGCCTAGTGGTGGGGGATAACGTTCGGAAACGGACGCTAATACCGCATACGTCCTACGGGAGAAAGCGGGGGATCTTCGGACCTCGCGCCATTAGATGAGCCTAGGTCGGATTAGCTAGTTGGTGAGGTAATGGCTCACCAAGGCGACGATCCGTAACTGGTCTGAGAGGATGATCAGTCACACTGGAACTGAGACACGGTCCAGACTCCTACGGGAGGCAGCAGTGGGGAATATTGGACAATGGGCGAAAGCCTGATCCAGCCATGCCGCGTGTGTGAAGAAGGTCTTCGGATTGTAAAGCACTTTAAGTTGGGAGGAAGGGTAGTAACCTAATACGTTGCTACTTTGACGTTACCGACAGAATAAGCACCGGCTAACTTCGTGCCAGCAGCCGCGGTAATACGAAGGGTGCAAGCGTTAATCGGAATTACTGGGCGTAAAGCGCGCGTAGGTGGTTCAGTAAGTTGGAAGTGAAATCCCCGGGCTCAACCTGGGAACTGCTTTCAAAACTGCTGAGCTAGAGTACGGTAGAGGGTGGTGGAATTTCCTGTGTAGCGGTGAAATGCGTAGATATAGGAAGGAACACCAGTGGCGAAGGCGACCACCTGGACTGATACTGACACTGAGGTGCGAAAGCGTGGGGAGCAAACAGGATTAGATACCCTGGTAGTCCACGCCGTAAACGATGTCAACTAGCCGTTGGAATCCTTGAGATTTTAGTGGCGCAGCTAACGCATTAAGTTGACCGCCTGGGGAGTACGGCCGCAAGGTTAAAACTCAAATGAATTGACGGGGGCCCGCACAAGCGGTGGAGCATGTGGTTTAATTCGAAGCAACGCGAAGAACCTTACCTGGCCTTGACATGCTGAGAACTTTCCAGAGATGGATTGGTGCCTTCGGGAACTCAGACACAGGTGCTGCATGGCTGTCGTCAGCTCGTGTCGTGAGATGTTGGGTTAAGTCCCGTAACGAGCGCAACCCTTGTCCTTAGTTACCAGCACGTTATGGTGGGAACTCTAAGGAGACTGCCGGTGACAAACCGGAGGAAGGTGGGGATGACGTCAAGTCATCATGGCCCTTACGGCCAGGGCTACACACGTGCTACAATGGTCGGTACAAAGGGTTGCCAAGCCGCGAGGTGGAGCTAATCCCATAAAACCGATCGTAGTCCGGATCGCAGTCTGCAACTCGACTGCGTGAAGTCGGAATCGCTAGTAATCGTGAATCAGAATGTCACGGTGAATACGTTCCCGGGCCTTGTACACACCGCCCGTCACACCATGGGAGTGGGTTGCACCAGAAGTAGCTAGTCTAACCTTCGGGAGGACGGTTACCACGGTGTGATTCATGACTGGGGTGAAGTCGTAACAAGGTAGCCGTAGGGGAACCTGCGGCTGGATCACCTCCTTAATCGAAGACTTCAGCTTCTTCATAAGTCCCCACACGAATTGCTTGATTCATTGCGAAAGACGATTGGGTCTGTAGCTCAGTTGGTTAGAGCGCACCCCTGATAAGGGTGAGGTCGGCAGTTCGAATCTGCCCAGACCCACCAATTGTTGTGGGGTGAGGCCTTAGATGTAATTGGGGCCATAGCTCAGCTGGGAGAGCGCCTGCCTTGCACGCAGGAGGTCAGCGGTTCGATCCCGCTTGGCTCCACCACTTACACCCTCGTTTAGAGTTCAGAAATGAACGTTCCTGCATAGGCAGATGAATGTTGATTTCTGGTCTTTGACCAGTAAGAAAATCGTTCTTTAAAAATTTGGGTATGTGATAGAAGTGACTGATTAATTACTTTCACTGGTAATTAATCTGGTCAAGGTAAAATTTGTAGTTCTCAATTGCAAATTTTCGGCGAATGTCGTCTTCACGTTAGAGACAGTAACCAGATTGCTTGGGGTTATATGGTCAAGTGAAGAAGCGCATACGGTGGATGCCTTGGCAGTCAGAGGCGATGAAAGACGTTGTAGCCTGCGATAAGCTCCGGGGAGTCGGCAAACAGACTTTGATCCGGAGATCTCTGAATGGGGGAACCCAGCCAGCATAAGCTGGTTATTACACACTGAATACATAGGTGTGTAAGGCGAACCAGGGGAACTGAAACATCTAAGTACCCTGAGGAATAGAAATCAACCGAGATTCCCTTAGTAGTGGCGAGCGAACGGGGACTAGCCCTTAAGTTGATTTGAGAATAGTGGAAGGCTCTGGAAAGTGCCGCCGTAGTGGGTGATAGCCCCGTACACGAAATTCTCTTATTAATGAAATCGAGTAGGACGGAGCACGAGAAACTTTGTCTGAATATGGGGGGACCATCCTCCAAGGCTAAATACTACTGACTGACCGATAGTGAACTAGTACCGTGAGGGAAAGGCGAAAAGAACCCCGGAGAGGGGAGTGAAATAGATCCTGAAACCGTATGCGTACAAGCAGTGGGAGCCCACTTGTTGGGTGACTGCGTACCTTTTGTATAATGGGTCAGCGACTTATATTCAGTGGCAAGCTTAACCGAATAGGGGAGGCGTAGCGAAAGCGAGTCTTAATAGGGCGTTTAGTCGCTGGGTATAGACCCGAAACCGGGCGATCTATCCATGGGCAGGTTGAAGGTTAGGTAACACTGACTGGAGGACCGAACCGACTACCGTTGAAAAGTTAGCGGATGACCTGTGGATCGGAGTGAAAGGCTAATCAAGCTCGGAGATAGCTGGTTCTCCTCGAAAGCTATTTAGGTAGCGCCTCGTGTATCACTGCTGGGGGTAGAGCACTGTTTCGGCTAGGGGGTCATCCCGACTTACCAAACCGATGCAAACTCCGAATACCAGCAAGTGTCAGCACGGGAGACACACGGCGGGTGCTAACGTCCGTCGTGAAAAGGGAAACAACCCAGACCGTCAGCTAAGGTCCCAAAGTTATGGTTAAGTGGGAAACGATGTGGGAAGGCTTAGACAGCTAGGAGGTTGGCTTAGAAGCAGCCACCCTTTAAAGAAAGCGTAATAGCTCACTAGTCGAGTCGGCCTGCGCGGAAGATGTAACGGGGCTCAAACCATACACCGAAGCTACGGGTTCAACGTAAGTTGAGCGGTAGAGGAGCGTTCTGTAAGCCTGTGAAGGTGAGTTGAGAAGCTTGCTGGAGGTATCAGAAGTGCGAATGCTGACATGAGTAACGACAATGGGAGTGAAAAACTCCCACGCCGAAAGACCAAGGTTTCCTGCGCAACGTTAATCGACGCAGGGTGAGTCGGCCCCTAAGGCGAGGCAGAAATGCGTAGTCGATGGGAAACGGGTTAATATTCCCGTACTTCTAATTACTGCGATGGAGGGACGGAGAAGGCTAGGCCAGCACGGCGTTGGTTGTCCGTGTTTAAGGTGGTAGGCTGATTTCTTAGGTAAATCCGGGAAATCAAGGCCGAGAACTGATGACGAGTTATCTTTTAGATGACGAAGTGGTTGATGCCATGCTTCCAGGAAAAGCTTCTAAGCTTCAGGTAATTAGGAACCGTACCCCAAACCGACACAGGTGGTTAGGTAGAGAATACCAAGGCGCTTGAGAGAACTCGGGTGAAGGAACTAGGCAAAATGGCACCGTAACTTCGGGAGAAGGTGCGCCGGTGAGGGTGAAGTATTTACTACGTAAGCCCATGCCGGTCGAAGATACCAGGCCGCTGCGACTGTTTATTAAAAACACAGCACTCTGCAAACACGAAAGTGGACGTATAGGGTGTGACGCCTGCCCGGTGCCGGAAGGTTAATTGATGGGGTTAGCTAACGCGAAGCTCTTGATCGAAGCCCCGGTAAACGGCGGCCGTAACTATAACGGTCCTAAGGTAGCGAAATTCCTTGTCGGGTAAGTTCCGACCTGCACGAATGGCGTAACGATGGCGGCGCTGTCTCCACCCGAGACTCAGTGAAATTGAAATCGCTGTGAAGATGCAGTGTATCCGCGGCTAGACGGAAAGACCCCGTGAACCTTTACTATAGCTTTGCACTGGACTTTGAGTTTGCTTGTGTAGGATAGGTGGGAGGCTTTGAAGCGTGGACGCCAGTTCGCGTGGAGCCATCCTTGAAATACCACCCTGGCAACCTTGAGGTTCTAACTCTGGTCCGTTATCCGGATCGAGGACAGTGTATGGTGGGTAGTTTGACTGGGGCGGTCTCCTCCTAAAGAGTAACGGAGGAGTACGAAGGTGCGCTCAGACCGGTCGGAAATCGGTCGTAGAGTATAAAGGCAAAAGCGCGCTTGACTGCGAGACAGACACGTCGAGCAGGTACGAAAGTAGGTCTTAGTGATCCGGTGGTTCTGTATGGAAGGGCCATCGCTCAACGGATAAAAGGTACTCCGGGGATAACAGGCTGATACCGCCCAAGAGTTCATATCGACGGCGGTGTTTGGCACCTCGATGTCGGCTCATCACATCCTGGGGCTGAAGCCGGTCCCAAGGGTATGGCTGTTCGCCATTTAAAGTGGTACGCGAGCTGGGTTTAGAACGTCGTGAGACAGTTCGGTCCCTATCTGCCGTGGACGTTTGAGATTTGAGAGGGGCTGCTCCTAGTACGAGAGGACCGGAGTGGACGAACCTCTGGTGTTCCGGTTGTCACGCCAGTGGCATTGCCGGGTAGCTATGTTCGGAAAAGATAACCGCTGAAAGCATCTAAGCGGGAAACTTGCCTCAAGATGAGATCTCACTGGAACCTTGAGTTCCCTAAAGGGCCGTCGAAGACTACGACGTTGATAGGTTGGGTGTGTAAGCGCTGTGAGGCGTTGAGCTAACCAATACTAATTGCCCGTGAGGCTTGACCATATAACACCCAAACAATTTGATGTTTGCGTGTCTCTATGAAGACTGCAACAGCCGAAAATCTGCAAGACTACAAACCAAGACATCACATACCCAATTCGGGATAGCGTCTCACGACGACATCCCAGCTGAATCGCTTGACGACCATAGAGCATTGGAACCACCTGATCCCATCCCGAACTCAGTAGTGAAACGATGCATCGCCGATGGTAGTGTGGGGTTTCCCCATGTGAGAGTAGGTCATCGTCAAGCACCTACACCAAAACCCCCGATCAGGTAACTGATCGGGGGTTTTACTATTAGTACAAGGATTAAGTTTTGCTAAAGGCAGAACCTGATGCTTGAGCGTCACTTGTAAGTTGTTGAGTAGAAAGAGAAATTCTTTGAAAAATAGCTTGACGCAGAATGAGGCTGCTGTAGAATGCGCGCCTCGGTTGAGACGAAAGACTTAACCAGCCGCTCTTTAACAACTGAATCAAGCAATTCGTGTGGGTGCTTGTGAGGTAAGACTGTTAGTCGCAAGATTATCAGCATCACAAAGCAACACTCGTTAATTCGAGAGTTACCTCTCATTAAATTGAGAGTTTTGCGATTGCTGAGCCAAGTTTAGGGTTTTCTCAAAACCCAAGCAGTATTGAACTGAAGAGTTTGATCATGGCTCAGATTGAACGCTGGCGGCAGGCCTAACACATGCAAGTCGAGCGGTAGAGAGAAGCTTGCTTCTCTTGAGAGCGGCGGACGGGTGAGTAACGCCTAGGAATCTGCCTAGTGGTGGGGGATAACGTTCGGAAACGGACGCTAATACCGCATACGTCCTACGGGAGAAAGCGGGGGATCTTCGGACCTCGCGCCATTAGATGAGCCTAGGTCGGATTAGCTAGTTGGTGAGGTAATGGCTCACCAAGGCGACGATCCGTAACTGGTCTGAGAGGATGATCAGTCACACTGGAACTGAGACACGGTCCAGACTCCTACGGGAGGCAGCAGTGGGGAATATTGGACAATGGGCGAAAGCCTGATCCAGCCATGCCGCGTGTGTGAAGAAGGTCTTCGGATTGTAAAGCACTTTAAGTTGGGAGGAAGGGTAGTAACCTAATACGTTGCTACTTTGACGTTACCGACAGAATAAGCACCGGCTAACTTCGTGCCAGCAGCCGCGGTAATACGAAGGGTGCAAGCGTTAATCGGAATTACTGGGCGTAAAGCGCGCGTAGGTGGTTCAGTAAGTTGGAAGTGAAATCCCCGGGCTCAACCTGGGAACTGCTTTCAAAACTGCTGAGCTAGAGTACGGTAGAGGGTGGTGGAATTTCCTGTGTAGCGGTGAAATGCGTAGATATAGGAAGGAACACCAGTGGCGAAGGCGACCACCTGGACTGATACTGACACTGAGGTGCGAAAGCGTGGGGAGCAAACAGGATTAGATACCCTGGTAGTCCACGCCGTAAACGATGTCAACTAGCCGTTGGAATCCTTGAGATTTTAGTGGCGCAGCTAACGCATTAAGTTGACCGCCTGGGGAGTACGGCCGCAAGGTTAAAACTCAAATGAATTGACGGGGGCCCGCACAAGCGGTGGAGCATGTGGTTTAATTCGAAGCAACGCGAAGAACCTTACCTGGCCTTGACATGCTGAGAACTTTCCAGAGATGGATTGGTGCCTTCGGGAACTCAGACACAGGTGCTGCATGGCTGTCGTCAGCTCGTGTCGTGAGATGTTGGGTTAAGTCCCGTAACGAGCGCAACCCTTGTCCTTAGTTACCAGCACGTTATGGTGGGAACTCTAAGGAGACTGCCGGTGACAAACCGGAGGAAGGTGGGGATGACGTCAAGTCATCATGGCCCTTACGGCCAGGGCTACACACGTGCTACAATGGTCGGTACAAAGGGTTGCCAAGCCGCGAGGTGGAGCTAATCCCATAAAACCGATCGTAGTCCGGATCGCAGTCTGCAACTCGACTGCGTGAAGTCGGAATCGCTAGTAATCGTGAATCAGAATGTCACGGTGAATACGTTCCCGGGCCTTGTACACACCGCCCGTCACACCATGGGAGTGGGTTGCACCAGAAGTAGCTAGTCTAACCTTCGGGAGGACGGTTACCACGGTGTGATTCATGACTGGGGTGAAGTCGTAACAAGGTAGCCGTAGGGGAACCTGCGGCTGGATCACCTCCTTAATCGAAGACTTCAGCTTCTTCATAAGTCCCCACACGAATTGCTTGATTCATTGCGAAAGACGATTGGGTCTGTAGCTCAGTTGGTTAGAGCGCACCCCTGATAAGGGTGAGGTCGGCAGTTCGAATCTGCCCAGACCCACCAATTGTTGTGGGGTGAGGCCTTAGATGTAATTGGGGCCATAGCTCAGCTGGGAGAGCGCCTGCCTTGCACGCAGGAGGTCAGCGGTTCGATCCCGCTTGGCTCCACCACTTACACCCTCGTTTAGAGTTCAGAAATGAACGTTCCTGCATAGGCAGATGAATGTTGATTTCTGGTCTTTGGCCAGTAAGAAAATCGTTCTTTAAAAATTTGGGTATGTGATAGAAGTGACTGATTAATTACTTTCACTGGTAATTAATCTGGTCAAGGTAAAATTTGTAGTTCTCAATTGCAAATTTTCGGCGAATGTCGTCTTCACGTTAGAGACAGTAACCAGATTGCTTGGGGTTATATGGTCAAGTGAAGAAGCGCATACGGTGGATGCCTTGGCAGTCAGAGGCGATGAAAGACGTTGTAGCCTGCGATAAGCTCCGGGGAGTCGGCAAACAGACTTTGATCCGGAGATCTCTGAATGGGGGAACCCAGCCAGCATAAGCTGGTTATTACACACTGAATACATAGGTGTGTAAGGCGAACCAGGGGAACTGAAACATCTAAGTACCCTGAGGAATAGAAATCAACCGAGATTCCCTTAGTAGTGGCGAGCGAACGGGGACTAGCCCTTAAGTTGATTTGAGAATAGTGGAAGGCTCTGGAAAGTGCCGCCGTAGTGGGTGATAGCCCCGTACACGAAATTCTCTTATTAATGAAATCGAGTAGGACGGAGCACGAGAAACTTTGTCTGAATATGGGGGGACCATCCTCCAAGGCTAAATACTACTGACTGACCGATAGTGAACTAGTACCGTGAGGGAAAGGCGAAAAGAACCCCGGAGAGGGGAGTGAAATAGATCCTGAAACCGTATGCGTACAAGCAGTGGGAGCCCACTTGTTGGGTGACTGCGTACCTTTTGTATAATGGGTCAGCGACTTATATTCAGTGGCAAGCTTAACCGAATAGGGGAGGCGTAGCGAAAGCGAGTCTTAATAGGGCGTTTAGTCGCTGGGTATAGACCCGAAACCGGGCGATCTATCCATGGGCAGGTTGAAGGTTAGGTAACACTGACTGGAGGACCGAACCGACTACCGTTGAAAAGTTAGCGGATGACCTGTGGATCGGAGTGAAAGGCTAATCAAGCTCGGAGATAGCTGGTTCTCCTCGAAAGCTATTTAGGTAGCGCCTCGTGTATCACTGCTGGGGGTAGAGCACTGTTTCGGCTAGGGGGTCATCCCGACTTACCAAACCGATGCAAACTCCGAATACCAGCAAGTGTCAGCACGGGAGACACACGGCGGGTGCTAACGTCCGTCGTGAAAAGGGAAACAACCCAGACCGTCAGCTAAGGTCCCAAAGTTATGGTTAAGTGGGAAACGATGTGGGAAGGCTTAGACAGCTAGGAGGTTGGCTTAGAAGCAGCCACCCTTTAAAGAAAGCGTAATAGCTCACTAGTCGAGTCGGCCTGCGCGGAAGATGTAACGGGGCTCAAACCATACACCGAAGCTACGGGTTCAACGTAAGTTGAGCGGTAGAGGAGCGTTCTGTAAGCCTGTGAAGGTGAGTTGAGAAGCTTGCTGGAGGTATCAGAAGTGCGAATGCTGACATGAGTAACGACAATGGGAGTGAAAAACTCCCACGCCGAAAGACCAAGGTTTCCTGCGCAACGTTAATCGACGCAGGGTGAGTCGGCCCCTAAGGCGAGGCAGAAATGCGTAGTCGATGGGAAACGGGTTAATATTCCCGTACTTCTAATTACTGCGATGGAGGGACGGAGAAGGCTAGGCCAGCACGGCGTTGGTTGTCCGTGTTTAAGGTGGTAGGCTGATTTCTTAGGTAAATCCGGGAAATCAAGGCCGAGAACTGATGACGAGTTATCTTTTAGATGACGAAGTGGTTGATGCCATGCTTCCAGGAAAAGCTTCTAAGCTTCAGGTAATTAGGAACCGTACCCCAAACCGACACAGGTGGTTAGGTAGAGAATACCAAGGCGCTTGAGAGAACTCGGGTGAAGGAACTAGGCAAAATGGCACCGTAACTTCGGGAGAAGGTGCGCCGGTGAGGGTGAAGTATTTACTACGTAAGCCCATGCCGGTCGAAGATACCAGGCCGCTGCGACTGTTTATTAAAAACACAGCACTCTGCAAACACGAAAGTGGACGTATAGGGTGTGACGCCTGCCCGGTGCCGGAAGGTTAATTGATGGGGTTAGCTAACGCGAAGCTCTTGATCGAAGCCCCGGTAAACGGCGGCCGTAACTATAACGGTCCTAAGGTAGCGAAATTCCTTGTCGGGTAAGTTCCGACCTGCACGAATGGCGTAACGATGGCGGCGCTGTCTCCACCCGAGACTCAGTGAAATTGAAATCGCTGTGAAGATGCAGTGTATCCGCGGCTAGACGGAAAGACCCCGTGAACCTTTACTATAGCTTTGCACTGGACTTTGAGTTTGCTTGTGTAGGATAGGTGGGAGGCTTTGAAGCGTGGACGCCAGTTCGCGTGGAGCCATCCTTGAAATACCACCCTGGCAACCTTGAGGTTCTAACTCTGGTCCGTTATCCGGATCGAGGACAGTGTATGGTGGGTAGTTTGACTGGGGCGGTCTCCTCCTAAAGAGTAACGGAGGAGTACGAAGGTGCGCTCAGACCGGTCGGAAATCGGTCGTAGAGTATAAAGGCAAAAGCGCGCTTGACTGCGAGACAGACACGTCGAGCAGGTACGAAAGTAGGTCTTAGTGATCCGGTGGTTCTGTATGGAAGGGCCATCGCTCAACGGATAAAAGGTACTCCGGGGATAACAGGCTGATACCGCCCAAGAGTTCATATCGACGGCGGTGTTTGGCACCTCGATGTCGGCTCATCACATCCTGGGGCTGAAGCCGGTCCCAAGGGTATGGCTGTTCGCCATTTAAAGTGGTACGCGAGCTGGGTTTAGAACGTCGTGAGACAGTTCGGTCCCTATCTGCCGTGGACGTTTGAGATTTGAGAGGGGCTGCTCCTAGTACGAGAGGACCGGAGTGGACGAACCTCTGGTGTTCCGGTTGTCACGCCAGTGGCATTGCCGGGTAGCTATGTTCGGAAAAGATAACCGCTGAAAGCATCTAAGCGGGAAACTTGCCTCAAGATGAGATCTCACTGGAACCTTGAGTTCCCTAAAGGGCCGTCGAAGACTACGACGTTGATAGGTTGGGTGTGTAAGCGCTGTGAGGCGTTGAGCTAACCAATACTAATTGCCCGTGAGGCTTGACCATATAACACCCAAACAATTTGATGTTTGCGTGTCTCTATGAAGACTGCAACAGCCGAAAATCTGCAAGACTACAAACCAAGACATCACATACCCAATTCGGGATAGCGTCTCACGACGACATCCCAGCTGAATCGCTTGACGACCATAGAGCATTGGAACCACCTGATCCCATCCCGAACTCAGTAGTGAAACGATGCATCGCCGATGGTAGTGTGGGGTTTCCCCATGTGAGAGTAGGTCATCGTCAAGCACCTATACCAAAACCCCCGATCAGGTAACTGATCGGGGGTTTTACTTTGTGCCGCGAAAACAAAGTGCGTACACGTAACCGTTGATAGGCAATGATACGGCGCCTGGCTATGATGCCTTGGCGCACGTCCAGCAGAGTTCTTTACATGGCCGAACCGGCATCCCCTGACGCACTCTCCGAGCTTGAGCTCAAGCAACTGATTGCCTGCCATGAGTGCGATCTGTTGCTGCGTAAGCCACCGACTACTGCCGGTGATCGAGTCGAATGCCCGCGTTGCGGCTACGAGCTGTATACGAACCGTACGCAGGTTATCCGCCGCAGTATGGCGTTGGTGATTGCTGCTTTGCTGCTTTATGTGCCAGCCAATTTCCTGCCGATCATGCGTCTTAATTTATTGGGGCAGGCGACCGAAGATACAGTCTGGAGTGGCGTGCTCGGGTTGTATAACAACGGCATGCAGGGCGTCGCTGTTGTGGTCTTTCTGTGCAGCATGGCAGTGCCACTGCTCAAGCTGCTGTGTCAGTTTGCGGTGTTGCTGACTATTCGCCTGGATATTGGCCGCGGTTATGGCCTGCTGCTCTACCGCATTTATCACCATATGCGCGAGTGGGGCATGCTTGAGGTCTACCTGATGGGCATTCTGGTGGCCATTGTGAAACTGGTCGATCTGGCCGAGCTGAGCATCGGTTTAGGGCTGCTGTGTTTTATCGCGCTGCTACTGGTGCAGGTATGGCTGGAGGTGACGATGTCGCCGCATCAGATCTGGGAAGCCTTGTCGGGAGAGGATGAACATGCGCGCGATTGATGCCGGGTTGCTGATTTGTCATGAATGCCATCAGCTCAATCCGCAGCAGCCGGACAGCAGAAAACAGTTCTGCACACGTTGCGGTGGCCGCCTGCATGCGCGCAGGCCCAACAGTCTGGTGCGTACCTGGGCGTTATTGCTGACGGCTGCAGTGCTGTATATCCCGGCCAATCTGTTGCCGATCATGACGGTCAACTCGTTGGGCAAGGGGCAGTCCGATACCATCATGTCGGGTGTTATCGAACTGGTGAACTACGGCATGCTGCCGATTGCTGCGGTGGTCTTTATTGCCAGCATTCTGGTTCCGACGTTCAAGTTGGTGGGTATCGCTCTGTTGCTCTATTCGGTGCAACGCCATCAGCCGATGTCGGCGCGTCAGCGGATATTGATGTATCGCTTTATCGAATGGATTGGCCGCTGGTCGATGCTCGACATCTTTGTCATCGCGATACTGGTGGCAGTGGTCAACTTCGGCAGCCTGGCCAGTATCGAGCCCGGCTATGGTGCAACGGCTTTTGCCAGTGTGGTGGTGCTGACCATGCTGGCCGCTCTAACCTTTGACCCCCGCTTGATATGGGACAACACGGATTCGGATGACGACCATGAATGATTTGCCGTTGGCCAAGGCACGCCCCGCTTCGAACTGGTCGGCCATTTGGGTGCTGCCGCTGATTGCGCTGCTGATCGGCGGCTGGCTGGGATGGCGAGCCTATAACGAAGCGGGCATCGAGATACAGGTGACCTTCGAGACCGGTGAAGGCCTGCAGGCCGGCAAGACCGAAGTCATCTACAAGGGCATGTCGATCGGCAAGCTCACCGCCCTGGAGCTGGATGACAGCGGTGAGCAGCGAGGTGTACGGGCGACCCTGGAAATGGATAAGCGGGTTGAGCATCAACTGCTCAGCAACACCCGCTTCTGGCTGGTGAAACCGAGCGTTTCGCTGGCCGGGATTACCGGCTTAGAAACCCTGGTGTCGGGTAATTACATTGCCGCCAGCCCGGGTGATGGTGAGCCTGCGCGCAAGTTCACCGCACTCAATGAGCCGCCACCGCTGGCCGATACCGCGCCTGGCTTGCACCTGACCCTAAAGGCCGAGCGCCTGGGTTCGCTGAACCGCGACAGCCCGGTGTTTTACAAGCAGATCCAGGTAGGCCGGGTTAAAAGCTACGCGCTGCTCGAGGATCAGAATCAGGTTGAGGTGAAGGTATTTATTCAACCGGAGTTCGCCTCCCTGGTGCGTAAACACACACGTTTCTGGAACGCCAGTGGTGTGTCCATCGATGCGGGGCTTTCTGGGGTGACAGTGCGCACCGAGTCGCTGGCCAGCATCGTGGCCGGCGGTATTGCCTTTGCCACCCCGGAGCACCGCAAGGACAGCCCGCCGACCGATCCGTCCTTGCCCTTCCGTCTGTATGAGGACTTCGACACGGCGCAGGCCGGTATTCGCGTCAACCTCACCCTGCATGACTTTGACGGCCTGGAGCCTGGGCGCACGCCGGTGATGTACAAGGGCATCCAGGTCGGGCACATGAAGACCTTCAAAATCGATGATGACCTCAGTGGTGCGCGGGTCGAGTTGATGCTGGATCCGCGCACCGAAGACTATCTGGTGGAAGGCACTGACTTCTGGGTGGTCAAGCCGTCGATTTCCCTGGCCGGTATTACCGGACTGGAGGCGCTGGTCAAAGGCAACTACATTGCCATCCGCCCAGGTGAGAAGGGCGGCGCACCGGCGCGTGACTTTGTTGCCAGGCCCAAGGCGCCACCGCTCGACCTGGCAGCGCCCGGCCTGCATCTGGTGTTGTTCAGTGACGTGCGTGGCTCGCTGGAGGTCGGCAGCCCGGTGCTGTTCAAGCAACTCAAGGTTGGCTCGGTGCAGAGCTATCAGCTGTCACGGGATAACAAGCAGGTGGCGTTCGGTGTGCATATCGAGCCGGACTATGCCCATCTGGTAAACAACAGCACGCGCTTCTGGAATGCCAGTGGCATTACCCTCAAAGGTGGGTTGTCCGGGGTTGAGGTCAAGAGCGAGTCCTTGCAGACCTTGCTGGCTGGCGGTATCGCTTTCGAGACCCCTGACCCGAAAGCCGCCAGGGATGACAAACGGGTGCAGCGCTTTAACCTCTACAGCAGCCAGGAGCAGGCGTTGGAGAAAGGCGTGGCCTTGACCATCCGCGTGCCCCGTGGCGACGGGCTGAATCCAGGCACGGCGATTCGTTACAAAGGGCTTGATGTGGGCAAGGTTGAGCGTATCGAGCTGACCGATGATCTGCAGGCGGTGATTCTCCATGCGCGGGTTACCCAGGCAACACAGCAGATTGCCCGAGTCGGTACGCAGTTCTGGGTGGTCAAACCTGAGGTCAGCCTGACCCGTGCCGCCAACCTGGAAACGCTGGTCACGGGCCAGTACCTGGAGGTGCAGCCCTCGGCGCAGAAAGGCGCTGTGCAGCTGAGCTTTATGGCTGCCGAGGCACCGCCCAAGGCCAGCGTACGCGAGCAGGGCTTGCGTCTGGTGTTGAGTGCCGCGCGGCGTGGTTCGATCAAGCCGGGTGTGGTGGTCAGTTACCGTGAGGTACCAGTGGGCAAAGTCACTGATTTCGAGCTGGGGCCAACCTCGGATCGCGTGTTGATCCACATCCTGATCGAGCCGCGTTATGCGCCCTTGGTGCGCACCGGCAGCCGCTTCTGGAATGCCAGCGGCATTGGTGTGGATGCCGGTCTGTTCAGTGGCGTAAAAGTGCGTACCGAGTCGCTGGAGGCTTTGCTGGAAGGTGGGATTGCCTTTGCCTCACCGGATAACCCGCAAATGGGCGGCCCGGCACAGGCTGGACAGACTTTTGCCCTGCATGATGAGGTCAAGGAAGAGTGGTTACGCTGGGCGCCAAAAATCGCGCTGGAGAAATGACCGACAAGGGCCGCAGTTGCGGCCCTTGTGCTTTATGGCGGGTGAGCCAGCGTTAGGCTGACTCGGTTGCTGCGGTTGTGGTTTCTGCCTTGCTCTTGGCGCTGTCACGGCGCTGGATATATTTCCAATCCGCCTCATCGATATAGATGCCATTCGGCCCGCTGCCGCCTTCCAGGTCGATGGCCACGGTAGCCGAGACCTGCGGTTTCACCGAGGCGAGGATCGGCACAAAGCCCAGCTGCAAGCTGGTTTCGATCAATGCCTGCTGGTTCTTCTCGTCGATATCTGCGGCCTCGTCCAGGTAGTAAGGCAGCCGCACCTTGCCGGCCTGGTCGCGATCCATCAGGTGCAGCAACAGGTACATGTTGGTCAGCGCCTTGATGGTCATGGTGGTGCCGTTCGACGCTGCGCCATCGATATCGGTGTGGATCACCGGTTGGCCATGCACCTTGGTGATTTCGAAGGCCAACTCGAACAGATCCTTCAAACCCAGCTGGTTATGGTTGGCAGCAACAAGGCGCGACAGGTAGTCCTTGGCTTCCTCGTTCTTGCTGTCCTGCTCGCTGCTCTGCTGCAGGTCGAACACCGAGAGGGTTTCGCCTTCTTCGTACTGCCCGGCGCTGTGGATGATTTGGTCGATATGTTTGAGCGCGTCCTTGTTCGGTGCGAGAACGATGCGGAAGCTCTCCAGGTTGGACACCTGACGCTTGTTGATCTCGCGGTTGAACAATGCCAGTTGGTGTTCCAGGTTGTCGTAGTCGCTGCGGATGTTGCGCAGGGTACGGGCGATATCGGTAACCGCAGCGCGGCGCGCCTTGGCCAGGGTGATGGCTTCGTCCTGGCGGTGGGCGTAGGCGTTGACCAGCAGATGCAGGCGGCGCTCGACGTCATCCTCGCTGTCGAACTTGGCCACGCCTTTCAGGCGCACCTGGGCGTACAGCGCCTCGATCTGCCCGTCGATGCGTTGCAGGCCCTGCCAGGCGTCCTGGTAGTCGTTAAGCAGCGGCAGCAGGTTGTCCAGGCTGTCGTCCACCGGGTCGGTAAAGGGCGTGCCGAACGGCAGGTTGGCCGGCAGCAGCTGGCGGCGGCGCAGGGCGTCTTCCAAGGTGCGTTCCTTGGCTTCCAGATCGGCGAGCTGACGGCCCACCAGTTGCAGTTTGGCGGAGAGCTGCTGCACGCGCTCGGTAAAGGCATCGGATGCGCGCTTGAGTTCGTCCTGAGCGGCCTCCAGCTGCGCCAGCTGCTCCAGTTTCTGCGGCTCTTCCACGGCCAGGGTTTGGCTGCGGCGGAAGTCTTCCAGGGCTTTCTGCGCATCCAGCACGGCCTGGTAGAACTGCTCGGCCTGGGCCTTGCTCGCGGCGCGGTCGGAGGCTACCGCCTGCTGGGTTTTCAGTTGCTTGTATTCGCGGTCGAGGCGGTCCTTCTGGTCGCGCAGGGCCGCGCGGTCGGCCAGTGCCTGCAGGGCCGGCGGTTCGATATGGCTGAGGTCGATGGTCAGGCCGGGTACTTCGAAGTGCTCGCCGTTAAAACCGTCGAGAATGGCTTCCAGGGATTTGACCCAGGCATCGCCGTCGGCGATCTGGATACCTTTCTCACCCAGTGGCAGGCTGAACAGCTGGCCGTTAAACAGGCGCATCAGGCGGTCTACGTCCTGCTGGCTGAACTCTTCGCGCAAGCGTGAGTAGCTGTTGTTGTCGGCATGTTCGAGTTGCTGTTTCACCGACTTCAGGCGTTTTTCCAGATCGCGCAGGCGCTCATCCAGGTCTTCGGCGGAGAACTGCCGTGACTGCGCCAAGGCGCCGGCCAGTTCGTCGTGAGCATCCTTGGCGGCCAGTAGCTGCTCTTCCAGTACCTTGGCGTCGTTGACCAGGGCAAAGCGGTTTTTCAGCACCGACAGCTCGCCGAGCCAGCGCTGGATTTCGCTGATTTCGCGCTCCATACGCATCAGTTCCTGAGTGCCGCCACGTTGCTCGTGCTGCAGGCCGTCCTGCTCGCCACGGTAGTGTTCGGCCTGGATCACCAATTCTTCGCGCCGCGCGCCGGCGTAGTCCTGCCAGGTACCGAGCAGCGAGTCGAGCAGCGGCGACAGGCGATGCAACTTGCCGCGCAGCAGCTCACGCTGGGCCACACCGGCTGCCAGGGCTTCGATCAAGGGGCCGGCGGTAACCAGCGCCTGGTAGTCCTGCTCCATGCGCCGCACATCGCGGAAGGCTTCTTCGGTGGCGGCGATGTAGTCGACGCTGCCCGAACGCAGGCTGTGCTCGAAGGCATCGAGGAACAGCTGCTTAAGCTTTGCCGCGGTGATCTCGCGCATATGCAGCAGGTTGATAAACAGCGCGCGGAAGGTCTTCAGGCTCTGCTCGCTGGTGGAGCGCAGCGGGATTAGGGTCAGGTCCAGCGGAATCGGGGTGTGCCCGCCGACCAGCAGGCGGCGAAGCTCCTCGGGTTTCAGCTCATAGGCCTTGATGCCTTCGCGTTCTAGAGCGTTGAACAGCTCGCGTTGACGCAGGCAGGTGCCGTTCTTCTGGTAGTGCTCCAGATCCAGGGTGCCCTGGTAGGCGAAGAACTGGTGGCCGAAGCCGCCGCCCGGGCCGCGCCCGGCCACGCCGATCACATGTGGGCCGTGGGGCAGTACGACTTCGACGAGGATATAGCTGGTATCGCTGGCGAAGTAGAACTTGCGCGATTGCTCCAGGCTGTATTTGCCGAAGCTCATGTCCGACATGCGCGCCAGAATCGGGAACTGCAGGGCGTTGATCGAGGCGGATTTACCCAGGTTGTTGGCCCCGTAAACCGACAGCGGGTTTTCCAACGGGAACAGGCCGAGGCTGTAGCCGGCGGTATTCAATAGGGCGAAGCGGCGAATGCCGTAGCGTTCCTGGCTCATGCATCCATCTCCTGGGCGTCACGTTCTTCGGCCATGGCGCGGGCCAGGGCGTCTTCTTCGGATTCGTCGGCATCGTCCTCGGCGAGGCTGATGATCTCGTCTTCGGCCTCCTCATCCAGCAGCACCGGCGTCGGCAGTGGCAGGCTGCTGTGCAGGGTGGCGGCTAGGTCACGGTCCTGCTGTACGGAGAGGCACACGTCGAGGAAGCGGTGCATGGGCGCGAGGAAGCGGTAGATGCCGTTGTCTTCGCTGGCAAAACCGAGCTGGGTCAGGCGGCGCATGACCTTTTCTTCCAACTCTTCCTGGGTGGTGACTTCGGCCTGGAGGAACAGGTCGCGATACTTTTCCATTAGGGCGGGCAGCTCGTCACGGCCAAGGCTGCCGCCGTCGAGTACGGCCAGCGGGTCGCGGCCCTGATCGGCCAGGTGTTCGACCAAGATGAAGGTGAACAGCGCCAGGCGCTGCGCGGTTTTGTTCACCTGCGCACCCATCTGCTCGGGAACGAAGTAGTAGAAGCCGCGGCTGTCGCAGGTCAGTTCATAGCCCAGGGCCTTGAACAGGCCGCGGTACTGGTCCTGCTGACTGGCCAGCTGGCTGTAGAGTTCTGGGTTGCTGCGGCTGATGTGGTAGCCCTTGAACAGCTCGCGGAAGATCGGGGCGAGCTGGGTCAGTTCTTTCAGGTCGATATTCATACGGTGGTCCCGGCCGGCTTGATCAAGGCAAAGGAGCTCAGGCTGACCTGATGCTCGCGGGTGAGGTAGTCGCGGCGCTCCAGGCGCTCGCGCTGGAAACGGCCATCGCGGGATAGGCGCGAGAACCAGTAGAGCAATTCGTCGGTGGCGCCTTCCGGCTCCTGTTCCAGCAACCAGACCATCAGGTCCGGCAGCGGCAGGGCCTGTTCGCAGCGCTCGATCATCTCGCGCGCCGTGCGCGGGGCGCGGGGCGCTTCGCCCTTGCGGCTGCTGTGCGCCTTGGGGAATTGCGCCGGCTTCGGCTCGAAGCGGGCCAGTGCATACACGTAGGCTTCGACCTGCGACGCGGTGCCGAGAAAGGTGCTTTGCGGGCGGCTGAACAGCGGCATGGAGGCCTGCGGCACGGCGTCCAGGCCCTTCTTGCGAATCGTCGCCAGGGCCAGGGCGGCGCCACGGGTCACGGCGTTGTGCCGGCGTGCTTCTTCACGCAGCGGCAACAGCAGCTCGCGGGCACGGCGCAGGGTCAGCTGGGTGGTGGTCTGCATTTCCAGGATGCGCGCATGGGTGCGCAGCAGCAGGTCGTCGTCCACCAGTTGGCCGAGGCGCTGCTGTTCGCCGAGCAGACGCAGCAACACGTGCTCGACGCGGTACACGCCTTGTTCAAAGGCACCGTCGGCGGCCACCAGCTGGATCATCGGTTCGACGTATTCGTCCCAGGTGGCCAGCACTTCGGCGTAGCGCTGACGCAGGGGAATCTGTCTATCTGAGGTCTTGGCCCGTTCGGCTACGGCGACCAGCGCCTGCTCGTCATTGGCCAGCTTCTTCAGCACATCGCGCACGCGCATATCGAGCAAACGCAGCTGGCGCGCTAGGTCGGCGGCATCGCGCACCTCGAAGGCATCCTTGATATAGCCGGCCAGGCGCTCCAGGTGGCGCAGATAGGCTTCGATCTCCAGGCACAGGCCCAAGCGGTGTTCGCGGCGCAGGTAGGCGAGAAAGTCGTGAATCTGCGCGTTCAGCTCGAAGCGATTCGGGCTCTTGGCCACTGGCACCAGGATATCCAGGCGGATCCACTGATCGAGCAGGGCGGTGACATCGGTGGGCGTGCCTTCGGGCAACTGCGCGGCCAGTTGGTTGCGCAACTCCACCAGGCTCAAGGTGCCTGCATCGAAGCGCTCGCACAGCGGCTCCAGCAACGTCCAGTGTTCGGCAAGGGCGCGCAGTACGCGCTTGGGATCAATCATCGGGGCATCCGCTCCGCGGGCTTTTCGCAAAAAACGCCGATTGTACTGCAAGCCGCAGCGAAGGCTTGAGTGTCAGTCATCGTCTGTGCGCGCCGCTCGGGCAGATGTAACCCAGGGTGTGGCGATGGGTAACAGCCTGGCTGCCGTCTGCGACGGAATTATCGGGTTTTCTCGACTATGGGTCGGCACATTTAGGCGGCCGGCTTTTTATAGTGCTAATCAAGGCGTGGAGTCCGCAGGGCTCTGCCATTCAAATAAGAACGACAGGGAATCAGCCATGCGTCCAACTATTGGATTTGCCAGAACCGCGCTTGTTCTGGTCTGTGCTGGGTTAATCAGCTCGACTGCCAACGCCAAGATGGTTGAACTGGCGGATACCGAGTTGTCGGAAGTCACGGGGCAGGCCTTTATCAACCTGACCACGGATAGCAACGCGGGGATCAACTACACCCGAATCAATTTCGGCATGAATGTCGAAACCCAGCTGAATATGAAGAAGCTGCAATTGGGGCAATACAACGATGCGACCACTCGCCCCGGTGAAGTAGCAGGTTCGTCTGATCTGCTGATCAACAACTTTGCCCTGGGTACGGTCAATGCCGACGACACCATCAACCCGTTCAAGATCGCCAATCCTTTTCTGGAATTGGCGTATTCGGGGAACAAGGTAGTCGGCGTGCGTATCGGCTTTGGTGAGGCCAAAGGCATTTTGTCCGGTGATATTCAGAGCCTGACGGGCAATATTCCGATCAAGATTCAGGGTACTGCCGGCCCGGTTTTTGATCAGGCCAGTGGTTGGGAGCAGTTTCTGTTGGGGATTGCGGGGGTTACACGCAATACGCGGCTTGAGGCTGATGCCACTCTGGTACAGGCCAACGGGACGGCTGACCCGGTGCGTGCTACGCAGGCCGGTATGGTCAATGGCCAAGTCTTGAGTTGTGTGAGTGGCTGTAATCTGGGTGGCCTGTCTGATGCATTGCTGAGCCTGTTTGCTTCAAGCGGCTGCCAAGTGCTGTCGTTGGCCACCTGCTTTCCGCTGAGCAACTTCCAGTCCCTGCCCGTGGGCAATATGGCCGTCAATGACTCCGCTGCAACCGCTGCGATCGAAGGTGCCGCCAAAGGCTTCTTTATTTCCATGCAGACTCAGGATGTGGCCTGGCGTGATATGGACAGCAATGCGCTGATCAATACCTTGAAAGGGGCCTTTATGAACCTGCCCAAATACCGTGATGCCAACGGCAATATGGTGGCCCCGATCAATATCGACTTCGAACAGGCCTTCAATGGTATTCCCCGGCAGGACACCTGCCTGGGTACCGCCACGGCGGGGTGCTGATCATGCGTGCGCTGACAGCTGTTGCTTCGTTGATGCTGCTGACGGGGGCGGCCCAGGCTGAGTTGCAAGCACTGGATGATCAGGAGCTTTCGGCGGTTCAGGGCGCCGGTTTCGGTTTTGTGCTGGATGGTGTGTTGCTGGATGCCTCGGGAGCGGTGATCACCATCAATGACATCAACAATGCTTCGGGGCAGAACGTGCCGATTTCGGTGAAGGAGTTCTACCTGGGGGCAACCGGTAGTAACAAAGGCGCCAATCTCAACCCGGTGACGATTGGTCGTTTGGACCATCCCTTCGAGATCACTCTGGCCAAGGGGGAAACCCTGCGCACCCTGCGTGATGATGGGCAATGGGTACAGACCACGCCGAGCAATGTCAGTGTGCTGGAGTTCAAGTTCCCCGAGCGCCTGACCGGCGCGGGCGGTCAGGCCTGCATCAGCGGATATGCCGCAGCCGGAAGCAACTGCTCCAGCCGCGCTTCCGAGCGAGTTGATTTGGGGATTCGCTTCGACTTCCAGGTCGCTGCCGGGCGAACTGACATCATCAATCTTGATTTCAGCGAACTGGTTATGGACGGTAGTTACCTGCGGCTATGGGGTGATGACCCGCGTGGGCAGTTGGTCGGCGAGGCGCGGGTGAATCTGTTCGCCAAGAGCCTGCAACTGATGTCCTGCGCGGCTGGTACGGCCAATTGCACCACGGCTCAGGAGCAGACTGCTCGCACCCTGACGCTGAGCAATGCCTACGCCAATATTTCGCTGGGTTACGGCAAGAGTCAGCCGTTGCTGTTTGACGTCAGCAGTAACGGTCAATTTGTGCTGGAACTGCCCAACCCGGTGACCCGTGCCGCTAACGGCAGCGCGCGTTCGGCTGCTGAGCGCAATGCGATTGCCAGTGACTTCTATGCCAATGCCCCACGCACCAATATTGTGATCGACAACCTCAAAGCTGGAACAGGCAGCTTTTCTACCGGTGGCTACAGCTTTGGTTACAACGCCATCCAGGGGCTCAGCATCAACTACCTGAAGGTGACCAGCCGTGATCTCTAAAGTCGGGGTGGTATTTGTTGCCGTATTGGCCATGCCGGCCTTGGCCGAAATGCAGGCGTTGGATGATGACACCCTGAGCAGCATGAATGGTCAGGGCGGGGTGTATCTGTCCGGTGAGTTCAGTATCAACAAGGATGGCGGCGTGCTGTGGAGCAAGCCGGCCAGCAACAACCCCAGCACCTGGACGGCTGGCCAGCGCAGCTGCGCCACGGCGGGGGCCAGTACGCCGGAAAACTGCGGCATGCGCGTGGCGATTCGCTCCGAGGCCGATGGCGGTTGGTATGTGCTGGACAACCTCAAGGGCGTGTTCAGCTTTGAAGGCCTGACCCTGCGCACCCGCACCATCAACAGCGGTTTCAACGGCGATGGCGCAGCCTTCAATCAGGATGTGCTGGAGTTCGGTCTGCCCAATGAAATGAAATTCAAGGACGGCAGTTTTGCCTTTGGCGTGGCCAATCAGGGCGGCTGGCAGAACAAATCCCTGAGCGTGGCCAATGGCGGTAACCCGTCCTACCAGCAGACCAATATTTTCTCGGCGAAGATCGACGGCACTATTCGTATGCAAGGCAACGTGCTGATCTTTCCGCAGAATTGAGGAGCAGGGCCATGCACCGTCATTCGCTGTTGTTGCTCGCATTTCTCAGCCCGCTTACGCAGGCCATGCAAGTGCTGGATGATCAAGCGTTGTCGGCCGTCAGTGGGCGCGATGGCATCAGCCTGCAAACCACTGGCGGTGGCTGGTCGGCGAGCAGTGTCGATTACCGTCAGGATGGCCAGACCCTTAGCCTCAAGGGCGTCAGCGGTACGCCGCAAATGGCAGGCAGCAGCTCGACCACCACGCTGGATGTGGTGGGTAATCAGTTGCAGGTGCAACACAGCGGCAGTGCGCAGGTGCTGAGCGTCGACAACATCGAACTGGCCGGCAGTAACAAGAGTTTTGGGGCCTTTCGTGCGTTTTTCACTCTGGGCGGCAGCCTCAAATTGAGCGGCGGTGGTGCCAGCGGTGTCAGTGGTTTTAGGGTGGATGACAGCCAGCTGTCGCTGAGCGCGGCCACCTTCTATTACCGCGACAATGGCTTTGACCTGATTGTCAAAGGCCTGTCGTTCGACACCTATCTGAACAATGCCTACCTGGATATCGTCAGCGGCGGCAGTGGCCAGGAAATCAAACTGGACCTGGGCACCTCGCGTTTTGTCGGCTCGATTGCCGGCATTGGTCTGGACCTGGCTCATGGCGATCCAACTGCCGGTGTCGCGGTGACACCGGGCACTCCCGATCTGCGTGATGTCGATGCGCAGCGTAGCTTTGGCAAATTGAACATGGACCTGCGCCTGGGTGGCAGCATCAGCATCGCCGGTGGTGGTGCCAGCGGTGAGGGCTTGCGTATCAAGCCCAATATCACCATTGCCAACAGCCTGTTTCAGTATCAGGACGAGGGCATTCTGCGCGCCGAGAATTTTGCCGGCAGCCTGATCAGCAATTCCGGGCTGACCCTGGATTTGGAGCAGGACGGCGTGGGCAGTTATGCCAAAGTGGCCTTTCAGGACCTCAAGCTGAACGCCACTCTGGGCGGCCTGATCATGGGCAACCCAAGCAATCAGAAACTCGGCGGCCTGGCAGTTGACCTGAACTTTCTCGATCAGGGCGCACGGCAGAACTGGCTGAAATTACGTCCGGGCGGCGATCCCAACTCCGGGCAGAAGGGCATCAGTGCTGACCTCAGCTGGAACATGGTCAACAGTTCACTGGCCCTCACCGACAACGGTAATACCATGTGGTTCAGTGGCCTGCGCACCCATGGCACCGGTCAATTCACCTTTGACCTGACCAAGAGCTGCGCCGCCGGCGTAAGCACCGGCTGCTATGCCGGGACCAACAGCGATATGAACAGCGGTGGTTACAACGGCCATTTCGATGGCATGCGCCTGGGCTTCAAGAATGTTGTCGGCAGTTACAGCTTCGATGGGCTGCGAGTCGGTGCGGCCAACGCGCCGCTGCAAGGTGGTACCGAATTACTGGTATTGATGGAAATCTTCCCGGCTTACGATTTCACCCTCAATGGACAAATCACCCTCAGGGCGGGCGGCGCGGTGGGCGATGGCCTGCGCTATAACGCCGACTTCTATATCAGTGAAGCCAATGCGGCGGTTACCGTGGATGAGAATGGTCGTGGCCTGTGGCTGTCAGGTAGCAGCTATGACATGCATTTTCGCGACGGTTCGCTGGATGTCAGCAATAACGGCGTCGAGCTGCGTAAAGGCACCTACTGGTCGAAGCTGGATGTGGGCAATGTGCGCTGGGGCGACCGGCAGACCGGCAGCAGCATCGGGCGGCTGGTGCTCAAGCGTTATGAACAGGGTTCGACCCTGGCGCTCAGTTCCGGCGGTGCCGGTGCGTTGTGCGTCGGTGGCAGCGGTAGCACCTCCAGTGCCTGCGCAGCGAGTGGCGGACGTTGGGAAGACCGCGGTGATGAGGGCATCTCGGTCAAGCTGAAAAACGTGTTCGTGCGCGATACCTCCGGTAACCCGGCCAATGCGGTTTCAAGCAACGAGAAGCGCAACCAGATCATCATTGAAACCGGACGGGTCAACGGCGTGAATGGCACGGGTAGCCAGTTAGTGGTGGATAACTTCCACACCTCCGACGGCAACCCGACTAACCCGAATGCCAACGCCTATGGTTTCAACGTTGACCTTAACCTGGATGTGGCACCGACCAAGGTGTGCAGCAAGACGGGCTCAGGTTGTACGCCGGTCAGCCCCGATCCGCTGGGCTTTGCGGTCAACGGCCGAGTGCACTTCAAGGAAGTGAATATCGACCGGATTCAGCACGTTCACCCCACCGGTGGTGCGGTGACTTCGATGTACGGGGTCAAACTGCAGAACGCCGATATCCGCGCCAACCTGACGGCCACACCGATCAACTGAGTCCACGCATCAGCGCCGCGCAGGCGCTGTATGCCGTCATGCCCCTGTCATCCTGATTGCCCATGCTGTAGCGACAACAGCCGACGTGCGGGATGTTTCACGTTGGCCGCGCAGTCGTTGCCGATGGTCACTGAATCGACGAAATATCCCCGTTGCTCTTTCGATATGCGCCGGTTGTCGGCACAATTCGCCTCCACTTTTTGGGGGAGGCTGCTGAGCTTCCCGTCAGCCGACCTTGCAGGGGCAGCGCCATGATCAAAACGCCTTACTACCTGATCGACAAACAGAAGCTGCTGGGCAATCTGGAGAAGATCGCCTACGTGCGTGAACACTCCGGTGCCAAGGCGTTGCTGGCGCTCAAATGCTTCGCCACCTGGTCGGTGTTCGACCTGATGCAGCAATATATGGACGGCACGACTTCATCGTCCCTGTATGAGTTGAAACTCGGTCGGCAGAAGTTCGCCGGCGAAACCCACGCCTATAGCGTGGCCTGGGCGGATGACGAGATCGAAGAGATGGTCGCCAACTGCGACAAGATCATCTTCAACTCCATCGGCCAGCTCGAGCGCTTTGCCGACGCTACTGAAGGCACCATTCGCGGCCTGCGCGTTAACCCGCAGGTGAGCAGCTCCGATTACCTGCTGGCTGACCCGGCCCGCCCGTTTAGCCGTCTGGGCGAGTGGGATCCGGCGAAGATCGCTGGGGTGATGGATAAGATCAGCGGCTTTATGTTCCACAACAACTGCGAGAACGGCAGCTTCGAGCTGTTCGACCAAATGCTCAGTACCATCGAGGAGCGTTTCGGCCACTTGTTGCAACAGGTTGAGTGGGTCAGCCTCGGCGGCGGTATTCACTTCACCGGTGAGGGCTATCCGATTGATCAGTTCTGCGCACGCTTAAAAGCCTTCTCCGAGCGCTTCGGTGTGCAGGTTTATCTGGAGCCGGGCGAGGCAGCGATCACCCTGAGTTCTTCGCTGGAAGTCACGGTGCTGGACACCCTCTACAACGGCAAACACCTGGCCGTGGTCGACAGCTCCATCGAAGCGCACATGCTCGATCTGCTGATCTATCGCCTAAACGCCAAGATGGCGCCCAACGATGGCAAGCACACCTATATGGTCTGCGGCAAATCCTGCCTGGCCGGCGACATCTTCGGTGAGTACCAATTCGACAAGCCGCTGGCCATCGGCGATCGCCTGTCGTTTATCGACGCGGCCGGTTACACCATGGTCAAGAAGAACTGGTTCAACGGTCTGAAAATGCCCGCCATCGTGGTCAAGCAACTCGATGGTAGCGTCGAGGTGGTGCGCGAATTTGGCTTTGACGATTACCTGTCGAGCCTGAGCTGATCCGTCGGGGGGATAGGATTCTTTCATCCACCTGTGTGATTGCCGAAGGGTGGACGGGTAAAGCGCCGTCCACCCTGCCTGTTTGTAGTACCGCAACACCTGTCTCTTAACCGCAGCACCCTGGAGGTGAAACAATTGAAGAAGAATGTTCTGATCATTGGTGCAGGAGGTGTCGCCAAGGTGGTGGCCCACAAGTGCGCGCAGCACAACGACGAACTCGGTCGGATTGCTATCGCGTCGCGCAACATCTCCAAATGCCAGGCCATCATCGACAGCGTTAACGCCAAGGGCAGTTTGAAACAGCCGGCCGAGATCAAGGCCTTTGCCCTCAATGCGCTGGATATTGAAGCAACCAAAGCACTGATCCGCGAAACCGAATCGCAGATCGTCATCAACGTGGGTTCGGCCTTCCTCAATATGTCGGTGCTGCGCGCCTGCATCGATACCGGCGCCGCCTACCTTGACACCGCCATCCACGAAGAGCCGGGCAAGATTTGCGAAACGCCGCCTTGGTACGGTAACTACGAGTGGAAGCACCTGGCCGAATGCCAGGACAAGGGCGTGACTGCCATCCTCGGCGTCGGTTTCGACCCAGGTGTAGTCAATGCATACGCCGCATTGGCGCAACAGCAGTACTTCGACAGCATCGAGTCGATCGACATCCTCGACGTCAACGCCGGTTCTCACGGCAAGTACTTCGCCACCAATTTCGATCCGGAAATCAACTTCCGCGAATTCACCGGCCAAGTCTGGAGCTGGCAGAACAGCCAGTGGACCAGCAACACAATGTTTGAAGTCAAACGCACCGACGACCTGCCTGTAGTCGGCGAACAGAATCTGTACCTGACCGGGCATGACGAAGTGCATTCCCTGTCCAAACACCTGAATGTGCCCAATGTGCGCTTCTGGATGAGCTTCGGTGAGCACTACATCAATGTGTTTACCGTGCTGAAAAACCTCGGCCTGCTCTCCGAGCAGCCGGTCAAAACTGCCGAAGGCCTGGAAGTTGTGCCGCTGAAAGTGGTCAAGGCCGTACTGCCGGACCCCGCCTCGCTGGCGCCGGGCTACAGCGGCAAGACCTGCATCGGTGACCTGGTAAAAGGCAGCAAAGACGGCAAGCCGGCCGAACTGTTTATCTACAACGTCGCCGACCACAAGGACGCCTATGTCGAGACCGACAGCCAGGGCATTTCCTACACCGCAGGCGTACCGCCGGTCGCCGCTGCGCTGCTGGTCGCGCGTGGCGATTGGGACGTAGCGCGCATGGCCAACGTCGAAGAGTTGCCGGCCGAGCCGTTCCTCAAGCTGCTTGATGTAATGGGGCTGCCGACCCGGATCAAGGACGCCAACGGCGACCGTCCCTGGGATCAGGTCCTCTGATTGAGTGCGCCTGGCTTGCTCAATCAGGCCGTAGGCTGGGTTGAGCAGCGCGATACCCATCAGCGCTAAAGGCGCTATTCCAACAAAACGCCCGCCTCTTTGGTGGGCGTTTTGCTTTCTGGGGCGTGGGAGGGGCTTTAGCCGCGACGGTATGCATGCGTGCATCGCGCTTCCCGCCTGCGGCGTTTCACGCGACAATCATCAAGATAAGCGTCGCCCCACGAGGGCACCCCGCGTGATAGCCGTGAGGACACCAGCATGAGCAGCAACGACCGCGTCATTATTTTCGATACCACCCTGCGTGACGGCGAGCAGAGCCCCGGCGCGTCGATGACCGGTGAGGAAAAGCTGCGCATTGCCAAGGCCTTGGAGCGTTTGCGCGTTGATGTGATCGAAGCCGGTTTCGCCATCGCCAGCCCGGGCGACTTCGCGGCGGTGAAGGCGATTGCCGACAACATCAAGGACAGCACCGTGTGCAGCCTGTCGCGCGCCCTGGATGCGGACATCGACTGCGCCGCTGAGGCGCTCAAGGGCGCCAACAGCGGGCGTATCCACACCTTTATCGCCACCAGCCCGATCCACATGCAGTACAAGCTGCGCATGCAGCCGGATCAGGTGGTTGAGCAGGCCGTGCATGCGATCAAGCGCGCACGCAACCTGTGCAGCGATGTCGAGTTCTCCTGTGAGGATGCCGGCCGTTCCGAGATCGATTTCCTCTGCCGTATCATCGAAGCGGCTATCGATGCCGGCGCACGCACCATCAATATTCCCGATACGGTTGGCTACGCCATTCCGCATCAGTACGCCGAAACCATTCGCCAGTTGCTCAATCGCGTGCCCAACGCCGACAAAGCCGTGTTCTCGGTGCATTGCCACAACGACCTGGGCCTGGCCGTAGCCAATTCCCTGGCCGCAGTGGTGGCGGGCGCCCGTCAGGTCGAGTGCACCATCAATGGCCTCGGTGAGCGCGCCGGTAACGCGGCGCTGGAAGAGATCGTCATGGCGATCAAGACCCGTGAAGATCTGCTCGGCGTGCACACCCGTATCGACACTCCACATATCCTCAGCACCTCGCGCATGGTCTCGGGCATTACCGGTTTCCCGGTGCAGCCGAACAAGGCCATCGTCGGTGCCAACGCCTTTGCCCACGAGTCGGGCATCCACCAGGACGGCGTGCTCAAGCACCGCGAGACCTACGAGATCATGTCCGCGCAGTCGGTGGGCTGGAACACCAACAAGATGGTCATGGGCAAGCACTCCGGTCGCGCCGCGTTCCGCTCGCGGCTGGATGAGCTGGGCATTGTCCTGGCCGGTGAGGCTGAGCTGAATGCGGCCTTTGCCCGCTTCAAGGCACTGGCGGACAAGAAGCACGAAATTTTCGACGAAGACCTGCAGGCCCTGGTGTCCGACACCCTGACCGAGGAAGCGCCCGAACACTTCAAACTGATCACCCTGGATGTGGCGAGCAAGACCGGTGAAGTGCCGCAAGCCCAGGTTGTGGTCAGCGTTGCGGGAGCCGAGCACAGTGGCAATGCTCAGGGCTCCGGGCCGGTGGATGCCACCTTCAAGGCCATTGAGTCGATTGCCAGCTCCGAGGCCAATTTGCAGCTGTATTCGGTCAATGCCATCACCCAGGGCACCGACTCGCAGGGTGAAGTGACCGTGCGACTGGAGAAGGGTGGGCGCATCGTCAACGGCAATGGTGCCGATACCGACATTCTGGTGGCCTCGGCCAAGGCCTATATCAATGCGCTGAACCTCATGCAGGCCGGCCTCAAAGCTCACCCACAGGCGGCTGACGTTTGATCGCAGAACTGCGCCGCCGTGCCTACCTGAGCGCCATGCAGGTGGCCAGCTGGCTGCCGCGCGTGGAGTTGCCGTTTGCTGCGCCCTCGCGGCCGGAGTTGCTACAACCGCTGGTTGAGGCCGAGCCTGAGGTCGTTGCTGTCGTGCCACAGGCGGTGGCTGAAGCGGCGCCGGCCTATGAGCCACCGCATGCTGAAACACCCATTGCCGCTCCTGTCTCTCGGCCCAAGATCGACGTGCCGCGTCCAGCGCCTCAGGGGCGTATGGCCACGGTTGAACCGATTGACGGTGACGCCGAAGCACAGGTCGCTGCCCCGCCAGCGTCCGTTGCACCACCGCGCTTTGCCCTGCAATTGCTGCGCGCTGGCGCTTGTGCGGTACTGGTCGAACTGCCCACGGGCGAGCCGCTGCAAGGGCGTGATCCTGCCTATCTGCTGCTCAAGGACTTGCTGCGCGCCGCCGGCCTGCCGGACAGCCCACAACTGATTGGCGAACCGGTGCGCTGGCCGCTGCTGGTGCGCGGGCAACTTGATCAGGGGCCGCAAGCCGCCCTGGAGTATGTGCAGAGTTTTGTTGGCGCACGGCTGGAAGAGCAGGAACCCTGCAGTTGTCTGTGGCTGGTGGGCTTGCCAGCCATTCGCTTTGCCGGTGAGGCGGATGCCGAGGCCTATAACCGCGAGCTGCAGGTTGAGGGCCTGGGCGCTGCCTGGGCGCTGCCGGGCCTGGAGTTGCTGATGGATGAGCCCGAGCGCAAACGTGAGCTGTGGCAAGCCATGCGCCGCGTGCGGCAGCGCTGGTTGGCTGCCAATTGAAGACATCTTGCCCGGCCGCTTGGCTGAGGTTTCTACTGCTTGCCGAGTCAACCTGAATGAGTGATGCAATCAGCTTCCGCCCGATGACCGCGGCGGATCTCGATACCGTGTTGAAGATTGAATACGCCGCCTTCAGCCATCCCTGGACGCGTGGCATCTTTACCGACAGCCTGACCTCCTATAACTGCTGGGTGATGTTTGAAGGTCAGCAGCAGGTCGGTCATGGCGTGATCCAGGTGATCATGGACGAGGCGCACCTGCTCAATATCACCGTCAAGGCGGAAAGCCAGGGCCGTGGTCTGGGCCTGAAACTGCTCGAACACCTGATGCACGAGGCGCAAGCCCAGGGAGCCAAGGACTGCTTTCTGGAAGTGCGTGCGAGCAATCAGGTGGCCTACCGCCTGTACGAGCGCTACGGCTTCAACGAAGTCGGCCGGCGTCGCGATTACTACCCTGCTGTGGGTGGCCGCGAAGATGCGCTGGTGATGGTTTGCCCCCTGTTTGACTGACACTGCGCGCAGGGTGACCGCTTTGTCGGTGATTCTGGCGCGTTCGGCTTTGGGGCTCGCTGCTGTGATCACGTACCCTCTGCGGCATAACCAGCAGAAGGGCGACACATGCACGATGTGATCGTAGTGGGGGCGGGGATTTCCGGGCTGACGGCGGCCTGGCGGCTGGCCCAGGTCGGCAAGCGGGTCAAGGTGCTGGAGGCCAACGCACGGGTAGGCGGGCGTACGCTCAATCACCGGTTTGCCTCGGGTGATGTGGTCGAGGTCGGCGGGCAATGGGTCGGGCCGACCCAGGAGCGCATCCTGGCGCTGCTCGCCGAGTTGAACCTGCACACCTTCCCGCTGTGGAACCAGGGCGACAACCTGACCCTGTTCGGCGGCGTGCTGAAACCCTACCGCGGCACCATCCCGCGTTTTGCCCCGCATGTGCTGTTGGATGTTGCCCAGGCGCAATGGCGTCTGGATCGCCTGGCCCGACAGATTCCTCTCGACGACCCTGCCCGCCATCCCCAGGCCGCGCAATGGGACAGCCTGAGCTTTGCCCAGTGGATCGCCCGTAACCTGCGTACCACCCATGGCCGTAAGGTGTTCGAGTTGCTCAGCGGCGCGGTGTTTGCCGCCAACGCCCGCGAACTGTCGTTTTTGCATGTGCTGTTCTACATCAACAGCGGCACCAATCTGGACACCCTGCTCGGCGTCGATAAAGGCGCGCAGCAGGATCGTATCGTTGGCGGCAGCCAGCGCATCTGTGAGGAGCTGGCTGCGCGTCTGGGCGATGCCGTGCAGCTGGAGCAGCCGGTATGCGCCCTGCGTCAGCAGGCCGAGCAGGTTGAACTGATCACCGACAGCGGCAGCCACAAGGCACGCCGGGTGATCTTCGCCGTGCCGCCAACCATGCTGCTGCGCATCACCCAGGAGCCGTTGCTGCCCGGCTGGCGTGACCAGTTGCTGCAACGCCAGCCACAGGGTGCGGTGGTCAAATGCATGGCTCACTACGCCACGCCGTTCTGGCGTGAGCGCGGTTTGTCCGGCCAGGCCACTAGCGAAAGCGGACCGGTGCGCCTGACCTTCGATAACAGCCTGCCAGGTTCGCCGCGCGGTGTGCTGATGGGCTTTATCGAAGGTGATGAGGCGCGCCACTGGAATGATCAACCGGCCGATCAACGCCAGGTGGTGGTGCTGGAATGCTTTGCCCGTTACTTCGGAGCGCAGGCGTTGCAGCCGCTCGAGTACGTCGATAAGAGCTGGATGGATGAACCCTTTGCCCGTGGTTGTTACGCCGCATTGTTTCCACCAGGGTTGTGGAGCAATGGTGCGGCGCGTTTGCGCGAGCCGCTGGGCCGTGTGCACTTTGCCGGGACGGAAACCGCCACCCGCTGGATGGGTTACTTCGACGGAGCGGTGCAGGCAGGCGAGCGCGCTGCCGCTGAAGTGCTGAACAGTTGACCCGATTGGCGAGTGCCTGCGGCCTTATCGGTCGCTGCACTTGTGAATCTACGCGGCCATACTGCCGCATCGTTTGCTCAAGGATGTCGTCATGCGTTTGCTTTGTAGCCTGTTTGCCCTCTGCCTGTGCAGCTCCAGCCTGACGCTGGCCGCCGAGCGCAGCTTTACCATCCTGCACACCAACGACTGGCAGTCTCGGCTGCTCGGCTTTGGCCCGAATAACGAATACACCCCGGCCAGTGTGGCTGATGACGATACCGTCGGCGGCGTGGCGCGGCTGGCCTCCCTGCTTGAGCAGCGTCGCGCTGCTGCCGGCGAGCAGCCGGTGCTGCTGCTCGATGGCGGCGACTTCAGCATGGGCACGCTGTTTCATACCGTGACCCGGGAAACTGGAGGCGAGCTGCGCTTGATGACCGAGCTGGGTTACGACGCCGCGACTCTGGGTAACCACGAGTTCGATTTTCGCCCGGCCGGGTTGGCTGCGATGATCAGCGCGGCGCACAAGGCCAAGGGCGATGCCCTGATGCCGCTGCTCTCGAGCAACCTCGGCTTCGACCCTGAGCGCCCAGAAGATGACAGCCTGCAGGCGCACTACGACGCCGGGCGCATCGCGCCTTACAAGCTGATCGACAAAGGCGGCATTCGTTTTGGCCTGTTCGGCTTGCTCGGCAATAACGCCGTGGCGGTCAGCCCGATGATCAAGCCGGCGCGTTTTGCTGACCCGATTGCGACCGCCCAGGCTACGGTCGCCAAATTGCGCGAGGAGGGCGCCGAGGTGGTGATCCTGCTTTCGCACATGGGCGTGGTGCAGCAGGACGATGGCAGCTGGCGCGGTGAAGAGGTCGAGTTGGTCGAACAGGTGCCGGGCATCGACATCGTCGTCGGTGGCCACTCGCACACCGCGCTGGCGCAGCCTGTACTGGTCAATGGACGCACGCCGGTGATGCAGGCCGGTTCCGAGATCCAGCATCTGGGCGAGTTGCATATGCGCCTGGATGCCAACGGCAAGCCGCAGGTGCTCGGATATCAGCTGCACCCGATCAATGACCAGATCGCTGGCGATGCAGCCGTGACCGCTCAGGTCGAGGACTTCAAGCAGGTGGTTAGCGCGCAGATGCTGGCACCCAAAGGCTATGCCTTCGATCAGCCGCTGGCCAAGGTCGACAAGACCCTCACGCGGGCCTATGACGATCCGATTCTCGGCAACCTGGTTACCGATGCGTTACGCCAAGCCACTGGCAGCGATGTGTCGTTCACCGGCAATGGCACCATTCGCGACAACCTGATCAAGGGCCGGCAGGGCGTGCAGGCGGTGTCTGATTTGTTCCGCATTGCGCCGCTGGGTATTGGCGAGATGGACGATGCGCCGGGTTACCCGCTGATCAAGGTGTATGTCACCGGCCAGGAACTGAAGAACCTGCTGGAAGTACTGTTGCTGGCCTATCAGTTGCGCGAGAGCAAGAGCTATTACCCGCGCGTGTCGGGCCTGCGCTTTGCCTATAACCCCTGGCGTGTGCCGTTTGACCGAGTCAGCCAGATTGAACTGGGCGACCCGATCAAGGGCCACACGCCACTGGATCTGGCTGATACGCGGCTCTATAGCATCGGTGCGACCAGCTATGTCGGCAGCTTTACCTGGCTGGTCAGCGACCTGACCAAAGGCCTGCTCAGCGTGCAGCCCAAGGATGCTCAGGGCCAGCCCCTGACCCAGCTCAAAGCGGCGATCATTGATGCCGACCCGCAGCAGCCTGGTGTGCAGGAGTACAAGGAATGGCAGGGCCTGCTGGACCATATCCGCAGCCTGCCCGATCAAGATGGTGATGGCCTGGCCGATATCCCCACTCAGGGCGCGGCGGCCGAGCAGCGCATGCGCCGTGAGGCGAGCCTGCACCCCGCCGAACTGTATCGCTATGCCGGGCCATTGCAGTGGGGCGTGAGCCTGGTGCTGTTGGCTGGCGTGCTGCTGATCGTCTGGTTGCTGCGTCGTCGGCACGTGCGCCGGCGTTGATAACAAGAAGAGGTGAGCATGTGCGACACCCTGGTGCTGCGCAGTCATGGACAGACCTGGTTTGCCAAAAACAGTGATCGCGAAGCGGCCGAGCCACAGCGGCTGATTCGCTTGCCGGCGGTGCGCGGGGATCGTAGCCCTCGGGTGCTCACCAGCTATATCGAGGTGCCGCAGACGGCGGATCGCCACGGCTTGATCCTCAGCCAGCCAAGCTGGTTGTGGGGCGGTGAAATGGGGGTGAATGACCGTGGGGTGGCGATTGGCAACGAAGCGGTATTCACTCGCCTGACGCTGCGCCAGGGTGATGCGCTGCTGGGCATGGACCTGCTGCGTCTGGGCCTGGAGCGTGGCGGCAGTGCCCGTGAGGCCTTGACGGTGATTACCGAACACCTGCAGGCGTTTGGTCAGGGCGGGGCGGCGGGCTATCGCGACAAGAGCTTTCGTTACGACAACAGCTTTCTCCTGGCCGATGCCGACGAAGCCTGGGTGCTGGAGACGGCCGGGCACTTGTGGGCGGCCAAGCGCGTCGACAGCTGGGCGATTTCCAACGCGCTGACCCTGGGGTATGAGTTCGACCTGCACAGTCCTGGGCTGCATGACCAGGCTCGGCGCTTGCAGTGCTGGGATGGTAAGGGCGACCTGCACTTTGCCCAGGCCTTCGATACCCGGCTGCTGCCCTGGATTGGTGGTGCACACAAGCGTCGTGCGCACAACCAGCAATGGCTGACGCAGTGCAGCGGGGCGCCTGGTTTTGCCAATCTGTTCAGCGCCCTGCGCAGCCATGGTCAGGCCGGTGATGACTTTCAGCGGCATAACAACCGTCAGGTCTGTTTGCATGCCGGCAGCTTCTGGCGGCCGTCGCAAACCACCGCCAGCCTGGTGGCCCAGTTACAGGGGCCGGCCAGTGTGCTGGCGGCAACCGGCACCTCCGCGCCGTGCCTGAGCCTGTTTCAGCCATTGAGCCTGTCTGCCGAGTCGGGTACGGCGGTGCTCGGGGATCCCCTGACCGCGATTGAGCAGAGCTTGTGGTGGCGTTTCGAGCCAGTGCATCGGCGGGCCTTGGTTGACCGTGCGTTTCGTCAGGGCCTGCGTAACAGCCGTAACGCGCTGGAGACGCAGCTGTGGTTGGCATTGCAGCAACCACAAGTGCCTTGGCCGCAGCTGGCGGCCCAGGCCCGTAACTGGCATCGCGACTGGCACAGTCAGGCCCTGCAGGGCAGCGTGTCGCTCAATCGCTGGTGGCGGCGTCAGGCGCAGCTGTAAAGCCCGCTTGTCAAAAGCCGGTGGCGCTCCTATGGTGCGCATCGACGAATACGGAGTGACCATGAGCGATTTACAGCACCTCTTCGACAACAACGCGCGTTGGGCCGAAGCGATTAAGGAAGAAGATCCGCAGTTCTTCGCCAAACTGGCTCAGCAGCAAGTGCCCGAGTACTTGTGGATCGGCTGTTCCGATGCGCGGGTGCCGGCCAACGAGATTGTCGGCCTGCTGCCGGGCGACCTGTTCGTCCACCGCAACGTCGCCAACGTGGTGCTGCACACCGACCTCAACTGCCTGTCGGTGATCCAGTACGCGGTTGATGTGCTCAAGGTCAAACATATCCTGGTCACCGGGCACTACGGTTGCGGCGGGGTGCGGGCGTCCATGCAGGATACCCAGTTCGGCCTGATCGACGGCTGGCTGCGCAGCATCCGTGATCTCTACTACGAGCACCGTGAGCACCTGGCGCAACTCCCAACTGAGGAAGAGCAGGTCGACCGCCTGTGCGAACTCAATGTGATCCAGCAGGTGGCCAACGTCAGCCACACCACCATCGTGCAGAACGCCTGGCACCGTGGTCAGCCGCTGGCGGTGCACGGTTGCATCTACGGCATCAAGGATGGCCGCTGGAAGAACCTCAACGTCACTGTCAGCGGCATGGAGCAGCTGCCGCCGCAATACCGCCTGCGCCCGCTCGGCCAGAACTGAGGCATGCAATCTTCCGTACGTGTCGCGCTGGCCGGTCTGCTGCTGGCAACTCTTTGCTGGTCCGGTAATGCCCTGGTGGCAAGGGCGTTTGCTGGAGAAATCCCGCCATTCGCGTTGTCATTCTGGCGCTGGAGCCTGGCCCTGGTGCTGTTGCTGCCCTTTGTGGCCAAACCACTGTGGCAACATCGTACCGCGCTGCGTGCCGCCGGCTGGCGTTTGCTGGTGCTTGCTGGCCTCGGTATTGCCGGTTACAACAGCCTGCTCTACGCCGCCGCGCAAACCACGGCGGCGATCAACATCACCCTGGTCAACACCTGCCTGCCGCTGATGACCTTTATCGGTGCTGGCCTGCTGCTCGGTGAGTGGCCACAGCGCCGCGCGTGGTGGGGCATGGCGGTGGCGGCCGGCGGTTTGCTGGTGCTGATCAGCAAAGGCAGCTGGGCCAGTATCGCCGGTCTGGCATTCAACAAGGGCGATCTGATCATGTTGCTGGCAGTGGCGGACTGGGCGCTCTACTCACTGCTGCTGCGGCGTTGGGCCCACTACCTGCTGCCAATCCCACCACTGGCATTGTTGGGCATGCTGATCTTGCTGGGCGTGCCGCTGATTCTGCCGTTCTACCTTTACGAACTGACTCAGGGCGCACACTTCAGCGTGACGCCGCACAACTTGGCCGCCATCGGCTATACCGCCATCTTCGCTTCACTGCTCGCCTACCTCGCCTGGAACCACGCCATCCGCGTCATCGGCGCCGCCAAGGCCGCGCTCTCCAACTACCTGATGCCAGTTTTCACCGCCGTACTGGGCTGGCTATTGCTGGGGGAGGGCTTGCAGCCCTATCACTGGCTTGGCGCAACGCTGATCTTTACTGGACTGCTGCTCGGTACGCAGAGGACGGTTAAGGGGCGCTAGAGGGAAGGCGGTTTGTGTGTAGGCCTGCCCAGAAAACAAAAAAGGGCTTAGCTTTCGCTAAACCCTTGTTTTGTTACGCAGTCATTTGAACTGGTTAGCTAAAGTACTGTTTTATATTGATTTTAATTTTTTGAATTTTTACAGGCATACAGGCTGGCATACATGGCTCCGGCTGCTGGGCTTCTGGCCGCCTCTTTTCGTAGCTTGTGTATGCGCTTCTGTAGCTGACTTTTTGCGGCTTAAAAAGCCGACGAGCGGGCATGCTTATCACTCCGCTGCAGGCCCCCGACCAGCCTGGATCAATCCATCCTCGCGTAGAACTCTCCACAAATTTCCCCACCACGAAGCAGGGCGTAGCCTTCAACGATTCCGTAGCGTTTGTCGTAGTCGAGCCCTGTGTCTTGGCCAGCATCAATGCGGAATGCCCACAGCTGGTCGGTTTCCTGCAGTTGCTGGCAGAAACGTTGCCAGGCGTCGTTTAGATGGCCGAAAGGCAAGGCAGGCACTGCATTGAGTGGGTCGCTGTAAATCTCCAGTTGCTCGATGCGTTCCCGTGATAACGGCTCGGTCAGGCTGGCCGGCGTTGCGACCCATTCACGGTATACCGGGGTAGGTGGGCGGCGGTTGAATATCCATTCGTTAGCCAGCATGGCGATCACCAGCGGCCATAGAATCAATACCGCCAGAAAGCACGCGATACTTTCCTTCCAGGTCATCGTGTCATCGGCGGGTGCTGAGCGGCTGATCAGCCTCGAATAGCCGTATGCGCAACCTATCGGCAAAATTCCGGCAAGCAGATAACCTCCCAGCCAATACCAGAATGCGCTCATGTGTTGGCACCTTGGATGCGGTTATCGATGCAACGCTGGCCTTTCACCACGCCACGCTCAACAGTAAACACCAGCGTTTCGGCATAGCGGCTGGCAAAACCGGCATGTACATACTCCAACAGCTCGCCCCTGGGGCAGCGCAGCTCACCACTGAACCAGTGCGCGAACACCCGCTCCGGGTAGCCGGGGAAAAAGTCTTCCAGCGCAGCCGGCGTGCCGTCTTGGTAAGTGGCATTGATTTCCACGAGATACAGGTGCTCCTGCTCAATGCGCCATTGCGCGGTGTAGCGCCGCCAACAAAAGGTGCCCATATCGGCAAAGTGGCGAGCATTAGTGACGGTGCCAGGTTGCCTTGAGCCATTCATGGTCCAGTAGCTGCTCAGGGGCAGGCTGGTCATCCCAGTCTTGTTCCCTGCATATTCCAGGGTATCTCTCAGTTGTGCGGTCACGGAGTCCTCCTGCTGCTGGTATCAATCGTGACTCGCCTCACCACTCTTTTACTCGCAAGCCTTCCATGCATTCCTTCACGTCATCATCGATGACATTTCCAGGCTTTATGCATTCCTTCATTGTGCGTCTAACCCCGCGATTAGTTTCGCGTTCTTTCTTGTCCTGGGCTTTCAGGTTGGAACGTGCTGCCTGGCCCAGCACGCCATCAGACCCTGCAAAAAATTCATGAATCAGTCGCTGCATGCCGTTGCTATAGGCTTCTGCAGCAGGCCGCATAGCGTCACCCGCTTGAGTGGCCAAGGGTTTTGATTCTTCTGCGACAGCAGGGCTTGTGGCCATGGCCAGTGCAAGGAATATCTGTTTCATCTGCCTTTAATCACTCCATTGAGACGGTGGCCGCTTATTTTATAAGGCCTACCAGGGCATGTTCAGCTTGAGGCTGCCAGTGATTATCTTCGCAGCGATAATCCAGCCTATGGTTGTGAGGAGGGCGATAGCGCAGTAGGCCGCGACTATGCCCATTGCGATTTGCTTCCAGAGGCCCGCGTATTTTCCTTGCACCTCTCTGTATCTGACCGGTTCTTCCCTCTCGGCTCTGATTTCTTCCACGTCATCAATCATAGGACCTTACCTTTTCTGTCTTTGTGCTTACCCTGGATAAAGGCAAGTCTGCTCAAGTTTTTCGGGGATGCTGAGCGGGTAACGATCCGGCAGAAACAACCACGCCCTCAATCCACCCCGTTCCGACTGGCACCTGTCAAGCCTTGGCGCAATGCCAAGGCCCAGGCGCGGTGCGCAAGTCTATCCCCGTCGCGCTGCAGCGGTTAGGCTTGCGCCTTTGTTTTTGCCCGTTTTAGGAGCAGTAGCGTGAACACGGAAAACCATTCCCAGACGGCCGCCTTTCTCTGGTCGATTGCCGACCTGCTGCGCGGTGACTTCAAGCAGTCGCAGTACGGTCGCATCATCCTGCCGTTTACCCTGCTGCGGCGGATGGAGTGCGTGCTGGAGCCGACCAAGGAAGCGGTGATCCGTGAGTCCTATGCGCAGGAGGGCCGGCCGGATCTGGTGCGTGAGCGTCTGTTGCTGCGTGCCGCCGGGCAGCAGTTCTTCAATGCCTCCAAGCTGACCCTGGGCACGTTGTCGGACACCCAGACCGCTGCCGACCTGATGAGCTATGTGCAGTCCTTCAGCAAGGACGCCCGCGAGATCTTCGAGCACTTCCACTTTGAAGACTTCGTGCAGCAGCTCTCGTCCGCCAACCTGCTGTATCAGGTGGTGCAGCGCTTTGCCGCCACCGACCTGAGCCCCGAGCGCATCAGCAACTTCGGCATGGGTATCATCTTCGAAGAGCTGATCCGCAAGTTCGCGGAAAGCTCCAACGAAACCGCCGGGGAACACTTCACCCCGCGCGATATCGTGCACCTGACCACCTCACTGGTAATCACCGGGCAGGACGACTGAATCGCCCCTAGTTTCGTAGACACCTCCAGGCCTCATAATACGGCCCATTAGGAGGTGCCATGAGTAACCCGCGTTATCCCGAAGAATTCAAAATCGAAGCAGTCAAGCAGGTGACCGAACGGGGTCTGCCGGTGGCTGAGGTAGCTGCTCGCTTGGGCATGTCGACACACAGTCTGTATGCCTGGGTGAAGCGCTACAGCAAGCCCCAAAAGCAGCGGGCACAAGAAGACGATCAACACGCTGAGTTACGTCGCCTGCGTGCTGAACTCAAGCGCGTGACCGAAGAGCGAGACATCCTAAAAAAGGCCGCCGCGTACTTTGCCAAGGAGTGCGGCTGAAGTACGCCTTCATCAGTCAGCTATCCGCAGACTATTCGGTTCGCCGTCTGTGCCTGACCCTGAAAGTACATGCCAGCGGTTACTACGCCTGGCTGTCTGAGCCGAAGTCGGCACGAGCTAAGGATGATCAGCGTCTGCTGGGTTTGATCAAGCACTCCTGGTTAGAAAGCGGTGGCGTCTATGGTTACCGCAAAATCCATGACGACCTGCGTGAGCTGGGAGAACAGTGCGGCAGGCATCGCGTTGCTCGATTAATGCGCCAGGAAGGACTGCGCTCGCAGACAGGGTATCGGCGTCGACCGGGCCGTTATGGTGGTAAGCCTCCAGTGGCCTCTCCGAATCATCTTGAGCGTCGATTCAATGTCACCGAACCCAACAAGGTCTGGGTTACGGACATAACCTACATCCGCACCTATGAGGGCTGGTTGTATTTGGCGGTGGTGCTCGACCTGTTTTCGCGGCAGGTAATTGGCTGGTCAATGAAGCCGCAGATGACCAGCGACCTGGCTATTGATGCATTGCTGATGGCGGTTTGGCGGCGTAAGCCCAAGCTGGAAGTAATGATTCACTCAGATCAGGGTAGCCAGTTCAGCAGCGGCGACTGGCAGAGTTTCCTGAAAGCCAACAACTTGCTTGGCAGCATGAGCCGACGTGGCAACTGCCATGACAATGCGGTAGCGGAAAGCTTTTTCCAGCTGCTGAAACGGGAGCGGGTCAGGCGAAAGATCTATAGCACTAGGCAGGATGCTCGCGCTGATGTGTTCGACTACATCGAGATGTTTTACAACCCAAAACGCCGACATGGTTTCAACAACCAGCTGTCACCGGTAGAGTTTGAGAAGCGACATTTACTGAGCCTGGAAAGTGTCTAGGAAATCCGGGGCGATTCAGACTGCGTTTAAAGGGATTGAAAGCCCGAGGCTCATCTTTTCTGCGCTGTTCTTGGCTAATTTTTGCGTTTCAGCTATTGCAGCTTGCTAGCCAGTGACATAAAGGCGCGAATTTTTGTGTCAGCACATCTAGGCCTGTCGCTTGATGTCTACCACGTTACTGGCGGCGAGCTTGTCTAGATGGTCGGCGTACCATTGCAGCATGGTCGTGCGTTGTTCGATGTACTGAGCTTTGTTGTAGATGCCACGAACGCCAGGTGCCTTGTGGCTCAACTGGGCTTCGATATGGTCAGCGATAAAGCCGTGCTCGTTCAGGATGGTGCTGGCGATATGGCGGAAGCCGTGGCCAGTCTGTCGGCCTTCATAACCGAGGCGGCGTAGTGCCATTAAAAACACGGTATCGCTGCGTGGTTTGGTGCGGTCGCTACGCCCTGGGAACAGCAGCGCGTAAGCTCCGGTAATGGGGTGCAGTTCTTCCAGTAGTGCTATGGCTTGGCGGCAGAGCGGCACCAGGTGTTCGCGCCCCTTCTTGCGGCCTTTGCGTTCAACCGGAATCGTCCATAGCTTCTTGTCAAAGTCGAACTCTGACCATTGGGCTTCCCGAAGTTCACTTGGGCGGACTGCAAGCAGGGTCAGCAGGCGCAAGCCTATCTGAACATCTTTGGCGTGAGGATATGAGCGAATGGCACGGAGGAGGGCGGGCAACTCATCAGCCGAGACGTGGGGATAGTTTTGGGCTTTGCCTGTTGAGAGGAACTTGTGCACGCCATCCAGGGGATTGTTGATGGCGCGGCCGGTTACCCGCGCGAGGTCGTACACGTCTTTGCAGTAGGCACGCACCCGGCTCATCTGCTCGAGAATGCCTTGCTGCTCCATACCGCGAAGCAGTTCCATCCACTCCAGCGAAAGTATGCCGATGTAAGGGCGTTTGCCGAGGGTGGGGAACACATGACGCTCCAGTGCGCCTATTACTCGTTTTGCGGTGCCAGCGTCCCAGTTGCTGAGTCGAGAGGCGTACCACTCCCGCGCCAGGTGTTCAAAGGTGTCATCGGCTGCGGCCAGTTGCTCGGCCCTGCGAGCTTGTTTGCTGGTGAGTGGGTTTTTTCCCAGGGAAGCATCGCCTCTCAGTTCAGAAGCTTTCTGCCGTGCCAGTGCTCCACTCACCTCGGGATAGCCACCAAGGCCTAACCATGACCACTTGCCGTCGGGTTTCTTGTAGCGCAGCTCCCAGGACTTACCGCCGTTGGGCTTAACCCTAAAGTAAAGTCCGGCGCCATCTAGTTCACGGTAGGCCACAGCCTCAGGCTCGAGGCCTGAAAGCACGGTGTCTGCCATTGGGCGACGCTTGATTTCGCTACGTTTCATGGCTTGTATGCCTCGAGTTCAACTTTCGTTGAAGCATACACAGAGGCATACACGGTGGGAAGGTATAGGGGGATATGTCGATATACAGCCATAAACAAGAAAGCCCGCACGGGGCGGGCTTCTTGAAGTGTTTCGTGGACTGTTTGAGACAGCTTGAAACAGGTGTTTGGTGGCTACGCAGGGACTTGAACCCCGGACCCCAGCATTATGAATGCTATGCTCTAACCAACTGAGCTACGTAGCCGAGTGGCGCGCATTATTCGCGTCTTGGGGTTGGGTGTCAACCCTGTTGAGTGAAAATTTCTGCGCGCGATCAAGCGCTTACACGTTAAAGCGGAAATGCATGACGTCGCCGTCTTTGACGATGTAGTCCTTGCCTTCCAGGCGCCATTTGCCGGCTTCTTTGGTGCCGGCTTCGCCCTTGTATTGGATGAAGTCGTTGTAGGCGATGACTTCGGCGCGGATAAAGCCTTTCTCGAAGTCGGTGTGGATCACGGCTGCGGCTTGTGGGGCGGTGGCACCGACCTTGACGGTCCAGGCGCGTACTTCCTTCACGCCTGCAGTGAAGTAAGTCTGCAGGTTGAGCAGCTCGTAGCCGGCACGGATGACGCGGTTGAGGCCGGGTTCTTCGAGGCCCAGGGCTTCGAGGAACATGTCCTTTTCTTCGCCGTCATCGAGTTCGGCGATTTCCGCTTCGATCTTGTTGCACACCGGAACCACGGGTGCGCCCTCGGCGTCGGCGATGGCTTGTACGACGTCGAGCAGCGGGTTGTTCTCGAAGCCGTCTTCGGCAACGTTGGCGATGTACATCACCGGCTTGCTGGTGAGCAGGTGAAAGCCGCGTACCAGGGCCTTCTCGTCATCGCCGAGGGTCTTCATCAGGGTGCGCGCAGGCTTGCCCTCGGTGAAGTGGGGGATGAGTTTTTCCAGCAGGGCTTTCTGGGCTACGGCTTCTTTGTCGCCGCCTTTGGCGTTGCGGGTGACCTTCTGCAGTTGCTTTTCGCAGCTGTCGAGGTCGGCGAAGATCAGTTCGAGGTCGATGATCTCGATGTCGCGCTTGGGGTCGACGCTGTTGGCGACGTGAATCACGTTGTCGTCCTGGAAGCAGCGCACCACGTGGGCGATGGCGTCGGTTTCGCGGATGTTGGCGAGGAATTTGTTGCCCAGGCCTTCGCCTTTCGAGGCACCTTCCACCAGGCCGGCGATGTCGACGAATTCCATAGTGGTGGGAATTACGCGCTCGGGTTTGACGATTTCAGCCAGGGCATCGAGGCGTGGATCGGGCATGGGGACGATGCCGCTGTTCGGTTCGATGGTGCAGAACGGGAAGTTCTCGGCCGCGATCCCGGATTTGGTGAGGGCGTTGAACAGGGTGGACTTGCCGACGTTGGGCAGGCCGACGATGCCGCAGTTAAATCCCATGGTGGTTCCCTCGCGCACTGGCGATAAAAGGTTAAGAGGTGGCTTTCTGGCTGTGCAGTTTGCGCATGGCTACGGTCCAGTCGCCGGCGAGAATCTCCGGCAGGACGCTCAAGGCAAAGTCGATACTGGTGTCCAGAAGTTCCTGCTCGCTGCGCGGTGCGCGGCCGAGGACGAAGTTGGAAACCATGCTGCTGTGCCCGGGGTGGCCGATGCCAAGCCGCAGGCGGTGGAAGTTATTCTGATTACCAAACTGAGCGATGATGTCGCGCAGCCCGTTATGCCCACCATGCCCGCCACCCTGTTTGAGTTTGGCGACGCCGGGAGGCATGTCGAGTTCGTCGTGGGCCACCAGAATGGCTTCCGGCGCAATGCGGAAGAAATTCGCCAGTGCCGCGACGGCCTGGCCGCTGCGGTTCATGTAGGTGGTGGGAATCAACAGTCGAACGTCGTGGCCTTGATGGGTGAACTTGCCCACCAAGCCAAAATACTTTTTGTCGAGGCTCAGGTTGATACGCTGACTGTCAGCCAGGCGCTCAACGAAAAGGGCCCCTGCATTATGCCGGGTCTGGTCGTATTCAGGGCCGGGGTTACCCAAGCCAACGATCAGTTGTACGGCAGTCATGTCAGGAGCCCTTTTGTGGAAATAGCTCGGCAGAATCGCATACCGAGCTGGTTTCCGACGCTGCGAGGTTTACTCGGCAGCGCCTTCGTCTTTAGCAACGCGAGAGGCGTGGATGTTAGCCACAGCCAGGTCGTTACCGTGAGCCAGTGCAACCAGCTCAACGCCTTTCGGCAGTTTCAGATCAGCCAGGTGAACGATCTGACCGACTTCAACCTTGGCCATGTCGACTTCGATGAACTCTGGCAGGTCTTTCGGCAGGCAGGATACTTCTACCTCAGCCAGGACGTGGGAGACTTCGCCGCCTTGCTGCTTCACGCCAACCGAAGTTTCCTGGTTGAGGAAGTGCAGGGGTACGTGGGCGGTCAGTTTCTGGCCAGCAACGACGCGAACGAAGTCAGCGTGCAGTACGTAGCCTTTGGCTGGGTGGCGCTGCAGGGCCTTGATGATCACGCTTTCGTTGCTGCCGGCAACGTTCAGGCTCAGCACGTGGCTGTAGGCTGCTTCGTTTTCCAGCAGTTTGGCGAAATCTTTGGCCAGCAGGCTGATCGATTGTGGGGCTTTTTCGCCGCCGTAAATTACGGCAGGAACCATGGCAACGTTACGACGCAGGCGGCGGCTCGCACCTTTCCCCAGGTCGGAACGCACTTCGGCATTCAGGGCAAAATCAGTCATTTCACTTCTCCAAAATAACCAAACCGTCCGTTACGCTTGCGACCAGCGACGGGACGGTTGGTTGAAAGGCCTTGCCTTCAGGGCAGGGCGTTTGCGCTCAGGGCGTGCTCCGAATTAACGGAACATCGCGCTGATCGATTCTTCATTGCTGATGCGGCGAACCGCTTCAGCGACTACCGGGGCGATATCCAGTTGGCGAATACGCGAACAGGATTGCGCGGCAGCAGACAGCGGAATGGTGTTGGTCACCACCAGCTCGTCAAGTACGGATTTTTCGATGTTCTCGATCGCACGGCCAGACAGTACGGCGTGTGTGGCGTAGGCGAAGACTTTCGAGGCACCGTGTTCTTTCAGTGCTTTGGCCGCGTGGCACAGGGTGCCGGCGGTATCAACCATGTCGTCGACCAGAATGCAGGTACGGCCTTCGACATCACCGATGATGTGCATTACTTCGGAATGGTTGGCTTTCTCGCGGCGCTTGTCGATGATCGCCAGGTCAACACCCAGGGACTTGGCCACGGCGCGAGCACGCACCACACCGCCGATATCCGGGGAAACGATCATCAGGTTTTCAAAGCGCTGGTCTTCGATATCGTCCACCAGTACTGGGGAGCCGTAGATGTTGTCTACCGGGATATCGAAGAAGCCCTGGATCTGATCCGCGTGCAGGTCGACGGTGAGTACACGGTCGATACCGACGACGGTAAGCATGTCAGCCACAACTTTGGCGCTGATGGCCACGCGAGCGGAACGCGGGCGGCGATCCTGGCGGGCATAGCCGAAGTAGGGGATAACTGCAGTAATTCGGGTCGCTGAGGAGCGGCGGAAGGCGTCGGCCATCACCACCAGTTCCATCAGGTTGTCGTTGGTTGGCGCGCATGTCGGTTGAATCAGGAAGACGTCTTTACCGCGGACGTTTTCGTTGATTTCAATCATGATCTCGCCGTCGGAGAATTTACCGACAGAAGCATCACCGAGGGGAATGTGCAGCTGACGTACGATACGTCGCGCCAGATCGGGGTTAGCGTTCCCCGTAAAGACCATCATCTTGGACACGCGCAGTACCTGCCGGCTGAGGGTATACCTGGGTGAGTACAGAAAATGGCAGGGGCGGCTGGATTCGAACCAACGCATGGCAGGATCAAAACCTGCTGCCTTACCGCTTGGCGACGCCCCTGTATCCTGTGTAACCAAATGCTTTGAGTTGTGTATCCGCTCCAGGGCGGAATGGCAGGGGCGGCTGGATTCGAACCAACGCATGGCAGGATCAAAACCTGCTGCCTTACCGCTTGGCGACGCCCCTACATGTACAACCCGTTGCTCTATTTAACTGCAGAGCATGCATTTACTTCCTGACCAATGTTTCGAGCTTGCGGTGCAACATTGAGACGTTGCGGCCTTGGGCGATAAAACTTGGCAAAGTGGCTGGAAGTTGGCGGGCGACTTTATCAGCATCGTCCTGGTTTGGGAAGCTCCCAAACACACAAGCTCCAGTGCCGGTTAATCGAGTTGGAACAAATTTGTTCAACAGGATCAAAGCGTTATGAACTTCTGGATAACGCTTCTGGACCACCGGCTGGCAGTCATTACGACCACCCCCCTCAAGAAGGCTGCGAACTTTAATGGGCGGCGTATCCCGTGTCAACTCGGGGTCGGAGAAAATTTCCGCAGTGCTGACAAGCACTTGCGGAATCGCCACGAGAAACCAGGGTTCGCTCAGGGTTACCGGCTGCAGCTTTTCCCCAACCCCCTCGGCGAAGGCCGCGTGGCCACGCACGAACACCGGCACATCGGCGCCCAGGCTCAGTCCCAGCGCTGCCAGCTGATCTTCGGAGCAGTGCAGCTGCCACAGGTGGTTGAGGCCAAGCAGAGTGGTGGCAGCATCCGAGCTGCCGCCGCCAATGCCGCCACCCATGGGCAGGCGTTTGTCCAACCAGATGTCGGCGCCCAGGGTGCAGCCGGTCTGCTGCTGGAGCAGGCGGGCGGCGCGGACGATCAGGTTGCTGTCATGGGGTACGCCGTCGACTGGGGTATGCAGGCAGATTTCGCCGTCACTGCGCAGGGCAAAACCCAGCTCGTCGCCGAAATCGAGAAACTGAAACAGCGTTTGTAGCTCGTGGTAACCGTCGGCGCGACGACCGAGGATGTGCAGCATCAGGTTGAGCTTGGCCGGTGCCGGCAGAGTCAATTCGGCAGCGGCGGGTATTGCGGATGCGCTCATTGACCGAGCTGGCGCGGTTGCCAGTCCTTGATCACCAGGGTGACTTGCAGGTCATAACCGCTGAGCTTGATGCGTTCCGGCAGCCAGAAACCATTTTGCTCCGCGTAACTCAGGTATTCGACGTACCAGCCATCCTGACTTAGCTGTGCCAGGTGGCTCTGGCCGTCGAGGTTCAGACGGCTTTTACTGTCCGGTGAGGGTAGGCCACGAATCCACCAGAGCAGATGGGAGACCGGCAGGTTGAGGCCAAGCTGGTCTTGCAGCAGCTGCTCCGGTGAGGCGGCTTGATAGCGGCCTTGATTCGCCACTTCCAGAAGGATTTCGCCCGGTCGGCCGGTGAGACGCGCGGCACCGCGACCGAGTGGGCCGGAGAGGCGAATGTCGTAGTAGTCCTGACGTTGCAACCAGAACAGGGTGCCGCTGCCGGAGTCTTTCGGTGCGCGGATGCCAACCTTGCCATTGATTTGCCAGGCATCCAGGCTGCTGATGCGCTGTTTGTGGGCTTGCCAGCTTTGTGCGTCGCCCTGGCCTTCCAGGGCTTCTTTCGAGGTCAGGCCGGCGCAGCCTGTGAGTAAGGCGATAAGACTGAAAACCAGCAGGTGGCGGACAAGCTTCACAGCGTTTCGGCTCCGGTCAGGCGCAGTAAGGTGCTGCGCAGAATGTCACTGTCGGGTTGTTGTTTCAGGGCTTCGCGCCAGAGTTTGCGCGCTTCCTTCTGTTTGCCCTGAACCCACAGTACCTCGCCCAGATGGGCGGCGACTTCGTGGTCGGGAAACTCCTGCATGGCCTTGCGCAGCAGGCGCTCGGCTTCATCCAGGTTGCCCAGGCGGTAATTGACCCAGCCGAGGCTGTCGAGAATGGCTGGATCGCCAGGGTTGAGCTGGTAGGCCTGTTCGATCAGCTGTTTAGCTTCGGCGTAGCGGGTGGTGCGGTCGGCCAGTGTGTAACCCAGGGCATTGAGGGCCATGGCGTTGTCGGGTTCGCGCTCCAGAATAAAGCGCAGGTCCTCTTCCAGCAGGGCCAGGTCGCCGCGTTTTTCCGCCAGCATGGCGCGGGTGTAGAGCAGGTTGAGGTCTTCCGGGAACTGTTCCAGGGCTTGTTCAATGACTTGCCAGGCACGCTCGCTGTTGCGTTGTTTGGACCAGGCTTCGGCTTCGAGCAGGTACAGTTGGATGGCGTAGTCGGGCTGGCTTTCACGGGCGCGGCTAAGACGCTCTGCGGCTTCCTCACCGCGCCGCTGTTTGAACAGCAGTTCGCTCTGTCGGGCCTGGGCTGGCAGGTAGTCGTTGCCGGGGCCAACCAGGGCGTACTCGATCAGGGCGCTGGGGATGTCGTCCAGTTCTTCATGGGCACGGGCCAGGTTGTAATGCGCAGCATCGCTGTGGCTGCCGCGTTCGATCAGTTCTTGCAGGTAGATGATGGCTTCTTTCCAGGCCTTGGCTTCCAGGCAGACCAGGGCCAGGGAGAAACGCAGGTCATCGTCGTTGGGGTATTGCTGCAGCAGTGAGGCGAATTCGCCCTTGGCGTCGTCCAGGCGATTTTCCGCAACCAGCAGGCGGGCGTAAGTCAGGCGCAGGCGTTTGTCGTTCGGGTTCTGCGCAATGCCTTTTTCCAGCAGCGGCAGGGCGTCGTCATTGCGCTCCAGGCTTTGCAGCAGGCGCGCATGCAGGAGAATCGAGGCAATCGGGCGGTTCTTGCTGGGCTGCTCTTCGAGCAGTTCCAGGGCTTCCTGCGGGCGGCCATCCTGTTGCAGCAACAGCGCTTTGCCGAACTGCAGCTGGCTGTTGTCCGGGTATTTCGCTTGCAGGCGATCAAAACTCTGCAATAGGCCGGCGCGAGTGTCCGGGTCGGTTTCGGCGGCGGACAGGGCGAGGAAGTCGAAATGCGTATCGCCCTGACGCTGCAGTACCTGCTCCATAAATGTCATGGATTCGTCATAACGGCCGGCGCGGGCCAGTTGCACGGCGGCAGCACGTTGGGCGTCGATGTTCTCGGGCGCGGTCTTGGCCCACAGCAGGCTGGTTTCCAGGGCGGGTTGTTCGGCACCGAGGTATTCGGCAATACGGAAGCCGCGTTCGGCGACGCCGGCATCCTGAGTGGCCTTGGCCTGCTGGACGTAGTTTTCCAGGGCGATATCAAAACGGTTGCGCTGGCCGGCCAGCTCTGCGGTCAGCAGCGCCAGCAGGGTTTCCTGGCTGAACGCGCGATACACCTGCGGCTGTGCGGGCGTGGCAACGGCGGCCGGGTCTTCCACGGGCGGTGTGCCATCCGGGGAAGAGGGGGCAAAGGTCTGGCAGCCACTTAACAAGGCAGCGGCAGTCAGCAAGGCAAAGGATCTATTCATAAGAAGAGTATGTGGCCAACCTGCGGTCTGGGCATCATGACACAAGCGCTGGGGCAAGCCCATGGGCTGCCATGATCCCGGTGAGAGAGATAAAGCTGCTTATAGGGACAATAAGCCGCAGTGGTTGTTCTCGCATTGCCGAAGTAGGACAATTGCCGGCTTCCACTCCCTGTCAGCGATCGTGCATGGCCTTTATTGCCCTCGGTATCAACCATAAGACCGCCTCGGTGGATGTCCGCGAACGCGTGGCATTCACTCCCGAGCAGTTGGTTGAGGCTTTGCAGCAGCTCTGTCAGCGCACCAGCAGCCGCGAGGCGGCGATTCTCTCGACTTGCAACCGCAGTGAACTGTACCTCGAGCAGGACAGCCTGAGTGCCGATGAAGTGCTGGCCTGGCTGGCCAATTATCACCAGCTGAGCCTCGAGGAATTGCGCGCCTGCGCCTATATCCACGCCGACGATGAAGCCGTGCGGCATATGATGCGCGTGGCCTCCGGCCTGGACTCCATGGTGCTGGGCGAGCCGCAGATTCTCGGTCAGATGAAATCGGCGTTTGCCGTGGCCCGTGAGGCCGGCACCCTTGGCCCGCTGCTCGGGCGGCTGTTTCAGGCTACTTTCAGCACCGCCAAGACCGTGCGCACCGATACCGCAATTGGTGAAAACCCGGTATCGGTGGCCTTTGCCGCCGTCAGCCTGGCCAAGCAGATTTTCGCTGACCTGCATCGCAGCCAGGCGCTGCTGATCGGTGCCGGCGAGACCATCAGCCTGGTCGCGCGCCACCTGCATGATCAGGGCATCAAGCGCATCGTCGTCGCCAACCGTACATTGGAGCGCGCCAGCAGCCTGGCCGAACAGTTCGGCGCGCATGCCGTGCTGCTCTCGGAAATCCCCGATGAGCTGGTCAACAGCGATATCGTCATCAGCTCCACCGCCAGCCAGCTACCGATTCTCGGCAAAGGCGCGGTGGAGCGGGCGCTGAAACAGCGCAAGCACAAGCCGATCTTTATGGTCGATATCGCCGTGCCGCGCGATATCGAGCCGGAAGTCGGTGAGCTGGATGACGTCTACCTCTATACCGTCGATGACCTGCACGAGGTCATCGCGGAAAACCTCAAGAGCCGTCAGGGCGCGGCCCAGGCCGCCGAAGAACTGGTCAGTGTCGGTGCCCAGGAATTCATGCAGCGCCTGCGCGAGCTGGCGGCGGTGGATGTGCTCAAGGCCTATCGTCAGCAGGCCGAGCGCCTGCGCGATGAAGAACTGAGCAAGGCTCTGCGGCTGTTGAGTAACGGCAGCTCGGCAGAAGAGGTGCTGGCGCAACTGGCTCGCGGCCTGACCAACAAACTGTTGCACGCACCCAGCGTGCAACTGAAAAAATTCTCTGCCGATGGCCGCGTCGATGCGTTGGGCGTGGCGCAGGAACTCTTTGCCCTCGACGAGGGCGCGTCGCCTGCTTCTACTCATAGCGGCTCGGCCAATCAATAAAGGTCTGCAATGAAAGCGTCACTGATCAATAAACTCGACCTGTTGCAGGATCGTTTCGAAGAGCTGACCGCGCTGCTCGGTGATGCCGAAGTGATCAGCAACCAGACGCAGTTTCGCGCCTACTCCAAGGAATACGCCGAGCTTGAGCCGGTGTACCAGGCGTTCAGTGCCTTCCGTAAGGTGCAGGCCGACCTGGAAAGCGCGCAGGCGCTGCTCAAGGACAGCGACCCGGACATGCGCGAGATGGCCGAGGAAGAAGTAGCCGAAGCCAAGGCGCAATTGATCGAGCTGGAAGCCACCTTGCAGCGCATGCTGCTGCCGAAAGACCCCAATGACGGCCGTAACGTGTTTCTTGAAGTGCGTGCCGGCACTGGTGGCGACGAGGCGGCGATCTTCTCCGGCGACCTGTTCCGTATGTATTCGCGCTATGCCGAGAAGCAGGGCTGGCGTGTGGAAGTGCTGTCGGCCAGCGAAGGCGAGCATGGCGGCTATAAGGAAGTGATTGCCCGGGTCGAGGGCGACAACGTTTACGGCAAGCTCAAGTTCGAGTCCGGCGCGCACCGCGTGCAGCGCGTGCCGGAAACCGAGTCCCAGGGCCGCATCCACACTTCGGCCTGCACGGTCGCTGTGTTGCCAGAGCCGGATGAGCAGATGGCCATCGACATCAACCCGGCCGACCTGCGCGTGGACACCTACCGCAGCTCCGGCGCGGGTGGTCAGCACGTCAACACCACGGACTCGGCGATCCGCATCACCCACATTCCCACTGGCACCGTGGTGGAATGTCAGGAAGAGCGCTCGCAACACAAGAACCGCGCCAAGGCCATGGCCTGGCTGGCGGCCAAGCTCAAGGATCAGCAGGAAGCCGCCGCGCACAAGGAAATTTCCGACTCGCGCAAGCTGCTGGTGGGCTCCGGCGACCGTTCCGAGCGCATCCGCACCTATAACTTCCCGCAAGGGCGGGTCACTGATCACCGTATCAACCTGACTCTGTATTCGCTTAACGAGGTGATTGCTGGCGGTGTCGAGGCGATTATCGAACCGCTGCTGGTCGAATATCAGGCTGACCAGTTGGCCGCGCTGGGCGATTGAGTCCTGTGGTGCGCACGGCGCACCCTACGCCATGTACCACGTAGGGTGGATGACGCTTTTTCATCCACCAGATGTCTGCGGTGGATCGATAACGCGCGATCCACCCTACGAGAAAAATATGGTCACCATCGAATCCCTGCTTAACACCGCCGCGCTACCCGACTCGCCCACCCCGCGCCTGGATGCCGAGCTGTTGCTGGCCCATATCCTGGGCAAACCGCGCAGCTACCTGCGCACTTGGCCGGAGCGTGAACTTGATGCCGCGCAACTTGAGCGCTATCAGGCCGCGCTCGTTCGGCGTCAGGCTGGCGAACCGGTGGCCTATATTCTCGGCCAGCAGGGTTTCTGGAGTCTGGACCTGGAAGTGGCGTCACATACCCTGATTCCACGGCCGGATACCGAGCTGCTGGTGGAAACTGTTCTCGCCTTGCTGCCGGCCGCACCTGCGCAGGTGCTGGATCTGGGCACTGGCACCGGTGCGATTGCCCTGGCCCTGGCCAGCGAGCGTCCGGTCTGGCAATTGACCGGTGTCGACCGTGTGCCTGAGGCGGTGGCTCTGGCTACACGCAACCGCGCACGCCTTAAACTGGCCAATGCCAATTTTGTAGAAAGCCACTGGTTTAGCGCCTTGGCTGGCCAGCGTTATCAGCTGATTGCCAGCAACCCGCCGTATATCGCCGTCGATGATCGGCATCTGGCCGAAGGCGATGTGCGCTTCGAGCCGAGCAGTGCGCTGGTGGCCGGCGCGGATGGGCTGGACGATATTCGCCTGATCATCCAACAGGCACCGGACTATCTTGAAGCAGGCGGCTGGCTGCTGCTGGAGCATGGTTTCGACCAGGCCACGGCGGTGCGCGGGCTGCTCGGTGCGCGCGGCTTTAGCGCGGTGGAGAGCCGGCGTGACCTGGGCGGCCATGAGCGCATCAGTCTGGGACGCTTCGAAAGTGAGTGATGCCATGAGCCTGCACGACATGCTGAATGACGAGGAATTGCTGCGCTACAGCCGGCAGATCCTCTTGCAACAGATCGATATCGCCGGCCAGCTGCGCCTGAAAAACAGCCGCGCGCTGATTATCGGTCTCGGTGGCCTGGGTTCGCCGGTGGCGCTGTACCTGGCCGCCGCCGGGGTCGGTGAGCTGCATCTAGCGGATTTCGATACGGTCGATCTGACTAACTTGCAGCGGCAGATCGCTCACGATACTTCCAGCATCGGCCAGAGCAAGGTCGACTCGGCGAGCCAGCGTCTGCTGGCAATCAACCCGCAACTGCGCCTGCAAGCGCACCGCCAGGGGCTAGACAGCGACTCCCTGGCTGCGGCTGTTGCAGCGGTGGACCTGGTGCTGGATTGCTCGGACAACTTTGGCACCCGCGAGGCGGTCAACGCCGCGTGCGTGGCGGCCAAGGTGCCGCTGGTCAGTGGTGCGGCGATCCGCCTGGAAGGCCAGCTCTCGGTATTCGATCCACGGCGTGACGACAGCCCGTGCTACCACTGCATCTACGGCCACGGCAGCGAGGCCGAGCTGACCTGCAGTGAAGCCGGGGTGGTCGGCCCGCTGGTCGGTCTGGTCGGCAGCCTGCAAGCATTGGAAGCGCTGAAGCTGCTGGCGCAGTTCGGTGAGCCGCTGGTGGGGCGGCTGCTGCTGATCGATGCCCTCGGCAGTCGTTTCCGTGAACTGCGGGTCAAGCGCGATCCGGGCTGCAGCGTGTGTGGAGTGGCCAGCGGTGAGTAACGCGCCGATTGGTGTGTTCGATTCCGGCGTCGGCGGTTTGTCGGTGCTGCGCGAAATTCGCGCGCTGTTGCCTAATGAGTCGCTGCTGTATGTCGCCGACAGCGGCCATGTGCCCTACGGCGAAAAGAGCCCGGAATTTATCCGTGAGCGCTGCCGGGTATTGGCTGAGTTTCTTTTGGCCCAGGGTGCCAAGGCGCTGGTGCTGGCTTGCAATACCGCCACCGTGGCGGGTGTTGCCGAGTTGCGTGAGCTGTATCCGCAACTGCCCTTGGTGGGCATGGAACCCGCGGTCAAGCCTGCGGCGGCGGCAACCCAGTCCGGTGTGGTCGGCGTGCTGGCCACCACCGGCACGCTGAAAAGCGCCAAGTTCGCCGCGTTGCTCGACCGTTTTGCCAACGATGTGCGGGTGATTACTCAGCCTTGCCCTGGTCTGGTTGAGCGCATCGAAGCCGGTGAGCTGGAGAGCGCTGCCACCCGCGAGTTGCTAGAGGGTTTTGTTGCGCCGCTATTGGCCGAGGGCTGCGACACCTTGATTCTCGGCTGCACCCATTACCCCTTTATCAAGCCGTTGCTGCGCACGCTGGTGCCGGAATCCATCAGCCTGATCGACACCGGAGCAGCGGTGGCGCGGCAGGTCCAGCGCCTGCTGGCGGCGCATGAGTTGCTGGCCGCAGGGCCGGCGCAGCCCACGGCGTTCTGGTCCAGTGCCGAGCCGGCGGCCATGCAACGGGTGCTGCCGCTGCTCTGGGATGAAGCCAGCCAGGTTCGCCGCTTGCCCTGATGCGCCGGTTTGCTATGGGCTTTCTCAACGGCTAAAGATTTCTATACTCTCAGACGGCGTCTATACACACGTCCGTATTGGCTGAACAAGGAAATTGCCATGAGAAAAGTCGTGACCTTGGCTGCGCTGGCGGCCTTGGCTTGGGGGCAGGTGAGTGCCGTGCAGGCGATGGACCTGAGTGTTGCCATTGGGCAAACCGGGGATTCGACCATGACCTACCGCCTGGGTACGCAGTTCGACTTCAACCAGAGCTGGTTTGCCAGTGATGTCGGTCGTTTGACCGGCTACTGGGATGCCGCCTACACCTACTGGGACGGTGACAAAACCGCCAGTAACCACAGCCTGTCCCTGAGCCCGGTGTTTGTTTACGAGTTTGCCGGTGAGCGCTTCAAACCCTATATCGAAGCCGGTATCGGCATTGCCGCGTTCAGCAGCACTGAGTTGGAAGATAACGACCTGGGTTCTTCCTTTCAGTTTGAAGACCGCCTCGGTTTTGGTGTGCGCTTCGCCGGCCAGGAAGTCGGAGTGCGCGCCCTGCATTACTCCAACGCCGGGCTTAAACAACCTAACGATGGTGTTGAGAGCTATAGCCTGCATTACCGCCTGAGTTTCTAGCGGTTTGTGCGGTTAAAAAGCCGGATTGCGATCCGGCTTTTTTATGGCCGTTGCTGGCAACCTCAGAGATTGTTCCTGATGAGTTTTTATCTCGACAGTAAGCCGCGTACTCAGCGATAGATGCTACTCATACCTTTGCGCTCTTCCAGGCATTCAGGTGAGGCGGTTTCGAATTCGCGGCAGATCAGTGGGCGCACTTCGTAGATGGTGCAGCGCATGCTGTCGCGGTCCAGCGCGGCGCACCAGCCGTCGTCCAGGCGCAGCATGACTTCGCCACCCCAGTCATCGGTGTCGATATAGCGCGGCGGCACGCCGGTGTCGGTGATCAGCATGACTTCCAGTTGGCAGCAGCAGGCGGCGCAGTTGCTGCAACTGATGGCAGGTTCGTCGGCGAGTTGGGTGTGGGGGATGCGTTGGCTCATGCGCTGCAGTGTACGCCATCGGCATCAGGCCGGAGGCGATGGCCGACGCAGGGAGGAGGGAGCTATATGCGTCCGCCCTACGCTGAGCCTGCCGGTTAAGCCGATTGGCGTGCGCGTAGGCGCTGTTCGTACTGGCTGCGATAGAGCTTGGCGAAGCCGTGCAACACGGGCATCACCAGCGCCCAGATAGCGCCGATCAGCAGCAGGCTTTGCCATGTGCCGTAGGGCAGGCCGACGCCGGCGATCTGCGCTCCGCCGTAATAGGACAGTGGTGCGCCAATCGCGCCGAGCAGGCTGCCGCGCCACCAGGGTTGCGCGGTCCACGCCAGGCAGTGATTGAGCGTGGTGGCCATCAGCAGCCATAGGCTGGCCAGCCACAGTGGGATCAGGGTGCGTGGCTCGCCGAAGTCAAAAAAGCCGAGGTTGAGCAGGAAGCTGTCCAGCGCGCTGCCCGCCAGAAACACGCTGACCAGCAGCTTGCCTTCGGCTGCCCAACTGCTGGTCCACAGCAGATGCACCGCCAGCACCGCTGCGACAACCAGCAGCCACAGGCTGTCGCCAGCGAAGACGCAGGCGAACCAACCGAGCTGAAACAGCAGGGTGTTGACGAGCAGCTTAGCCATCGAGATTTCCCAGAAGCGGTGCCGGACGGGCGGCTGGCTTGGCCAGCAGCAATTGCGCGGTGCCGATGGTGCGCTCGATAAAACCACCCTCGCAATAGCACAGGTAGAACTCCCACAGGCGGAAGAAGTAGTCGTCGTAGCCCTGCTGCTCCAGCTTGTGCCGTGCCTGGCGCAGGTTGTCGTGCCAGATGCGCAGGGTGCGGGCGTAATGCAGGCCGAAGTCCTCCATATGGTGCAGGTTCATGTCGGTCTTGGCGCTGATGATCTCCAGCATCTTGTTCACCGAGGGCAGGGCACCGCCGGGGAAAATGTAGCGCTGGATAAAGTCCACGGCATTTTTCGCCTGTTCATAGCGCTGATCGCGGATGGTGATGGCTTGCAGCAGCATCAGCCCGTCTGGCTTGAGCAGGCTGGCGCATTGCTGGAAGTAGGTGGGCAGGAAACGATGGCCCACCGCCTCGATCATCTCGATCGACACCAGCTTGTCGAATTGTCCGGCGAGGTCGCGGTAATCCTCCAGCAGCAGGGTGATCTGCCCTTGCAGGCCTTGTTCCTGGATGCGCTGCTGGGTGTAGGCAAACTGCTCGCGTGACAGCGTGGTGGTGGTCACCTTGCAGCCGTAATGAGTGGCGGCGTAGATCGCCATGCTGCCCCAGCCGGTGCCGATTTCCAGTAGGTGGTCGCTGGGTTTTAGCGCCAGCTTCTGGCAGATGCGTTCGAGCTTGTTCAGCTGCGCCTGCTCCAGGCTGTCGTTGGCGCTGCGGAACATGGCGGCCGAGTACATCATGGTCGGGTCGAGAAACTGCTCGAACAGCTCGTTGCCCAGGTCATAGTGGGCAGAGATGTTCTTGCGCGAGCCTTTGCGGGTGTTGCGATTGAGCCAGTGCAGACCCTGAATCAGCGGACGGCCCAGCTGGGCCAGGCCGCTTTCCATGGCGTCGAGTACGTCGAGGTTGCTGACGAATACGCGAATCACCGCCGTCAGGTCCGGGGTGGTCCAGTAACCGTGGATATAGGCTTCGCCCGAACCGATTGAGCCGTTGCCGGCCACCAACCCCCAGACGGCACCATCCTGCACCCGGATCTCGGCACTCAGGCTGGAGTGGACATCGCCGAACTCCATGCGCTCGTCACCTTCAATGATCACCAGTTGGCCGTGGCGCAGCTGTTTCAGCTGGCGCAGTACCGCACGGCGCAGCAGGCTGGCACCAATGCCGCTGCCGGCGCGCACCACATGTTTGGCGGAGGTCAGGCTAGAGCTTTTCATGGATGGCGTCCTTTGATGCGGGGCGGGCGACGCGGAAATCACCTTCAGCGGCCCGATGGGTGAACAGGGGAATACGTTTGAGCAGCAGACGCAGGGCTTGCCAGTAAATGGCGGCCACGGTCTTGCCGGTCATCCAGGGAAATTGCAGCAAATAGCGATGCAGGCTGGCGCGGTTGAGCTCGGTGCGTTGCAGGCTGAGGCTGGCATCGAAGAGTTTGTCCTCGCCCTGCCAGTCGGCCATGTGAATACCCAGGCGCTCGCCGGCCGGGCTGAAACTCATGCGGTATTCCAGCTCGCGCGGCAGAAAGGGTGAGACGTGAAAGGCCTTGGCCACTGCGACGTGCAGGTGTCCCTCGCCCTCGGCGGGTAATACGTAGTGATAGCGTTCACGCCAGGGTGTATTGCTCACTTCGCAGAGAATCGCCGCCAGACGGCCATCGGCCTCATGGCAGTAAAAGAAGCTCGCCGGGTTGAAGCTCAGCCCCCAGCTGCGCGGCTGGGTCAGCAGGCAGATGCGGCCCAGTGGCGTGCGGCCCAGCGCTTCCGTCACGCGCTGGCGTACGGCATCGATCAAGTGGGTACCGGCCCCGGTGAACTGTGGCAGGTAATCGGTTTCACGAAAGGCAAAAGGCGCAAAGCGGCCACGCCCAGCCAGGGGCGACAGCGCGAGCACGGCGTCCTGCTCGCTCAGGTCGAGATAGAGCAGGCCCATGCGGTAGCGGAAGTTGTGCAGCCGTGGGGCAAAACGCCGGTGCTGCACCCAGCCGCTGTAGAGGGCGCTGTTCAGTGCCGTTGGGCTGTTCACTACAGCGCCTCACCAAATTCACGGGCCACGCGCAGCGCGCTGACCACGCCATCTTCATGAAAGCCATTGGCCCAGTAAGCGCCGCAGAAGTAGCTGTGGTTAGCGCCGAGCAGTTCTTCCCAGCGCGCCTGCGCGGCCATGCCGGCCAGGCTGTATTGCGGGTGGGCGTAGGTGTAGCGGGCGAGAATCTTACTCGGGTCGATGGCGGCAGTCTGGTTCAGGCTGACGCAGAAGGTGGTCTCGCTCTGAATGCCCTGCAGGATATTCATGTCATAGGTCACCGCTGCCGGCTGATCCACCGGACCGCCGAGGCGGTAGTTCCAGCTGGCCCAGGCCAGTGGTCGTTTCGGCAGCAAGCGGGTGTCGGTATGCAGCACCACGTCATTGTCGGCATAGGGCAGCGCACCGAGGATGGCCTGTTCGGTCGGTGTCGGTGCAGCCAGCAGTGCCAGAGCCTGGTCGCTGTGGCAGGCAAACACCACTTTGTCGAAACGCTCGCTACCGGCAGCGCTGTGCACAGTCACGCCGTCGCCATCGCGCTCAACCCGGTTCACCGCGCAGTTGAGGCGGATGTGTTGTTTGAACGATTCGGTCAGCGGCGCTACATAGCTGCTGGAGCCGCCTTCGATCACGCACCACTGTGGACGATCACTGACTGACAGCAGGCCGTGGTTCTTGAAGAAACGCACAAAGAACTGCAGCGGGAAGCCGAGCATGTCATTCAGCGACATCGACCAGATCGCCGCGCCCATGGGCACGATGTAGTGCTGGATAAACCGCTCGCTGTAACCATTGGTCTTGAGGTAATCGCCCAGGGTCATGTCGGCGCCGATGCGCTGGTTGTTGAGGTCCTGCAGCGCCTCGCGGTTGAAACGCAGAATGTCGCGCACCATGCCGATGAATTTCGGCGACACCAGATTGCTGCGTTGGGCGAACAGGGTATTGAGGTTGTGCCCGTTGTATTCCACGCCGCTTAGCGGGTCGCTGACCGAGAAGCTCATCTCGGTGTCCTTGAACCCCACCCCCAGCTGGCTGAGCAGGCGGATAAAGTTCGGGTAGGTCCAGTCGTTGAACACGATAAAACCGGTGTCCACGGCATACCGCTGCCCCTTCACCTCAACATCAACGGTGTGGGTGTGACCGCCGATCCAGTCGCTGGCCTCAAACACCGTGATGTCGTGACGGCGGTTGAGCAGATAAGCGCTGGTGAGGCCGGCAATGCCGCTGCCGATAATGGCAATTTTCATGGACTGTCCTTAGGTCTTGGCTTCGGTGCGGGCCATGCGGGCGCCGAGGGCAACCTGCAGGCCTTTGGGCAGGCGCCCGAGCAGTTTGAGAATGGCAATAAACGGGCCAGGGAAAGCGATTTCAAAGGGCTGCTTTTCCAGACGCTGAGCGATGTAAGCGGCGGCTTTGTCCACCGGCCAGCGCATGGGCATGGAGAAGTCGTTTTTCTGTGTCAGCGGAGTGTCGACAAACCCGGGGCTGACCAGGGTGACGGCAATGTTTTCCGCGTGCAGGTCGATGCGCAGGGCTTCCAGCAGGTAGCGCATGGCGGCCTTGGAGGCACCGTAGGCTTCGGCGCGCGGCAACGGCATAAAGGTCACCGAGCTGCCGACGCCCACCAGGTGCGGGCGATTACCCAGGCGCAGCAGGGGCAGGGCGGCTTCGATGCAGTAGCTGGCCGAGAACAGGTTGGCGCGCATCACCCGTTCGACCATGGCCGCCTCGAAGCTGCGCACTTCAACGTATTCGCAGGTGCCGGCATTGAGGATGGCGCAGTCCAGCGCGCCCCAAACCTGAGCGATGTGCTCACCGATGCTACGCACTTGCGCGGCATCACTGAGGTCGCCGGCCACCACCAGCACTTGCAGTGGGTAGCGTTTGGCCAAGGCTTGCAGCGGTTCGACGCTGCGCGCACTGAGGGCCAGGCGATGGCCTTGCTCGAGCAGCTGTTCGGCCAGTGCCGCGCCAATACCGCTGCTGGCGCCGGTGAGCCAGATACGTCGTGCGTTCGCGTTCATGCCAACCTCCGTTTCAGCCAGCGGATTGCTGCGCCGAGTAAGGGCAGGTGCTCGTAGAGCAGGCTGCCGGCGTCGAAATAGTCACGGTGACGATAGACTTTGTCGTGCCACAACAGGTGCGAGCAGCCTTCCACGCGGATCAGTTGGCCGCCGGCCAGGCGCGGATGGCGGTAGCTCATGGTCCAGCGCAGGTAGCCTTCGCCGTCGCGTACCTGATCGAAGCCGTAGAAGTCGAAGCGCAGCTCGCTGACGTTGGTGTACATCTCGCCGAAGTAACGCTGCATATTGGCCAGCCCACGCACCTCGTGCAGCGGGTCACAGAACAACGCATCGTCGCTGTAGAGCTGGCCGAGGTGGTCGAGGTTGTCCTTGTTCAGCCCGGCAAAGTCCTGGGCGAACTGGCGCAGAAAGTCGCTCACAGCACCTCCTCCCCGGCAAAGTGCGGCAGGCTTTTGAATGCGGCGAGGGCACGCGTACGGCTTTTACTCAGGTCGACAATCGGTGCGGGGTAGTCGGCGATGCCGAACAGGCCGCCCATGGCTGCCGGGTTATGAATATTGGTTTTGTTCAAACCGACCAGTTCGGGCAGCCACTGGCGGATAAAACGCCCGTCCGGGTCGAATTTCTGCGATTGGCTCAACGGGTTGAAGATGCGGAAATACGGCGCCGAATCGGTGCCTGTCGATGAACTCCACTGCCAGCCGCCGTTGTTCGCCGCCAGGTCACCGTCGATCAGGTGGCGCATAAAGAAGCGCTCGCCTTCACGCCAGTCGATCAGCAGATTCTTGGTCAGAAACATCGCCACGATCATGCGCAGGCGATTGTGCATCCAGCCGGTGGCCAGCAGCTGACGCATCGCTGCATCGACAATCGGGAAGCCGGTACGGCCTTGTTGCCAGGCTTTCAGTTCCAGCGGCGCATCACGCCAGGCCACGGCTTCGGTTTCCGGGCGGAAGGCGCGGTGCATGGACACGCGCGGGTAGCCGACCAGGATGTGCTTGTAGAACTCACGCCAGAGCAGCTCGTTGATCCAGGTCACCACACCGGTATTGCCGCTGTCGAATTCACCCTGGTTGACCGACAGTGCCGCGTGCAGGCATTGGCGCGGCGAGATCACTCCGGCGGCCAGGTAGGCGGACAGCTGGCTGGTGCCGGGCTGTGCGGGGAAATCGCGGGCGCTTTGGTAGAAGTCGATCTGTTGCGCGGCGAAATCACCCAGACGCCGTGCGGCTTCGGCTTCACCGGCCGGCCACAATTCACGCAGGGCTGCTGGGGGCAGAGCAAAACCGCTGACCTGTTCAGGTATGGCATCGCCTTGGATCGTCAGCGGCGCCTGCGCTTTGGGTGTGGCGATCAGTGCGGGCAGGGCACTGTGCAGGCGCTGGTAGCAGACCTTGCGGAACTGGCTGTAGACCTGAAAGTAACCTCCGGATTTGGTCAGCACGCTACCGGGCTTGAAGAACAGTTGATCCAGGTGGCTGTGAAAATTCACCCCCAGACCATCAAGGGTTTGCGCCACGGCCTGATCACGGCGGCTTTCATGCACGCCGTATTCTTCATTCACCTGCACGCTGCCGATCTGCAGTTGCTGGCACAGCTCAGCGATCACCTGCGATGCGGCGCTCCAGTCGTCGGCCTCACGCACCAGCAGCGGTACGTTGAGCTTGCCCAGTTCAGTGGCCAGTTCTTTGAGGTTGCGCAGCCAGAAGTCGACTTTGCTTGGCGCGTCATCATGGGTCAACCACTGGCCGGGGCTGAGCAGGAACAACGCCACGGTCGGACCACTGCGCATGGCGGCTGCCAGGGCGCTGTTGTCCTGTACCCGCAGGTCGGTGCGGAACCACATCAATTGCAGCATGTTGAATCCTGTTAGCTGTGCAGCAGGTTGAGGTCGGTGAGGCTGTGCAGGGCGGCCAGTGGGTCGGCGGCCAGGCTCAGTTCGGCATTCTGTGCGGTGATGTTCTGCAGCTCGTTGGCGTGGATCTGCACCACTTGCCCGACCAGCAGGCAGGGGCAGTCGTAACCACCAAGCAGGCGTTGCAGGTGGTTGCTGTTCAATGCCTGACTGGAATACAGCAGTACCGCGCGCGGCTGGATGTGTTCAACCGCCAGGGCCAGTTCGGTGGGCGGCAGTGGCCAGTCGAAGACGTCCACCGGGCTGCCGGCGCTGCTCGCCAGCCAGGCCGTGAGCCACAGACCGGGGGCCATCGGCAGGTCGGAAACGTTGATCAGCAGCAGCGGCGCGCCGTTGTACTGGCGATTGTTGTGGTACAGGCGGGCACCGAGTTTGCTGCGCAGCCAGGAGTAGAAGAACACCCGCTCGGCCTGCGCGCCGAACTGGTTGCGCCAGCGCAGATCAAGCTCGCTGAGCAGTGGCAGCAGCAGTTGCTGGCACAGAGTATGCGGCGGGTAGAGTGCCAGCTCGCTGTTGAAGCAATCGTCCAGACGCCGCTCGTTGAGGTTGCAGATGGCTTCCTGCAACTGCTGGCGTTTGCTCTCCCACTGCGAGCTGGCTTCGGCAAAGGCCGGTTGATTGGAGCGCAGCAGGCCCTTGACCTGGCTCACCGACACGCCACGGTCCAGCCAGGTCAGAATCGCCTGGATGCGCGTGACATGTTCCTCGGAATACAGACGATGACCTTTGGGCGTGCGGTGCGGCACGATCAGCCCATAGCGGCGTTCCCAGGCACGCAGGGTGACGGCGTTGACCCCGGTGATGCGCGCCACATCGCGAATCGGCATAAAGCCCTGGGCGATCGCGGCTTGATAGTCGTCGGCGGCCTGGCTGTCACTGATCGGTTCAAGGCTCATAGGGCATTTCGCAGGCTGAGGTTTTCCGGGTGCGGCTGCAGGTAGACCTGCTGCGCGATGTAACGGTCGGGATGACGGCGGAAGTGGTGTTTGAGCAGGGTCATGGGCACCACCAGCGGCACCACGCCATGGCGGTACTGGCCGATCAGTTGCTGCATTTCCTGTTTCTCTTCGCTGCTCAGCGATTGTTTGAGGTAACCGCTGAGGTGCTGCAACACGTTGCTGTGGGTGCGGCGTGTGGCGCAGCTTTTCAGTGCACTCATCAGCTCGCTGAAGTAGCGCGGCGCCAGTTCGTTGATGTCGTGCTGGCCCAGGTTGCCGAGCATGCGCCCGAGCAGCTTGTACTGCATGGGGTTGGTGGCCATCAGCAGGTATTTGTAGCGCGAGTGGAAGTCGATCAGGCTTTTGCGCGTCAGGCCATCACGCAGCAGATGTTGCCACTGGGAATAGGCGAATACGCGGGTAATGAAATTTTCGCGCAGGATCGGGTCGTTCAGGCGGCCGTCTTCTTCTACCGGCAGGTTCGGGTGGCGGGCGCAGAAGGCCTGAGCAAAGAGGCCGCGGCCCGGCTCGCTGGGGCGGCCGTTGTCCTGGTAGACCTTGACCCGATGCAGGCCGCAGGACGGCGACTGCTGCATAAAGATGTAGCCGCAGATATCGGTCAGTTCAGCGGCCATCTGCTCGCCATATGCAGCCAGCGGCGCGGTCACATCCACGGCACGGTTAACCGTGCCGACGGCGCGCGGCGCTTGCGGATCACCAACCAGGCGGATCGGCTCACGCGGCGTGCCCATGCCAATGGCCACTTCCGGGCACACCGGGGCGAAGTCGAAATGCTCGCTGAGGATACGGCTGCACAGGCGCGATTCCTTGTGCCCGCCGTTGTAGCGCACCTCATTGCCCAGCAGGCAGGCACTGATACCCAGTTTGGGTTTAGCGACGGCGTTGGCGGATGGGCTCATGGATAACCTCTGATGTACGACTTGTACAGATCCTGGTGGATGTACAACTTGAGTTCATCATAGGTTTGTAATTGTACAAGTCAATATTTTTGTACAACTACTGTATGGCTTTGTGTGTGAGGGTGTTACGTCCAGCCCATGCGCCACTGCTCGGGGTTTTCCAGTGCGCGCCAGTCCAGCCGTTGGCAGCGTTGGCTGAGCACGGCCTGCAGTTCGATCTGCAGTACCGTGCCTTCTTCATCGCAGAACAGTTCGGTGACGAGAAAGTGCTTCTCGCGATTCTGCGGCTTTGTCGCCGTCCACTTTGACAGCAGCAGCTTGCGCGGATTAAGCCGATGCCTGCCAGGTGCTTTGTGCGCAGGCGCGCTCATTGCAGGTGCTCAAGCAGGCGGCGGGCGGCTTCCTGGCCGCTGAGCCAGGCGCCTTCAACCCGACCCGACAGACACCAGTCGCCGCAGGCATAGATACCCAGGTCAGCATCGGCCAACACGCCCCACTGGTGCGCGCTGGCGGGGCGCGCGTAGAGCCAGCGGTGCGCCAGGCTGAAAGCCGGGGCCGGCACAGCGCAGCCGATCAGTTCAGCGAAGGCACCGAGCAGGTGTTCGATCACCGCTTCCTTGGGCATATCCAAGTGCTGCTTGGTCCACTGGCTGGTGGCATGCAGCACCCAGGTGTCGAGTTGGGTGTCGCGTCCGGGTTTGCTGCGATTACGTGCCAGCCAGTCGAGCGGGCTGTCCTGCACGAAGCAACCTTCGACACGGGTTTCTAGTGGGTTGTTGAAGGCCAGGGCGACGGCCCAGGTCGGGTCCATGGCCACGCTCGCTGCCGCGCCGGCCAGCTTGGGTGCGCTGGAGAGCAGTGCTGTGGCTTGCGGCGCCGGGGTGGCGACGATCACATGGCTGAACGGGCCGTGGCTGTTGCCTTCGGCGTCCTGCAGGTGCCAGTGCTGCTCGCCGCGAAACACTTCGGTGATGCGGCAGGAGAAGGTCACCGGCAGTGCGCCGAGCATGGCGCGGGTGATCGCACTCATGCGCGGGCTGCCGACCCAGCGCACCTGTTCATCCGGCGAGGCACTGAGCTGGCCGTTATTGAAGTTGTAGAGGCTGGGCGTCCATTCGGCGACCCAGCCACGCGCTTGCCACTGCTGCACCACCTCGACAAAGCGGCGGTCGCGAGCGGTGAAGTATTGCGCGCCATGGTCCAGCGCGCCGGCATCACTGCGTTTGCTGGCCATGCGGCCGCCACTGCCGCGGCTCTTGTCGAACAGTTGCACCGGGTGGCCGGCGGCATGCAGCGCCTGAGCGGCAGACAGCCCGGCGATGCCGGTGCCGATGATGGCGATGGGGTGAAGAGTGGTCATGGTCTACCTCGTGTTTTCAAGCGTTAGGCTACGCTTTAGACAAAAGCTATACAATATTGTTTTTGTGTATAAGCTATGTCGGAGTCGATCCTGCCTTTCTATAGTTAAGACAACCTGCAGCCGGATTGAAGCCACACAGGCACAAATCAATGGGCGGCGATTTAACCAGGGCACATATGAGGACAGGCGCATGCACATTCTTCTGACCGGTGGAACGGGTTTGATCGGGCGCGCACTGTGTCGGCACTGGCTGCAGCAAGGCCATCAGCTGACAGTGTGGAGCCGTCGGCCTGAACAGGTCACGGCCCTCTGTGGCGACGCGGTGCGCGGTATTGGTCGGCTCGATGAGCTGGCTGAAGAGCCGCTGGATGCTGTGGTCAACCTGGCCGGCGCGCCAATTGCCGACCGCCCCTGGACGCGCAAACGCAAGGCGCTGCTGTGGGCCAGCCGGATCGGTCTGACGGAACAACTGCTGGCCTGGCTGGAGCGCCGCGCGGATAAGCCGCATGTGCTTTTGTCCGGCTCGGCGGTAGGCTGGTATGGCGACAGTGGCGAGCGCGAGTTGCATGAAGACTCGCCGCCGGTGAGTGAGGATTTCGCCGCGCAGCTGTGCGGCGCCTGGGAAGAAACCGCTCTGCGCGCCGAAGAGCTGGGCATCCGTGTGGTGCTGCTGCGTACCGGGCTGGTGCTGGCAAGTGACGGCGGGTTGCTCAAGCGTCTGCTGCTGCCGTTCAAGCTCGGTTTGGGTGGGCCGCTGGGCGATGGTCGGCAGTGGATGCCATGGATTCATCTGGCTGACCAAATCGCCCTGATTGATTTTCTCCTGCAGCAGGACGCCGCGCGCGGTCCTTATAATGCCTGCGCGCCGACGCCGGAGCGTAACCGCGCCTTCAGCCAGGCTCTGGGCCGCGAGCTGCACCGTCCGACCTTTATGCCGGCCCCGGCGTTTGCCCTGCGCGTGCTGCTGGGTGAGCTGTCGGTGCTGCTGCTTGGTGGCCAGCGGGCGATGCCGACGCGCTTGCAGGAGGCTGGCTTCAGTTTTCGTTTTACTCATTTGGATGTGGCCCTGGCAGACCTGCTGGGCCATCACTGATTAGGACTTTGCATGACCGATCACGCATTGCTGCTGGTTAACCTGGGTTCGCCAGCCTCTACTGAAGTCGCCGATGTGCGCCGTTATCTCAATCAGTTTCTGATGGACCCCTACGTCATCGACTTGCCCTGGCCGCTGCGGCGTCTGCTGGTTTCGCTGATTCTGATCAAACGCCCGGCGGCGTCGGCGCATGCCTATGCCTCGATCTGGTGGGAAGACGGCTCGCCGCTGGTGGTATTGAGCAAGCGCCTGCACAAGGCGATGCAGGCGTCCTGGACCCACGGCCCGGTGGAACTGGCGATGCGCTATGGCGAGCCGTCACTGCAAACCGTACTGACCCGCCTGGCTGAGCAGGGCATCAAGCAAGTCACCCTGGCGCCGCTGTATCCGCAGTTTGCCGATAGCACCACCACCACGGTGATTGAAGAGGCCAAGCGTGTGGTGCGTGAGCAACAGCTGCCCATTCGCTTTTCCATCCTGCCGCCGTTCTACGATCAGCCGGAATACCTGGATGCCTTGGTCGACAGCGCCAAGCCTTATCTTGAGCAGGAATTCGACCACCTGCTGCTGAGTTTCCACGGTCTGCCGGAGCGTCACCTGCATAAGCTGGACGCCACTGGCCATTGTCTGAAGGGTGACGATTGCTGCCGTACGGCCTCGCCCGAAGTGCTCGCAAGCTGTTACCGCGCTCAGTGCCTGCGCAGCGCCGAGTTGTTTGCCGAACGTATGGGCCTCAAGCCCGAGCAGTGGTCAGTGTCGTTCCAGTCGCGCCTGGGTCGCGCCAAGTGGATCGAGCCCTACACCGAAACGCGCCTGGATGAGCTGGCCAAACAGGGCGTGAAGAAGCTCCTGGTGATGTGCCCGGCTTTTGTCGCCGACTGCATCGAAACCCTGGAAGAAATCGGCGACCGTGGCCGCGAGCAGTTTGTTGAGTCTGGCGGCGAAAGCCTGCAGCTGGTGCCGTGTCTGAATGATCATCCCAGTTGGGTCGCTGCCCTGAAAACCCTCAGCGAACGTGCGCCGCTGCAGCTCTAGAGAAATATGCTGTGACGGTTATTCGCCCAAAAGGATGCCGCGCATTCGCCTGACTGATAACACCTACGAGCGATACTCAGCACCCTGCAACTCGGCCTAAGCTGGCAGCTCTTTCAACCGTCGTGCACCGCACCAGCGGTGCCGAGGAGACTGCCAGTGCTCAACAACAATAACGGCTATCCCTCTTCCACCCGTGCCTGGGTGACTGTCGCCATCCTGATGGTGGCGTACGTGCTGTCGTTTATCGACCGGCAGATTCTCAATCTGCTGGTCGGCCCGATCCGCCGTGACCTGATGATCAGCGACACGCAGATGAGCCTGCTGATGGGCCTGTCCTTTGCGTTGTTCTACACCGTGTGTGGGATTCCCCTGGGTCGTTTGGCCGATACCAAAAGCCGCCGTGGCCTGATCGCCTTTGGCGTACTGTTCTGGAGTGCCGCCACCGCCGCCTGCGGTATGGCCAAGCTGTACTGGCAATTTCTGCTCTGCCGCATTGGCGTGGGTGTTGGCGAGGCGGCGTTGTCGCCAGCGGCCTACTCGCTGATTGCCGACAGCTTTCCAGCCGAGCGCCGCGCTACCGCCATCAGCGTGTATTCCATGGGGGTTTACCTCGGTTCAGGGCTGGCCTTTCTGCTCGGTGGCCTGGTGATTCAGTTCGCTTCCGCTCAAGGCGATGTGGTGCTGCCGGTATTCGGTGAAGTACGGCCTTGGCAATTGATCTTTCTGATTCTTGGCGGCGCGGGGATTCTGTTCACCCTGCTCCTGCTGGCAGTCAAGGAGCCTGCACGTCGCGGCGTGGGGGCCGGTGTCGCGGTACCGCTGGCGGATGTCGGGCGATATATCCGCGCGAACCGGCGCACTGTGCTGTGCCATAACTTTGGCTTTGCCGGCCTGGCGTTTGCCGGTTATGGCAGCGCAGCCTGGATTCCGACCTTCTTTATCCGCACCTACGGCTGGGATGCCGGCCAGGTCGGTATTGTTTACGGCAGCATCGTGGCGGTGTTCGGCTGTTTGGGCATTGTCTTCGGTGGCCGTCTGGCCGACTGGATGGCCAAGCGCGGCAGCAGCGACGCCAATATGCGTGTCGGCCTGTATGCCGCTTTCGGCGCCGTGCCGTGCGTGCTGGCCTTTCCATTGATGGATAGCGCCATATGGGCCGCCGTGCTGATGGCACCGACGGTGTTCTTCCTGAGCATGCCGTTCGGCGTGGCGCCGGCAGCAATTCAGGAAATCATGCCCAACTCGATGCGTGGCCAGGCCTCGGCCATCTATCTGTTTGTGATCACTCTGATTGGTTTGGGCATCGGCCCGACGGCGGTGGCGCTGGTGACCGACTATGTGTTTGCCGATGACATGGCGCTGCGTTACTCGCTGCTGATCGTCACCAGCATCGCCGTGTTCAGCTCGATTGTGCTGCTGAGCATGAGCCTCAAACCCTATCGTGAGAGTGTGGTGCGGTTGCAGCAGTGGTCAGCCAATCCGGCCTGAAGCAACACAAGAATAAAAAAGCCCCGCAGATGCGGGGCTTTTTACTGGGCGCGATTTACTCCGGCTCTTCCAGCACGGTCTTGCTACGCCAGCCCTGGCCGCCGGGCAGCAGCAGATTGAGCGCCAGGGCGCTGATAGCGCACAGCGAGATGCCGGACAGGGCAAACTCGTTGCCACCGATGACCATGCCGCCGATGCCGAACACCAGCGTCACCGAGACGATGATCAGGTTGCGCGCCTCGGACAGGTCGACTTGATGGCGGATCAGGGTATTCAGGCCGACTACCGCAATCGAACCGAACAGTAGACAGAGGATGCCGCCCATTACCGGCACGGGGATACTCTGCAGTGCGGCACCAAACTTGCCGATAAAGGCCAGGCCAATGGCGAAGACGGCTGCCCAGGTCATGATCTTCGGGTTGTAGGCTTTGGTCAGCATCACTGCACCGGTGACTTCGGCGTAGGTGGTATTGGGTGGGCCGCCAAACAGGCCTGCGGCCGAAGTGGCCAGGCCGTCACCAAGCAAGGTGCGATGCAGGCCGGGCTTGCGCACGAAGTCCTTGCCGGTGACGGTGCCGACTGCGATCACCCCACCTATATGCTCGATGGCCGGAGCTAGGGCGACCGGTAGCATGTAGAGGATGGCACCCAAGTGGAATTCGGGGGCGACGAAATTTGGCATCGCCAACCAGGGTGCGGCGGCAATACCGGCGGTGTCGATCACCCCGAAGAAGGCCGCCAGCCCGCAGCCAACCACTATGCCGGCGATGATTGGCACCAAGCGAAGCAGGCCGCTGCCGAGCACCGCGACCAGCAAGGTAGTTACCAGCGCTGGCATGGAGATAAGCATGGCAGTTTGGTAGGGCACCAGTTGTGCGCTGGCGTTACCCGTCTTGCCCATGGCCATGTTTACCGCGACCGGCGACAAGGCCAGACCGATGGCGATGATCACCGGGCCTATCACCACCGGCGGCAGGATGCGGTCGATAAAACCCGGGCCTTTGAGGCGCACCGCCAGGCCGAGAAACATATAAACGAAGCCGGCTGCGACTACGCCGCCGAGTACCGCCGGCAGACCGAACTCGCCCTTGGCGGCGATGATCGGCGCGATAAAGGCGAAGCTCGATGCCAAAAAGACCGGCACCTGGCGGCCGGTAGCCAGCTGGAACAGCAATGTGCCGACGCCGGCGGTAAACAGCGCGACGTTAGGGTCCATGCCGGTGATCAGCGGCATCAGCACTAGCGCGCCGAAGGCCACGAAGAGCATCTGCGCACCGGATAGAATCTGCCGCGGCAGCGGGTCGTTGTATTCGTCCTGCATGCTTAAGCATCCTTCTGTTTGGTGCCGAAAATCTTGTCGCCGGCATCACCGAGGCCGGGAATGATGTAGCCGTGTTCGTTCAAACGCTGATCAATGGAGGCGGTGTAGATGGTCACATCGGGGTGCGCGTCGTTGACCACTTTGATGCCTTCCGGCGCGGCGACCAGCACCATGGCGCGGATTTCCTTGCAGCCAGCTTTTTTCAGCAGGTCGATGGTGGCGACCATCGAGCCGCCGGTGGCCAGCATCGGGTCGATGATCATGGCCAGGCGTTCGTCGATTTCCGGTACCAGTTTTTCCAGGTAGGTGTGCGCTTCCAGCGTCTCCTCGTTGCGTGCTACGCCGACGGCGCTGACCTTGGCCCCCGGAATCAGGCTGAGCACACCTTCGAGCATGCCTATACCGGCACGCAGAATCGGCACCACGGTAATTTTTTTGCCGGAGATTTTTTCCACCTGCACGGTGCCGCACCAGCCGTCGATTTCGTAGTTTTCCAGGGGCAGATCCTTGGTCGCCTCATAGGTCAGCAGGGCGCCGACTTCCTGCGCCAGCTCGCGAAAGTTCTTCGTGCTGATATCGGCGCGGCGCATCAGACCGAGTTTGTGGCGGATCAGCGGGTGGCGAATCTCGAGGATGGGCATGGGCAGGGATCTCCGGGAGGACGGGCAAAAATTCGCGTTAGATTAAAGCATTGGCTACGGCAAATGCTGGGCCTGGATGGGCTAAAGTCGCTAAAAAGCAGCTAACGTGTCGCCGCTTGCGGGCAATTGCCGCAGTTGGTCTGTCGGGGCTTGCTCTGTTGGGCGCAGATGCGTACCTTTGCCGGCTTTTATTTTGACGCATTGATCAGCTTTTGGCTGCGCTGCGTCCCGCCCCCAAGAGGAAACAGCATGTCTGCCGATCTCGCGCATATCCGCCAAGTCATGGCCGAAGCCGATTGCCTGTACAGCGAGGCCGAAGTTGAAGCGGCCATTGATCAGGTAGCGGCCTCGATCAACGCTGTGCTGGCTGAGCGTAATCCGGTGGTGTTCTGCGTGATGAATGGCGGGCTGATTTTCTCCGGCAAGCTGTTGCCCAAACTCAACTTCCCGCTGGAAGCGTCTTACCTGCATGCCACCCGCTACCGCAATGAAACCAGTGGTGGCGAGCTGTTCTGGAAGGCCAAGCCGGAAATCTCCTTTATCGACCGTGACGTGCTGATCATCGACGACATCCTCGATGAAGGGCACACCCTCGGTGCGATCATCGATTTCTGCCGCCATGCCGGTGCCAGCGCGGTGCACACCGCCGTGTTGATCGACAAGGAACACAACCGCAAGGCGCGGCCGGACCTGAAAGCCGACTACGTCGGGCTGTCGTGCATCGACCGTTATATCTTCGGTTATGGCATGGACTACAAGGGCTACTGGCGCAATGCCCCAGGCATCTACGCGGTCAAAGGACTATAGGACGTATGAGTGGGCCGCGCTTTCTCGATCAAACCCTGTTCGGCGCACTGGTCGAGCAAGCGGCGGCCAACCCACGGCAACGCCAGCACCATAACTTCCACCAGATGGAAGAGCCCTGTCATCGCATGGCTATCGGGCTGCAGCCGGACACCTACATCCCGCCACACCGCCATCTTTCGGCGGATAAGGCCGAAGCGCTGCTGGTGCTCAAAGGCCGCCTGGGCGTGCTGATCTTCAATGACGTCGGTGAGGTGTTGGATAAGCGCGTGCTGCAGGCCGGCGGCGAGTGTGTCGGTGTCGACCTGCCGCCTGGAGTATTTCATGCTCTTGTGGTGCTGGAAGCCGACAGCATTCTCTTCGAATGCAAAGCCGGGCCCTACAAACCTGTGGGGAACGGCGAGCAGGCCAACTGGGCGCCGCGTGAAGGTGAGCTTGGCGTCGCCGACTACCAGGCCTGGATGCGCGCACAATTCACTTAATCCGCTGATTCCCCATCAGCCTTGGGTGCCAGCCAGCGCAGTGCTTTTTCCCTGGCTTGGGCCAGGTCACGCACATATGCCAGCTGCCTTTCTGCACGAACAATCCCGGCGCGGCGCAATTGCAGGCGCACCTGAGGCGTTGGACCACTCAGCACCAGGGCGACCTGCTGCTCGCGGTAGTCGCGCAGCACATTGACCAGTGCGGCAATCGCGGTCATGTCCAGCAGCGGTACGGCGCTGATATCGACGATCACCACTTTCACTCCCGGCGTAAAGCGGCGCAGCACGCTCAGGGCCTTTTCCGCCGCCCCGAAGAACAGTGGCCCGCGAATGGCGTAGGCCAGCACGTGTTCGGGCAGATCATTAAGCGCCTGGTGAAAGTGCCTGGGCAGTGGCGCGGTATCGGTCAGGTCGCTCATGCGCTTGATAAACAGCCCGGCAGCCAGCAGCAGGCCAACGCCCACGGCCAGCACCATGTCGAACAGCACGGTGAGAATCAGGCAGGTCAACAGCACCAGCACATCACTGCGCGGGGCGATGCGCAGGGTGTGCTGCACATGCCGGGGCTCGCTCATGTTCCACGCCACCACCAGCAACAAGGCTGCCAGCGCGGCCATCGGCAGGTAGCTGAACAAGGGCGCGAGAAACAGGATGGCAATCAGCACCACCCCGGCATGGGTAATCGCCGCCAGTGGCGAGTAGGCCCCGGCACGCACGTTGGCGGCGCTGCGGGCAATTGCGGCGGTGGCGGTGATGCCGCCGAAGAAGGGCGCAACCAGGTTGCCAATGCCCTGGCCGATCAGCTCGCCATTGGGGTCGTGTTTGCTGCCGGTCATGCCATCGGCAACCACCGCGCAGAGCAGTGACTCGATGGCCCCGAGCATGGCGATGGCAAAAGCCGGTGCCAGCAACTGACGGAATAGTTCGAAATTCACCACCAGCGGCTGGCCATTGGCACCAGGCAGCTGCCAGGGCCAGACCAGGCTCGGCAGAAACGGCGGAATACCCGGGTGTTCAAGCCCATTGAGGCTGTAGCTGAAGCGCTCCCCCAGGGTGGCCACCGGAATCTGCAGGCTTTCCAATAGCAGCCCGAGCAGGGCGCCAGCGGTCAGCGCGACCAGATGACCGGGGATCTTCGGCACCCAGCGTGGCCAGATCAGCAGCACCGCCAGGCACACCAGCGCCACTAGGCTATCGCCCAGTTGCAGGCTCGGCATGGCGTGCAGCAGGGCGTTGAGTTGGTCCAGATAGTGATTCGGCTGGCTACTCAGGTGCAGACCAAGCAAATCCTTGATCTGCAAGGTGGCGATGACGATGCCGATACCGGCGGTGAAACCCAGGGTGACCGGGTAGGGGATAAATTCGATCAGCCGGCCGGCGCGCATCAGGCCTAGCGCAATCAAAATCAGCCCGGCCAGCAGGGTGCACAGCAGCAGGCCGCCGAGGCCGAATTGCTGGGTGACCGGCAACAGAATCACCACAAAGGCGGCAGTCGGCCCGGAGACGTTGAAGCGCGAACCACCAAACAGGGCGATCAGCGTGCCGGCCACCAGCACCGTGTACAGGCCGTGCTGCGGCGCCACACCGACGGCAATCGCCAGGGCCATGGCCAGTGGAATGGCGATGATCCCCACCGTTAAACCGGCACTCAGATCACTGCGCAGGTTTTTCCAGCCATAGCCGGCGCGCAAGGTCTGGCGCCAGGCGGAGAATAGCGGCGGTAAGGGCAACGACATAATGACTCCCAAGTGTCCATGCGCAGTATAGGGGCAAGGCATGCTGCGCTGTATTGACCTAAGTCGGCTGTGCAGCTGTTTCGCCGCATGCTAATTCGAGCAGCTGCCTGCCATCCGTTGAGCCATGGCCTGCGCCGGAGGTACACTGCCGGCCCCGTGTGGCTTGGTGAGCTGGAGTGAATGATGCGTAAAGACAAGAAACAGGTGATTGGCGAAGAGATTGGTGACGAGCCGATCAAGCTCTTCCTGACTGTGGAGCCGGCTGATGCCACGCCGCCGTCGCTGCACAAGCTGGTCAAAGCCTATCGCGGCCTGCGTATCGATGACTTCGAGCGTTTTGTTGGCTTCTTCGTGGCCGCTGGCTACGACCTGAATGCCAAAGATGCCCAGGGCCATGACTTTATCGCGCTGATCCAGGATCAACGCTTTGCCGAGCCTTACATTGACGTGATCAAAGCCGCTCGCGGCTGATTTACCCCCTCCGCCAGGCGCTCGCCTGGCTTGGCTCCGCGTTTTGTACAACGTGGAGCGCTGCGCTCAATCCTGTTGTTGATCCACAGTTATCGCGAGCATGGCCCGCTCCTAGAGTGACTGATACCTGTAGGAGCGAGCCATGCTCGCGAAATCCTATGGACGCCAGCTCTGCCCAGGCATTACCCGCTGCGCTTCTTGCTGATAATCACGCAAATCAATAGTGCTGGGCGGGGCGAGACGACCGGTCATATTCTTGCTGGCATGAACTCCAGCATTCGACTCGACAAGCGTGACCTGATCCTCGCCAAAGGTGCCGAGGTAATGACCCGTCGCGGTTATCACGGCGCTGGCGTGCAGGAAATCGTCAAGGCAGCGGGGGTGCCGAAAGGCTCCTTCTACCACTACTTCGCCAGCAAGGAAGACTTTGCCCTGCAGGCCTTGCAGCAGGTCTATCAGCCGCGCCTGGCACGTTATGCCGAAGCCCTGAGCAACGCGGCGCTCAGCCCGCGTGAACGCATCCTGGGTTATTACAGCGAGCTGGTGGAGCACTTTGCTCGCCAGGAGCGTCTGGAATACCACTGCTTTATCGGCAGCTTGAGCTTCGAAATGGCCGAGCTGTCGCCGACGTTGGGTGCGCAGGTCGATGCGATTCTGCAAGCCTCGGCGGACATCCTTCAGGCTTGCCTGGAGCAGGCGCAAGCCGCGGGTGAACTCCCTGCTGACGAAGATTGCCGCAACCTGGCGAGCTTTATCGCCAACGCCTGGCAAGGCGCACTGACCCGGCTCAAGGTGGCCAACAACACCCGCGCCCTGACTGACTTTATCCACCGTTTGCAGCTGTTGTTGCAGGCTTCCCCCGTTTAACCAGTTGCGCTGCTCCAAGCGCCCCGAGGAATGATCATGACCGATTCAGTTAAAGCGCTGTTCCAACCCTTCAGCCTGGGCAACCTGGCGCTGCCGACCCGTGTGGTCATGGCGCCGATGACCCGTTCCTTCTCTCCAGGTGGCGTGCCTAACAGCAAGGTGATCGAGTATTACCGCCGCCGCGCCGCTGCTGGTGTGGGCCTGATCGTCACCGAAGGCACCACCGTCGGCCACAAAGCTGCCAACGGTTACCCGAACGTGCCGCGTTTCTACGGTGAAGACGCCCTGGCCGGCTGGAAGAAAGTGGTCGAAGCGGTGCACGCCGAAGGCGGCAAGATCGTTCCGCAGCTCTGGCACGTGGGCAATGTGCGCAAGCTGGGCACCGAGCCGGATGCCAGCGTTCCAGGCTACGGCCCGAGCGAAAAAATTAAAGAGGGCAATGTGGTTGTGCACGGCATGACCCAGGACGATATCAAGGACGTGATCGCCGCCTTCGCCCAAGCCGCCAAAGATGCTAAAGCCATTGGCATGGACGGCGTGGAAATCCACGGCGCCCACGGTTACCTGATCGACCAGTTTTTCTGGGCTGGCAGTAACCAGCGCACCGACGAATACGGCGGTGACCTGGCGCAGCGCTCGCGTTTTGCCATCGAGCTGATTCAGGCCGTGCGTGCGGCTGTAGGGCCGGACTTCCCGATCATCTTCCGCTTCTCGCAGTGGAAGCAGCAGGATTACACCGCCCGTCTGGTGCAGACGCCAGAAGAGCTGGGGGCATTCCTCAAGCCGCTGAGCGACGCTGGCGTGGACATCTTCCATTGCTCGACCCGCCGCTTCTGGGAACCAGAGTTCGAAGGCTCGGACCTCAACCTGGCCGGCTGGACGCGCAAGCTCACCGGCAAGCCGACCATCACCGTCGGCAGCGTCGGCCTGGACGGCGAGTTCCTGCAATTTATGGTTAACACCGACAAGGTGGCGCAACCGGCCAGCCTGGAAAACCTGCTGGAGCGCCTGAACAAGCAGGAGTTCGACCTGGTAGCCGTAGGCCGCGCCCTGCTGGTTGACCCGGATTGGGCAGTGAAAGTACGCGATGGCCGCGAGCAGGACATTCTGCCGTTTAGCCGTGATGCGTTGACCAGCCTGGTCTGATCATTCGCTTTATCGTGTGCGCCGCACAACGGCGCAACACTCCTCAAGCCCCGGCACATCGGGGCTTTTTTTCGTCTTTTAAATGAGCAACCTGTAGGAACGGGCCATACCCACGAAGCCCTTATCGCGGCCATGGGCCGCTCCTACAACCGGTTGGTGCACGACGGTCACAGGCAAGCGCCGCGCCGTTGACTAGTATTGGCAGAGTTTTGTCACCAGGTATCAACCATGAAACGTGTTGTGCAGATTGCCGTATCCGTTGTCCTGCTGTTGCTGATCAGCCTGGCCGCTGCGGTTGCTTGGAACTGGGCACCGGATCGCCCCGTGGCGCAGCTCAAGCCGCGCTGGGCCCTGCCACCATCATCATTTCTGGCTATCGACGGCATGCTGGTGCACCTGCGTGATCAGGGCCCGCGTGATGACCCTGCGCCGATTGTGCTGCTGCACGGCACCTCGGCCAGCCTGCACACCTGGGAGGGCTGGGTGGCGCAGTTGCAGAGCCAGAGGCGGGTGATCAGCCTCGATCTGCCGGGCTTCGGCCTGACCGGGCCATTCCCCGATGGTGATTACCGCATGGCCCACTACAGCGCCTTCCTCGGCCATGTGCTGGATCAGTTGCAGGTGTCGCGTGTGGTACTGGCCGGCAACAGTTTCGGCGGCCAACTGGCCTGGCAGTTTGCTCTGGATCAGCCGCAGCGGGTCGAACGACTGGTGCTGGTGGATGCCGCCGGTTACCCACGTAACGCCACCTCCATGCCCATCGGTTTTCGTCTGGCGCAGATGCCTGCACTGGCGCCGTTGATGGCCAACCTGCTGCCGCGCGTGATGATTGAGGCGAGCATCCGTAACGTCTATGGCGACCCGAGCAAGGTCAGTGATGAGCTGATCGACCGTTATTACGAGCTGACCCTGCGCGCTGGCAACCGTGAGGCCTTGCGCCAGCGTTTTATTCAGGCTGAAGCCGGGCAGGGCTACACGCGAATTGCCGAGTTGCAGGTGCCGACGCTGATTATCTGGGGCGGGCGCGACGAATTGATTCCGCCGGTCAATGCCGAGCGTTTCAAGCGCGATATCAAAGGCAGCCGTCTGGTGCTGTTCGACGAGCTGGGTCACGTGCCCCAAGAAGAGGACCCGCTGCGCACCGTGGCTGTGCTGAAGGCCTTTCTAGAGGGCTAGCCGCGCATACCGCAGTTTTGTCGGGTGCTCGGCACGCGGGTTTAACCATGCAGGTACACGGGTGAGGGGGGCTGCGGGCATCGGCGGCGCTTGGTTTTGCCAATCATGGTCTAGGCTCTCGAGATAACAATTATCCAGTGGGTAGCCGTTATGCTCAGGGCCATCAGGTGGTTTGTATACGCAGTGGAAGCACTCAACCGCGTTGTTGGGCGCTTTGCCATGTACCTGATCTTCGCCATCCTTGGGGTCTTGCTCTACTCCTCGATCGGCAAGACCTTCTTTACCCCGGCCGCCTGGACGCTGGAGTCGGCGCAGTTTTTGATGGTCGCCTACTTCCTACTCGGCGGCGCCTATTCCATGCAACTGGATGCCCATGTGCGCATGGACCTGTTCTACAGCAACTGGTCGCTCCGCACCCGCGCAATCATGGATCTGCTGACGGTGGGCTTTCTGCTCTTCTACCTGGTGTTGCTGCTTTACGGCGGTATCTCCTCGACCCAGTACGCCCTTGAGTACAGCGAAACCAGTTACTCGGCCTGGTCGCCACCCATGGCGCCGATCAAGATCATCATGTGCATTGGCATTGCCCTGATGCTGCTGCAGGCCGTTGCCACGCTGTTCAAGGACATTGCCGCTGCCCTGGGGGAAACCCTGTAATGGATTACCAGCTGATTGCCCTGCTGATGTTCTCCTCGATGATGTTGCTGCTGCTCACCGGTAAGCGGGTGTTCGGCGCTATCGGTTTTGTGGCCGCCGCAGCCGCCCTGTTGCTGTGGGGCGACGGCGGGTCGGAAATGGCCTTCAGTGCCGCCATGAAACTGATGAAGTGGTACCCGCTGCTGACCCTGCCGCTGTTCGTATTCATGGGCTATATGCTCTCCGAGTCGGGGCTGGCTGAAGACCTCTACAAGATGTTCCACGTCTGGATGGGGCCGCTCAATGGCGGCCTGGCCATTGGCACCATCGGTCTGATGGTGGCGATCTCGGCGATGAACGGCTTGAGTGTGGCCGGCATGGCCATCGGCGCGAGCATTGCCTTGCCGGAGTTGCTGCGTCGTGGTTACGACAAAATCATGGTCACCGGGGTGATCCAGGCCGGCAGCTCGCTGGGCATCCTGATTCCGCCCAGCGTGGTGCTGGTGCTGTACGGCATGATCGCCCGCCAGCCCGTCGGCCAGCTGTGGTTGGCCGGCGTGTTTCCCGGCTTGATGATGGCCGGCTTGTTTGTGCTGTATATCGCCATTCGCTGCCGCATCCAGCCGAACATGGGGCCGGCACTCTCCGAGGCTGAGCGTCAGCAGATCAGCCCGCGCGAAAAACTGCTGCTGCTCAAGGCCGGGATTGCCCCGCTGTTTATCTTTTTCTGCATGACCGGGCTGTTTCTCATGGGCATCACCAGCCTGGTGGAAAGTTCGGCGGTGGGTGCGGCGGCTGCAACGTTGATGGCCTGGCTCAAGGGGCGTCTGAACCGCAGCGTAATGGAAGAAACCCTGCGCAAGACGCTGGCAATCAGCTGCATGTTTATGTGGATCATCCTCGCGGCGCTGTGCTTCGGTGCGGTGTTCGATGGCCTGGGGGCGGTCAAGGCGATTGAAGCGTTGTTTCTCGACAGCCTCGGTTTGGGCCCCTGGGAAGTGCTGATCCTGATGCAGGTGTCGTTCATCATCATGGGCATGTTCCTGGATGACACGGCCATGCTGGTGATCGTTGCACCGCTCTATATTCCACTGGTCGGTGCGCTGGGCTTCGATCTGGTGTGGTACGGCGTGCTCTACACCATCACCTGCCAGATCGCCTACATGACCCCGCCCTTTGGCTACAACCTGTTCCTGATGCGCGCCATGGCTCCGCCGGAAGTCTCGCTGCGCGATATCTACGTGTCGGTCACCCCATTCGTATTGATCATGATTCTGGCCCTGGCGCTGGTCATGGTCTTCCCGCAGATCGCCCTGTGGCTACCGCAGTGGCACTACGGTAGCTGAGCCCTATTCAGCAGTAGGTAAGCGCAGTCGTGCCGGTTACAGCCGCCCATGCTCGGGTGGCTCAGGCATTACCAGGTACAGGTTGCCCGTCTGAAACCCTGCGAGCCCATCCGGGTTACGCAGAGCAGTTGTATGCCACCTGAATCGACACGTCTGGAGATCACAGCATGAGTACGAGACGCAGTTTTCTGAAAACCGCCGCAGTGGCCACCGGGGCCGTCGGGGCAACGGCGCTGGGCTCGGCGCATATCTACGCGGCCGAGCCGAAGAAAATCACCTGGCGCCTGCAAACCTATGCCGGCCCGGCACTGGGTGAGCATGTGATCAAACCGTCCATCGACGCCTTCAACAAGGCAGCCAATGGCGAGATGGAAATCCAGCTGTATTACGCCGATCAGTTGGTGCCCACCGGCGAGCTGTTCCGCGCGATGCAGAAGGGCACCATCGATGCCGTGCAGAGTGACGACGACTCCATTGCCGCACCGGTGGATATCTCGGTGTTTGGTGGCTACTTCCCGTTTGCCACGCGCTACAGCCTGGATGTTCCCGTGCTGTTCAACCAGTACGGGCTCAATGAAATCTGGGCTGAGGCCTATGGCGAGGTCAAAGGCGTGACCTGGCTCGGTGCGGGTGCCTGGGACCCGTGCCACTTCGCCACGGTGGAGCCGATCACCAAGCTTGAACACCTTAAAGGCAAGCGCATTTTTACCTTCCCCACGGCGGGCAAGTTCCTCACCCGCTTTGGCGTGATTCCGGTGACTCTGCCCTGGGAGGACGTTGAAGTGGCGATCCAGACTGGCGAGCTGGACGGTATCGCCTGGTCCGGCATCACCGAGGATTACACCGTCGGTTGGGCCAACGTGACCAAGTACTTCCTCACCAACAACATCTCCGGGGCCTGGTGCGGCTCCTACTTCGCCAACTCGGATAAATGGGCCGAAGTGCCCGAGCACCTAAAAACCCTGTTCAAGCTGTGCATGGACAGCTCCAACTACTACCGCCAGCACTGGTACTGGGGTGGCGAGGCGCAACTGCGGGTTGAGGGCGGCAAGCTGCAGCTGACCTCGATCCCGGCCGAGGAGTGGGCCACGGTGGAGGCCGAGGCGCAGAAGTTCTGGGACGAAATCGCCAAGACCAGCCCACGATGTGCGCGGGTGGTGGAAATCTTCAAGAAGTACAACGCCCTGATGGCCAAGGCCGGCGCGCCCTATCGCGGCTAGCTGCCTGGGTTCGCTACACCTCACGCCCGCAGCGCAAGATGCGGGCGTATTTTTTTGCGCGGCGGGCAGGCGACTCAGTCAGTGCGCGTAGCGATTGTGCAAGGCTTGGAAGCGACCATCCTGCTGCACGTGCAACAAGGCAGCGCGCCAGCGCGCGATGTCCTGCTCCGGCATCCCACGTGACAGGGCGATATAGCCTTCGTCGCGGCCCAGCTGCACGGCACTTGGGCGTACCTTGTCAGCCGCGACGCCAGCCTCGTGCAGCCTCTGGGCGAGCCCGGAGTCGGCCGAGGCAACCAGCGCAACCCGGCCGGCTGCGAGCATGCTGAAACAGGTGCTGTAGGCGTTGTTGCGCTTTAGCTGCGAGAACGCCATGGCTGTCAGGCGTTCGTCATGGGAGCTACCGTTGAGTACGCATACCGGCAGGTTCTTGGCAGCTTCCAGGTTGTGGATACCGGTGGGTCGTTGGGTGTTTTCGTAGAGCCAGTCGGTCTCTTCCCAGATGGGCCCGACCCAGTGCGCCAGCGGCAGGCGCTCCGGAGTTTTGCCAAGGTTGAAGAGCACCACATCGTCACGCTGTTGCAGTTGCGCCAGACCACGCGCCAAGGGCACTTCCAGGATTGGCAGCGGCTCGGCCATATCAGTCAGCAGCTCGCGCACTAGCTCCAGAAAGAACGCCCGCTTGCCGGCATGTTCGCGTCCGCGCAGCTGCCCGTCGATCAGCACAGCCTGGCTATCCAGGCTGTGGGTGTAGATCAGCCAGTCACGCGCCAAGCAAGCCGTAGGCGCAAGCCAGGCAGCCAGGGCCAGCACCAGTGCGGCGGTAACTGTTGTGCGATGCCGAGTCTGGCCGGACGCTGGCAGGGTGCGGGACATCGGGTTCAAACAATCTCCGGTATGGCTTCTGGCGGCCACTGTGCACATGCAGCCAGGTATTCGGCGGGTGGTGGTCTGTGCTTTTACAACAGAGCTGTGTCTGCCGTCACCTGTGCTGCAACGCTTGCCGGTTGTTTTGCCTAATTGACCAGCCAATTTGGCAAACCTGTACCACACTGATGGAGCTTTTTGCCGGGTGTTCTAAGGGGCGTTGGGTAGTCGTCAGGGCGCGTTGTGTGGTGGTTGTGGGGATGCGCTTGAGACGCTGTTGTTGCCTGCAGGACTGACACCGGATGTCGGCCATAACAACAATAGACAGGTGCATTTATGCTCAATCCGCGAGACGTGAAAACCGTTCTGGATGCCAAGCGCATTGTCGAGGAGCGCGGCCTTAGCCATATCAAGGTTGGGGTGTTCGATAACGATGGGGTGATGCGTGGCAAATACCTCAGCCGCAGCAAGTTCTTTTCTGCTCTCGACAGCGGCTTTGCCTTCTGCGATGTGGTGCTCGGCTGGGACGTGAAGGACCAGCTTTACGACAACGCTCAATACACCGGCTGGCACACCGGCTACCCGGATGCGCCGGTGCGGGTGCTGCCGCATACCTGCCGCGACTTACCCTTCGAGAACGGCATGCTGCTGTTTATCTGCGAGTTTGCCGAGGCAGCGGAAAAAGTCTGCCCGCGTGGCACCCTGCGCAGGGTGATCGAGCGCTGCAAGGCCATGGGTTTTGATGCGTTTGCCGCGCTGGAATATGAATTCTTCATGTTCGATGAAACCCCGGAGTCGGCCCGCGAGAAGGGTTTTCGCAACCTCAAGCCGTTCACTCCGGACTGGTTCGGCTACTCGATGATCCGCAACTCGGTGCACGCCGAGCTGTACCACGAGATCCTGGAAATGGCCGAGCGCATGGACTTTCCCATCGAAGGCCTGCACACCGAAACCGGCCCTGGCGTGCTCGAAGCGGCGATTGCCTATGACCGCGCCGAAGCTGCGGCCGATAAGGGCGCGCTGTTCAAGACCTTTATGAAGGTGCTGGCCCAGCGCAACGGCCTGATGGCCACCTTTATGGCCAAGTGGTCGGGCAAATATCCAGGGCAGAGCGGGCATATCCATGTGTCCCTGCGCGATCTGGCCAGCGGTAAGTCGGCGTTCTATGACCCGAGCCAGGCGCACAATATGAGCAAGATCCAGCGCCACTTCCTTGCCGGCCAGCAGCGCCTGATGCCGGAATTTCTCTGCATGGTCGCGCCAACGCTGAACAGCTACCGCCGGCTGATTCCCGGTTTCTGGGCGCCCACCGATGCCACCTGGGGCGTGGAAAACCGCACCGCCGCGCTGCGGGTAATTCCCGGTACGGACAAGTCGCAGCGTCAGGAATATCGCCTCGGCGCGGCCGATGGCAATCCGTTTCTGGCCCTCTCGGTGGCCCTCGGCTCCGGTCTGTATGGGGTGATGCAGCAGTGGGAGCCAACCGAGCCGGTGGTGGGCAATGCCTACGCGATGAAACACCCCGAGGAGCTGGCCCTGCCGCGCACCTTGTGGGATGCCGCGCAGCGGCTGAAAGCCTCAACGGCGGCGCGGGAGCTGTTTGGCGACGAGTTTGTTGAGCACTTTGCCGCCAGCCGCGAGTGGGAAGAGCGCGAATACCGCCGGCATGTCAGCGACTGGGAACTGGATCGCTACTTCGAAATTATCTAGCGCGCGGCCCCGGCTGATTGGGCTTATGGAGTCTTTTCAATGAGCAAACTGCAATGCATTTCACCCATCGATGGCTCGGTGTATGTCGAGCGCCATCTGGCCTCCAATCCGGAAATTCAGGTGGCGCTGGTCAAGGCCGAACTGGCGCAGCAGGCCTGGAAGAACACCCCGCTGGCCGAACGCATCGCCATCGGCCGCAAGGCGATTGCTGCGTTCGCCGCCAAGGAAACCCAGCTGGCTGAAGAGCTGTGCTGGATGATGGGCCGGCCGATCCGCTATGCCGCAGGCGAGGTGCGCGGCTTTGTCGAGCGTGCCAGCTATATGGCGGATATCGCCGAACAGGCTCTGGCGGATATCAAAGTGCCGGAAAAGCCCGGGTTTATTCGCTTTATCCGCCGTGAGCCGCTGGGTGTTGCGTTGGTGATCGCGCCGTGGAATTACCCCTATCTGACGGCGGTAAACGCAGTGATGCCGGCGCTGTTGGCCGGCAATGCAGTGCTGCTCAAGCATTCAGCGCAAACCCCGCTGTGTGCCGAGCGTATGGTCGAAGCTTTCAGCGAGGCTGGCTTGCCGGACGGGGTGTTCCAGTATTTGCACCTGAGCCACGGTGAAACCGAGGCGTTGATTCAGGCGCCGACCATCGCCCACGTGGCCTTCACCGGTTCGGTACCGGGCGGCACCATGGTTGAGCGGGTAGCGGTGGGGCGCTTTCTCAGCATCGGTCTGGAGCTGGGTGGCAAGGACCCGGCCTATGTACGGGCCGACGCTGACCTGGCCCATGCGGTGGAAACCACAATCGATGGAGCATTCTTCAACTCCGGGCAATCCTGCTGCGGCATCGAGCGCATCTATGTGCACGAGTCGCTGTATGACGCCTTCGTTGAGCAGGCGGTGGCGCTGGTCAAGCAATACAAGCTCGGCCGTTCCGATGACCCGGACACTACCCTCGGCCCATTGGTACGTGCCGAGGCGGCGGATTTCGTCCGCGGGCAAATTCACGATGCCATCGAGCAGGGCGCCACCGCCCATCTGGTGCCGGCCGAGTTTGCCATGGACCATCCCGGCTCGCAGTACCTGGCACCGCAGGTGCTGACCAATGTGCATCACGGTATGCGCGTGATGACCGAGGAATCCTTTGGCCCGGTGGTGGGCATCCAGAAGGTCAAGGATGATGAAGAAGCCCTGGCGCTGATGAACGACAGCGATTTTGGCCTGACTGCCGCCATCTTCAGCCGTGACGTCGATGCCGCCATGGCATTGGCCGACCGAGTGCAGGCCGGCACGGTGTTTCTTAACCGCTGTGATTACCTCGACCCGGCACTGGCCTGGACTGGGGTGAAGAACTCCGGACGCGGCTGCACCCTGTCCAGCGTCGGCTTTGAGCACGTCACCCGGCCGAAATCCTTCCACTTCAAGACTCAGTTGTGAGGCGCGCCATGGACCTGAATGACTACCGCATGAACTGGAATTACCCGACCTCGGTGCGCGTCGGTGTCGGCCGTATCAGCGAATTGCCTGCGGCTTGCCGGCAACTGGGCATGAGCGCGCCACTGCTGGTCACTGACCCTGGCCTGGCCGCCTTGCCGATGATCGACCGAGCGCTGTTGCACTGCCGCGATGATGGCCTCAAGGCCGGGCTGTTCCATGGCATCAAGGGCAACCCGACCGGGCAGAACGTGATGGACGGGGTGGCCGCGTTCAAGGCCGGCAAGCATGACGGGGTGATCGCCTTTGGCGGCGGCTCGGCGCTGGATGCCGGCAAGGCCATCGCCCTGATGGTCGGCCAGGAGCGGCCGCTGTGGGATTTCGAGGACATCGGCGACAACTGCAACCGCGTCAATGTTGCCGGCATGGCCCCGGTGGTGGCGGTGCCGACTACTGCCGGTACAGGCTCGGAAGTCGGCCGCGCCTCGGTGATCACCGATGATGCTGCGCATATCAAACGCATCATCTTCCACGCGCGCATGTTGCCGGCGCTGGTGATCCTCGATCCGGAACTGACCCTCGGCCTGCCGGCCAAGATCACTGCCGCCACCGGCATGGATGCGCTGTCGCACAATCTGGAGGCCTTCTGTTCACCGCTGTTTCACCCCATGGCCGAAGGCATCGCCCTGGAAGGCATGCGCCTGGTGCAGCAGTATTTGCCGCGCGCGGTGGCGCAGGGCAGTGACGTTGAAGCGCGCTTGCAGATGTTGGTGGCCTCGAGCATGGGCGCGACCGCTTTCCAGCGCGGCCTGGGTGCCATGCATGCCCTGGCCCATCCGCTCGGCGCACTGTACGACGCCCACCACGGCCTGCTCAACGCGGTGCTGATGCCTTATGTATTGGTGGCCAACCGTGAGCGCATTGAGCCACAGATGGAGAAAATGGCGCGCTACCTGAACCTGGTCAAGCCTGGTTTTACGGGCGTGCTGGAGTGGGTGATGGCGCTGCGTGAGCAGGTCGGCATCCCGCATAGCCTGGGTGAGATCGGCATTGATGATGCGCGCATCGCGCAGGTCGGGCAGATGGCCGAGGTTGACCCGTCCGCCGGCACCAACCCGATTGCCTTTACCGCGCAGCAATACAGCCAGCTGTTCGAGAAAGCCCTGCGCGGCACCCTCTAATCTCTAGCTCTACCAGCGCTGCTCGCGTGGGCGAGCAGCGCTGTAGCGAACAGATACATGACCCGCCGGTTCTTCGCTTGCGCTGCCTGCGCGTGACTCCTTATATTCCCCCGGCATTTAAGCGCGCCCGGCTTGCGCCTGCCCGGCTGCAAGCAGGGCCTGTTACCGCAACGGTGAGAGGCCATGATCGAAATAAGAAACCTAACCAAGCGTTTTGCGCAGCACACCGCGGTGGACGACCTGTCCTTCAGCGTTCAGCCCGGTGAAGTGCTGGGCTTTCTCGGCCCCAACGGCGCCGGCAAATCCACCACCATGAAGATGCTCACCGGCTTTCTGGCGCCGACCTCAGGCAGTGCCAGCATCCTCGGTTTCGATATCCAGAAAGACACCCTCAAGGCCCAGCAGCAGATCGGTTATCTGCCTGAAGGCGCGCCGTGCTACGGCGATATGACGGTGCGCAGCTTCCTCGAATTTATCGCCGAGGTGCGCGGTTTCAAGGGCGCCGCGAAGCGTGAGCGGGTGGCCAAAGCAGTCGCTCAGGTCGAGTTGGACGCCGTGCTGGAACAGTCGATCGAAACCCTGTCGAAAGGCTTCAAACGCCGCGTGGGTCTGGCCCAGGCGATTCTGCATGATCCCAAGGTGCTGATTCTCGACGAACCCACCGATGGGCTCGACCCCAACCAGAAGCACCAAGTGCGCAAGCTGATCCAGAGCCTGGCGCACGACAAAATCGTCATCATTTCTACCCACATCCTCGAAGAAGTCTCGGCCGTGTGCACCCGTGCGGTGGTCATCGCCCACGGCAAGCTGCTGGCCGATGGCACGCCGCTGGAGCTGGAAAGCCGCTCGCGCTATCACCAGGCCGTCACACTGGTGGCTGCCGAGCCGCTCGATCAGGCCGCGCTGGCTGCGCTGCCGGGCGTGGCCGGGGTGGAAGAAAATACCCAGGAACACAGCCTGAGCATCCTCGCCAAGCCGGGTGAAGTGATCTTCCCGCAGGTCAACGCGCTAATCGCCGAGCGCGGTTGGCAGGTTAAGGAATTGAATGTCGAACGCGGGCGGTTGGACGAAGTGTTCCGCAGCCTGACCCGTGGGGAGGTGGTATGAGTCAGTTGTCAGTAGTCTTCAAGCGCGAGTTGGCGAGCTACTTCGCCACGCCGCTGGCCTACGTGTTTATCCTGATCTTCCTGGTGCTGTCCGGGGTGTTCACCTTCTACCTTGGCGGCTTCTTCGAGAGCGGCCAGGCCAACCTCGCGCCGTTCTTCAACTTCCACCCCTGGCTGTACCTGTTTCTGGTGCCGGCGATTGCCATGCGCCTGTGGGCCGAGGAGCGCAAGAGCGGCACCATTGAGTTGCTGATGACCCTGCCGATCACCCGTTTCGACGCGGTCACTGGCAAGTTTCTCGCCGCCTGGGTGTTTGCCGGTTTGGCGTTGCTGCTGACCTTCCCGATGATCATCACCGTCAATTACCTCGGTGAGCCGGATAACGGCGCGATCATCACCGGCTATATCGGCAGCTGGCTGCTGGCCGGGGCTTATCTGGCCATTGGCTCGTGCATGTCGGCCCTGGCGAAGAACCAGGTGATCGCCTTTATCCTGGCGGTCAGCGTGTGCTTCCTGTTTATCGTCAGCGGCTTCCCGATGGTGCTCGACGGTTTCAGTGGCTGGGCGCCGCAATGGCTGGTGGATGCCGTGGCTTCGCTGAGCTTCCTGACCCGTTTCGATGCGATCAGCAAGGGCGTGATCGACCTGCGCGACCTGCTGTATTTCCTCACCCTGATTGCTGCCTGGTTGGCTGCAACGGCGGTGGTTATCGACCTGAAGAAAGCTGACTGAGGCCGCCCATGAAAAAGCTGATGGTTTCCAGCGCCGGGCTTGCACTCATTGCCCTGGCGTTTCTCGCCTTCAACCTGTTCTCCAGCGTCAGCCTTAGCGGCGTACGTCTGGATCTGACCGAGCAGAAGCTCTACACCCTTTCCAGCGGCACCGAGCAGATTCTTGCCGAGCTGGACGAGCCGGTGGAGCTGAACTTCTTCTACTCCGACAGCGCCACCAAGGACCTGCCGGCGCTACGCACCTATGCCAAGCGCGTTGAGGAAATGCTCAAGGCTTACCAGCGTGAGGCAGATGGCAAACTCAAACTGACGATCATCGACCCGGCACCGTTCTCCGAGGACGAAGACAAAGCCGCCGAGTTCGGCCTGCAGGGCATTCCGCTGCAGCAGGGCGGCGACTCGATCTATTTCGGCCTGGCCGGCAAGAATGCCGAAGGCCAGACCCAGGTGATCCCGTTCTTCGCCCTGGATCAGGAAGAGTTCCTTGAGTACGAACTCAGCCGTCTGGTGCAGAGCCTGGCCAAGCCCGAGCGCCCGGTGGTCGGCGTGCTGTCTGGTTTGCAGGTCAACGGTGGTTTCGACATGGCCGCGCGCCAGCCGACACCGGCCTGGATGCTGATCGAGGAAATTCGTCAGCTGTTCCAGATCGAAAGCCTCAAGCGCGATGTCGACCTGATCCCGGAAAAGGTTTCGGTGCTGCTGCTGATTCATCCCAAGCAGCTGCCCGAGCAGACCCTGTATGCGATTGACCAGTTCGTCCTGCGCGGCGGTAAGCTGCTGACCTTCGTCGACCCGTTCAGCGAGGCCGATACCCAGGCTGAAATGCCCGGCGAGATGGTTATCGACAAAGCCTCCGACCTGCCCGCGCTGTTCAAGGCCTGGGGCCTGCGCATGGTGCCGGATCAGGTGCTGGGCGACGGCTCCTACGCCATGTCGGTGAGCATGGGCCAAGGCCAGCGCCCGGTGCGTCACGCCGCCTGGCTGAGCCTGCCGAAGAACGCCCTGGACAAGGACGACATCAGCACTGCCTCGCTGGAAACCATCACGGTGGCCACCGCCGGCATGCTGGAGCCGTTGGACGGTGCAAAAACCCAGTTCATCCCGCTGATTCGCAGCTCGCAGTACGCCATGCCGTTTGATGTCAAACGCTTCGGCATGCTGGCCAACCCGGAAGAGCTGATCCGCGAACTCAAACCCACCGGTGAGCGTTACACCCTGGCCGCGCGCATCAGCGGCCCGGCGCAAACGGCTTTCCCGGACGGGATCGAAGGGCAAAAGGATGGCCTGAAACAGGCCGACAACATCAACGTGATCGTTGTCGCCGACACCGACATGCTCACCGACCGCATGTGGGTGCAGGTGCAGGACTTCTTCGGTCAGCGCATCCCGCAGCCCTGGGCGGACAACGCCGGTTTCGCGATCAACGCCCTGGACAACCTGGCCGGCTCCGAAGCGCTGATCAGCGTTCGCTCGCGTGGTCGCTTTACCCGGCCGTTCGAGGTGGTGGACGCGATTCAGCGTGAGGCCGAGGTCAAGTTCCGTGAGAAGGAACAGGCCCTGCAAACGCAACTGGCCGATACCGAGCAGAAGCTCGCCGCGCTGCAGCAGAGCGATGACCCCAGCAAAGCCCTGGAGCTGACGCCCGAGCAGCAAGCCGCGGTGCAGCAGTTTGTGCAGCAGAAGCTGGCGATCCGCAAGGAACTGCGCGACGTGCGTTACCAGCTGAATGCCGATATCGAGGCGCTGGGCAGCACGCTCAAGTTCCTCAATATCGCCCTGGTGCCGCTGGCGCTGACCCTCGGCGTGCTGGCGCTGTGGTTGTGGCGCCGGCGCAAGCACGGCTGATCCCGCCTGTACCTGCAAAGGGCCGCTTAATGCGGCCCTTTGTTTTTGGGCTTTCGTATGGGCCATGTGGGAGGGGCTTTCGGCTCTGGCGTCCTGCTTCGCTCTACCTCCTGCATCCATGCAGTCGTAGCCGTGATAAGAGCGATTAAAAGCTCGCCGCTAAAGCGCCTCCCACGGTGTTGCGGTTGGTGCCTCTGTAGGAGCGGGCCATGCCCGCGATCAAAGAATTCGCGGGCATGGCCCGCTCCTACGTGCTCATCTGTGGCAAGCCAAAAACCATAACTCACGCCATAATGCCCTCCGCGCCAATGCGCCAAGCGGATCGCCGTGACCGATCTAACCAGTCCTGTTGCACCTGTTATGAGGATTAATTAGATGCCTACTCTCCTGGTCAAAATATTCGAAGGCCGCAGCGATGAGATCAAACGCGAATACGCCAAGGCCCTGACCGACGCGTCGACCAAGGTGCTCGGCTGCGATGCCAGCGCGGTGGATGTGATCTTCGAGGACGTGAAAAAAGGCGACTGGGCCACCGGTGGCGTGATGTGGTCTGAGCGCGACTAGCCGACTTTCACTTCGGCCCATGGTGATGGGTTGCGCCGCTGCGCGGCGAACCCATCCTGCGTCGATTGTTCAGCTCCGCGAATATCGCTGCATAGCTTGTCCTGTATGGCCTGTAGCCTTCCTGCAAAAAGTGCTTTTCAGTGATAAACGCTGTTTTATACTCGGCCTTCGGTGATGGCCGGGCACTCGTCTGCCGGCCGCGCCACACAATAAAAACTGCACGCTGGAGATACAGGTAATGGCTGAGCGCGAGACAGGCACCGTCAAGTGGTTCAATGATTCCAAGGGTTATGGCTTTATTCAGCGCGAGAGCGGCGCGGATGTGTTCGTGCATTTCCGGGCGATCCGTGGCGAAGGCCATCGCACCCTGCTCGAAGGGCAGAAGGTCGAGTTCGCCGTGACCCAGGGGCAGAAGGGTTTGCAGGCTGACGACGTGTCCGCCGTTTAAGCACATTCCCTTAGTAGAAAAGCCCATCGCCGATGGGCTTTTTGCTTTCTGCCCTTTGGTCGTTTTCCCACAGGCAAAAATGCGACAATCGCCGCCTTTCTGCTTTTCCCCTTGATCCCACCCCGCGATTACCCGATGACCGATGCCACGCCCGCCGTTGACCAACTGCTGAAAAACCTCGACCAGACCCTGCTGGGCGATCGTCATCGCCTGCGCCGCCAGTTGCATGAGCTGCGCAAGCAGACGCCAGTGGACGAGGCCAAGCTGGCGCAGTGGTTGCAACGTTTCGAGGCATCGCGGGCCAAGGTCGAGGCGCGCCGGCTCAGTGTGCCGACCATGCGTTACGACGATGCGCTGCCGATTGCCGCCAAACGCGACGAGATCAAGGCCGCCATCAGCCAGCATCAGGTGGTGGTGATTGCCGGGGAAACCGGTTCGGGCAAGACCACCCAGCTGCCGAAAATCTGCCTGGAACTGGGCCGTGGCGTGCACGGGCTGATCGGCCACACCCAGCCGCGCCGTCTGGCGGCACGCAGCGTGGCGACTCGCGTAGCGGAAGAAATCAGCACGCCGTTGGGCGAACTGGTCGGCTATCAGGTGCGCTTCGAAGACCAGAGCAACGAGCGCAGCCTGATCAAGCTGATGACCGATGGCATCCTGCTGGCCGAGACCCAGCACGACCGCTATCTGGAAAAGTACGACACGATCATCGTCGACGAAGCTCACGAACGCAGCCTGAACATCGACTTTCTGCTGGGCTTTCTGAAAACCCTGCTGGTGCGTCGCCCTGACCTGAAACTGATCATCACCTCGGCGACCATCGACCTGCAGCGCTTCTCCGAGCACTTCGGCGGTGCGCCTATTGTCGAGGTATCCGGACGCACCTTCCCGGTGGACACCTGGTACCGGCCGCTGGCCGCCGAGCAAGACGAAGACGGTAACCGCGTTGAGGAAGACCTCTCTGTCGATCAGGCGATCCTCGCCACGCTGGATGAAATCAGCGCCTTTGAAAAAGCCGAGGGCAAGCGTCCCGGCGATGTGTTGGTGTTTCTGCCCGGCGAACGCGAGATTCGCGACGCTGCCGAGGTGCTGCGCAAGGCCAACCTGCGCCTGACCGAAGTGCTGCCGCTGTATGCGCGCCTGACCCCGGCTGAGCAGCAGAAGATTTTCGCGCCCATGGGCGCGCGCAAGATCGTCTTGGCTACTAACGTCGCCGAGACCTCGCTGACCGTGCCGGGCATTCGCTATGTGATCGACTCCGGTACGGCGCGGATCAGCCGCTACAGCTATCGCGCCAAGGTGCAGCGCTTGCCGATTGAGGCCATCAGCCAGGCCAGCGCCAACCAGCGCAAGGGCCGCTGCGGGCGTGTCGAGCCGGGCATCTGCATTCGCCTGTACAGCGAGGACGATTTCAACGGACGGCCGGCTTTTACCGATCCGGAAATCCTGCGTACCAACCTCGCAGCGGTCATTTTGCAGATGCTCCATCTGCGCCTCGGCGAGATCGACGCCTTCCCCTTTATCGAGCCGCCGGATGGCAAGGCCATCAGCGACGGTTTCAACCTGCTGCAGGAACTCTCGGCGGTTAATCGCGAGGGCCAGCTGACGCCACTGGGTCGTCAACTGGCGCGCCTGCCGGTGGACCCTCGTCTGGGCCGGATGGTGCTCGAAGGTGCCAAGCAGGGCAGCCTGGACGAAATCCTGATCATTGCCAGTGCGCTGTCAGTGCAGGATGTGCGCGAGCGCCCGTCCGACCGCCAGCAGGCCGCCGATCAGGCCCATGCGCAATGGAAGGATGTCGATTCCGACTTCGCCGCACTGGTCAACCTCTGGCGCGGCTTTGAAGAGCAGCGTCAGGCTTTGGGTTCCAGCGCATTGCGCAGCTGGTGCCGCAAGAATTTCCTGAATTATCTGCGCCTACGTGAGTGGCGCGATGCGCATCGTCAGTTGGTGCTGATTACCCGTGATTTGCAGCTGTCGCCAGGTCACAGCGCTCAGCAGGGTAGGAGCCAGCTTGCTGGCGATCAGCGGGCTAAAGGCCAGGCGTCTGATGCACAGGATCGCCAGCAAGCTGGCTCCCACAAAGAGAGGGAATTGGCTGAAAAAGACCAGGCCGCCCAGCGCGCCAAAGGCTACGCCGCCGTGCACAAGGCGATTCTCGCCGGCCTGCTCAGCCAGATCGGCCAGAAGACCGAAGACGGCGACTATCTCGGTGCGCGTCAGCGGCGCTTCTGGGTGCATCCGTCCTCAGTGATCGGCCGCAAGAAACCGGTTTGGCTGATGACCGCCGAGCTGGTGGAAACCACCAAGCTGTTTGCGCGCATGGTGGCGAAGATCGAGCCGGACTGGATCGAGCCGCTGGCCGGTCACCTTATCAAGAAAAACCACCTGGAACCGCACTGGGAGAAGAAGCGCGGCCAGGTGGTGGCCTATGAACAGATCAGCCTCTACGGCCTGATCGTGGTCGGCCGCCGCGCGGTGCATTTCGGCCCGATTGATCCCGTGGCCTCGCGCGAGCTGTTTATTCGCGAGGGTTTGGTGGGCGGCGAGATCAACTCGCGGGCCAAATGCCTGACGGCCAACCGCCAGCTGCTGGAAAAACTCGACGAACTGGAAGCCAAGGCACGCCGCCGCGATATCCTCGCCGACGAGGAAACCCTGTTCGCCTACTACGAGGCGCGCCTGCCGGCGAACATCTACCAGAGCGCCACCTTCGACAGCTGGTACAAGACCGAAAGCGCGAAGAATTTGCAGCTGCTGCTGATGCGCGAAGAGGATGTGCTGGCCCGCTCGGCCTCCGAAGTCACCGCAGCGCAGTACCCGGATACCCTGCGCCTCGGCGAACTGACCCTGCCGCTGAGCTATCACTTCGAGCCCAACCACCCGCGTGACGGCGTAACCCTGCGCGTGCCCGCGCCGTTGTTGCCGCAACTGCCGCCTGAGCGCCTGGAATGGCTGGTGCCGGGGCTGCTGGAAGCCAAGTGCATGGCCCTGGTGCGTGGCCTGCCCAAGGCGCTACGCAAGAATTTTGTACCGGTGCCGGACTTTGTCGGCGCAGCGCTGAGCAAGATCAGCTTTGCCGACGGCAGCCTGCCCGAGGCCCTGGGCCGCGAGCTGATGCGTATGACCGGTACGCGCGTCAGCGATGAAGCCTGGGCCGAGTCCGTCGCGCAGCTCGAAGGCCATCTACGGATGAATATCGAAGTGGTCGACAACCAGGGCAAACCCCTAGGTGAAGGCCGCGATCTGGCCGAGCTGACCGCGCGTTTCAGCGAGGCCACTCAGGCCGGTCTGGCCCTGCCGAAAACCGCCAAGAGCCAGCAGCCGGTGGAGGCCAAGGCCTTTAGCGAAGTCGCGGCGAAAACTCAGCAGCAGGTCGCCGGCCTGTCCATGACCGTGTACCCGGCGCTGGTGGAGGAGGCGGGCGTGGTCAAGGAGGGGCGCTTCCCGACCCTGGCCGAAGCCGAATATCAGCATCGTCGTGCCTTGCAGCGCTTGCTGTTGCAGCAGTTGAGTGAGCAAGCCAAGTTCCTGCGCGGCAAACTGCCGGGGCTGACTGAGCTTGCGCTGCTCTATCGCGACATGGGCCGAGTCGATGCGTTGGTCGAAGATATTCTGTTGGCCAGCCTCGACAGCTGCATTCTTGAGGGCAGTGAGCCCTTGCCGCGTGACGGTGCTGGCCTGGCGGCCCTGGCCGAGCGCAAGCGCGGCGACTGGACCAGTCATGCTGAGCGGTTGGCCAAACTGACCCTGGAGATTCTCAAACTCTGGCACGGCCTGCAGAAGCGCTTCAAAGGCAAGATCGACCTGGCCCAGGCCATGGCACTAAACGACATCAAGCTGCAGTTGAGCAATCTGGTATATCCCGGCTTTGTCCGCGAAACCCCGGCGCAGTGGCTTAAGGAAGTGCCGCGTTATCTCAAGGCCATCGAGCAGCGCCTGGACAAGATCGGCGGTCAGGTGCAGCGCGACCGTGTGTGGAGCGGCGAACTGGCGGGGTACTGGGAGCAGTACCAGGCGCGCCTGGGCAAGCACAGTCAGGAAGGCAAGCGCGATCCGCAGCTGGTGCTGTATCGCTGGCTGCTGGAGGAGTACCGCGTGTCGCTGTTTGCCCAGCAGTTGGGCACCAAGCTGCCAGTCTCCGACAAGCGCCTGAGCAAGCAGTGGAGCAGCGTCGAAGGCTAATGCCGCGGCAGCTCGGCGTTGCAATGACGATGGCCTGCACATGGGGGCCGAGGGAAATCTCTAGGGTGAGCACGGCGCACCCTAGAGATGCCAGTCCACCTCGCGTTTAACCAGCTGCGCGGATGCGTTATTCCTCTGTATCCGACTGGCAGCCGAGCAGGTCGTCGTCTTCGATCAGCCAGGTTTCCGAGGCGCTCACCGTCACCCCTTGCAGCACACAGACATCGGCATCTTCATCCACCAGGCGGATATCCCATTCACCTGGGCTGACGCCTGTCAGCGAAAGGGTCATGCCGGACTCCAGCACGTGGTCGCCGAGGTGATCTTCGCCCCAGTCATCCTCGTCGCTGGGCGAAAAATAGATCTCGTGGATTTCCCAGGACGACTGATTTTCCACATCAATGTCCGCCGCCTGAACGGGCAGACTAAGCAGTAAGGTCAGCGCTACAAACGCGGTAGTCAGGGTGTGCATTGGATAATGCCTCGGCGATTTTAGTCATGGTCATAAGAACCATGGTTGCTGACTGCCACGGGGTCAAATTTTGCGGGGGCCATAACAGTGGCTAAGCCGCGTATATGGGCACGAAATCCAGGCATTTTCTGCGATAAACCCTGCGCTGTGCCGATATTCACGGCGCTGCTGCTAGACTCAAGGCACGCCCTGTCGAATTCTGCGTGAGTGATGACCTTGATTGCAGTTGCTGTCCGCCGCTCACGCTGGCCATTCCATCGCTTATCCCATCTCGTGTTGTTGTTGGCCTGCTGGCCCGTGCTAGCGGGTGCCGCCTGTGAGAAAACCCTGCGCTGGGATGATGACCCGCCGTTCAGCATGCAAACGGCGGATGGTGCGGTGGTTGGCATCGACGTTGAAATCAATCGCGCGGCGCTGGCCCGTTTGGGCTGCCAGATCAAACTGCGCAAACTGCCCTGGGCGCGGGCGCTCAAGGAGCTGGAGCTGGGCCGCCTGGATATTCTGCCCGGTGCTTTCCGCCGGCCAGAGCGCGAGGTCTATGCGCATTTCTCCGGGCCGGTGCTGCCGCCTTCGCGCAATATTCTGTTTATGTACACGCAGGCCATGCAGCGCTGGCCCGTCACGCAGCTGCTGGAATTGCAGCACAGCGAATTTCGCCTGGGCGCGCAGATCAACGTGGCCTACGGCGCAGACTATGAACAACTGATGAGTGATCCGGCGTTTGCCGCGCGGGTGGTGCAGGTGGCCAATCGCAACAACCTCTGGCGCATGGTCGGCAAGGGCCGTATCGATGGGGTGATTGCCGACGAGAACACCGGTGCCTATGAAATCCAGCAACTGGGCCTCAGCGAGCGGATCAAGCCCACGGCCGTGGTGGTGTCCAGTGACGCTGCAGAGATTGCTTTCAGCAAGCGCTCAACCGAGCCTGACTTTGCCCAGGCCTATGCCGATGCGCTGCGTGAGCTGGTGGTGGATGGCCGTTATGCGCGGATTGTGCAGCGCTATATAAAACCCTAAGCGCTGCGCTCCCCCTGTAGAGCAGCCACGTTCGGGATGTTGCAGTCGTCAGGTCGCCTGATTAAATTATGACCTCCGTGCTCAGCGCTGGGGTTTGCGCCTTACGATGAGCGCGCTATTGAGGGGGCTGCCAAGACGGTTGCGCAGGTATTGCGGCGATAAGGTTATGGGGCGTTGTCAGCCAATCCTTGGCTGGCGTGCTGGTGCTGCATGACGATTCAGCTGTCGCCTAATCTCAACGCCCCGCGCGGTATGCAGCAGCATGCGAGTATTTCCGCCTCAGCCAGCGGTGCTGAGGGTTGTATCCGCCATTCGACCTCACCCTGGCAACGTACACGGCAGCTGCCGCAATGTCCGCCCCAGCAGTCTGCGGCCAGATCGACACCTTGCTCGCGCAGTGCTGCCAACAAGCTTGGCTGGCCTTGATAGTGGAAGGGTTGCCCCTGCCAGTGCACCACATGCTCGCCACTGCCGGCGGCCAATTCCGTGGTAAAGGCTTCGTAATGCACCCGCTCGGCAGGTACGCCTTGCTGGGCTAGCAGCGCCAGGGCGTGTTGCAGCAGCTGTGCACTGGCACAGATAAAGACTTCGCTGTGAGGGGTAAGGCAGGCATGCAGCCTTGTGCCGTCGAGCCGCCCTTGCCAGATCGCCACAGTGGTTGGGTCTTGGCTGAGCAGTGGTTGGTAATCGAAGTCTGGCCGCTGGTTTGCTAACGCTACGAACTCATCGTGGTAGGCCAGATCGTTTAGCGTGCGCCCCGCATACAGCAGGGTTACGCGGCGGCCATTCGGGCGTTGTTGCCAGGCATGGAGCATCGAGCGCAGCGGGGTAACGCCCACGCCGCCAGCCAGCAAAAGCAGGTGTGGGCCATGCTGGTCACGCAGAATAAAGTGCCCTCTTGGCGGTAATGCATAGAGCGGGGCACCGGCGCAGGCATGGCTGCTTAACCAGTTACTCATACGCCCATGCTCTTCGCGCTTGATGCACAACTCGTAGCGCCATGGCCAGGCGGTCCAGGCTGCCAGGGAGTAGCAACGACGCACAGGGCGTGCGCCGGCCGGCGTGCCCAGCAACGTCAGGTACTGGCCAGCGGCGAAGCGTGGCAATGGCAGAAAGTAGCGATGGCGCAAGTGCAGTCGCAGCAGGTTGGGGTTCAACCAGCGAGCGTGTGTGACAACCAACGGCAAGCCCCGGCGCTGCCGCCGGGCAAGTGCGATCAGCCACAGACCATGGAAGATGAGGCCGATAACGGTGAGCAGGGCCGCTGTCGCCAGGCCGAGCAAGGTAATCAGCATTACAGACATATCAGCCGGCAGCCCGTAGGCGCGAGCGCCACCAAATCCAGACACCGGTTAGGCCGAGCGCGCATAGAAATACACCCAGCAGGTCAATCCAGATCCATTCGCCCTGTTTGCCAAACAGCAGTTTGCCGGTATGCAGGTCCATGACCAGTTCATCCAATGTATAGGGCTGGGTTTGGCTGGCCTGGGCTGCTGCCAAGGCACTGTTACCGGCCCATGCCTGCCAGCTTTCACCATCTGCGCTAAGCAGGGCACCACGGCTTTTATGATTGGCCATCAGACGGCCATCAGCCAGCAGGCTAATGCCTTTGGTCTCGCCGCTCAGGTGTTGTTGCAAGTGTGTGCCGCGCAAACTGAAAAGCCCGCTTTTGCTGGCGATCCAGAGTTGTTCGGCATGGCTTAGCAGCTGTTTTACCTCAAGGTCGGCCTGTTTCTCGATGCGACCGTCAAGGTGCTGCACGTAGAGCCCCTGCTTTCCTCCGAGCCATAAACGCCCCTGTGCATCCTCGGTGCTGGTGTCCAGCTCCAGCTTCTGGTCAGAAGACATTTGCAGGAATGGCACGGCGATACCCGGTAAGCCCAGTGACTTTTCATGGGCCAATAGCACCGCGGTGATTCCGACGATCAACATGGGGAGGCCGAGCAGAATGCCTGACCATAAATGGAACTGACGCGCAGTCATGAGCCTTCCTCTGCGAGTAATAACGACAAAAGCCCCAGGCTAATTAGCGACCTGGGGCCTGTAAGGGTGGGGTGGTTGGCTGTCAGAACGCTGTCTGCAGGCGAACGTAAAACGTTCGGTAGGTGCCTTCCTCGGTCAGGCTGTTGCTCTCCAGAACACCCGTATTGCTAAGGGTCGTGGCGCGGCTGTCTTCATTCTGGGCAAACAGGTTGAGCACCGAAATATTCAGGCTTGTGCTATCGCTGAGCTGGGTACGGGCCGACAGGTCGACGCGGCCGACAGCATCTTGATCCCCCTCGGCAGTCTTGCCTGAGGTCAGTTGATAGCGCTGGTGGTAACCACTGTTCCAGTTGTAATTGATGCCGAACGTTGTCTGCAGGCTGGCCAGGTAGTAATCAGCCCCGGCATTGAGCAAGTAGTCCGGCTGGTCGAGGAAGCGCCGTGTTTCGCCAGTGGCTTGGCTTTTTAGGCGTGTGTGCACCGCGGTGCCATTGGACCAGAGGGTCAGTTGTGGCAGGCCGAGGCCATCCAGCGGCAGGCGCGCTTCCAGCTCCAGGCCGCTGGCCTGACCTTTACCTGTGTTTTCCGGGCGGCTTAGCCAGCGACCGTTATTTTGCTGGCTGAGGACGTTTTCGATTTTGTCGTCAAACACGCGGTAGAACAGGTTGGCCGAAAGCAAGCCACGTTGGTCATACAGGAAGTGATCCAGGCCCAGATCGGCACCCCAGATGGACTCCGGGCTCAAGTCGGCATTGCCGCCAATATCGGGCTTGGCCAATGTGCCGCCATCATTGGTGATCGTTGGGCTTAGTTCGCGCATATCAGGCCGGCGCAGGGTGCGAGCAATACCCAGGCGCCAGTCGGTATCAGCACTCAGGTGCCCCAGGTAGTTAAGCGATGGCAGCGGGCTCAGCTCACTGACCTGTTTTTTAGTGCCATTGGCATCGCGGGTCCGGGTATGTGCGTCTTCAAGGCGCAGGCCGTAAGTCAGGCTATCGCCCCACGACAACGCCCAGGTGTCCTGGGCGAACACATGGGTGATGTCCTCGCGGATCTGGTAGGTACGTGCGGCATTGCTTGGCTTGACGATGCCATTCTCGATGTCCGAATTACCTTCTCTGCGAGTCTCGCGTCGTGCGCCAGCGCCCCATTCAAGGCTGTGTTCGGCAAGCAGGGTCTTGACCTTGAAGTTTGGTGAGACCGACGTCATGCGAATGTCTTCGCTGCGCTGCCGCGTGCGGTCCAGCGTGCCATTCGCCCTGTAGCGTTGGGCGTCACGGGTGGTGTCTTCGTCTGCTTGTTGCAGATCCAGGCTTAGCAACAACTCTGTGTTGTCACTCCATTGGTGGGTCCAGTCGCTGAGCAGGCCAAGGTTGGTGCGCTCGCGATTACGGGCCTCGAACTCGGTACGTTTGATGGCGTTCTGCGGGTTTTCCAACTCGGCGGCCACGTCATCGCGGTACTCGGTGGTTTTCAGGTAGTCGAGCTGAAAATTAAGCCGGTTGTCCGGGTTCAGCCGTAGTTCCAGCGAAGGCATGAAGTTGCCTTGCTCAAAACGCCGCTCGTTGCTGCCCAGTTCGCCACCGGCGGCCCCGTTAGCATTGAAAACCAGCGTGTCTTTACTCTCGTTGCGGCGCTGCAACTGCACACCACCGGCGAGGTTGAGGGTCACATTGTCGTTGCCCAAGGTGTAAAACGCCGTGGCATCACCGAGGCCGCCATTGCTCTCCATGTGCCCGGCACCTATGCCGATCTCACCGTTGCCCTGAGTGGCGTGTTGCTTGAGGATGATGTTGACCGTGCCCGCAGCCCCCTGGCCCTCTTGATTGGCCAGCGGCGTACGGATGATCTCAACGCGCTCGACCAGCGAGCTGGGAATACGGTCTAGCTGCACGCTGCGCTTGGAGTTGGCATCGAGAAGGCGACGGCCATTAACCAGTACCTGCGCATACTCAGGGCCAATACCCCGCAGCTGTACTTCGCGCGCGCGATTGGCACCGGCAAAGGACACGCCAACCAAACGACGCAAGGCGTCGCCCAGCGGCTGGTCACCAAATTGGTTGAGCTGTTCTGCTTCGATAACCGCTTTTGAATGACTGGCAGCGCGACGCTCGGCGTTTGCTTGCTGAGCCGCGCTTTCGATGGGTGCACCTGAAATGGTCATCGCATCAAGGCTGAGCATCTCTGCGGCTAGCGGGGCACTGGCTACGGTAATCAATAACCCCAGCCAGTATTGCTTGGTGACGCGCTGCATCATGGGACTCACTTCTTGTGCATGGTAGTGATAACAATTATCACAAATACTTACAAAATTAAGAAGCCCCAGAACGGAACTTTGGCGCTACCAGCAATACGAGTCGCTGCACTCGCGGTGTAGACGGTCTGAAGCGACTATCGAGTGCTGACAACGCCTGGTGCCATCCACTGATGAAGCGCGTGATCAGGCATTTTTTAACCCTGCGCGTGCCATTGCTGGCTGGCTCTCTCATTGCAACGAGTAGGTTTGACGGTTAGCCTCCAAGCTAAAAAGTGCGACAACCCGCACATTACAGACGCTAGGGAGAGTGGTATGAGCCGCAGTTATAAAGCCGTATTAAAACGTCGGCTCGGGGGATCTGGAGTGGCGGGGCTGTCTAGCAGGCAGCCAAAGCATTTAAATCGGGGCGTTTGTTTACCCAAGCACTGCTAGCGACGAGTGTTTCCGTAGCCGCAGGCACTGCAGCAGCCAATACAGTTATTGACAGTGGCACGATCGAGAATGTGGTTTCAGGCATGCCGTTCGACGCTGCCGGGTACCTTATCGTTGGCGGAAACACGTTTGGCCAACTCAACATCGCCAGTGGCGGCGAAGCTACCAACACCGATGCTTATATTGGCTTTAGCAATGGGAGCCAGGGCGAGGTATTCGTTAGCGGCGCAGGCGCCAAATGGACAAATAACGGCTTTCTCTCCATAGGTTTTGATGGGCAGGCCGTCGTCATGGTTGACGACGGTGCAAGTGTCATCGTCCGAGATGGCACTGACCTGGCAGCAGGCATTAACAGCTTCGCTCAGCTGACACTCAGCGGTACCGGCAGCGCTCGTGGAGTATTTTCAACACCTTTTATTATGAAAGGCGTTGGTATGGGGTTACTTCAGTGGGATGGCGGTATTCTGCAGGCCAGAAGCAATGAAGCAGAGTTTTTCCCCAATTTCGTTTTTGGGGATATTGATATCACCAATAATGGCGCCTTCTTCGATACCAACGGCTATAACGTCGGCGTCCAAACGTCTGGCCTCCTTATCGGCACCGGTGGCTTCACCAAACTGGGTGCAGGCACCCTTACCCTCGCTGGCGACAACTCCTGGGATGGCGACACAACTGTAAGCGCTGGCACGCTGACGCTCGGCAGTTACACCCAGAGTGGCACACAGACCCTAACCATTGGCGTCGCCGGCAGTGCGAACTACGGCAGGCTGAATGTCAGCGGCGTGGCCAACTTCAACAACAGCAACCTTGCTGTCGATGTGATTGGTAGTCCGGTACTGGCCAATAACCTAGCCCTGACAGGTGTTGTTACGGCCGGCACCTTGAACGCTACGAACTTCAACGTCACGGATAACTCTGCGCTGTTCGACTTCAACTCCACCATCAACGGCAATAGCGTCGACCTCAATGTGATTGCCAGTGGCAACGGTTCGAGCGGTACTACCGTCTACAGCTCAGCGCTCAACAATCGCCTGTACCCGGCTCTGGGTGCGGCCAGTGTCCTTGATAGCCAGGTACAGGGCGCGCCGACCGGCGATATGGCCGACGTCGTTACCGCGCTTGGTCGTCTGCCGGATGAGCGCAGTGTTGCCCGTGCCGCGGCACAGACATTGCCGCTCAATGCGGGCGCCGAGGCCACGCTGGGCGCACTCAATACCATCAACTCGATCTTCGCCAGTCGCTTTGCGCCTGCCGGGCCCACCGGTCTGTCTGCGGGTGACGTGACGACGAACAAGCAAGTCTGGATCCGCCCCTTCGGCTCCAGAGCCGATCAGAACGATACCGATGACAATGCCTCGGGTTACAGTGCCGATACCTGGGGTTTGGCCGCTGGCCTCGAGGGGGAAATCGGTCAAACCCAGATCGGCATTGCCTACGCCTATGCCAACACTCGGCTCGACGGCAATACCCACCTGAGCGGCGCAGGAACCCACTCCGAGATCGATAGCCACGTCATCGCCCTATATGGCAGTCGCCCGCTCAACGACATGGTTCTGGGCTTTCAGGTCGATGCAGGATGGAACGACAACGACAGTGATCGCACCCTCGACTTCGGTGGGCTCAATCGCTCTGCCCGCGCCAGTTACGACAGCTTGAGCCTGCATGTCGGCTCCAACCTGTCCAAAGCGATTGTTCTGGATCAGGCCAATACCTTTATTCCGGCGATTCGCGCGGACTACACCCGGCTCAGAAGCGAGTCCTATACCGAACGTGGTGCGGGGGCATTGAGCCTTGACGTCGAGGCCAACACTGTCGAGGCCCTGACCTTCGGTATCGATGGTCGTATCGTTCATGCCTTGAGTCCCAATGCACAACTTGAAGCCATCGTCGGTGTGAGTTATGACGCCCTCAACGACGACGGCAACTTGGTGGCCACATATACCGGCGCACCAGGGCAGAGCTTTGTGGCAACCGGGATCGACCATGGTCCGTGGCTGGCCAAGGCCGGCGTAGGCTATGCATACAGCCTGGCAAACGGGACGGATATCTCTATTCGTTACGAGGCCAATGGGCGAGATGACTACCTGAGCCATTCGGCTTCGGTTCGGGCCGTTTGGAGCTTCTGAGCATGACCCTGCAAAGGAGGCTCGAATGTTTGAGCTTTCTTTGCAGGGCCGGATGCAGGGTGATGCTTCTGCATCGAATCGAGCCCGCATCAACCCACGCACGGATGGTTTGGAGCTGAGACGGATTTTTCACTACTCCAACTCAGCCAAACATCCCCATCACTGATATCCACTGTCCATAAGTTCCGAGCCTTCGATCCGGCGAGTGCTATCGCGCTGGTCGCCGGGATTTGCCATGCATGGCGTTGCTCGACAAAATCACGCCCCGATTCGGCGCAATGGCCGGACGTCGAAGCTGAGAAGGGGCGGGCGTTGAACGAGCAGACATTATCCATGCGCCTGGAACGTGTGGCGGCGCATGTGCCGGCGGGTGCACGGTTGGCTGATATTGGCTCGGATCACGCCTATCTGCCGGTAGCCTTGATGCGCCGTGGCGCCATTGTGGCTGCGGTGGCGGGGGAGGTGGCTTTGACGCCGTTCCACGCCGCCGAACGCAGCGTGCAAGAAAATGACCTTAGCCAACAGATCAGTGTGCGTCTGGCCGATGGCCTGGCGGCGATCGAGCCGGGCGATGCCATCACGGCAATCAGCATCTGCGGCATGGGCGGCGAGCGGATTCGCGACATCCTCGACAGCGGCAAGGCGCGCCTGACGGGCCAGGAGCGGCTGATCCTGCAACCTAACGGCGGCGAGCAGCCGCTGCGCCAATGGCTGATGGACAATGGCTACCGCATCCTCTGTGAGGAAGTGCTGCGGGAAAACCGCTTTGCCTACGAAATCATCGTGGCCGAACGCTCTGGCCCGGTGCTGTACAGTGCTGAGGAACTGTACTTTGGCCCGCTGCAGATGCAGGCGCGCAGCCCGGCATTCCTGGCCAAATGGCAACGCCTGCTGCGTCTGAAGCAGCAGACCCTGGCTGACTTTGCCCAGGCACGGCAGGCGGTGCCTGAGGCGAAAGTGCAGCAACTCACTCAACAGACGCAGTGGATTATGGCGTTGCTGGCGTAAGCCGGATTAACGCCGTAGTGCTGCGGCCACAAAGAAATTGTCCCTTTGCAGCCGCATGCGGCCAACACTGAATACAATATGCCCATCATCATCCCCGTGCCATGAATATGGCTGTACCGGACAAGGAACTCGCCAGCATGGCCTCCCCAGACAAACAGCAAAAACGCGCCCAGCGGGCTAAAACCAAGGCCAAGCAGAACCGTATGGCTAAGCCCAAGGCCAATGTGATTCACCCGGTGCTGGCCAACCCGCTGATCAATGAGCCATTCGATGATGTTGAAATCGACCTGAGCACCTTCAATTTCAACGATATCGAGGAAAATGGCTTCGACCCCGCGCACTTCGATGACCTGTTCCAGGCGATGAAGATGGCTGAAGGTATCAGCCTGCTGGCGATGTGCCTGGTGTTTCTGCAATACCCGGTACTGGAGCTGGTGGTCGCAGAAGAGGCGGAGGAGGCCGCGACCGACTTTATGATGGGCCTGCTGATCGTCTATCGCGGGATGTTCCACGATGAAGACGAGGACGCTGCGGTGGTCTGGATTGGCAGTGACGCGTTCCAGAATGCCTACAACGAAGCCTCGCTGATCCTGCAGAAGAAGAACGCACGCGGCAGCGCTCGTCCTTAGAGCGCCTCATACCGAGTGGGTCAGGGTGATTCTCCAGGCGCTAACAGGGTTGGCGAGCACTGATCGCGCTCACGGATACCCTTGCATGTCACTTGCAGCTTCCAGATGTAATGGGTGCATGCATCACCGGTGTGATTTTCATGCTCCCGGGCTATGACCTGAAAAATTAAGCGCTTAACCTCTCCAGGATGTGCTCGCGGCCACTGTATGGATGACCTGTCAGGTTTCAGCAGTAGGCTGCGCGTGCACGCTACGCTTGGGCCTGTTTGGTCATTCTTTAAGTCAGTCTCGATGGGCGGTGAGTGTGGACAGGTTTCAGGAAATGAAGGTGCTGCTGGCCGTTACCGAAGCGGAGAGTTTCGCCGCAGGTGCCAAGTTACTCGGCATGTCGCCACCCAGCGCGACCCGTGTGATTGCCGGTTTGGAGAAGCGCTTGGGTACGCTGTTGCTGGCGCGCAGCACCCGTAGTCTGCGCCTGACCGAAGCGGGGAGGCGCTATGTGGCGGACTGCAAGCGCATCCTGCTGGAGCTGGAAGAAGCCGAAGAGTTGGCCACCGGCAGCAGCATCCGCGCACGGGGCAACCTGACCGTGACGGCGCCGGTGATGTTCGGTGAGCTGTACCTGATTCCGCTGATTACCGAGTACCTGTCGGCGCACCCGCAGGTGACGATCAATGCGCTGCTGGTGGATCGCCTGGTGAATATGGTGGAAGAGGGCGTGGACGTCGCCATCCGCATCGGTCAGTTGCCGGAAACCGGCCTGCAGGCCATCAAGGTCGGGCAAATCCGCCCGGTTATCTGCGCTGCACCGGCCTTTCTCGAGCGCTTTGGCCGGCCGCAAGAGCCCAGGGAGGTGATGGCTGCGCCCATCGTGATGTCCTCTGCCAGCAGCCTGCTCACCGACTGGCAGTTCAACCTGGGGACCGGCAGCCTTACGCTGCACCCCAAACCGCGTCTGCTGGTGAGTTCCAACCAGGCGGCGATCAATGCGGCGCGACTGGGCTGGGGGCTGACGCGGGTGTTGTCGTATCAGGTGGCTGAGCTGGTCGCCAAGGGTGAGCTGGAGATCATCCTCGATCCGTTTGAAGCGGCGGCACTGCCGGTGCATGTGCTCTATCAAGGTGGTGCACGGGTCCCTGCCAAGGTACGCACCTTTGTCGATTTCTGTACCAGTCGGTTTCTGCAGAACCCGGCGCTGCAAAAGGCCGGGAGCCTCTAGCGCATGAGCCGCTACCGGCAGATGCAGGTGTTCGCCGCCGTGGCGCAAACCGGCAGCCTGGCTGCGGCCGCGCGCCAGCTTGAGCAGTCGCCCGCGACTGTCATGCGCAGCATCGCTGCACTGGAGGCACGGCTGAACAACTGCCTGCTGATCCGCGGGCCGCGCGGCGTTGAGCTAAGCCCGGCGGGCGAGCAGTTTGCCGTCAGTTGTCGGCAGATTCTTGAGCAAACCGCTGTTGCTGAACGCTCCGCGGCCGGTATGCATGCGCACCCTGCCGGACAGCTGATCCTGTCGTTACCGCAACTGATGGACCAGCAGGTCTTTATGCCCATCGCCCTCGACTATCTGGCCGCGTTCCCTGATGTGCAGCTGGTCACCCAGGCCAGCGAAGGCGTGCCCAAACTGCTTGAGGAAAACATCGATGTTGCTTTGGTGGTGGGCCAGCTGCCCAACTCCTCAGGGTTTGCCATGCCGCTGGGCACGGTGCGCTCGGTGGTCTGTGCGTCTCCCGCCTACCTGGCGACCTGGGGGCGGCCGCACACACCGGATGACCTGAAAAGGCACCGCAGTGTGTTGACCACGGCCACCGACCAGCAAAGCGAATGGCGTTTTCGCAGTGAGCGTTCCAGCCGTCTGGTCAGGCCTGCCCCCGTGCTCACCTGTACGACCCAGCGTGCCGCCATCCAGGCTGCGATCCTCGGCTTGGGCCTGATTCGCTGCATGAGTTATGAGGCGCACCACGAATTGCAGAGCGGCTTGCTTGAACCGGTGTTGAGCGACTTTGCCAGCCCGGCCCTGCCTGCACAGCTGATCTACCGCGATGGCCGCCGGGCTGAGGCGCGGGTGCGCACTTTTATCGACTTCGCCACGCCCAGGCTGCGCGCTCACCCGGCGTTTCTTGGTGCATAACTGCGCGGCAGTCGTGCCGATGTGTAGGCGCATTCTTTTATAAAACGAAATTATGCATTGCTTCGTGTGGGGATTCTGCTCAGTCCTGAGTAGGCGCAGCATAAACCTACCAGCGCAAGAGTCGCCGATTCGGTTGGCAGCGCGCTGACTTCCCTGACCCCATACGGAGCCGCACCATGTCTCAGCCAGCCATCAAACTCTATCGCCATCCGCTGTCCGGTCACGCCCATCGCGTTGAGCTGCTGCTCTCATTGTTAAAGCTGCCCACCGAGCTGGTGTTTGTGGATCTGGCCAACGGGGCACACAAGAAACCTGAGTTCCTTGCCATCAATGCCTTCGGCCAAGTGCCGGTGATTGATGACAACGGCACCCTCCTCAGCGACTCCAACGCCATTCTGGTTTATCTGGCCAAGAAGTACGGCAACGGTAGCTGGCTGGCTGAAGAGCCCCTTGCTGCTGCGCGCATTCAACGCTGGCTGTCGGTAGCCGCGGGCCAGCTGGCTTACGGCCCGGCATCGGCTCGGTTGATCACTGTGTTCGGTGCACTCTTGAATGCCGAGGATGTGATCGCTCGCTCCCATGCCCTGCTCAAGGTGATGGACAGCGAACTGGCCGCCGAGCCTTTCCTTGCGGGTAACACCGCGACCATCGCCGATGTCGCCAATTACACCTATATCGCCCATGCGCCGGAAGGCAATGTCTCGCTGCAGGCCTACCCGAACGTGCGTGCCTGGCTGGAACGCGTCCAAGCCTTGCCCGGTTTTGTACCGATGCAGCGCACTGCTGCCGGCCTGCAGGCCAACTGAGACCGTCATAGGCTGCCGGGTGCTCGGCAGCCCTTTTGAGGAGCGCACAGCATGGATCATCTGCCCAAACACCGCCGCTCGCCCTGGCATGCCGGGGAAAAAACGCTCCAGGACATCTACAACGTCGCCGAACGCATGGAGGTGATTGGGCAGAAGGTCATCCGTGATTACATGCCTGATCAGCACCGTGAGTTCTACCAGCAACTGCCGTTTATGGTCGTCGGTGCAGTCGATGCGCAGCAGCGGCCCTGGGCGACCCTGCTGGAGGGGCCGGAAGGCTTCGTCACCTCGCCCGATCCGCAGCAGTTGCTATTGGCAGTTCAGCCCGATGCGCAGGACCCGGCCGCCAGCGGCCTACAAGCCGGTCAGGCGATTGGCTTGCTCGGCATCGAGTTGCATACGCGTCGGCGCAATCGCATCAACGGATTGATCCAGCAGGTGTCAGCCGATGGCCTGAGCGTGGCGGTCGAGCACTCTTACGGCAACTGCCCCAAGTACATCCAGGCGCGCGCTTATACGCGCACATCGGAGCCGCCGCCGCGCGCCGCGCGCGAGAACTTCACCGAACTGAATGACCGTACCACCGCGATGATTCGTGAGGCCGATACCTTTTTTATCGCCAGCTATTTCGATCATGACGCGAGCAATCGCTCGGTCGACGTCTCGCACCGGGGTGGCCGCGCCGGCTTTGTCAAAGTCGAAGGCAACCGGCTGACCATCCCCGACTACGCCGGCAACCTATTCTTCAACACCTTGGGCAATCTGCAGGCCAATCCGGTTGCGGGGCTGCTGTTTGTCGATTTCGCCACGGGCGACATCCTGCAACTCACTGGCCGCACCGAACTGATTCTCGACAGCCCGATGATCCACGCCTTCGAAAGTGCCGAGCGCCTGTGGACCTTCGAGGTTGAGCAGGCCGTGCTGCGCCCAGCGGCAACCGCCTTGCGCTGGACGTTTCACGATTACGCACCGACCAGCCTGGCCACCGGCACCTGGGCAGAGGCGGACGCGAAACTGCGGCAGAGCGAGCAACGCCGGCAGTGGCAGCAATGGCGCGTGACCCAGGTGCAGCAGGAGAGCCAGGACATTCGCTCGTTTTATCTCCAGCCGCTGGATAACGCGGCGGTGGCGTTCACCCCTGGGCAGCATATGCCGCTACGCCTGCAAACAGCTGACGCTGAGGCCCCGCTGATCCGTACCTACAGCGTCTCCAGCGCGCCGTCCGATGGGCATATCCGCATCAGCGTTAAAGCCCAGGGGCCGGCTTCGCAGCATCTGCACCAGCAGGTGCAGGTTGGCGATGTGCTGGAGGTGCGCCCGCCCATGGGCAGCTTCACATTGATCGAGGAAACCGAGCGCCCGGTGGTGTTGATTGCCGCTGGGGTCGGCATTACGCCCTTGCTCTCGATGTTCCGCGAGCTGGCTGCGCAGAATAGTCAGCAGCAGCGGCAACGCCCTGTGCACCTGTTCCAAAGCGCCCGAACCCTGGCGGACCTGCCATTTCAGGCCGAACTCAAGGCGCTGCAACAGCACGATACCGAGCACCTGCATATCCACCGCGCGCTCAGTAGCCCTGGCGCTGAGGCGGTTGTGGGGCGTGATTTTGAGATCACCGGCCGCCTCGACTTCGACCAGGTCAAGGCGCGGCTGCCGCTGGATGACTACGACTTTTACCTGTGCGGTCCCGGCGGTTTTTTGCAGGCCATGTATGACGGGCTGCGGGCGCTGAACATCCCGGATGAGCGCATCCATGCCGAGGCATTTGGCCCTTCGACATTGCAACGCCTGGCGCCCGAACCGCTTGCCGCTCCCGTGCAGCTACCCGCCGCCAGCGCTCCAGTACCGGTCTATTTCGCCTCATCAGCGAAGGAAGCGCGCTGGGCGCCAGGCAGTGGCAGCCTGCTGGAGCTGGCCGAGAGCCGCGGCCTGAGCCCGGACTTTAGCTGCCGGGGTGGCTCGTGCGGCACCTGCAAAACGCGCCTGGTCAGCGGCCACGTGCATTACCCCAATCCACCGGCGCAACTGCCCGAGGGTGACAGCGTATTGATCTGCTGCGCCGTACCGGCAGCGCTGGACGGCGCTATCCAACCCCTGGTGCTTGAACTCTAGTGAGGTGCTGCGACATGAACCGCGAAACAGTGGAGCGCTACGACGCACCCGATGCATCGAGTGAAACGCCAGGGCACTGGGAGGTGAATTATTTACTGCCGCAGTTGCTGCCTGGTTCTGAGTACCCAGGCCACGACGTCAATGCGGCGCTGTTGCGTGTGGTGAAGCGGCTGTTTGCCGCCTTACGGACACGCCGTTTTGCGCCACCCGTTACGCCATCCCTCAGCCCATACAGGAGCCACCGCAATGTCTATCGTTGAAGTCCGTCAACCTATTCCACCCTTTACCCGCGAATCGGCCCTGCTAAAAGTCCGCCTCGCCGAAGATGGCTGGAACAGCCGTGATGCTGCCAAAGTGGCTATGGCGTATACCCCGGACACCCAATGGCGCAACCGCGCCGAATTCGTCACCAGCCGTGCCGAAGCGCAGGCGTTTTTAGAGCGCAAATGGCGCAAGGAGCTGGAGTACCGGTTGATCAAGGAATTGTGGGCGTTTACCGATAACCGCATCGCCGTGCGCTATGCCTATGAATGGCACGATGACTCGGGCAACTGGTTTCGCTCCTACGGCAACGAGAACTGGGAATTCGCCGAAAACGGCCTGATGGCGCATCGCTTTGCCTGCATCAACGACCTGCCGATCCAGGAGTCCGAGCGCAAATTTCACTGGCCACTGGGTCGCCGCCCTGACGACCATCCAGGGCTTTCGCAGCTGGGGCTTTAACGTCAGTCAGCTTGTGTGTGGTTTGAAGAGCAACAGCCGGAGTGCGGCCTACGCAGCTGAAGAGGGTGGTTAGTGCAGCGAGAGACCGCCTGCTGGTGAGCAGCAGGCGGCCAAAGCGGATGCCAGAAGCATCCGCAGAGGTTTGTTTATACCAGGGTTTGGCGAGCCACTCCGCGTGGCAAGCGCTGTTTGCCAGGCAGTTGCTCCAGGCGTTTCTGCCATTCGGCACGAGGGCTCAGGGCGGTGTTGGCTTGGGCTGTTTCAGCTGCGGCCTGGCTCGCTTTGGCGGCCTTCGCGGCGGCTCTCAGTTCAGCCAGGCTGGGGGTTTTACGGATAGGCTCAGCGCTGCCCTTTTCCACGCTGCGCAGGCAGAGTTTGCAGGAAACCTGCGTTACATCCTGGGTGCTGCTCAGGTTCGAACCTGTGCGTCCGCATGCGATATTGTCCGGGGCAGCGGAGTAGTGAATGGCCAACGTGTTGTCTCCTGCATTTTTGGGGCGCGGGATTCTACACGGTTCGCTGGCCAGGTCACGCGCTTGGGTGAATACATGAGCGCGCCTGCCCGCTAACTGCTTATGGCGCTCTGCCAGGCTGCTTTCGCGTGCGCAAAACAGCCTGGCTCATAGGCGATTGACGGCCGACTTAGCTACGTGCCGGAGTGGCCAGCCCCTTGATCACCGCCGGGCGGGCAACAAAGGCCTGCAGCACGCGCTGCACATTGCTGAACCGCTCGAACTCCACCAGCTCGCCAGCCTCATAAAAGCCCACCAGGTTTCTCACCCAGGGGAACACGGCGATATCGGCGATGCTGTAGGCCTCGCCCATGATCCAGCTGCGACCTTGCAGGCGCTGCTCCAGCACGCCCAGCAGGCGCTGGGATTCCGCCACGTAACGGTCACGTGGGCGCTTGTCCGGGTAGTCCTTGCCAGCGAACTTATGGAAGAAGCCCAGCTGGCCGAACATCGGGCCAACACCGCCCATCTGCCACATCAGCCACTGCAGGGTTTCATAACGTGTGGCGGCATCCTCGGCCAGCAGCTGGCCGCTTTTCTCGGCCAGGTAGATCAGAATCGCGCCGGACTCGAACAGCGCCAGTGGTTTGCCGTCCGGGCCATTGGGGTCGAGGATCGCCGGGATCTTGTTGTTGGGGTTGAGCGAGAGGAATTCGCTGCTGAGCTGATCGTTGCTGTCGAAGCTGACCAGGTGCGCTTCATAGGGCAGAGCGATCTCTTCCAGCATGATCGAAGCCTTGACGCCGTTGGGTGTGGGCAGCGAATACAGCTGCAGGCGTTCGGGGTGCTGAGCGGGCCATTTATGGGTGATGGGGAAGCGTGAAAGGTCGGTCATGCGGGCTCCGAATCTGGACGAGAAAGGGGTGCGAGGCATCAGACCATGCCCGGCAACCTGAACAAAATCGATTGTTTCGTTAATGCCCATTGCTCTGGGCAATGGTGAGCAGTTCCCTGGGTGCGAGCGAGTCCGGTATGGTGCGAGTTTTCCGCCACCTTGTACGGAGTTTCTCGACATGAGCCTGCACGGCGAATACGACAGCCAGAATATCTTTGCCCAGATCATCCGCGGTGAAGCCCCTTGCTACAAACTCTACGAAGATGAGGATGTACTGGCTTTCCTCGATGTCTTCCCGCAGTCATTTGGTCATACCCTGGTTATTCCCAAGCGCTCGGCGGCGCGCAATATCCTGGAAATTGATGCCGACAGCCTGAGCAAGGTAATGGCCGTGGTGCAGAAGCTGACGGGAGTGATCGTCGACGAGCTGGAGCCAGCCGGGGTGCAGGTGGCGCAGTTCAACGGCGCGCCAGCCGGGCAGACGGTGTTTCACATCCATATGCATATCGTGCCGCGCTATGCCGGTGAGAAACTCAGCGTACACGCCGGTGGCAAGGCTGAACCGCAAGAGTTGGCGGCCTTGCAGGCGCGTCTGCTGAAACGTATCGCGGGCTGAAAACCGAGCACAGCGCGACTTGAGGTCGGCTGCGGCTGAGGCAATACTCAAGCGCGTTTCCTTTGCTGTTCCTTGCGCCCATGGAGGGCTCCCATGCGATTGATTGGTGCCGTTTTACCGCTGTTGCTGTTGGCCGGCTGCTCGTCCTGGAAGGCTGCGCCCGAACATATCAAGCCTGTGCCAGCGGATCGTCTGTTGGGCTATCAGCAGCCGCTGGAGCAGGGCGGGCAGTTGTCGGTGAACCGCGATTTTGGCGGTATGGGGGCGGGCTGCTATGTGGCCGTTCTGGTGGATCGCAAAGTGGCCGCGCGCATTGGCGTGGGAGAGCTGGTTCGCTTCCAGGTGCCGGTCGGCACCCGCGTGCTGGGTATCGGCATCGATGAAATGGACGACACCCTGTGTGGCATGGGCCGCCTGCGCCGCGAGCTGGCGGTGAAAGTTCAGCCAGGCACACAGCAGGACTTCCGCATCGTCAGCGACAACCGCAAGGGTTTCGACATTCTGCCGGTAACTCAGTAACGCCTGATGCACCGGTGCCTGCCCGTCAGGTGCCGGTGTGTTCGCTCAGTAACCCTTCCAGCCATTGCATAAATACGCGCACCCGCTGTGGCTGTTCGTCGAGCAGGGTCGTATCGTCCTATTTCTACCGACCTACCGGGTTCTGCTGCTTGCCGACATAGGGTGTGTGTTGGCGCTCAGGCTGGCGGTAATCGGCTGCGATATATGGCGGCTCGGGCAAGCGGCAAGGGTAGAATCCGCTCGGTTAATTGACGGAGACGGATCGTGAAGGGATTGCCGATTGCCATTGTCGGGGCCGGTACGGCGGGGTTGGCCACGGCGTTGTTCCTCGCCCGCCAGGGTTTCCGTGTGCGCCTGCTGGAGCGGGTGCCGCAGCTGCAGCCGGTCGGTGCCGGGGTGTTGTTGCAACCCTCCGGGCTGGCGGTGTTGCAGCAACTGGGGCTGTTTGCCGAGTGCAGCGGCTTGGGGGCTGCGGTCAGCCGCTTGTACGGCACCTCGGGCAATGGCCGGGTGATTCTCGATACCCGTTACGCGCACTGGCAGCCCGGTAGTTTCGGCATGGGCATTCATCGCAGTGTATTGCTCACCGCCTTGCTCAATGCAGCGCGGCAGGCCGGTGTGCAGGTTGAAACTGGCGTGCATATCAGCCGCTTCAGCCAGCATGGCAGCCATGTGCAGCTGTATCGCCAGGACGAGCAGGGCGTCGAGCAGCCATTTGGCGAGTTCGCCGCGTTGGTGCTGGCTGATGGTGTGCGTTCGACCCTGCGAGGGCAGATGCAGGTCAAACAATGGCTACAGCCATACCCCTGGGGCGCGCTGTGGAGCATTGTGCCAACCCCGGCGTCGTCACCAAGCGCGCCGGATGCCACCGATCTGCGCCAGTGGTACCGCGACTGCGCGCAGATGTTCGGCATCATGCCCACGGGGTGTACTCACGATAATCGCGAGCAGCCGCTGAGCAGCCTGTTCTGGAGCCTGCCGGTGGCGCAGTTCGGCGCCTGGCGTGAAGCCGGCTTGGCTGCCTGGAAAACCCAGGTGCGGCAATTGGCCGGCAGCGCAGCCGAACCCTTTATTGAGCTGATCGAGCGCCCCGAGCAACTGAGCCAGGCGGTGTATGCCGATGTGCGTATGCAGCAGTGGCACGACGGCCGGGTAATCGCCATCGGCGATTGTGCCCATGCCATGAGCCCGCAGCTCGGCCAGGGCGCGAATATGGCTCTGGTCGATGCAGCGGCATTAGCCGCAGCGGTCAGCACACAGAGCACGCTGGCGGATTGCAACTGGCAGGCTGTGTTTGTCGCCTATGCCCGCAGCCGACGCGATCACTTGCGTTACTACCGTCAGGCCAGTCGCCTGCTGACGCCGCTGTTCCAATCCCACAGCCGCAGTTTGGCCTGGCTGCGCGACAGTGTGCTGCTGATGGCCCGGCACAACCCACTGGGGCGAGCGCATGCCGTCAGCACCCTGGTGGGTGGGCGCAGTGGTTGGTTGCTGAGTGGTACCGGACGGTCGTTGCAGGTCTGGAATGGCCAGCCTGAGCAGCTGGGCTTGAATGACGTAGCGACCTCTGCAGATGTTGCGCCGCTGCCGGTGGCTTGAGCCATTGGCGTGGCGCTTGTTACTGGCTCAGCGGTAGCGCGCCAGCAACTCGTCGAACTCGCCCGCCTGTTTCATCTGCACCATGGCACGCAGCAGGGCTGTGGTGGGAACGTCGGGGGCGTCGCGGATAATGCAGGCAATCGGGTCGGAGGCTATTTCACTGAGAATGTGCAGTTTCTGCTCTGCGGGTTGCTGGCGGTTGAACCAGTGCAGCGAGAGCTCGTTGCTGATGGCGTACTGGTAACGGTGAGCACTCAGTTTGAGCAGCGCCAGGTCCTGGGTGCGGGCGTCTTCGCGCTGCAACTAGCCGCTGGCGAACAGCGGCTCCAGGCGTGGATAGGCGAAACCGAGCACGGTGCCCAGGCGCTCGCCTTGCAACTGTTCGGCTTGCAGGTTTGCTGCACGGGTGCCGACGAGCACATCGCGCTGGCTCATGAACGGCAGGCTCCAGATATAGCGGTAGTGGCCACCGTTGACCCAGTTCGGGCTGACGTAGCAGCGCACATCGATTTCGCCATTATCCAGCGCTTGTTGTACGCGCAGGCGTGGCATTACCAGCAGTTCAGCCTTGCGCCCAACCTTGGCCGCCAAGCGCTGTTGCAGGTCAACGAGAATGCCAGCCACGGCCTGGCCGTTTTCGATGTGCACCATGGGCATGGCCCAGCTGTCGTTGATCGAGAAGCGCAGTGCCCGTTCTTCGGCGCATGCGGAATGGCTCAAGGCGAGCAACAGCAGTGCGGGCAACAGCTTGAGCACCGGGGTGGGTCCTGTCTGGCCGAGACGGTTCAGCGTGTCATCGGCAGGGCAGCGCCCATCAGTGCAAACAGCCCGCCACAGCAACGGTTGAAGCCTTTGCCGCTGCGTTGCAGCCAGGGGCGAACGCGATGGGCCATGCGTGCCAGCAGGTATTCGACGCTGCCTTCAACCACGGCAAAAGTCAGCGCCATGATGGCGAACTGCAGCCAGAGGTCGCCGCGTGGGTCGAGAAACTGCGGCAGAAAGGCACCGAAGAACAGGATCACCTTGGGGTTGGACAGTGCCGACAGCAGGCCCTGACGGAACAGCTTGAGCCCGCTTTGCGCCTCAGCTTTCTCGGCCATGCTCAGATGCAGAGGCGGCGCGCGCCAAAGTTGAATGCCCAGCCAGATCAGGTAGGCGCCACCGAGCCATTTGAGAATGGTCAGGGCCTGTGCCGAGGCTTGCAGCAAGGTGCCGATGCCGAGCATCGACAAAGCCATCAGCAGGGTGAAGCCGAGCACACCGCCGCTGACCGTAAACAGGGTTTTGCGATGGCCGTACAGTGCACCATGGCTAAGGGCGAGCAGGCCGTTGGGGCCGGGCGTCAGCGCCAGGCCGAACACCGCTGTAACAAAGAGCAGCCAGGTATGCAGGGCCATAAGACAGGTATCCAGAAGCAGGGGAGTGCAGGGCCTTGCGCGGCCCTGCGTGCCTCTGTTTTTTCATGCTGTGCCCGGATAGTCAAGCCGACTTGAGCTGCGCGGTCGTCATGATCAGCCTGGGCGGCGCCTGGTAATCAGCGATTGGCCTCCTTGAAGTTGTCGTCGGACGGCTCCTTGCTATAGGCGCCCTGATCCTGCACCAGCTTCTTGCTGCCGTTCATCAGGGTCGTAATGCGGCTGTCGCTGGTTTTCGCCGAGGCGGCCTGGTTGCTGGTGCCGCTGATCAGTGGTGGGTTGCTGCTGAACGACCACAGGTAGTGCCAGACTGCTGCATTGTGCTTCTCGGTCAGCTGTGTGGCGTTGAAGTACCAGGGCTTGAGTTCGCTGAAGGCGGTCATGTTCATCAGCCCGGTGTTGCTGTCGCCGATAAAGCCGGTGCTGCTGGCCCCGGAGGTGCGGTAGGTCTCGAAGATCACGCCTTTGGTTTTCAGCTCGCTGACATAGGTGCGGCAGACTTCGCCGACCCACTTGTTGCCCAGGTAGCTTTTCGCGTTGTTGGAGTAGAAGGGGTCGAGCAGGGCAACGCGCTTAGGCAGCAGTTTGCTGTTAACCGTACCGGCGCTGACCGCATCGCTGATTTTCTTGGTCAGCACGATGGCCATCTGGTTGCCCAGCGAATGCCCGGTGATGCGGATATTGTTGCCGCTGTAGCCTGCCAGGTTGGCTTTGTAGCTGTTGAACAGCAGGTCGCTGGCCGATTGAGTTGGGCCCGTGCTGTACACCCCGCTGCTGTTGCGCCAGCGCATGGCGCGTGGGCCACTGGCGGTCCAGATCTTGGCTTCGGCGTCTTTCACTTCACCTTCATCGGCGAACTGGTTCCAGTACAACACGCCGACGTTGTAGCCTGCCGCCAGCCAGGCGTTGGCCAGGTCCAGATCGGGGCCGCCAGCATCCTTACGGTTGAAGGTTTCGCGGTTCTTGTTCTGGCTGGAGCCATTCTGCCAGCCGTGGATATAAATCAGCGTCGGCTTGTTGGCTACGTAATAGGCATTGCTCTGGCCGGGTACGGCCTTCTGCCAGCTGTCGCCATAGCCGAACCAGTACAGGCCATGGTCGAGGTTCTGGAAGGTGCTGTCAGGGAATACCCCAACGGCGGCCTGGCTCAAGGGGGCAAAACTCAGCACCAGCAATAGCAACAGCTTGCGCATGACGAACACCTTTCTTGTTATTAGGGAAAGGCGAGCATATAGATTGTCCGACAATCATCTATCCCCCGGACGGGTGAGCGGTCTACATGCCCGCCTGCGCTACGCCTGATGGGCCCTGGAGTGATGTGCCTTGTACGACGTTGCGAGCATCTTTGCCTCAATAGCCGACCGCTTGTTGCAATCGGCCTGACGTGCTGAGCGGACGAACGCCCCCTGGCTGTGGCAAACTCCGAAGCCCGTAACAGGACGTTTCATGGATCGAGTTTGCTGAGCCTGTCAGCCCATTTTTGCCCATGGCCGCATAGCCCTGGGCGCATTGCATAACTGGCCGCTGCCTGCGGCGAAGAACAAGAGGAATGACTGTGCATAACGTCGTGATCAGTGGTACCGGCCTCTATACCCCGGTTAACAGTATTTCCAACGATGAGTTGGTCGAGTCGTTCAACACCTATGTACAGCAGTTCAATGCCGAAAACGCGGCGGCCATCGCCAGCGGTGAAGTCGAAGCGCTGAGCGAGTCGAGCAGCGGTTTTATTGAAAAAGCCTCCGGCATCAAGAGCCGCTTTGTCATGGACAAGGCCGGTATCCTCGACCCCAAACGCATGGCGCCACGCATCCCGGAACGCAGTAACGAAGATTGGGGCATCCTCTGCGAAATGGCCGTAGGCGCTGCCAAGGACGCCCTGGCGCGTGCCGGCAAAACGGCGGCGGATATCGACGGCGTGATCGTCGCCTGCTCCAACCTGCAACGCGCCTACCCGGCAGTGGCGATTGAAGTGCAGGCCGCGCTGGGCATCCAAGGTTTCGGCTATGACATGAACGTGGCCTGTTCCTCGGCCACCTTCGGCATCCAGGCTGCGGCCAACAGTGTGCAGCTGGGCCAGGCCCGCGCGATCCTGATGGTCAACCCGGAAATCTGCACCGGCCACCTGAACTTCCGTGACCGCGACAGCCACTTTATCTTCGGTGACGCCGCCACGGCGGTGATTATCGAGCGTGCCGACCAAGCCACCTCGAATTATCAGTTCGATATCGTCGGCACCAAGCTGATCACCCAGTTCAGCAATAACATCCGCAACAACTTCGGCTTCCTCAACCGCTGTGCGGAAGAGGGCGTTGGCGCCCGTGACAAGCTGTTCGTCCAGGAAGGCCGCAAGGTATTCAAGGATGTCTGCCCGATGGTTGCCGAGCTGATTGCCGCGCACCTGGCCGAGAACAAGCTGAACGTCGGCGATGTGAAGCGCTTCTGGCTGCACCAGGCCAACCTCAATATGAACCTGCTGATCGCGCGCAAGCTGCTCGGCCGTGATGCTGAGCCAGGCGAAGCGCCGGTGATTCTCGACACCTACGCCAACACCAGCTCGGCCGGTTCGGTGATCGCCCTGCACAAATACCAGGAAGACCTGCCGAGCGGCGCCCTCGGTGTGCTCAGCTCGTTCGGTGCGGGCTACTCGATTGGTAGCGTGATCCTGCGCAAGCATTAAAAATCACCTTAATGTCTACTGCGCTTGGGGATGCTGCGTTGAAAACAGGCTCGGACAGTGGCTTGCCACTGAACGCCCAAGGGGTGGCCTGTGAGGGCGAACGGAGTGAGTACTGCTCATTTACAACTCGTAAACTCCGCGTCCTCGCCTGTTTTCGCCTTGCCTGCCCTGCGCTCGCTACGACCTTAAGGCGATTTTGCCTATGCCGGTAAATGACGCTGATCTCCTTCCTCGCCTGCGGGCGGGCGAACAGAAGGCCTACCGCGAACTGGTCGCCACCTATCAGGGGGCGATGCGCGCGGTGGCCTTTGCCATTGTCGGCAGCCGCAATGCTGATGAAGTGGTGCAAGACGCCTGGCTGGCCGTGGTGCGCAGCCTCGATGGTTTTCAGGCGCGCTCCAGCCTGAAAACCTGGCTGCTGACCATCACCGCCAATACCGCAAAAACCCGTCTCAAGGGCAATCGCCGCGAAATCCTGCTCGACGATATTCCCGCGCCCCATGGCAGCATCGGCGATGAGCGCTTCAGCGCCGATGGTCACTGGCTGCTGGCGCCACATGCCTGGCACCACGACTCTCCGGAAGCCCTGCTGACCGAGGACGAGTTACGTGAGTGTCTGGAGAAAACCCTGGCCAGCTTGTCCGAGCTGCAAGGCAGCGTGTTGCACCTGTGTGAACGTGAAGGGCTGGAATTGGAGGAAATCTGTAATCTTTTGCAGGTCTCGCTCTCCAATGTGCGGGTGCTGCTGCACCGCGCGCGGCTCAAGGTATTCGCCACCCTGGAGCATTTTGAGGAGACCGGCCAATGTTGAGCTGCAAGGAACTGGTGGCCCGCTCCAGCGAGTTTCTCGATGGTCAGCTCGGCCTGCGCCCGCGTATGTCGGTGCGCCTGCACCTGGCCATGTGTCAGCACTGCCGGCGGTTTATCCGGCAGCTGCGCCTGAGCCAGGCGGTGCTGCGGCAACTGCAACCCGGGCAGAGCGCCGAGCTGGATCAGCTGGCCGCCAAGCTGGCGGAGTTGCGCCGCAATAATTCCTGACCGACCAGGCTTTGCGTCTATTCGGCTTCTTGCGCGGCCTTTAGCGCCTCATAGGCCGGTGCGGCGTAGATGCCGACCTCCACCGCCAACTCCATCACCCTCGGCAGATCCGTGCTGTACACCAGTACGGCCTGTAGTTCGTCGTCCAGTGGTTCGCTGAAATCCAGCAGCACATAGCCCTTGGTTTCCGGGCTGAGGCTGGCGAGTTGCACCTGGATACGGTTCAGCGCTTTCAGCGGTTCAACCTTCACCAGTTGCTTGGGTTTGAGCACAAAGCTCACTTGCGGGCCAAAGGACTCGGTGATCTGCTGGAACAGCGCGTCATAGCTGTCGGCCTGAAACAGCACGGTTTCCGGCAGGCTGCCGACCACCACCCACTCACCCAGCGGGATGGGGAAGCTGTCGTCGTAATTGATGTCCGGGTTGGCAGCGAGAAACGCCTGTGGGTCGGCGTAGGCCCGAGCGGCTTCATCGGCGATGCGTGCGACTTCTTCGGCCAGCATGCAGCCCGAGCTTATCTTGCTGATCAGTTCTTCGAGCTGAGCTTTCATCGGGTCATCCTGCGGCATAAGAAATGGGCCGCAAGGATAGCGCAAACCCATCTGTAGGCGCTGCGTTTAGGCGCGCTGGCCTGCTAAGCTTGCGCACTTTTGCTGGGTTCTATCCTCCTCGGAGTTTTTGTGAGCGCGCGTATTCATCCTTTGGCCGGTCAGCCGGCTCCTGCCTCCTTGTTGACTGACATTTCCGCGCTGCTGGCGGCCTATTACGACTTGCAGCCGGATCTCAGCGTGGCGAGCCAGCGCGTGGCCTTCGGCACCTCCGGGCATCGCGGCAGTTCCCTGGCGCACAGCTTCAACCAGGCCCATGTGCTGGCGATCAGTCAGGCTATCTGCGATTACCGGGTGGCCCAGGGCATCAATGGCCCGCTGTTTATTGGCGCCGATACCCATGCTCTGTCGCAGCCGGCGCTGGACAGTGCGATTGAAGTGCTGGCGGCTAATGGCGTGCAGACCATGATCTCGGCCGGTGGCGAGTTCACCCCGACGCCGGCCATCAGTCAGGCCATCCTGGTGCACAACCAGGGTCGCAGCTCGGGCCTGGCCGATGGCATCGTCATCACCCCGTCGCACAACCCGCCGGATTGCGGCGGCTTCAAGTACAACCCCACCAATGGCGGCCCGGCCGACAGCGATATCACCACCTGGGTGGAGAACCGCGCTAATGCGCTGCTCGAAGGCGGCCTGCGCGAGGTCAAGCGCCTGCCCCTGGCACAGGCGCGGCAGGCGGCCAATGTGCAGGCATACGATTACCTCGGCAGCTATGTAAGTGATCTGGGTAATGTCATCGACTTCGCCCCGATCCGCGCCGCGGGTCTGCGCCTGGGCGTCGATCCGCTGGGCGGCGCGGGCGTGCATTACTGGGGGCGCATCGCCGAGCAGTACGGCCTGAATCTGCATGTGGTCAGCCAGGTCATCGATCCGCAGTTCGCCTTTATGAGCCTGGACTGGGATGGGCAGATCCGCATGGACCCATCCTCCAGCCACGCCATGCAGCGCCTGATCGGCCTGAAAAATGGTTACGACATCGCTTTTGCCTGCGACACCGACTACGACCGCCACGGCATCGTTGCGCCGAGTGTCGGCCTGTTGCCGGCCAACCATTTCCTCAGCGTGGCCATCGACTACCTGTTCCAGCACCGGCCGCAGTGGAGCGCCAGCGCGGCGGTGGGCAAGACCCTGGTCAGCAGCGCGATGATCGATCGCGTCGCCGCGCGCCTGGGGCGGCCGATGGAGGAAGTGCCGGTGGGCTTCAAGTGGTTTGCCGGCGGCCTGTTCGACGGCTCGCTGGGCTTTGGCGGCGAAGAAAGCGCCGGGGCGACCTTCCTGCGCCGCGATGGCCGGGTCTGGACCACCGACAAGGACGGCATCGCCCTGGCGCTGCTGGCTGCCGAGATGACCGCCGTCTGTGGCCGCGATCCGGGCGAGCTGTATCAGGGCCTGAGCGATGAGTTCGGCGCAATCTACGCCGACCGCGTCGACGCGCCGGCAACCCCCGCACAAAAGAAGACCCTGGGCAAACTCTCGCCCGCGCAGATCAGCAGCCGTGAACTGGCCGGCGATGCCATCACCCAGGTGCTCGACAAGGCACCGGGCAACGGCGCGGCGATTGGCGGCATCAAGGTGATCAGCGAGGGCGGCTGGTTTGCCGCGCGACCTTCCGGCACCGAAGACATCTACAAGATCTACGCTGAGAGCTTCCGCGATGCGGCACACCTGCAGCGCATCTTCAGCGAGGCGCAGCAGATCGTCGATGCGGCCTTGATCACTGCATAAGTCATTGGGTACGCCAATGTATCGTCTCGACCTGAAAATCCGCCTGCATAACGGCAGTGATATTGCGCTTGGTCCAGGCAAGGCTGATCTGCTTGAGGCGATTGCCCAGCATGGCTCGATCAGTGCGGCGGCTCGGGCGCTGGGCATGTCCTATCGACGCGCCTGGCTCTTGGTGGAAACCATGAACCGCAGCTTCAAGCAGCCGCTGGTCAGCACCCTGGCCGGCGGCAAACATGGCGGTGGTACGCAGCTGACAGAAACCGGCGAGCAGGTGTTGCAGCGTTACCGAGCGCTTTGCGGGCAAGCGCTGGCGGCGGTGCAGGGTGGTTGCGATGAGCTGGCTGAGTTATTGGCCGAGCCGGCTGCCGAGGGTTGAGTCGATTGACTTAGCGCAGCTGCGCTTCGGCCAGGGTCAGGCTGCGTGGAATACGTGTGGCGTCCCAATGCTGGCTGGCCCAGCGCAGCAATTCAGTCGGTTCGCCATAGTCCGCTGCGTCCGGCAGTTGCTGGCCCAACGCACGCAGGGCGCGGATCAGCAATGGCGTAGCCTGGTCAGCCGGCAGCGGTGGCGAGCGGTAGGATTTGCCCAGCTTGTGGCCATCGGGCTGGATAATCAGCGGCACATGCAGATAGCGCGGTTGCGAGAAGCCGAGCAGCTCCTGCAGGTACAGCTGGCGCGGGGTGGAGTCGAGCAGGTCTGCGCCGCGCACTATATCTGTGATGCCCTGCCAGGCATCGTCGAGCACCACGGCCAGTTGGTAGGCATACAGGCCATCGCGGCGACGAATCACGAAATCGCCCACCTCGCGGCCCAGGTGCTGACGGTAATCGCCCTGCACTCGGTCGACAAAGTGGTAGCTCAGCTCAGGCACACGCAGGCGAATCGCGGCGTCGGCAAAGCCGTGGCCGGCATTGCGGCAGGTGCCAGGGTAGATACCCTGGCTGCCTTCCAGCTGCTTTCGTGAACAGGTGCAGGCATAGGCCAGGCCCTGGTTCAGCAGGCGTTCGACCAGGGCGGCGTACTCGCTGTGACGCTCACTCTGCCGCACCAGCTCGCCATCCCATTCAAAGCCGTAGCTTTCCAGGGTGCTGAGAATCCCGGCCTGGGCCCCGGCGACTTCCCGTGGCGGGTCGAGGTCTTCCATGCGCAGCAGCCAGCGGCCGTTTACCGCGCGCGCGTCCAGGTACGACGCCAGGGCGGCGACCAGTGAGCCGAAGTGCAGGTAACCGCTCGGGGTGGGGGCGAAGCGGCCGATGTAGGCGGGTGTGTTCATCTGAGGAGGCCAGAAACAACAGAGGGTGCCGAAGCACCCTCTGGGTCAGATCAGGAACCGATCTGCTTTTCCTTGATTTCCGCCAGCGTCTTGCAATCGATGCACAGGGTGGCGGTGGGGCGGGCTTCGAGGCGGCGGATGCCGATTTCCACGCCGCAGGAGTCGCACCAGCCGTAGTCGTTGTCTTCAATCAGCTGCAGGGTTTCGTCGATCTTCTTGATCAGCTTGCGCTCGCGATCACGGGCGCGCAGTTCCAGGCTGAATTCTTCTTCCTGGCTGGCACGGTCCGCTGGATCGGGGAAGTTGGCTGCTTCGTCCTGCATGTGGTGCACAGTACGATCAACTTCCTGCATCAGCTCCAGCTTCCACTTGTTAAGGATGCCGGTGAAGTGGGCGCGCATCGGCTCACCCATGTATTCCTCGCCCTTTGTTTCTTTATAGGGCTCGAAACCGCGAGTCAGTTGGCTGCTTTTTGCTTTTGCTTTGGTGGGCATGGATGACCGCCTCTCACTCTCTCTAATCCACTGCGCAGGACGGTGTCCCTTGCCAATTCCACATCAAGTAGAACTGGCCCTGCGGCTGCAAGCGGGCGAACTTACCAGAACAACTCAGCCTGCGCCACTCCCGGTTGTCGAAGCTGCGCCGGGTATGCGGCGACAGGCCGTTGAAAAATGTAGGCGAGGCAGGCAAGACAAGGCGAAAACAGGCGAGGAAGCGGAGTGTACTTTTGTACATGAGCATTACTCGTTTCACTCGCCCTTCGGGTCGCGCTAAAGCGCGTTAGCGGCAAGCGGCTTACCGAGCCTGTTTTTAACGCAGTATTGCCAACGCAGGTAGTTTTTCAACGGCCTGTTAGAATCCGCGCCTTAATCCCGAGTAAGGCAGCCCCATGGCTCAGTCCTACAGTGCGCGTAGCCGCGCCATAGAACCTTTTCACGTGATGGCGCTGCTGGCCCGTGCCAATCAGTTGCAGGCCGATGGCCATGATGTGATCCACCTGGAAATCGGCGAGCCGGACTTTACCACCGCCGCGCCGATTGTAGCCGCCGGGCAGGCGGCGCTGGCCGATGGCCACACCCGTTACACCGCCGCGCGCGGCCTGCCGGCCCTGCGTGAGGCGATTTCCAGTTTCTATGGCCAACGTTACGGTCTGGATATCGACCCGCAGCGCATTCTGATCACCCCCGGCGGCTCTGGCGCGCTGCTGCTGGCCAGCAGTCTGCTGGTCGATCCGGGCAAGCACTGGTTGCTGGCCGACCCCGGTTATCCCTGCAATCGCCACTTTCTGCGCTTGGTCGAAGGCGCGGCGCAGCTGGTGCCAGTTGGCCCGGATGTGCGTTATCAGCTAACACCCGAGCTGGTCGGGCGCTATTGGGATCAAGATAGCGTCGGTGCGCTGGTGGCTTCGCCGGCCAACCCGACCGGCACCTTGCTTAGCCGTGATGAGCTGGGCGGGCTGTCGCAGGCGCTGAAGGCGCGCGGCGGCCATCTGGTGGTCGATGAGATCTATCACGGCCTGACCTACGGCACAGACGCCGCCAGCGTGCTGGATGTGGACGATGAGGCCTTTGTACTTAACAGTTTTTCCAAGTATTTCGGCATGACCGGCTGGCGACTCGGCTGGCTGGTGGCGCCACCGGCCGCTGTGCCGGAACTGGAGAAGCTGGCGCAGAACCTCTATATCAGCGCGCCGAGCATGGCTCAGCATGCTGCGCTGGCCTGTTTTCAGCCGCAGACCCTGGAGATCCTTGAGCAGCGCCGCCACGCGTTTCAGAACCGTCGCGATTTCCTCCTGCCAGCCCTGCGTGAGCTGGGCTTCAAGATCGCTGTGGAGCCGGAGGGCGCGTTCTACCTGTATGCCGATATCAGCGCCTTTGGCGGTGATGCTTTTGCTTTCTGTCAGCACTTTCTGGAAACCGAGCATGTGGCCTTTACCCCGGGCCTGGATTTCGGTCGCCACCTGGCGACGCAGCATGTGCGTTTTGCCTATACCCAGGACTTACCGCGTTTGCAGCAGGCGGTGGAGCGAATCAAGCGTGGCCTGATCAGCTGGCAAGCCCATGCAGTTTGAGCCGCCGCTGGAAGAGGGGCGCCTGCTGCGCCGTTACAAGCGCTTTCTCGCCGATATCGAGACTGCTAGTGGCGAGCAACTGACCGTCCACTGCCCAAATACCGGTTCGATGCTCAATTGCATGAGCGAAGGTGCGCGAGTCTGGTTTAGTCGCAGCAATGACCCCAAACGCAAGCTGCCCGGCACCTGGGAAGTCGGCGAAACACCCCATGGTCGCCTGGCGGTAATCAATACTGGGCGCGCCAATGCCCTGGTCGAGGAAGCGTTACACGCTGGGTTGATCGCCGAGTTGAACGGCTTTACCGGCCTCAAGCGCGAAGTGCCCTATGGCCAGGAACGCAGCCGTATCGATTTTCGCCTGGACTACCCCACAGGCGCGGCGTTTGTTGAGGTCAAGAGCGTGACGCTGGGCTTTGCCGATAGCCGCGTTGCTGCCTTTCCCGATGCACGTACCGAGCGCGGCAGCAAACACTTGCGTGAGCTGGCGGCACTGGCCCGTGAGGGGATTCGCGCGGTGCAGCTGTATTGCGTCAACCTGACAGATATCGATGCGGTGCGCCCGGCCGAAGAAATCGACCCGGCTTATGCCGCTGCCCTGCATGAGGCAGTGAGCGCCGGTGTTGAAGTGCTGGCCTATGGTGCTGCCATCAGTGCGCAGGGTGTGCAGCTGATCAAGCGTCTGGATGTGCAGTTGTAGGAGGGGCTTCAGCCGCGACAATAGCGGTAAAACTCGCCGCTAAAGCGCCTCCCACAAATATTCACTTCAATGTTGCGTTCTACCGGCCGGCAGCGCTTGCACAGGCTGCATGGCGCTGCGCAGATGCTGCTCGAACAACTCGACAATCGCCGGCCAGCCCTGGCGTGAGGCGTGCTGCCGGGCGTTCAGGCGTACCCGGCGCAGGCTTTCTCGATCCGTCAGCAGCCAGCTGGCCGCGTCGATAAAGCCTTGTTCGTCCTCGGCCACTGCCAGCGCGCCGTTATGCCCGTGGCGGATATGCTGCGCCGCTGCCGCCTGATCAAACGCCACCACGCCAAGTCCGGAAGCCAGGGCTTCGAGCACCACATTGCCGAAGGTTTCCGACAGGCTGGGAAAGACAAACAGATCGCCCGAGGCGTAATGCGCAGCCAGCGCTTCGCCGCGCTGCAGGCCGCAGAACACTGCATCAGGCAGTTGCTGCTGCAGGCTTGCGCGCTGCGGGCCGTCGCCGACCATGATCAGTTTCAGCCGCTGCTGCGGGTGCGCCTGTTGCAGCGCCTGAAAGCTCTTGCTGAGCAGGGCCAAGTTCTTTTCTGCCGCCAAACGGCCGACATGCAGGATGGCAATATCGCCTTCCTCCAGTCCCCAGCTCGTGCGCAAGGCCGCGCAGCGCTTGGCCGGGTGGAACAGCTGGCTGTCGACGCCGCGTGAAAGCAGCGCCAGGTTGTCGAAACCACGGCGTTGCAACTCGATCTGCTGACTGACGCTGGGCACCAGGGTCAGCTGCGAGCGGTTATGAAACCAGCGCAAGTAATGGGTCAGAAGGCGGGTTAACAGGCCAAAGCCGTAATGCCCGGTGTACTGCTGGAAATTGGTGTGAAAACCGCTGACCACGGGGATCTGCAAACGCCGTGCGGCGCGCAGGGCGGAAAGCCCCAGCGGGCCTTCGGTGGCGATATACAACACATCCGGGCGCTGCCGCTGCCAGCTGCGCAGCAGCTTGTGCAGCGACGATTGACCCCACTGCAGGCCGGGGTAGCCAGGCAATGGCCAGCCGCGCGTCAGCAGCAGGTCGTCAGCAGGCCGCCGCTGATCACCGGCCTGGCGTGGGCGTATCAGTTGCACGCGATGGCCACGGCCCCGCAGGCCATCGACCAGGCGCCCAAGGGTGTTGGCCACACCGTTGATTTCCGGCGGAAAGGTTTCACTGATCAGCGCAATATGCAAAGTAGGTGCGTTCATGCACGCAGTCTCTGCCGCCGTCATGTAGCCCATGTGACGCTAGGGTTGCGCTTATATGTCAGTCGAGCAGTTCGATCAGCTGTTGGCGCAGCCAGACGTGTGCCGGGTCGTGGTGCTGCTGCTGATGCCAGATCAGGCTGACCTGCACCGGCGGCATATCGAAAGGCAGCGGCGCGATTTCCAGCGCATGCACCGGGGCGAAGGCTTCGGCCAGGCGGGCAGGCACGGTGCCGAGTAGATCGGTCTGGGCAACGATGGCCGGAATTGGCAGGTAGTTGGGCAGATGCAACGCCGCCTGCCGGCGCACCCTGGCCGAACCGAGGACGATCTCCAGCGGCGAGCCGCGCCCGGCGCGCGGGGTGACCGTGATATGCCGCGCCTGTTGGTAATTCTCCAGGCTCAGCCCGCCGCTAAAGGCCGGGTGGCCGGCGCGGCCGATGGCTACCAGCGGCTCTTCGCGCAGCGGCGTGTAGTGAAGGTCGGGTGAGTCGAAGTGCAGGTAATCGATGGCCAGGTCCAGTGCGCCGCTTTCCAGGCGGTGCACCAGGCTGTCGGCATCATCGGCTTGCACCAGCAACTCGACCTGCGCGGCGCTCCGCGCCAGGTGCGCCTGCAGCATGGGCAGCAGTGCGGCTTGCGCGTAGTCGTTAAGCGACAGGCTGAAAACGTGCGGGGTTTGCGGGTCAAATGGCTCAGCCGGGCCCAGGCCGGTCTGTAGCAGGCGCAGCGCCTGACGCACCGGTACATACAGGGCCTGGGCACGGGAGGTGGGCGTCAGGCCGCGTGCTGTGCGCAGAAACAGCTCTTCACCGAGTTGCTGGCGCAAGCGGGCCAGGGCGTTGCTCACGGTCGACTGGCTCAGGTGCAGGCGTTCGGCGGCGCGGGTCAGGTTGCCCTCCTGCATCAGGGCGTCGAAGACCAGCAGCAGGTTGAGGTCGAGCTGGCGTAAATTCGTTATCAAGAATAATACTCTTTCTAAATATCCATTATCGGAATGATCTGGCCGCGCCTAGACTGCTGTCAATCTGCACAGGAGTCATGCCGTGGCCTACAACAATGACAATGCCCAGGCTTTCCGTACGCGTTACCGGGATGCCATCCACCCGCTGTACAACCCTTGGCTGCATGCCGCCTTTGTGCTGGCCTACGGTCTGATCTGCCTGACCCTGTTGTGGCGCACGCTGGATGCGGTGGCGTCCTGGCAGTGGCTGCTGGTGCCGTTGACCCTGGTGTTCTTCAGTTGGGGCGAGTACCAGGTACACAAGCGCCTGGGGCACAACAAGACGCGCTTTGGCCAGCTGTTCTACAAGCGCCACACGGGTGATCACCACAGCTTTTTCATCGAAGGCCAGATGCGCTATGAAACGTCGCGTGACTGGCGGGTGATCCTCTTTCCGGCCTGGCTGATCGTGCTCTACAGCGTGCCGCTGCTGGGTATTTGGTGGGTGCTGGCACACCTCGACGGCAACCTCGCCGCGCTATTCGCCGGCAGCATGCTGCTGGGGTATATGAGCTATGAAGTGGTGCACGCCTGCGAGCATCTGCCAGACGAACACCCGATTTCGCACCTGCCGTGGATTCGTCAGATGCGCCGCTTGCACACCCTGCATCACCGCCGTGAGCTGATGCATGCGCGCAACTTCGGCATCGTCCATCCACTGATGGACTGGCTGTACGGCACCCTGCACTGGGAACCGGAGCCGACCTATCAGCAGAATCGTCAGCAGCATCGCATCCGTCTCACCCGCCCGGCGGACGAGGTGCTGACTTATGCCGCCGCACCGGTGCATTGGCCTGAATGGCATCCGTCTTCGTTGCGCATCTACGGCCGCGAAGGGGCGTTGCTTGCCGGCGAAGTATTTGAAGAGGACATCCACGCCGGCGGCCGCGCCGGCCATCTGTGCTGGGATGTGCTCGACTATCAACCGGTACGCCGCTGGCAAGCCAGCGCCCGTGGCGATCACGGTCTGGCGCTGCTGCTGACCTACGAGTGCCAGGACGTGGAAGGCGGTTGCGAGTTTGTTCGCACCCTGGAGTACGGTTTTGACAATCTGCTCATGCGCCTGGCCAATCGCCTGCTGCTAAGCCGGCGCATTGAGCGCGAATCCCAGGCCTCGATGCAGGCACTGCGCAGCGTCTTGGAGCGCAGTTAAGCAGTTCGGTTAAGTGTCAGTGGGTTGTAGGGTGCGCCGCGCGCACCTGGTGCCGGTGTTTCGGTGCGCACAGCGCACCCTACAGAGGCCATACGCACCAGACACAGCTGGATAAGTTCAGGGGGCGGGCGTCAGCGTCTGCTCGCCGCGCTCGCGTACCCAGAACACCGTCGCGCCGGCCACCGCTGCCGGCATCATCAGAATGTTCAGTCCCGGCACCAGCAAGGCTGCGTAGGTGATGCCACCAAAACCCAGGCTCTGCCAGCGCTTCTCGCGCAGCCAGGCGAGCATGTCCTGCCAGCTCAGCTTGTTGTTGTCCGCCGGGTAGTCGATGTACTGCACGGCCATCATCCACACACCAAACAGCAGCCACAGCGGCGCGGCGATCAGGTTGACCACCGGGATAAAGCTGAGGATCAGCAGGCCAATGGCGCGTGGCAGAAAGTAGCCGAGCTTGCGCATTTCACGGCCCAATGTGCGTGGCACCATGGCCATCAGCTCGGCCCAGCTGAACGGTGGAAAGTCGTCCTGGCCGCGCACCACCACCTCGACCTTTTCTGCGAGAAAGCCGTTAAACGGTGCAGCAATGATATTGGCCAGCAAGGTGAAGGTGAAAAACACCATCAGCAGCACCAGCACCACAAACAGCGGCCACAGCACGTATTCGAGAAAGCTCAGCCAACTTGGCAGGCTGGGCATAAAGGTGTCGACCCAGCCGGCAAACTGCTGCATGGAAACCACGATCAGCGCGGTAAACAGGATCAGGTTGATCGTCAGCGGTAACAGTACGAACAGCCGCAAGCCGGGGCTCAAGACCAGTTTCAGGCCTTCGCTAAGGTATTGCGGGCCGGTCAGCACGGGAGCGGGCATGGGGAAGTCTCCATGAGGTGGAAGTCGCGCCGACCTTACCGGCTTTGCGAGGCAGGTGAAAGCCTCGGTAACGGACGCTAACGATTGCCTGGGGCGCGTTATAGGGCCTGCCTATATGGGGCATTGGCAAAGCATATTTCCGCCGTGCGGCTAGCGAGCATAGGCTGCGCGGCACTGATGGTTTATCCCTTTGCGGGGCTTCCGACTAAAGAACCTGCTTACGACTTCGCGAGCTAGGAGCCTGCAAGGCAAAAACAGGCAAGGAAGCGGAGTGTACTTTTGTACATGAGCATTCCGAGGCTGTTTTTAACGCAGCAGGACCGACGCGCAGCAGGTCATAAGCAGGTTCTGTTGCCTTCCCCTGGTGATTGTGGAAGTCCCTTTTTATTGCTGCCGGCCCTGCCGGGTGGAGTTGCTGATGTCTACCAATCGTCATGCCCGCTTGATCATTCTGGGCTCCGGCCCCGCCGGTTATAGTGCTGCGGTCTACGCTGCGCGGGCCAACCTCAAGCCCTTACTGATTACCGGCCTGCAGGCCGGCGGCCAACTGACCACCACCACCGAGGTGGATAACTGGCCGGGCGATGTGCATGGCCTGACCGGGCCGGCGCTGATGCAGCGTATGCAGGAGCATGCCGAGCGCTTTGAGACCGAGATCGTCTACGACCATATCAATGCCGTGGACCTGGCCGGCAAGCTCTTCACCCTGATCGGCGACAGCGGTACCTACAGCTGTGATGCGTTGATCATCGCCACCGGGGCCAGCGCCCGCTATCTGGGGCTGCCCAGCGAAGAACGCTTTATGGGCAAGGGTGTTTCCGCGTGCGCCACCTGCGATGGCTTCTTCTATCGCAACCGCGAGGTGGCTGTGGTCGGTGGTGGCAATACGGCAGTGGAAGAAGCGCTGTACCTGGCCAATATCGCCAGCAAGGTGACCTTGGTGCACCGCCGTGGCAGCTTCCGTGCGGAGAAAATTCTGCAGAACAAACTGCAAGCGCGAGTCGCCGAAGGCAAGATCGTGCTCAAGCTGCACGCCGAGGTGGATGAAGTGCTTGGCGACAATATGGGCGTGACCGGCGTGCGGGTGAAGAACAACGATGGCAGCTTTGACGAGCTGAGTGTCGATGGTCTGTTTGTCGCCATTGGCCATACGCCGAATACCTCACTGTTTGAGGGGCAGCTGGCGCTTAAAGACGGCTATCTGGTGGTCAACGGTGGCCGCGAAGGCAATGCCACCGCCACCAGCGTGCCGGGAGTGTTTGCTGCCGGCGATGTGGCCGATCATGTTTATCGCCAGGCCATCACCTCGGCCGGTGCTGGTTGCATGGCGGCGCTGGATGTGGAGCGTTATCTCGACGGTCAATAAGTCTGAGTGCAAAAAGCCCCGATTGACTCGGGGCTTTTTGCACTCAGAGGCAGGCTCAGACCCAGGTATTAAGTTTCAAATCCCGCGAGCTCATGCGCAAAAACTGATCGCTGGCTTTGACCAGTAGGGCGTGCTGGTCAACGGTCAGCTCGCGGCTTTTGCTGCCTTGTGATTCGCTGCGGTACAGGGTTCTTCCTCCTTCCTCACGCAGGCGCTGATAGCGCTGGCTACGGGCTTCTACCTTGAGGGTCAAGAGGTCGACATAAGCCACCTGCAGCGATTCACTCTGCCCGGTTTCCAGGGCGCAGCGTTGCAGGGCTGGGGTGTGGGTAAAGGGCGAGTCGGACAGCATCACCTGCTGGCATTCACTGAGGTCCGTGCGCGGTTCGCCGTTGTGAAACCAGTTGCCACGAATATCGCGTTTCAGGTTAAGGCTGCGCTGGCCGTGGTTGTCGACCTTCAGCCACAGGCGGCGAAAGCGCCAGCGCGGGTCACAATTGAGCACATAGGTAGCGGCGATGCTGTTGCCCCGCAAGCTTTGCATCAGATGGCTGGTGGCGTTGATGCCATGCTCATCGATGTTCAGGCGCAGGTTTTCCACGCCGGGGTTGTGCCATGGTTTCCATACCAGGGTCTGCTGCATTGAAGCGACTCCAAGCCGGGTAAGGGGTAAACCGGGAAGAGCGGCAACGACTCTGCACGGAGCACCTTCCCTGGTGTTCTCGTTCGACTGATGGCGCGCAGTTTAGAGCGGCCGCACACTGATGTCTGTCAGCCTTTGCCTACAGTTGCGCAGAAATCTGCGCAGTGGGCCTGGCGAGTGACTAGTGACTGATACGCTGCAGCGATGGTTGCTCGAAACGCACGCCCGCCAGACCGCTATTCATCAGGGCGCGGATATTGCCGTGGTCGCTGCCGCTCGGGGTGGCCAGCACGCTGCGGTAATGCTCGCCGAAGCAGCGCAGGGTTTCTTCCAGGCTCAAGCCTTCGAGCAGGGCAAGGCCAAGGGTCTTGCACGAACCTTCGTTCTGCCCGGCCGCGTTGGCCACATCGCCATTGCTGAAGGCGCTGGGCTGGTACTGGTAGTGCTCGGCGATAAACGCCAGGGTTTCGGCGAAGGTGAAATGGTCACTGTGCAGCTTGGCGCGAAATTCGTTCAGGACACTCATGCATCTTTTCCTTTATTGAAGGCGGCCTGCTGTTCGGCACTGGCTTCCTTCTGGTATTTGGCTTTCCACTCGGCATACGGCATGCCGTAGACCTCTTCGCGGGCTTCATCCGGGGTGATGGCGACGCCGATGTCGTCGGCTGCGGCCTTGAACCACTTGGACAGGCAGTTACGGCAGAAACCGGCGAGGTTCATCATGTCGATGTTCTGCACATCGGGACGCGAACGCAGGTGTTGTACCAGGCTGCGAAAGGCGGCGGCTTCAAGTTCGAGACGTTCTTGCTCGGTCATGGCGATGCTCTCTGATGGCAGGCGAGGAGACGTTGGCGGCGATGATAGAAGCATGCCCGCCTGGCGGCAACGGCCCCGGCGCAGGACGCGCCGGGCAGCAGTTAGCGGTGAGCGGCGAGGGTGATCGACACCGACTCGGCAAAGCGCAGAGCGTGCAGCTTGTCGACTTCCACCTCGGCGTAGCGTACGTCGGGGTTGGTCATGACCAGGTCGAGAATTTCCTGGGTCATGCGCTCGAGCAGGGCGAAGCGGTTTTCTTCAACGTGACGGATCACCGCCTTGGTGATGGTGCGGTAGTTCAGGGCGTGATCGATATCGTTGTCACGTACGGCCTCGGCAGCGGGGTAGAGGATGGTCAGGTTGATCAACACGTCCTGCTTGTTGTTGATCTCCTCTTCCTTGATACCAATGTAGGTGCGCAGGCGCAGATCCTTGACGCGGATGCGCGCCATCCCAGGTTCCAGTCGCGGCATTACTTGCTCCGTCCGATCAATTGCAGGAATTCGTGGCGAGTGTTGCAGGATTCACGGAAGGCTCCAAGCATCACCGAGGAGGTCATCACCGAGTTCTGCTTCTCCACGCCGCGCATCATCATGCACATGTGCTTGGCTTCGATCACCACGGCCACGCCAGCGGCGTTGGTCACCTGCTGGACCGCATCGGCGATCTGCTTGGTGAGGTTTTCCTGAATCTGCAGGCGCCGTGCATACATGTCGACGATGCGTGCCACCTTCGACAGGCCGAGCACCTTGCCGGTCGGGATGTAGGCGACGTGCGCCTTGCCGATAAAGGGCAGCATGTGGTGCTCGCACAGCGAGTACAGCTCGATGTCACGGACGATCACCATCTCATCGTTGTCGGACTCGAACAGTGCGCCATTGACCACTTCTTCCAGGCTCTTGTGGTAGCCGTTGCACAGGTACTGCATGGCCTTGGCGGCGCGTTTGGGCGTATCCAGCAGGCCTTCACGTTCAGGGTTTTCACCAACGCCAAGGAGAATCTCGCGGTAGTGGTTAGGCAGTTCTGGGGTCATTGCAAGGTCCTCGCGGCCAGCCTCATTTGAGATGGCGACCGCCGTTGACAGTCAGTGTGGTACCGGTGACGTAGGGGTTATCCAGCAGGTAGCGCAGGCTTTGGTAGATCACATGAGGCCCGGGTTCGATGCCCAGTGCCGATTTGTTCAGGGTTTTGCTGCGATAGTCGGCATCGTCGTCCGGGTTGAACATGATCAATGCCGGGGCGATGCCGTTGACCTTGATCTGTGGCGCGAAGCGCGCAGCAAACGACAGGGTCAGGCTGTCCAGCCCGGCTTTGCTGGCGCAGTAGGCCGGACGGTTGGCGCTGCCCTTGCGCGCAACATCATCACTGATATGCACGATATCGGCCGGCGTGGAACGTGCCAGCAAAGGTTGGCAGTTCAGATTGATCAGGTAGGGCGCGAGCATGTGCACGCTGAACAGCTGTTGGAAGACCGCCGCTTCTTCGCCCGGCGTTTCCACCAACCAGTCGGATGCGTTGTGCACGATGGCGCGCAGGCTGTCGGTGTGTCCTTTAAGTTGTTCGATAAAGGCCATGATGCCGGCTTCGTTGGAAAAGTCAGCCTGCAGAGCCAGGACCCCGCGTTGCCGGAGTGCGGCAATGCCGTCGCGTTCGCTGCGGTAGGTGACGATCACTGAGTGACCGTCATCCAGCAGACGTTCGGCGCAGTACAGGCCAATGCGCTGGCTGGCTCCGGTAATCAGGATGGGGGCGGCGCTGGCGCTCATGCTTGACTCGCAGAAAGAAAGGGGTGGGTTCAGCGACGCTGCGCCGGGTTACCTGACCAGTAGAGCGCGGCCTCGACTGAACCAGGAGTAAAGTTATACCAGCAATGCTGTTTGTACAACCATGCAGCCTGTGAGGATACTGCTGCCTTTGCCGCTATATGCCCTATTTCATTGAGTTTAATCGGTATTTTTTACAGATTGCGGCTCAATAAAATTGTTTTTATCGTGTACAAGATTGGTTTTCTTGTACAGGTATGGTGGTCATGAAGCCTTGGCAATTGAGTGTGGCGTTGATGTGCGGGCGAGTACGGCATGTTGAGGTGTTGACGCTGCGCTGCTGCGGCTATCAGGTGCGGGTGGTCAGTCAGTCTGGGCAGGTGCGCACGCTGGACTACGCAGCGGGTCGAGCGCTTTGGCCGAACCTGGCACTACTGAAGATGCGCTTGCGCCGCAGTGGGGTGCGTCAGGTGTTGTTGCTGCAGCCGGAAAGTCACGATGAGATTATCGGTCGCCCGGCCTTGCTTGGGGACGACCCGGGGCTCTGGCTGCCTCTGCGTTAGCCGCTCAGTGGGCAGATGTGCTGTCGCACTGCTGCTTACGGCAGCGCTGGCTGCCATCGGGATGCGGCAACCAGTCGAGGTGTGGGCGCAGCCGGCAGAACAGGCGGTAAGCCAGTTCCAGCAGGGGGCGCAATGCCGGCCAGGTCAGCGGCGCTGCCCAGTGACCCAGGCCGGCCGCGCGCCAACTCCACAAGGTGGCGTCCAGGCCGGTAACCCACTGGCCGTCGGCAAAGCGAGCATGCAAGCGGTCCTGCAGGTCTTGCCGGGTATGTCCGATGGACTCGGGGTGAAAGTCGCTCAGGCTGATATCGACCAGGCACAGGCGCTGCACGCTGGCGTGCCGACGCAGTGTCTGGATCTCGCGTGCGCAGAGTGGGCAGTCGCCGTCGTAGTAGAGCGTCAGGGGCCAGGCCGGTCGCGTGTTCATGGTCTAAGTCTTTGTATAGGTTTTGTACAAAGTATGCGCTAAATAGCTGAGTTACAATGCGTGCAACATTTTTTCTGTGAAACCTCCGCCCATGTCCGATCTCGTTGGTGCGTCGTCCCTCGTTTCGAGTGCCCTCAAGCAGGAGGAGCTGTTTCCCATCCGCGAAGTGGCGCGCCTGACGGGCGTCAATCCGGTAACCCTGCGGGCTTGGGAGCGGCGCTATGGGTTGATCCAGCCGACGCGCACCGACAGCGGTCATCGCCTGTATTCGCAGGCCGACATTGAGTCGGTGCGCAGCATCCTGGCGTGGATCGAGCGCGGCGTGGCGGTGAGCAAGGTCGGCAAGATTCTGGCCAAGAGCGGTTCGATCAAGTCCGCCAGCTCGCCGGTCTATGAAGAGGTCAGCGCCAGCGAGTGGGGCGAGTGGCAAGCCCAGCTACGCCGTGCCATCAGCGCATTTGATGAGCTGCGCCTGGATCGTCTGTACGGGCAGATTTTCTCCAGCTACCCGTTGCCTGTGGTGTTTCAGGACATCCTCATGCCGCTGTGGCAGGAACTGTTGCTGCGCCAGGACGAATACGGCCAGGCCAGCGAGTGGCTGTTCTTCGATACCTTCCTGCGTGCCCGCACCCTGCAACGCTTGCAGGTGCTGCGTGCTCAGGTGGAGGAGCGGGTGCTGCTGGCGGCGTTGCCAGGCCATTGCCGCGAACTAGAATTGTTGGTGGCCGGTTTGCTGCTGAGCAGCGCTGACACTGCTGTCAGCGTGCTGGGGCTGGGCCAGCCGCTGGAAGAATTGACCCTGATCTGCGAAAAAATGCAGCCCCAGGCCCTGGTGCTGTTCTCCAACCAGCCACCCAGCGATGACCTGCCTAAGGTGTTGTCGCGCCTGGCGCTGGCGCTGGATTGCCCGCTGGTGATGGCGGGGGACGGCGCTGACCTGGCTGAGGACAGCCTCAGTGGTTCGCCGATTGCCTGCCTGGGCAATGAAGGCCGTCTGATGCAGCGTCGTCTGCAGCAGTTTCTCGCCGGCCACCTGGACACCTGAGTCCGTCGCTGAATTGATCTGACCCCCTCGATTGTGGCCTGCCCGGCAGTGCTTACCTGTGCCTGTGTTTTGTGGCTGAATTCCTTTTCTTGTACATGCTGTACAAGAAAGACTTGCTGTTTGCAGTTTTATGCTGTACAAAAGCTATACATTGTTTGTTTGTGTATAGCTTGTCTCCACTTGTACAGCTTGAGGACTCAGCAACATGACCCAATACCGCGCACCCCTTCGTGACATGCGTTTCGTTTTTGACGAGGTGCTCGACGCTTATGCCACCTTGCAGTCGCTGCCTACGCAGCGCGAGTTCGGAGACGACCTCGGTGGCGCCATTTTGGAAGAAGCCGCCAAACTGGCGGAAAACGTGCTCGCTCCGTTGAACAGCTCGGGTGATAAGCAGGGCTGTCACTACGACCCACAGAGCAAGACGGTTAAAACCCCGGATGGCTTCCGTGCGGCCTACCAGCAGTTCGCCGAAGGTGGTTGGACAGCCCTGGCCTGTACCCCGGAGTTCGGTGGCCAGGGCCTGCCCCATGTGCTGAACATGATGGTCGAAGAGATGGTCTGCTCGGCCAACCTGTCGCTGGGCATGTATCCGGGCCTGACCCACGGCGCGATCAATGCGCTGACCGCTCACGGCACCCGTGACTTGCAGGAGCGCTACCTGCCGAAACTGATCAGTGGCGAGTGGACCGGCACCATGTGCCTGACCGAACCACAGTGCGGCACCGACCTGGGGCTGATTCGCACACGTGCCGTACCGCATGCAGACGGCAGCTATGCCATCAGCGGCACCAAGATCTGGATCACCGGCGGTGAGCATGATCTGGCCGACAACATCCTGCACCTGGTGCTGGCCAAGCTGCCGGATGCACCGGACAGCGTGAAAGGTATTTCGCTGTTCCTGGTGCCCAAGTTCCTTGCAGACGGCAGCCGTAACCCGGCGTTCTGCGGTGGCCTGGAACACAAGATGGGCATCAAGGGATCGGCCACCTGTGTGATGAATTTTGAAGGTGCCCAGGGCTGGCTGATTGGCGAGCCGAACAAAGGCCTCAAATGCATGTTCACCATGATGAACTCGGCGCGCCTGATGGTCGGTATGCAAGGCCTCGGCATTGCTGAAAGTGCCTACCAGGTCAGCCTCGGCTTCGCCAAGGAGCGCCTGCAGAGTCGTTCACTGTCGGGCCCGAAAGCGGCGGACAAACCGGCCGACCCGATCATCGTGCACCCGGATGTACGGCGCATGTTGCTACGGCAGAAGGTGATGATCGAAGGCTGCCGCGCACTGGCGTATTTCACTGGGCTGCATGAAGACGTTGCCCATGACCATGAAGACCCTGCAGTACGCGAGCAGGCGGATGATCTGGTGCAGTTGCTGACACCGGTGGTGAAATCCTTCCTCACCGATGAAGGTTTCAACTGCGCCAACGAAGGTTTGCAGGTACTCGGTGGTTCCGGCTTCACCGAAGACTGGGGCATCGAGCAACTGGTGCGTGATTCGCGGATTACCCGCATCTATGAAGGCACCAACGGAATTCAGGCGCTTGATCTGGTTGGTCGCAAGCTGGGGTTAGGTGGCGGGCGTGCCGTACGTAATTACTTTGCCCTGATTGAAGGCTGGCTGAAGGCCAATGCCGAGGCAGAGCATGTGTCTGCGGTCGGTGCCGCGCTTAAACAATTGCAGCAAGCCACGCTGTGGATTGCCAGCGAAGGCATGAAAGACCCCGAGCAAGCCGGTGCGGCGGCCACGCCTTACCTGCGCCTGTTTGCCCTGGCCAGCCTGGCCTGGATGTGGGCACGGATGGCGGCGGTGGCTAAAGCCAAGCTGGCGGCCGGCAGCACGGAAACCCTGTTCTACGGCGCCAAGCTCAAATCTGCCGACTTCTTTATGGCGCGCATCCTCACCGAGACCGATAGCCTGCTGGCTGAGGTCAAGGCCGGCAAAGCCACCTTGATGGCCTTCAGTGATGAGGAATTTGCTGCCTGAAACGACTGCGCAATCCGATAGCCATTTTTCCGCCCTTTTCGGTTATCGGATTTTTTTATCCCTGCTGCAGGAATCTCTCCTGCACCTTAGGCCCGCACTGAGTGCGGGTCTTTTTTTGCCTGCCATTCTGCTGCGCTCACTCAGCCGCGCCGGGCCTGCTGCCGTTGTTCCTGCTGCAGGTGTTGCTGATAGATGAACTGGCGCAATTGTTCGTCGTTATAGCGGTCGAGGGTATGCAGTTGGTAGGCCAGTAGGTCGTCTGCGGTGGTGCGCACGAAGGTGCCACTCACAGCAATCGGGCGCTCTTCACCTACCGGCAGGAGGCGCTGAAAACGTCTGGGCGGCTGGCCGCTGCCACGGTATTCAACCAGTGCGCCATTCATCGACAGTTGATGAATCCACAGGTCGCCAGGCTGCGCCCGTCTGTTGTGCAGCGGCAGTGGCTCGGGCAGAGGCGAGCGCCAGGCACGGTTGATTTCACCTTCGTCGAAAATCTGCGGGGCGCTGAGTTGCAGGCAGGGCGCGTTTTGCTCGTCCTGGCTGAGGTGCAGGTCAAAGGTCAGGTGCTGGTTGGCGATGTGCGCATGCAGGCTCAGCTGTTCATTGGCCGCGCAGTGCGACAGCAGTTCGCTGAGTTGTTTGCCGAGATCCACCGGCAGGCGCGGTTGGTTGCGCTGCTCGGTGGGGGCGGGCTGATGCAGCTGGCGGATAAACGCCAGTTCTGCCTGGGTCAGGAGTGCCTGTTCTTGCATGGGCGCGGTCTGTATCAAGCTCTGGAGCTGTTGTGACCGCTGATGTGAGGATTAGTTAGTGCCGGTCGTCGCCTGCAAACGTGCCAGCTCAGCCTTGAGGACGGCCATCTCGGCTTCCAGTTCCTTGACTCGCTCCTGCGCTTCGACCTGCTCGGTGACGTTCTTCTGGATACCGATGTAATAGGTCAACTGGTCAGCGTCGTTGACCACCGGGGTGATCGAAAGTTCGTTCCAGAATGGGCTGCCGTCCTTGCGGTAGTTGCGGATGATCTGCCGGCAAGGGCGCTGCGCTTTCACCGCTTCACGAATTGCGGCTAACCCGGCCTGATCACGGTCACCGGCCTGCAGGAAACGGCAATCCTGGTAGAGGATGTCTTCGCTGGCGTAGCCGGTGAGCTTTTCGAAGGCGGGGTTGGCATAGATCAGGATGTTGTCGTCACCTTCCTGTTCGGCCACCACGATGCCGTCATTGGAGGCGTTGATCACCAGTTGCAGCAGTTTGGCGTTGATCATGAGGCGATTTCCCAGTCTATGTCGGCTGCATTCTAAAACATCCGGGCGGGCTGTCTACTTGCGGCATAATGCCGGGCTTATCGATTTGGTTCTGACTGTTTCGGAGTTCTGCATGAAAATCGCCATCCTTTCCGGCTCGGTGTACGGCACCGCCGAGGAAGTTGCCCGCCACGCCGAGCGTCTGCTCAAGGCCGCCGGCCATGAGGCCTGGCACAACCCGCGCGCCAGCCTGTCGGATATTCAGGCGTTTGCTCCTGAAGCTTTTTTGGCGGTGACTTCGACCACTGGCATGGGCGAATTGCCGGATAATCTGCAGCCCTTGTACTACGCCATCCGTGATCATCTGCCGGCATGGAGTGGCTTGCCGGGCGGGGTGATTGCCCTCGGCGATTCCAGTTATGGCGATACCTTCTGTGGCGGCGGCGAGCTGGTGCGCGAGCTGTATGCCGAGTTGGGCATCCGCGAAGTGCAGCCGATGCTGCGCCTGGACAGCAGCGAAAGCGTGACCCCGGAAACCGACGCCGAGCCCTGGCTGGCGGACTTTATTACGGCGTTGCACGGCTGATGCACCCGCGCGCCCAGGAACTGATCAGCACGCTGCAACTGCAGGCGCACCCGGAAGGCGGTTATTACCGCCGTCTGTATGAGTCGTCAGCACAGTTGGACGGTGGCCGTCTGTGTGGCACGGCGATCATCTTTCTGCTCCCCGCCGGCGCGGTCAGTCGTTGGCACCGGGTGGATGCCGACGAGCTTTGGCACTTTTATGAAGGTGCTCCGCTGGAGCTGCTGCTGGCCGAGCCGCCCGATGCGGTGCGCTGTGCGCGTCTTGGTCCGGTAGCCATTGGTCAACTGCCGCAGCGCCTGGTGCCGGCACATACCTGGCAGGCGGCGCGCAGCACCGGGGCGTTTACCCTCGTGGGCTGCACGGTGACGCCGGGTTTCGACTTTGCCGGCTTCCAGCTGCTCAGTGATGACCTTGATGCCCAGCGCGACTGGCCCATGCTCGCGCAGCTGCATCCCGAACTGGTTTGACCTGCAAGGCCACCACGCTGGCCGCCAGAGCGACTCACCTTTGCGCCATCCCTCGCTAGACTCCTGGGCACTTCAATAACAAAAGCCGAGGAGTTCATCATGACCGTTGCCCACGCACTGCCTGTTGTCAGCCTCAAAGATCAGGTCTCCGCCGCTGAATGGCAGACCCGGGTAGACCTGGCCGCCTGCTACCGATTGATCGCCCTGTATGGTTGGGATGATCTGATCTTCACCCACATCTCGGCGAAGATTCCCGGCACCGAAGAGTTTCTGATCAACCCCTACGGCCTGATGTTCCATGAGATCACTGCCTCCAGCCTGGTGAAAATCGACCTGACTGGCAAAAAGCTGATGGACAGCCCGTTCGACATCAACCCGGCCGGCTACACCATCCACAGTGCCGTGCACGAGGTGCGCCACGACGTGGCCTGTGTGCTGCACATCCATACCGCCGCCGGTATCGCCGTGTCGGCGCAGAAGCAGGGCCTGTTGCCGTTGTCGCAGCAGTCGCTGTTCGTCCTCGCCAGCCTGGCCTACCACGGCTATGAAGGCGTAGCGCTGAACCATGACGAGAAAGCGCGCTTGCAGGCGGATCTCGGTGAGAAGAATTTCATGATCCTGCCCAACCATGGCCTGCTCACCGCTTTCGGCAGCATCGCCGATGCCTTCCTCGGCATGTTCACCCTGCAGCGTGCCTGCGAGATTCAGGTGATGGCGCAGAGCGGCGGCACCGAGCTGATCCATATCCCGCAACAGATTCTCGATGGCGCCCGCGCAATGATCGCCGGCGTGATGAAAAGCCCGCAGGGCATGGGCGGCGCACTGCCGTGGCCAGCGCTGCTGCGCAAACTGGACCAACAGATGCCGGGTTACGCAGCATGACGGCGTTGCCAGGCATTGCCCTGGCGGATTGGCGCAACGCGGGCCAAGACTTCAGCTTTAACGGCCATGGCATCCGCTACTGGACGGCCGGGCAGGGCGAGCCGCTGTTGCTGATTCACGGTTTTCCCACTGCCAGCTGGGATTGGCACTACCTGTGGGTCGCGCTGGCTGAGCGCTACCAGGTGATTGCCTGCGACATGCTCGGCTTTGGCGATTCGGCCAAACCCCGTGGGCATGCCTACAGCCTGCTGGAACAGGCCGATCTGCAACAGGCGCTGCTGGCGCATCTGGGCGTGGATAAGCCGCTGCATGTGCTGGCGCATGATTACGGCGACAGCGTGGCGCAAGAGCTGCTGGCGCGGCATCAGGACGGACGCGTGCAGCTCGCCAGTTGCGTGTTTCTCAATGGTGGGTTGTTTCCGGAAACGCACCATCCGGTGCTGGTGCAGAAGCTGCTGCTCAGCCCCATCGGCCCGCTGGTTGGCCGGCTGTTCAGCCGGCAGAAGCTGGCGCAGAGTTTTGCCAAGGTGTTCGGCCCGCACACCCAGCCGAGTGCCCGTGAGCTGGATGACTTCTGGAGCCTGATTGCTGCCAATAATGGCCCGGCGGTGATGCACCGCTTGATCCGCTATATGCCCGAGCGTCGGGTCAACCGCGAGCGTTGGGTGACGGCGATGCAGGCCACCGCGGTGCCGCTGCGGGTGATCGACGGCGCTGTCGATCCGATCTCCGGGGCGCATATGGTGGCGCGTTACCGTGAGCTGATTGCCAAACCGGACACTGTGCTGCTGGAGGGCATTGGTCATTATCCGCAGACCGAAGCGCCGGATCAGGTGCTGGCGCATTACCTGCAATTTCGTCAACGGCTGGAGGCCAAATGATGCAACGACGTACAGTCCTGAAAGGTGCCGCCCTCGGAGGTGTGGCCGTTCTCGGTGCCGGGTTCTGGGCGTTGCCCAGCGGCGATGCGCCAGCCGCCGTCAGCCTGGACGCGGCCCAGAAGCTGCTGGCCAGTTTGGTCGATCAGCCATTGCGCAGCCTCAAGGGTTGGAGTCCGGCCGAAGTGTTCAATCACTGCGCGCAGAGCATCGAGTATTCCATCAGCGGTTACCCCGAACTCAAGCCAGGTTGGTTTCGCAGCAGCGTCGGCCCCTTGGCGTTCAGCGTCTTTGCCGCGCGTGGGGCCATGCGACATCCGCTGGATGAAGCCATTCCCGGTGCCGCTGCGCTGAATGTGCCAGCCACCCAGGCTCAGGCGCTGCAGCGTTTGCAGCAGGCGTTTGCCGACTTCGCCGCGTATCAGGGTGAGTTACAGCCGCATTTTGCCTACGGCGCGCTTAGCCATGCCGACTATGCCCAGGCCCATGTGTTGCATCTGTATAACCACATGAGTCTGATCCGTCCGGCCTGACTATCCTGCTGCTTTATTGCGCACCATTCAGCGCAACTTGTATCTATTGTGACCGGGGCGCGCCTGCTGGACACTCGGCGCATTGTTAATCTGCCGAGGAATGCTGCATGAGCGACGCCATCCGTTTTCAAGATCAGGTTGTAATCGTCACCGGGGCTGGCGGCGGCCTGGGCCGCGCCCATGCACTGCTGTTTGCCAAACACGGCGCCAAGGTGGTGGTCAACGATCTGGGCGGCAGCACTCACGGTGAGGGCGCCAACGCCTCGGCGGCAGACAAGGTAGTCGAGGAAATCCGCGCCGCAGGCGGCACCGCCGTGGCCAACCATGACTCGGTGACCGACGGCGAAAAGATCGTGCAGTGCGCCCTCGATAACTTCGGCCGCATTGATGTGGTGGTGAACAACGCCGGCATCCTGCGCGACAAGACCTTCCACAAGATGGAAGACGCCGACTGGGACCTGGTTTACAAAGTCCACGTCGAAGGCGCCTACAAGGTTACCCGCGCCGCCTGGCCGCACATGCGTGAGCAGGGTTATGGCCGGGTGATCTTCACGGCGTCCACCTCGGGCATCTACGGCAACTTCGGCCAGTCCAACTACGGCATGGCCAAGCTCGGCTTGTACGGCCTGACCCGCACCCTGGCCCTCGAAGGGCGCAAGAGCAACATCCTGGTCAACGCCATCGCGCCGACTGGCGGCACGCGCATGACCGAAGGCCTGATTCCGCCGCAGGTGTTCGAGCAGCTCAAGCCTGAGCTGGTCAGCCCGCTGGTGGTGTACCTGGCGAGCAATGTCTGTGAAGAAACCTCCGGCCTGTTCGAAGTGGGCGGCGGCTGGATGGGCAAAGTGCGTTGGGAACGCAGCCTGGGTGCCGGCTTTGACCCGCGCGAAGGCTACAGCCCGGAAGACGTGGCGGCCAACTTTGCGCAGATCTGCGACTTCGAGGGCGCGGCTCATCCGAAGGACAATATCGAAGCGATGAAAGAGATGATGGCCAACCTGCAGAAGTTCGCCCTCTGATTGCGCCACTCTGGCAGAGAGATCGGTCAGCAGGCTGATTTCCACCGCCCAGGGCTATAAGGTGAAGGCCGGCTTAATGCCGGCCTTCGGCTTTTTAGGGAGCAGGTCATGCGCGTCATCATCGAAAAGAACGGCCCGGTAACCACCCTGATCATCAACCGCGCGGAGGTGCGCAACGCGGTTGATCGGCCGACGGCTGAGGCGCTGGCCAGCGCCTTACGGGATTTTGAAGCGGACGAGCAGGCGCGGGTGGCTGTTTTGGCGGGGGCCGGCGACACCTTCTGCGCCGGTGCTGATCTGGGCGCGTTTGCCGAGGGTGTTGAGCGCACCAATCGCCTGGAAACCGAGGGTGACGGGCCGATGGGCCCCAGCCGCATGCAGCTGAGCAAACCGCTGATTGCTGCTATCGAAGGTCACGCGGTGGCCGGTGGGCTGGAGTTGGCGCTGCTCGCCGATCTGCGGGTGATGGCCGATAACGCCGTGCTCGGGGTGTTCTGCCGACGCTTTGGCGTGCCGCTGATTGATGGCGGCACGGTGCGTTTGCCACGGATTATCGGCCAGGGCCGCGCGCTGGATCTGATTCTCACCGGTCGTCCGGTGTTGGCTGAAGAGGCGTTGAGCATGGGGTTGGTCAATCGGATGGTCGCCGCTGGCAGCGTGTTAGCCGCCGCCCAGCAACTGGCGCTGGAGATTGCTGGCTTCCCGCAGCGCTGCATGCTCGCCGACCGCGCCAGTGCCTACGCGCAGTGGCACCTGCCGTTTGCCCAGGCCATGGCCAACGAATTTGCCGGTGGTATGACGGTAATCGCCAGCGGTGAAACCCTGGCCGGCGCACAGCGTTTCAAGGATGGCACGGGGCGTCACGGCACCTTCTGATCAGCGCGTTTACGGCTTGCCCGGAATCCCGTATTTGCGCAGGCGCATGGCAATGGCGCTGTGCGAGGTGCTCAGGCGAGTCGCCAGTTGCCGGGTTGAAGGGTGGCTGGGGTAGAGCTTTTCCAGCAAATTCTTTTCGAATTCGGCCACGGCGGCTTCCAGGCTGCTGACTTCACCCTCGGTTTGCTGCGCGGCCACCGCGGTGCCGGCGATATCCAGATCACCGATCTGCACCAAATTGCTTTCGCAGATCGCCGCAGCGCGGAAGATCACGTTCTGCAACTGGCGCACGTTGCCCGGCCAGCGGTTGCCCAGCAGCGCCGGATAGGTGTCCGGCGTCAGGCGGCAGGGTAGGCGCTGGATCTGCGCGCAGGCCTGCTGCATAAAGTGCCGCGCCAGCAGCAGGATGTCCTGGCCGCGCTCGCGCAGCGGCGGTACTTCCAGGTTGAGCACGTTGAGGCGATAGAACAGGTCCTCACGGAACGCTCCTTCGTTGACCATCTTCTCCAGGTCACGGTGGGTGGCGCTGAGGATGCGCACATTAACCTTGACCTCGCTCTGCCCGCCAACGCGACGGAAGCTGCCGTCGCTGAGAAAGCGCAGCAGCTTGGCCTGCAGGTACGGTGACATTTCGCCGATTTCATCGAGAAATACCGTGCCCTGGTTGGCCAGCTCCAGCAGCCCCGGCTTGCCGCCGCGCTGGGCCCCGGTAAAGGCGCCGGGGGCGTAGCCGAACAGCTCGCTTTCGGCGAGGTTCTCCGGCAGTGCCGCACAGTTCAACGCCAGAAACGGCGCGGTACGCCGTGTGCTGATGGCATGGCAGGCGCGCGCCACCAGTTCTTTGCCGGTACCGGTTTCACCCTGGATCAGCAGCGGTGCATCCAGGGTGGCGACGCGCTGGGCACGGGTCTTCAGGCTGCGAATGGGCGCGGAGTCACCGAGCAGAGAGTCGAAGCCTTCGGCATGGTCGTGGTGCAGCGCCGCCAGGCGTTCGCCGATGCGGTTTGGCGCATACAGGCTGAGCAGACCGCCGGCCAATTGCCGCGCGCCACCGTCGACGCCTTCGGTGATCGGCTGCGCATCCAGCAGCAGGGCCTGACCCTTGAGCGTGACCTCGCGCATCGGCAGGCGAAAGCCCTGGTCGAGCAGCGCCTGGTGCAGATCGTTGTCGGCGAACAGCTCACCAATGCCCAGGCCATCAGGCTGTTGGCCACAGAGTTCGATCAGTGCCGGGTTGGCCAGCAACACACGGCCCTGGCTGTCGACCGCCAACACCGGGTCGGTCATGGCGGCAAGCAGGGCATCGAGTTGCAGGTGGCGGCGCTGGCCGGGGAGGATGTCGACAATGGTCACCGCTTGCACGCCGCGCACCTTGAACAGCGCCTCGCGCAGTTCGTCGAGCACGTCGGGGCTCAAGGTCGGCGCATCGATATAGACGTTGGGCGGCACCATCTCCACCGCATCCAGGTTTAGATTGCGCCCACCGAGCAGGGCCAGCACTTCCTGGGTGATGCCAACGCGGTCGATAAAGCTGACGTGAATACGCATGAAAACGGGCGGCCGACTGGTTTACAGGTGCGCCAGTATGCCCGGTCTGTCTGGCTTAGTTAAATCTGTCGAGTCGCCAGCAACCTGTTGTTGGTAGGCCTTGGGTGACAGGCCGAACCAGCCCTTGAAGGCTTTGTAGAAGGCACTCGGCTCGCTGAAGCCCAGTTCGCGGCTTAGCGCCTCGATCCGGCAACCGGGCTGTTGCAGGCGTTGCAGCGCATGTTGGCGGCGTACCTGCGCCAATAGTTCGGAGAAACAGCAGCCTTCTTCACGCAGGTGGCGGTGCAGGGTTTGCCGGCTGATGGCCAGGTGCCGCGCCACCCCGTCCGCCGACAGATCACCGCTGAGCAGGTTCTGCTCGATCAGCTGCAATACCTGCAAGCGGGTGCTGTGCTGCGTTGGCAACTGTGCCTGCATGGCGCTGACCCGTTGCTGCATCAGGTCCTTGAGGTAGGCACTGGCGCCCAGCACCGCTAGCTGTAGATCGCTCTCCAATATGTCGAGGTAGTCGAAGGGCTCGGCAAAGCGTGGCGATACCCCGAACACCTGGCGATAGATCGCCGGGGCTGTCAGTGGCGCATGACGAAAGCCCACGGCCTGCGGCACCAGGCGCACCCCCGTGAGCTGACGCGCCCAGCACAGTGCCGAACTGAGGCTGTGCTCGCTGATTACGGGGTGGCCGAGCAGCGGCGCATTGAACAGAAAGTGGATACGCACCCGCCCGGCAAAGGATTCGACGCGCAGGCTTTCGCCCTCGCTCATCACCGGGATATAGCGGCGAAACAGCTCAATGGCTTCGCCCAGCGTGGCGCTCTGCGCAGCCAGATGGGCAACCGGCCCGCGGGTGTGCAGGCCGCGCTGCTGGCCGACCAGCAGGCCGATTTCCGCACGCGCGCCACGGCTGGCCGCGCGTTGCCAGAGCTGCAAGGCCCAGCGCACTGGCACGCGCATTTCCAGGTTTTTCAACTGCTCCAGCTCGACGCCCAATTCTTCCAGGTCATCCGGGCCGGCGAGGTCGAAGCCCTGCAGCGTCATGTACAGATCGAGCAACTGTGAAGCGGTTGCGCTGGGTATGTGGGGCAGTGCCATGGGGCGTCCTTTTCCAACCAGGGTCATGCGATTGTGCGTCGCCGGTGAGACAAATTGCCACAGTGATGCAACCTCTGGCTATTAAACGCGCAGCAGCGAGCGACTAGATTGGCCGGCAAACAACATCGAGTGCTTCGCACCGCCTGGAGTCCTGCACCATGAGTCATGCTGACCTGATCACCTTGCCCCGCCTGCTGTCGCGCTTGCCCCGTCTGCTGGTTGACCTGCCCGCCATCGTCAAGGGGCTGCATATTGGCAACCGCAGCCGTGGCGACTACCCCGTCAGCCTGGCCAGTTGTATCGAGTCGGCGGCCCGTGACAATCCACAGGGTGTGGCCTTGATTCAGGGCGACGAGCAACTCACCTACGCCGAGTTCGACCGCTGGGCCAATCAGCTGGCGCACTACCTGCGTGCTCACGGCCTGCGCCAGGGTGACAGCGTGGCGCTGATGTTCGAGAACCGCTTCGAGCTGCTCGCCGGGGTGGTCGCCTGCGCCAAGCTCGGCGCCGTCAGTGCGCTGATCAACAGCAGCCAACGCGGCCGTGTGCTGGCCCACAGCATCAGCCTGGCATCACCGCGCATGGTGCTGGTGGGCGAAGAATTGCAAGACGCCTTCACGGAAATCGCCGCTGAGGTGGCGTTACCCGCCGATGCCTGCCACTACTTTGCCGACCGGCCAACCTGGCGTGATCCGGGTGAGGCTCCTGTCGGCTGGCAACACCCAGCTGCCGCGCTTAAGGATTATCCCGTCGATGCGCCGCTGCTGGAGCGCCCGGTGCGTGCCGACGACCCCTGTTTCTATATCTACACCTCCGGTACCACCGGCCTGCCGAAAGCCGTGGTGTTCAATCACGGGCGCTTTATGAAAGGCTACGGGGCCTTTGGTTTCGCGGCTGTACGCCTGGGCCGCGAGGACCGCATGTACGTCAGCCTGCCGTTCTATCACGGCACCGCCATGGTGGTGTGCTGGGGCTCGGTACTGGCCGGCCAGGCGGCGTTGATCATGGTGCGCAAGTTCAGCGCCAGCCGTTTCTGGGATGAAGTGGAGCGGCATCGGGCGACTGCCTTCGGCTATGTCGGCGAGCTGTGCCGTTATCTGCTCGATCAGCCAGCACGCGCGAGCGACGCTGCCAACCCGATCCGCGTGATGGTCGGCAATGGCCTGCGCCCGAGCATCTGGCAGGCATTCAAGCAGCGCTTCGCGGTCGAGCGGGTGGTCGAGTTGTATGCCTCCAGTGAAGGCAATATCGGTTTCACCAACCTACTCAATCTGGATAACACCGTGGGCTTCTCGCCTTACCCCTACGCCATCGTTCGCTACGATCAGGAACGCGAGGCGCCGCTGCGCGAGAACGGTCACCTGCAGCGCGTGGCCAAGGGCGAGGCGGGCTTGCTGCTGGGCAAGATTACCGACAAGTCGCCGTTCCACGGTTACACCAATGCACGCGACACCGAGCGTTGCATCCTGCGCGATGTATTCGAACCGGGCGACGCCTGGTTCAACACCGGCGACCTGATGCGCGACATGGGCTTTCGCCACGCGCAGTTTGTCGACCGCCTGGGCGATACCTTCCGCTGGAAGGGCGAGAACGTTTCCACTACTCAGGTCGAAGCGGTGCTGGATGGCGTGGCCGGGGTCAGCGAAACCGTGGTCTATGGCGTCGAGGTGGCCAACACCAATGGCCGTGCCGGCATGGCCTGTATCCGTCTGGCCTGTGCGCCGGAGGCTTTTGATTTCCAGGCCCTGCTTACGCACTTGCGCCAGGAACTGCCGACCTACGCCGTGCCGCTGTTCTTGCGTTTGAGTGCTGAAATGGAAACCACCGGCACCTTCAAGCACAAGAAAGCGCCGCTGAAGGAGCAGGCCTACGACCTCGACCGCTGCCGCGATCCGCTGTATGCCTGGCTGCCCGGCTCTGACCGCTATGTGCCGCTGACCCGTGAGCTGCACGCGGCCATCAGCGCCGGCAACTACCGTTACTAAGGCCTGACACTTGACTCGCCCCTCGTGTATCGAGGGGCGTTCAACCGCAGGTCAGGCGGATGATCACTTCGCTTTCATCGATATCGATATTCAGGCGCTGCGGGTTGTAATCCATGGTCGCGGCGTCGCCGGGGGCGAGCACGCGCAGGGTTTTGGCGTTGGCCTGCTGTTGCACCTGCTCGATCAGCTCGCTGCTGGCGGTCTGGCCGAGTACGCCGTGAACCTGCTCGACATCGCAGTCGCCGCTGATTTCGGCTGCTTGCTGGGCGGGCGGCTGTGAGCTGCAACCGGCCAGCAGGGCCAGCAGGCTGAGGCTGGTGAGGGCGTGACGAAGAGCCATGATCTATTTCCTTGTCTGCATAAAACTCGGGTCAGCCTAGCAGCCGCATCCGTTGTAGCTCAACGTCGGGCTGGTCAATCAGTCAGGTTACTGCATCAGCATTTCCGCAAGCCCGGCCAACTTCCCTACAATTGCGCTTTTCCCCAGAGCAGGAGGTTCTGTGCAAGCGGTGATCTCGATTCAACAGCTGAGCAAGACCTACGCCAGTGGCCACCCGGCCCTGCAGGACATCAACCTGGATATTCGCCCCGGCGAAATCTTTGCCTTGCTCGGCCCCAATGGCGCAGGCAAGACCACGCTGATCAGCATTATCTGCGGCATCGTCAATCCAGGTGGCGGGCGGGTGCTGGTGGGCGGCAAGGACATCATCAAGGACTATCGCGCCTCACGTTCGCAGATCGGCCTGGTGCCGCAGGAGCTGGTCAGTGACGTGTTCGAAACCGTCTGGGCGACGGTGAAATTCAGCCGTGGCCTGTTCGGCAAGAAGCCCGATCCGGCCTATCTGGAGCAACTGCTCAAGGACCTGTCGCTGTGGGAAAAGCGCGACGCGAAGATTTTCGAGCTGTCCGGCGGCATGAAGCGCCGGGTGATGATCGCCAAGGCGCTCTCCCACGAGCCGCAGATTCTGTTCCTCGACGAGCCCACTGCCGGCGTTGACGTCGAGCTGCGTCGCGACATGTGGAACATGGTGCGCAGTCTGCGTGAGCGCGGCGTGACCATCATCCTCACCACCCATTACATCGAAGAGGCCGAGGAAATGGCCGATCGCATCGGGGTGATCAGCAAGGGCCGGATCATTCTGGTGGAAGACAAGCAGGCGTTGATGCACAAGCTCGGCAAGAAGCAGTTGACCCTGCAGCTGCAGCAGCCTCTGGCGAGCATCCCTGCGGAGCTTACGCGCTACCCGCTGGAGCTGAACGACGAGGGCCGCGCGCTGGTGTTTACCTTCGACACCCAGAGCGAGCACACCGGCATCGCCGAGCTGCTCAAGGACCTCGCCCAGCATGGCATCGACTTCAAGGATTTACAGTCCAGCCAGAGTTCGCTGGAAGAAATCTTTGTGTCCTTGGTCAAGGAGTCGCGCGCATGAATTTCTACGCAATCCGTGCCATCTACCTGTTCGAACTGGCGCGCACCTGGCGCACCCTGCTGCAGAGCATCGCCACCCCGGTGATCAGCACGTCGCTGTATTTCGTGGTGTTCGGTTCGGCCATCGGTTCGAGCATGACCCAGGTGCAGGGCGTCAGTTACGGCGCGTTTATCGTGCCAGGGCTGATCATGCTGGCGCTGCTCACCGAGAGCATTTCCAACGCTTCGTTCGGCATCTACATGCCCAAGTATTCGGGGAGCATCTACGAGCTGCTGTCAGCGCCAGTGTCCTACCTGGAAATCCTGATTGGCTATGTTGGCGCGGCGGCCACCAAGTCGATCATTCTCGGCCTGGTGATCCTGATTACCGCGCGGCTGTTCGTGGACTTCGAGATTCTCCATCCGCTGTGGATGCTGGCGTTTCTGGTGCTCACCGCGCTGACCTTCAGCCTGTTCGGTTTCATCATCGGCGTGTGGGCCGATGGCTGGGAGAAATTGCAGGTGGTGCCGGCCTTGATCGTCACGCCGCTGACCTTCCTCGGCGGGGCCTTTTACTCGATTAGCATGCTGCCGCCAGCCTGGCAGACGGTGACGCTGTTCAACCCGGTGGTGTACCTGATCAGCGCGTTCCGCTGGAGCTTCTACGGCGTGTCCGACGTCAACGTTGGCCTGAGCCTGGCGATGATTCTCGGCTTTCTGCTGCTGTGCATTCTGGCGGTGGGCGTGATTTTCAAAACCGGTTATCGGCTGAAGAGCTGACGCACATCTAATGCGTTAGGGTGAAATTGTTCAGCGTGCCGCGGGAGGGATGAGTGGACAAGGATCAGTCAACTGCATTGCAGGCCCAGCTCGCGCAGCTCTACCGCGATGAATCGCGCCGTGTACTGGCCACCCTGATTCGCCTACTGGGCGATTTCGACCTGGCCGAAGAGGCGCTGCACGAGGCCTTTCGTGCGGCCCTGGAGCAGTGGCCGCAGAGCGGCGTGCCGGCCAATCCGCGCGCCTGGCTGGTGTCGGCGGGGCGCTTCAAGGCCATCGATACCCTGCGCCGGCAGCGGCGCTTTCAGCTGCTGGATGAACAGGTCGACCTGGCCGATGACGCATCGGTAGATGAAGCTGAGCTGCTCGAAGACGACCGCCTGCGACTGATCTTTACCTGCTGCCACCCGGCGTTGGCCAGCGATGCCCAGGTCGCCCTGACCCTGCGCGAAGTCTGCGACCTTGGCACCGAGGACATCGCCCGCGCCTTTCTCACCACGCCCGCCGCCCTGGCGCAGCGCATCGTCCGTGCCAAGGCGAAAATTCGCGATGCGCGCATTCCTTATGAGGTGCCTGGCCGCAGCGAGTTGCCCGAGCGGCTGGATGATGTGCTGCGGGTGATTTACCTGGTGTTCAATGAAGGCTATTTCGCCAGTTCTGGCGATTCGCTGACTCGCACGCATCTGTCCGATGAGGCCATCCGCCTGGCGCGTCTGCTGCTGGAGCTGCTGCCCGAACCGGGAGTGCAGGGCCTGCTGGCGCTGATGCTGCTGCACGAGTCGCGACGCAGTGCGCGCAGTTCGGCCAGCGGTGAAGCGGTGCTACTGGAGCAGCAGGATCGCAGCCAGTGGGACCGTGCGCTGATCACCGAAGGCGATGCCCTGGTGCTGCAGGCCCTGCATTCGCGGCGCTTCGGCGCTTACACCCTGCAAGCGGCGATTGCCGCCGTACATGCCGAGGCTGCCAGCGCCGAGCAGACCGACTGGGCGCAGATTGTCGGGCTCTACGATGCGTTGCTGCGTATCAGCCCCTCGCCGGTGATTGAGCTTAATCGCGCCGTGGCGGTGGCCATGCAGCACGGCCCTGAGGCTGGCTTGGCGCTAATCGACGCGCTGCTGACCCGCGGCGAGCTGGGCGATTATCACCTGGCCCATGCCGCACAAGCCGACCTCAATCGCCGCCTGGGTCGTGTGCAGCCTGCACGCGAGGCCTATCAGCGCGCCCTGGAGCTGGCTCAGCAGGGCGCGGATCGGCAATTTCTGCAGATGCGCCTGGATCAGCTGGCGGCCGACTAAGCCGTTATCCGCCTGGCAGATCCCTGCTGCTTGGCTACCGTTGGTCGGGCCTGAAATATTTTTTACCTGGGCTGTCGATTCTGTGCCGCGCCATTCGATTAGTCGGTAACCGCGTCACACCACCGGAGAACGCCATGAAATACCTGTGCCTGGTCTACAGCAACGAGCATGCGCTGCATAACTCGCCCGACAGCCCGCGTGATGAGGAGTGCTTTGCCTACGCCGAGTCGGTGGTGCAGAGCGGCCGCATGCTTGCTGCCGAGGCCCTGGAATCGGTGCAGACGGCCACCACCGTGCGCATGCGCGGCGGCAAGCTGTCGATCACTGACGGGCCATTTGCTGAAACCAAGGAACAGCTGGCAGGTTTCTATCTGGTGGAAGCCCGCGACCTCAATGAAGCCATCCAGTTGGCCGGGAATATTCCGGCGGCGCGAGTTGGTTGCGTCGAGGTACGTCCGGTTCGCGAGTTGCAGGTTTGACCTAACCCCCACGTAAGGAGAGTCGACATGAACAGCACCGCACACGCACCGATTCAACAACTACTGGACTCCTGGGCTGCGGCCTGCCGCAGCAAGGATGTCGAGCGCATCATCAGCCACTATGCCGAGGATGTGGTGGCCTATGACGCCATCGGCCCGCTGCGCTTTCAGGGCCGCGCGGCTTACCAGGCACACTGGCAAGCCTGTATGGCGATGTGCCCCGGACATACCCTGTTCGAGGTTCATCAGCCGAGCATTCTGCTCAGTGGCGAGCTGGCGGTTGCGCATTACCTGCTCAATTGCGGCGGCACTGACGACAAGGGCGAACTGCATACCAGCTGGATGCGCGTAAGCCAGTTTTATCGCCTGCAAGGCGGACGATGGCTGATTGCCCACGAGCATTTCTCCATGCCGGGCGATATGGAAAGCGGAAAAATTTTGTTTGAGTTGCAGCCGTAGTTCGCTAACGCACGGGGCACAAGGGCTGTAGCCAATTGCCGGCTATGGCGCTGCCGATTTGTGGCTACGACCAACGTCTTAGGGCTTGCCTAAAGGGGGGCTTAGTGGCGTAGGCTGGAGTCGTCGCCTTGCTTGGCGACGCTATTCGCGAACAGTTGAAGAAGGAAAGCTTTATGCAAATCCAAGTTCACAGCGATAACCACATCGAAGGCAGCGCACGGTTGGTGGAGTGGGTGAGTGCCAGTGTTGCCAGCAAGTTGGAACGCTTCGATGACGAACTGACCCGTATCGTCGTCCACCTGCATGACGACAACGGCGCCAAAGCCGGCGCACATGACAAGCGCTGCCAGATCGAAGCTCGGCCAAAAGGCCTGCAACCTCTTTCCGTGACCCACAAGGCCGAGTCCCTGGAGCAGGCCATCGACGGTTCTATCGAAAAACTGCACCACGCCCTTGAGCATCAGTTCGGCAAACTGCGCAGCAAACGCGCCACGCCGCTGCATACCAATGAAGCCGCTGATCTGGGCCAGGATGCACTGCTGGAAGAGGACTTCCTCGCCGAGGAGCAGCTGCGCGCGGTCTGACAATTTACGGGCCGGCGGTTGACCGGCGGCCCATCCACTCCTTGCTCGCGCCCCCGCAGGTTTCTGCGGGGGCGCTGTCGTTTCAGGGGGCGGTAGCGGTGTAGCCAGCAGCGGCAAGCACCTGCCCGAGGCGGCAAGACGATTCCGCTCATAGGCGACTCAACAGGCTGAAATAGCGGTTTTACTGGGCTGTAGAGCGCTGGCCCATATCCTGCAGTGCCCTGGCCAACTGACAGTTGCAGGGATTTGCCATGACCAGTATTTCCAACAATTCGCCGCTGGCGAGTTACTTCAGCAACAGCGCCAAGCCCAGCGCTGCGAGCACCAAAACTACCGGTGGCGCGGATACCGCCGGCACCACCACCGCGCAGGACCCGCTTGGCGAAATCCGCCGCTTTGCCAGCGAGGTGGTAGCCCATAGCTGAGGTGGTTTGCTGCGTGCACTGCAGGCTGACAGCAGCGGCGCGAGCGGCTCGATTGCCAGCGACCGTTACCGCCCGGTGGCCGAGCAGAACAGTGGCAACTCGATGATCACCCTGCCCGATGTTGCGACGATGGATCGCGACGATGCGGCCAAGCTGCTGGCACAGATCAACAAACTGGTTGAATCCGGTATGGACAAGACCGGCACCTTTGTCGGTTACAACGGTGATAAGCAGACCGACTCGTTGGCGACCTATCGTGACTGGCTGCAAGCCAGGGGTGGCGTCAGCATCTACGTCTGAGAACTTGTTTGCGATCTGCTGCGCGTCGGCCCTACTGCGTTAAAAACAGGCTCGGCCTGCTCATTTACAGCTCGTAAACTCCGCGTCCTCGCCTGCTTTTGCCTTGTATGGCTCTAGCTCGCGAGATCGTGAACAGGTTCTGAGCCGCCCCAACTGCTGCATTACTGGATAGTTTTGCGTTGGCCTGTTGTCAGAGAAGTGGGCTGGCGCCGCTGCTTCAGGTGCGCCAAGATCAGCAAGCCCTGCCGTGTGGGCATTGTCAGATCGAGGGATTCTATGGGTCGCAGGTGGTTTACGCGGGCGTTCATCGCCCTGATGCTGGGGTTGTCGCAGGGCGGCGTACAGGCTGCTGAAGAAGCGCAACTGGTTGGCTTGATTAACCATTATCGCAGTGAGGTGCAGCGCTGTGGCACCCAGGCCTCCGAAGAACTGCCGCCCCTGAGTGCCGACCGGCGCCTGCTGCTGCCGGCCACAGGCCGCGCGGATTTGCAGGCCGCCATGGCCAGCAGCGGCTACCCGATGGTCAACGTGCAGGCCATCAGCCTGTCCGGCCCGCGTGATGCTGCCTCGGCCTTGCAGGTGCTCAAGGAAAGCTTCTGTCAGATCGTGCTCGACCCGCAGTTTGTCGATATCGGCGTCAGCCGCCAGGACCGCGACTGGCGCATCCTGCTGGCGCGGCCGTTGCTGGCCGGCCGTCTGGGCGATTGGCAGGCCGAAGGGCAGAAGTTGCTGGAGCAGGTCAACCAGGCACGCACCACCGCTCGCCAGTGCGGTAGCCAGCACTTCGCCCCGGCACCCGCGCTGGGCTGGAATGAGTTGCTGGGCAGCACCGCACACACCCACAGCCGGGCCATGGCCAATGGCAATTTCTTCGCCCACCAGGATCAGGATGGCCGCACCCCTGGCGACCGCGCCGAACTGGCCGGCTACGGCGGCCAGCGTGTGGGCGAAAACATAGCCGCTGGGCTCGATAGCGCGAGCAAGGTGGTGGCCGGCTGGTTGGCCAGCCCCGGTCATTGCGCCAACCTGATGAACCCACAGTTCACTGAACTGGGCGCGGCCTACGCCAGCGACCCGAAGAGCGATGCGGGCATCTACTGGACTGCCATGTTTGGTGCGCCGTAACAGCCAACATATCGAGCCCCTCCGTTATTTAAGCGGCGGGTGATTCCTGTGCTTGGCCGTGGTGTGTGCGGCCAGGTTCATCAGCTGTTGAAATTTTGGGCACGCCAGGTGGTTTTCCGCCGGGCAGGAGGCGGCGTGGCGCAGGCCGTCGCGGATGGCGCTGAGGCGTTTGATACTGCGGTCCAGCTCGTCGGCTTTGGCTTGCAGTTGGGCGCGGTCAATCGCCGGCTGGGTCCCTGTGGCGAGCATGGTGGCGATTTCGTCCAGGGAAAATCCGGCTTCGCGGCCCAGCGCAATCAGGGCCAGGCGCTGGATCACCGATTCGCTGAACACCCGCCTGAGGCCGTTGCGGCCGATGGAACTGATCAGGCCTTTCTCTTCGTAATAGCGCAGCGTTGACGCTGGTAAACCGGACCAGCGTGAGACTTTGCCGATATCCATCTCTTTCATCCTTGACCTCAAGTTGGCTTGAACTGGCAGGCTTATGAAAACAGCCTTTCAGACAAAGCAAAAGAGGTGGATATGAACAGTCAATGGATCCTGCACGTGCTGGTGGTGGGCGTGGGTGCAACGCTGCTGATGGATGTCTGGGCACTGGCGCGGCGGCGCGTATTCGGCATTGCCTCGCTCGACTACGCCCTGGTTGGCCGTTGGCTGGGGCATATGCGCCATGACTGTTTCCAGCATGCGGCCATCGGCAAGGCGCAAGCGGTGCGCGGCGAACGGCTGTTGGGCTGGGGCAGCCATTACCTGATCGGCGTTGCCTTTGCCGGCCTGTTTGTCGCGCTGGTAGGGCCGCAGTGGCTATGCCGGCCGACGCTGTGGCCGGCGCTGCTGTTGGGTGTGGTCAGCGTGGCGGCGCCGTTGCTGCTGATGCAGCCGGGGTTCGGCATGGGGGTTGCCGCTTCACGGACGGCCAAACCCTGGCAGGCCAGGGGGCGGGCGCTGCTTACCCACCTGGTATTCGGCGTGGGTGTGTACCTGGCCGGCTGGTTGGGGGCGCAGTTGTTTAGTGCGCCCCTCTGCGGTTAAAGCCAGCCGCTTAAGCCAACACCTGCGCCAGGTGCTGTTCGTAGCGTGCTATATCGGCTTCGATAGCTGGGCGCTTCATCACGTCGACGCAGAGGAAGGTCGGCAGGGCGCGCATGCCGAGAAACTGGTTGGCCTTGTGGAAGGGCAGGTACACGGCGTCCACACCTTTGCCTTCAAAGAAGTCAGTCGGGTCGTCGAAGGCTTGCTGCGGCGCGTTCCAGGTCAGTGACAGCATGTACTGCTTGCCCTGGATCAGGCCGCCGCTGCCGTACTTTTGCGAGGCGTCCGAGCGGGTGCGGCCGTCGTTGGCGTAGAGGCTGCCGTGGCCTGCGGTAAACACCTCATCAATGTATTTCTTCACCGTCCAGGGCGCGCCCATCCACCAGCCGGGCATCTGATAGATGATCACGTCAGCCCAGAGGAATTTCTGCACTTCCTCGGCGACGTCGTAGCCGCTGTCGATATGCGTGTGCTTGAGGTCGAAACCGGCGCGGTCGAGAAAGGCCAGTGCGGTGTCGTGCAGCGTGGCGTTGTAACGGCCGTCGGAGTGGGCGAACTGTTTACCGCCGTTGAGCAGCAGAATCTTTTTCATGGCAGGGGTCTCGGGAAATGGATGGCGCCATGCTAGGGCGTGCAGGCGGGTCGAAACAGCCGCTGGCGGGCAAATGACCTGTGACTAAAAGGCATGAATGCGCGGGCTTTGGCTGTTATAGGGTAAATAAACCCACCCTGCCTGGAGCCCCAAATGGCTGATCAATACGGATTTATCCTGCACGCCCACACCCGCCCGGAGAAGGCCGCCGCGTTCGAGGCGTTGTTTCGTGCCTATGTCGAACCCAGCCGTGCCGAGGCCGGTTGCATGGCCTACCACATGCTGCGTGATCGCCAGGACCCGACGCTGTTTATCTTCTATGAGGTCTGGCAGTCACGGGAGCATCTGGCCATCCACAGTGCCTTGCCGCATATGCGCGAGTTTTATGAGCGGCGCATGGAGTACTTGCGCCGTGATTTCGAGATTCGTGAGATCGAGATGCTCAGCCCGGCACGCTAGCGCCGGGCTGCTTGCGTTTACTGCTGCGGTGCCGCTGTGCTGTCTGCGGCAGCGGACCAGATGCGGTAGCGCACCTGCACATCCGCCGGGGCGTAGATCACCAGTGGCAGTTTGCTGTTGTAGCGCACCAGCAAGGGTTCGCCGCCCACCGGGACAAATGCCTGCTGGCGGCTGTTGTCGGGGCAGGCCATCAGGGTGCTCATCGCCGGGCCGACCTGACCCAGCTCGTAGTAGTTGTAGCCCCAGCCTTCGACGGTCTTCTCCTGCCACTGGCCACCCAAACGCTGGGAGTTGCAGTCCACTTCCAGGGTTTTGCCAGCAATCAGTTCAACCTTGTGCTCGGCCTCATTGGCCTGGGCCGGCAGCTCGATCACATGGCGTTGATAGCCTGCGGCGGCTGCCGGGTAAGGCTTGAGCGCCTCCGGTGTGGCGGCGCAAGCGGCCAGCGGCAGGGCGCAGGCGAGAACGAACAGGGGCAGTTTTGGCGAGGTCATAAGCAGTCCTGAGTAAGGGGCCTTGTGGGCCGTCCGTGGAACAAACGTGCCGGGTTGGCAGCGCAGCCAACTGACTCTTGTGCATAGGTGAAGTTCCTCGGCTTGGCAAACCGCAGCTGGCCAGGGAGGCCATTCGGGTATCGCCAGCCGCGGTCAGCCGGCGTCCGTCAGCGGCTGCTGTGCGAGCACGTAGCGTTTGCCGCCGCTGCGTTTGGCCACGTACATGGCCTCATCCGCGTACTGCACCAGCTGCAACTCGTTCTGGCAGTGCTGGGGGTACAGCGCAATCCCCAGGCTTGGCGCACTGAGCAAATGGTGGCCGTCGAGCAGGTAGGGCGCGCTGAGGGCGGTGATGATTTTCTCGGCCACCAGGGTGGCATCCTCCTGGCGGCCGATGTTGTCCAGAATCACCGCAAACTCGTCGCCACCCAGGCGACCCACCGTATCCGACTCACGCACGCACTGGCGCAAACGCCGCGCCACTTCCTGCAACAGCAGATCGCCGGTGCCGTGGCCGAAGCTGTCGTTGATCTGCTTGAAGTTATCCATGTCGAGGTACAGCACCGCCAGCTGCAGGGCGTCGCGTTTGGCCCGTTGCAGGGCGCTGCGCAGGCGGTCGAGAAACAGCGTGCGGTTGGACAGTTCAGTCAGTTGATCGTACTGGGCAAGAAACTCCAGGCGCGACTGCGTGCGCTTGCGCTCAATTGCCGTGGCCACCTGGTTGGAGACAAATTGCAGCAGCTCCTGGTCCTGTTCGCTGTAGCGCACCTTGGCGCTGTGGTTCTGCAGCACCAGTGCGCCGATGGTCTGGGTGCCCGAGATCAGCGGCACGCCAAGCCAGTCCAGAGCAGGCGCTGCGGCCTCGGGTTCATGCTGGGCAAGCCAGTGGCTGGCGGTGTCCGGCGTCAGCAGCAGGGCGTAGCCGGTGCGGATTACCTCGGCACAGAAGCGGCGGGTGGCGGCGGGCGTGGCGCATTGCTCGGCCTGATAGGTCAGGCTCAGCTGATCACTCGCCGCGTCATACAACGCCACGCAGAAATGCCGGGCGGGCAGCAGCTGCGCCATCACCTCATGCACGCGGCCATAGAGCATGTGCAGATCACCTGCCGCGTGGGCCGCTTCGGAGACGGCATACAACGCCGCCTGAACTGCCTCGGCTCGCTTGCGTCGGGTGATATCACGCGCCACACCCACGCGCACCAGCTCGGCCTCCAGCCACTGGGCGGACCACATGATGTGCACGATATGGCCGTCTTTGTGGATGTAGCGGTTTTCGTGATCGTGCGAGGGCTGGCCTGAGTTGATCTGCTTGACCAGCGCGCGGGTGGCGGCGCGGTCGTCGGGGTGCATCAGTTCAAAGGCGGTGCGGCCGATCATCTCTTCGGGGCGGTAGCCGAAAACCCGTTCGCTGGCCGCGCTAACGGACAGAAAGCGGCCCTCTATATCCACTACGCAGACAACGTCCAGCAGCAGATCCAGTAGTTTGTCGTGAGGCAGGTACGGGTTTGACGTCATGGCAGTGAATATACTGCCCTGTCTGCGCGGTTCGCCAGCGCTATGGTGGCTTTCTGCCCGCGTTTTCTCTGTGCTCGCCCTGGTATGGCTACGTCAATGCACGGTCAGCCGCTCGCGCACCAGCGCCTGCGCCTGCTGGGCCATCTGGTCGAGCAGGCGGTCGCGCTGCTTCTCCGCATCGCTCATGGCCCGCTTGCCGTGCTGCTTGAGCAGGTAGGCGTGAATCTGCCGGACTTCCGTGGACTGGAAGATCGGCGCCAGGTCCTGCACCGCCAGCATGCCGTTGGCGCTGTGGTCGCGGGTGCTCATCAACACCTGCGGCCCACGCGCGGCCAGCACCTGAAAGCCCATGGCCTCGAAGGTGGCGACCTTGCCCGCCACGCAGGCCAGTTCGGCGTGCGGGTGGCGATCGACCATCTGCTGCAGCATGGCGCGGGCAATTCCGTGGCGTCGCTGGCTGGCCTGCACGGCCATATAGGCCAGGGTGCAGGCGTCGGGTGCGTCCTGGGCCGGCAGGTACAGGGCAAAACCGAGCACCTGCGACGGGTCCTGATCACTCAGGGCGAGGATCAGGCGTGCGCTGCTTGGCTGCGCACTGTCCATGGCGCGCAGGTACAGGTGCATTTCATAGCCGATCACGTACTGGTACAGCTGATACAGCGGGTTGCTCGGCGTCAGCGATACCGGGCTGATGTCGCTGAGGTAGTCCATCACCATCTGCAGCACCTGGCTGTTCAGCGATTCGGGTGGCGGGCTATCCAGGTGTACAAGGGTGAACATCGTCAGTCTGGCTCCGGGGCGTGCGCGAGGGCGCTAGTGTAACGCCCTCGGCTGACGTGCTGGGTGGACAAACCATGAGTGATTCACCTGGTTGCGCGGCAGGTTTTCAGGCCGGCTCAGGGGTGCGGTTTACCTGCAACGCTCGTTGCAGCTGCAGCACCAAGGCATCGACCTTGCTAAGGGCTTGAGCCACCGACTCGGCCAGCAGTTCCCCGCAGACTTCCTGACCCTCGATGGCAATCTGGTGCACCTGGGTAATGCCGATAAAGCCGAGGCTGGTGATCAGGCTCGGTTCCAGGTGGTTCATATGCGCCAGCTCGCCGCCCACGCCAAAGCCGACACCGCCACGGGCGCTGAGGATAACCGCATGTCTTGGCCGATCGGCCAGCAGCGGCACGTAAGGGTCGAGCGGGTTGCCCTCATTGATACCCATGGTTCTGCCAGGGCGCACGATCTGGTCGATCCATGCCTTGAGTGCGGCCGGCATGCCGAAGTTGTAGAGCGGCGCGCCGATCACCAGCACATCTGCGGCAATCAACTCATCCACCAGCTGATCGCTCTCGCTCAGCGTGTCGTGCATCCACGGTTCGCGTTGCTCCTTGGGGGTAAAGGAGGACGCGACCCAGTCGTGGTTGATGATCGACGGCGGCGTCTGGCCGATGTCGCGGTAGGTGAGGCTGTCCTGCCCACGCCTGGCCAGCCATTGGCTGACAAAGCGCTGCGTGAGGTTGCGGCTGTGCGAGCCGTGTTGATCCTTGCCGGCGAGGCCGGGGCGGGCGCTGGCGTCCAGGTGCAGGATATGTGGCATGTCGAGTCTCCTTTCGAAGTTGAATTCATCTGTTGTTCGCAGCAGAATCAGGCTAAGTTCAGCCCATACGGGCGACAAACGACGATTATTTTCAGGTACGGATGAGGTAGATTCATCTATGGCGCAGCGCTGGTTACCTTCGCTTTCCGCCTTGCGCGCCTTTGAAGCGGCTGCACGCCACCAGAGCGCCAAGCAGGCTGCCGAAGAACTCTCGGTGACGGCCACGGCGATCAGCCACCAGATTCGCGCCCTGGAAGAGTCGCTCGGGGTCGCGCTATTTCTGCGCAAGCCGCGCCAGTTGGAACTGACCGCCCAGGGACGCGAGTTGCAGCAGGTGCTGGAAAGCGCCTTCGACAGCATCAGCGCCACGGCGGTACGCCTCAGCGCAGTGCCCTGTCGCCAGGCCATCACGCTCAGCACCACACCTGCGGTGGCGGTGCGCTGGTTGCTGTCCTGGGTGTGCATGCTGCGCGATGCCCATCCAAATATTGACCTGCGCATCCACGCCTCCCATGAGCCGGTGGCGCTGGATGGCGTTACCGCCGACATTGCCATCCGTTATGGCGACGGCCGCTGGCAGGGGCTGGTGGCGGAGAAGCTGTTCGACAACAGCTTTATTCCGGCCTGCAGCCCGCACCTCGGTTTGCACGATGCCGCCGAGCTGCCCAAGCATTCGCTGATTCACTTCCGCAATCAGGCTGCAGTGTCTTCACCGCTGGATTGGGCCTTGTGGCAGAAGCAGGCCCAGGTGCCAGGGCTGGACGTCAACGCCGGGCTGGTGTTCTCCGACGAGACCCATGCCGTCTCGGCCGCCATCGGCGGGCAGGGCGTGGCGCTGATGAGCCGTCAGCTGATCGAGGATGAATTGCGTGAAGGGCGCCTGGTACAACCCTTCGGCCCGGAACTGGAAGGCAAGCCGTTCTTTCTGGTGTACCCGGAAAACCGCAAGAGTGATCCGACCATTCAGGCCGTGCGCGATTGGGTGATGGCCGTGCCGGGCGGGCTGTGTACGTTGTAGGTTGGGCTGTATAGCAGCAGCTTGGCGGGGGCTGTGGAATCCAGCTGGGTTGCCACTTGTAGCGTGCAAGCACCTGGCCATGGCACCTGCTAGCCATCCGTGCCAAGCTTTGCCGGTAGATAAGCGAGAGGTTTTGTCATGGATCTGCAGAAAATTGAGGATGAAGCCCTGCACCTTCCCAAGAAGGAGCGGGCACAGCTGATTCAGCGGTTGGTCCTGAGTCTGGATGCGCCCTCAGAAGAAGAGCTGCGAGCAGACTGGTTGCTTGAGGCGCGGCGGCGAGCAGAAGAGCTGGATAGTGGCGCGGTTCAGGCTGTGCCCGGTGATGAGGTGATGAAGAAGGCCAGAGCCCTGATTCGATGAATTACTCTTTTCACCCGGCAGCGGAAGCCGAGTTTTTGGAATCAGTCGGTTATTACGAATCGAAGGTTTCTGGATTGGGTGGGGCTTTCATCATGGAGTTCGAAGCTCTGGCCGCATTGATTGGCGAGTCACCGAAAGCCTGGCGTGTTGAACTTGAGCCAGATATTCGCAGCGTTCCCTTGCAGCGCTTTCCGTTATCCATCGTTTACCGGGAAACGTCTGACGGTTTTCAGGTGCTGGCTGTTGCCCATCATCGCCGCCGCCCGCAGTACTGGCTTGGCAGGTTTTAACGCATCGATTAGCACTGCTTGCCACATCTCGTGAATTTTTATCGAGCGCGTGGGAGGGGCTTTAGCCGCGAGCTTTGCTGCTTCTTTTGGGGCTTTGTCTGCGCCGCTTATGTGTTGGCCGGGCTAACGGTTCCGCCCTTACGGCGGCTCACTTTTGGCAGACGCCCCAAAAGTAAGCAAAAGGTCTTGCCCCTTGCATCCGGCCCGACTTCGTCGGGTTCCCTCGCTCCATCATTGCTCCAAGGGCCCGCCGCGAAGGGCCATCCCTGGCCCATCGCGGCTCTCGCGGCATCCATGCCGCTCAACCCCTTGACTCGCTTCGCTCGCCCTTCGGGCCAGCCTGCGGCTGTTACTTCGCTGCGCTCCGTTTCACAACGATTCCACTCGGCCTTCTGATGGGGCGTTTGTCCTGGCCCGAGTGGATTGGTTCGGCGGGGCGATTCACAGTACAGCTAGTATTAGCAGTAGGAATATTACAAGATAAAAAGTCTGTCTGTAGTGTTTTTTAGAAAGAATCTCATCCATGGTTATTCGCTTTTAAGTTGGCTGTTTTATAGTGGTTTTATTTATTCTAAAGTAAAGCCCCGCACTAGGCGGGGCTTTTAGTCTTAAAGCGCCACCCCAAACATCCATTTCAGGTAAAGCGCTCTTAATCTCTTTAGTGAGTGACTGGAATCAATCCCAGCTCAACGCCCCACCAGTCTGATACTCAATAACCCGCGTCTCGAAGAAGTTTTTCTCTTTCTTCAGGTCCATGATTTCCGACATCCATGGGAACGGGTTAGTCGTACCTGGGTACTCTTCCTTCAAACCAATCTGGGTCAGGCGACGGTTAGCGATAAATTTGAGGTAGTCCTCCATCATCGCGGCGTTCATGCCCAGTACGCCGCGCGGCATGGTGTCGCGTGCGTATTCGATTTCCAGTTGGGTGCCCTGCAGGATCATCTGGGTGGCTTCGTCTTTGAGCTGGGCATCCCACAGGTGCGGGTTTTCGATCTTGATCTGGTTGATCACGTCGATGCCGAAGTTCAGGTGCATGGACTCGTCACGCAGGATGTATTGGAACTGCTCGGCGACGCCGGTCATCTTGTTGCGGCGACCCATGGAGAGGATCTGGGTAAAGCCGCAGTAGAAGAAGATGCCTTCCAGTACGCAGTAGTAGGCGATCAGGTTGCGCAGCAGTTCTTTGTCGGTTTCGACGGTGCCGGTATTGAACTGCGGATCGGAGATGGCGCGGGTGTATTTCAGGCCCCAGGATGCCTTTTTCGCGACGCTCGGGATCTCGTGGTACATGTTGAAGATTTCGCCTTCATCCATGCCCAGCGATTCGATGCAGTACTGGTAGGCATGGGTGTGGATCGCCTCTTCGAAGGCCTGGCGCAGGATGTACTGGCGGCACTCGGGGTTGGTGATCAGGCGGTACACGGCCAGGGCCAGGTTGTTGGCGACCAGGCTGTCGGCGGTGGAGAAGAAGCCGAGGTTGCGCATGACGATGCGGCGTTCGTCGTCGGTCAGGCCGTCGGCGCTTTTCCACAACGCGATGTCCGCGTTCATGTTCACTTCCTGCGGCATCCAGTGGTTGGCGCAACCATCCAGATACTTCTGCCAGGCCCAGTCGTACTTGAAGGGTACGAGCTGGTTGAGGTCGGCGCGGGCGTTGATCATCTGCTTGTCGCCGACCTGTACGCGGGCAGCGGAGCCTTCCAGTTCGTCCAGGCCTTCCTGGATGTCGAGCTGGTCGAGGGCGGCTTTGGCGCGGGCCACGGCGGCGCTGTCGTCAGCGGCCACGGCGCGGGCTTCGACGGCGGCGGCACCGCCGGCCTGGTCGAGTTTGTCGATGTTCATATCTGCCAGTTGGGCAGTGGCTTTGCTTGCTACAACGGCGTCGGCGCCGTCTTCCTTGTCGAATTCATCCCAGCTCAGCATGGCTTGGCTCCTGCTTGCGGGCCGGTGAAAGTGCCGGCCTGTATGGATATACAGATAGTTCTGATTATGTTCCGTTGCGTATCGCGCGCAAGGGTAAAACGGGTACCGCTGGTCGGGGTGGCTCTAGTGGCTGGCCGTTGCCCCGAAACCCACGCCGGGTAGGGCGGGGGTTGGTAATAAGTGGGGAGGGCGGTGTTGCTTTTGCCCCTCTCCCTAACCCTCTCCCCGAAGGGGCGAGGGGATAAAACCGTGTGTTGCTTGTGCTCTTCGCTCGACGTTCGAGCGCGTAGCTGAGCGAGTGAGCGCTAGGCGCCTGGTCGGTTGGAACCCCTGAGCATACGACTGTATGTGATGGGGGCCGACCGATCAGGCAACAACGCGCGCGCCGCTCAGATCCGCGCGCTTACTGACAAGCCTCGCAGTCTGGTTCGTCGATGGCACAGGCCTTTGGTACTGGCGCCGGGCCTGCGCTCATTTCCACTTCCGGGGCCTTGGCCGGTGCTGCGCTCAGGCCATCGTTGCCACCACTGGACACGGCATTCAGCTTGCCGGTGTTGATGGTGGACTTCTCGGTGCTGGTCGCGGCCAGGGCACGGAGGTAGTAGGTGGTTTTCAGGCCACGGTACCAAGCCATGCGGTAGGTCACGTCGAGTTTCTTGCCCGAAGCGCCGGCGATGTACAGGTTCAGCGACTGCGCCTGGTCGATCCACTTCTGGCGACGGCTGGCGGCATCGACGATCCATTTGGTGTCGACTTCAAACGCGGTGGCGTAGAGGTCTTTCAGCTCTTGCGGGATGCGCTCGATCTGCTGCACGGAACCGTCGTAGTACTTCAGGTCGTTGATCATTACCGAGTCCCACAGGCCGCGAGCTTTGAGGTCGCGTACCAGGTACGGGTTGATCACGGTGAATTCGCCGGACAGGTTCGATTTCACATAGAGGTTCTGGTAGGTCGGTTCGATCGACTGCGATACGCCGGTGATGTTGGCGATGGTGGCGGTCGGTGCGATGGCCATGATGTTCGAGTTACGGATGCCTTTCTGCACGCGGGCACGGATCGGCGCCCAGTCCAGGGTTTCGTTGAGGTCAACGTCGATGTACTTCTGGCCACGGGCTTCGATGAGGATCTGCTGGGAGTCGAGCGGCAGAATGCCTTTGCTCCACAGCGAACCCTGGAAGGTTTCGTAGCTGCCGCGCTCGTCGGCCAGGTCACAGGAGGCCTGGATGGCGTAGTAGCTGACGGCTTCCATCGACTTGTCGGCAAATTCCACAGCGGCGTCGGAGCCGTACGGGATGTGCTGCAGGTACAGGGCGTCCTGGAAGCCCATGATGCCGAGGCCGACCGGACGGTGTTTGAAGTTGGAGTTACGCGCCTGCGGCACCGAGTAGTAGTTGATGTCGATAACGTTATCGAGCATGCGCACGGCGACCTTGATGGTCTTTTCCAGCTTGGCGGTGTCCAGCTTGCCGTCGACGATGTGGTTCGGCAGGTTCACGGAACCCAGGTTGCACACGGCGATTTCGTCGGCGTTGGTGTTCAGGGTGATCTCGGTGCAGAGGTTGGAGCTGTGCACCACGCCCACGTGCTGCTGCGGGCTGCGCAGGTTGCATGGGTCCTTGAAGGTCAGCCATGGGTGGCCGGTCTCGAACAGCATCGAGAGCATTTTGCGCCACAGGTCTTTGGCCTGGATGGTCTTGAACAGCTTGATCTTGCCGTACTCGGTGAGGGCTTCGTAGTACTCGTAGCGCTCTTCGAAGGCTTTACCGGTCAGGTCGTGCAGGTCTGGCACTTCGCTCGGGCTGAACAGGGTCCACTTGCCGTCGTCGAACACGCGCTTCATGAACAGGTCCGGGATCCAGTTGGCGGTGTTCATGTCGTGGGTGCGGCGACGGTCGTCACCGGTGTTCTTGCGCAGCTCGATGAACTCTTCGATGTCCATGTGCCAGGTTTCCAGGTAGGCGCAGACCGCGCCCTTGCGCTTGCCGCCCTGGTTAACTGCTACTGCGGTGTCGTTGACCACTTTGAGGAACGGCACCACGCCTTGCGACTTGCCGTTGGTGCCTTTGATGTAGGCGCCCAGGGCGCGTACTGGGGTCCAGTCGTTGCCCAGGCCGCCAGCAAATTTGGACAGCATGGCGTTGTCGTGGATGGCGTTGTAGATGCCCGACAGGTCGTCCGGCACGGTGGTCAGGTAGCACGAGGACAGCTGCGGACGCAGGGTGCCGGCGTTGAACAGGGTTGGGGTCGACGCCATGTAGTCGAAGGAAGACAGCAGGTTGTAGAACTCGATGGCGCGGTCTTCTTTCTGCTTCTCTTCAATCGCCAGGCCCATGGCCACGCGCATGAAGAACACTTGCGGCAGCTCGAAACGGGTGCCGTCCTTGTGGATGAAGTAGCGGTCGTAGAGGGTCTGCAGGCCCAGGTAGGTGAACTGCTGATCGCGCTCGTGGTTGATCGCCTTGCCGAGTTTTTCCAGGTCGAAGCTGGCCAGCACCGGGTTGAGCAGTTCGAACTCGATACCCTTGGCGATGTAGGCCGGCAGGGCCTTGGCGTACAGCTCGCTCATCTCGTGGTGGGTGGCGCTGCTGGCGACACCGAGGAAGCCCAGGCCTTCGGCGCGGATGTTGTCCATCAGCAGGCGGGCGGTGACGTAGCTGTAGTTCGGCTCACGCTCAACCAGGGTGCGTGCGGTCATCACCAGGGCGGTGCTGACGTCGCTTTGCGCCACGCCGTCGTAGAGGTTTTTCAGGGTTTCTTTCTGGATCAGTTCGCCATCGACTTCGGCCAGGCCTTCGCAGGCTTCGCGGATGATGGTGTCCAGGCGGCCCATGTCCAGCGGCGCAACGCTGCCGTCGAGGTGGGTGACGCGGATGCTCGGGTGCGGCTGGGCGATTTCGCTGCCGGCACTGGCCTTGCGTTTGTTGGCCTGGGCTTCGCGGTAGATCACGTAGTCGCGGGCGACTTTCTGCTCGCCGGCGCGCATCAGGGCCAGTTCAACCTGGTCCTGAATTTCTTCGATATGGATGGTGCCGCCGGACGGCATGCGGCGTTTGAAGGTGGCGGTGACCTGCTCGGTCAGGCGTGCGACGGTGTCATGGATGCGCGACGAAGCGGCAGCGGTGCCGCCTTCTACCGCGAGAAAGGCTTTGGTGATGGCAACGGTGATCTTGTCATCGGTGTATGGCACCACGGTGCCGTTACGCTTGATCACCCGCAGTTGACCTGGCGCGGTGGCGCTCAGGCTCTGGTTGTCATCGGTAGCCTGCGGCGCATTGGCCTGCGGGTTCTCGCGAGAGGTGTCGGTGTGCATGAAAGTCTCCATGTTCTGTATTTATTAGTTAGACGCTTTGCCGTCGATCACTGCCGGCTACTGCCTTCATTCCATTTCAACAATACCGTGGGCACAGCCAGAGGCCGGGTACACGGGGGCTTGCAAATTGGGCAGGGAAGGAACGACTAAAGCGCCTTCCTGGCTCAAAAGTCACACGTCAAGGCGTTTTTGCGCCTCAACTACTACATCTAGTGGTGCAACCGCGTGTGCGGTTGACCGGTTATTCGTGCTCAGGTGCGCACTGCGCGACGCTGGAGCCAAACCTGCCGGGCTAGCGCAGGCGTACTGCATAAAGCGTTTCAGGCCACCGGTGACGGTCTGGGACCAGGCCGTGTGCGAGTCATTCTTCTTCTGTCCGGTTGCCAAGCTAAACCCAACATGTGGTGGGTGTCGCGCGATTGGCATACAAGATAATGCGCTGTGTGGGGTATTGCAAGGCAATCGAGCGCTAACAACCTGTGGATAACTTGTGGGTGGTTTGTGGGTTAAACCGACCGAATGACGGCAAGCCCGTGTACTGGCTGGGGTGTACCGTTCGTCGGTGTTGAACGGGGTTTTTCTGCCTGTTGCACAAGCGTGTTCTGGCTCACAGACGGATACTACATCTAGTGTTTTTGCAAGTTTTTGGCATGCGCTGTGCACTGCCCGGTGCATTGCTACAATGCCGACCGTTTTGGTCTTGTCTGGGAGTCCGTTGTGGAGCAGCAGTCGTGGCACATTCTTATTGTCGAGGACGACCAGCGTCTGGCCGAGCTGACCCGTGAGTACCTGCAGGGCAATGGCCTGAATGTGTCCATCGAGATGGATGGCGCACTGGCGGCTGCACGGATTCTGCAGGAGCAGCCGGATCTGGTGATTCTCGACCTGATGCTGCCCGGCGAAGACGGTCTGTCGATCTGCCGCAAAGTGCGTGGGCAGTACGACGGGCCGATTCTGATGCTCACCGCGCGTACGGATGACATGGACCAGGTGTTGGGCCTGGAGATGGGCGCCGATGACTACGTGTGCAAACCGGTGCGCCCGCGCGTGCTGCTGGCGCGTATCCGTGCGCTGCTGCGGCGCCATGAAGGCAGCAGCGAGGCGCAGGCCCCCAGCGAGCGGCGCCGTCTGCAATTCGGCCAGCTGGTGATCGACAGCGCCATGCGTGAGGCCTGGCTGGGCGAGCAGAGCATTGAGCTGACCAGTGCCGAATTCGACCTGCTGTGGCTGCTGACCTCCAATGCCGGGCGGATTCTCTCGCGCGAAGAAATCTTCAACGCCCTGCGTGGTATCGAGTACGACGGCCAGGACCGCTCAATCGACGTACGCATTTCGCGCATCCGCCCGAAGATCGGCGACGACCCGATGCACCCACGGCTGATCAAGACCGTGCGCAGCAAGGGCTATCTGTTTGTCGCTGAAGCCGCCGAGGCCATGGCATGAACTGCGTTGTGGCCGGCTGATGAACTCGATCTTTCTGCGCATCTATGGCGGCATGCTGGCGGTGCTGGTGTTGGTGGCGCTGCTTGGCGTCGGCGCCTTGCAGTTGCTCAACGAAGTGCGCGTGGATCAGTACCGCGAGCGCCTGGCGCAGGGCACGTTCCGCCTGATGGCCGACAACCTCGCGCCGATGGTGGAGATCGAGCGGCGGCGCGCGGTGACGGTATGGGGACGGTTGCTCGGGATTCCGTTGCGCATCGAGGCGTTGGATGAGGCTAGCCTGGACAGTGGTGTGCGCAACAGCCTGCGCCGTGGGCAGGTGCTGGTGCAGCAGACCGGGCCGCATGAAGCGCGCATTTACAGTCAGTTGGCGCAGCAGCCGCTGTTGCTGGTGGCGGATGTGCAGCAGGTCAGCGAGCAGTTGGCACGTGCCACCAGCTTTCTGCTGATCGATGAGCTGGTGCGCTACCCCTGGGATGAACAGCCGCGCCGGCTGGCAGCGCTGAAACAGGACAAGCAGTTCGGCTTCGACCTGCGCCTGGTGCGCCTCGATCAGGCTGACCTCGACCCCGATCAGCGTCGCCGGGTCGATGAAGGCGACACGGTGATGGCCCTGGGTCGTGGTGGCGACAGCATCCATGTGTTCTCCGGCATCGTCGACACGCCCTGGGTGCTGGAAATCGGCCCGCTGTACCAGATGAATCCCTATCCGGCGCAGTGGCTGGTGCTGATTGGTGCGCTGGGCCTGAGCCTGATCGGCTTGATGGTCTACCTGCTGGTGCGGCCGCTGGAGCAGCGCCTGAGTGATTTGGAGGGCGCCGCCACACGCATCGCCAGTGGCCGTCTGGATGCCCGCGTGCCGACCAGAGGCAGTGATTCGGTGGGGCGTCTGGCGGCTGCCTTCAACGCCATGGCCGAGCACTTGCAGCGCTCCTTGAGCATTCAGCGCGAGATGGTTCGTGCGGTGTCCCATGAACTGCGCACGCCGGTGGCGCGTTTGCGCTTCGGCCTGGAAATGATCGGTGATGCGGAAACCGAAGCCGCGCGGCGTAAATATATGGAGGGCATGGACAGCGATATCCAGGACCTCGACAAGCTGGTTGACGAGATGCTGACCTACGCGCGCCTGGAACAGGGCGCGCCGGCGCTGAACTTCCAGCAGGTCGATCTGGATGAACTGATCGATCAGGTGATTACCGAACTGGCACCGCTGCGCGCCAGCGTGCGCGTCGAACACGGCCCGTCACGTGATGCGCTGGATGGCAGTGGGGCGCTGGTTGAAGCTGAACTGCGCTACCTGCACCGTGCCCTGCAGAACCTGGTGAGCAATGCCATGCGTCACGCCGAATCACGGGTGCGGGTCAGCTATCAGGTCGGCCAGCAGCGCTGCCGACTGGATGTCGAAGATGACGGCCCCGGCGTGCCGGAAGAGGCTTGGGAGCATATCTTCACCCCCTTCCTGCGCCTGGACGACAGCCGCACCCGCGCCTCCGGCGGGCATGGCTTGGGCCTGTCCATCGTGCGCCGCATCACTTACTGGCATGGCGGGCGCGCGCAGATCAGCCGCAGCGTAAGCCTCGGCGGGGCATGCTTTACCCTGATCTGGCCGCGTAAGCAGGGCTGAGCGTGCCCTGATGTAATTCGGGGAGGGCATCAGTCTCGAACGACTGCAGGTGTAGGGGGCGCTGTACGCACCACGGGTTACTGGCCGGTGCGCATGGCGCACCCTACTTAAATAGCCGTGGCGCTTAAAACGGAGCAGGGCACTCAAAGCGCATCCGCTCGCCCGTTTGCGGGTGGGTCAGGCTGAGCATGCTGGCGTGCAGGCACAGGCGCGGGTAGGCGGTCAGCGCTTGTTCGTGGGCATACAGGCCGTCGCCGAGCAGCGGATGACCAATCGACAGCATGTGCACGCGCAACTGGTGCGAACGACCGGTGATAGGCGTCAGCTCGACGCGGCAATGCTCGGCGTGGCGTTCCAGCACTTTCCAGTAGGTCAGGGCGTGTTTGCCTTGTTCGTGGTCGACCACGTGACGCGGCTTGGTCGGCGGGTCGTAGCGCAGCGGCAGGTCGATGCTGCCGCTGTCCAGCTCGGGTTGGCCCCAGCACAGGGCGGTGTAGGCTTTTTCGGTTTCGCGGTCGTGGAACTGCCGCGACAGCTCGCGGTGGCTGTCGGCGTCGCGGGCCAGCACGATGATCCCCGAGGTTTCCCAGTCCAGGCGATGAACGATGCGCGCTTCCGGGTAGCCGTTTTCCTGCAGGCGGGTGACCAGGCAATCACGGTTGTCCTCGGCACGGCCAGGCACCGAGAGCAGCAGGGTGGGCTTGTTGATCACCAGCAGGGCGGCGTCCTGGTGGAGAATTTCTATTTGGCTGAGGGGCATGGCAACTGGCTGGTTGGTGATTGAGGGTGGGAGGGGCTTTAGCCGCGACGGCTCTTGGGTAAATCTGTCGCGGCTAAAGCCCCTCCCACGTCGACCGCGATTGGTGCCTGAATAAAATGGCGGCCACTAAGGCCGCCATTTGTACAGGCTCTGCTGCGCTAGCCGCGTTTAGCGGTCGGGGAGCGTGATGTTAAGTTCCAGAATGGAACAGCTGCCCTGGTTTTCCAGTGCAACCTGTACTTGGTCCGAGTCGATATTCACGTACTTGCGGATCACCTCGACCAGTTCCTGTTGCAGGGCCGGCAGGTAGTCCGGCTGGCTGCGCTGGCCGCGCTCGTGGGCGACGATGATTTGCAGACGCTCTTTCGCAATGGACGCGGTGGTTTCTTTCTTGCGCTCACGAAAGAAGTCAAAAATGTTCATTCACGACCTCCAAACAGGCGTTGCATGAATCCCTTCTTCTGCACATCGAGGAATCGGTGTGCCACTTCCTTGCCCAGCAGACGGTCAACCGCGTCGCTGTAGGCCTGGCCTGCATCGCTCTGGTCGTCGAGGATCACCGGCACGCCCTGGTTCGAGGCCTTGAGTACGGCTTGCGACTCGGGGATCACGCCGAGCAGGCGGATGGCGAGGATTTCTTCGACGTCTTCCACGCCCAGCATTTCGCCTTTGACTACGCGCTCAGGGTTGTAGCGAGTCAGCAGCAGGTGTTCCTTGATTGGCTCTTCGCCTTTCTCGGCGCGGCGCGATTTGCTCGCCAGCAGGCCGAGCATGCGGTCGGAGTCACGTACCGAGGAGACTTCCGGGTTGGTCACGACAATCGCTTCATCGGCGAAGTACATGGCCAGGTGCGCGCCTTTTTCGATACCGGCCGGCGAGTCGCAGACCACGTATTCGAAGTTTTCGCGCAGCTCGTTGATGATTTTTTCAACGCCTTCCTGAGTCAGGGCGTCCTTGTCACGTGTCTGGCTGGCAGCCAGCACGTAGAGATTTTCCAGGCGCTTGTCTTTGATCAGGGCCTGGGTGAGGGTCGCTTCGCCGTTAACCACGTTAACGAAGTCGTACACCACGCGGCGTTCGCAGCCCATGATCAGGTCAAGGTTACGCAGGCCAACGTCGAAGTCGACGATGACAGTCTTGTGGCCGCGCAGGGCAAGGCCGGTACCGATGGCAGCGCTGGTGGTGGTTTTACCAACGCCACCTTTGCCGGACGTAACAACGAGGATCTTGGCCAAGGTGATTCACCCCAAAATGTAGAGAAAACGCAGGTTCCGTGGCCTGTTCCAGGCGTCCGGCTGCCCTGTTTGAAAAGTGGCGGCAGTATCCGTTAAAGGCGGGTGATGTTCAACACGTCACCCGACAGGCTGACGTGCACCGCTTCGCCCCATAGCGGGTCGCGGCGCAGGTCTTCGGCCACCTTGTACTGGCCGGCAATGGACAGCAGTTCAGCGCCCATCTGCTGGCAGAAAATCCGCGCCTTGAGATTGCCTTTGACGCCGGCCAGTGCTCGGCCACGCATCGGGGCGTACACATGGATGTTGCCATCGGCGAGAAGTTCCGCACCGGCGCTGACCGGGGCCAGGACGATCAGGTCGCCGCCCTGGGCGTACACCTGCTGGCCGCCGCGTATTGGGCTGGTGATGATCTTGCTCGGCTTGAATTCGGGTTCGGCGGGTTTTTCCGGCTTTGGCGGGGCCAGGTCGATCAAGCGTTCACGCGCACCGGAGGGTGGCAGTACGGGCAGATCCAGCGCTTCAGCGGCGCTGATATCGGCCTCGCGGTTGGCGCGGATTGCCAGGGTGCGCAAGCCGTGCTTGCGGCAGACCGCCATCAGCTCGGCCAGATCGAGCACGCCTTCGCCTTCCGGCAGCTTGTCCAGGGCCAGCACCAGCGGGGTGTTGCTGAAAAAGGCGGGGGCCTGAGCGACTTTTTCGCTGAGCTGCTGGTCGAGGCGGGCGAGGTCGTTGTGCGCCAGCTCCATCACGGTGATGGCCAGCATGCTGCCTTTAAGCTGGAATACGGGGTCTTGCTCGAGGAGGTCGGCTTGGCTCATGGTCTGCCTGATACGGCCTTTATCTAGGCGCGGGAGGAAAAGTAAGCCGGACTTATAGCGAGAACGCCGCGTGCTCGCAAGTTGCGCGCCGTGAAACCAGGCAGCGAACAAACTCCTGATAGAATGCCGCGCTTTATTGCGTGCCTCGGACCTGCGTTATGGATCGCCCAGTATTTCGCGCTTATTTTCTGCATCCCCGTTTCTGGCTGTTGTGGCTGGGCCTGGGCCTGCTGTGGCTGATCGCCCAGCTGCCTTATAAGGTGTTGCTGCAGCTGGGGCGCGGCTTGGGTGGGGTGATGTACCGCCTGGCCAGTTCGCGGCGCAAGATCGCCGCACGCAACTTGGAGCTGTGCTTCCCGCAGATGCCCGACGCCGAGCGCGAGGCGCTGTTAAAGGAAAACTTCGCCTCCACCGGTATCACCTTCTTTGAGATGGCGATTGCCTGGTGGTGGCCCGCCGAGCGCCTGCGTCGCCTGGGTACCATCGAGGGCCTGGAGCATCTGCGCCAGGCCGAAGCCGACGGGCAGGGCGTGATCCTTATGGCGCTGCATTTCACCACCCTGGAAATGGGTGGCGGGCTGCTCGGCATGGCGCAGAACATGTATGGCATGTACCGCCCGCACAAGAATCCGCTGTTTGACTATGTGCAGCGTCGCGGCCGCGAGCAGCGTTTGCTTGGGGTGATTGGCCGTGATGACGTGCGTGGCATGCTCAAGCTGCTGCGCGCGGGTGGTGTGGTCTGGTATGCGCCGGATCAGGATTACGGCGCCCAGCGCAGCGTGTTTGTGCCGCTGTTCGGTGTCCCAGCGGCCACGGTCACCGCCACCAGCAAGTTCGCCCGTATGGGCCGCGCTCAGGTGATCCCTTTTACTCAGCAACGTTTGCCCGATGGCCAGGGCTATCGCTTGGTGATTCATCCGCCGCTGGCGGACTTTCCCACCGACAGCGAAGAGGCCGACTGCCTGCGGGTCAATCAGTGGATCGAGCAGGCGATCAGCCAATGTCCTGAGCAATACCTGTGGGCGCACCGGCGCTTCAAGACGCGCCCCGAGGGTGAGTCGAAGCTCTATAAGAAGAAACGTTAAAAACAAGCTCGGAATGCTCATTTACAGTTCGTAAACTCCGCTTCCTCGCTTTTTTTTGCCTTGTATCGCTCTAGCTCGCGAGATCGTGAACAGGTTCTTAGGTGCGCCATCCAATTGGCGGGTTATTGCGCTGAGGTGAGGTTTCTTGGCGCTGCCTGTTTCGTGTGTGCCTGGCGGGCTCCTATACTGGCTGAAAAACAACAGGAAACAGCCTATGCCGCTCACCGCTTCAACCAGTCAGCCGGTTACCGGGCTGATTCTCTCCGGCGGTGGCGCACGGGCGGCCTATCAGGTGGGGGTGCTGGCGGCGATTGCCGACCTGCTACCTGATGCATCGCACAATCCTTTCCCGGTTATCGTGGGCACCTCGGCCGGCGCCATCAATGCCGTGGGCCTGGCCTGTGGGGCGCTGCATTTCACCGAAGCGGTGCGCCGGCTGACCAGTGTTTGGCAGGGCTTTCATACCCATCAGGTGTACCGCAGCGATTGGCCGGGGGTGCTGCGCCAGGCCAGTCGCTTTATCGGTCACAGCCTGCTGGGATTGGGCGGCCAAGTGCCGGTGGCGCTGCTCGACAGTTCGCCACTGGCCGAGTTGCTCGGTCGCGAGCTGGATTTCAGCGGAATTGCCGCCGCCGTGCGCCATCGTCAGCTGCGCGCCGTGGCGGTGACGGCCTTCGGTTACGAAACCGGTCAGGCGGTGACCTTCTATCAAGGTCGCGCGGCCATCGACCCCTGGTTCCGTCATCGCCGTGTCGGGGTGCCGACCCGTCTGGCGCTTGAGCATTTGCTGGCCAGTGCCTCGATTCCGCTGATTTTTCCGCCAGTGAAGATCAACCGCGAATACTTCGGTGACGGTGCAGTGCGCCAGTCCGCGCCGATCAGCCCGGCGCTGCACCTGGGCGCCAGCCGTGTGCTGGTGGTGGGGGTCAGTGGCAATCCTGCTTCCGGCCCACAGGCGCAGGTGCCAGTGGTGCGGCCGCAGCAGAGCCGGCCGCCGAGCCTGGCGCAGATCAGCGGGCATATGCTCAACAGCACCTTTATCGACAGCCTGGAAAGCGATATCGAATTGCTGGAGCGGCTGAACCAGATGGGTCGGCTGATTCCCGCAGAGAAACACCCGCGGGGCCTTGGGCTCAAGCCGGTGGATGTGCTGGTGATTTCACCGAGTCAGCCGCTGGACCTGATCGCCGCGCGTCACCGTCACGAGTTGCCCAAAGCCCTGCGTCTGTTCCTGCGCGGCCCTGGGGCAACCAAGGCCAGCGGTGCCGGAGTGCTAAGTTACCTGCTGTTCGAGCCGGGTTATTGCAATGAGCTGATCGAGCTGGGTTATCAGGACGCCATGGCGCAGAAAGCCCGCTTGATCGAATTCCTTAGCCTGGACAGCCCGCCGGTACCGGCGGTAATTCCGGTAACCGCCTAGCCAGGTCATCACTCTTGTTTGATTCCGGCCGCCTGTGCGGCCAAATTCCTTTTCCGCGTGGCTGAGAAAACCGCGCCAAGGCGGGTGGCTGCATTTAAACTGCGCCTTCCCGATGCTTTCTGTCGCATTTGCGAAAGCAGCGGATTTCCTCGGGTTGGCGCTATAAGAAGTTGTCGCATGGCGGCAATGCCGGCCCCGGATCAGTCCCTACAATCCTTCACATCGCCTGCTATTGAATGCAGGTGTTCCTCGTCAGGAGAGCTCAGATGTCCGTTCAGCACGACCCGGTGCAACGCGCCGATTTCGACCAGGTGATGGTGCCCAACTATGCACCCGCAGCCTTTATTCCAGTACGTGGCGCCGGTTCGCGCGTATGGGATCAGAGCGGTCGCGAGCTGATCGACTTTGCCGGTGGCATTGCCGTCAACGTGCTGGGCCACGCTCACCCGGCGCTGGTCAAGGCACTCACCGAGCAGGCGGGCAACCTCTGGCACGTCTCCAACGTGTTTACCAACGAGCCGGCGCTGCGCCTGGCCAAGAAGCTGGTGGATGCCACCTTTGCCGAGCGCGTGTTCTTCTGCAACTCCGGCGCTGAAGCCAACGAGGCCGCCTTCAAGCTGGCCCGTCGCGTGGCGTTTGATAAGTACGGCGAAGACAAGTGCGAGATCATCGCTGCGACCAACAGTTTCCACGGTCGCACCCTGTTTACCGTCAGCGTCGGCGGTCAGCCGAAGTATTCCGACGGTTTCGGCCCGAAAATTCAGGGCATCAGCCATATTCCCTATAACGATATCGACGCGCTGAAAGCCGCCGTATCGGACAAGACCTGCGCCGTGGTGCTGGAGCCGATTCAGGGTGAAGGCGGCGTACTGCCGGCCGACCTGGCCTACCTGCAAGCGGCCCGCGAACTGTGCGACAAGCACAACGCGCTGCTGGTGTTCGACGAAGTGCAGAGTGGCATGGGCCGTACAGGTGCGCTGTTCGCCTATCAGCATTACGGCGTGACCCCGGACATCCTCTCCAGCGCCAAGAGCCTGGGCGGTGGTTTCCCGATTGGTGCAATGCTCACCACCAACGAGCTGGCCAAGCACCTGGCCGTCGGCACCCATGGCACCACCTACGGCGGCAACCCGCTGGCCTGTGCGGTGGGCGAGGCGGTGATCGACATCATCAACACCCCAGAGGTGCTGGAGGGCGTCAAAGCCAAGCATCAGCGCTTCAAGAGCAAGCTGGAGCAGATCGGCCAGCAGTACGGCGTGTTCAGCGAAGTCCGCGGTCTTGGTCTGCTGATCGGTGCGGTGCTGTCCGATGCCTGGAAGGGCAAGGCCAAGGCGATTCTCGATGCCGCTGCCGTGGAAGGTGTGATGGTGCTGCAGGCCAGCCCGGATGTGGTGCGTTTCGCCCCGAGTCTGGTGGTGGACGACGCTGATATCGATGAAGGTCTGGCGCGTTTCGAGCGTGCGGTGGCCAAACTGACCCAAGCCTGACTGCCGGCCTGATCCGCCGTTAACGCGATGGATCAGGCTGCGCCTGCTCGACCCATGGATGGGTTGAGTGAACAGCAAGGAAGCCCGTCTCTGTGTGTGCCGCAACCTGTGTTGCGGTTTTCTCTGAGCCGCCCGTGTTGGGCAGCTTGGAGCTTTTATCAAAAGGAGTGACACCATGCTGGTGATGCGCCCCGCGCAAATGGCCGACCTCACTGAAGTGCAGCGTCTCGCCGCGGACAGCCCGGTTGGTGTGACTTCACTGCCGGACGACGCTGATCGTCTGGGCGAAAAGATCGCCGCCTCGGAGGCCTCGTTTGCCGCCGAAGTCAGTTTCAACGGTGAAGAAAGCTACTTCTTCGTTCTGGAAGACAGCGAGAGCGGCCGCCTGGTCGGCTGCTCCGGCATCGTCGCCTCGGCCGGCTACTCCGAGCCGTTCTACAGCTTCCGCAACGAAACCTTCGTGCACAACTCCCGTGAGTTGAAGATACACAACAAGATCCACGTGCTCTCGCTGTGCCACGATCTCACCGGCAACAGCCTGCTGACCAGCTTCTATGTCGAGCGGCCGTTGGTGAACACCGCCTGGTCGGAGCTCAATTCCCGCGGTCGTCTGCTGTTTCTCGCCAATCACCCGGAACGTTTTGCCGATGCGGTGGTGGTGGAGATCGTCGGTTATAGCGACGAGGCCGGTGATTCGCCGTTCTGGGACGCCGTGGGGCGCAACTTCTTCGACATGAACTACACCGAGGCCGAACGCCTGTGTGGGTTGAAGAGCCGCACCTTCCTGGCTGAACTCATGCCGCATTACCCGATCTACGTGCCGCTGCTGCCGGATGAGGCACAGGAAGCCATGGGCCAGGTGCATCCACGGGCGCAGATCAGCTTCGACATCCTCATGCGTGAAGGCTTCGAGACCGATCATTACATCGACATCTTCGACGGTGGTCCGACCCTGCATGCACGCACTTCAGGCATTCGCTCGATTGCCCAGAGCCGTGTGGTGCCGGTGCGCATTGGCGAGCCTGGCAAAGGCGGGCGGCCGTATCTGGTCTGTAATGGTCAGCTGCAGGATTTCCGCGCGATTGTCGCGGAGCTGGATTGGGTACCGGGTAAGCCGGTCACCCTGAGTGTTGCGGCCGCCGAAGCCCTGGGTGTCGGCGAAGGCGTCAGCGTACGCCTGGTTGCGGTTTAAGGAGTTAGCGCATGATCGTTCGTCCCGTCCGCAGCACCGATCTGCCGGCTCTGTTTCAACTGGCGCGCAGCACCGGCGCAGGGCTGACCACCTTGCCGGCCAACGAGGAGCGCCTGGCGCACCGCGTGGGCTGGGCCGAGAAAGCTTTCCGTGGCGAGGCCAGCCGGGCCGATGCCGACTACCTGTTCGTGCTCGAAGACGACAACGGCGAAGTGGTCGGCATCTCCGCTGTCGCCGGTGCCGTTGGCTTGCGCGAGCCCTGGTACAACTACCGGGTTGGTTTGACCGTCAGCGCCTCGCAGGAACTGAATATTCACCGGCAGATTCCCACCCTGTTTCTGGCTAACGACCTGACCGGCAACTCCGAGCTGTGCTCGCTGTTTCTGCGTAGCGACCAGCGCAGCGGCCTGAATGGCCGACTGTTGTCCAAGGCGCGCTTTCTGTTTATCGCCGAATTCCGCGAGCTGTTCGGCGACAAGGTGATTGCCGAGATGCGCGGCATGTCCGATGAGCAGGGCCGCTCACCGTTCTGGGAAAGCCTGGGTCGGCACTTCTTCAAGATGGAATTCTGCCAGGCCGACTACCTCACCGGCGTGGGCAACAAGGCCTTTATCGCCGAGTTGATGCCCAAGTTTCCGCTCTACACCTGCTTCCTCTCGGAAGACGCGCGCAACATCATCGGCCGCGTCCACCCGGACACCGAGCCGGCGCTGGCCATGCTCAAGGGCGAGGGTTTCAGCTACCAGGGCTATGTCGACATCTTCGACGCCGGCCCGGCCATCGAGGCCGAAACCGCGAAGATTCGCGCCGTGCAGGACAGCCAGGTGCTGGTGCTGGCCATCGGCACGCCGGGCGACGATGCCCCGCAGTTTCTGATCCATAACCGCAAGCGCGAAGACTGCCGGATTACTGCCGCGCCAGCGCGTCTGGCCGCCGGCACCCTGGTGGTGGATGCGCCGACTGCCAAGCGCCTGCAGCTGTCGGCGGGCGATCAGGTGCGTGCGGTTGCGGTTTCCGCTCGCGGCTAAACCCGGGTGCCGCTGTCTCTATTTGCCGATCCGGTGCAGGCCGGGTCTACACCTTGCTGGGAGTGATAAAACAAAATGAGCACTCATTACATTGCCGGTGCCTGGCTCGCGGGCCAGGGCGAGGCCCTGGAATCACTCAACCCGGTCAGCCAGGAAGCTATCTGGCATGGCCGCGCGGCCACGCCGGAGCAGGTGGACGCCGCCGTGCAGGCTGCTCGTGCGGTATTCCCAGCCTGGGCGGCGCGTTCGCTGGATGAGCGTATTGCCGTGCTCGAACAGTTTGCTGCCAGCCTGAAAGCCCATGCCGAAGCCCTGGGCCACTGCATCGGTGAAGAAACCGGCAAGCCGCTGTGGGAAACCGCCACCGAAGTCACCAGCATGGTCAACAAGGTTGCCATCTCGATTCAGAGCTACCGCGAGCGCACCGGTGAGAAGAGCGGCCCGCTGGCTGATGCTACCGCTGTACTGCGGCATAAACCGCATGGCGTGGTGGCGGTGTTTGGCCCGTACAATTTCCCCGGTCACCTGCCCAACGGGCATATCGTGCCGGCGCTGCTGGCCGGTAACTGCGTGGTGTTCAAGCCCAGTGAGCTGACCCCGAAAGTTGCCGACCTGACGGTCAAATGCTGGATTGAAGCCGGTTTGCCGGCGGGCGTGCTCAACCTGGTGCAGGGTGCGCGCGAAACTGGCGTGGCGCTGGCCGCGCATGAGGGTATCGACGGGCTGTTCTTCACCGGCTCCAGCCGCACCGGCAATCTGCTGCACAGCCAGTTTGCCGGCCGTCCGGACAAGATCCTCGCCCTGGAAATGGGCGGCAACAATCCGCTGCTGGTGGATCAGGTCGCTGACCTCAATGCGGCGGTGTACACCATTATTCAGTCGGCCTTTATTTCCGCTGGCCAGCGTTGCACCTGTGCCCGTCGCCTGCTGGTGCCGCAAGGCGCCTGGGGTGACAGCCTGCTGGAACGCCTGGTGGAAGTTGCCGCCAGCATCAAGGTCGGCTGCTTCGACGCCCAGCCTGCGCCCTTTATGGGGTCGGTGATTTCCCTGGAGGCCGCGCAGCACCTGATCAAGGCGCAGCAGCACCTGCTGGCTCAGGGCGCCAAACCACTGCTGGAAATGACTCAGCCGCTGCAGGGCGCCGCCTTGCTTACCCCGGGCATCATTGATGTGACTGAAGTCGCCAATCGTCCGGATGAAGAGTTCTTCGGCCCGTTGCTGCAGGTGATTCGCTACGCCGATTTCGAGTCGGCCATTGCCGAGGCCAACAACACCCAATACGGCCTGGCCGCTGGCCTGTTGTCTGATTCCAAGGCGCGCTACGAGCAGTTCTGGCTGCACAGCCGCGCCGGCATCGTCAATTGGAACAAGCAGCTGACTGGTGCCGCCAGTACTGCTCCGTTTGGCGGCGTGGGTGCCTCGGGTAACCACCGCGCCAGCGCCTATTACGCGGCCGATTACTGCGCCTACCCGGTGGCTTCGCTGGAATCCGACAGCCTGAGCCTGCCTGCCACCCTGACCCCCGGAGTTAGCCTGTGAGCCAAGTATCCAAAGCGTCTGCATTTGAAGTGAATTTCGACGGTCTGGTCGGGCCAACGCACAACTATGGCGGGCTGTCTTACGGCAACGTCGCCTCGCAGAGCAACAGTCAGGCTGCGTCCAGCCCGAAAGAAGCGGCCAAGCAGGGCCTGGCCAAGATGAAGGCCCTGATGGAAATGGGCTTCAAGCAGGGCGTATTGGCCCCGCAGGAGCGCCCCAATGTCGCCGTGCTGCGCAGCCTGGGTTTTACCGGCAGCGACGCGCAGGTGATCCAGAAGGCGGCGAAAGACGCCATGCCACTGCTGGTCGCAAGCTGTTCGGCGTCGAGCATGTGGACAGCCAACGCCTGTACCGTCAGCCCGAGTGCGGATACGGCGGATGGCCGCGTGCATTTCACCGCCGCCAACCTCAACTGCAAATTCCACCGCTCGATTGAGCACCCGACTACCAGCAGGGTACTGGGCGCGATGTTCGCCAATGAGCAGCACTTCGCTCACCACGCCGCGTTGCCGGCCGTCGGTCAGTTTGGTGACGAAGGCGCGGCCAACCACACGCGCTTCTGCAAAGGCTACGGCGATGCTGGCGTGGAGTTCTTCGTATTCGGCCGCAGCGCCTTCGACAGCCGCTTCCCGGCGCCGCAGCGCTACCCGGCGCGGCAGACCCTGGAAGCCTCGCAGGCGGTGGCCCGACTGCACGGCCTGAGCGATGACGGCGTGGTCTACGCCCAGCAAACGCCTGCGGTGATCGATCAGGGTGTGTTTCACAACGACGTGATCGCGGTAGGCAATGGCGAGGTGCTGTTCTATCACCAGGACGCCTTCCTCGACACCGACAAGGTACTGGCTGAGTTGAGCGACAAGCTCGCCCGCCGTGGCGGCAACTTCCAGGCCGTGTGTGTGCCGCGTGATGCGGTGACGGTGGAGGATGCGGTCAAGTCCTACCTGTTCAACAGCCAGCTGTTGACTCGCGCGGATGGCGGCATGCTGCTGATCGTGCCGGAAGAGTGCCGTAACAACGCCAATGTCTGGCGCTACTTGGAGCAACTGACCAGCGGTAATGGGCCGATCCGCGAGGTCAAGGTCTTCGACCTCAAGCAGAGCATGCAGAACGGCGGTGGCCCTGCCTGCCTGCGTCTGCGCGTGGCGCTCAAGGAGCATGAGCTGGCGGCGGTCAACCAGGGTGTGATCATGACCCCGACCCTGCACGACACTCTCCATGTCTGGGTCGACAAGCACTACCGTGATCGCCTGAGCGAAAACGACCTGGCTGACCCACAATTGCTCAATGAATGCCGCACGGCCTTGGACGAACTGACGCAGATCCTTAAACTGGGCGCGGTTTATCCATTCCAATTAGCTTGATTGAGTACTTATTACCATGTCTGACGCCCTGCAACTGATCCTCGAAGACACCGATGGCACCCAGCTGGAAACCTCCTGCACGCGGTTTGCCGTGGTCTGGCAGGGCAAGGAAATCTGGATTCAGCAGGTTGGTAATGGCCAGCTGATGATTGGCGTGGACGTGGAGGAGGGCGACACCGAATACGCCAACCTGCTGCTGCGTCCGTTGGCCACCAACCTGGTCAGCCTGGAGCTGGAAATGGAAGCCGCCGGCCTTGACGAAGACGACGATCACGTGCACGGCCCTGACTGCAATCACGATTGAGGAAACGCCCATGCTTGCCCTCGGCAAACTGCTTGAACTGACCCTCGCCGGCCATGAGCCGGCAGCGAAGATTCAGCTGACGCCCGAGGGCACGCGTTTGCGTTGGCTGGCCGAAGGTGCGCTGGAAATAACGCCGCCCGTGGCCAGCGACAATGGCCTGGATCTGCTGCTCTCTGCCGGCATCCACGGTAATGAAACCGCACCGATTGAACTGCTCGACCGTCTGCTGCAAGGCATTGCCCGCAGTCAGTTGAAGCCCCGTGCGCGGATTCTCTTTTTGTTCGGTAACCCCGCCGCCATGCGCAGCGGCGAGCGCTATATCGAGCAGGACATCAATCGCCTGTTCAACGGCCGTCACGATCAGCACACCGGTGCCGAAGCGCTGCGAGCCTGCGACCTGGAACACCTAGCCGCCACCTTTTTCAGCAAGCCGGAACGCACCCGTCTGCATTACGATCTGCACACCGCAATTCGCGGGTCGAAGATTGAGCAGTTCGCTCTCTACCCGTTTCAGGAAGGTCGCCCGCGCAGCCAGCGTGAACTGGCGCGCCTGAGTGCTGCCGGGATTGAAGCGGTGCTGCTGCACAACAAAAGCTCGATCACCTTCAGCGCCTACACCTACACCCAGTTGGGTGCAGAAGCCTTCACCCTGGAGTTGGGTAAGGCGCGACCGTTCGGGCAGAACGAACTGGTTAACCTTGATCTGCTTGAACAGCATCTGCAGGCGCTGATCGAAGGCCGCGAGCCTAAAGGTGCCACTGATGATCTAGGCGAGCTCAAACTGTTTGCCGTGGCCCGCGAAGTGATCAAGCACAGCGACGCCTTCAAGCTGCACCTGCCGACCGATATCGAGAACTTCAGCGAACTGCCGCTTGGCTACCTGCTGGCCGAGGATCTGGCCGACACCCGCTGGGTGGTGGATGAGCCGGGTGCGCGGATTATCTTCCCTAATCCCAAGGTCAAGAACGGCCTGCGTGCCGGTATCCTGATAGTTCCCGCCGAAGGCGTGCAACTAGCCTGAGCTAGTTACGATCTGCTGCGCGTCGGCCCTGCTGCGTTGAAAGCAGGCTCGGAATGCTCATGTACAACAGTACACTCCGCTTCCTCGCCTGCTTTCGCCTTACATGGCTCTAGCTCGCGAGATCGTAGAGCGATTTATTGGCACAATCTGTCCTGCGCTTTATCGCTCGATCTGTACCTTGTTCGCCTAAGTGGTGCGCTTTAGCATCGATCTTTAGCCCCATCTAAGGACTGCCCGCCATGGCCGTGATCGACCTGCGCAGCGACACCGTCACCCAGCCGACCCCTGGTATGCGTGAGGCCATGCAAGCCGCCGAACTGGGCGATGACGTGTATGGCGAAGACCCTACGGTGAACCGTCTGGAGCAGTATCTGGCGGCTGAGCTGGGGTTTGCGGCGGCGCTGTTTGTGCCCACGGGCACCATGAGCAACCTGCTCGGGCTGATGGCCCATTGCGCGCGTGGCGACGAATATATCGTTGGTCAGCAAGCGCATACCTATAAATACGAAGGCGGCGGTGCGGCCGTGCTCGGTTCGATCCAGCCGCAGCCGATCGATGGCGAAGCCGATGGCTCGCTGGATTTGGCCAAGGTAGAAGCCGCGATCAAGCAGGATGACTTCCACTTTGCACGCACCCGCCTGCTGGCGCTGGAAAACACCATGCAGGGCAAGGTGTTGCCGCAGGCGTATCTGCAAGCGGCACGTGAACTGTGCACACGACGCGGTTTGGCCCTGCATCTGGATGGTGCGCGGCTGTATAACGCGGCGGTCAAGTTGGGCGTGCCGGCGCGGGATATTACGCAGTACTTCGATTCGGTGTCGGTGTGCCTGTCCAAGGGCCTCGGTGCCCCGATTGGCTCGGTGTTGTGCGGCTCAGTCGAGCTGATCGGCAGAGCGCGGCGTCTGCGCAAGATGGTCGGCGGCGGTATGCGCCAGGCCGGTATGCTCGCGGCGGCGGGCTTGTATGCGCTGCAGCATCAGGTGCAGCGTCTGGCCGAGGATCATGCCAATGCAGAACGTCTGGCGGCTGGCCTGCGCGAGTTGGGTTATACCGTGGAGCCGGTGCAGACCAATATGGTCTATGCCCAGGTGGGCGAGCAGGCCGGCGCGCTGAAAGCCTTCTGCGCCGAGCGCGGGATCAAACTCACCGCAGCGCCGCGGCTGCGCATGGTCACTCACCTGGATATCTCCCCTGCGGATATCGATCAGGTGGTGGCGACCTTCGCCGAATTTCGTCGGAATTGATTGTCTTGGAGCGATGAATAGTCGCTCTCTATCAATAAAGGCACTAGCCCCCTAGCGCAGGCCCGATATAATGCGGCCCTTTGCCGGCTTTGTCGTGGCCGCTGGTTTTTGGAAGATTCCTATGAAAAGCGCAGAAATCCGTGAAGCCTTCCTCAGCTTCTTCGAACAGAAGGGACACACCCGTGTCGCCTCCAGCTCCCTGATTCCGGGTAATGACCCGACCCTGCTGTTCACCAACGCGGGGATGAACCAGTTCAAGGATTGCTTCCTCGGCCTGGAAAAGCGCGCCTACACCCGCGCCGCCACCAGCCAGAAGTGCGTGCGTGCCGGCGGCAAGCACAACGACCTGGAAAACGTCGGTTATACCGCACGTCACCACACCTTCTTCGAAATGCTCGGCAACTTCAGCTTTGGCGACTATTTCAAGCGCGATGCCATTCACTTCGCCTGGGAATTCCTCACCGGTGAAAACTGGCTGAACCTGCCCAAGGAAAAACTCTGGGTCACCGTCTATGCCACAGACGATGAAGCCTTTGATATCTGGAACAAGGAAATCGGCGTTCCGGCCGAGCGCATGATCCGCATCGGCGACAACAAAGGCGCGCCGTACGCGTCCGACAACTTCTGGACCATGGGCGACACCGGCCCGTGCGGCCCGTGCACCGAGATTTTCTTCGATCACGGCGAGCACATCTGGGGCGGGCCACCCGGCAGCCCGGAAGAGGATGGCGACCGCTATATCGAAATCTGGAACAACGTGTTTATGCAGTTCAACCGCACCGCGGATGGTGTACTGCATCCGCTGCCGGCGCCGAGCGTGGACACCGGCATGGGGCTGGAGCGCATCAGTGCCGTGCTGCAGCACGTCAACTCGAACTACGAGATCGACCTGTTCCAGAGCCTGCTCAATGCAGCGGCCAAGGCCATCGGTTGTGCCAACGAGGCCCAGGCTTCGCTGAAAGTGGTGGCTGACCATATCCGCTCGTGCGGCTTCCTGGTCGCTGATGGCGTGACGCCGTCCAACGAAGGTCGCGGCTACGTGCTGCGCCGCATCATCCGCCGCGCGTGCCGCCATGGTAACAAGCTGGGCGCCAAGGGCAGCTTCTTCTACCAGATCGTTGCCGCGCTGGTGGCTGAGATGGGCGAAGCTTTCCCAGAGCTGAAACAGCAGCAGGCGCATATCGAGCGCGTGCTGAAAACCGAAGAGGAGCAGTTCGCCAAGACCCTGGAGCAGGGCCTGAAAATCCTTGAACAGGATCTGGCCGAGCTGAAAGGCAGCGTGATTCCGGGTGATGTGATCTTCAAACTGTATGACACCTACGGCTTCCCGATGGATCTCACCGGCGATATCGCCCGTGAGCGCGAGCTGACCCTGGATGAAGAAGGTTTCGAGCGCGAAATGCAGGCGCAGCGTGAGCGCGCGCGTTCCGCCAGCTCCTTCGGCATGGACTACAACAGCCTGGTTAAAGTCGACAGTGACACTGCGTTCCTTGGCTACCAGGGCACCAGCGGTAGCGGCAAGATCATTGCGTTGTTCAAAGCCGGTCAAGCGGTGGATAGTCTGAGTGAAGGCGAGGAGGGCGTAGTGGTCCTCGATCAGACGCCTTTTTACGCCGAATCCGGTGGCCAGGTTGGTGACTGCGGCTTCCTTGAAGGCGCAGGCGTGCGTTTTGATGTGCGCGATACAACCAAAGCTGGCGGCGCATTCCTGCACCACGGTGTTGCAGTCAAGGGCGGTCTGAGTGTCGGCACCTCGGTCAAGGCTGAAGTCGACGCCAGTGTGCGTCAGGCTACGGCGCTCAACCATTCTGCAACTCACTTGCTGCACGCTGCACTGCGTCAGGTGTTAGGCGAACACGTGACACAGAAGGGTTCGCTGGTCGACAGCCAGCGCCTGCGCTTTGACTTCAGCCACTTCGAGGCGATTACCTCGGCTCAACTGAAAGAGCTGGAAGCCATCGTCAACCGCGAAGTGCGTGGCAACACAGAAGTCGAAACCCTGGAAACCGACATCGAAACCGCCAAGGCCAAAGGTGCCATGGCGCTGTTCGGTGAAAAGTACGGCGATCAGGTGCGTGTGTTGAGCATGGGCGGCGATTTCTCCGTTGAGCTGTGTGGCGGTACTCACGTCAAGCGTACAGGTGACATTGGCCTGTTCAAGATCATCAGCGAAGGCGGTGTGGCGGCTGGCGTGCGTCGAATCGAAGCGGTCACCGGTGCAGCCGCGTTTGCCTACCTGAATGGCGCGGAAGAGCAACTGAAAGAAGCTGCGGCGCTGGTCAAAGGCAGTCGCGACAACCTGTTGGACAAATTGGCCGGTGTGCTGGAGCGCAACCGTCAGCTGGAGAAAGAGCTGGAGCAGCTCAAGGCCAAGGCCGCCAGCGCGGCGGGCAATGACCTGGCCGGTTCGGCCGTCGACGTCAAAGGCATCAAGGTGCTGACTGCGCGTCTCGATGGCCTGGACGGCAAAGCGTTGTTGGCCATGGTTGATCAGTTGAAGAACAAATTGGGCAGTGCAGTCATCCTGCTCGGCGGCGTGCAGGACGACAAAGTCGTGCTGGTAGCCGGCGTGACTCAGGATCTGACCGCCAAGTTGAAGGCCGGTGAGCTGATGAAGCAGGCGGCTGCGGCTGTCGGCGGCAAGGGCGGCGGTCGTCCGGACATGGCGCAAGGTGGTGGTGTTGACGCAGCTGCGCTGGATGGCGCGCTGACGTTGGCCGTCACTTTTGTCGAACAGGGTCTGTAAAGATCAGGTTGCTGTCTGCAAAGACCAAGGTCCGGTATACGCCCGGCGGGCCTTGGCAGGGTTTTGAGTTATCTGTTTAATGGGCGCCCTTCACGGGCTGAGGCGGCTTTGAAATGGCTTTGATCGTACAGAAATTTGGCGGCACCTCCGTCGGCACTGTTGAGCGTATTCAACAGGTGGCTGCGAAGGTGAAGAAATTCCGCGAAAACGGCGATGACATTGTGGTTGTGGTTTCCGCCATGAGCGGTGAAACCAATCGCCTGATCGATCTGGCCAAACAGGTCAGTGATGGTCAGCCGGTACCGCGTGAACTTGACGTGATGGTCTCGACTGGTGAGCAGGTGACGATTGCCCTGCTGGCCATGGCGCTGATCAAGATCGGCGTGCCGGCAGTGTCTTACACCGGCAATCAGGTGCGCATCCTGACGGACAGCGCGCACAACAAGGCGCGTATCCTGCAGATCGATGATCAGAAGCTGCGTACCGACCTCAAGGCCGGTCGCGTGGTGGTGGTCGCCGGTTTCCAGGGTGTCGATGAGCACGGCAACATCACCACCCTCGGTCGGGGCGGCTCTGACACCACCGGTGTGGCGCTGGCCGCTGCGCTGAAGGCCGATGAGTGCCAGATCTACACCGATGTTGATGGTGTTTACACCACCGACCCGCGTGTGGTGCCGCAGGCTCAGCGTCTGGAAAAGATCACCTTCGAAGAGATGCTGGAAATGGCCAGCCTCGGCTCCAAGGTGCTACAGATTCGTTCGGTGGAATTCGCCGGCAAGTACAACGTCCCGCTGCGCGTGTTGCACAGCTTCCAAGAGGGGCCGGGCACCCTCATTACCCTTGATGAAGAGGAATCCATGGAACAGCCGATCATCTCCGGCATCGCTTTCAACCGCGACGAAGCCAAGCTGACTATCCGTGGCGTACCGGACATCCCGGGCGTGGCGTTCAAAATCCTCGGCCCGATCAGTGCCGCGAATATCGAAGTGGACATGATCGTGCAGAACGTTGCACACGATAACACCACCGATTTCACCTTCACCGTGCACCGCAATGACTACAGTGCGGCGCAGCAGGTGCTGGAAAACACCGCCCGTGAGTTGGGTGCGCGCGAAGTGATTGGCGACACCAAGATTGCCAAAGTGTCCATCGTTGGCGTTGGCATGCGTTCTCACGCCGGGGTCGCCAGCCGTATGTTCGAAGCGCTGGCCAAGGAAAATATCAATATTCAGATGATCTCGACCTCGGAAATCAAAGTCTCCGTGGTGATCGAAGAGAAATATCTGGAGTTGGCAGTGCGCGCCCTGCACACTGCTTTTGAACTGGATGCCCCGGCCCGTCAGGGCGACTGAGGCATTATCCGAAAGGCGCGGTTTATCCGCGCCTTTTGTCTTTTTGGTTGGCATGAGCGGGAACTTTCTTTCTGCTCACACTGGTCAATACTTGGGTGAAGGCTCTGCTTGAGATGTTCGGGGCTGCCACCATTTTCTTTTTTGCAGACTGCTGTTGTCCTGAACTGATATCCGTAAGGAGAAAGGAATGCTGATTCTGACTCGCCGGGTCGGAGAGACCCTGATGGTGGGTGACGAAGTCACTGTCACCGTGTTGGGCGTTAAAGGTAATCAGGTGCGCATTGGCGTTAACGCGCCGAAAGAGGTTGCCGTGCACCGCGAAGAAATTTACCAGCGCATCCAGAAAGAGAAAGGCGAAGAACCAAGCCACTAATTTTATTGAAATTTTGGCTTTGCAAACGGGGAAAACATGGTTATCATGCGCCCCGTGTTGCGGAGAGGTGGCCGAGTGGCCGAAGGCGCTCCCCTGCTAAGGGAGTACACCTCAAAAGGGTGTCGGGGGTTCGAATCCCCCCTTCTCCGCCATATTTAGTGTTGTAAGGTGGTGCTGCGTTAAAGCGATAAGTTATTGAAACTATTCGATTTAATGCTTGATTATGAAAATCGACTCCTTATAATGCGCACGCTCTACGGACTCATAGCTCAGCTGGATAGAGTACTCGGCTACGAACCGAGCGGTCGGAGGTTCGAATCCTCCTGAGTCCGCCATATACGAAACATCTGCACAGCAGGTGATTCGGGCAACCAGTGGTGATCTGGTATAAAAAACGCAAACTGGACTCATAGCTCAGCTGGATAGAGTACTCGGCTACGAACCGAGCGGTCGGAGGTTCGAATCCTCCTGAGTCCGCCATACAAGAAGGGCCTGCAGTAATGCAGGCCCTTTTTTATTGCCTAGATTTTGCTGGTCGGGCTGCCGTATTGCGTGATGTGCTTTAGGTGCGTTTTCACTCAGGTGCCTTGCAGGCTCAGCGTTTTGCTTTGCCTTTGACGCAGCCGGCCTCATCGAAGCTGACATTGCGCTTGTTGCCTTTCTTGCCTTGATAGACGTAGCGCGTCTGGCCGTTGTGTTCGCTGACCTTGTCGGGTCTGCCCAGGCTGCTTTCCACGTCTGCGCGGTTCATGCCAGTGCGCACCTGTTGTTTGATGATCGCAGCGCGGCGTTCACTGCTGCTCAGCTGGTTGCCGCAGTCATCCTGTTTGACGCCAACCACAGTCAGTTCCTGCTTATCGGCCTTCTTGCTGCTGCGGCTGCTTTTATGTGGTTTGGCCAGTGGCACTGGCTTGCCGCTGCCGGGTGTGGGGTTGTAAGCCTGTTGCAGGCTTTGCTGGTGGCTATCAGGGCAGCCCTGGCGGGTGAAGGTGACATGCCCCTTGGTGTCTTCGCAGCGGTACACGGTTGAGCCGAGTGTGCTCAGTGGGCAAAGCAGAATGGCGCAGCAAGCTGCGTAGCGCAGTCCTAGCATCGTACGTCCTCCATGACGGTTCAGCTCAGAAGGGTAGTCGATACCTTTGTGATCGCCAGCCGTGTCTTGTGCAGTGTGTGGCTCGTCGCAGCTAAAGATATGTAAGCGCGCACTCAAGTTTTGCTTGCAAGCGCTTGTTCTAGGATTGTTTTTGTCACATGCAAAGCGTCTTGGCGGTGGTATCATTCGCCGCGTCAGCCCCGCCGGGGCTTGTGGAAAACCACCATGGACTTACCCAGTAGTTACTCAAATCGCTTATCGCACAATCGTGTAAGACCTGATTGATCCCCTGTGGCGTGCGCCGTCGCTGGGGATGGAGCGCGCCATGACTGAAGTAGAAGCAAAAAAACCGCAGGAAAGCCTGCAGGATCGCCTGGCTCAGGTGGTCGAACTGTTGCATCGCCACAAAGTGGTGGAAGACCTGACCCACCGTCAGGAAGGCTTGCACCACGACCGGGTGGAAAACCTGGTGCATCGGCAAAACCTTGCCGAATTGCAGCGCAAGCTCGATGAGCTGCACTCCGCTGACGTTGCCCATATCCTCGAAGCCTTGCCGCTCGGCGATCGCCTGACCGTCTGGCAGTTGGTCAAGGTCGAGCGCGACGGCGACATCCTTCTCGAAGTGTCCGATGCGGTGCGCGAAACCCTGCTCGCGGACATGGATGACCATGAGATTCTCGCGGCGGCCAAGGAGATGGACGCTGACGAGCTGGCTGACCTGGCCTCCGAGCTGCCGCGCGACGTCGTGCATGAGCTGATGGAAACCCTCGACGCCCAGCAGCGTGAGCGTGTGCGCTCAGCCTTGTCCTATGAGGATGAGCAGGTTGGTGCGCTGATGGACTTCGAGATGGTTACCATCCGCGAAGATGTCAGTCTGGAAGTGGTATTGCGCTATCTACGCCGCCTGAAGGAGCTGCCGGGGCACACCGACAAGCTCTTTGTGGTCGATTACGACGGGGTGCTCAAGGGTGTGCTGCCGGTCAAGCGCCTGCTGGTCAATGACCCGGAGAAGCTGGTCAGTGAGGTCATGGCCACCGACCCGGTTAGTTTCCATCCGGATGAGGATGCTTATGACGCGGCGCAGGCTTTCGAACGCTATGACCTGATTTCCTCTCCGGTGGTGGATAAGAACGGCAAGCTGATCGGCCGTCTGACCATCGATGAAATGGTCGACCTGATTCGTGAAGAGAGCGAAAGCGAAGTCCTCAACATGGCGGGTCTGCGCGAGGAAGAAGACATCTTCGCCTCGGTGTGGAAATCCCTGCGCAACCGCTGGGCCTGGCTGGCGATCAACCTGGTGACGGCCTTTATGGCGTCGCGGGTGATCGGTCTGTTCGAGGGATCGATCGAGAAGCTGGTGGCCCTGGCGGCCTTGATGCCGATTGTGGCCGGGATTGGCGGTAACTCGGGCAACCAGACCATCACCATGATCGTGCGCGCCATGGCGCTGGATCAGGTCAGCACCGGCAACACCGGACGGCTGATTCGCAAGGAATTAGGTGTGGGCTTGGTCAACGGCCTTATCTGGGGGGGGGTGATCGGTGTTGTTGCCTTTTTGTTGTATGACAGCTGGTCGCTGGGTGTGGTGATGACCGCCGCGATGACTCTAAACCTGTTGTTGGCGGCATTGATGGGGGTGCTGATCCCGATGACGCTGGTGCGTATGGGGCGAGACCCGGCCATGGGCGCCAGTGTGATGATCACGGCGGTTACCGACAGTGGCGGCTTCTTTATCTTCCTGGGCTTGGCGAGCCTGTTCCTGCTTTAGCCGCTAATTGGCTGCCAATAAAAATGGCCAGGAGCCATTTTTAACGTCGCGTAGCGACGGCCAGAAGGTGCCCGCCAGGGATGGCGGGGCATAAAAAAACCGCCACTGAGGCGGTTTTTTATTGGCAGCAAAAAAACCGACATAAGCCGGCTTTCTTGTGGTGCTGAACGATCAGGCTTCTTCGGCGGCCATTTCGGCGTCGTGAGCAATCAATGCCACCAGGGCATTTTGCTGGCGACGCGACAGCTGGCGGAAGCGCTGCAGCAGTTCACGCTCATGCAGTGACAGCTCGGGGCTGTCCAGGCGCATGTTGAGGTCATCACTCAGGGCGCTTTCCTGGAGCATGCTTTGCTCAAGGCGAGCAATGATCTCCGAGTTCATGCTGCGGTGATGGTTGCGTGCGACATCCGCAATGCGTTCGCGCATGCCGTCAGGCAGACGAACTACGAATTTGTCAGCGGTACGGCTGGAATAGAGTGCTTGTTTCATAGGGCGCGTACATTAAACCGGTTAGTTCAGGAAAGCGATACTGGCAATGGGCTATAGGATTGTCACCGGTTTGACCATCTTTAGCACTAACCGTTCAGCCAGAAAGCCGCTTAGATACCTTGTGACCCACTAGTCGCAAGGTCGTTAAATTGACGTCAATTACGTGCCGAATTTTGCGTTGAATAAAGGCGTTATGCCAGCACCGATCATCAGAAATGCGCTGTGCTGTGCAAAAAGCAGGGAAAACCGACCCTGCATCGGAAAACCATTTAGCAATGGTCACGTTGGGTCATGCCTAATTGATCGTCCTGATACGCGGTTTCTCTATCTTGTTCTGTACCATGCGACGGCTTTCAACTGCGCTGTAACCGCGAAATGGTCAGGCGCTGATTCAGTAAGCTCGGTGACAAGTGAAAAAGGTGTTCTGATGAGCGGCCGCTTGATCTATCTGATGGGGCCTTCGGGCTCGGGCAAGGACAGCCTGCTGAATGCCGCGCGTGAGCGCCTGGGCGAGCGCGGTTGTGTAATTGCCCGGCGGGTCATTACCCGTTCGGCGGAAGCGCTGGGTGAGGACGCCATCGGCGTGTCGCCGACTGAGTTTGATCAACAGGAAGCCGCCGGTGCCTTTGCTCTGAGTTGGCGCGCCAATGGCCTGGCCTATGGCATCCCTCGGCAGATCGACGCCTGGCTGGCAGCGGGGCAGGATGTGCTGGTCAATGGCTCACGCGGTTATCTGCCTCAAGCGCGTGAGCGCTATCCTGGGCTGCTGGCCATCCTGCTGCAGGTGGATGAGGCTGCTTTGCGTCAGCGCCTTTTGGCGCGCGGCCGGGAAAGTGCGCAACAGATAGAAGCGCGCCTGGCGCGCAGTCGCGAACTGCAACTGCTGTCGCGCTCCTTTGGAGAAAAGGAAGAGGCCAAGTCGCAATACCTGCTCGACAATTCCGGCCCTCTCGAACAGACCGTCACTCAGTTGTTACAACTGCTGAGCGAGGCGCGCGCATACGCCTAAGTCTTCACGGTATGGGCGCTCGCTCACCGATAGCTTTGACGCCCGGAGATGCAAGGGTGGGCGTGCCGGGCGCGCTGTGCGCCCCTAAGGTGTTCTCAGTACGAGCCTTCAATCCAATGGCAACTCGGTGGTGCGCTTAACCTCGCTCATGGCGATATGCGAGTGCGCTTCGTGCACGTGTGGGCGTTGTAGCAGGTGGTCGCGCAGAAAGCGCTCGTAGCTGGCGATGTCTTTGGCCACCACCTTGAGCAGGTAATCCGAGCCGCCGGCCATGGTGAAGCACTCCAGCACCTCGGGGTAACCGACCACGGCGCGTTCGAATTCTTCCAGGTTACTGCGGCCGTGGGCTGAGAGTTTGATATCGACAAACACGGTGATGCTGAAGCCCAACTGCTTGTGGCTGAGCAGGGCCACCTTGCGCTCGATGATGCCGTCTTCCTGCATGCGGTGAATCCGCCGCCAGCAGGGCGATTGTGACAATTCGACCTTCTCGGCGATCTCGGCGGCGGAGAGGTCGGCGTTGTGTTGCAGCAGGCGGAGAATTTTCCGATCAATGGGGCTAAGCAAGTCCTGCATGATTTTTCCTGGATTATTTTGTTTATTGGAAATTTCATGCGCAGTATTGGCTTTTTAACCCGTAAATAGAAAGAAAATCTCCGTACTGCTCGGTCATATTCTTGGCCATACGCCTGGTGGGGTGATCCCGCACTAGGCTTAACAAGGGTGGCATTCACCGTTGCCAACCCAGCTCTCGATAAAAATAACAGGAGCACCACCATGTCTCTGGCCGAGATCTGCCTGGATGACAAGTACCGCCTTGCTACCGGTCACCTCTACCTGACCGGCACCCAGGCACTGACCCGTCTGCCCATGCTGCAGAAGCAACGCGACGCAGCGCATGGCCTGAATACCGCGTGCTTTATTTCCGGCTACCGAGGCTCGCCACTGGGCAACCTCGACAAGAGCCTGTGGGACGCCAAGCAGTACCTCAAGGACAATCACATCCACTTCCAGCCAGGCGTCAACGAAGAGCTGGCGGCCACCGCCGTGTGGGGCAGCCAGCAGACCAGCCTGTTCCCCGGTGCACGCTATGACGGCGTGTTCGCCATGTGGTACGGCAAGGGTCCGGGTGTGGACCGTTGCGGTGATGTGTTCAAACACGGTAACTCGGCCGGCGTCTCTGAGCATGGCGGCGTGCTGCTGCTGGCCGGTGACGACCATGGCTGCAAATCCTCGAGCATTGCCAATCAGAGCGAGCATGCGTTTATCGCCGCCTCGATCCCGGTGCTCAACCCGGCCAACGTTCAGGAAATTCTCGATTACGGCATCATCGGCTGGGAGCTGTCGCGCTACAGCGGTTGCTGGGTGGCGCTGAAAACCATCGCCGAGAACGTCGACTCTTCTGCCGTTGTGGATGTCGACCCGCTGCGCATGCAGGTGAAGATTCCCGAGGATTTCCAGCTGCCGGAGGACGGCGTGTATATCCGCTGGCCGGACCCGCCCCTGGCCCAGGAGGCGCGCCTCAATACCTACAAAATTTACGCCGCCCGTGCCTTTGCGCTGGCCAACAACCTCAACCAGATCAAGCTCGATTCGCCCAATCCGCGCCTGGGCATTATCACCACCGGCAAGTCCTATCTGGATGTGCGCCAGGCCCTGGATGATCTCGGCCTGGATGAAGCGCTGTGCGCTCAGGTCGGCCTGCGCGTGCTCAAGGTCGGCATGAGTTGGCCGCTGGAGCCAGTATCCGTGCATGAATTTGCCGATGGCCTGGACGAAATTCTTGTGGTCGAGGAAAAACGCAGCATCATCGAAGACCAGCTCACCGGTCAGCTCTACAACTGGCCCGTGGGCAAGCGCCCGGTGGTGGTGGGTGAGTTCGACGAAGCCGGCCATTCGCTGCTGCCTAACCTGTCCGAACTGACCCCGGCGATGATCGCCCGCGCCATCGCCAAACGCCTTGCGCCGATCTACAGCAGCCCACAGATTGAAGAGCGCCTGGCCTTTCTCGCGGCCAAGGAAGCCTCGCTGGCCGCACCCAAGCACACCACCGTGCGCACTCCGCATTTCTGCTCCGGCTGCCCGCATAACACCTCGACCAAACTGCCGGAAGGCAGCCGCGCCCAGGGCGGTATCGGTTGCCACTACATGACCCAGTGGATGGACCGCAACACCGACACCTTTACCCAGATGGGCGGCGAGGGCGCGACCTGGATCGGTCAGGCGCCGTTTACCGATACGCCGCATATCTTCCAGAACCTGGGTGACGGCACCTACTTCCACTCCGGCCAGCTGGCCCTGCGCGCGGCTGTGGCCGCCGGGGTGAATATCACCTACAAGATTCTCTACAACGACGCCGTGGCCATGACCGGCGGCCAGCCCATCGACGGCGAACTGCGTGTCGATCAACTGAGCCAGCAGGTGTATGCCGAAGGGGTGAAACGCATTGCCCTGGTCACCGACGAGCCGGAGAAGTACCCAACCCGCACCACCTTCGCGCCCATCGTCACCTTCCACCATCGCCGTGATCTGGACGCCGTGCAGCGCGAGCTGCGCGAGTTCAAGGGCTGCTCGGTGATCATCTACGACCAGACCTGTGCCACCGAGAAGCGCCGTCGGCGCAAACGCGGCAAGCTGGTTGATCCGCAGAAGCGTGCCTTTATCAACTCTGCGGTGTGTGAGGGTTGTGGCGATTGCAGTGTGAAATCCAACTGCCTGTCGGTGCTGCCGTTGGAAACCGAACTGGGGCGCAAGCGCGAGATCGACCAGAACTCCTGCAACAAGGATTTCAGCTGCGTTGAAGGCTTCTGCCCAAGCTTTGTCACCGTGCATGGCGGAAACCTGCGCAAGCCGGAAGCAGTGGGCTTGAGCGCGCTGTTTATTGCTTTGCCAGAACCCAAACAACCGGCGCTGGATCGTCCCTGGAATATCCTCCTGCCGGGTGTCGGCGGTAGCGGTGTCACCACAGTCGGCGCGTTGCTCGGCATGGCTGCGCATATCGAGGGCAAGGGCTGCAGTGTGCTCGATCAGGCTGGCCTGGCGCAGAAGTTCGGCCCGGTGATCACCCATATCCGCGTTGCCGCCAAGCAGGACGATATCTTTGCCGTGCGCATCGCCGCTGGTGAAACCGACCTGCTGCTCGGCTGCGATCTGGTGGTGTCGGCCAGTGAAGAGGCATTGGCCAAGCTGAATGACAAGATCGCCCATGCGGTGGTCAACAGCCATGAAGCGGCCACCGCCGAATTCACCCGCAACCCCGATGCTCAGGTGCCTGGCGCGGCCATGCGCGAGGCGCTGATCGAAGCGGTCGGCGCGAGCAAAACCCACTTTGTCGATGCCAGCCGCCTGGCCACGCGCCTGCTCGGCGACAGCATCGCCACCAACCTGTTTATGCTCGGTTTCGCGTATCAGAAGGGCCTGGTGCCGGTTTCCGCCGAAGCCATCAACAAGGCCATCGAGCTTAACGGCGTGGCCGTGCAGCTCAATCAGCAGGCCTTCCTCTGGGGCCGTCGTACCGCCCATGATGTGGTCGCCGTGGAACGTCTGGCCAAGCCAGAGGTGATCGAAGCGCCGCATTGCCAAACCCTGGAAGAAATCATCGCTGACCGCGTGGTGCGCCTGACCGCCTACCAGAACGCAGCTTACGCCGAGCGCTACCGCGAGCAGGTGGCGCGGGTGCAGCAGGTCGACAAGAGCGCGGACCAAGCCTTGAGCAAGGCCGTGGCGCGTTACTACTTCAAACTGCTGGCCTACAAGGACGAGTACGAAGTGGCGCGGCTGTACAGCGACGGCAACTTTATCCGTCAGCTGGAGGCGCAGTTCACTGGCGATTACCGCTTGGAGTTCCACCTGGCTCCGTCCTGGCTGAGCAAGCCGGACGCCAGCACCGGCGAGCCGCGCAAACGTCAGTTCGGCGCCTGGATGCTCAAGGCTTTCGGCGTGTTGGCCAAATTCAAGTTCTTGCGTGGCACACCGCTGGACCTGTTCGGCTACAGCGCCGAGCGCCGGCTTGAGCTGCAGCTGATCGACGACTACGAGCAGGATCTGGACTACCTGCTCAAGGAGCTCAACGCCGACAACTACCGCACTGCTCTGGCCCTGGCTGAGTTGCCGGAGCAGATCCGCGGCTATGGCCACGTCAAGGAACGCAGCCTGGCCAAAGTGAGTGAGCAGAGCGCTCAGCTTAAAGCACGTATGACCGTCAGCGAGATCGCAGCGGTGCAGTTGTTCGAACCAGCTGCATAAGCCACCTCCCTGTAGGAGCCAGCTTGCTGGCGATCACCAGCGGATCGCCAGCAAGCTGGCTCCTACAGTCGCTCACCTCCTACAACAAGAACCATCAAGGAACTCCCATGTCCGTGTTTTCCCATATCGATTTCGACTACCACGAACAGGTGGTCTACGGCCACGACAAGGCCAGCGGCCTGCGGGCGATTATCGCCATTCACAACAGCAACCTTGGCCCGGCCCTCGGCGGTTGCCGCATGTGGAATTACGCTAATGACGATGAAGCGCTGCGTGATGTGCTGCGCCTGTCGCGCGGCATGACCTACAAGTCGGCCCTGGCCAACCTGCCGCTGGGCGGCGGCAAGGCGGTGATCATCGGCGACCCGCATACCGGCAAGAGCGCGGCGCTGTTCCAGGCCATGGGCGATTTTGTCGACAGCCTCGGCGGGCGCTATATCACCGCCGCTGACTCCGGCACCGGCGTTGCGGAAATGCAGATCATGGCCGAGCGCACGCGCCACGTATCCGGCGCCGAACTGCGCGAAGCCTTCGCTGGCGGCACGCGCAATGGCGACCCGTCACCGTCCACTGCTTATGGGGTGTTTATCGGCATCCAGACCGCGGTCAAACACCGCCTGGGTCGTGATGATCTGCACGGTTTGAAAGTCGCGATCCAGGGAGTGGGGCAGGTTGGCTTCGACCTGGCCCGTCAGCTGAAAGCCGCCGGGGCCGAGCTGTGGGTAACCGATATCGTCGAAGCCAATGTGCGCCGTGCGGTCGAGCAGCTGGGCGCAACCGCCGTCACCCAGCAGGCGATTTTCGGTTTGGATGTGGATGTGTTCGCACCCTGCGCCATGGGCGGCATTATCAACCAGCAAACCCTGGAAGCCCTGCGCGCGCCGATTATCGCAGGGGCCGCCAACAACCAACTGGCAGATGCCAGCCTGGCGGAAACCTTGCGCCGCAACGATTGCCTGTACGCGCCGGATTACGCAATCAATGCCGGTGGCATTATTGATGTCTACTACGGTCGCAGTGGCGGCAGTGCAGGGCAACTCAAGGCCCATATCGAAGGCATCGGCGCGACCCTGGAACAGATCTTCCAGCGTGCAGCCGCCAGTGGTCAAACCACGGTGGAGGTTGCTGATCAGTTGGCCGAAGAGCGCTTCGGTCGTTAAAAACAGCTAAATGGGCGGTTTTACAAAACCAAACTCGTAGGAGCGGGCCATGCCCGCGACGCTCTCAGGTCAGCATCGATTCGCGGGCATGGCCCGCTCCTACAAAAGCCGTTGGCTGCTTTTAGTCCAGCTTAAGCGCCAGGCTAATGCCGTGCGGTTTAAAACCCAGGCCGGCATAAAAGGCATGGGCGGCTTCGCGGCTCAGGCTGCTGGACAGCGCGACCTTGTAGCAGTCCCAGGCGCGGGCGCGTTCGATGGCTTTGCCCATCAGCGCCTGGCCAATCCCCAGGCCACGCGCTGCTTCATCCACCACCACATCTTCAACAATCGCCGAGCGGGCGAAGTTGTGCGCCAGGTGTTCAATCAGGTTGACGGTACAGGTGCCGAGCAATTTGCCATCGCGCTCGGCCACCAGCACCACGCGACTTACCGGCAGCTCGCTGAGGCGCAGGGCCAGCAGTTTGGCATCGCCACGTGGCTCTTGCGGGGCCAGTTGTTGCAGCAGGGCTGCCAGGGCAGCGGCATCAGTCATGCTGGCTGCGCGCAGCTGAAAGTCGGCAAAGGGCGAGTCCGGCAGATGATGCGAAACGGTGGCACGCATGGTGATCTCCTCTCCTTATGACCGTCAGTTGGCAGTATGGCGCGGGGATGATGGCGGTGGCATGACAAAGCGGCCGAGTCTCGCTAAGATGCCGCCCGCTGGTGGCCCGTCTATCCAGCCTCGGTTCCCATAGTTCAATGGATAGAATAAGCCCCTCCTAAGGGCTAGATACTGGTTCGAATCCAGTTGGGAACGCCATCTCTCTCAGTCGCGGCCAACTGCCGTCGCCAGCTTGCTCTGCACTGAAGCCGATCCTCTGCCCAACGATAACCACAATACGCACTGCCGGGATGCGCCTCAGTCCCTTATATAGCGCTATTGCCTTAAATTCGTGCGCAATCGCCCTTATTTTGCGCATTCGATTGCCCGCGATTATGTGCTGAATAGAGCGGTCACTTTATGTCAATGCACCAAAAAGATTCATCAAGGCGACATTTTGCGCTGTTGCGGTGCCTTTGTGGCTGCTAGAGTGCGGCGCACTTTTCAGTCGATCTGCCCGGTCTATGGGCACTGTTGGGGTACCCCTATGAGCGAATCCGTCGAGCTTTTCCTCTCCCGCCTGAAGCAGCGCGATCCTCACCAGCCGGAGTTTCATCAGGCGGTGGAAGAGGTGCTGCGCTCACTGTGGCCATTTCTGGAAGCCAACCCGCGTTACCTGCAAGCCGGTATCGTCGAGCGTATGGTCGAGCCTGAGCGCGTGGTGCTGTTTCGCGTGTCCTGGGTTGATGATGCCGGGCGTGTGCAGGTCAACCGTGGCTATCGGGTACAGATGAACAGCGCCATTGGTCCTTATAAAGGAGGCCTGCGCTTCCACCCCTCGGTCAACCTCGGCGTGCTCAAGTTCCTCGCCTTCGAACAGGTGTTCAAGAACTCGCTGACCTCGCTGCCCATGGGCGGCGGCAAGGGCGGTTCGGACTTCGACCCGAAGGGCAAAAGCGACAACGAAGTGATGCGCTTCTGCCAGGCATTTATGAGCGAGTTGTACCGACATATTGGCGCCGACCTGGATGTGCCGGCTGGTGATATCGGTGTGGGTGGCCGCGAGATTGGCTATATGTTCGGCCAATACAAGCGCCTGGCCAACCAGTTCACCTCGGTGCTGACTGGCAAGGGCATCACCTACGGCGGTAGCCTGATCCGTCCGGAAGCGACCGGTTACGGCTGCGTGTATTTCGCTCAGGAAATGCTCAAACGCATTAACCGCGGCGTAGAAGGGCAGCGCGTGGCCATTTCCGGCTCCGGCAACGTGGCCCAGTATGCGGCGCAGAAAGTCATGGAACTGGGCGGCATGGTGATATCCCTGTCGGACTCCGAAGGTACTCTGCACAGCCCGGACGGTTTGACCGAAGAGCAGTGGCAGTACCTGATGGAGCTGAAGAACGTGCGCCGTGGCCGCCTCAGCGAGATGGCCGCGCATTTCAAACTGAATTTCCTGGTTGGCCAGCGCCCTTGGCACCTGCCTTGTGACATTGCCCTGCCATGTGCCACGCAGAACGAACTGGACGCAGAGGATGCCAAGGCTCTGCTGGGCAATGGCTGCTTCTGCGTGGCCGAAGGCGCGAACATGCCGTCGACCCTGGAAGCAGTGGATCTGTTTATTGAAGCCGGCATCTGCTTTGCCCCAGGCAAGGCATCCAATGCCGGTGGCGTGGCCACCAGCGGCCTGGAGATGAGCCAGAATGCCATGCGCCTGAACTGGACCGCCGGTGAAGTGGATGAGCGCCTGCACAGCATCATGCAAAGCATCCACAGCGCCTGCGTGCGCTATGGCGAAGAGAACGGCCGGATCAACTACGTCAAAGGTGCCAACATCGCCGGCTTCGTCAAAGTTGCTGACGCCATGCTGGCACAGGGTGTGGTCTAACCTGCGTCGATCCAAGTACGTCTGCCACCAACAAAAAATGCCCGCGCAATGCGGGCATTTTTTATTCGCTCTAAGCTAATGCGCCGATGACTGCGCGGTGCATTAGCCGGCCTCTGGCGGCTTAGTTACCGCGGTAGGTCGAGAAGCCGTATGGGCTGAGCAGCAACGGAATGTGGTAGTGCGGCACGGTGCCGTCGACTTCAAAAATCACCGGTACTTCCGGGAAAAAGCTCGCAGTGGCGTGCTTTTTGAACCACTCGCCAGTCTTGAAGGTGACGCGGTAGGTACCTTTCTCCAGCGCTTTGTTTTCCGGGTACAGGGCGGTGATACGGCCTTGCTCGTTGGTTGTGCCGTTGTTGAGCATGTTCCAATTTTTACCGTCCTGTTTTTCCAGGGTCACGCTGACTTCCGGCGAAGGCAGGCCGTCTTGCAGGTTCAGCACGTGCACGCTCAGCGGGTTGCCTGCCGCCAGGGCCAGGGAGGACAGGCCGCTGAATACGGCGCCGGCAAACAGGGTTTTCAACAGTTTCATGGTGTGACTCCTAATTAGTGAGTGGTAGGTAAAACTTGAGCAATGGCTTTCAGCGCGCAGCCTTCATCAATTTCAGCACCGCCGGCGCCCGCCACGCCGATGGCACCGATGACCTGATCGCCAATCTTCAATGGCACGCCGCCGCCGAGTAGTAGCAGCTCATCGAGGGTGTTGAGGTTCTCGGCGTCCGGGTTGTTGCGGGCACGTTCGGCCAGCAGGCGTGTCTCGGTTTTGGTCGACAGTGCGGTAAAGGCTTTACGCTGCGCCGCCAGGGTGTTGTGCGGGCCGACATTGTCGTCACGCTGTACAGCAACCAGGTTGCCACCACGGTCGACTACGGCGGCAACGCCAGTGCGGCCATCGGCATGGCACGCTGCCAGCGTGGCGCTGAGCAGGTCATTTGCCAGTGCCAGGGTGATGTCCTGGCGTTGGGCAACTTCTGCGTTAGCGGCCCATGCGGCGGATGCACTCATGGCCAGTGCGAGTAATGACAGGGTGGCGTTACGGGTAAGCATGCCGTTCTCCAGGGTTAGGCTCAGCTGAGCGATTGCTGGCCATACTGCCCAGCTGCCGCCGTCAAACCGATTGCGCCTGGATTACCAATTTGTAATGGGAGCGCCGCGCAGATCGGCCTAGGCTATGCGCCAGTGCTGGAGGAAAAGATGCGAATTCTGGTGGTCGAAGACGAAGTAAAAACGGCGGATTACTTGAGCAAAGGCTTGAGCGAGTCAGGGTATCGGGTCGAAATTGCCCTGAACGGCCTGGATGGCCAGCACCTGGTGCAGGAGCACGAATTCGACCTGATCATCCTTGACGTCATGTTGCCCGGCCTGGATGGCTGGCAGCTGTTGCAGATCATTCGGCGTAAATGGCAAACCCCTGTGCTGTTTCTGACGGCACGCGATGCAGTTGAGGACCGAGTCAAAGGCTTGGAGCTGGGCGCCGATGATTACCTGGTCAAACCTTTTTCCTATGCCGAGCTACTGGCCCGCGTGCGCACCTTGTTACGCCGTGGTCCGCCGCGTGAAGTCGAGCAGTTTCAGGTCGCAGACCTACATCTGGATCTGCTGCGGCGCAAAGTCATGCGCAATGGCGAACGCCTTACCCTGACCAATAAGGAGTTTGCCCTGCTGCACCTGCTGCTTAGCCGAGAAGGCGAGGTGTTGTCGCGTACGCTGATTGCCTCGCAGGTGTGGCAGATGAATTTCGACAGCGATACCAATGTGGTCGATGTTGCCATCCGCCGCCTGCGTGCCAAGGTCGACGACCCTTATCCGCTGAAGTTGATTCATACCGTGCGCGGCATGGGTTACATGCTTGAGGTGCAGGTATGAGGCTATGGCCACGCACGCTGAGTGTGCGTCTGGCGCTGATGTTCGCGCTGGTCAGTGCGTTGATATTGGGCTCGATTGGCTTTTACCTGTACCAATCACTGCAACGCGAAATCGCCTGGCGCGATGACCAAGCCTTGCTCGGGAGACTCGAGCGCATGCAAGCCTTGCTTGATGACAGCAAGAGCATCGACTCCCTGCGTAGCAGGCCGCAGCTCTATGAAAACATGCTGGGCAATCGCGATAGCCTGTTGTGGATTATCGATGACGCAGGGCAGCGGCTGATCGAGATCAACCCGGCGCTATTACCGTTGCCAGAAGTGCGTCCAGCCCCGCAAGCAACCCTGGGTGATAGTGCTGGCCGCGAGTCGTTACGCCTGGCCTGGCTGGATGTAAACCGTGGTGAGCGACGCCTGACCCTGATTGCCGGTAAGTTGCTCAGTGAGCGTGAGCAGATGCTCGCCGCCTATCGCCTAAAACTCTGGCTGGCCTTGATTGTTGGGGCTGTGCTGGCGTTCGTACTCGGTTGGCTGGTCAGCCAGCGGGGCTTGCGTCCGGTGCGCCAGTTGGCGATGCGCGCCGCCGCGATTGACGTGCAGCATCTGTATTTGCGCCTGGAGGAGTTTAATGATGTGAGTGAGCTACAAGCGCTCAGTCATGCCCTCAACCAGATGCTCGCTCGTCTGGAGGATGGCTTTGCCCAGCTCTCGCGCTTTTCCGAAGACCTGGCCCATGAGATGCGTACCCCACTGGGTAATCTGATGGGGCACGCGCAGCAAACCCTCGCACGTAAACGCTCGGTTGATGAATACCAGAACTTGCTGGTGTCCAACCTTGAAGAATATGAGCGCCTGGCGAGGATGATCGACAGCATGCTGTTCCTGGCGCGCACCGAGCATGCGAATGCCACGATCAACCGTGAAACGCTCGAGCTGCACAAGCTGGTTGCGCAGCTCTATGAGTACTTCGAGGGTATGGCTCAGGAGTGCAGCATTGAGCTGATCAACCAGGCCAGCGGCACATTGATCGCAGATCCGCACTTGTTGCGACGGGCACTGGCTAACCTGCTTGCCAATGCGTTGCGTTATGGCAGCGCAGACAGTGTGGTGACCATCAGCAGCGCTATACGCGAAGGTGCGTGCGAGATCAGCGTGCATAACTGCGGTGAACCGATTGCCGCCGAACACCTGCCGCGTTTGTTTGAGCGCTTTTACCGCTGCGACCCTTCACGTAATCAGCCTGATGACTCAGGTGGCCTTGGCTTGGCTATCGTACGTTCGATCATGCAGGCTCATGGCGGGCAGGTCAGCGTTGACAGCACTGCAGCGGGCACGAGCTTTAGCCTGTTATTTCCGCTGAACAGCGCGCGCTTGAACCAATAAGCAAAAAGCCCCGAAATCTGTAGAGAATTCAGGGCTTTAGAAACTTCGATTTGGAGCGGGTGATGGGAATCGAACCCACGGCTCTAGCTTGGGAAGCTAGGGTATTACCATTATACGACACCCGCAGCGGGTGCCTTTATACCGGAAGTCTTGGCCGAAATGAAGCCTGCAGCGCGGCTATCTGTGGATAGGTGCTGCAGGCTTGAGGCGTGGCGGCGCGTCATACGGCGATCGCGTGGTGCTGGTTGTGTTGTGGGCGGTAGCTGGAGTTGTTGCGTACCGGGGCCTGCAGGAAGTTGAGCATCACCGTCTGACTCTGCAGCCAGGCCTTTTTGTGTTCCATATCGAGAAAGTGTCCGGCGTTGTCGATAGTGGCGAACTGGCAGTCACTCAGATACTCGGCAAACAGGCGCACGTCATCTGGCGAGGTGTATTCGTCGTGCTCGCCGTTGATAAACAGCAGCGGTATGTCGATGGCCGCCAGGCAGTCCATCTGGCAGTGGTTGTCCATGTGTACCACCTGGTTGATGTGCGCGTGCATCTGCAGGTACTCGTGACTGTCCAAGCTGCTGATATGGCGCTGGTTGTAGCGTTTGAACAGCGAGGGCAGGTACTTGCCGATGGTGCTGTTGACCAGTTGTCCGACATTTTCGCCATCGGTGGCCTGCAGGTAGGTCATGCCTTTTTCCAAGTAATCGAGCATCGGCGCGTTAAGCAGCGGCGAGAAGGAGGTGATCACCGCCTTTTCGATACGCGCAGGGCGCTGCGCCAGTGCCAGCATGGCGGCGACGCCACCCCAGGAGAACGACAGCAGGTAGTCGACCTTAAACTGTTCGATCAGCTCCAGCAGGATCGCTGCTTCATCCTCCTTGCTGATTGGCCGGGTATGGCTGTTATGCGGCTTGGACTGGCCGGCGTAGGGCTGGTCGTAGAGCACCACATTGAATTGCGGTTGCAGGTACTTGATGGTTTGCGCGAACGCGGCGGTGGTGGCCAGCGAGCCGTTGATCAGGATGATGGTCTTGCGCGCGCTGGGGTTGGCGTAGAACTCCGTGTGTACCTTGAACGTCCTGTGTATATCGACGACAGCAATGGCTGGTTTCATGTCGTTTCCTCCTGGCGCAAAAATGGGCTTGGCAGAACGGCGGGGCCGTTGAGCCGGGCTAAGTAGGACAGTCAGGAAAGCGCCTGGACGTGACAGCACGATGTCAGGCTGGAGGATTTTATAAGTTATTTATTTTCAATCAGTTAGGGCTGAAATAGAGCATCTATCCACGACCTTTTGGCAGGTGTGGAACGGCGTCTTTGACCAGGCAGGAACCCATTTTGCGCAGTGCGCAAGTAACCGATGGAGCACTTAGATGGCTTTCGTGACTGTTGAGTCACGTTAAGACCTTATGGTTTGATTTAAGCAGCCGCGTGAAGGGCTGACAAGCGCTAATTTGCCTTTCTGCACAAAATGCGTGCGGGCAATCTTGCGCCTAGCAACTGGCAATTTCTGCGCTGCTGAGCGGGCGGTACTGGCCGGGGGCGAGCAGCGGGTCGAGTTCGATGCTGCCCATGCTCAGGCGGTGCAGGCCGATGACCTTGTTCTGGAAGTGGCCAAACATGCGTTTGACTTGATGGTAGCGGCCTTCGTGCAGGGTCAGCAGGGCGCTATGGCTGCCGAGGATGACCAGTTCGGCGGGCAGGGTGGTGAGGTCTTCATAGGCGAAGTACAGGCCGCGGGCGAATACCTCAATGTATTCGGCTGTGATCGGTTGTTCGGTTTCGACCCGGTAGACCTTGCCCAGGCGGCTGCGCGGCTCGGTGAGGCGGCGCGACCATTGGCCATCGTTGGTGATCAGCAGCAGGCCGCTGGTATTCAGGTCCAGGCGGCCGGCCAGGTGCAGGTCGGCTTTGTCCGGTTCGTCGAGCAGATCCAGCACCGTGCGATGCTGTTCATGCGCGGTGGCGCTGACCACGCCGATGGGTTTATGCAGCATAAAGTAACGGGCGGGTTTGCCGGCTTGCAGCAGTTGTGCGTCCAGCTCAATGCGGCTGAACTGGCTGACCTCGTGCAGGCCATCGCCAACTACCGTGCCATCCACCCGTACGCGGCCGTTGACCAGCAACTGGCGGGCGGCTTGTCGGTTGAGCTGGGGCTGGTTGCTGAGAAAGCGGTCGAGACGCATGGCTAGTCGGCAGACGACTCAGGCAAGCCCTGGGCGCAGCGCGGGCAGAGGCAGCTGCGATTGAGCTGCTCAGGCGGCAGGTTGGCCAACTGCTGGGCATCGACCGGCACGCTAAAACACCAGCACTGGCTTACCGGTGCATCGGCTCCAGCCTGGGCGCACTGGTTGAGCTGTTCGCAGCAGGGGCATCGGGTGCTATCAGTGCTCACGCGGTTTCTTCACACAGGCGGTTGCGGCCGCCTTGCTTGGCCCGGTAGAGGGCGCGGTCGGCGCGGGTAATCAGTTGCTCCAGCGAATCGCCAGCATGCAGTTGCGCCAGGCCGAGGCTGGTGGTGATTTGCAGGTCGCTGCCGTTGAAGCTGATGGTGTTGCGCTCGGTCTGCTGACGTATTTTCTCGCCCAGTTCGCGGGCTTGTTCCGGGGTCGTGTCCTTGAGCAGCAGGATAAATTCCTCACCGCCCCAGCGGCAGATGATGTCTGACTGGCGCAGGGTGCTGCGCAGGTCGCTGGCAAAGCGGCGCAGCACTTCATCACCGGCCATATGGCCCTGGCTGTCGTTGAGCTGCTTGAAATTGTCCAAATCAAGCATCAACGCGCACAGTGGGCTGGGGGTGCGTCGGGCTTCCTGTACGGCCTGGTTGGCCAGCAGGTCAAAGCCACGGCGGTTGGGCAGGTCGGTCAACTGATCGGTGGTGGCCAGGGCGCTGATACGCCGTTGATAGCGGCCCATCGCCAGGCTGACCAAGGTGATGACAATGCTGGTGATCACCAGGCAGATCAGCAGGTTCAGATACAGCGACTTGCGAATGCCGGCTACCGCGCCATCTTCATGTTTGTCGACGAACAGGTACCAGTTCAGTTCGGGAATAAAGCGCACGTTGAGGAAGTGGTCGCGGCCATGTTCCTGATACTCGAAATCCCCACTTTGTGGGTGCGGCAGCTTGGCCATCAGCTGTTCCAGGCCCGGCAGTTCGCTGAGCGACTGGCCGACGCGCGCGCCCATCGGCCCGCCGTCGGCTCCAGTAAGCACCAGGCGGCCGGTGGTATCGACGAAGAATACGCTGCGATTGTAGCGCTGCTGGTAGGTGTCGATCAGTTTGACCACTGCATCCACCGTCAGACCCACACCGGTGGCACCGATAAAGCGTTGCTGGTAGTCGAATACCTTGTAGTTGATAAACACGGTCAGGCGGTCATCGTTGGCCATGTCGACATCGACATTGATCTCGTAAGGCGCCTGCATATCGCGCACGCGGAAATACCAGTCGTCACGCGCTTCGGCTTCTTGCACCTGCTTGAGTACGCCTTTGGCCTGGTAGTAGGTATGGGTCTTCTCGGAGACGAAGAAGCTGGTGACCGTGGCGTAGTGCTCCTGCACCTCGCGCAGGTAGCGGGTGATCTGTTCACCATCCTGCTCGCCACCCAGCACCCAGTCGCGCACGTAGGTGTCGCGCGACATCATCGAGGAAATCAGGATGGGTCGAACTAGGTCTTTCTGGATTTCCGAGTAGACATTGTCCGAAGTCAGCGGCAGTTCGGTGTTGATGATCCCGGCGCGGATCGAGTCGAGGGCGGTGTAATAACTTGCCAGGGAGGTGGCGAGGAAGCCACAGCCGAGCAGAACCAGCAGAAGCACAATCAAGGAACGCTGACGTGTCAGGGGCGAGGGCTGTGGCATGCAAGACTCTGCTGGCTAAATAATGGCTGCATTGTAGCCTTCGGCACGTCAATACGCTGCTGAAACATCGGACCTCGGCCGATTGGTTGTCGAGTATGGCGTCAGTAGTGTGGGAGGGACTTTAGCCGCGACGGTTGTTGCCAGGTTGATGCTGTCGCGGCTAAAGCCCCTCCCACGCATGTGCCGATTGATCCCTCAGTCCTCTTCCAGCACCACCACGCGCTGACCGGCGCGCACCGGCGAGCCGGGTTGCACACGCACTTCGCGCACCACGCCGTCGCGCGGGGCGGTGAGGGGGATTTCCATCTTCATCGACTCGAGGATCACCAGCACATCGCCGGCTTTCACTGCACTGCCTTCCTCGACCTGCACCTGCCAGAGGTTGCCGGCGATATGGCTGTCGATGCTGTGCTGACCGGCCGTGAGCGGCGCGTCGTCACCCAGTTCGGCGAGCACTTCCTCGCTCTCGTAGTGGGCCTGGCCGGAAGCGATCCAGCGCTGGCGCTCGGCGTCGAAGGCGGCGCGTTGCTGGCTGCGGAAGGCGTCGATGCCCTCGGCTTCCTCGGCGAGGAATTCCTGGTAGTCGGCCAGGGCCAGTTCGCTGTCTTCGATGCGCAGTTCATAGCGGCCGAGCGGGAAGTCGCGGCGGATCTGCAGCAGCTCCTCGGCGCCCACCGGGTAGAAGCGGATCTGGTCGAAGAAGCGCAGCAGCCAGGGCTTGCCGTGGAAGGCGGCGACTTCGCGGTAGCGGTTCCACATCTGCAGGGTGCGACCGACGAACTGGTAGCCGCCGGGGCCTTCCATGCCATACACGCACATGTAGGCGCCGCCGATGCCCACCGAGTTCTCCGCAGTCCAGGTGCGCGCCGGGTTGTACTTGGTGGTGACCAGGCGGTGGCGCGGATCGAGCGGGGTGGCCACCGGGGCACCAAGGTAGACGTCGCCCAGGCCCATCACCAGGTAGCTGGCGTCGAACACGGTGCGGTACACCTCGTCGAGGTTCGGCAGGTCGTTGATGCGGCGGATGAATTCCAGGTTGCTCGGGCACCAGGGCGCGTCCTTGCGCACTGTGGTCATGTATTTGTCGATGGCCAGCTGGCAGGCCGGGTCGTCCCAGGACAGCGGCAGATGCACGATGCGCGACGGCACCTTGAGGTCCTGGGCGTTGCACACCGCGTCCCACTCGCCGATCACCACCGCCAGCAGGTTGGCCAGCGACAGGGTTTCCGGCTGGTAGTGCACCTGCAGCGAGCGGATGCCCGGGGTCAGGTCGATCACGCCATTGAGGTTTTTCGCCTCCAGCGCCTGCATCAGCGCATGGCCGCGGAAGCGCAGCACCAGGTCCAGCTCGGCCTGGCCGATCTCCAGCAACAGGTGGGTGTCGCCGGAGAGGCGGGCGACCAGGCGCTTGTCCTGGCTGCCGATGTCGAGGATCACCGGTGGCTCCAGCGGGATCGGCTGCCAGTTGACGGCGACGGACTCCAGCCCGGCGACTTCGGCCTTGCGTGCCTTGGCCAGCGTGCGGGCAGTTTCGATGCTCACCGGTACGAAGCGCAGCTTGTCGCCGGCTTTGAGCTGGCCGAGCTGCCACAGGTCGGCCTCGATGATGGTCACCGGGCAGACGAAGCCGCCCAGGCTTGGGCCGTCCGGGCCGAGGATCACTGGCATGTCGCCGGTGAAGTCCACCGCGCCGATGGCGTAGGGGTTGTCGTGGATGTTCGACGGGTGCAGGCCGGCTTCGCCGCCGCTGTCGCGCACCCACTCCGGTTTCGGGCCGATCAGGCGCACGCCAGTACGGCTGGAGTTGAAGTGCACTTCCCAGTCGGTGGCGAGGAAGGTCTCGATATAGGCCGGGGTGAAGTATTCCGGCGCGCCGTGCGGGCCGTAGATCACGCGGATTTCACGGACGGTTGGCAGGGCGGTGCACAGCGCGGCGGGCAGTTGCGCGCCGTTGTCCGCATCGCTCAAAGCGGGAATATGCAGCACATCGCCGGCGCGCAGGGCGCGGCCGCCGTGGCCACCGAACTGGCCGAGGGTGAAGGTGCTTTTCGATCCCAGGTATTCCGGCACTTGCAGGCCGCCGCGCAGGCATAGGTACGAGCGTGCGCCGGAGCCGGCGATGGTGCCGAGGCTCAGCGTGCTGCCGGCCTTGATCAGCAGCGCGGTGTTCAGCGGTTGTGTCGCTCCATCGAGGGTGACCGGGATTTCCGCACCAGTCACCGCCACCACCGCATCGGTGTTGAAGCGCAGCAGCGGGCCGCTCATGGTGATTTCCAGGCCGGCGGCACCTTCGTCGTTACCCAGCAGGCGGTTGCCCAGGCGCAGCGCGCGGTCGTCCATCGGGCCGGACGGCGGCACGCCGACCGCCCAGTAGCCGAGGCGGCCGGGGAAGTCCTGCACGGTGGTCTGGGTGCCGGCGGAGAGCACCTCGAAGCTGTGCGCCTGGTAGGTCAGGCCTTCCAGGCAACGGGTCCAGGGCGAGCCGCTGGCGAACGGCGCATCGACCAGGATCTGCCGCAGGTACTGGCTGTTGGTTTCCACGCCGTACAGCAGGGTATCGGCCAGCGCCTGGTTGAGTGCGGCGCTGGCTTCCTCGCGGGTCGGCTTCCAAGTGATGACCTTGGCGATCATCGGGTCGAAGTAGGGCGGAATCTCGCAGCCGGCTTCGACCCAGGTGTCGATGCGCAGGGCCTTGCCATCGGCCGCCGGGAACTGCACGGCAGTCAGCAGGCCGGGGCTTGGCTGGAAGTCGCGGCCCGGGTCTTCGGCGTACAGGCGCGCCTGGATGGCATGGCCGCTGGCTTTCAGACCTTTGCCCAGTTCGCTGAGTGGGGCCAGGTCGCCGGCCGCCAGTTCGATCATCCAGCGCACCAGATCGACGCCCCACACCTGCTCGGTGACGCCGTGCTCGACCTGCAGGCGGGTGTTCACTTCGAGGAAGTAGAAGCGCTCGGCCTCGCTGTCGTAGACGAATTCCACGGTGCCGGCGCTGCGGTAGCTGACCGCCTTGGCCAGCTTGATCGCTGCCGCGCACAGTTCCTCGGCCATGCCGGCCGGCAGGTTGGGTGCCGGGGTTTCTTCCAGCACTTTCTGGTTGCGTCGTTGCACCGAACAGTCGCGCACGCCGAGGGCCAGCACTTCACCTTTACCGTCGCCGAATACCTGCACTTCCAGGTGGCGGGCGCGCTGGATGTACTTCTCGATAAACACGCCGCTGTCGCTGAAGTTGTTCTGCCCGAGGCGCTTGACGGCCTCGAAGGCGTCGCTCAGCTCGGCCGCGCTGTTGCACACGCGCATGCCGATGCCGCCACCGCCGGCGGTGCTTTTCAGCATCACCGGGTAGCCGACCTGTTCGCCTGCGACCAGTGCTGCGTCGAGGTTTTCCAGCAGTTCGGTGCCTTCCAGCATCGGTACGCCGTGCTGTTTCGCGAGTGCGCGGGCGGTGTGCTTGAGGCCGAATACGCGCAGCTGCTCCGGGGTCGGGCCGACAAAAGCGATGCCGGCCGCTTCGCAGGCCTCGGCAAAGGCGGCGTTCTCGGAGAGGAAACCGTAGCCAGGGTGAATGGCTTTGGCGCCGGTCTGTTTGGCCACGGCGAGGATCTTGTCGACCACCAGGTAGGTGCCGGCGGCCGGGCCTTCGCCGAGGCTGAAGGCTTCATCGGCCTGCTGGATATGCAGGCTGGCGGCGTCGGCCTCGGAGTACACGGCCACGCCCTGCACGTCGAGCTGACGCAGAGTGCGCAGGATGCGGCAGGCAATGGCGCCGCGGTTGGCGATCAGGAGTTTGTCGAACATCTGCTTGCCCTCGAAAGGGTTGGCGGGCCGTCCCGCCGCTATTCGGTCTGCACCACGGTCGTCCGGGGTGGGAAATCGGTATGAGTGCCAGCGGGCTGGTACCTAGGGTTTCTCGGTGGGCGTGGGCTTCTGTTCCAGGCACTGCCCCGAGCGGCTCTGGCACAGGCGGAACAGCCACTCGCGAAGCTGCTTCAGTCCCATACCAGCACCTCGGCCGGGGTCGGGTTCCAGCCGTTGCACGGGTTGTTCAGTTGCGGGCAGTTGGAGATCAGCACGATGACGTCCATGTGCGCGACCAGCTCGACGTACTTACCCGGCGCGGAGATGCCGTCCTCGAAGGTCAGGCCGCCTTCCGGGGTGACCGGCACGTTCATAAAGAAGTTGATGTTGGCGCCGATGTCGCGCTTCTCCAGGCGGCCGTCGTGCAGGCTGGCGCGCAGGAAGTTGTCGCGGCAGCTGTGCATGTAGCGCTTGTCCAGCGCATAGCGAACCGTGTTGCTCTCCTGCGCGCAGGCGCCGCCGAGGGTGTCGTGGCGGCCACAGGTGTCGGCGCTGATGGTCAGCAGCGGGTTGCCCAGGTTGGACCAGAGCACGGTGCCGGTGGTCAGGTACACGCTGTTCTGCTTGCGCAGGGTGCGTTGCGGGTCGTAGCGCTCGCGCGGGTTCTTCGCACTGAAGAACAGCGTGTCGACCGCCTGGTTGCCTTCGAGGTCGAGCAGGCGCACGGTCTGCCCGGCTTTGACTTCGCAGAGGAACGGTTCGCCGGCCGGGATCTCATGGCGGTAGACGGCGGTGGCGGCATGCTTGTCGCTGGCGGTAAGGCTCATGTCGGCGTCCTCAGATATACAGGCGTTCGGTGTTGTGGAAGCCGCGGCCGTTCTCCGGGCGCGAGGTGCGGCAGAGCACGCTGATGCCGTCGCTCTCGACGCGGCTCCAGCTCAGTTGCACCGGCTTGGGCGCGTACTGCGGGTTGGGGTCCAGCGGGTGTTGCAGGGCGGTGAGTACCACCAGGGCGTCCATCGGCGCGTACAGCTCGATGTAGTCGCCGGCCCTGGAGTTGCCCGGCTCGAAGTGGAAGCGGCCGTCGCCATCGACGCTGACCTTGCTGAACAGGTTGAGCGCCATCAGCAGGTCCTGCAGGTTGAGGTTCCACTTGCCCATTTCCACCAGCAGGTTGTCCGTGCCGTTGCGGAAGTAGCCGTTGCGCAGTTCCTGATAACGACCGGCGCCGTATTTCTCGCTGACTTCTTCGGCGTTGAGCACGCCGCCGAAGCTGTCGTGCCAGCCGCAGGTGTCGGCGGTGATGGTGGCGAGCACGCGGCCCATGTCCGAGTACAGGCAGTGGCCGGCGGTGAGCCTGGCGGTGTGCTGGCACTTGAGGGTGTCCGGCAGGTTCAGGCGCTCGCTTTTCTCGGCGGCACTGAGCAGCAGCAGGCTGACGTTGGCGTCGCCTTCGAGGTCGGTGATGCGCAGCAGCTGGCCGCGCTTGAGGACGAAGGAGGTGTGGCCGCCGCCGGGTACGAGTTCCTCGTACAGGCTGGGGCGCAGGGTCAGGGATGCGGTCATGCTTGCTCCTTATAGGGCTCGGTGACGTGCGCCGGCAGCGCCTCGACGGCGGCGCGGGTGGCGCGGCGGTCGCTGTTCAGGGGGATGTCGTAGGTGATGCGCGCGCCGAAGGCATTCGGCGCGTGCGGGTCGATGCGGGTCTTGTCGAACACCAGCAGACGGGTGCCGAGGCTGAAGCCCTCGCTCAGGTCATGGGTGACCATGAACACGGTCAGTCTGGTCTCGTGCCACAGTTCCAGCAGCAGGGTGTGCATGTCCTTGCGGATGCCCGGGTCGAGGGCGCCGAAAGGTTCGTCGAGCAGCAGCACGCGCGGCTTCATGATCAGCGCCTGGGCGATGGCCAGACGTTGCTGCATGCCGCCGGAGAGCTGGCTGGGGTATTTGTCCAGGGCGTGGCCGAGGCCGACTTTCCTCAGGATCACTTCGGCCTGGGCGCGGGCGTCGCGCTTGGCGGCGCCGAACAGGCGGCCGAGCAGCGGCGAGCGCGGCAGCTCCAGGCCGATGGCGACGTTGTCCAGCACGCTCAGGTGCGGGAACACCGAGTAGCGCTGAAACACTACACCACGGCTGCTATCCGGCTCGCCGGCCAGCGGCTGGCCACCGAGCAGGATCTCGCCACGGCTGGCGCGCTCCTGGCCCAGCAGCAGGCGCAGGAAGGTCGACTTGCCGCAGCCGGAGGCGCCGACCAGGGTGCAGAACTCGCCTTCGTTGATGCTCAGGTTCAAACGCTCAAGCACGACCTGGTCGCCGTACTCCTGCCAGACGTTTTTCACTTCGATAAAGGCGCTCATGCTTTCGCTCCTTCATACCAGGGGAAGCACAGGCGGGTGAGCTGGCGCAGGCCCAGGTCCATCAGCCAGGCGAGCAGGGTGATCCACACCACGTACGGCAGGATCACGTCCATCGCCATGTAGCGACGCACGAGGAAGATGCGGTAACCGAGGCCGTCGGTGGAGGCGATGGCTTCGGCGGCGATGAGGAACAGCCAGGCCGAACCGAGCACCAGGCGCAGGGCGATCAACAGACGCGGCAGCAGTTGCGGCAGCACCACGCGCAGGATCAGGGTCCAGGTGCTGGCGCCGAGGGTCTGCGCCTTGATCAGGATTTCCGTGGGGATCTCGCGGGCGCGCTGTTCCAGATCGCGGGCCAGCACCGGGGTGATGCCGATGACGATCAGCATCACCTTGGACAGCTCGCCCAGGCCGAAGACAATAAACAGGATCGGCAGGATCGCCAGCGGCGGCACCATCGACAGCACGGTCAACAGTGGCGACAGCGGCGCGCGGAACAGCGGCAGAATACCGGCCGCGATGCCCAGGCACAGGCCTGCCAACGCGGCGATGCTGATGCCCATGCCGAGGCGCTTGAGGCTCGATGCGCTGTCTTCCCAGAACAGGTAGTTGCCGCTGCGCTTGTCCTCGGTAAAGGCCAGGCGATCAACCGCTGCGACCATCTGGCTGGCGCTGGGCAGCAGTTTGTCGTTGGGGTTGGCCGTTAGCCGTTGCGCCGAACCTACGAAATAGGCAAACAGCAGCAGGGCGAAGGGCAGCAGGATCAGCAGCAGGCGACCACTGCGGTCCGGGTGGCGGTTGATCAGACGCATGGGGCTATCTCATGGGTGAACGAGAGCTGTGTAGGGTGCGCTGCGCGCACCGGCGGCACGTACGGGCTTGCCGGTGCGCACGGCGCACCCTACGGCGTCAGAGTTTTCCGTCAGCCGCCATCTGCATATAGCTCGGGTCAAAGCGCAGCTTGAGGTTGCCTTTGTCGCCGGTTACCACGCCCTTGGCGAAGCTCATGCCGATGGCATCAGCGCTTTGTGCGCCTTCGCCGAGCAAGCCGTGGCCGAAGGAGAACTCCGCGACCTTGGTCATGGTGGCCGGCAGTTTCGGGCTGGTGGCGAAGGCCACGGCGTCCTTGGCCGAATAGAACATCTTGGTCGCCGCAAGTTGTGCGTCATAGCCGGCCAGGTCAGTGCCGGAGGCTTTGGCCATATGCTCGCGGGCGGCCTTGCCGGCCGGGGTGTCGGCGCTCATGGTGGCCATGATTTCGTACCAGGCGCCGGTCAGTGCCTTACCGAAGGCGGGGTTGTCCTTGAGGGTGTCGCTGTTGACCACCATCAGGTCGATGATTTCACCGGGAATCTGGCTGGAATCGAACACCTTGGTCACATTCGGCGTGGCTTCGATCTCGGCCAGCAGCGGGTTCCAGGTGGTCAAGGCGGTGACGTCGCTGGTGGCGAAGGCCGCGACCATGTCGGCGTCGGAGGTATTCACCACTTTCAGGTCTTTCTCGCTGAGACCGGCTTTTTCCAGGCCGCGGGCCAGCAGGTAGTGGGATACGGAGAGTTCAACCAGGTTGACGTTCTGACCCTTGAGGTCCCCCAGGGTCTTTTTCTCGCCTTTGAGCACGACGCCGTCGTTGCCGTTGGAGAAGTCGCCGATGATCAGCGCGGTGCTGTCCACGCCGCCGGCGGCCGGGATGGTCAGGGCATCCATATTGGTCATGGTGCAGCCGTCGAACTGGCCAGCGCTGTACTGGTTGATCGATTCGACGTAATCGTTGATCTGCACCACATCGATGTTGATGTCGTACTTCTTCGCCCATTTGTCGACGATGCCTTCGGCGTCACCGTATTCCCAGGGCATCCAGCCGGCGTAGATGGTCCAGCAGACGCTGAAGTCGGTTTTCGGCGCGGCGTGGCTATTGAGGCTGATGGCGGCGGCCAGGCCGGCGGCAAGTACTGAACACAGACGGGTCTTACGCATGGTGGAGCCTCCAGTTCGAGAAAGACGGGCAGGAGTGCGCGGCGGTTTCCCCACGGGTGGGGCGCGTTCTCCCGGGCTTTTATCCCGCCGTGTAACCTCGAAGGAGGTCGCCAACTCTCGGACCAGTCACCCGCATTCATCGGAGCGCGGATCGGAACCCTAGTTGGCTATTGCAAATTGTGGTGCCGCGATCCCGCCGCAGCGGGTTGTTCCTGCACGTAATAGATATTGCGAACATCGTGCCAGCTTGTTCTGGCTGCGCTGGCACGGGGTTTCTGCTGACACCAGGCCCGGCTTGTGCGCCCTGGCGGTGCGCAATGCAGCGGCTGTGCTGCATTGCGGGGCGTCTGCTCGGAAGCGGTTTACGATCTCGCGAGCTAGAGCTATGCAAGGCAAAAACAGGCGAGGAAGCGGAGTTTACGAGCTGTAAATGAGCATTCCGAGCCTGTTTTTAACGCAGCAGAGCTGACGCGCAGCAGATCGTAGACTGCTTCTCAAAGTTGCTTGTCTGCGGCCATCTGCATATAGCGGCCATCGAAACGCAGCAGAATGTTGCTGGCATTACCCAGGCTGCGTTCCCCGCTGAAGGCGATACCCAGCTTCTCCAGGCCCTTGCCGTCGTGGCCGAGCAGCTTCTGCTGGTCGGCAAACTGGGCAACCCGCTGCATCAGCTCGGGCATCTTGTTGGCACTGGCAAAAGCCAGGGCGTAACGCGGCGAGTAGAACGAGCGCAGGGTGTCCAGTTGCTGGCTGAAATCCTCGGGTGTGGTGCCGGCGGCGCTGGCCATCTTCGCTCGTGCTGCGCGCCCGGCATCGGTGGGCATGCCCATCAGCCGCTGGGTTTCGAACCAGGCTCCGGTCAGTGCCTTGCCAAGCTCCGGGTGCGCTGCCAGAACCTTGCTGTTGACCACGGTGAGGTCGACGACCTCGCCGGGAATCAGGTTGGAGCTGAACACCTGGCTGACCTGAGACTGCTGTTTGATCTTGGCCAGGATCGGGTTCCAGGTGATCACCGCATCGCCCTGGCCGGCGAGAAAGGCTTCGGCAATCTGCGTGTCGGAGATGTGTTGAATGGTCACATCCTCAGGCTTGAGCAGGGCCCATTCCAGGGCGCGGCTGAGCAGGTAGTGCGACACCGAGTTTTCCACCAGCAGCACGGTCTTACCCTTGAGGTCTTTCAGGGTCAGGCCAGGGCCGCGCAGCAGAATGGCATCCGCGCCGTTGGAGAAGTCGCCGATGATCAGCGCTGTGGAGTCGACGCCCGCCGCAGCCGGGATGGTCAGTGCATCCATATTGGTCATCGAGCAGGCATCGAACTCGCCCGCGCTGTAGCGTTCGATGGAGCCGACGTAATCCGGCACCTCGCTGATGTCCACGCGAATGCCGTACTTGTCGGCCCATTTCTGCATGATCCCTTCGCTGGCGGCATAGCCCCAGGGCATCCAGCCGGCAAAGATCGACCAGCACAGCTTGAAGGTTTTCGGTTCAGTGGCGGCGTGCGCCGGTTGCAGCAGCAGGCTGGCCAGCAGGCAGCTGCAGGTGAAGCGGGCGAGCAGGGTACGTAGGGGCATGGTTACCTCGGGGCAGTCAGCGGGAACAGGAAAGCGGACAGCTGTGCTGTGCGTTCTCCCGGGCTTTTATCCCGCCGTGTAACCCCATGGCCGAGGCCACTGCGTGAGGTCGTCAACTCTCGGACCAGTCATTCGCGGCTGCGCTGAGCGGCGAATCGGAACCCTAGTCGACCATTGCTATTGTCAGGCTGCAAGCGACGTGCTGCCGTACGCATTTCCTTGGTGTCGCCAGGCTTAAGCGAGGACTGTGCCAGGTTGCCCCGAGGGCGGTCGGTTGGGGCTGCGTGTGGCACCTTTGAAATGATTTGTCATGAAATCTGCCGTACAGGCTCAGCGCACTGGCGAGGGGTTAGCGTTGTCTGATCTGTTGGGAACCCTCCCTGGCAGCGACAGCAGTTGTTGCCGTACCTGCGGTCGAAGGAGGCCGCCATGTCCTATAAATCCATGCTGTTGGCGCTGTTGTTTGTCTCGTTAAGCGGTTGTGCGGTCTACGGCGGCGGCAGTGGCTATGGCCACCGCGGTTATGACCGGCACTATTCGACCACCTATTACCAAGTGCAACGCTACCCGGTCTATGTGGTGCCGCAGCAGCGTTATCCGGCCTACCGCCATGACGGGCGGCGCCACGAACATTACCGTCAGCCCCCGCGCTATTACGTGCCGGCGCCACCCCCACGGCATTACCAACCGCACAGCTATCAGAAGCGCCACGACTACCGCGCCGTGCAGCCGCGTGCCGGCTGGGATAACCGACCGCGGGAATACTCTCGCGAGCGTCCGCAACACCGTCAGGAACGTTACGACGGCCGCCATGGTGGCGAACAGCGGCGTGATGAGCGGCGCGGCTGGGAGCGCCAGCGCAACTGATGGCGTACGCCAGTCAGTTAGGTGTATCCGCCACCTGCTGGCCGAAGATGCGGTCTTCGGCCAGGATTTCCTCACGGATGACTTCGGCTGCCGGCGACAGACTATGCCCGGCGCGGCTGATCAAGGCGTAGGCTGATTGCTCGGTCAGCACACCGTCGGCCAGCGGCAAACGCGCCAGGCGGCCGGCCTGGATATCCTCAGCCACCACATCCCAAGGCGCCATGCTCAGCACGTCGCTGTCGGCCACCAAGGCTTTGAGCACCATAAAGTTGTCGCATTGAATGCTCAGCGGCTGCTCGCGGCCACTGAGTGCACGCAGGTTCTGCGCCACGGCCAGCGGCAGCTGGGTGCCCGCCATGGGGTAGTCGAGCAGCGCCTGCATCTGCAGCCTGGCGTGCGCCAATAACGGGTGACCAGGGCGACAGAACAGCACCCCGCTGTGGCGCTGCAGTGGCTCGATGCACAGCAGTGGGTCATCGAGCAGTTCACGGCTGTCGGCGACAAACAGCTCCAGGGCGTCATCCAGCAGACTGCTGCGCAGTTCCAGCCAGTTGCCGATCTGCAGGTTGACCCGTACCCGTGGATAGCGCAGCGCCATACGACCCACCGCCCGTGGCACCAGGCGCGCCGCCGGATAGGGGCCGGCGCCTAGGCGCAGTTCACCGGTTTGCAGATTACCCAGTTGGCTAACGGCGTTTTTCAGCGCCTGGCTGCCAGCCAGCAGGCGCTGTGCATGTTCCAGCACCAGTTGGCCGTGGGTGGTTAGGCTGATACCGCGGCTGTGCCGGTCGACCAGGTTGCAGCCGAGGCTGCTTTCCAGCGCCTGGATGCTGCGACTCAGCGCGGGTTGGCTGAGGTGCACGGCTTCGGCGGCACGGGCGAAATGGCCGTGTTCGGCAAGGGCGACAAAATGGCGAAGCTGACGAAGGTCATTCATGCGCTGATTGCATCATTTATTGATTTGGAATGCATTGGAATTATTGCTGTCGCTTGGCCACTCTGCCAATACCGCCAATAACAATGAGCGACTCGCATGTTTTTACTGAATCGAACTGCCGCCGTGCTGCTGAGCCTGGCATTACCCCTGGCCGGTCAGGCCGCGCTGCCCGAAGAACAGATCCGCCCGTCGATCAACCCGGAGCTGGCCGAGCACACCAAACACTTCGCGCAGAAGGTCTACCAGGTGGCCGGCAACGTTTATTCCGCTGTCGGCTGGCAGCTGGGCAACGTGGCGATGATCGAGGCGCCGGAAGGGCTGATCATCATCGACACCGGCGAGTCTGTCAGCGAGTCGCGCAAGATCATGGCCGAGTTCCGCAAGATCAGCGACAAGCCGGTCAAGGCGGTGGTCTATACCCACTTCCACCCGGACCACATCAACGGCGTGAAGGCTTTCGTCACGGAAGAGCAGGTGCGCAATGGCGAGGTGCAGATCATCGCCCACGACACCCTGCTGGCCAATGTGGTGGCGCAGGGGGCGCTGGTCGGGCCGATTCTCTCGGTGCGTTCCGGCTACAGCTTCGGTGCGGCGCTGCCGGCCAGTGACCATGAACAGATGAACGCCGGGATCGGCCCGTTGGCCAAGGCCGAGGCTTCGACTTTTATCGCGCCGACCCTGACCTTCAAGGACAAACTCGATACGCGCATCGCCGGCCTGGATCTGCAGTTTCTGCATGTGCCCAGCGAAGCGCCGGACGAGATCATCGTCTACCTGCCGGATAACCGCGTGCTGATCAGCGCCGAGGTGGAGCAGGGGCCAACACTGCCGAATATCCACACCCTGCGCGGCACCAAGTTCCGCGACCCGGTGGTGTGGGTCGAAAGCCTGGACAAGCTGCGCGCCTATCAGGCCGAGCACATGGTGCCGCTGCACGGCCGGCCTGTCAGTGGCCAGGATCAGGTCGAGGAAGTGCTGCGCATGACCCGCGACGGCATCGCCTATATCCACGACCAGACCGTGCGCTGGATGAACAAGGGCCTGACCCCGGACGAGCTGGTCGAGAAGGTCAAACTGCCGCCGCACCTGGCCGGCTACACACCTTACCTGCGTGAGTACTACGGCACGGTCAAACACAGCGTGCGGCAGATTTACAACGGTTACCTGGGCTGGTTCCAGGGTGACCCGGTGGCGCTTGATCCGCTGCCGCCTAAAGATAAAGCCGAGCGCCTGATTACGTTGATGGGTGGTCGGGAAAAACTGCTGCTGGCCGCTGGCGAGGCCTACCTCAAGGGTGATTACCAATGGGCCGCCGAGCTGTCCAGCTACGCCATTCAGGTGGACAACGAGGACACGCTGGCCCGCGACATCAAGGCCCGCAGTTTCCGCAAGCTGGGCTATGCCAGCATGAACATCAACTGGCGTAACTGGTACCTGATGAGCGCTATGGAACTGGAAGGCAAACTGGCCGGCGACCAGGTGCAGCAGATGGCCCAGAGCATGCGCAGCGCGTTTCTCTCCACCGACATGCTGAAGACCTTCCCGGCGCGGATCTTCCTGCAGAACTGGATTACCCGGGTCGATCCGGACAAGGCCAATGATGTGCAGCTGACCCTGGGTTTCAGCTTCCCGGATATCGGCGAGCAGTGGGCACTGGAAGTGCGCCGTGGCGTGGTGCAGCTGCACCAGGGCATACCCGAGGGCACCACGCTCAAGCTGACCCTCGATAAGACGTATCTGGACACCGTGATGAGTGGCGAGAACGGCCTGCTCAAGGGCGCATTACTGGGTGATGTAAAAGTCGACGGCAATCTGCTGGATATCAAGACTTTCCTCGGCTGCTTTGACTTCGGCGATACGCCGATTGCCCTGACCCTGCGTTGAGTGTTGCTGCGCTGTGCGACCCGACCAAAGTGCGGACTCACTTGAGGCGTTATCAGGGCAGACTGCTCAGGTTTTTCACCTGATGAAGGAGTGCTTCATGCCTGTTCTGATATTCGCCAAGGGTGCGCTGGCCGCATTCTGGTTGCTGGCGCTGCTCAACCTGTTTTACCCCATGGGTGAGGGCTGGCACCTGGCTGTCAATCTGATTGCCGGTGGCATGCTGCTGGCGCATCTCGGCGAGATGCTGCTATTCAACGCGCGCCTGGTTGGCCAGCCGCAGCTCTGGTTGCAGCGTCTGCAAGTGCTGCTGTTCGGCTTTATCCACCTGCGTGGTCTGCCCCGCGCCTGAGTTCCACCTTCGTTGCGCGGTCGCTTGCCTGCAACGGGCAATGCGACCGCCATCGCAACCCTCTCGTTTCCCTCCGCTGAGTTGTCCTCGCAGATGCGCTGAACATTGTGTTTTGCGCCTACGCCCCGCACCATGACGGGCGTCGCACAGCTGTGCTGCGAGCGGGCGTTAGCGCTTTCTGAGTGCCGCGCCGGCCGCGACGATCTGATCTGTTTACGCGTATTCGGGCCGGTAACTGTGCGGTGGGCTCGACAGGAGTGGTTGATGTCGTTGTTCAAGCAGCTGTTTATCGCCATCTGCATGTTGATGCTGGTGAATTTCGTCGGCAGTTTTCTGGTCAGTGTGGAAAGCTCGCGTGAGCAGCAGGTCAACCAGCTGCGCGCCCATGCCCAGGATGCCGCCACGGCGCTGGGTCTTTCGCTCAGCCCGCATGTCAACGACACCGCGATGATCGAATTGATGGTCAGCTCGATCTTCGACAGTGGCTATTTCGAGAGCATTCGCGTTACCGACCCAGCCACCGGCAAGCTGTTGGTTGAACGCAGCGGTGTGCCGGTCAGCGGCGAGGCGCCCCAGTGGTTTGCCCGCCTGGTCGATCTGGAGCCAGCCCAGGGCGATGCGATTGTCAGTGATGGCTGGCGTCAGGCCGCGCAGGTGCAGGTGATCAGTCACCCGTTGTTTGCTGTCGGCAAACTCTGGCAGAGCACCCTTGGCAACCTGTTATGGCTGACCCTGAGCGGTGTGCTGTGCATTGCCCTGGGTGTGCTACTGCTCAAGCGCCAGCTGCGGCCGCTGGATTATATGGTCGAGCAGTCCAATGCCATCGCCCGCCGCGAATTCCTCAGCTTGCCGGAACTGCCGAAAACCCCCGAGTTTCGCCGGGTAGTCAACGCCATGAACCAGATGGTCGGCAAGCTCAAGGCACTGTTTGCCGAAGAGGCCGCACGCAGTGAAGCGTTGCGCGCTGAAGCCTATCAGGACAGCCTGACCGGGCTGGCCAATCGGCGCTATTTCGATCTGCAACTGCATGCCCGACTGAATGTCGACGAGCAGGCCTGCAGTGGTTATTTGCTATTGCTGCGGGTCAATGACCTGAGCGGCCTCAACCAGCGTCTGGGCGGTCAGCGCACCGACCAGTTGCTGGTCAGCATTGCCGAGCAGCTGCAACAGCTCAGCCAGGGACGCTTTGTGCTGGCGCGTAACCGCGGGGGCGAGTTCGCCTTGCTCGCGCCGGGGTATGAACGGCATGAGGCGCAACAGCTGGCTGAGCAGCTGGAGCAGAAGCTAAACAGCCTGCAGCAAACTGGAGCCAGCGACTGCCTGCCGGTCGCACATATGGGCCTGACCAGTTTCGCCCCAGGTGCTGCAGAAAACGACCTGTTCCGCGCGCTGGACAGCGCCTTGGCGCAAGCCGCCAGCCAGGCGCAACCGAGCTGGACATTTAATGAGCTGCTTGAACAGTCGCTGGCGGTGGATGAAGGGCAAAGCTGGTACCGCCTGCTGGATCAGGCTCTGACGCAGGGGCGTATCCAATTGTTCTTCCAGCCGGTGGTGGCTGCCGGTGACTCTGCACGCGTGCTGCACCACAAGGTGCTGGCGCGGGTACTGGATGAACAGGGCGCAGTGATTCCCGCCGGGCGCTTCCTGCCCTGGGTTGAGCGCTTTGGCTGGGCCGCACGGCTGGATCAGGTGATGCTTGGCCTGGTGCTCAAACAGCTGCAAGGGCATCAGGCCGCTGTGGCGCTGAGCCTGTCTGGCAGCAGTATTCGTGATCCGCAAGCGCTGGCGGCACTGTATGCCGTACTCCAGCAGAACCGCCAACTGGGGCCGCGTTTGACCCTGGAGTTGGATGAAGACCAGCTCCCCGACCAGGCACTGCTGGAAAGCCTGACCCAGCGCTTGCGCAGCCTGGGTTTTGGTCTCGGCCTGCAGCACTTCGGTGGGCGTTTCAGCATGATCGGCAACCTGGCCAAGCTGGGCCTGGGTTACCTCAAGGTGGATGGCAGCTATATCCGCGACATCGATCAGGAAAACGACAAACGCCTGTTTATCGAGGCCATGCAGCGCGCGGCCAACAGCATTGATTTGCCGTTGATTGCCGAACGTGTGGAAAGCGAAGGGGAGTGGCAGGTGCTACGTGCCATGGGTATTAGCGGCGTACAGGGTCGTCTGTTCGGTGAGCCCGGGCCTTGGCGCTGACAGCAGTCTCTGGAGGCGCGGGCCATGCCCGCGAACCCTTGTTAGCCTGACGTATCAATGCGCTTGGATCAGATCAGCTTTGATTCATCATCATTGATCAACCGATGCAGCCCGCCCAAGGCATCCCGCGCCTTGCTACGGCCGACCAGTTTGCTTTGCGCAGCTTCCGGTAAATCGGTGATGCGTACCACACCTTTACGGATCAGTACGGTAATCAAGTCTTCCAGTACCCGGATCATGTCCAGGTCGCTCTGCTTGAGTTGCAGCAGGCTGCTTTCGACCGTCTGGTTGGCATACCAGGCCTGAGCTTCCTGGCTGTCGGCCAACAACTCGCCGTCCATGCCCTCGAAGGGCGCCGCTTCCACCTGTTGCAGATTGCCCCAGGCGTCCCGCTTTACATACAACATCGACCGCTCCTTGCCTCTGTGGCCACCCTGACTGAACAACCCCGCCACTTTATGGTAGCGGGGTTGTGGTTATCGGTTTAGTCGATCTTGATGGTCGAGGTGTCAGTTGTCCCGATTAGCGTGCTGATGTCATAGCCCGACAGGTTTACGCCGGACAACTCGATTTTGACGTCCGTCTTGCTGGCGATAGCCGCATTGCTGTCACCTTCCTCGAATTGCCCGGTTGAGCTGACCAGCAAGGTCGAAGTGCCGTTCACGGTTACCAATTGCAGGAACTGCTCAATGTTTTCCGCAGATTCACCCTGCAACAGATCGCTCAGGTCGATACGGTCGCCTTGGGCGACATTGAAGTCCATGATCACGTCTTTGCGATTGGCACTGTTCAGATCACCTGCTTTCCAGACAAAGGTATCCGCGCCAGTACCACCAGAGAGAATGTCATCACCCTCTCCGCCGATAAGGATGTCGTTGCCCGCTCCACCATTGAGGGTGTCGTTGCCCGCGCCGCCCTCCAGTCGGTCGCGGCCTGTACCGCCATTGAGAATGTCGTTGCCTGCGCCACCGATCAATACATCGTTGCCCGCGCCACCATTAAGAGTGTCGTTGGTGCTGCCGCCGATCAGTATCTCGTCGGCATCGGTACCATTGATGATATTGCCTGTGACATGCCGGATATCGACAGTGGTGCTGGTGCTCTCGCCATTTTCGCTGAGGGTGTAGCTAAAGCTGGAAGGGGTAGGGTCAATGGTCAGCACCAGATTGTAGGTGGTGTTGGTATTGTTGTTGCTGCTGTCGGTTTGCAGGCGAATGTAGAAATCACCCGTCGTCGTAGCGGTGAACCACGCATCGGACGTCCCAGATTGCAACTGGTTGCCGTTGGCGTCGTAAACAGTTCGCAGCACTGTTCGCTCAGGGCTGCTATTTGTCCCGCTGATGCCGTCCACGTCTATCCGGATGCGCTCGTCGGCATGCAGGTGGATCTTGACCCAATCCTGGTCGCGGTTGCTATTGCCGCCGTTGCTCAGCGTACCCCTCAGTACCCGTGTATAGCCCACGATGCCCGAGTCTACCGCCCAGCCAGTGCCTGAGGTGCCAATATTGCCGAACTGACTGCGATCGGTGAAGTCGATCGCAGTTTGCCGGGTATTGTTTAGTTGGTTGGTGGCACTGTCAGCACTCGCCTCGGTCGTGATACCGACGCTACTGCCCATTGCAGGGGTAAAGGTGATGGTGTCTGTGCCGCTTACCGTGACATTGACCGCGTTGCCGACGCTGCTGATGCTGGCATCGCCACCGCTGGTGTCGTTGTGCAACAAGGCATCACTCGAAAGTGTGATTGGCGTACCGCTCTGGATATTGGTCAGAATGGTGTCGCGGTTGGCATCCAGGTTGGCCTCATAATCCAGCACGATATTCAGGTTGATGCTCTTGGTGTCGCCATCACCATCGGTAGCGGTGATGTGGAATACCTCGGTCTGGTTGTGGACGCTCTGGTTCACTTCCAGACGATAGGTATAGGCACCGGTGGTGAAGTTCACTGTCAGCTCGCCACCCTTGATGGTGTAGATGGTCTGCTCGTTGCCAGCGGCCTTGGTATAGGTCGTGCCGTCCACCACCACGCTGGTCAGCGTGCCGCCATCGGCCCCCAACAGCATGCCGCTGGTGCCGTTGTTGGAAAGCACGGAGACATTGCCCAGCACCACACCGCCATCCACTGTTTGTAGCAGGGTGTTGGCCAGGTCGGCTGGGTTGGTGAGCGTGATGGCATATGGCTCGTTGACGCCATCGACCGTGTTTGGATAGGCGATGGGGGTGATATTGCCCAAGGAGACATTGGTGCCGATACCGATGGCAAAGGCAATGTCACCATTGTCTTGGACGAAGTTCTGCCAGTTAGTGGTGTTTGACCCGCCAACCGCATATCCGCTGGTGGGTTCACCGTCGGTGACGAAGTAGAACAGGGTTTTGTCGGCCGCGGGTGGCGTGCCCCAGTTGGTTCTCACCGAATCCAGTGCCGTGCTGTATCGCGTGCCGCCATTGGCCTGCGTCTGATCGACGTACTGGATCGCGCCAGTCGTGTTGTCGACATACCAGTTGGAGGTCGTGACGTCGTCGGCGAAGCTGACGATCTTGACGTTGACCTTGCCTAGCCTGTCGTAGCTCTTAATCAGCTGCTCCAACGCATCCTTGGCGATGTCCATGCGTACGCTCGTGGAGTCGAAGTTCGCGTTGCTGGACGACCGTCCTGCTGCGTCGTAGGCCATGCTGCCTGAGCGGTCGAGTACGATGACCAAGTTGTAGGTAGCCGCCGCATCGGCCGCCTGCAGTGTCTGGGTGATGTCACCACCGATGGGAGCGTCATCGACTACATTGATGGTCAGCGTGCTGCTGGTGGTCTTGCCGGTGATGCTGTCGGTGAGGGTATAGCTGAACGTCGGTTTGTCGTTGACGCCCTCGATCGTGGCCCCGTTCAGCGTATAGGTGTAAGCGCCCGTATTGGCATTCACTACCAGGGTACCAGTGGTATTGCTGATGGTAATGCTGCCGCCGGAGGATGGCGCAACACCATTAATGGTGGCGATGCTGGTGTTGGTGCTGATGCCGGCATCGTTGAGCAGCAGGTTGCCCGTCACCGTTGTCGTTGCTACACCTGCCTGGGTCCCGCCAGCCAGACCCGATTCATATACTGTGGCCGTATCGGCCATGGCGCTTGGGCTGCCACTGGTACTGATGGTCAGGGTTGTGCTTGAGCTATCACCGTCGGCATCGGTCAGGGTGTAGGTGAATTGATCCGGCGTGATACTGCTCAGATCCGGTGTAGCTGTCAGCCCGTTGATTCGGTAGTTGGAAACACTGGTGCCGGAGAACACGAGGTACTGGAATGCCTCCGGGCTGGTGATCTCACGGGTTACGACACCGTTATTATTATTCGAACCAGCAATAGTTCCGGAGTCAACAAGCTTGCCGTCGACATCGTAAGCCTGCCATTGCGCACTCTCACCATTACTAAGGCCAGTCAGGGTAACGCTTGTGCTGCGGCTCAACATATTCAGGTTGAGAACCAGATGCTCATTTGCCTGAATACCATCATTAGTGTTGTTTGACGTTGTACTTGACTCAATGCCGATTCCATCATCGGTACTACCGATGTTATTGCGATAGCGAACAGTCGCGGTGCCAGTTGTATTAAGAGTGCCGTTGCTATTGAGCGGCGATGAACCATCAAAACCAAATAGGCTGATGCCAGCGTTATTCCAGCCCGCAATCGTAGCGGCAGTCGTAGATTCACCACTCCCTGTGCCTGTGGATGCCGGCACCACCTTGTTCTGATATGCCGAGGTGTAGCTATAGCTGCCAGTTTGGTTGATTACCAGCGTGCCGTGAGTAGTCGTGATAGTGGTATTTCCGGCACCAAGGTTATAGCTCGTGCCATTGAACTCGATGCTGGAAACCCGAGCTGCATCGGCTCCCAGAGTGTCTTGCCCACCAATGCTGCCTTCACCGGTCACGACATTGCCAGTGATGGTCGCGTAATTATTGGCGTTATGGCTGCGTACTCCCACGCCAACGTTGTCCGTGTCTGGATTGGCGATTGGGGCGGTATCGGTAATGTCGATGGTTACCGTCGTCCATGCGGAACTCAGGCTGCCGTCAGAAACCCGATAAACGAAGCTGTCGACATCTGCTACTGCATCACCATGGTTACGCACGGGTGCAGTGTAAGTGAAGGTCCCGTCGGCGTTCATCACCACTGTGCCGCCAAGTGCTGTGGTGATCGAATTACTGCCGTTCGCCGCGGTAGCACTACTGCTGTTGTTGGTTGCGAACTGCGCCACACGCAGTGCCGAGTGGGCTGCATCCACATCCGTGTCGTTGGCCAGAACAGTGCCGTGAATCACTGTGGTGCCTTCGACTGTTGAGTAGCTGTCACTATTTCCCACTGGCGCATCATTAACCGGATATACCGTTACCACCAGATTCTGCGTGGTGCTGGCTTGGTTGCCATTGGCCTGCTCAGTGGCAGTGGCTGTCACGCTGAGGTTAATTGTGCCATTGAAATTTTGTGGCGGAGTGAGCGACAGATTGTTGAGCGTCCAGCCGCTGACGGGGGCAATGGTATTGCCTGCCGATGCGGTAAAGGTATGGATACCATCGCTAAGTGTTGCGCCTTCTGGCAATCCTGAGATGTTAATTACCAGTGTTTCGGAACCATCAGTATCCACCAGGCCAGCAGTGATTTTGGACAGCGGAATCGAACTGTCCTCATTGCCTTCGTTGATGTTGAATGGGTGATAGAAGGTGCCGCTTGCGTCGGTTTGTAGATCGCTCAGGCGGATGCCTTGATCTGTAATCGCGTTGCTATTAGGGAACAAGTCAAAGTTTGTGCTGTTGAGATCTTGTGACGGTCCACCATTAACCGATACGTTCACATCATAGTCACCGGGGCCACTCTGGTTGTGGTGATAAATCGCCAGGGTGTAGTAGCCGCTGCTAGCCGGTGTAAAGCTGCCATTGAACTGCCCTCTGCCAGGGCTCCACGTAGCCTGAGCCACATTGTTGCCACCGACCACGACGCGAATGCTGTCGTCACCAACGCCGCTGAAGGTATAGGTCTGGCCAGCTTCCAGGTAGATCAAGCCAGAGACTTTGCTGGCAGTACCTTCAATTACATTGTTGTTATTTACATCGCTCAGTGTCGTGCTGCCGTTCGGTGCGCCAGCCTGATCAATTACGGATTGCAAAGTATTTGGGTTGGCGCCGTTACCGTTCGTACCCAGTGGTAGACCTATCCAAGTCTGAACCAACAGGCCACTGCCGTCGGGCAGGTTGAGCTGATCATTCAGGTTAAGTACGGGTGTATCGGCTACTGGTGCAATGTCGACTACGAGTGTGGCCTCCGTACCTTCATTCACGCCATCGGTCGGCTTGAACTTGATGTGGGCGTAGTCGGCTTGTTGGTTGCCGACCCCACTACCGCCATAAGCGTCGCTACCTGATTCGTTTTCATCTGGGGTAAAGCGCAGCTTGTTGGCTGCGATATCGACCTGACTGATGGTTTGTCCATGAGTTACCGCAACCCACTGGCCCGAAGAGTTTTGTAGCTCCAGCGTGCCGGCTGCCGGTAGGTCGTTGATGATTAAACCGAGGTCCTCAACTGCAGAATCTTCATCGCTGACGCCGAAGTGTGACCAAGTTAGGGTAATGGACTGATCTTCTGAACCCATCATTGAGGTGGGAGTAGCAACCGGTGCATCGTTGATCGGGGTGACGCCGATGGTGACGGTGCCGGTGACGACACTGTTGGCTTCACCCTGGCCGTCATCGACCGAGTAGGTGAAGGAGCCGACGGCATCGGTGCCGTTGTAGTCAGCCGGTGCGTTGTAGACCAGGCCGGTCAGTTCGGCGGCGGTCAGGGTGTCGTTATTGCTGATGGCGGAGCCATCGGCTTTGGTGACGGTGCCCAGGGTCGGCAGGCCGGTGACGGTGATGGTCAGCGGGTTGCTGTCAGCATCCGATGGCGCGCTCAGGCCCAGGCTGGTTCCGGTGCTTTCTTCGGCCACGGTAATGCTGCCATTGGCGGCAACCGGCGCATCGTTGATCGGGGTGACGCCGATGGTGACGGTGCCGGTGACGACACTGTTGGCTTCACCCTGGCCGTCATCGACCGAGTAGGTGAAGGAGCCGACGGCATCGGTGCCGTTGTAGTCAGCCGGTGCGTTGTAGACCAGGCCGGTCAGTTCGGCGGCGGTCAGGGTGTCGTTATTGCTGATGGCGGAGCCATCGGCTTTGGTGACGGTGCCCAGGGTCGGCAGGCCGGTGACGGTGATGGTCAGCGGGTTGCTGTCAGCATCCGATGGCGCGCTCAGGCCCAGGCTGGTTCCGATGCTTTCTTCGGCCACGGTAATGCTGCCATTGGCGGCAACCGGCGCATCGTTGATCGGGGTGACGCCGATGGTGACGGTGCCGGTGACGACACTGTTGGCTTCACCCTGGCCGTCATCGACCGAGTAGGTGAAGGAGCCGACGGCATCGGTGCCGTTGTAGTCAGCCGGTGCGTTGTAGACCAGGCCGGTCAGTTCGGCGGCGGTCAGGGTGTCGTTATTGCTGATGGCGGAGCCATCGGCTTTGGTGACGGTGCCCAGGGTCGGCAGGCCGGTGACGGTGATGGTCAGCGGGTTGCTGTCAGCATCCGATGGCGCGCTCAGGCCCAGGCTGGTTCCGGTGCTTTCTTCGGCCACGGTAATGCTGCCATTGGCGGCAACCGGCGCATCGTTGATCGGGGTGACGCCGATGGTGACGGTGCCGGTGACGACACTGTTGGCTTCACCCTGGCCGTCATCGACCGAGTAGGTGAAGGAGCCGACGGCATCGGTGCCGTTGTAGTCAGCCGGTGCGTTGTAGACCAGGCCGGTCAGTTCGGCGGCGGTCAGGGTGTCGTTATTGCTGATGGCGGAGCCATCGGCTTTGGTGACGGTGCCCAGGGTCGGCAGGCCGGTGACGGTGATGGTCAGCGGGTTGCTGTCAGCATCCGATGGCGCGCTCAGGCCCAGGCTGGTTCCGATGCTTTCTTCGGCCACGGTAATGCTGCCATTGGCGGCAACCGGCGCATCGTTGATCGGGGTGACGCCGATGGTGACGGTGCCGGTGACGACACTGTTGGCTTCACCCTGGCCGTCATCGACCGAGTAGGTGAAGGAGCCGACGGCATCGGTGCCGTTGTAGTCAGCCGGTGCGTTGTAGACCAGGCCGGTCAGTTCGGCGGCGGTCAGGGTGTCGTTATTGCTGATGGCGGAGCCATCGGCTTTGGTGACGGTGCCCAGGGTCGGCAGGCCGGTGACGGTGATGGTCAGCGGGTTGCTGTCAGCATCCGATGGCGCGCTCAGGCCCAGGCTGGTTCCGATGCTTTCTTCGGCCACGGTAATGCTGCCATTGGCGGCAACCGGCGCATCGTTGATCGGGGTGACGCCGATGGTGACGGTGCCGGTGACGACACTGTTGGCTTCACCCTGGCCGTCATCGACCGAGTAGGTGAAGGAGCCGACGGCATCGGTGCCGTTGTAGTCAGCCGGTGCGTTGTAGACCAGGCCGGTCAGTTCGGCGGCGGTCAGGGTGTCGTTATTGCTGATGGCGGAGCCATCGGCTTTGGTGACGGTGCCCAGGGTCGGCAGGCCGGTGACGGTGATGGTCAGCGGGTTGCTGTCAGCATCCGATGGCGCGCTCAGGCCCAGGCTGGTTCCGATGCTTTCTTCGGCCACGGTAATGCTGCCATTGGCGGCAACCGGCGCATCGTTGATCGGGGTGACGCCGATGGTGACGGTGCCGGTGACGACACTGTTGGCTTCACCCTGGCCGTCATCGACCGAGTAGGTGAAGGAGCCGACGGCATCGGTGCCGTTGTAGTCAGCCGGTGCGTTGTAGACCAGGCCGGTCAGTTCGGCGGCGGTCAGGGTGTCGTTATTGCTGATGGCGGAGCCATCGGCTTTGGTGACGGTGCCCAGGGTCGGCAGGCCGGTGACGGTGATGGTCAGCGGGTTGCTGTCAGCATCCGATGGCGCGCTCAGGCCCAGGCTGGTTCCGGTGCTTTCTTCGGCCACGGTAATGCTGCCATTGGCGGCAACCGGCGCATCGTTGATCGGGGTGACGCCGATGGTGACGGTGCCGGTGACGACACTGTTGGCTTCACCCTGGCCGTCATCGACCGAGTAGGTGAAGGAGCCGACGGCATCGGTGCCGTTGTAGTCAGCCGGTGCGTTGTAGACCAGGCCGGTCAGTTCGGCGGCGGTCAGGGTGTCGTTATTGCTGATGGCGGAGCCATCGGCTTTGGTGACGGTGCCCAGGGTCGGCAGGCCGGTGACGGTGATGGTCAGCGGGTTGCTGTCAGCATCCGATGGCGCGCTCAGGCCCAGGCTGGTTCCGGTGCTTTCTTCGGCCACGGTAATGCTGCCATTGGCGGCAACCGGCGCATCGTTGATCGGGGTGACGCCGATGGTGACGGTGCCGGTGACGACACTGTTGGCTTCACCCTGGCCGTCATCGACCGAGTAGGTGAAGGAGCCGACGGCATCGGTGCCGTTGTAGTCAGCCGGTGCGTTGTAGACCAGGCCGGTCAGTTCGGCGGCGGTCAGGGTGTCGTTATTGCTGATGGCGGAGCCATCGGCTTTGGTGACGGTGCCCAGGGTCGGCAGGCCGGTGACGGTGATGGTCAGCGGGTTGCTGTCAGCATCCGATGGCGCGCTCAGGCCCAGGCTGGTTCCGATGCTTTCTTCGGCCACGGTAATGCTGCCATTGGCGGCAACCGGCGCATCGTTGATCGGGGTGACGCCGATGGTGACGGTGCCGGTGACGACACTGTTGGCTTCACCCTGGCCGTCATCGACCGAGTAGGTGAAGGAGCCGACGGCATCGGTGCCGTTGTAGTCAGCCGGTGCGTTGTAGACCAGGCCGGTCAGTTCGGCGGCGGTCAGGGTGTCGTTATTGCTGATGGCGGAGCCATCGGCTTTGGTGACGGTGCCCAGGGTCGGCAGGCCGGTGACGGTGATGGTCAGCGGGTTGCTGTCAGCATCCGATGGCGCGCTCAGGCCCAGGCTGGTTCCGATGCTTTCTTCGGCCACGGTAATGCTGCCATTGGCGGCAACCGGCGCATCGTTGATCGGGGTGACGCCGATGGTGACGGTGCCGGTGACGACACTGTTGGCTTCACCCTGGCCGTCATCGACCGAGTAGGTGAAGGAGCCGACGGCATCGGTGCCGTTGTAGTCAGCCGGTGCGTTGTAGACCAGGCCGGTCAGTTCGGCGGCGGTCAGGGTGTCGTTATTGCTGATGGCGGAGCCATCGGCTTTGGTGACGGTGCCCAGGGTCGGCAGGCCGGTGACGGTGATGGTCAGCGGGTTGCTGTCAGCATCCGATGGCGCGCTCAGGCCCAGGCTGGTTCCGATGCTTTCTTCGGCCACGGTAATGCTGCCATTGGCGGCAACCGGCGCATCGTTGATCGGGGTGACGCCGATGGTGACGGTGCCGGTGACGACACTGTTGGCTTCACCCTGGCCGTCATCGACCGAGTAGGTGAAGGAGCCGACGGCATCGGTGCCGTTGTAGTCAGCCGGTGCGTTGTAGACCAGGCCGGTCAGTTCGGCGGCGGTCAGGGTGTCGTTATTGCTGATGGCGGAGCCATCGGCTTTGGTGACGGTGCCCAGGGTCGGCAGGCCGGTGACGGTGATGGTCAGCGGGTTGCTGTCAGCATCCGATGGCGCGCTCAGGCCCAGGCTGGTTCCGGTGCTTTCTTCGGCCACGGTAATGCTGCCATTGGCGGCAACCGGCGCATCGTTGATCGGGGTGACGCCGATGGTGACGGTGCCGGTGACGACACTGTTGGCTTCACCCTGGCCGTCATCGACCGAGTAGGTGAAGGAGCCGACGGCATCGGTGCCGTTGTAGTCAGCCGGTGCGTTGTAGACCAGGCCGGTCAGTTCGGCGGCGGTCAGGGTGTCGTTATTGCTGATGGCGGAGCCATCGGCTTTGGTGACGGTGCCCAGGGTCGGCAGGCCGGTGACGGTGATGGTCAGCGGGTTGCTGTCAGCATCCGATGGCGCGCTCAGGCCCAGGCTGGTTCCGATGCTTTCTTCGGCCACGGTAATGCTGCCATTGGCGGCAACCGGCGCATCGTTGATCGGGGTGACGCCGATGGTGACGGTGCCGGTGACGACACTGTTGGCTTCACCCTGGCCGTCATCGACCGAGTAGGTGAAGGAGCCGACGGCATCGGTGCCGTTGTAGTCAGCCGGTGCGTTGTAGACCAGGCCGGTCAGTTCGGCGGCGGTCAGGGTGTCGTTATTGCTGATGGCGGAGCCATCGGCTTTGGTGACGGTGCCCAGGGTCGGCAGGCCGGTGACGGTGATGGTCAGCGGGTTGCTGTCAGCATCCGATGGCGCGCTCAGGCCCAGGCTGGTTCCGATGCTTTCTTCGGCCACGGTAATGCTGCCATTGGCGGCAACCGGCGCATCGTTGATCGGGGTGACGCCGATGGTGACGGTGCCGGTGACGACACTGTTGGCTTCACCCTGGCCGTCATCGACCGAGTAGGTGAAGGAGCCGACGGCATCGGTGCCGTTGTAGTCAGCCGGTGCGTTGTAGACCAGGCCGGTCAGTTCGGCGGCGGTCAGGGTGTCGTTATTGCTGATGGCGGAGCCATCGGCTTTGGTGACGGTGCCCAGGGTCGGCAGGCCGGTGACGGTGATGGTCAGCGGGTTGCTGTCAGCATCCGATGGCGCGCTCAGGCCCAGGCTGGTTCCGGTGCTTTCTTCGGCCACGGTAATGCTGCCATTGGCGGCAACCGGCGCATCGTTGATCGGGGTGACGCCGATGGTGACGGTGCCGGTGACGACACTGTTGGCTTCACCCTGGCCGTCATCGACCGAGTAGGTGAAGGAGCCGACGGCATCGGTGCCGTTGTAGTCAGCCGGTGCGTTGTAGACCAGGCCGGTCAGTTCGGCGGCGGTCAGGGTGTCGTTATTGCTGATGGCGGAGCCATCGGCTTTGGTGACGGTGCCCAGGGTCGGCAGGCCGGTGACGGTGATGGTCAGCGGGTTGCTGTCAGCATCCGATGGCGCGCTCAGGCCCAGGCTGGTTCCGGTGCTTTCTTCGGCCACGGTAATGCTGCCATTGGCGGCAACCGGCGCATCGTTGATCGGGGTGACGCCGATGGTGACGGTGCCGGTGACGACACTGTTGGCTTCACCCTGGCCGTCATCGACCGAGTAGGTGAAGGAGCCGACGGCATCGGTGCCGTTGTAGTCAGCCGGTGCGTTGTAGACCAGGCCGGTCAGTTCGGCGGCGGTCAGGGTGTCGTTATTGCTGATGGCGGAGCCATCGGCTTTGGTGACGGTGCCCAGGGTCGGCAGGCCGGTGACGGTGATGGTCAGCGGGTTGCTGTCAGCATCCGATGGCGCGCTCAGGCCCAGGCTGGTTCCGGTGCTTTCTTCGGCCACGGTAATGCTGCCATTGGCGGCAACCGGCGCATCGTTGATCGGGGTGACGCCGATGGTGACGGTGCCGGTGACGACACTGTTGGCTTCACCCTGGCCGTCATCGACCGAGTAGGTGAAGGAGCCGACGGCATCGGTGCCGTTGTAGTCAGCCGGTGCGTTGTAGACCAGGCCGGTCAGTTCGGCGGCGGTCAGGGTGTCGTTATTGCTGATGGCGGAGCCATCGGCTTTGGTGACGGTGCCCAGGGTCGGCAGGCCGGTGACGGTGATGGTCAGCGGGTTGCTGTCAGCATCCGATGGCGCGCTCAGGCCCAGGCTGGTTCCGATGCTTTCTTCGGCCACGGTAATGCTGCCATTGGCGGCAACCGGCGCATCGTTGATCGGGGTGACGCCGATGGTGACGGTGCCGGTGACGACACTGTTGGCTTCACCCTGGCCGTCATCGACCGAGTAGGTGAAGGAGCCGACGGCATCGGTGCCGTTGTAGTCAGCCGGTGCGTTGTAGACCAGGCCGGTCAGTTCGGCGGCGGTCAGGGTGTCGTTATTGCTGATGGCGGAGCCATCGGCTTTGGTGACGGTGCCCAGGGTCGGCAGGCCGGTGACGGTGATGGTCAGCGGGTTGCTGTCAGCATCCGATGGCGCGCTCAGGCCCAGGCTGGTTCCGATGCTTTCTTCGGCCACGGTAATGCTGCCATTGGCGGCAACCGGCGCATCGTTGATCGGGGTGACGCCGATGGTGACGGTGCCGGTGACGACACTGTTGGCTTCACCCTGGCCGTCATCGACCGAGTAGGTGAAGGAGCCGACGGCATCGGTGCCGTTGTAGTCAGCCGGTGCGTTGTAGACCAGGCCGGTCAGTTCGGCGGCGGTCAGGGTGTCGTTATTGCTGATGGCGGAGCCATCGGCTTTGGTGACGGTGCCCAGGGTCGGCAGGCCGGTGACGGTGATGGTCAGCGGGTTGCTGTCAGCATCCGATGGCGCGCTCAGGCCCAGGCTGGTTCCGGTGCTTTCTTCGGCCACGGTAATGCTGCCATTGGCGGCAACCGGCGCATCGTTGATCGGGGTGACGCCGATGGTGACGGTGCCGGTGACGACACTGTTGGCTTCACCCTGGCCGTCATCGACCGAGTAGGTGAAGGAGCCGACGGCATCGGTGCCGTTGTAGTCAGCCGGTGCGTTGTAGACCAGGCCGGTCAGTTCGGCGGCGGTCAGGGTGTCGTTATTGCTGATGGCGGAGCCATCGGCTTTGGTGACGGTGCCCAGGGTCGGCAGGCCGGTGACGGTGATGGTCAGCGGGTTGCTGTCAGCATCCGATGGCGCGCTCAGGCCCAGGCTGGTTCCGGTGCTTTCTTCGGCCACGGTAATGCTGCCATTGGCGGCAACCGGCGCATCGTTGATCGGGGTGACGCCGATGGTGACGGTGCCGGTGACGACACTGTTGGCTTCACCCTGGCCGTCATCGACCGAGTAGGTGAAGGAGCCGACGGCATCGGTGCCGTTGTAGTCAGCCGGTGCGTTGTAGACCAGGCCGGTCAGTTCGGCGGCGGTCAGGGTGTCGTTATTGCTGATGGCGGAGCCATCGGCTTTGGTGACGGTGCCCAGGGTCGGCAGGCCGGTGACGGTGATGGTCAGCGGGTTGCTGTCAGCATCCGATGGCGCGCTCAGGCCCAGGCTGGTTCCGGTGCTTTCTTCGGCCACGGTAATGCTGCCATTGGCGGCAACCGGCGCATCGTTGATCGGGGTGACGCCGATGGTGACGGTGCCGGTGACGACACTGTTGGCTTCACCCTGGCCGTCATCGACCGAGTAGGTGAAGGAGCCGACGGCATCGGTGCCGTTGTAGTCAGCCGGTGCGTTGTAGACCAGGCCGGTCAGTTCGGCGGCGGTCAGGGTGTCGTTATTGCTGATGGCGGAGCCATCGGCTTTGGTGACGGTGCCCAGGGTCGGCAGGCCGGTGACGGTGATGGTCAGCGGGTTGCTGTCAGCATCCGATGGCGCGCTCAGGCCCAGGCTGGTTCCGATGCTTTCTTCGGCCACGGTAATGCTGCCATTGGCGGCAACCGGCGCATCGTTGATCGGGGTGACGCCGATGGTGACGGTGCCGGTGACGACACTGTTGGCTTCACCCTGGCCGTCATCGACCGAGTAGGTGAAGGAGCCGACGGCATCGGTGCCGTTGTAGTCAGCCGGTGCGTTGTAGACCAGGCCGGTCAGTTCGGCGGCGGTCAGGGTGTCGTTATTGCTGATGGCGGAGCCATCGGCTTTGGTGACGGTGCCCAGGGTCGGCAGGCCGGTGACGGTGATGGTCAGCGGGTTGCTGTCAGCATCCGATGGCGCGCTCAGGCCCAGGCTGGTTCCGGTGCTTTCTTCGGCCACGGTAATGCTGCCATTGGCGGCAACCGGCGCATCGTTGATCGGGGTGACGCCGATGGTGACGGTGCCGGTGACGACACTGTTGGCTTCACCCTGGCCGTCATCGACCGAGTAGGTGAAGGAGCCGACGGCATCGGTGCCGTTGTAGTCAGCCGGTGCGTTGTAGACCAGGCCGGTCAGTTCGGCGGCGGTCAGGGTGTCGTTATTGCTGATGGCGGAGCCATCGGCTTTGGTGACGGTGCCCAGGGTCGGCAGGCCGGTGACGGTGATGGTCAGCGGGTTGCTGTCAGCATCCGATGGCGCGCTCAGGCCCAGGCTGGTTCCGGTGCTTTCTTCGGCCACGGTAATGCTGCCATTGGCGGCAACCGGCGCATCGTTGATCGGGGTGACGCCGATGGTGACGGTGCCGGTGACGACACTGTTGGCTTCACCCTGGCCGTCATCGACCGAGTAGGTGAAGGAGCCGACGGCATCGGTGCCGTTGTAGTCAGCCGGTGCGTTGTAGACCAGGCCGGTCAGTTCGGCGGCGGTCAGGGTGTCGTTATTGCTGATGGCGGAGCCATCGGCTTTGGTGACGGTGCCCAGGGTCGGCAGGCCGGTGACGGTGATGGTCAGCGGGTTGCTGTCAGCATCCGATGGCGCGCTCAGGCCCAGGCTGGTTCCGATGCTTTCTTCGGCCACGGTAATGCTGCCATTGGCGGCAACCGGCGCATCGTTGATCGGGGTGACGCCGATGGTGACGGTGCCGGTGACGACACTGTTGGCTTCACCCTGGCCGTCATCGACCGAGTAGGTGAAGGAGCCGACGGCATCGGTGCCGTTGTAGTCAGCCGGTGCGTTGTAGACCAGGCCGGTCAGTTCGGCGGCGGTCAGGGTGTCGTTATTGCTGATGGCGGAGCCATCGGCTTTGGTGACGGTGCCCAGGGTCGGCAGGCCGGTGACGGTGATGGTCAGCGGGTTGCTGTCAGCATCCGATGGCGCGCTCAGGCCCAGGCTGGTTCCGGTGCTTTCTTCGGCCACGGTAATGCTGCCATTGGCGGCAACCGGCGCATCGTTGATCGGGGTGACGCCGATGGTGACGGTGCCGGTGACGACACTGTTGGCTTCACCCTGGCCGTCATCGACCGAGTAGGTGAAGGAGCCGACGGCATCGGTGCCGTTGTAGTCAGCCGGTGCGTTGTAGACCAGGCCGGTCAGTTCGGCGGCGGTCAGGGTGTCGTTATTGCTGATGGCGGAGCCATCGGCTTTGGTGACGGTGCCCAGGGTCGGCAGGCCGGTGACGGTGATGGTCAGCGGGTTGCTGTCAGCATCCGATGGCGCGCTCAGGCCCAGGCTGGTTCCGATGCTTTCTTCGGCCACGGTAATGCTGCCATTGGCGGCAACCGGCGCATCGTTGATCGGGGTGACGCCGATGGTGACGGTGCCGGTGACGACACTGTTGGCTTCACCCTGGCCGTCATCGACCGAGTAGGTGAAGGAGCCGACGGCATCGGTGCCGTTGTAGTCAGCCGGTGCGTTGTAGACCAGGCCGGTCAGTTCGGCGGCGGTCAGGGTGTCGTTATTGCTGATGGCGGAGCCATCGGCTTTGGTGACGGTGCCCAGGGTCGGCAGGCCGGTGACGGTGATGGTCAGCGGGTTGCTGTCAGCATCCGATGGCGCGCTCAGGCCCAGGCTGGTTCCGGTGCTTTCTTCGGCCACGGTAATGCTGCCATTGGCGGCAACCGGCGCATCGTTGATCGGGGTGACGCCGATGGTGACGGTGCCGGTGACGACACTGTTGGCTTCACCCTGGCCGTCATCGACCGAGTAGGTGAAGGAGCCGACGGCATCGGTGCCGTTGTAGTCAGCCGGTGCGTTGTAGACCAGGCCGGTCAGTTCGGCGGCGGTCAGGGTGTCGTTATTGCTGATGGCGGAGCCATCGGCTTTGGTGACGGTGCCCAGGGTCGGCAGGCCGGTGACGGTGATGGTCAGCGGGTTGCTGTCAGCATCCGATGGCGCGCTCAGGCCCAGGCTGGTTCCGGTGCTTTCTTCGGCCACGGTAATGCTGCCATTGGCGGCAACCGGCGCATCGTTGATCGGGGTGACGCCGATGGTGACGGTGCCGGTGACGACACTGTTGGCTTCACCCTGGCCGTCATCGACCGAGTAGGTGAAGGAGCCGACGGCATCGGTGCCGTTGTAGTCAGCCGGTGCGTTGTAGACCAGGCCGGTCAGTTCGGCGGCGGTCAGGGTGTCGTTATTGCTGATGGCGGAGCCATCGGCTTTGGTGACGGTGCCCAGGGTCGGCAGGCCGGTGACGGTGATGGTCAGCGGGTTGCTGTCAGCATCCGATGGCGCGCTCAGGCCCAGGCTGGTTCCGATGCTTTCTTCGGCCACGGTAATGCTGCCATTGGCGGCAACCGGCGCATCGTTGATCGGGGTGACGCCGATGGTGACGGTGCCGGTGACGACACTGTTGGCTTCACCCTGGCCGTCATCGACCGAGTAGGTGAAGGAGCCGACGGCATCGGTGCCGTTGTAGTCAGCCGGTGCGTTGTAGACCAGGCCGGTCAGTTCGGCGGCGGTCAGGGTGTCGTTATTGCTGATGGCGGAGCCATCGGCTTTGGTGACGGTGCCCAGGGTCGGCAGGCCGGTGACGGTGATGGTCAGCGGGTTGCTGTCAGCATCCGATGGCGCGCTCAGGCCCAGGCTGGTTCCGATGCTTTCTTCGGCCACGGTAATGCTGCCATTGGCGGCAACCGGCGCATCGTTGATCGGGGTGACGCCGATGGTGACGGTGCCGGTGACGACACTGTTGGCTTCACCCTGGCCGTCATCGACCGAGTAGGTGAAGGAGCCGACGGCATCGGTGCCGTTGTAGTCAGCCGGTGCGTTGTAGACCAGGCCGGTCAGTTCGGCGGCGGTCAGGGTGTCGTTATTGCTGATGGCGGAGCCATCGGCTTTGGTGACGGTGCCCAGGGTCGGCAGGCCGGTGACGGTGATGGTCAGCGGGTTGCTGTCAGCATCCGATGGCGCGCTCAGGCCCAGGCTGGTTCCGGTGCTTTCTTCGGCCACGGTAATGCTGCCATTGGCGGCAACCGGCGCATCGTTGATCGGGGTGACGCCGATGGTGACGGTGCCGGTGACGACACTGTTGGCTTCACCCTGGCCGTCATCGACCGAGTAGGTGAAGGAGCCGACGGCATCGGTGCCGTTGTAGTCAGCCGGTGCGTTGTAGACCAGGCCGGTCAGTTCGGCGGCGGTCAGGGTGTCGTTATTGCTGATGGCGGAGCCATCGGCTTTGGTGACGGTGCCCAGGGTCGGCAGGCCGGTGACGGTGATGGTCAGCGGGTTGCTGTCAGCATCCGATGGCGCGCTCAGGCCCAGGCTGGTTCCGGTGCTTTCTTCGGCCACGGTAATGCTGCCATTGGCGGCAACCGGCGCATCGTTGATCGGGGTGACGCCGATGGTGACGGTGCCGGTGACGACACTGTTGGCTTCACCCTGGCCGTCATCGACCGAGTAGGTGAAGGAGCCGACGGCATCGGTGCCGTTGTAGTCAGCCGGTGCGTTGTAGACCAGGCCGGTCAGTTCGGCGGCGGTCAGGGTGTCGTTATTGCTGATGGCGGAGCCATCGGCTTTGGTGACGGTGCCCAGGGTCGGCAGGCCGGTGACGGTGATGGTCAGCGGGTTGCTGTCAGCATCCGATGGCGCGCTCAGGCCCAGGCTGGTTCCGATGCTTTCTTCGGCCACGGTAATGCTGCCATTGGCGGCAACCGGCGCATCGTTGATCGGGGTGACGCCGATGGTGACGGTGCCGGTGACGACACTGTTGGCTTCACCCTGGCCGTCATCGACCGAGTAGGTGAAGGAGCCGACGGCATCGGTGCCGTTGTAGTCAGCCGGTGCGTTGTAGACCAGGCCGGTCAGTTCGGCGGCGGTCAGGGTGTCGTTATTGCTGATGGCGGAGCCATCGGCTTTGGTGACGGTGCCCAGGGTCGGCAGGCCGGTGACGGTGATGGTCAGCGGGTTGCTGTCAGCATCCGATGGCGCGCTCAGGCCCAGGCTGGTTCCGATGCTTTCTTCGGCCACGGTAATGCTGCCATTGGCGGCAACCGGCGCATCGTTGATCGGGGTGACGCCGATGGTGACGGTGCCGGTGACGACACTGTTGGCTTCACCCTGGCCGTCATCGACCGAGTAGGTGAAGGAGCCGACGGCATCGGTGCCGTTGTAGTCAGCCGGTGCGTTGTAGACCAGGCCGGTCAGTTCGGCGGCGGTCAGGGTGTCGTTATTGCTGATGGCGGAGCCATCGGCTTTGGTGACGGTGCCCAGGGTCGGCAGGCCGGTGACGGTGATGGTCAGCGGGTTGCTGTCAGCATCCGATGGCGCGCTCAGGCCCAGGCTGGTTCCGGTGCTTTCTTCGGCCACGGTAATGCTGCCATTGGCGGCAACCGGCGCATCGTTGATCGGGGTGACGCCGATGGTGACGGTGCCGGTGACGACACTGTTGGCTTCACCCTGGCCGTCATCGACCGAGTAGGTGAAGGAGCCGACGGCATCGGTGCCGTTGTAGTCAGCCGGTGCGTTGTAGACCAGGCCGGTCAGTTCGGCGGCGGTCAGGGTGTCGTTATTGCTGATGGCGGAGCCATCGGCTTTGGTGACGGTGCCCAGGGTCGGCAGGCCGGTGACGGTGATGGTCAGCGGGTTGCTGTCAGCATCCGATGGCGCGCTCAGGCCCAGGCTGGTTCCGGTGCTTTCTTCGGCCACGGTAATGCTGCCATTGGCGGCAACCGGCGCATCGTTGATCGGGGTGACGCCGATGGTGACGGTGCCGGTGACGACACTGTTGGCTTCACCCTGGCCGTCATCGACCGAGTAGGTGAAGGAGCCGACGGCATCGGTGCCGTTGTAGTCAGCCGGTGCGTTGTAGACCAGGCCGGTCAGTTCGGCGGCGGTCAGGGTGTCGTTATTGCTGATGGCGGAGCCATCGGCTTTGGTGACGGTGCCCAGGGTCGGCAGGCCGGTGACGGTGATGGTCAGCGGGTTGCTGTCAGCATCCGATGGCGCGCTCAGGCCCAGGCTGGTTCCGGTGCTTTCTTCGGCCACGGTAATGCTGCCATTGGCGGCAACCGGCGCATCGTTGATCGGGGTGACGCCGATGGTGACGGTGCCGGTGACGACACTGTTGGCTTCACCCTGGCCGTCATCGACCGAGTAGGTGAAGGAGCCGACGGCATCGGTGCCGTTGTAGTCAGCCGGTGCGTTGTAGACCAGGCCGGTCAGTTCGGCGGCGGTCAGGGTGTCGTTATTGCTGATGGCGGAGCCATCGGCTTTGGTGACGGTGCCCAGGGTCGGCAGGCCGGTGACGGTGATGGTCAGCGGGTTGCTGTCAGCATCCGATGGCGCGCTCAGGCCCAGGCTGGTTCCGATGCTTTCTTCGGCCACGGTAATGCTGCCATTGGCGGCAACCGGCGCATCGTTGATCGGGGTGACGCCGATGGTGACGGTGCCGGTGACGACACTGTTGGCTTCACCCTGGCCGTCATCGACCGAGTAGGTGAAGGAGCCGACGGCATCGGTGCCGTTGTAGTCAGCCGGTGCGTTGTAGACCAGGCCGGTCAGTTCGGCGGCGGTCAGGGTGTCGTTATTGCTGATGGCGGAGCCATCGGCTTTGGTGACGGTGCCCAGGGTCGGCAGGCCGGTGACGGTGATGGTCAGCGGGTTGCTGTCAGCATCCGATGGCGCGCTCAGGCCCAGGCTGGTTCCGATGCTTTCTTCGGCCACGGTAATGCTGCCATTGGCGGCAACCGGCGCATCGTTGATCGGGGTGACGCCGATGGTGACGGTGCCGGTGACGACACTGTTGGCTTCACCCTGGCCGTCATCGACCGAGTAGGTGAAGGAGCCGACGGCATCGGTGCCGTTGTAGTCAGCCGGTGCGTTGTAGACCAGGCCGGTCAGTTCGGCGGCGGTCAGGGTGTCGTTATTGCTGATGGCGGAGCCATCGGCTTTGGTGACGGTGCCCAGGGTCGGCAGGCCGGTGACGGTGATGGTCAGCGGGTTGCTGTCAGCATCCGATGGCGCGCTCAGGCCCAGGCTGGTTCCGATGCTTTCTTCGGCCACGGTAATGCTGCCATTGGCGGCAACCGGCGCATCGTTGATCGGGGTGACGCCGATGGTGACGGTGCCGGTGACGACACTGTTGGCTTCACCCTGGCCGTCATCGACCGAGTAGGTGAAGGAGCCGACGGCATCGGTGCCGTTGTAGTCAGCCGGTGCGTTGTAGACCAGGCCGGTCAGTTCGGCGGCGGTCAGGGTGTCGTTATTGCTGATGGCGGAGCCATCGGCTTTGGTGACGGTGCCCAGGGTCGGCAGGCCGGTGACGGTGATGGTCAGCGGGTTGCTGTCAGCATCCGATGGCGCGCTCAGGCCCAGGCTGGTTCCGATGCTTTCTTCGGCCACGGTAATGCTGCCATTGGCGGCAACCGGCGCATCGTTGATCGGGGTGACGCCGATGGTGACGGTGCCGGTGACGACACTGTTGGCTTCACCCTGGCCGTCATCGACCGAGTAGGTGAAGGAGCCGACGGCATCGGTGCCGTTGTAGTCAGCCGGTGCGTTGTAGACCAGGCCGGTCAGTTCGGCGGCGGTCAGGGTGTCGTTATTGCTGATGGCGGAGCCATCGGCTTTGGTGACGGTGCCCAGGGTCGGCAGGCCGGTGACGGTGATGGTCAGCGGGTTGCTGTCAGCATCCGATGGCGCGCTCAGGCCCAGGCTGGTTCCGATGCTTTCTTCGGCCACGGTAATGCTGCCATTGGCGGCAACCGGTGCATCGTTAACGGGTGTCACCGTGCCACTGACAGTTACAGTGCTGCTCAGTACTCCATCGGTGACTGTATAGGTAAAGCTGGCGGGGCCGTTGTAGTTGGCGTTCGGGGTGAATATCAGCAAGCCATTGCTCAGGGTCACTGTGCCATCGCTTACAATAATAGATCCACCTTCGGAGATGGCTTGGCCATTAATCTGAGAAATGCTCAGCGTATCGCCATCAAGGTCGCTGTCATTAGCAAGTACATCAATTGTGATGGTGCCGTCTTCATTGAGAATAAACGTATCGTTTTGTGCAGTTGGTGCACGGTTTGGTTGCAAAGTCGCAGCATTGGCATCACCACCCAAACCAAGCAGCTCATCCTGCCCGTTACCCCCAACTCCCAGGCCGGAAGTCTCAAACCCGATTGTCGGATCTAGTTGCCCGCCCACGGTATCCAGCATCACAAAGCTGTGGCCGCCACCCGCTGCGCCGCCAGTGCCGCCGCCGGAACCAGGGCCTGCTGCGGTGGCTTCAAGGTCGGTGGTGGGGTCGAAGCCGGCTGCCAGGGCTTGTTCCAGATCCGGATTGGCCTGGGCCTTTTCAGCGTCGGCTGGCGCCTCGCTGGGGGCTGCCTGCCAGCTGCTGTTCTGCGCCACATCGACCACGTCGCCGTTGGCCAGTTGCAGGGTTACTTCTGCGCCCAGACCAGTGAGGATCTGTTCGCCCATGAGCAGACGTTCGCCTTCGAATACTTGGCGCTTGAGGCCGTCGAGAGAAACGGCAAAAACCTGACCGACAAGACTTTTTACGATGGCGACGATTGTGCTCATAAAGCGGGCTCCGGTGTGGGCTCGGTAAAGCGTTAAATATAGTGAAGCAATGCTTTGCGTTGAATGGTGCTTGCCTGACAAAATATTGTCGTCATAAATTTGGCTTATTCCATTCTGGAATTAGTAATATGCCAAACTATTGACCGAGCGCTCGCGATAATAAACAATGCGCGCGCTGATGTCACTTTGATATTGGTTTTTGCTCTTGTGATGCGTGTCACGTTTTTCGGCTGTTTATGTATCCTGTGCCACTTTGCGTCAAGCGCATTGCGCCGTCGTTGTTCCAAGTCACTAGCCCAGCCTGAAAGGAATTCCACCCGATGCGTTTTTTTGCACTGTTCCCTCTTGCTCTTGCTGTATCGATGACGGCCCATGGCCAGACGCTCAACGAAGCCATGCAAAGTGCCCTTGAGGTGCATCCGGAGATCCAGGCGGGGATTAATGCGCGCTTGTCGGTTGAAGAACAGATGAAGGCCGCCAAGGGCGGCTACCTGCCGCGGGTTGACCTGTTGGCCGGCTATGGCCGCGAGGGTACCGACAGTCCAGGCACCCGCGGTTTGGATCACAACACTGAAACCCTGAATCGCGGTGAATCCAGCCTGCGTGTGCAGCAGATGCTGTTTGACGGTTTTGCCACCAGCAGTGAAGTCGGTCGTCAGCGTGCCACGGTGAATGCCCGTGCTTATGAACTGCTGGGCACTGCCGAACGTACCGGGCTGGCCGTAGCGCAGGTCTATCTGGATGTTCTGACTCGCCAGGAACTGGTGCGTCTGGCCGAGAACAACCTGGCGAGCCACGAACGTATTTACGATCAGATTACCCTGCGTAGCCAAAGCGGTGTTGGCCGTACTGCCGACCTCGACCAGGCCGAAGCGCGCCTGGCGCAGGCGCGCAATAACCTGATTACCGAGAAGACCAACCTGGCTGATGCGCAGGTCAACTATTTCAGCGTGGTGGGGCGTGATGCGGGTGAATTGACTCGCCCAGCTGGTTTGCTGGGGCATCTGCCGGAGAGCCTGTCAGCGGCGCGCCAGGAAATGCTGGCCAACAACCCGTTTCTGAGTTCGGCCGAGGCGGATGTGCAGGCCAGCGAGCAGCAGTATGAGGCGGCCAAGTCGAGTTTCTATCCGCGTTTCGATGCCGAACTGTCGCGCGGTATGGATAACAATCTGGATGGCGTAAAAGGCCATAACAACCAGTGGAGCGCGATGGTCAACATGCGCTACAACCTGTTTGCCGGTGGCAGCAACAAGGCGGATCTGCAGTCCAAGGCCTATCAGACCAATCAGGCTATGGACATCCGCAACAACGCCCTGCGTGTGCTCAACGAAGACCTCGGCCTGGCCTGGAATGCCCTGGAAAATGCTCGCCAGCAGCTGCCGATTGCCCAGCAGTATGTCGACTACAGCAGCCGTGTGCGCGAGTCCTATCAGAAGCAGTTCAGCCTTGGTGATCGCACCTTGCTGGACCTGCTCGACAGCGAGAACGAACTGTTCACCGCTTCGCGTCGTCTTGAGGAAGTTCGCTTCACTGAACTGTTTACTCAGTATCGGATCAAGGCCACCATGGGCTCCCTGCTCAAGAGTCAGGGGGTAGTTGCACCTATGGCGGCTGCGCCGCTGGACGAGATCAAGGCTCAGGTAAACTTGCCGGGCCTGAATTAGGCCCTATTCAAGTATGAGTGAATCCTTGTGGCAGTAGACCCAAGCCCGATGCAAACCCGTAGCGATCCCCGTGATCGCTACGACGACCCTCTGCTAGATAGCCTGTTGTCGCTGTGCAGCCTGCACCAGAAATCGGTCAGCCGCGCGATGTTGACCGCAGGTCTGCCACTTCCCGAACAGCGTTTGAGTGCCGAATTGCTGCCACGCGCCGCCGCCCGCGCTGGTTTGCAAGGGCGCTGGCTGCGCCGTGGTCTGGAAAAGATTCCAGCTTTGGCCATGCCGGCTCTATTGCTGCTGCACGACGGCCGCAGCGCCATTCTGCTGGGCTGGGATGATCAGGGCCGGGCACGCATCATGCCCAGCGAAAGCGAAGGGGGCGAGGTGCGCGTCAGTGCCGAGGCTCTGACCAAGGATTACAGCGGGCAGGTGTTCTTCGCTCAGCCGCTGCACAAATTCGATTTCAACCGTGGTGAGCTGATTCCGCGTGCCACCTCCTGGTTTCGCGACACCCTCAAACGTTCCCGTTGGCTGTACATCGATGCTGTTGCCGCGAGTTTTCTGATCAACCTGATCGGCCTGGCCACGCCACTGTTCGTGATGAACGTGTATGACCGGGTCGTGCCCAACCAGGCCGAAGCGACCCTGTGGGTGCTGGCCGTCGGCATCACCGGGGTGTTCTGTTTTGACCTGCTGCTCAAGACCCTGCGCGGTCTGTGTCTCGATCTGGCGGGCAAGAAAACCGACCTGATCATCTCCGCCACGCTGTTCGAACGCATCGCTGGCATGGCCATGAAGTTCCGTCCGGCGCGGGTTGGCAGCTTCGCGCAGAACATCCACGAATTTCAAAGCCTGCGTGATTTTCTCGCTTCGCTGACCATGGCCAGCGTCATCGACCTGCCATTTACCCTGCTGATTCTCGCGGTGATCGCCATGATCGGCGGGCACCTGGTGTGGATTCCGATCCTGGCCTTCCCGCTGGTGGCGTTGATTGGCTGGCTGTTGCAGCGGCCGCTGGCGGAAACCATGCAGCGCACCATGGCCCTGGCGGCTGAGCGTCAGTCGAGCCTGATCGAGAGCCTGGCCGGCCTGGATGCGGTCAAGGTCAACAATGCCGAGAGCGAGCGCCAGTACCTGTGGGAGCAGACTATCGGCACCCTCAGTCGTCTGGAGTTGCGTGCGCGCATGCTCTCCAGTCTGGCCATGAACTCGACCATGCTGCTGCAGCAACTGGCCGGTGTGGTGGTGATCGTGCTCGGCGTGTACCAGATCATCGATGGCAACCTGAGCATGGGCGGCTTGATCGCCTGTTACATGCTCAGCAGCCGTGCCTTGGGGCCGCTCACACAGGTTTCCGGGTTGCTTACGCGCTACCAGCAGGCGCGGGTCACCCTTGATTCGGTCAACCAGATGATGGAGTTGCCGCAGGAGCGGCATGCCGACGAGCGACCGCTCAAGCGCCAGGCTTTGCAAGGTGCCGTGGAGTTCCGTCAGGTGGAGTTCCATTACCCGGATCAGCAGCAGGCCGCCTTGTTGGGCGTCAACCTGGTGATTCGTCCGGGCGAGAAGATTGGCATCATCGGCCGCAGTGGCTCAGGCAAAAGCTCGCTGGCCAAACTGATCGTCGGCTTGTATCAACCGGATGCCGGCAACTTGCTGGTGGACGGCATTGACGTGCGCCAACTGGATGTCAGCGATCTGCGCCACAACATCGGCTATGTGCCGCAGGATATTCAGCTGTTCAGCGGCACCCTGCGCGACAACCTGGTGTCCGGGGCGCGCTACGTGGAAGACGAGTTGGTGTTGCAGGCGGCCGAGTTGGCCGGTGTGCACGAATTTGCCCGACTGCACCCCAAGGGCTATGAGCTGCAAGTCGGCGAACGCGGCCAGAACCTTTCCGGTGGCCAGCGGCAGAACGTTGCGTTGGCCCGTGCGCTGCTGCTCGATCCGCCGATCCTGCTGCTCGATGAACCCACCAGCGCCATGGACAACACCGGCGAAGAGCGCCTCAAACAGCGCCTGTCTGCGGTGATCGGTACCAAGACCCTGTTGCTGGTCACGCACCGCGCCTCGATGCTCAGCCTGGTAGACCGGCTGATCATTGTCGACCGTGGGCAGATCATCGCCGACGGGCCAAAAGGCAGTGTCATGGAAGCGCTGAAGAAGGGGCAGATCAGTGTCAGCTAACGCGCCTGAGAAGAAGAGCCTGCGCCAGGCCATGGCCGCCTATTTTGGCGGCCATGATGAGCTGGGTGACGAGCCGTTGCCAGAGGTCAACAAAGCGTTGATCGAGGATGCACCACGGGTGGTGCGCCTGACCATCTGGGGGCTGATCGCCTTTGTGGTGTTCTGCCTGCTGTGGGCCAACTTTGCCGTGGTCGATGAAGTGACCCGCGGTGATGGCAAGGCGATTCCGTCTTCACGGCTGCAGAAAATTCAGAACCTGGAGGGCGGTATCGTCGCCGAACTGTTTGTCCGTGAAGGGCAGATTGTCGAGGTCGGTGATGCCTTGTTGCGTCTGGATGACACCCGGTTTGCCTCCAACGTGGGTGAGACCGAAGCTGACCGCCTGGCGCTGTTGCTGCGGGTGGAGCGCTTGAGCGCCGAAGTGCAGGATCGCGAGCTGGTGGTGGCCGATGAGGTGCGGGAAAAAGCCCCAGGGCAGGCGGACAACGAGATTCAGTTGTTCAACAGCCGCAAGCAGCAACTGCTCGATGAAGTCGCGGGCCTGGAAGAACAGTTGATCCAGCGCCGTCAGGAGCTGCGTGAGTTCGCCTCCAAGCAGGGTCAGTTCAGTAACAGCCTGAACCTGTTGCGCCAGGAAATCCGCATGTCCGAGCCGCTGGTGGCCGAGGGGGCGATTTCTCAGGTGGAGGTGTTGCGCCTCAAGCGCGCCGAAGTCGAGGCCCGTGGTCAGTTGGAGGCCACCACCCTGGCCATTCCGCGTGCCGAAGCGGCGATCAAGGAAGTCGAGCGCAAGATCGACGAAACCCGTGGGCGCTTTCGCAGTGAGGCGTTGACGCAGCTGAATGAGGCACGCACCGAGCTGAGCAAGATCCAGTCGACCGGCAAGGCGCTGGAGGACCGGGTCAACCGCACCTTGGTCACGTCGCCGGTGCGCGGCATCGTCAAGCAACTGCTGGTCAACACCATTGGTGGGGTGATTCAGCCGGGTAGCGATCTGGTGGAAATCGTGCCGCTGGGTGAGAACCTGCTGGTCGAGGCGCGTATCCGTCCACAGGATATTGCCTTCCTGCATCCTGGCCAGGAGGCGGTGGTCAAGTTCACCGCGTATGACTACACCATCTACGGTGGGCTCAAGGCCGAGCTGGAGCAGATTGGTGCCGACACGGTCACCGACGATGACGGTAACAGTTTTTACGTGATCAAACTGCGTACCAACAAAAGCCACCTGGGCAGCGAAGAGAATCCGCTGTTGATCATCCCGGGCATGGTGGCGTCGGTGGACATCATCACCGGCAAGAAGAGCGTGCTCAGCTACCTGCTCAAACCGATTATCCGCGCCCGCGCCGAGGCGCTGCGCGAGCGGTGACAGGCCATATACCCGCAAAGCAAAACGCCGCATTTTTGCGGCGTTTTGCTTTGCGGGGCTTACTTCGGTTGTAGGGTGAGCTGTGCGCACCGAGAGAGGGGCTTCAGGTGCGCACGGCGCACCTTACGGCGTTCTACTCTACAAACAGCTGCTGCACCACCGAGAAGTCCTGTTTGCCCTTGCCTTGCTTGAGCAGCAGGCGATACAGCTGCAACGCCAGTGCGCCCATCGGTGTGCTGCTGCCGCTGGCTTGGGCGGCTTCCTGGGCGAGGCCGAGGTCTTTGGCCATCAGCTCGGCCATAAAGCCGCCGCTGTAGCCTTTGGACGCCGGAGCGTTTTCCATCACGCCGGGCCAGGGGTTGTATTTTTCCAGGGCCCAGTTACCGCCTGAACTCTGGCGCATGATCTCGGCCAGCACGGCCGGCTCCAGGCCGTTGGCCACGCCCATGGCCATGGCTTCGGCGGTGGCGATCATCTGCACTGCCAGCACCTGGTTGTTGCACACCTTGGCCACCTGGCCGGCGCCATCGGGGCCGGCGTGGAAGATGTTCTTGCCCATGGCTTCGAAGAGCGAACGGGCCTTTTCCAGGGTGCTGGCTGCGCCGCCGATCATAAAGGTTAGGGTGCCGGCTGCTGCACCCGCCGTACCGCCGGATACCGGTGCGTCGAGCAGTTCGATAGCACGCGCTTTGGCGGCCTGGTGCACCTTGCGCGCAACGTCCGGGGCGATGGTTGAGCATTCCAGCACCAGGGTGCCGGGTTTGAGCGCAGCCAGCAGGCCGTTGTCACCCAGGTACAGACCTTCGACGTGCCGGCTGGCGGGCAGCATGCTGACCACCACATCGGCATCCTGTACCGCATCCAGGGCACTGCTGGCCCGTACTGCGCCTTCTTTGGCCAGCTCGTCCATGGCGGCGGGCACCAGGTCAAACACCGTGAGGGTGAAGCCGGCCTTGAGCAGGTTGCGCGCCATGGGCAGGCCCATATGGCCGAGGCCGATAAAAGCGATCCGGGTCATGCGAAGTCCTCTCCTCGTAGGGTGCGCCGTGCGCACCAGGGTTCCATGGGGTGGTGCGCACGGCGCACCCTACAACGGTTTACAGATCCGCCAATGGGTGTTCGCCGTCCCACGCCGGGGCAAAGTGCGCGTCGATCACCTGCTGTGGAATATTCGCCACATCCGGCCATTGCCAGTGCGGCGCATGATCCTTGTCGATCAGCCGCGAGCGTACGCCTTCGGGGAATTCCGGGTGACGGCAGCAGTTCAGGCTCATGGCGTACTCCATGCGGAACACTTCGGCCAGCGATAGCTGTTTGGCGCGTTTGATCTGCTCCCACACCAGATGCCCGGTCAATGGGCAGCCACCGGCCAGGGTCTTGCCGGCGCGGGCCAGCAGCGCATCGCTATCTGTTTGCAGGGCGCTGATGGCCTGCCAGGCCTGGGGCAGGTCGGGTACATCCAGCAGTTCGTCAATGTGCGTGCGGCGTGGCAGCCACTGGGCTTGCGGCAGTTCGCTGCGGGCCTGGTTTTCCAGGGCCTTGAGCAGGCTGTGCAGTTGCTGCGGGCTGTGCTCTTGCCAGTTGAGTTGGGCCAGGCCGCTGAGCAGGTCGTCCTGTTGGCTGTCGAGCAGCACGCGGTCGGCCAGGTTCAGTTCCAGGGCGTCGGTGGCATTGATGCTGCTGGCGGTCAGGCCGAGAAACAGGCCGAGCTTGCCGGGGAGGCGGGCGAGGAACCAGCTGCCGCCAACGTCCGGGTACAGGCCGATATTCACCTCCGGCATGCCCAGGCGGCTGCCTGGGGTGACGATGCGGATGCCGGCAGCCTGCATCAACCCCATGCCGCCACCCAGCACATGGCCATGGGCCCAGCAGATAAAGGGTTTCGGGTAGGTGTGGATGCGGTGGTCGAGGCGGTATTCGTCGGCAAAGAAGCGCCGTGCCAAGGGCGGGATTTCACCGGGGTGTTCGCGGCACTGGTGCACCAGTTGAACCACGTCACCGCCGGCGCAGAAGGCCTTGGGGCCGTTGCCGCGCAGCATTACGCAGGCGATGGTTGGATCCTCCGCCCACTGTTTCAGCTTGGCATCCAGCGCTTCGATCATCGGCAGCGACAGGGCGTTTAGGCTTTTCTCGGCATCCAGGCTGGCGATGCCTATGCGCATGCCGTGCTGGGCCGGGCGTTCTTCAAAGGTCACATTCATTGTTCTGATTCTCGGTGCGCACGGCGCACCCTACGGGCGGATCGGAGCCGCGGATTACTTGTTGCGCCACTGGGCGTCGCGTTTTTCCAGAAAGGCATTGACCCCTTCGCGGGTGTCGTCGGCGTCGAACAGGTCGACAAAGCGCTCGCGTTCTTCGCTCAGCCAGGTGTTCGGGCTGCGCTCGCGAGCACCCTGAATCAGCGGCTTGATGGTGCGCACTGCCACCGGGCTTTGGCGCGCCACCTTGGCGGCCAGCAGCAGGGCGGTACCACGGGCTTCGCCGCTGTCGACCACCTGCTCGACCAGGCCGATGCGCAGGGCGGTTTCTGCATCCACGCGCTCACCACAGAGAATCATGCGTTTGGCCCAGCCTTCGCCGACCAGCCAGCTCAGGTGCTGGGTGCCGCCAGCGCAGGGCAGCAGGCCAACGGTGGCTTCCGGCAGGGCCATCTGCGCCTGGCGTTCGGCGATGCGGATGTCGCAGGCCAGGGCGCACTCCAGGCCGCCGCCCATGGCGTAGCCGTTGATTGCGGCAATCGATACGCCACGAAAATCGCGCAGCGCTTCGAAGGCTTCGCCGAAGCGCCGGGCCATCTCGCGGGCGCGGGCCTTGTCGCCATCGGCGAACAGCTTGAGGTCGGCCCCGGCGCTGAAGAACTTGCCACCTTGCCCGGTAATCACCAGGGCATAGATGTCATCGTCGCGATTAAGGTGCTCGACCAGTTGCTTGAGACCGATCAGCGAGTCGCGGTCCCAGGTGTTGGCCGGCGGCTGGTTGATGGTGATCAGCGCGGTATGCCCGTGTTTCTCAACGGTGAGCTTGTGGGTCAGGTCGAATACACCGGGGTTGTAGGGTTCGATGGCAGTGCTCATGGGTATCCTCATATCTGAGTTTGTGTAGGCGCCAGCTTGCTGGCGATGCTTTTGGGCATTTGATCGCCAGCAAGCTGGCGCCTACAGGTCCGATGTTTTGCTCAGAGCAAGCGATCCAGCATGCCGCCCTGATCCAGCAGGCGGCGGGCGATGATCACCCGCATGATCTCGTTGGTGCCTTCGAGTATCTGATGCACGCGGCTGTCGCGCACCCAGCGCTCCAGCGGGTAATCATTGAGATAACCGTAACCGCCGTGTAGTTGCAGTGCCTCGTTGCACAGGGTGAAACAGTGGTCGGTGGCGAAGCGCTTGGCCATGGCGCAGTACAGGCTGGCCTCGCTGTGGCCATGATCGAGCTTGTGTGCGGCCAGGCGCACCATCTGCCGGCTGGCGGTCAGGTCGGTGAGCATGTCGGCGAGCTTGAATTGCAGGGATTGGAAGTCGCTGAGCGGCTTGCCGAACTGCTTGCGTTCCTCGACGTAGCGCAGCGATTGCTCCAGCGCTGCCTGGGCCGCGCCCAGCGAACAACTGGCGATATTGATGCGGCCGCCATCCAGGCCTTTCATCGCGTAGACGAAGCCCTGGCCTTCCGGGCCGATGCGGTTGCCCGCCGGAATGCGCACGCCTTCAAAGGTGATGGTGCGGGTCGGTTGGGCCCGCCAGCCCATTTTCAGTTCGTTGCGGCCGTACTTCACGCCCTCGGCATCGGCCGGCACCAGGAAACAGGAAATGCCCTTGGCTCCGCTGTCCTCACCGGTACGCGCCATCACGATCAGCACATCGGTGCTGCCCGCGCCGGAGATAAAGCACTTGCTGCCGTCCAGCACATAGTCGTCGCCATCGCGCTTGGCACGGGTGCGCAGGTGCGCGGCGTCGGAGCCGGCGTCCGGTTCGGTCAGGCAGTAGGAGGCCAGCAACTCGCCGCTGACCAGGCGTGGCAACCAGGCATCTTTCAACGCCTGGTCGGCAAAGCTGGCAAGCATCCACGAAGCCATGTTGTGGATGGTGAGAAACGCCGTGGTGGCGATACAGCCCGCCGACAGTTGTTCGAAAATCAGCGATGAAGACAGCCGTGACAAGCCCAGGCCGCCGTCTTCTTCCTTGATGTACAGGGCCAGGTAACCCTGTTCAGCCGCCCGCTTGATCACATCCACCGGGAAGTGGTGGTCGCGGTCCCAGTCGGCGGCATGCGGTGCCAGTTCCTTGCTGGCGAAGGCGCGGGCGCTGTCTACCAGTAGGCGTTGTTCATCGCTGAGTTCGAAGTCCATAAATCCTCATTGCAGGGTCGGGGGTTGCCCGGCAGCTTTGCGCTCGGCTTGCCAATCGGCAAGGTCGGGGGCTGCCTGGGAGGCGTCGAGGCGATCGACGATGGCGAAGTAGTCTTGCTTGAGTGGGTCGAGCATCACCTCGGCGCGGGTTTTAACCTGGACAACATAAACGGTCTGCGCGTTCTGGTGATCAAAGGCGCGCCATTGCTGGCGGTCTTTGAGTAGCTGATAACTGTGGTTTTCCAGGGCCTTGATCAAGGCTTCACTGTCGAGGCTATTGGCTCGCTGAGCGGCGTCAGCCCACTGGTAGACAATGCTGTAGGCCGAAGCGGCGGAGCTGGATGGGTACATCTGATAGCGTTCACTGAATTGGCTGACGAACGCCTGGCCGCGCTCGGATTTTTCCAGTTCGGGTACACGCCAGGTCCATGGCTCGGTGCCCAGGACGCCCTGCATGATGCCGGGACCGGCCTGTTCGACCATGTGCTGGGTCAGGTTGGGGGCGACGATCTGCAGGCGCTCAGTCAGGCCCATGTCCTTGGCAAGGCGCATGGCGCGCACCAGGTCTTCACCGAACAACACCAATACCAGCACCTTGGCGTTGCTGGCGGCGGCTTGCTTCAGGGCGTCCTGATAGTCAGCCTGGCGTGCGCCGGGGAACGGCACCTTGAGGCCAGGGTGCTTGCCGGCATCGGTGCTGCCAGTGGTCTGGCGCAGGGAGCTTTCCGTGGTGTGGCCCCAGGTGTAATCAGCGGTGATGTAGAAGTAATCCTGATTCGGCAGCGTCTTGTTCAGGTACTGGCCGAGGGCGCGGGCGCTCATCCAGGCGTTGTTGCACTCGCGGAACATATAGCGATGGCCATCTTTGCCGGTGGTGTCGTTGGAGTAGGTGAGTGTGCCGAAGTACAGCAGGCCATGTTTGGCTGCACGTTTACCGGCGGCGATGGCCACCGCGCTGGAGGCACCGCCAAAGAGCATGGCTGCGCCCTCTGCTGCCAGACGGTCGACATTTCGCTCAGCTTTCTCAGGGCGCGAGGCGCTGTCCTTACTGCTCAGGCGCAGCGGCCGACCGAGCACGCCGCCGCGCTCGTTCAGCTCATCTATGGCCAGCAAGGCTCCACGCATCTGGGCCAAACCCTCTTCCTTATACGGGCCGGTGCGCGGGTAATTGAGGCCGAGGGTAATTGGCTCGGCAGCTTGCGCAACAGCGGTGATTCCAGCCCACAGGGCCAGAGTGGCAGTCAGTCTTTTCATCACATCCTCCGTGTGTTTGTTATGCCAGGGCACTGTGAGGCTCTGGCGAACAGGGAGGCATTGTCTTTTGGTCTAAAGACCGGCGTATTGCAATGGGTCAATAACCGCTCAAGAACGCGGTTTTATCTCCTTTTGCAGACACCGGCCGGTAGACCTTGGGTCTATTTCAGCTGAATGGTCATGTTGGCGGCCGCGCTGACGGCATCCTCATCAAACCAGCGGCTGGTCACCGTTTTGGTTTCAGTGAAGAAGCGCACGCCCTGTTTGCCGTAGGCATGCAGGTCACCGTAGAACGAACCCTTCCAGCCGGTAAAGGAGAAGAACGGCAGCGGTACCGGCACCGGTACGTTGATACCGACCTGGCCGACTTCCACTGCGTGCTGGTAATGCCGCGCAGCGCCGCCGGAGCGGGTGAAGATTGAGGTGCCATTGCCGTAGGGGCTGGCGTTGACCAGTTCGATGGCCTCTTCCAGCGTATCGACCTCCATGCACACCAGCACCGGGCCGAAGATTTCCTCGCGGTACAGGCTCATCTTGCTAGTGACGCCACGGAACAGAGTCGGGCCGACCCAGTTGCCGTTGGGGTAGCCCTCGACTGCACAGTGCGAGCCGTCCAGCAGACACTCGGCACCTTCCGCCTTGCCTTCGGCGATCAGGCGCAGCACGCGTTGCTTGGCCTGCTGGCTGATCAGTGGGCCGAAGGCTGCGTGGCCGTCGGTCCAGTAGCCGGGTTGCAGGTCGGCCATCTGCGCCTGCAACTCGTCGATCCACTGCTTCGAGTCGCCCACGAACACCGCCACGCTGATCGCCATGCAGCGTTGCCCGGCTGCGCCACAACTGGCACCCACCAGGTTGCTCAACACCTGCTGCTTGTTGGCGTCGGGCATGATCACCATATGGTTTTTCGCCCCGGCAAAGGCCTGCACACGCTTGAGGTGAGCAGTGCCGGTGCGGTAGATGTGTTGGCCCACCGGGACCGAGCCGACAAAGGAAATGGCGCGGATATCCGGGTGGGTCAGCAGGCTGTCGACCACCTCGCGCGCACCATGCAGCACCTGCAGTACGCCCTTGGGTGCGCCGGCCTCGATAAACAGCTCGGCCAGGCGGTTAGGCGTCAGCGGGTCCTGCTCGGAGGGCTTGAGGATAAAGGTGTTGCCGGCGGCGATGGCCAGGGGAAACATCCACAGCGGAATCATCGCCGGGAAGTTGAACGGGGTGACGCCGACGCACACGCCCAGTGGCTGAATCCAGCTGGCAGTGTCGATATCGCGGGCAACGTTCTCCACGGTTTCACCCATCATCAGGCTGGCGATATTGCAGGCCTGCTCGACCACCTCGATGCCGCGCCAGACATCGCCCTTGGCGTCGGCCAGGGTCTTGCCGGTTTCCCCAGCGAGAATCTCTGCCAGCTCGTCGTGGTGTTCCTTGAGCAGGTGCTGATAGCGCAGCATCACCCGTGCGCGGTCGGATACCGGCACTTCGCGCCAGGTGAGAAAGGCCGCCTTGGCACTGGCAATCGCCGCTTCGATCTCCTCGGCAGTGGCCTTGGGGGTCAGCGCTAGAACTTCCTGGGTCGCCGGGTCGGTGACTTCGATAAATTCGCGGGCGCGGCTTTCGCGCCATTCACCGTCGATCAACTGTGCAATTGCCTTGGCCATGCCTTCCTCCGGCGAACCTCAGAGCGGGTTCGGTTGTTGTTTTGCCCGTGTTATAGCCGCCTCGGTTGGCTTTGTGGATTGACGATCTTGGTCGGTAGATGGACTATCTTGGGATTTAATGCCTGGCTATGATACCAATTCTGGCCACTTCTCCCGGATTGCATCCGGGCTACCGGGGGGCACATGAAAGCCAACGTTGAAACCTCCAACTGGCCTTTGCCAGCCAACGGTGTGCGCTTTATCACGCCGCCCAGGCTGCGCCGCCTACTGGCCCGCAGCCCGTTGGCACAAGGCTGTTACCCGCTGGCCCTGGGGTTTTATCCGCAGGCGCTGGAACACCGCATGCACCGCCCGCAACCGGAGGATCATCTGCTGATCTACTGCCGTGCAGGGCAGGGTTGGCTGGAAACATCGGATGGACGATTAGCTGTCAGTGGTGGCGATCTGCTGCTGCTGCCAAAAGGGCAGGCCCACGCCTATGGCGCAGACCCGCAACGGCCCTGGACGCTGTACTGGGTGCATTTTGATGGCGAGCTGGTGGCGGACTTTCTCAAGCCATTGGGCAAGGGACCGTTGTGGCGTATCGGCGTGCAGCCGCGCTTGCTGGCCGAGTTCGATGCACTGCTGAACCTGCGCAAGCAGGGCCTGAATCTGGCGCACTTTATTCATGCCGCGCACCAGTTGCAGGTGCTGCTCACCTCACTGGCAGTGTTGCCAGCACGTACCACGCTGAAGTCCGGGCGGGTGCTGGATGTGGACGCCGTGCAGGCAGTCATGCGCGCCCATCTGCATGGCTCGCTAAACCTCGATGAGCTGGCCGCACAGTTCAAGCTGTCGCGCTTTCACTTCGCCAAAACCTACCGCGCGCTAACCGGACATGCGCCGATCCAGGACTTTATCCAACTGAAAATGGCCCACGCCTGCCGCCTGCTCGACGAAGGCGAGCAGGGCATCCGCCAGGTCGCGGAGCAACTGGGCTACGAGGATATGTATTACTTCTCGCGGCTGTTTCGCAAAGTGGTGGGGATGGCGCCCAGTCATTACCGGGCGTTGCATCAGGGGTGAGTCAGAGGTTTCCATAGGCAGGCAGTTACTTTCGGCCAGAAGTGATCGGTCAACAGCACCAGTAGTGTGGTCTACCCCTGATTGCCTCTCGTCTGACGTGAGTCGTGCAGAGTATAGGTAGGGGCAGAAGGTCAGCAGGGTAAGTTGACGAATTCAGAAGCTGGATGATTTTCAATCATCCAGCGAGCAACATCTCCAAACTGCCCAGGTTCTTCCGAAAAAATATGTGCTGTTCGTGGACTAATAGTTGGCGATCCAGTTAATGGGCCTGGATACTTAATGATTTCACTTCTGAATGCGTAATCCCAGTTGGCAACCGCAGCCAACAAAAGAGAAATATCAGATTTCTTAACCAGCTCCCACATTGTGCGCTGGTTTTCAATTGTCATTCGCTCACCCATTATTACTCCACGAATGCAATCAATCGGAACATCCATAGTCATTACTCGGTTTCCGTTCTCATCTTTTGCAACTTCGGTACAACTCGATAACGGCCTTGCTATTCTAATCTCTCTTTCATAAGACCAGACATTTGGCTTGATACATAGATCTGCAACTGGGAACGGCTGGCTCAGAAAGTCGGCAATATCATAAACTGGACGATTCTTTCTGTAGACAACTGAAATTTTACCCTCGAAGAACGGGTGTCTTTCATCAAATTCAATGATTGCCCCACGGTACTCATCCCCATAGTGCCCCCACATGAGAAGGCTTTCTGGGTTTCTGCTCAGGCAAAGTAACCCAATGGCATCATTCAGTGACTCCACAATCTTTCGTGCCTGAAAGTCACCTTTATAACGGTCATCCTCCTTAACCCAGTTTCGGAGTATTCCTTTTCTGCGAGAGCCTATGCAGTCCACTGAAAGAGAATATTGATCCTGCTCAGCAATAGTCTTTGGCGTAATGAACTGCGGCAGCAATTCGAATGGATCATTGAACGCCCCAGGCTGAGTAAATCGTATGCTTCCTTTAAGAATCTTTATGGCCGTCTTGGCTGTCACGTACTTGTAAAGAGGCATCGTTTACTACTCCCATTCAATTTTCATCGTTTCAATAACTTTACAGTTCTTTGTCAGAGGGGCGCGGAGCAGAAATCCCAGTCGCACTTCTAACTCACGCAGGACAACGCTCAAATGGTTCGTGGCCATGCTAAACAATAAGGGACTGACCATGGTTTCGGGGGATTTAACCGTGGTCTGTCTCCCGTTTTCTTCACAAGTCCGGGCAATCCCATCGCTGGGCTTCGCTGCGCTAAACCACAACCTACGCGGCCACGCGCCACCAGCCTTGACTTGCCCCAGCGCCTTCCTTAGCGTGCCGCTTCCGTTGGTATAAAGCAGGACACAGCCATGAGCGCCGCCGATAACGTCAAACTCGAAGCTGGCTGGAAGGCCGCGCTGCATGAAGAGTTCGAGAAGCCCTATATGCGTGAGTTGGGCGATTTTCTGCGAGCTGAGAAGGCGGCGGGTAAGGCGATTTATCCGCCCGGCTCGCTGATTTTCAATGCGCTCAACTCCACGCCGTTGGCGCAGACCAAGGTGGTGGTGATCGGTCAGGATCCTTACCACGGGCCGGGGCAGGCCCACGGGCTGTGTTTCTCCGTGCAGCCTGGGGTGAAGACGCCGCCGTCGCTGGTGAATATCTATAAAGAGCTCAAGCGCGATCTGAATATCGACATCCCCAGCCATGGCAATCTGCAGCACTGGGCGGAGCAGGGTGTGTTGCTGCTTAACACCTCATTGACGGTGGAGCATGGTATTGCGGGCTCGCATGCCGGCAAGGGTTGGCAGTTTTTCACCGACAAGGTGATCGAGGTGGTCAGCCAGCAGCAGGAGCGTCTGGTGTTTCTGCTGTGGGGCAGCCATGCGCAGAGCAAGGAAAAGCTCATCGATAGCAGTAAGCATCTGGTGTTGAAGTCGGTGCACCCGTCGCCGCTTTCGGCGCACCGGGGGTTTATCGGCAATGGGCACTTCAGCCGTTGCAACAAGTTCCTCCAGCAGCATGGGCTGAGCCCGATTGATTGGCGTTTGCCCGAGCCTGCTTAGGCACTGCATTGTTGTTCGGCCAGATCCCGACGCAGGTCGCGCAGGCGGTGGCCCAGGCGTTCGCGCTGGGCCGCGTCACTGCTGCTTAGCAGTTGGCTGAACAGGTGGGCCAGCGCACGACGTGATGCGGCGTAACGCGCGCGGTACTCGTCGCTGTAGAAACTTTCGCGCTGTTGCAGCAGGCGGGTCAGGCGTTCGGCAAAGTCGGCTTGGCTGCGTTCGGCGATCGCACTGCGCAGCTCAGCTTGCCAGCGTTGACGATTCTCCAGCCATACACGGTTCTGCTCACCAAGGGTGTTGGCCCAGGCTTGCACATGCTCCACCTGGGCCGTGTTCAGGCGGCCCAGCCAGGCGTGCAGGCGCTCCTGCATACGGCTTTGGCGTTCGCTGATCTGGGTGGCCAGAGGCGGGTCGAGGAAGTCCTGGCGGTCTTCCAGATTGTCTTCGTCGAGTGCCGCGTACAACTCGTTGACCTGACGCTCGCTCAGCCCCTGTAGCAATTCGATAGCGGTGGGGGTGATCTCGATGCTGATGCGTTTGAGCGCGGCATCGAATTCAGTGAACTGCTCCAGCAGTTGTTCGCTGTCAGGCTGTGGCGCGGCGAGGATGCTTTCGGTGGTGTGCAGCCAGTCGATATAGCGCGGCAACTCGCTGCTGCAGTGCCATTGCAAATGCGTTTGCACACGTGGTTTGAGCCAGGCCTGCTGCTGCCCGTCGAGATTTAGGTAGTCGTTCAGCCGCCAGGGCACCAGCCAGTCTAGATTGCGGTAGGCCAGCCCCAGGCGACTGCAGGCAGTCACCAGCAGGCTCAGGCAGAGCAATAGCAGCAGGGATTTCATGGCGGGCCAGCGCAGTACGCTCATATCGGGGTGCCTCAATGCTGAAGGCCTGAGGGTACGCCAGCCGCAGCCGTCTGCGGGGTGGCGGACATATCTGTTAAACAAAAAACCGGCCGCGACTCAGGCAAAAAAGAGCCCGCACAAGGCGGGCTAAAAGTGGTCGTTGGTTTGGGTTGCAGAGCAATTGTCAGGCGTGGCGTTGCCAGAGCCTGAACAGCGGTTCTGCGAGAAACATCACCATAAACAGCCGTAGGGCCTGCAAGGCGGTTACCAGGGCGACCGAGAGGTGCAGCGCTTCGGCGGTCAGGCACAGTTCGGTAATACCGCCAGGCATCATGCCGAGCATCAGCGAAACCGCTTCGATACCGGCAAACCAGCCGAGCAGGGTGCCAAGCAGTGCGGTGCAGACCATCGCCAGCAGGGTGAGCAGCAGTACCCGCGCCAGGAACGCCGGTGCGCTGCGAAAGAACGCCCGGTCGAAATGGCAGCCCAGTGCACAGCCGATCAACCATTGGCCGAACTGTCCCAGGTCGCTGGGCATGCCGATGTGCAGGTCGAAGGTGACGCTGGCTGCAGCGCACAGGGTTAGCGGGCCGAGCATCCACGGGTTGGGTTGCCCGGATTTGCGCCAGAGCACCGCCACCAGGGCACCCGCCGGTAGCAGAATGGCCAGCCAGATCCAGTTCACGGTTGCCGCTGGTGGCGGTTCCATGGCTGGCAGGCCCCAAGTGAACAGCGCCGGGATCAGCAGTACCACCAGCAGCAGGCGCATGCTGTGTGCGGCGGCGATGCGTGCGGGTTGTGCGCCGTGACGCAGCGACAGGTTGACCATCTCGCTGGCACCGCCGGGCATGCTGGCGAAGAACGCGGTGGCCCGGTCGACCCCGGAGCGGCGCAAGCCGATGATGCCGATCACGCTGAGCAGCAGGGTGGCGAGCACGCCGACGACGATGATCGCCAGGTTGCTCAGCACCTGTTCCAGCACCTCACTGGTGAAGTGCAGACCAATGCCGCTGGCCACCAGCCATTGCCCGACTTGCCGCCCGCCTGGCATTTCGCGGCTAAGCACGCCGCAGCAGCGCAGGGCGATGACCGCCAGCAACGAACCGATGATCCACGGCAAAGGCCAGCCGATCAGGCTGGCCAAGTAACCGCCGCCTGCGCCAACCAGCGGCGTTAGCCACCAGTTGCGCAGGTGTTTCGGGTTGAACGAGGTGGCAGTGCTATCAGGCATTGGCCAGTTCGGCCTTGTTCTGACTGCGTTTACGCCAGGCGCGGTAGAACGGCAGGGCGATCATGCCGACGATCAGGGTCCAGACGCCCCAGGTGATCGGGCTGGCGAACAGAATGCCCAGCTCGCCGTTGGAGATCGACAGCGCGCGGCGCAGGTTCTGTTCCATCAGCCCGCCGAGGATAAAGCCGAGCAGAATGGCCGACAGCGGGAAGTCCATCTTGCGCAGGATGTAGCCGGCGACGCCGATGGCGATCATCAGGTACAGGTCGAACGCAGTGGCGTGGATCGCATAGACACCGATCGAGGTGATGATGGCGATGGCCGGCACCAGTGCCCAGTACGGCACGGCGAGGATCTTGGTGAAGATCTTGATCATCGGTACGTTCATCACGATCAGCATGATGTTGGCGACGAACAGCGAGGCGATCAGGCCCCAGACGATATCCGGCTGGTCGCGGAACAGCAGCGGGCCGGGGGTGATGTTGTACAGGGTCAGCGCGCCGAGCATCACTGCGGTGGTGCCGGAGCCGGGTACGCCAAGGGTCAGCATCGGCACCATGGAACCGCAGGCCGAGGCGCTGTTGGCAGTTTCCGGAGCGGCCAGGCCGCGCAGGTCGCCGTTGCCGAACTTGTTGTCTTTCACCGCCAGGCGTTTTTCACTCATGTAGGCCACGGCGCTGGCCAGGGTTGCACCAGCACCCGGCAGGATGCCCAGGCCGAAACCGACCGCGCCGCTGCGCAGGTTGGTGCCCAGCACCGACAGGCCTTCCTTGAGGTTGAACAGCATGCGGCCCTTGGCTTCGATGGCTTTCTGACCGTGGTGGGTGCGTTCCAGCAGCACCAGAATCTCACTGACCGAGAACAGACCGAGCACCAGTACCACGAACTGGATGCCGTCACTCAGGCCCAGGCTGCCGAAGGTGAAACGGTACACGCCGCTATTGGAGTCGATGCCGACACAGGACAGGAACAAGCCGATACAGGCGGCAATCGCGGTCTTCATCGGTTTGTTGCCGGCCATGCCTGCCAGGCAGACGATGGCGAACACCATCAGCACGAAGTATTCGGCAGGGCCAAAGGCCACGGCCCATTTGGCCAGCAGCGGAGCGAAGATCACCACGCCGCAGGTGGCCATCAGGCCGCCAACGAAGGAGCTCCAGGCGGAGATCGACAGAGCAACACCTGCTTTGCCCTGACGTGCCAGTGGGTAGCCGTCTAGAGTGGTCATTACGGCCGAGGCTTCGCCTGGGATGTTCAGCAGGATCGAGGAAATACGGCCGCCGTATTCGCAGCCCAGGTACACGGCCGCGAGCAGGATCAGCGCGGTTTCCGGTGGCAGACCAAGGGCGAAGGCGATGGGAATCAGCAGCGCCACGCCGTTGATCGGGCCCAGACCCGGCAGCAGACCGACTACGGTGCCGATCAGGGTGCCGCACAGGGCGGTAAACAGGTTGTAGGGGCTCAGGGCAACGCCGAAGCCTTGGCCCAGGTAGGCGAATGTATCCATGGGTCAGATCTCCAGGGCGGAAAGAATGCCGAGTGGCAGAGGAACGTCGAGGACCTTGTCGAACAGCAGGTACAGACCAATCGCCAGCACCACGCCGGACACCACACTGGCCACCCAGGTGCCTTCATACAGACGGGCCATGGCGATGCCGAAAATCAGGCTGGCCAGCACGAAGCCCAGTGGCTCGAACAGCGCGGCGTAAATCGTGAGGATCACCACGCAACCCACCACCTTGCGGATCACGTGTTTGTCCAGGGGCGGCTCATCGCTGTGCGCGGTGTTGCTGGCCGGCTTGACCAGCAGGTACACGGCACCCAGGCCCAGAAGGATCAGCAGCAGCAGTGGGTAGGCGCGTGGGCCGACCGGCTCATACGAAAAGGGTGCGTGGTAGCCCCAGGCGATGATGCTCAGCCCGGCACAGGCCAGTAGCAGCACCGCGCCAAAAATACGTTGAGACATGAGGAGGTCCTCGTTTGGCCATGGCAAAAGCACCCCCTGGGCCAGGCCCAGAGGATGGTGTGAGTGGTATGCGGTTGGTGTGGCTGGGTGTTACTGCTGGATCAGGCCGAATTCCTGGGCCAGTTCCTTGTACTGCGCGACTTGTTTCTTCACGTAGACATCCAGCTCTTCGCCGGTCATGGCGAATGGATACAGCTCGCGATCTTCACGCAGTTTGGCGAAGTCTTCCGAGGCCAGCAGTTGGTCGAAGGAGTTCTTCCACCAGGTGTAGGCTTCGTCGCTGACCTTCGGGCCGAGGTAGAAACCACGGATCACCGGCCAGATCACGTCGAAGCCCTGCTCTTTGGCGGTGGGTATGGATTCGACCACGCTGCCTGGCAGACGCTCTTCGGAGAACACCGCGAGGATGCGCATGTCGCCGCTTTCGATGTGCGGCACGGAGTCGGAGATGTCGGTACTGGCAACCTGAATGTGGCCGCCGAGCAGCGCTGTGGCCAGTTCACCACCGCCTTCCATCGCCACGTAACGCAGTTCACGCGGGTTGATGCCGGCGGCGCGGGCGATCAGTGCGGTCTGCATCCAGTCCTGGCTGCCGACGGTGCCGCCGGAGCCGATCACTACCTTGCCCGGATTGTCTTTGAGGGCAGTGACCAGATCGTCGAGGGTCTTGTACGGCGAGTCCTGGCGCACGGCCAGGGCACCGTAGCTGGTGCCAACGCCGGCCAGCCACTTCACCGCGTTCTCGTCAAAACGGCCGAACTTGCCTTGCGCCAGGTTGAGTAGCGAACCGCTGGAGAACGCGGTGATGGTGCCGGCATCGGCAGGGCGCTGGGCGACCACGGCGTTGTAGGCCACTGCGCCGACGCCGCCGGGCATGTAGGTCACGCGCATCGGCGACTTCAGCAGTTTGCCCTGCAGCAGGGCGCTTTGCGCCAGTTTGCAGGTCAGGTCGAAACCACCGCCAGGCGCAGCCGGGGCGATGCATTCCGGGCGCTTGGGCTCGGCGGCCAGAATCTGGCCGGCGAAGGCCAGGCAGGCTGTGGCTAAGGCGATACGGGTAAAGGCAGTTTTCATTTGGCGATCCTCTTGGTTCTTATTGTGGGTTACCAGATCGGCAGTGTGTAGCCGACGATCACGCGGTTCTCGTCCGCATCACGGGCGAAGTCGGATTTGAAGCTGGCATTGCGCAGACGCACATAGACATCTTTCAGCGGCCCGCTTTGCACCACGTACTTGACCTCAATGTCGCGCTCCCACTCGCCGCCGGTGTCGTTGCTACCAGCGATCTGCGCGTCACTGCCTTTGATATAGCGGGTCATAAAGCTCAGGCCGGGGATGCCGAGCTTGCCCAGGTCGTAGTCGTAACGGGCCTGCCAGGAGCGCTCGTCGGCGTTGGCGAAGTCGTTGATTTGCACGAAGTTGACCAGAAACGGATCGCTTCCATCGATATAGGCATAACCGGTGTCGCCGCTCATGTCCTGAAAGCCCAAGCCCAGTTTGTGGCCGTTGATGGCGTAGGTGAGCATGGCGTTGAACGCGCGGTTGTCGATTTTGCCGGCATTGGCCGCGCCGCTGTCCTTGCTCAGCATCAGGCGTACATCAGCACTCAGGGTGCCGCCGCCCAGTGGCTGGCTGGCGAGCAGGCCGAAGAAGTGCTGACGGTAGATGTCGTCCAGATCAGCGAAGTAGTAACGCCCGGTCAGACCCTTGGCGAACTGGTAGTCGAGGCCCAGCAGGTCGAGATGATCCGCCGTGATGCCGGCGGCGAAGCGACGGTTCTTGCTGTTGAGGATCAGCTCCTCGGAGTTGGTCGATGCGCGGTCGATCACCTTGTCCAATCGGCCACCGGTAAAGGTCAGGCCGTCGAGTTCGCTGGAGGTCAGCAGGCCGCCTTCGAATACCTGGGGCAGCAGGCGGCTGTCGCTGGCCTTGACCACGGGCAGTTCGGGTACGTGGGAGCCGTAGCGCAGTTCGGTGCTGGAGATTTTTACCTTTGCGGTCAGGCCCAGGCGACCGTATTGGTCCGGGGTGCCGCCGTCATCCTGTACCGGCAGCAGGTCGGTGCCGGTGCGCCCGCCACCGGAGTCCAGCTTGATACCCAGCATGCCCATGGCGTCGAGGCCAAAGCCGACAGTGCCTTCGGTGTAGCCGGATTTGAGGTCGAGCAGGAAACCCTGGCCCCATTCCTCGCGTTTTTTCTGCCCGGCGTTCTCACGGAAATCACGATTGAGGTAAATGTTGCTGGTGGTCAGGCTGGCCGTGCTATCGGCGATAAATTCGGCGTGGGCCATGGGGGCAAGCAGGGTCGTGGCAATGGCCAGGCTAAGCAGGCGAGCAGGCGCAAGTGCCTGATGAGATGCAGTCGGCATCTTGTGGTCTCCATTGTTGTTTTTGTCACGGCTGGGCACCACTGCGTCAGCCGTTCTGGGCGGTGGATCGAGCCACCTGAGCCCGATGCTATGAGGCCAAGCTTTCACCAGGCTTTCAGCTTGAAAGAAACTCACTGGGACATTCGCAGCCGCTTTTGCGCCGTTACACTGAGCACATAAAAACAAGTTCGTGGAGTGCCATTACCGTGCGAATCCTGCTGGTCGAAGACCATCTGCCCCTGGCTGAAAGCGTGGCCCAGGCCCTGCGTGGCGCCGGGCTGACCGTGGACATGCTGCATGACGGTATTGCCGCCGATCTGGCGTTGAGCAGCGAGGACTACGCCCTGGCGATTCTCGATATTGGCCTGCCGCGCCTGGATGGCTTTCAGGTGCTGGCGCGCCTGCGTGAGCGCGGCAAGAACCTGCCGGTGCTGATGCTGACCGCACGTGGCGAGGTCAAGGATCGGGTGCACGGCCTCAACCTGGGGGCGGATGATTACCTGGCCAAGCCCTTCGAATTGAGCGAGCTGGAGGCGCGGGTCAAAGCCCTGCTGCGGCGCACCGTGCTCGGCGGCGAACGCCAGCAGCGCTGCGGCAATCTGCTGTATGACCTGGACACCCGGCGCTTTACCCTGGCCGATGCTTTGCTGGTGCTGACCTCGCGCGAACAGGCGGTACTGGAAGCCATGATCGCGAGGCCCGGAAGGGTGATGAGCAAGGAGCAGCTAGCGGCCCAGGTGTTCGGCCTGGATGAGGAAGCCAGCAGCGATGCCATCGAAATCTACGTGCATCGTCTGCGCAAGAAGCTTGAAGGCGGCGGAGTGAGAATTGTCACGTTCCGTGGCCTTGGCTATCTGCTGGAGGCGCTTGGTGATTGAATTCCGGCGCGCCTCTACGGCTGAGTCGGGTAGCTTGCGCGGGCGACTGATCCGTCGCCTGGCCGTGCTGTTGGCGCTGATTCTGCTGCTGAGCAGCCTGAGTGCCTATTGGAGCGCTCGGCATGCCGCCGATACCGCCTATGACCGCACCTTGCTGGCCTCGGCGCGTGCCGTTGCCGAAGGGCTGTATGCCAGGGGCGGACGGCTGAATGCCAATGTGCCTTATGTGGCTCTGGACAGCTTTGCGTATGACAGTGCTGGGCGTATCTATTACCAAGTGCTGGATGTGCAGGGCGAGCTGGTTTCTGGGTATGAGGACCTGCCTGCGCCCCCTGACGACGCTCAGCGCACTGAGGATTACCCGGCACTGGCGCGCTTCTACGATGGCGAGTTTCGCAACCAGGGTGTGCGGGTGGTCAGCTTGCTGCGGCCGGTCAGCGAGCCGGGGCATACCGGTGTTGCAGAAATTCGTGTGGCAGAAACCCAGGGTGCTCGCGAGCGCATGGCTCGTGAGTTGTTACTCGGCACGCTCATGCGGATGGGGCTGTTGGCGCTGAGCGCGTTATTGCTGGTGTGGTTGGCGGTAAGTGCGGCCTTGCGTCCGCTGGAGGCGCTGCGCCGCAGTGTGGCGCAGCGCACCAGTGACGACCTGCAACCCTTGCCCGATGCCGGTATGCCACGCGAACTGCTGCCATTGATTGCGGCGCTCAACCAGTTCAATGATCGCCTGCGCAACCTGTTCGAGCGCCAGTCGCAATTTATCGCCGATGCTTCTCATGAGCTGCGCACGCCGTTGGCTGCGCTCAAGGCGCGGGTTGAGCTGGGTTTGCGTGCCCAGGAGCCGGCGGTGTGGCGCAGCACGCTGGAAGAAGCCGCGCTGAACACCGACAAATTGACCCACCTGGCCAATCAGCTGCTGTCGCTGGCGAGGATCGAGAGCGGCGCGCGGGCGATTGCCGAAGGTGGCGCACAGCGTCTGGATCTCAGTCAGCTGGCGCGTGAGCTGGGCATGGCGCTGGCGCCACTGGCCCATGCGCGGGGGATTGCGCTGGCGTTGGAAGCTGAGCAGGCAGTGTGGGTCAGTGGCGAACCGACACTGCTCAACGAGCTGCTGTGCAACCTGCTGGATAACGCTCTGGCGCACACCGCTGCCGGCGGCAATGTGATTCTGCGGGTATTGCCGGCTGGGGTGCTGGAAGTCGAAGACGACGGTCCGGGGATTCCGCCAGAAGAACATGAGCGGGTGTTTGCACGTTTCTATCGGCGCAATAACAAGGGCACCGGAGCAGGCTTGGGCCTGGCGATTGTCGGCGAGATCTGCCGCGCCCATCAGGCACAGATCAGCCTGCATCAGGCGCAACCCCAGGGTTTGTTGGTGCGGGTGGCGTTTGTCTGTGAGCAGTGAGCGGCTGTTGCTGCTCTAGGGGTTAAGGCTGAGCGGCTGTTGGACCTCCAGCAGATACTGGGCGATCTTGCCACTTTCGCGCAGCTGCGCCAGGCCACGGTTGAACCGCTCGATCAGTTCGGCATTGCCGGCCACTTTCCGTGATAGCAGCAGGTGCAGGCTGTCGCTGCGCAGCGGTTTGGGGTGGAAGCTCAGCTTCGCACGCTCGGCCGCGCTGAAATGCTGGTGCAGCATGTCGAAGCCGACCACCTTGTCCATCGGGAACAGGTCAACCCGGCCGGCGAGTAACTGGCGAAAGGCGGTTTCATCGCTGGTGACCCGGTTGACCTGCAGCTGTCCACTGGCCTCGGCCTGCTGGAAGTCGGCACCGTAGTCATAGCCGCGTGTGCCGACAATTCGCTGGCCCTGTAAGTCGCCAATCTGCTGCCAGTCAACGTGGTGGCCCTTGCGGTGGAACAGGTAATAACCGCTTTCCACCACCGGGTCGCTGATAAAGAACTGGTTTTCGCGCTCCCGGCTGTGCAGCCACACCGCGCTGCCGGCGCGCTGGCCGCGTTCGGCCGATTCTGTTGAAAAAGTAGCTGCTTCCCCATGCCTTCGGCAGAATTGCCCTGTCAGCGAGCGCGGGGGCGAACAGCATGATGGGGCAGTTACCGGGAGGACAGCAGCGCCTGTTCTACTCGTTCAATCTGGAAGATCACGTCCCGGCCCAACACCTCCTGCGCAGCATCGACCAGTGCTTAGATCTCAGTGATCTGCGCGCCTACCTGGCAGATTTCTATAGCCCCATCGGGCGCCCCTCGATTGATCCGGAGTTAATGGTGCGCATGCTGGTCGTCGGCTACTGCTATGGCATCCGTTCCGAGCGGCGATTGTGCGAAGAGGTGCACCTAAACCTGGCCTATCGCTGGTTCTGCCGACTGGGCTTGGAGGATGAAGTACCCAATCATTCGACCTTCTCGAAGAATCGCCATGGACGTTTTCGTGACAGCGATCTGTTCCGCTGGTTGTTCAATGAGGTGCTGCGGCGCTGCATGGCGGCCGGTCTGGTCAAGGGTGAAGGTTTCGCCGTCGACGCCAGCATCATCAAGGCGGATGCCAGCCGGCAACGTGGGGTAGCGGGAGATGAAGTCGATTGGAGTGATCCAAAGCTCAGCAGCCGCGCCGTACGCGAGTACCTCGAAGCCCTTGATGAAGAGGTGTTGGCTGAAGCCCTCCCCAAGAAGATTTCGCTCACCGATCCGCTGTCTCGTTGGACAGCAGCGCCAGGCGGCCCGGCTTACTTTGCCTACTCCACCAACTACCTGATCGACACCGAGTATGGCGTGATCATGGATGTGGAAGCGACTCCGGCGCATCGTACCGCCGAGGTTGATTCGACTAGGACGATGGTTGAGCGTGTCGAAGCGCAGTTCGACCTCACACCGGAACGCCTCATCGGCGACACCGCCTATGGCACTGCGCCGATGCTGGCCTGGATGGTCGAAGAGAAGAACATCGAGCCGCATGTGCAGGTGTGGGACAAGACCGAACGCAAGGACGACACCCTCTCCAGTAATGACTTCCACTGGAATCAGGAGGCCAATGAATACCGCTGCCCAGCCGGCAAACCGCTGCGCAGTGCATGGCGCACCTTCACCCAGCAAAGATCGCGGGTGACCAAGGCCAACACCATCATCTACCGCTCCAGCCAAACCGACTGCGCCACCTGCCCGCTGAAAGCGAAGTGCTGCCCCAATACCGCATTTCGCAAGATCGCTCGGAGCATCCATGAAGCGACCCGTGACGTGGCGCGACGCATCGCCAAGACGCCGGAATACCTCGTCTCTCGTTGCGAACGGAAGAAGGTGGAGATGCTGTTCGCCCACCTCAAACGGATCATGAAACTGGACCGTTTACGACTGCGTGGACTGACGGGTGCGACTGACGAATTCACCTTGGCGGCGACCGTGCAAAACCTGAGACGTATGGCCAAGCTACTGCCTCACGGGCCGCCGATCACGGGATAGGTGCGCCTGCGGCGAGCAGAAACCCTCGAATTAACCCTCAGACCTGGGCAAAAAAGCTCAGTGAAACGCCGAAAGGCAACTTGAAGTGGCTTCCAGCCACTTCGACAGCAGGCACATTCGACCGGCCGGCTGCCGCTAAACCTACTTTTTCAACAGAATCGGCCAATTGCAGTCAGCGCGCCCAAGGGTGAAATTCCCAGGCTACATCAATGCCTTGCAGGGCAAAGGCCTCGGCCACGATGCGTGAGGCTACGCCATGGTGTGGCAGTTGTTCGCCCAGATACGGCGCCCATTCGCCATTGGTCAGACGCACCGACTCAGCTGTGGCAAAACCACAGCTGAGTAGGCGGAACAGGGCGGATAACAGCAGTGTGCGCATGAACCGTGGCCGATTGCAGTGGACTGTGGGGCAGTCTAGTTGCATTCGGCTGCATGCGTGTGACGGGGTTACTGAAGCATGCTCATGGCTGCTTCCATCGCAGCGGAAAGGTCTTCGTCGTCATTCAGGTTCTGGTTCGGGTCCAGGCCCAGTTTGCGGAAGGCCGGGATCTGGCTCCAGTCCAGCTGGGTGTAGGGATGCTCGCTGCCCAGGTAGCTCTGCAGGGTGGCGACCTGAACGATATCGACGTAGTCGACCTTGGCGCTGTCGCGGGTGAAGTCCAGGTATTGGCTGGGTACTGCGGCGATCAGTTCCGGGAACTCCCAGGTACGCAGAATCTTGTCGCCAATGATCGGGTGGATTTGCTCGATCACGTGGTTGAGGCTGATCGAGTCGGCCAGCAGTTCGCTGTGTTCTTCGGCGTAGGTGAGGATGGGCAGTACGCCGATCTGATGAACCAGGCCGGCCAGGGTGGCCTGGTCTGGCAGCAAGCGGGTGTAGTGTTTGCACAGAACGTGGCAGATGCCGGCAATTTCTGTGCTTTTGTTCCACACTTCGCGCATTTTACGGTCAACTACATCGCTGGTGGCCTGGAACATCTGTTCCATGGCGAGGCCCGTGGCCAGGTTGCAGGTGTAATTGATGCCGAGGCGGCCGACGGCCATCTGCAGGTCGGTGATTTCCTTGTTGGTGCGCAGCAGCGGGCTGTTCACCACCTTGATGATACGCGCGGTGAGGGCTGCGTCGTTGCCGATGACCTTGCTCAGTTGTGGAATGCCGATATCCGGATCTTCTGCCGCCTCGCGGACTTTCAGAGCGACCTCGGGGAGGGTCGGCAGGACCAGTTCATCGCTGTCGATGGCCTGGATCAGTTCCTTTTGCACTTTTTCGGCAAGCTTGCTCATGGGCAATTCTCTGTGGACGTTCGGCTTAATGAGTGTAGTCAGCAGCGCGCGGTCATCAGCGCTGTATTTCGCGATCTGAATCCAGTGTATACGGCAAATCGAGCACGCTCAGTGTGCTGCCCTCGGCAGAACCCAGGTGGATGTGGCCATTCTGCGCGGCATCGTCCTGCAGCACCGCAAGCAGTTCGACCGCCTCTGCGCTGCGTGCGGCCAGTACCACCTCACCGACGCTGGAGTTGTGCACCGGAGAGAACAGCGGGGTGCCCGGTTCGGGGATTTGCGGGTCTGCGAGCGTCAGGCGGTACAGGCGGCGTTTGAGCTTGCCCAGGTATTGCATGCGCGCCACGATTTCCTGGCCGGTGTAGCAGCCTTTCTTGAAGCTGACGCCGCCCAGGGCTTGCAGGTTGATCATCTGTGGAATGAACAGCTCGCGGGTACTGCCCATGACCTGGCCGACACCGGCACGCACTTGCGCCAGCAGCCAGTCATTGAGCGGCGCTTGCGGCAGTTGGCTATCCAGTTGCGTCTGCACGGCTGCGGCCTGGCTGGCGGGAACCCAGAGTTCGGCGCGGCCATCGCTCAGGCGCAGGGCCAGCAACTCGTTGTGGTGTACCACGCTGTCGGCCTCTGCGGCCAGCTGCAGGCCGAGGCTGTGCAGAACATCATCGCCACGGCTCAGGCCAATGCGCAGCCAGTCCGGGCTTTCGTCGCCGAGTTTGGATTTGCTGAAAACGGCGTACTTCTTCAGGTCAGCCAGTTGCGCTTCGAGCAGCTCGCTGGCCATTGCCAGCAGGTAGCCGTCGGCGACGCTGACAATGCGGAAGCTCGACTGCATGCGGCCTTTGGGTGTGCAGCGTGCGCCCAGGCTGGAGTGGCTGTCGCTGAGGTAGTTGAGGTTGCAGGTGACTTGGCCCTGGAGAAACTTGCTGGCATCCGGGCCGCGCACGGCGAGGATGCCTTCGTGGCTGAGGATGCAATAGAACGCGGTATCGGCCATGGTGGATTGGGTATCGCTGGATAAAAGTTAGGGGGCTCATCATAGAGTGCGCCTCGCGCCTTGTCAGCGCTTGCGCTTGACTCGTTGCAGGAATAACCGCCCGGCTGACGAGTGCGGTCAATAGCTGGGCTTTTCCCCGTATACTGCGCGCCTTGTTTATGGCCCGCCATCCGTGGCGACCACCTTGCAGGCCGTCGCTGCGCGACGTTAAAAATTGTTCCAGACAATTTTTATGGCCTGCCATCTTTACTGGCCATTCCTCTGGCCGTCGCTGAATGACGCTAAAAATGGCGTAATGCCATTTTTCAAGGAGCTGATCCGTGGTTGATGAAGTAGAACTCAATCGTCTTTTCTGGCACAGCCGCCGCGGCATGCTGGAGCTGGATGTACTGCTGGTGCCCTTTGTTCGTGAAGTCTATCCGCACCTTGATGAGGCGGATCGCGAGCGCTATCGCAAGCTGCTCGAATGTGAGGATCAGGACATGTTCGGCTGGTTTATGCAGCGCGGCGAGCCGGAAGATGCCGACCTTAAACGCATGGTTCGGATGATTCTGGATCGTGTCCAGCCCAAGTGAAACATTCGAGTGTCACTGGCAGCCATCTCGCTGGCTGCTGGTTGCGTATGCCCTGATCCAGGGGCTGGCGCTGCTCAGTCTGGGCTTGGTGGTCATGCCGCTGTGGGCGCATCTGTTGGGTGCGCTGTTCTGTATGACCCATGCCGCCTGGGTGCTGCCGCGGCACCTGCTGCTTAATCGACCTTCGGCTTACCGGGCGTTGCGTTGCAACAGTGATGGCTGGCAGGTGTACAGCGCTGCGCGGGGCTGGCAGGCCATCGAGCTGCATCCCGATAGCCTGGCGTTACCCCTTATTGTGTTGTTGCGCTTTCGTCTGGCTGGGCAGCGCCGCGTGCGGTCACTGTGCATTGCCCGTGACAGTCTCAGTCGTGACCAGCATCGACGCCTGCGGGTGCGCTTGAAGTTCAGTCGCCATAGATGGGCGGCAGCAGGATAGTGTCCCTGGCTTCAGCCAGTTGCTGCGGGTAGTCCAGGGTGTAATGCAGGCCTCGGCTTTCGTGGCGCTGCATGGCTGAGCGAATCATCAATTCTGCGACCTGAGCCAGGTTGCGCAGCTCGATCAGGTCACGGCTGACCTTGTAGTTGCTGTAAAACTCGTCGATTTCATCGAGCAGCAGGCGTACGCGGTGCTCGGCGCGTTGCAGGCGCTTGTTGGTGCGCACGATGCCAACGTAGTCCCACATAAAGCGGCGCAATTCATCCCAGTTGTGCGCAATGATCACGTCCTCGTCCGAGTCGGTGACCTGGCTGGCATCCCAGTCAGGCAGTGATGCTGGAGCTTTCACCTGATCCAGTTGGGCGACGATGTCAGCCGCTGCCGAGCGGGCATAGACGAAGCACTCAAGCAGCGAGTTGCTGGCCATGCGGTTGGCCCCGTGCAGGCCGGTGAAGCTGGTTTCGCCGATGGCATACAGGCCGGGGACGTCGGTTTGGCCATTCTGGCCGACCAGCACACCACCGCAGGTGTAGTGCGCAGCAGGCACCACCGGGATCGGTTCTTTGGTGATGTCGATGCCGAAGTCCAGGCAGCGTTCATATACGGTAGGGAAGTGAGATTTCACAAAGTCAGCCGGTTTGTGGCTGATATCGAGAAATACGCAGTCGATCCCCAGGCGTTTCATCTCATGGTCGATGGCGCGGGCAACGATGTCGCGTGGGGCCAGTTCGGCGCGCTCATCGAAGCGCGGCATAAAGCGTTCGCCATTGGGCAGTTTGAGCAGTGCGCCTTCACCGCGCAGAGCTTCGGTGATCAGGAAGCTCTTCGCCTGTGGGTGATACAGGCAGGTTGGGTGAAACTGGTTGAACTCCAGGTTGCCGACCCGGCAGCCAGCGCGCCAAGCCATGGCGATGCCATCACCGCAGGCGCCATCCGGGTTGCTGGTATAGAGGTAAACCTTGGCGGCGCCCCCAGTGGCCAGAATCACGAAACGCGCACTGTACGTGTCGACCTCGCCGCTGGCGCGGTTGAGCACATAGGCACCTAGGCAGCGTTGGCCGTCGAGGCCGAGCTTGCGTTCGGTGATCAGGTCGACGGCGACGCGCTGTTCCAGCAGCTCAATATTGTCGCGCTGTTTGGTCTGTTCCAGCAGGGTGTTGAAGATGGCCGCGCCTGTGGCATCGGCCGCATGGATGATGCGCCGGTGGCTATGGCCGCCTTCGCGGGTCAGGTGGAATTCGAAGCCGCCATCTTCGCGGGCGTGTTCATCGTCGCGGGTAAAGGGCACGCCCTGGTCGATCAACCATTGGATGGCTTCACGGCTGTGTTCCACGGTAAAGCGCACCGCGTCTTCACGGCACAGGCCGCCGCCGGCGTTGAGTGTGTCGGCAACATGCGATTCGACAGTATCGGTGTCGTCCAGCACGGCGGCCACGCCACCCTGGGCCCAGTAGGTTGAACCATTGGACAGGTTGCCCTTGCTCAATACGGCAATGCGCAGGTGCTCTGGCAGCGTGAGGGCCAATGTCAGGCCGGCTGCGCCGCTACCGATAACCAGAACGTCGTGTTGATAGTGTTGGCTCATGTCCGAATTCCGCGAAAAGCGGTCTCTAGTATATCGAGGGGGTGAACGGCACAATAGCCGGCTTATGACCAAGTACGTTACTCAGGAACTTTTTAAGTGTTCTGGGTTCCATAGGCGGTTGTTTTGGTGGAAATTCGCCTGTCAGGCGTTTTTAAAACGGGCTCGCGGTTTTGTTGCCTGAACGCGGGTGATCCAGACTACCGACGCAGCAGTGGAGTCCCTTTGCTGCGCTATTCCGTGCAGGATTTACAGTGTTCTGCAGGAAGCTTGTTTGAAGGAGAGAACTTTTGCGCAATGCCCAAGTCTACTTTGGCAGACCGATTCAAGGGTTGGTGTTGTACTCCTTCGAACCTAATAAGGAGTTTTCATGCTAACCCAGGAAGAAGATCAGCAGCTGGTCGAGCGCGTACAGCGTGGCGATAAGCGGGCGTTCGATCTGTTGGTGCTGAAGTATCAGCACAAGATTCTCGGGTTGATCGTGCGTTTTGTGCATGACACCCATGAGGCTCAGGATGTGGCGCAGGAAGCCTTCGTCAAGGCATACCGGGCGTTGGGTAACTTTCGCGGTGACAGTGCGTTCTATACCTGGCTGTACCGTATTGCCATCAACACGGCGAAGAACCACCTGGTTTCCCGTGGTCGGCGGCCGCCAGACAGTGATGTGAGTGCAGAGGATGCCGAGTTCTATGATGGTGATCACGCCCTCAAGGACATCGAATCGCCGGAGCGTGCACTGTTGCGTGACGAGATCGAGGCCACGGTGCACCGCAGTATTGAGCAATTGCCAGAAGATTTACGCACAGCGCTAACCTTGCGTGAATTTGATGGTCTGAGTTACGAAGACATTGCGAGCGTCATGCAGTGTCCGGTTGGTACCGTGCGTTCGCGAATTTTCCGGGCGCGTGAGGCCATTGATAAATCCCTGCAACCTTTGTTGCAGTAAGCCTAAAGACAGCGGCGTCAGCCAAGAGAGGAACCGCCATGAGTCGTGAAACCCTGCAGGAATCGCTGTCCGCGGTAATGGATAACCAAGCGGACGAACTGGAGCTGAGACGCGTGCTGGCAGCCAGCGATGACCCTGAACTGCGTGCCACTTGGTCGCGTTACCAGATTGCCCGCGCCGTGATGCACAAAGAACTGCTCGAGCCGCGCCTGGATATTGCGGCTGCTGTCTCGGCAGCTCTGGCGGATGAGCCAGTGCCTGCGGTAAGCCAGGTGCCGCGTGGCCCTTGGCGCACCGTTGGGCGTCTGGCGGTTGCGGCGTCGGTCACGGTCGCTGTTCTGGCAGGTGTGCGTTTCTATAATCAGGACGACATCACCGGTGCGCAGTTGGCTCAACAGGCATCTCAGCCTGTGCTGAATATTCCGCAAGTCAGTGGCCCAGCCATGCTGGCAGGCTTTAATACCTCTGAAGAACAGGCTGCTCCGGCTGCCAGTGCAGTGGGTGAAGGTCAGCCGGGTTGGCATGAGCAGCGTCTACCCGCCTATCTGCGTCAACATGCGCAGCAGGCTGCGATGGGCACTAACGAAGGCGCGCTGCCCTATGCGCGTGCGGCCAGCCTGGAAAATCGTTAACTGCTCTTCGGTTAAGGAGTCGCATGCGCTTTATTCCTTTAAGCGTTTTACTGTTGGGCAGCTGCCTGGTGCTGCCTGCAGTGGCTGATGATGGTGCTGCGCTGTTGCAGCGTTTGGTCGATGCCGAGCGCACGCAAAGTTTCAACGGCACCTTCGTTTATGAGCGTAATGGCAGTTTTTCCACGCATAGCATCTGGCATCAGGTCGGCGGTGATGGCGCTTTGCGTGAGCGTCTGCTGCAGCTTGATGGTTCTGCCCAGGAGGTGCTGCGTGTCGACGGTCGTGTGCAGTGCGCCAGTGGTGCGTTGGCCGATCAGTTGATTGACAGCCAGTTGTGGCCAACCCGTGAACTGAATGCAGTGCAGCTGGCCGAGTGGTACGAGTTGCGTGTTTTGGGCGACTCGCGCGTGGCCGGTCGTGCTACCCGTGTGCTGGCCTTGGTGCCTCGTGACCAGCATCGTTATGGCATTGAACTGCACCTTGATCAGCAGACGGGGCTGCCGCTCAAGTCCCTACTGGTCAACGACAAGGGCCAGTTGCTCGAACGTTTCCAGTTCACTTATCTGCAAACAGAATTACCCGCCGATGCGAATCTGCAGCCTGGTGCGGGCTGCCGTCCCGTACGTTTGTCACCGGCTCAGACCGAGGTGGCTGAGGCTTGGCGTTCAGATTGGTTGCCGCCCGGCTTCAGTTTGAATTCGGTGACTCAGCGCCGCAGTCCTGCCTCGGATGAGCCGGTTGCCTGCCAGGTGTATGGCGATGGTCTGGCGCGTTTCTCGGTATTTATGGAGCCCCTGCGTGGGGCTGCTGTTGAAGATGTACGTACCCAGTTGGGCCCTACGGTGGCGGTTTCTCGGCGGCTGAAAACCGCAGATGGCGATGTCATGGTGACCGTTGTGGGTGAAATTCCGCTGGGTACCGCTGAGCGGGTCGCGTTGTCGATGCGTTCGGCTGCCGAGGTTGCCCCGTGATTGAAGAGCAGGGGCGGGTGATCGCTGTTGAGGCCGGTGCGGTGTGGGTCGAAACGCTGCGTCAAAGCACTTGCTCAAGTTGTTCGGTCAAGGCTGGCTGTGGTCAGGGCCTGCTTGATCAGTTGGGTGTAGCCGGCAAACGCGGTCATGTGCGTGCGTTATCGGACTTGAGTCTGAATGTCGGTGATTCCGTGGTAATCGGTGTCCGTGAAGAGCTGCTGGTTCGTGGCTCGTTATTGGTTTATCTGCTGCCGTTGTTGGGCTTGTTTGCTGCGGCAGTACTGGCTGAGCAGTTGGCGCTGAGTGAGCCCTGGGTGATTTTCAGCGCGCTGTGCGGTTTTGTTGGGGCATGTGCCGGCGTGCGTTGGCGCAGTCGTCAGATCGCGGCTGACCCTGCTTTGCAACCTGTGGTGTTGCGTGCCCTGCTCGCCGGGGCAGTCGCCACTTTTTAAGACTTTTGCTGGCCTGATGGGGAGTTGTATGTCGAAGCTTGGTCTGAAATCTTCACTTTCTGCATTGTTTGCCATGCTGCTCTTGGGGCAGGCGCTGGTCGCCCAGGCGAGTCTGCCGGATTTCACCGAGCTGGTTGAGCAGGCCTCGCCTGCGGTGGTGAATATCAGTACGCGACAGAAAATGCCGGAGCGTGCGGTTGCCAGTGGTGGGCAGCTCAATATGCCGGATCTGGAAGGCATGCCGCCGATGTTCCGCGAGTTCTTCGAGCGCAATATCCCACAGGTGCCGCGCGCGCCTGGCGGTGGCCGGCAGCGTGAAGCTCAGTCGCTTGGTTCGGGCTTTATCATTTCCGCTGATGGCTATGTGCTGACCAACAACCATGTGATTGCCGATGCCGATGAAATCATCGTGCGTCTGTCGGATCGCAGTGAGCTTGAAGCCAAGCTGGTGGGCACTGATCCGCGCAGCGATGTGGCCTTGCTCAAGGTCGAAGGGCAGGGCTTGCCAACCGTCAAGCTGGGCAAGTCGGAAGATCTCAAGGTGGGTGAGTGGGTGCTGGCCATTGGGTCGCCATTTGGCTTCGATCATTCGGTGACCGCCGGTATCGTCAGCGCCAAGGGCCGTAGCCTGCCAAATGAGAGCTATGTGCCGTTCATCCAGACGGACGTGGCCATCAACCCGGGTAACTCCGGTGGTCCGCTGTTCAACCTGGCCGGTGAAGTGGTGGGCATCAACTCGCAGATTTTCACCCGTTCTGGCGGTTTTATGGGGCTGTCGTTCGCCATTCCCATGAGCGTGGCCATGGATGTGGCTGATCAGCTCAAAGCTGATGGCAAGGTCAGTCGTGGTTGGTTGGGTGTGGTGATTCAGGAAGTGAACAAGGATCTGGCTGAATCGTTCGGGCTGGATAAACCGGCTGGTGCGCTGGTGGCTCAGGTGTTGGAAGACGGGCCTGCTGCCAAGGGCGGTCTGCAGGTGGGGGACGTGATTCTCAGCCTGGACGGTAAGCCAATCATCATGTCGGCTGATTTGCCGCACTTGGTGGGTGCTCTCAAGCCGGGCTCCACGGCTGAGCTGGATGTAGTGCGTGATGGCGCGCGCAAGAAGCTGAAACTGAGTATTGGTGCATTGCCAGAAGAAGGTGAGGCATTGGCTGGCGCAGCGGCGCCGGGTGTGGAGCGCAGCAGCAATCGTCTTGGCGTCAAGGTGGTTGAGCTGACTGCTGAGCAGAAGAAAACCCTTGATCTGAAGGGCGGTGTGGCAATCTCCGAGGTACAGGATGGTCCTGCTGCGCTGATCGGCCTGCGTCCAGGCGATGTGATCACTCACCTGAACAACCAGGCGATCAACTCGGCCAAAACCTTTACCGAGGTGGCGCAAGCGCTGCCGAAGAATCGTTCGGTATCGATGCGCGTCTTGCGCCAGGGGCGTGCCAGCTTTATCACCTTCAAGCTGGCTGACTGACTACGGTCAGTGACATAAAGGGCGACTTCGGTCGCCCTTTTGCTTAGGGCGATTGGCGTTGCACCGTTTGCGCTTAAACGTCCAGACCTTATCCAGCGACGCGGCCTTGATGACGCGCCAGGCGGCTTTCAGGTACACTTCGCGGCTATTTTCGGCGGGCAGTCGCCTACGACCTTTTTGAGTGTTGATCCGTGAGTGATTTGAGTCATATCCGCAATTTCTCCATCATCGCCCACATTGACCATGGCAAGTCGACCTTGGCTGACCGGTTTATCCAGATGTGTGGCGGCCTGGCTGACCGTGAGATGGAAGCCCAGGTACTGGACTCCATGGACCTGGAGCGCGAGCGCGGGATCACCATCAAGGCGCACAGCGTCACCCTGTATTACAAGGCCCGTGACGGCGTTACCTACCAGCTGAACTTTATCGATACTCCCGGTCACGTCGACTTCACCTATGAAGTCAGCCGTTCTCTGGCTGCCTGTGAAGGTGCACTGCTGGTGGTTGATGCCGGGCAGGGCGTGGAAGCGCAGTCGGTGGCCAACTGCTACACCGCCATCGAGCAGGGCCTGGAAGTCATGCCCGTGCTGAACAAGATGGATCTGCCGCAGGCGGATCCGGATCGCGTCAAAGATGAGATCGAGAAAATCATCGGCATCGATGCGACCGACGCTGTGGCCTGCAGTGCCAAGAGCGGTATGGGCGTGGACGAGGTGCTCGAGCGCCTGGTGCAAACCATTCCGGCACCGACCGGCGAGATCGACGCGCCGTTGCAGGCACTGATCATCGACTCCTGGTTCGACAACTACCTGGGCGTAGTTTCCCTGGTACGTGTGCGTCAGGGGCGGGTGAAGAAGGGCGACAAGATCCTGGTCAAGTCCACCGGCAAGGTGCACCTGGTCGATAGCGTCGGCGTGTTCAACCCTAAACACACTGCCACCGCTGACCTGAAAGCTGGCGAAGTCGGCTTTATCATTGCCAGCATCAAGGACATTCACGGTGCTCCAGTGGGTGACACCCTGACCCTCAGTTCGACGCCTGATGTTGAGATGCTGCCAGGGTTCAAGCGTATTCAGCCGCAAGTCTACGCCGGCCTTTTCCCGGTCAGCTCCGAAGATTTTGAAGATTTCCGTGATGCGTTGCAGAAGTTGACCCTCAACGACTCGTCACTGCAGTACTCGCCGGAAAGTTCTGATGCGCTGGGTTTTGGCTTCCGTTGCGGCTTCCTCGGCATGTTGCACATGGAGATCATCCAGGAGCGTCTGGAGCGCGAGTACGACCTGGATCTGATCACCACCGCGCCAAGCGTGATTTTCGAGGTGCTGCTCAAGAATGGTGAGACGATCTACGTCGACAACCCATCCAAGCTGCCGGATGTTTCGTCGGTAGAGGATTTCCGCGAGCCGATCGTCGCTGCGACTATCCTGGTGCCGCAGGAACACCTGGGTAACGTGATTACCCTGTGTATCGAGAAGCGCGGTGTACAGCGTGATATGCAGTTCCTCGGGTCCCAGGTTCAGGTTCGTTACGACCTGCCGATGAACGAAGTAGTGCTCGATTTCTTCGACCGCCTGAAGTCCACTAGCCGTGGTTATGCTTCGCTGGATTACCATTTTGATCGCTACCAGTCAGCCAATCTGGTCAAGCTGGATGTGCTGATCAACGGTGACAAGGTCGATGCGTTGGCGCTGATCGTGCACAAGGACAACGCCCACTACAAAGGCCGGCAGTTGACCGAGAAGATGAAAGAGCTGATTCCTCGGCAGATGTTCGATGTGGCGATTCAGGCGGCCATCGGTGGCCAGATCGTCGCGCGGACTACGGTCAAGGCGCTGCGCAAGAACGTATTGGCCAAGTGCTACGGCGGTGACGTCAGCCGTAAACGCAAGCTGCTGGAAAAGCAGAAGGCCGGTAAAAAACGCATGAAGCAGGTCGGCAACGTGGAAATCCCACAGGAAGCCTTCCTTGCAGTGCTCAGGTTGGATAGTTAGGTCCTATGTCGCTAAATTTCCCGCTGTTGCTGGTTATCGCCGTCGCCGTCTGTGGTGTGCTGGCGTTGTTCGATCTGGTCTTTCTGGCTCCGCGCCGGCGGGCGGCTATCGCCACCTACCATGGGCAAGTCAGCGAGCCTGACGAGAAAGTGGTGGAGCGCCTGAACAAGGAACCGCTGCTGGTGGAGTACGGTAAATCGTTCTTCCCAGTGCTGGCGATTGTGCTGGTGCTGCGCTCGTTTCTGGTCGAACCGTTCCAGATTCCATCGGGGTCGATGAAGCCGACGCTGGAAGTGGGCGACTTTATTCTGGTCAACAAGTTTGCCTATGGCATTCGCCTGCCGGTGCTGGACACCAAGGTGATTGAGGTGGGCGATCCGCAGCGCGGTGATGTGATGGTGTTCCGCTACCCCAGCGATCCGAACATCAACTACATCAAACGTGTGGTCGGCCTAGCGGGTGACCGGATTGCCTACAGCAGCGACAAGCGTCTGACCGTCAACGGTGAGTTGGTTGCTCAGCAACTGATCGGTGATGAACCCGGCAGTTTGGGCAGCGCGGTGCTGTATAACGAGAAACTCGGTGCAGCCGAGCACCAGATCCGCAAGGAAATGCAGCGTTATCGGGTTGAGCCAGGGCGTGAGTGGGTGGTGCCGAACGGCTATTACTTCATGATGGGCGACAACCGCGACAACTCCAACGACAGCCGTTACTGGAATGATCCGGCCATTCCCAAGCACTTGCTGGGCATGGTGCCTGACCAGAACATTGTCGGTAAGGCCTTCGCCATCTGGATGAGCTGGCCGGATCCGAAGTCGCGCAACTTGCCGAACTTCTCCCGCGTAGGCCTTATTCACTGACCTGCTGATGACGTTGCGACGCTGTTAAATACAGCGCCGCAGGCTATATATAGTCTTGCCTCCAGCCGTAACGGCTCCTACATAACTCGAATTTGGGGACAAATATGAAATCTGCGCATTCGCAAAAAGGGATGTCGATTTTAAGTTGGCTGATGGTTTTGGCGTTGGTTGCGTTTTTTGCCAGTGCGGCTTTTAAGGTGTTGCCACATTACTTCGACTATATGTCGATGGAAAAACTGATTACTTCGGTTGAAACCGACAAGGCTGCCAATATTCGCAGCATTAACGAGTTTTATAGCCATGTCAGCAAGGGCATGCAGGTCAACAGTATCCGTGATCTGAACCTTCAGGATGCCTTGAAGATTAAAGTGGAAAACAATGAGTTCAAGGCTCACCTGAAGTATGAGAAGCGTGAGCCATTGATCCAGAACATCGATCTGGTCGTGCGCTTCGACAAAGAATTTCGTGTGCGCATGCCGTGAGTGCTTCGTTAGCCCGCCTTGAGCGTCAGCTCGGTTATACCTTCAAGGATCAGGAGCTGATGATCCTGGCGCTGACCCACCGCAGTTTTGCCGGGCGCAACAATGAGCGCCTGGAGTTTCTCGGTGATGCCATCCTCAACTTCGTTGCTGGCGAGGCGTTGTTCGAGCGCTTCCCTCAGGCGCGCGAAGGTCAGCTGTCCCGTTTGCGGGCGCGCTTGGTAAAAGGTGAAACCCTGGCCGTATTGGCCCGTGGTTTTGACTTGGGTGAATACCTGCGTCTGGGCTCCGGTGAGCTGAAAAGCGGTGGTTTTCGCCGCGAGTCGATTCTTGCTGACGCCCTGGAGGCCCTCATCGGGGCTATTTATCTGGATGCCGGCATGGAGGCGGCACGCGAGCGCGTGCTGGCCTGGTTGACCAATGAACTGGACAGCCTGACCCTGGTCGACACCAACAAAGACCCGAAAACCCGCCTGCAGGAGTTTCTGCAATCGCGCGCTTGCGAGCTGCCGCGTTATGAAGTGGTGGATATTCAGGGTGAACCGCATTGCCGGACATTTGTCGTGGAGTGCCAGGTCACCCTACTCAATGATAAAACCCAGGGGCAGGGTGCCAGCCGGCGTATTGCCGAGCAGGTGGCCGCCGCGGCCGCGCTGATTGCCCTGGGTGTGGAGAATGGCAATGACTGATTCACCTGTTACACGCTGTGGCTATGTCGCCATCGTTGGCCGGCCCAACGTGGGCAAGTCGACGCTACTCAACCACATCCTTGGGCAGAAGCTGGCGATCACCTCGCGCAAGCCGCAGACCACCCGCCACAACATGCTCGGCATCAAGACCGAGGGCGAGGTGCAGGCCATCTACGTTGATACGCCCGGCCTGCACAAGAACAACGAGAAAGCTCTCAACCGTTATATGAACAAGAACGCTTCGTCGGCGCTGAAGGATGTCGATGTGGTGATTTTTGTGGTTGACCGTACCCGCTGGACCGATGAGGACCAGATGGTGCTTGAGCGTATCCAGTACGTCGAAGGCCCGGTGATTCTGGCGATCAACAAGACTGATCGCCTGGAAGACAAGGCCGAGCTGATGCCGCACCTGGAGTGGCTGGCCCAGCAACTGCCGAACGCCGAGATCGTGCCGGTGTCGGCCCAGCAGGGGCACAACCTCGACACCCTGGAAAAACTGGTGGGCGAACGTTTGCCGGAGGGTGTGCACTTCTTCCCGGAAGATCAGGTCACCGACCGCTCCAGCCGCTTCTTTGCTGCCGAGCTGGTGCGCGAGAAGATCATGCGCCAGCTCGGTGCCGAACTGCCGTACCAGATCACCGTGGAAATCGAGGAATTCAAGCGCGACGGGCGTATCCTGCATATTCACGCGCTGATCCTGGTCGAGCGTGATGGGCAGAAGAAGATCATTATTGGTGACAAGGGTGAGCGGATCAAACGTATCGGCCAGGAAGCGCGCAAGGACATGGAGGTGATGTTCGACTCCAAGGTCATGCTCAACCTCTGGGTCAAGGTCAAAGGTGGCTGGTCCGATGACGAGCGCGCCCTGCGTTCACTGGGCTACGACGATATCTGATCCGTCTGCGGGCGCGCCTTGCGCCCGCCATTGCGAGTAAGCCTGCATGCTTGCCCCCAGCCAGCCCGCCTATGTTTTGCACAGCCGGGCCTACCGTGAAAGCAGCGCGCTGGTGGACTTTCTTACCCCGCAAGGCCGACTGCGTGCGGTATTGCGCGGGGCGCGGGGTAAAGCGGGCAGCCTGGCGCGGCCGTTTATTCCCTTGGAAGCCGAATTTCGTGGCCGTGGCGAGCTGAAGACTGTCGGCCGCCTGGAGCCAGCAGGTATTCCCAATCTGTTGGTGGGCGAGGCGCTGTTCAGCGGCCTGTACCTCAATGAGCTGTTGATCCGCTTGCTGCCTGCCGAAGACCCGCATCCGACGATTTTTCAGCACTACGCCATGACCGTTCTGGCGCTGGCCGAAGGGCGCGCGTTGGAGCCGTTGCTGCGCTCGTTTGAATGGCGCTTGCTGGACGAGCTGGGCTATGGTTTTGCCCTGGACTTGGACTGCGAAGGCCAACCCATCGTTGCCACCGGCCTGTACCGCTTGCACACCGAGACCGGCCTGGTGCCAGTCGGGCATGTACAGCCTGGCGTGTTTCAGGGTGCTGAACTGCTGGCCATGGCCGAGGCCAACTGGGCCGAGCCGGGTGCTCTGGCTGCCGCCAAGCGTCTGATGCGTCAGGCCTTGGCCCCTCATTTAGGTGGTCGACCGCTGGTCAGCCGCGAACTTTTCATGACGCTCAAGGAGCCAAGCCGTGACTGATGCCAATCGTATTCTGCTGGGTGTGAACATCGACCATGTGGCCACCCTGCGCCAGGCCCGTGGCACCCGCTACCCGGATCCGGTGAAGGCCGCGCTGGATGCCGAAGAAGCCGGTGCTGATGGCATTACCGTGCACCTGCGCGAAGATCGCCGGCATATTCAGGAGCGCGATGTGCGCTTGCTTAAGGAGGTCATGCAGACGCGGATGAACTTCGAAATGGGCGTTACCGAGGAAATGCTCGCCTTCGCCGAGAGCATTCGCCCCGAGCATGTCTGCCTGGTGCCGGAAACCCGCCAGGAGCTGACCACTGAGGGTGGTCTGGATGTGGCCGGGCAGGAGGCGCGAATTCGCGCCGCGGTTGAGCGCCTGAGCAAAATTGGCTGCGAAGTGTCGCTGTTTATCGACCCGGACCCACAGCAGATCGAAGCGTCCAAGCGCGTCGGTGCCCCGGCGATTGAACTGCACACCGGGCGCTATGCCGACGCGCATACTCCGGAAGAAGCCGCACGCGAATTGGCACGGATTCGCGATGGTGTGGCCTGCGGCCTGCAACATGGGTTGATCGTCAATGCCGGGCATGGCCTGCACTACCACAACGTTGAGCCGGTGGCGGCGATCGCCGGGATCAATGAGCTGAACATTGGCCACGCCCTGGTGGCGCATGCGCTGTTTGTCGGCTTCAAGCAGGCCGTGGCAGAGATGAAGGCGCTGATCATCGCGGCGGCCAACCGCGGCTAGCTAGAGATATAAGTGGATCCGTTACGCGGTGGACATGTTGAGCCATGTCCACCGCACGGGAGTTGTGCAGGGAGTTACGGCTTGCGGGCGATCAGCACCGCACGGCTGGGTGCCGGCAAGCCTTCCACGGTGCGACTATGGTCGGCGGGGTCGAGAAATTCCGGCAGCGACTGGAAGCGCATCCACTCGGTCGAGCGCTGTTCGTCCACGCTGGTGGTACTGACATCTACGCAGCGCACATCGACGAAACCGGCGCGGCGCAGCCACAGCTCCAGCGCCGGCACCGAAGGCAGAAACCAGACGTTACGCATCTGCGCGTAGCGGTCTTCGGGTACCAATACCTGCTGTGCATCACCTTCCACCACCAGGGTTTCCAGCACCAGTTCGCCATCCTTGACCAGGCAATCCTTGAGGTCGATCAGGTGATCGATGGGCGAGCGGCGGTGATACAGCACTCCCATAGAAAACACCGTGTCGAAGCCTTGCAGCTTGCCTGGCAACTCCTCGAAGGCCAGGGGCAGGTGCCAGGCCGGTAGATCCGGCAGGTAGTTCTTCATGGCCAGGAACTGGCAGAGGAACAGCCAGTTCGGGTCGATGCCGATCACACTGTCTGCACCGGCGCCGAGCATGCGCCACATGTAGTAGCCGTTGCCGCAGCCGACATCCAGCACGCGCTTGCCCTTCAGGTCGAGGTAGGGGGCGACCCGCTGCCACTTCCAGTCCGAGCGCCACTCGGTGTCGACATGCACGCCAAACAGATGAAAGGGTCCCTTGCGCCAGGGAATCAGGCCCTGCAGGGCGCTTTTCAGTTCGGCGCGTGTGGCTTCATCACAGCTGCCGTCGAACGTGAAGTTGTGCAGCAGCTCCAGCTGTTCGACGTTCAGTTCCGGCAGTGCCTGTACCGCGCCATACCAGCGTGGCAGGTCGCCGTGACCGATGGCCAGTTTGGCGTCGATCTGCCCGGGCAGATCTGCCGACCAGTCTTGCAGTGGGGTGCCGGCAAGCGTGGCTTGCAGGGCGTCGAGGTCGAGGCGGCTGATCATGGCAGAGCAATCATCGAGGCAAAATTAAGGCACTGGAACCACGGCACTACCTGGCTGAAGCCGGCGGCGAGCAGGCGTTCGCGGTGCTGCTCCAGGCTGTCGGGGAGCATGACTTTCTCGATGGCGCTGCGTTTCTGGGCGATTTCCAGCTCGCTGTAGCCGTTGGCCCGCTTGAAGGCGATATGCAGGTCGCCGAGCAGGGCGTGCTGTTCGGCATCTTCGAATTGCAGTTTTTCCGAGAGGATCAGCGCGCCGCCGGGCACTAGGGCTTGGCGAATCCGCGTCAGTAAGTCGAGGCGTTGTTCAGGCTGGATAAATTGCAGGGTGAAGTTCAGTGCGACCAGCGAAGTGGGCTGAAAGTCGAGGCGGAGAATGTCGGCTTCAAGCACCTCGACGGGTAGCAACTCCTGAAACATCGAGTCCTGGGCGTGCAGGTATTCGCGGCAGCGTTCGACCATGGCGCTGGAGTTGTCCACGGCGATCACCCGGCAGTCGGCGATCTGCACATGCCGGCGCAGCGCCTGGGTAACGGCACCCAGAGAGCTGCCCAGGTCATACAGCACGCTGTGCGGTTGGGCGAACTGACCGGCCAGAACGCCGATATTCTCGACAATGGTCGGGTAGCCCGGCACCGAGCGCTTGATCATGTCGGGGAAGACCCGCACCACATCCTCGTTGAACACGAAGTCCGGCACCTGGGCCAGGGGTTGGGCGAAAAGACGGTCGGGCTGTTTGCTCACGATGGCTGCGCACTGGTCAATAAAGCCGGGCATTTTAGCCAAGTGCGCGGTATAGCCAAACCTTGATTGCCGTTATTGGTCGCAAATCTGCGTGGCGATGGCTTAGCGGGGCGGTTTGAAGGCCGACGCGGCGATGGCCCATTGCCCCAGCCAGTAGCTGAGCATGATCGCCAGGGGCGCCGCCTCGAAGGGTGCAACAAAGCGGTTGATGCCGATCAGGCTGTCAGACAGCACAAACAGCGCGGCACCTACGGCGGCCAGGCGTGTTGAGGTACTGGGCAGCCCAGGTTGACCAAGGCGAGCGAGGGCGCGCCAGAGCATGGCGCTGATGGCCAGGGCGTAACAGGCCACGGGGATCAGCAGGGGCCCCAGGTTGGCGCTGGCGAGGATGGCAAACATCGTCCCGCCCGCGCCCAGAGCCAGCAGCAGGGCCAGCCAGGCGGGTTGTCTACAATCGCTCAGGTAGGCGCGCAGGTAGGCCAGGTGGGCCAGCAGGAAGGCGCCCAGGCCGAAAACGAACAGATCAGCCGGCCAGTCGAGCAGAATGTCGCCTGCCAGTGAAGCGAGCAGGCCGAGACTGATCCAGCGTCGATACAGGCCGCTGGGTGCTGTGCGCAGCCACAGCAGCAGGGCGATGACCGGGATGCCTTTGCTGAGCAGGCCCAGTTCATTCAGGCCGCTGAGCCGTGCATAGAGAAACAGTGCGGCGCCCAGCAAACCCAGCAGCAGATAACGCATGACCTTTTCCTTGATGCTTGAAAGGTCAGCACTATGGCGTGTCGCCAATTAACTGACCACGCCATAGGTGCCAGTTAGAGCAGCATTTCGCGCCAGTTATCGGGCCTTGATCGTGCAGTTGAAGCGCTGGGCCGGTACTACACCGACTTCCCACGGGCGCTCATAGGTCAGGGCCAGTTGGCCTTCGCCGGCCTTGGCCACCTGGAATCGCCAGGTGGAAATCCCGGCGCTACCGACCAGGCCGGCGTCTTCCGGGTTGCTGTAAACCTCCGGGCCGAGGCTTTGCAGCACCTGCGGGGCAGCGTCACGTAGCAACCAGCGAAAGCCGGTGGTGGGGTTGCTGGGCAGGCGCAGGATAAATTGCTGGCCAACCTGCACTGACAGCGGGCATTTGCCTTGCTGCTTCTGCTCCAGGGTGACACTGCTGGGTGTTTGCGCGCAGGCTGCGAGCAGTGCGAGGCTGAGTAGCAGTGCCGTGCGGATCACAGGCATGGCGAACTCCTGAGGCAGGTTGAGGGCTGGTCAGCATAGCGGTTCCGGGTGCGCGGAGTAAATTTGGCAGAGGGGTGAAACGAGGTTTCACTTTTCTCCATCTGTCGTTCAGGCTGCAGTTTTACCTTTCAAAGGAGTAAAGTTGCACCTTTGCAAATCAGGGTTGCACTTTCAATGCTCAATGCGCGCTTGATACGCCTCGATGACCAAGCCCATGAACACACTCATGATCACCACCAACTGGTGTTGTCGCTGGCTGGGCGTGCCGAATTCGAGGTGAACGGGCGCGGTGGTGAAGTGTGCCGCATGCGCGCCTGTCTGGTGCCGGGGGATGCCGATCACCAGTTCGCCGGCATGGGTGACAACCGCATGCTGATCATTGATCTCGACGAGCAGGGCATCTCCAGCGAAGACCTGCAGCTGCTGACGGGGCTGTTCGAGACGCCGCGCTACCCGCAGCTGGATGCTGATTTCCAGAACCTGCTGAGCTACGCCGGCGCTGAGCTTGAGCGCTACGGCTCTGATCCATTACTGGCGCGGGCGTTGGGTGGCGTACTGCTGCGTGCGCTGCACCTGCGCCTGTTTGGCGAGCCACATGCACGGGCGCTGGGGCCGCTGAATCTGGAGCGGCTCGACAGTTATATCGTCGAGCATCTGGCGCGGCGCATCAGTGTCGCCGAGCTGGCGCAGGTTGCCTGTCTGAGCCCAAGTCACTTTCATGCCCAGTTCAAAGACGCTGTCGGCCTGACCCCGCACCAGTACCTGCTGAAAACCCGGCTTGATCGCGCGGCCCGGCTGCTGCGCGAGAGTGGCTTGCCGCTGATCCGGATTGCCGAGGAATGTGGTTTTTCCAGCCAGAGCGCCTTGACCACGGCGATGCGGCGCTACCTCGGGTTGACGCCCAAACGCTTGCGTGGTGCCAACTAGGCCGCTGCGCAGACCACCTGAATACCCTGCATGGTTTGTATCGCCGCAGAAGCGTGCTCTTCTGCGGAGGGCCGGCTAAGCTGAGCTGGACACAGATAAAGCTGTGCAAGGGCAAGGATGCTGTTCATATTCAAGTGTGCCCTGAACGTGCGAGTAGTCTTGATGAGTAAGCATCCGTTATTGCGTTGGCCGCTGCTGTTAGGCGGGTTGCTGAGTGCGTTGTCGTTGCAGGCGGCCAATCTCGCGGCTGAGCTGGTGGACAGTCAGGGGCAGCCATTGGCCAATGCCGTGCTTACTCTGCGCGGTACGACGGGCACGTCCGCAGCTGCAGGTCAGTCCATCATGGACCAGCGCTCACAGCAGTTCGCCCCGAATGTGCTGGCGGTGCGTACCGGCACCGCGGTGTCGTTCCCCAATAGCGACAATATTCGCCATCACGTCTATTCCTTTTCGCTGGCCAAGCGCTTCGAGCTGCGCCTCTATCAGGGTACGCCGAGTGAACCGGTGATCTTCGACAAACCGGGTGTGGTGGTGCTCGGCTGCAATATCCATGACTGGATGGTGGGCTATGTCTATGTCACGGATGATCCCTGGTTTGCCGTTAGTGATGAGCAGGGGCGGCTGAATATTGATCAGTTGCCCGCTGGCAGCTACAGCGTCAGCCTCTGGCACCCGCAGGCGCCCGATATGTTGCCGCAGGCTGCGGGGGAGGTGCAGGTGAGTGCGGCAGGCAGTCAGCAACGTTTCACCCTGGCCATGCAGGCTCCCGCCAATCCGCTAGCACCTCGTGCGCCGACCAGCGCCTTTGGTGAGGCCTTCAAGAAAGCTCGTGATGCTGCGCAATAGTTTTCAGGCGCGTATTGCCGGCGTACTGGTGCTGCTGCTTCTGGTCGTGGTGGGGGCGCTGTATGTGGCAGTCCAGGCGGCTACTAACGCAGCGGTACGCAGTCAGGCTAATGAGCAACTGGAAGTCGGCAGTCTGGTGTTTCAGCGCTTGCTGGAGATGCGCGGCAGCCAGTTGCACGACGCGGTGCAGGTGCTGGCGGCGGATTTTGGCTTTAAGGATGCGGTGGCCAGTGGCGACGCGGAAACCATTCGCTCGGCGCTGGCCAATCATGGTGCACGGATTAATGCCAGCGTGGTGATGATGCTGAGCCTGGATGGTCGTCTGGAAGTCAGTACCGATCAGCAGGTCAGTGAGCAGACAGCCAAACGCCTGAGTGCCCAGGTGGTGCAGCGTCAGCGCGAAGGCGTGCAGATCTTCCTGATGCCGATTGCCGACAAGATCTACCTGCTGGTGCAAGCCACCGTTACCGCGCCATTGCCGATTGCCCGGGTAATGATGGGCTTTCAGGTGGACACTGCATTTGCGGCTGAACTGCGTGAGTTGACCCACCTGGATCTGACGCTGCTGGCGACTCAAGAGGGTGCCGCGGATATCTGGATCAGCACCCTGATGCCGGCCGAGCGCGAGCAGCTGCGTGTTGCCGTAGGGGGGATGAACGGTGATGCCATTCGTGTACTGGGCAGCCAGCAGTACCTCAACCAGAATCTGGTGCTGGCCGTGGGGGATGGCTTTGAGGTGCGGGTGTTGCTGCATAAATCCCTCAGTCAGGCGCAGCTGGCGTTTGCCCCGCTGGATCAGAAGATTCTGTTGATTGCGCTGGCGGCCCTGACGGCCTCGCTGGCTGGTGCGCTATTGCTGGCGCGTACGGTTTCCCAGCCTGTGCAGCAGTTGGCAGGGGTCGCCGAGCGGGTGCGTCAGGGGGATTACGAGGCGGAGCTGGATCTGCAGCGCAGCGATGAGCTGGGGCAGTTGGCCAAGGCGTTCAAGGCCATGCAACACGGAATTGCCGAGCGTGAGCGGCAGCTGGCGCACAATGCCTTGCATGACCCCCTGACGGGTTTACCCAACCGCACCCTGGCCCTGGAACGGCTGGGCAGTGCGATAACTGCGCAGCGCAGCACGGCTCTGATCTACCTGGGGATTGGCAACTTTCGTGCAGTCAATGAAAGCCTCGGGCCTGAGGGGGGCGATCTGGCCCTGCAGCAGATGAGCCGGCGTCTGCAGGCGACTCTGCGCCCCGGCGACAGCGTGGCGCGGATCATTGGCGACGAGTTTCTGCTGTTGCTGGAAAACACCGATAGCGACAGCGCAGTGGGTATTGCCGACAAGGTGCAGCAGTTGCTGCTCAAACCTCTGCGCGTTGGCAGTCATGACGTCACCCTGGATTGCCGTATCGGCATTGCCAGCTACCCCGTAGATGGCAATGCTCCGGAGGACTTGCTGCGCCGCGCGGCCATTGCCATGCAGGATGCCGCTGGGCTGGCCAGCCATCTGCAGGTGTATCAGCGTGGCCGTGATGATGCCCAGCAGCGGCAGATTCGCCTGATTCGTGATCTGCGCCATGCCGCCAGCAAGGGCGAACTGCTGCTGCACTATCAACCGAAACTGGATATCGCCGCCGGCCTGGTGCGGCAGGCTGAGGCCCTGCTACGGTGGCAGCATCCGGTGCTGGGGATGGTCTCGCCGGGGGAATTCATCCCGCTGGCCGAGCGCACCGGGAGTATCCAGCTACTGACCGCCTGGGTGATTGAAGAGGTCAGCCGTCAGCTGCGTGAGTGGGCGGGCCGTGGGTTGCGTGTGCAGGTGTCGTTGAATATTTCCACCGAGGATCTGATTGATCCGCAGCTGCCGGCTCGCGTCCGCCAGTTGCTGGATACTTACCAGGTGCCTGCGCAGCAGCTGATTTTCGAAATTACCGAAAGCGGGGTGATGCTCAACCCCGAAGTGGCCCTGCAGGTGTTGCATGGGCTGCGTGAGTGCGGCATCAGCCTGTCGGTGGATGATTTTGGCACGGGCTATTCGTCTCTGGCGCAGCTCAAGCGCATGCCGGTGCAGGAGTTGAAAATCGACCAGTCGTTTATCCGTGACCTGGACGACGCTAGCGAAGACGCGGTGATCGTCCGCTCGACCATCGAAATGAGCCATAGCCTGGGGCTCAAGGTGGTGGCCGAAGGGGTCGAGTTCGAGCGCAGCCTGCAACTGCTCGGGCGCTGGCAGTGCGACATCGCCCAGGGTTACCTGATCAGTCGGCCCCTGGCGGCCAAAGCCTTTGAAACCTGGATGGCGCAGCACGTGCACGCCACCTCGAGTCTGGTGCATTGAGCATGAATAAACGGTCTTCTTGTGTTGTGCTGTTTCTCGGCCTGCTGAGCCAGCTGGCCTGTGCTGATGGTAGGCTGCTGGCCACTGGTGGAGCCAGCAGTATTGAGGGCGCTGCCGGTGGTGGCATCACGCCCTGGGCGGTGCTTTCAGGCTATGGCGAGCGCGGTGAGTGGGGCGCGGATGTGTTTGCCACACGGGTGGAAACCGGTGATTACCGCCTGGATGTGGCCGGCGTTGGTGTTGCCTTTGATAACCGCATCGAGCTGTCCTACGCCCGCCAGCGTTTTGATCTGGGCAACCTGGCGCGCGGCCTGAATCTGCCGGAGAACAGCCTGAGCCAGGACATCTTCGGCCTCAAGGTGCGCCTGTTCGGTGACCTGATTTATGACCAGCTGCCGCAGGTGTCTCTGGGGCTCCAGCACAAGCGACAGAAGGATTTTCTGATCCCCAGTCTGGTGGGCGCGCAGCGTAGCGAAGACACCGAAGGCTATATCACCGCCAGCCGGTTGATCCTGGGTGGCGCTTTTGGCTACAACCTGCTGCTCAATGGTGGTGTTCGCTATAGCCGGGCCAATGAACTGGGCTTGCTGGGCTTTGGTGGCGATCGCCGTGACCGCCATTCCGTGCTCAAAGAGGGCTCCGTCGCCGTGCTGTTCAACCCCAGTTGGGCGTTGGGCGTGGAGTACCGCGAAAAACCGGACAACCTGAATTTTGCCGGGGAAAGTGACTGGGCGGATCTGTTTCTCGGCTACTTTCCCAACAAGCACCTGGCCGTGGTGCTGGCTTATGCCCGGCTTGGCGAAATCGCCACGCTGGAGCATCAGGATGGCGTCTACCTGTCTGTGCAGGGGAGTTTTTAAGTATGCGTAGTCTGTTATTGGCTGCTGTTCTGACCCTGACGGCCTGTGCCCAGTCGTCGGTCAAAGACGACAGCCTGTACCGTGAGCTGGGTGAACAGGCGGGGATTACCCGGATTGTCGAGGGGATGCTGCTCAACGTTGCCGGTGACCCGCGCATTGTGCGGCACTTCGAGAACATCGATATCGAGCGGTTGCGTGACAAACTGGTCGAGCATTTCTGCGTGGACGCCGGAGGCCCGTGCACCTACACCGGTGACAGCCTGGAGGAAAGCCATAAGGGGCTGGGGCTGACACCCAGTGACTTCAATGCATTGGTGGAGAACCTGCAGAAGGCCATGACCGCTGAGGGCGTGGCCATTACAGCCCAGAATCGGTTGCTGGCGCGCCTGGCACCGCAGCGGGGTCAGGTGCTGGATCGTTAGCTAGCGCAGGGTCTGGGCAATCGCCTGGATTTCATCATGATGGCTGACGACCACCTCAAGCTCGCCGTTCTCACTGATGAAATTTTGCGGTGGCAATAATTTTTGATAGGCCGCCAGCTGTTCCAGCGGCGGCAGTTCGGCGCTTGGGCTGTGCTGCTTGGTGGCGTGGTAAAGCGCCAGATTGACCAAATCCAGCAACTGCAGGCTACGCCCTGGGCTGCGTTGCCAGTTGCCGGTGTCGCGGATTACTTCGATGTAGTGGCTATCCACCGACCACTTTTTCAGCACGATCACTCCCAGCGACTTGCCGTATTCGCAGCACAGCTTGTCGTACAACGCACCTGAGGGTGCCTGGCTGTCATTCTTGAAGGCTGACAGCACGACCAGATTGCCCACTTCACTGAGCAGGCTGGCCAGCAGTGCATGTTCAGCCGTGACGTGGCCGAGCAGACGGGCAAGCATGGCACAGGTGCTGGCCTTGATCACCAGGCGCTCCCAGGTCTCGACAAACAGGCGTTTGTGCGCGGCGCTGTGCAGGGTGAACAGGCTTCTGATGCTGTGCACCATGGTGATCCGATCCACTTCCGCCAGACCGAGCAGGTTGATCACATCACGCAGGGTTTTCGGCGCGATGGCCTGGCGGTAGAGCGCGCTGCTGGCGTGTTTCATCAGCAGGGCACTGAGTGCGGGGTCGCGGCTGATCAGTCGCACCAGAGCGTTGCTCGACAGGTTCGGGTCACCCAGGGCGCGGCGAATATCCAAGGTAATGGTCGGCAGGCTGGGCAATTGTTCTTCGCCCTGCATCAATTGCGAGATTGCACGTCGGTAAATGGCGTAATCGGACGCTTCGCTCAGCAACACACACCTCCTGGCTGCCATGCGTACAGGCGATGGGTGGCACTGTCAGCAGTTTTTCGCGGCATTGGCATAAAACAATCGTTTGCGGGAAGTTCCCAGGCCTGGAGGTTTTTGCAAAAACTTCAGAGTTTTTTGTAAGAAGCGGCCATGCCTCTGCCACTAAATTCCGTTCCCTACTTATGCATTGCGCAGTTTTTTGCCGGCCGGTTGTCACGGCAGGTTAGTGCAGTTGGGCTACACCTATATACAGACAGTGTTCATTCAAGGGCTTTGACGGGGTGTGGTTGACCCGTTTCAGCGTGTCTGTGGTGGAGCTGGCGACGTCAGTTAGCGGTATGCATGTCGCTGGCTGGCGCCTAAATGGATTTATACGGGCGACTGTCTGATATGGCATGCGCCCGTTGTTGTATTGGGGCTTCAGTTGCCTCGACAGGGGCAAACGGTTGGGCGGTGGTGAGTGCTGCATGGGGTTTGCAGTTGCCGTTGCCCGCTGCTTGAACCGATTTGTCGCTACAGATACCCGTTACCGCGGGTGTGGATTGCCACGTGGGCAATGGGGCTACCCCCTGTTGCCGAAATAACAACAATCAAGAGGGGAGCTCCCCAATGACTGCAAATACTCCGATGCTCGTCACCTTCGTGGTGTACATCGCACTGATGGTGCTGATTGGCCTGTTCGCCTACATGCGCACCAAAAACCTTTCCGACTACATCCTGGGCGGCCGCAGCCTGGGCAGTTTCGTCACCGCGCTGTCGGCCGGTGCCTCGGACATGAGTGGTTGGCTGCTGATGGGCCTGCCAGGTGCTGTCTACCTCTCCGGCCTGTCCGAAGGCTGGATCGCCATCGGCCTGATCGTCGGTGCCTACCTCAACTGGCTGTTCGTAGCCGGCCGTCTGCGTGTGCAGACCGAGCACAACGGCAACGCCCTGACCCTACCGGATTATTTCACTCACCGCTTTGAAGACAGCAGCCGTGTGCTGCGCATCTTCTCCGCGCTGGTGATTCTGGTGTTCTTCACCATCTACTGCGCCTCGGGCGTTGTGGCCGGTGCCCGCCTGTTTGAAAGCACCTTCGGCATGTCCTACGAGACGGCGCTGTGGGCCGGTGCGGCAGCGACCATCGCCTACACCTTTATCGGTGGTTTCCTGGCGGTGAGCTGGACTGACACCGTGCAGGCTACGCTGATGATCTTCGCCCTGATCCTCACCCCGATTGTGGTGATTATTGCCACTGGCGGTGCTGATGCCACTTTCGCGGCTATTGAACTGAAAGACGCTACCAGCTTCGACATGCTCAAAGGCGCAACCTTTGTTGGTGTGATTTCGCTGATGGCCTGGGGCCTGGGCTACTTCGGTCAGCCGCACATCCTGGCGCGCTTTATGGCGGCCGATTCGGTGAAATCGATCCCGGCAGCCCGTCGCATCTCCATGACCTGGATGATCCTGTGCCTGGGCGGTGCAGTGGCAGTTGGGTTCTTCGGTATCGCGTACTTCTCCGCCAACCCGGACCTCGCTGGCCCGGTAACCGAGAACCCGGAGCGCGTATTTATCGAGCTGGCCAAACTGCTGTTCAACCCGTGGATTGCCGGCATCCTGCTGTCTGCCATTCTGGCTGCCGTGATGAGCACCCTGAGTTGCCAGTTGCTGGTGTGCTCCAGCGCCCTGACAGAAGACTTCTACAAGGCCTTCCTGCGTAAAGATGCTTCGCAGACCGAGCTGGTCTGGGTCGGCCGCGCCATGGTGCTGCTGATCGCTGTTATCGCCATCATGCTGGCCGCCAATCCGGAAAACCGCGTTCTGGGCCTGGTGTCCTACGCCTGGGCAGGCTTTGGTGCTGCCTTCGGTCCGGTGGTGATCCTGTCCTTGGTCTGGAAACAGATGACGCGCAACGGCGCGCTGGCCGGCATGCTGGTTGGTGCCCTGACCGTGATCCTGTGGAAAAACTTCCTCGGTCACCTGGGCCTGTACGAAATCATCCCGGGCTTTATCTTCGCCACCATCGCCATTCTGGTGTTCAGCAAGGTCGGCAATGGTCCGTCCGCCAGCATGATCAAGCGCTTCGACGAAGCCGAGAAGGAATACCAGTCGGCCTGAGTGCCACTGATAAACGGCAATTGATTGGTCGCTCAGTTGCCGCGCGGGAGCTTTCCGCGGTTGTGTGCGTGTGACCCGATAGTGCTTCGCCGGCCCACACCCTTGGTGTTGGGCCGGCTTTTTTATGGGCCCGTAAAAAAGCCTGTGGTGTCTTTGGGCTTTGCCTCGGCGGCACGCTTGGCTAAGGTGGCGGGCATTGTTCCTCTCATTGCCTTGCCAAACAGGTTCCGCATGACTCAATCACCGAACAACCCGCTGCATGGTGTAACCCTTGAAGCCATTCTCAATGCTCTGGTGGCACGCTATGGTTGGGATGGCCTGGCGCAGCGCATCGACATTCGCTGTTTCAAGAGTGACCCGAGCATCAAGTCCAGCCTGACCTTCCTGCGCAAAACGCCCTGGGCGCGGGAGAAGGTCGAGGCGCTGTATATCCGCTCGCAAACGCGCCAGTAGGCGCTGAAGAGCACTTCGAGAATCTGGCACCCTTGTTGCAGTACCTCTGCAAACGCCGCGAAGCGTCAAAAAACCGCGGCCAGTGGAGGTAGTGATGAGCCAGGGTGTTGAATTCAATCGCTTGATGCTGGAGATGCGTTCCATGCAGGCCGACGCCATGGCGCGTCAGAAGCCTGTCGCCAGCACGCCTGAACCCGGTGCGCCGAGCTTTTCCGAGATGCTCGGGCAGGCGGTGGGCAAGGTCAACGAAACCCAGCAAGCCTCCAATAAGCTGGCCACAGCCTTTGAAATGGGCACCAGTGGCGTAGATTTGACGGACGTGATGATTGCTTCGCAGAAAGCCAGCGTTTCCTTTCAGGCCATGACCCAGGTGCGTAACAAGCTGGTTCAGGCGTATCAAGACATTATGCAGATGCCGGTTTAAGGGTAGGGCTGAATCATGGCTGAAGCCGTCGCTGCAAACGTACCTGCCACCACCGGTGGCGATGAGCCGAAGAAACCGCTGTTCGGCCTGACCTTTCTGGAAAACCTCTCCGATATGTCGATGTTGCGGCAGATCGGTCTGCTGGTGGGCCTGGCAGCCAGTGTGGCGATCGGCTTTGCTGTGGTGCTGTGGTCGCAGCAGCCGGATTACCGCCCGCTGTACGGCAGTCTGGATGGCATGGATGCGTCCCAGGTGATGGAGACGCTGTCTGCCGCCGATATCAAATACACCGTGGAACCTAACTCCGGCGCGTTGCTGGTCAAGTCCGATGATCTGGCTCGCGCGCGTATGCGCCTGGCGGCAGCTGGCGTCGCACCGAAGGACAATAGCGTCGGTTTTGAAATCCTCGATAAAGAACAAGGCCTGGGCACCAGCCAGTTTATGGAGGCCACCCGTTATCGCCGTGGCCTGGAAGGTGAACTGGCGCGCACGGTTTCCAGCCTGAACAACGTCAAGGCCGCCCGCGTGCACCTGGCCATCCCGAAGAGTTCGGTATTCGTGCGTGATGAGCGCAAGCCCAGCGCCTCGGTGCTGGTTGAGCTGTATTCCGGTCGTGGCCTGGAGCCCAGTCAGGTGATGGCCATTGTCAATCTGGTCGCCAGCAGCGTGCCGGAAATGGACAAGTCGCAGGTCACCGTGGTCGACCAGAAGGGCAACCTGCTCTCGGATATTCAGGAAATGTCCGAACTGACCATGGCCGGCAAGCAATTCGACTACAGCCGCCGGATGGAAAGCCTGTTCACCCAGCGCGTGCACAACATTCTGCAGCCGGTGCTCGGCTCGGGTCGCTACAAGGCCGAGGTGTCGGCAGATGTGGACTTCAGTGCCGTGGAGTCCACCTCGGAAATGTTCAACCCGGATCAACCAGCGCTGCGCAGTGAGCAGTCGGTCAACGAACAACGTACCAGCAGCCAGCCGCCGCAGGGTGTACCGGGTGCACTGAGTAATCAGCCACCGGCAGCTGGCGCGGCTCCGCAACAGGCCGGCGCAGGTGCGGCAGCAGTGCCAGGGCCGATTGCTGCCGGGCAGCCGCTGCTGGATGCCAATGGTGCGCAGATTATCGACCCGGCCACCGGCCTGCCGATGCTGGCGCCATACCCAGCGGACAAGCGCGAGCAGTCCACACGCAACTTCGAGCTGGACCGTTCGATCAGCTACACCAAGCAGCAGCAGGGGCGCTTGCGCCGTCTGTCGGTGGCCGTGGTGGTGGATGATCAGGTCAAGGTTGACGCAGCCACGGGTGAAACCACCCGGGTGCCATGGAGCAGTGATGACCTGGCACGCTTTACTCGCCTGGTGCAGGACTCGGTGGGTTTCGATGCCAGCCGTGGCGACAGCGTCAGCGTGATCAATACGCCGTTCTCCGCCGAACTGGGCGAGGAACTGATCGATATTCCGTTCTACACCCAGCCGTGGTTCTGGGACATCGTCAAGCAAGTGCTCGGTGTGCTGTTTATCCTGATTCTGGTGTTTGGTGTGTTGCGTCCAGTGCTCAACAACATCACCAATGGCAGTAAGGGGCAGGGTGATGGCCGCGATGGTGACGTCGAACTGGGCGAAATGGGTGCGCTGGGTGGCGAGCTGGCCGAGGATCGGGTCAGCCTGGGCGGCCCGCAAAGCATCCTCCTGCCGAGCCCGAGCGAGGGGTATGATGCACAATTGAACGCAATCAAGAGCCTGGTTGCCGAAGACCCGGGCCGCGTAGCCCAGGTTGTCAAAGAGTGGATTAACGCTGATGAGTGAGAATCGAACCGCCACTAAGTTGAGCAAGGTCGACAAGGCCGCGATTCTGCTGCTGTCGCTGGGTGAAACCGACGCAGCTCAGGTGCTGCGCCATCTCGGGCCGAAGGAAGTGCAGCGGGTTGGCGTGGCCATGGCCGGCATGCGTAACGTGCAGCGCGAGCAGGTCGAACAGGTAATGGGCGAGTTCGTCGAGATTGTCGGTGATCAGACCAGTCTGGGCGTCGGCGCCGATGGTTATATCCGCAAGATGCTCACCGCAGCACTGGGCGAGGACAAGGCCGGCAACCTGATCGACCGCATTCTGCTAGGCGGCAGCACCAGTGGTCTGGACAGCCTGAAATGGATGGAACCGCGCGCGGTGGCGGATGTGATCCGCTATGAGCACCCGCAAATCCAGGCCATCGTGGTGGCTTACCTTGATCCTGATCAGGCCGGTGAAGTGCTTGGCCACTTCGATCACAAGGTGCGCCTGGATATCGTCCTGCGTGTCTCTTCGCTGAATACCGTGCAGCCTGCGGCGCTGAAAGAACTCAACCAGATTCTCGAGAAACAGTTTTCCGGCAGTGCCAGCACCACCCGTGCTGCATTGGGCGGGGTGAAGCGTGCAGCGGACATCATGAACTTCCTCGACAGCTCGGTCGAAGGTCAACTGATGGACTCGATCCGCGAAGTCGACGAAGACCTCTCCAACCAGATCGAAGACCTGATGTTTGTCTTCGACAACCTGGCCGATGTCGACGACCGCGGTATTCAGGCGCTGCTGCGCGAAGTGTCCTCCGATGTGCTGGTGCTGGCGCTCAAGGGTGCGGACGAGGCGATCAAGGAAAAAGTCTTCAAGAACATGTCCAAATGTGCTGCCGAGTTGCTGCGCGACGACCTCGAGGCCAAAGGCCCGGTACGCGTCAGCGACGTGGAAACCGCGCAGAAGGAAATCCTCACCATTGCCCGCCGCATGGCCGAAGCCGGGGAAATTGTCCTGGGCGGCAAGGGCGGCGAGGAAATGGTCTAAACAATGTCCAGCAAAGAGCCGCCCAGTGAGCTGATTCGCGCCAAGGACCTCAAGGGTGTCGATCTGTGGGCGCTGCCCAGCTTCGACCCCGAAGTGGAAACGCCTGAACCCAGCGCAGAGCAGCAGGCGGCCGAGCCGTTGGTTGAGACGAGCGAGCAGGCGCCGGCCGAAAGCGAAGAGATTGCCCTGGAAGACGTCAAACCCTTGACGTTGGACGAGTTGGAAGCCATTCGCCAGGATGCCTACAACGAAGGCTTTGCCACGGGCGAGAAAGACGGCTTCCACGCCGGCCAACTGAAAGCCAAGCAAGAGGCCGACATGGCCCTAGCAGCGAAAATGGTCGGTCTTGAACAACTGATGACTCAGCTGTTCGAGCCTATTGCCGCGCAGGATCAGCAGCTGGAAGAAGCGATGGTGACGCTGCTCGGGCAGATGGTGCGCCAGGTGATTCAGCGCGAGCTGGTCAGCGACTCCAGCCAGATCCGTCAGGTATTGAGCGAGGCCCTCAAACTGCTGCCTATGGGCACCAGCAACATCCGCATTCACGTTAACCCGCAAGACTTCGAGATGATCAAGGCCTTGCGCGAACGCCATGAAGAAAACTGGCGCATTCTCGAAGATGCTTCGTTGCTGCCCGGCGGTTGCCGCGTGGAAAGCGAGCTCAGTCGTATCGACGCCACTGTGGAAACCCGCCTCAATCAGGCCCTCAAGCAACTCTTCGAGCAGCAGCGTGAACAGGCCGCGCACCCGCAGGAAGCGGATCTGCATATCGACCTGGATGCCCCGCAGATAGATAAGCAGGCGAGCGTCGATGCGCCTTGATCGGGTGAGCTTCGCCAAGCGCCTGGGCGGTTATGCCGATGCCGTGCAGTTGCCCACTCAACCGCTGGTGGAAGGGCGCCTGCTGCGCATGGTCGGCCTGACTCTGGAGGCAGAAGGCCTGCGCGCAGCCCTGGGCAGCCGCTGCCTGGTGATCAACGACGACAGCTACCACCCGGTGCAGGTTGAAGCCGAGGTCATGGGCTTTGCCAACGGCAAGATCTTCCTCATGCCGGTCGGCAGTCTGGCCGGTATCGCGCCAGGTGCCCGCGTGGTGCCATTGCCTGACACCGGTCGGCTGCCGATGGGCATGTCGATGCTCGGCCGAGTGCTTGATGGCACCGGCCGCGCCCTCGACGGCAAAGGTGGCATGAAGGCCGAAGACTGGGTGCCGATGGATGGTCCGACCATCAACCCGCTCAACCGTCATCCGATCAGCGAGCCGCTGGATGTGGGTATTCGTTCGATCAACGGCTTGTTGACCGTTGGCCGTGGCCAGCGGCTGGGCCTGTTTGCCGGCACCGGCGTAGGTAAATCGGTGTTGCTGGGCATGATGACGCGCTTTACCGAGGCCGACATCATCGTGGTTGGGCTTATTGGTGAGCGGGGCCGCGAAGTTAAGGAGTTTATCGATGAGATTCTCGGCCACGAGGGCCTCAAGCGTTCGGTGGTGGTAGCCTCGCCAGCCGACGATGCGCCGTTGATGCGTCTGCGCGCGGCGATGTATTGCACGCGCATTGCCGAGTATTTCCGCGACAAGGGTAAGAACGTGCTGCTGCTGATGGACTCGCTGACCCGTTTTGCCCAGGCCCAGCGCGAAATCGCCCTGGCCATCGGTGAGCCACCCGCCACCAAGGGTTATCCGCCTTCAGTGTTTGCCCGCCTGCCCAAGCTGGTGGAACGTGCCGGCAATGCGGAGGAGGGCGGCGGTTCGATTACCGCGTTCTACACCGTGCTCAGCGAAGGCGATGACCAGCAGGACCCGATTGCCGATGCTGCCCGTGGTGTGCTCGACGGGCATATCGTGTTGTCCCGCCGCCTGGCGGAAGAAGGGCACTACCCGGCCATCGATATCGAAGCGTCGATCAGCCGGGTGATGCCGCAGGTGGTCAGCGAAGAGCACCTGCGGCTGTCGCAGCGCTTCAAGCAACTGTGGTCGCGTTACCAGCAGAGTCGTGATCTGATCAGTGTGGGCGCTTACGTTGCCGGTGGCGATGCCGACACTGATCTGGCAATTGCCCGCCAGCCCGCCATGGTCAAGTACCTGCGCCAGAGCCTGCAAGATAACGAGAGCCTGGAAAACAGTCGCACCCAGTTGGCGGCCACCTTCAACCCCGCTGCAGCAGGGGCCTAATCCATGGCGCAAAGCCGGGCCGCACGGCTGGCCCCGGTAGTCGACATGGCCGAGCGCGCCGAGCGCGAAGCTGCCTTGCAACTTGGCCACGCCCAAGGCCTGTTGCGTCAGGCTGAAGTGCAGCTGGGCGATCTGGAGCGCTACCGCGGTGATTATCAGCAGCAGTGGATCACCGAGGGCCAGCGCGGCGTTTCCGGGCAGTGGCTGATGAACTACCAGCGCTTTCTTTCGCAACTGGAAACGGCGATTGGTCAGCAGCGCAATAGCGTGGACTGGCACCGCGCCAATATGCATAAGGTACGTGACGTCTGGCAGCAGCGTTATGCCCGTCTGGAGGGCCTGCGCAAACTGGTCAAGCGCTACCAGGACGAAGCCCGCATGGCCGAAGACAAGCGCGAGCAGAAACTGCTTGATGAGTTGTCGCAACGCCTGAGCGCGCGCAATTCGCAGTACTAGGCCGAATTGCCGTCAGCGGCGGCGCATGAATGGCAACATCACCTCACCCTAAACAGTTGCCGCATGGGCGTAGCGATGCTACATCTTGATCATGCATAACCTGCAGTCTGGCCCACCTGAACGTGCGGCCCGGTCTTTTCGTTGATAGGAGTAATTCATGGCCATCACCTCGCTGCCCTCATCCGACGGGCAAGAGCTGACCATTCTGATTCAGGGACGCTTTGATTTCGGTGCTCATCAGGAATTTCGCAATGCCTACGAGCGCGTCAACAGCACCCCGCAACGCTACGTTGTAGACCTCAAAGACACCACCTACCTGGACAGTTCGGCGCTCGGCATGCTGCTGCTGCTGCGCGATCACGCGGGTGGTGACAGTGCACAGATCCGCTTGCTTAACTGCAACCCGGATGTGCGCAAGATTCTCGCCATCTCGAATTTCGAGCAGCTGTTCAAGATCGCCTGACACGGAGCACGTGTCATGTCCGAGCGCTTGTCCATCCTGATTGCCGAGGACAACGCGGCTGATCGCATGCTACTGTCGACTATTGTCAGCCGTCAGGGGCATCGCGTGTTGACGGCCAGTAATGGCCTGGAGGCCGTGGCGCTGTTTGAGCAGGAGCGCCCGCAGCTGGTGCTGATGGATGCCCTGATGCCGGTTATGGACGGTTTCGAGGCGGCGCGGCGGATCAAGCAGGCGGCCGGCGAAGAGCTGGTGCCGATTATTTTCCTCACCTCGTTGACCGAAGGCGAAGCCCTGGTGCGGTGCCTGGAGGCCGGCGGCGACGACTTTCTCGCCAAACCCTATAACCGGGTCATTCTCGAAGCCAAGATCAAGGCTATGGACCGTCTGCGTCGCCTGCAGGAAACCGTGCTGCAACAGCGCGACCTGATTTCCCGGCACAACGAGCACCTGCTCAATGAGCAGCGTGTGGCCAAAGCCGTGTTCGACAAGGTGGCGCATTCTGGTTGCCTGGATGCGCCGAATATCCGCTACCTGCAATCGCCCTATGCGGTCTTCAATGGCGACCTGCTGCTGGCGGCCTTCAAACCTTCTGGCGGCATGCATGTGCTGCTGGGTGATTTCACCGGTCATGGTCTGCCCGCCGCGATTGGCGCGATGCCGCTGGCTGAAGTGTTCTACGGCATGACCGCCAAGGGGTATTCCCTGGCCGAGGTGCTGCGCGAGATCAATGCCAAGCTCAAGCGCATCCTGCCGCGCGGGGTGTTCTGCTGCGCCACGGTGTTGAATATCAGCTTTCAGCGTCAGGTGGTCGAGGTGTGGAACGGTGGTCTGCCTGATGGCTACCTGCTGCACGCTGATGGCCAGCGTTTGCCACTGGTGTCGCGGCACTTGCCCCTGGGCGTTCTGGAACCCGCTGCCTTCAACGACAAGTACGAGGTATACCCACTGGCACCCGGGGATCGGGTGTTTCTGCTCTCTGATGGTGTGCTGGAGGCCTGTAACAAGCAGGGCGAGCTGTTTGGTGAAGGGCGGCTGCTTGAGGTGTTTGCCGCCAACCGGCAACCGCAGGCGCTGTTTGCCGAGATTCAGCAGGCGCTGCTGCGTTTCAGTGGTGAGCAGCAGGATGATGTCAGCCTGCTGGAAGTCAGTCTGGTCGCCGATGGCCAACTGACGCGACCGCCACTGGCCTTTGCCGACAATGGCCAGAGTCATTCGCTGGACTGGTCTGCCAGTTTCGAGTTTCGCGGGGAAACCCTGCGCCACTTCAACCCGCTGCCGTTTCTGCTGCAGTTGCTGCTGGAGGTGCAAGGCCTGCGCCCGCAAGGTGGCGCGCTGTTCAGTGTGCTGGCCGAGCTCTATTCCAATGCCCTGGAGCATGGTGTGCTGGGTCTGGACTCGGCGCTCAAGGCCGATGCCGAAGGGTTTGCCGAGTATTACCGTCAGCGCAGCATGCGCCTGGCGGCACTGACCGATGGTTTTGTGCGCTTTCACCTGCAGTTGTTGCCGGAGGGCACGGGTGGGCGCTTGATTATTCGCGTCGAAGACAGCGGCTCGGGGTTCGATGCGCAGCATGTACCGGCGGCGCCCGGCAACCGCTATAGCCTGAGCGGCCGCGGGCTGGCCCTGGTCAGGCAACTGAGTGAACGTTGCAGCTGGGGCGACGGCGAACCGGGGGTGCGCGTGGAGTTTTCCTGGTTGCCTGGGGCATAATCCGGGGCAACACGCGAGGGGAGCGAGCCGTTGTCCGATATTCACCTTGATAGTGCCGTATTGGCGGCGTTACAGGATGTCATGGAAGATGAGTATCCGGTGCTGCTGGACACTTTTCTGGCTGACTCCGAAGAGCGTCTGCTGGTGCTGCGCCAAGCCGAGCAGGCTGCCGATGCGCAGAACCTGCGGTTGTCCGCGCACAGCTTCAAAGGCAGTTGCAGCAACATGGGCGCGCTGATGCTGGCGGGGTTGTGCAAACAGCTGGAAGAAGTCGGACGGCGTGAGCAGCTTGAGCTGGCGCCCGATCTGGTCGAGCAGATCGAGCGGGAATTTGCCATCGTCCGCATCCTGCTCAAGTCCGAGCGCCAGCGTTATCGGCACTAGTCTTGCTGCACTGAGCCTGCAGCTGCTGCATTTCCCCGCTGTCTATCCTGTGGCCAACAAGTTGGCCCGCCCCTTGCAAAACTCTCCGTACGACCAACCCAGAGCGGAGAGTATCCATGTCCGTTGCCCCCGATCTGCTGCTCAAATCGGCCCCTGAAGTTAAGACCCGGGCTGCTGCAGCAAAAGCGCCGGCCAAACCCGCAGAGCCCAGCAGGAATGAGGCTTCCAGCTTCTCTCAGGAGTATGCTAAGGCGCGTCAGGCCAAGGCTTCCGAGCGCAGCGAGGCCTCTGCCAAGCCTGCGCGCGAAAGCAAACCAGCGGAAAAGAAAGACGAAGATACGCAGGCAGTTGCCGCTGCCGGACAGGGCGAGGTTGCCGATAGCGGCAAGCCTTTGCCGAGTGATCCGGCAGTTGAGGGTGCGGTACTTGATCCGCTGTTGCTGTTGGGCATTACCGGTGAGTTGCCGCCCGAGGACAGCGAAGAGCTGACAACCGTCAGTGACACGCTACCCGTGGCTACGACCAGCCTGACCAGCTCCGGTCCGGCGAGTATGACCGACGCCAGTTTTGATCCTGAACTGGACGCGCTCAACCAGTTGCCGGCCGTGCGTATGGCCCTGGAAATGGGGGCGAAGGACAAGCTGCAGGCCGACCAGGCGGCAACACCTTCGGCGCAGGCGCAAAGTGTCAGCCAGAGCTTGCTGGCCAGTCAGGTTGTGCAGGATGAAGTGCCGGTAGAGGGCGATGCCCTAGAACTCCCCGAACTGCAACTGGAGGCGCTGACGGGCAAGGGCCTTGAGGCGTTGAAAGAGGGCACGGCAAACACCACGCCGGAAAACTTCGTCAGCAAGCTCAATGCGCTGAGCCAGGCCATTGGTCAACAGACACCGTTGTCGGCTCGGGCGCCGGTGGTGGTCGGGCAGCCTGTGCCGATGCATCAGGGCGGCTGGAGTGAAGCCGTGGTGGATCGGGTCATGGTGATGTCCAGCCAGAACCTCAAATCTGCCGAGATTCAACTCGATCCTGCTGAGCTGGGGCGTCTGGAAGTGCGCATCAGCGTCAATCAGGAGCAAAGCCAGGTAACCTTTGCCAGCCCCCATGCCGGGGTGCGCGAGGCGCTGGATTCGCAGATGCATCGCCTGCGTGAGCTGTTTGCCCAGCAGGGCATGAACCAGCTGGACGTCAACGTCTCTGACCAATCGCTCAGTCGTGGCTGGCAAGGCCAGGAAGGTGATGGTGGGCGTGGTCGTGGCGGCGCTTCCAGCGAGCTGTTGGGTGCTGATGAGGAACTGCATCCGGGGGGCGTTGAGTCCGCTCGGGCAAGCACAGTCAGTGCCCGTGGTCTGGTGGATTATTACGCCTAGAGCGCTTGCCGCTGTAGTTGCCAGGCTCACTGATCTAAACTGCATTTCGCCCGGTTCCCCGATTGTGGGAGCCGGGCGATTTTGTTTGGGCCCGCTGCTGGCGTGTGCCTTGGCCGTATTGCCCCACGGGGCAGGTCACCGAGATTGAGCAGGTTTGTTGATAGACTGGCATAACACTTGCTCTTAACCCTTTGAAAACGGATAAAACTCCGAATAACGACGGATTATTGGCATGGCTAAGAAAGAAGCAGCACCAGCAGCGGCGGGCGCCGAGGCGAAACCAGCCGGCAAAATGAAGCTGATCATCATCATCGTTATTGCTGTGCTGCTGGCTGTGGGCCTTTCCGTTGGCGGAACCTGGTTCTTCCTGAGCAAAAAGAATGATGGTGCTGCCGAGGAAGCCAAGGCAGCTGCGGAGGCCGAACCGGCTGTGCCGGTCAAGCAGGCGGCGATCTATGAAGAGCTAGCTCCGGCTTTCGTGGTGAATTTCAATCATCAGGGGCGAGCCCGTTACATGCAGGTCAGCGTGGCCCTGATGACCCGTGATCAGGCCGCCCTGGATGCCCTCAAAGTGCATATGCCGGTGCTGCGCAATCGTCTGGTCATGCTGTTTTCCAGCCAGGATTTTGCCTCGCTGATCACCCCGGTCGGCAAGGAAATGCTGCGTCAGCAGGCAACAGCCAGCGTGCAGGAACTGGCACAGAAGGAGACCGGTAAAGTCACGGTCGAGCAAGTGTTGTTCACCAACCTCGTGTTGCAGTAATCAGGAGCCGTATATGGCTGTGCAAGACCTGCTTTCCCAGGATGAAATCGATGCCCTGCTGCATGGCGTCGATGACGGCTTGGTGGAAACCGAGGACGAAGCCGAACCGGGAAGCGTCAAGCAATATGACCTGACCAGCCAGGACCGCATTGTCCGTGGGCGCATGCCGACGCTGGAAATGATCAACGAGCGGTTCGCCCGTTACACCCGCATCAGCATGTTCAACCTGCTGCGCCGCTCTGCCGATGTCGCGGTGGGGGGCGTGCAGGTGATGAAGTTCGGCGAATACGTGCATTCGCTGTACGTGCCGACCAGCCTCAACCTGGTGAAGATGAAGCCGCTGCGTGGTACCGGGCTGTTCATCCTGGATGCCAAGCTGGTGTTCAAACTGGTGGACAACTTCTTCGGCGGGGATGGCCGTCACGCCAAGATTGAAGGCCGTGAGTTCACCCCAACCGAACTGCGCGTGGTACGCATGGTGCTGGATCAGGCGTTTATCGACCTCAAGGAAGCCTGGCATGCGGTGATGGATATCAACTTCGAGTACGTCAACTCGGAAGTGAACCCGGCCCTGGCCAACATCGTCAGCCCCAGCGAAGTGATCGTGGTCTCGACTTTCCACATCGAACTTGATGGCGGTGGTGGCGACCTGCATATCACCATGCCTTATTCGATGATTGAGCCGATCCGCGAGATGCTCGACGCCGGCTTTCAGTCCGATGTCGATGATCAGGATGAACGCTGGATCAAGGCCCTGCGTGAAGACATTCTTGGCGTCAGCGTGCCGCTGGGGGCAACTGTCGCCCGTCGTCAGCTCAAGCTGCGCGACATTCTGCATATGCAGCCCGGTGACGTGATTCCGGTGGAACTGCCGGAAAACGTGGTGCTGTGTGCCAATGGCGTGCCGGCGTTCAAGGTCAAGCTGGGTGCACACAAAGGCAACCTGGCTTTGCAGGTGCTTGAACCGATCGAGCGCCAGCGCTAACCGTTAAACCCCATTCAACGCCAGCCGAGGAAAAACGATGGCAGACGAAAACGAAAACGAAGCCACTTCCCCCGAGGAACAGGCGCTTGCCGATGAGTGGGCGGCGGCATTGTCCGAAGCGGGTGACGCCGGCCAGGATGATATCGATGCCATGCTGGCCGCCAGCGACCCGGTACCAGCGGCTCCACGTGCGCCGATGGAGGAGTTCAACAGCACACCCAAGGTCAACCTGCCGGTGAATCTGGACGGTCCGAACCTGGATGTGATTCTGGATATTCCGGTGTCGATTTCCATGGAAGTGGGCAATACCGATATCACCATCCGCAACCTGCTGCAGCTCAATCAGGGTTCGGTGATCGAGCTGGATCGCCTGGCAGGTGAACCGCTGGATGTGCTGGTCAACGGCACATTGATTGCGCACGGTGAAGTGGTGGTGGTGAACGAAAAGTTCGGCATCCGCCTGACTGACGTGATAAGCCCCAGCGAACGCATCAAGAAGCTGCGCTGACCATGCATAAATCCCTGTTGCTGGGCCTGTTCCTACCCGTTGTTGCCTGGGCCGCCGAGCCTGCTGCGCAGACTGCTGCACCGTTGGCCAGCAGTGGTATGGGTGGGCAGGTGGTGCAATTGCTGCTGGGGCTGCTGCTGGTTATCGGCTTGATCTTCCTGTTGGCCTGGTTGATGCGTCGGGTGCAGCAGATCGTGCCGCGTGGCGGGCAGGTGATCAAAGTTTTGGCTACTCAGCCGCTGGGCCCACGGGATCGCCTGGTACTGGTACAGGTGGGCGGCGAACAGGTGTTGTTGGGGCTGACGCCCGGCACCATCAGTGCCCTGCATGTACTCAAGGAACCTGTGCATCTACCCGATGCGGAGCCGGCCTCGGGCGAGTTTGCCCAGCGCCTGATGGAGCTGTTGGGCAAGGATCAAAAGGACAAATCTTGATGCTGCGTTTGTTGCTGGTTGTGTTTTTCAGCCTGGGGGCTTCGCTGGCGTTCGCCGCTGATCCGCCAACTGCCAGTACTTTGATTCAGTCGGGCAGTAACCCACTGTCGATCCCGGCTATTACCCTGAGCACCGATGCCGGTGGTCAGCAGGAGTATTCGGTCAGCCTGCAGATCCTGCTGATCATGACCGCGCTGAGCTTTATTCCAGCGTTTGTCATGCTGATGACCAGCTTTACCCGGATCATCATCGTCTTCTCGATCCTGCGGCAGGCCCTGGGGCTGCAGCAAACGCCGTCCAACCAGATCCTAGTGGGCCTGGCGCTGTTTCTGACCATGTTCATCATGGCGCCGGTGTTCGATCAGATTAACCGCGACGCCTTGCAGCCTTACCTGAACGAGCAACTGCCGGCGCAGGAAGCGATCCTCAAGGCAGAAGTGCCGATCAAGAACTTCATGCTGGCGCAGACTCGCGAGAGCGATCTGGAGCTGTTTGTGCGCTTGTCCAAACGCACCGATATTGTCAGTCCGGAAGCCACACCGCTGACCATTCTGATTCCGGCTTTCGTCACATCAGAGCTGAAAACCGCCTTCCAGATCGGTTTCATGATCTTTATCCCGTTTCTGATCATCGACATGGTGGTGGCCAGTATTCTGATGGCGATGGGTATGATGATGCTGTCGCCGCTGATCATCTCGCTGCCGTTCAAGATCATGCTGTTTGTACTGATTGATGGCTGGGCGCTGATCATGGGCACCCTGGCTGCCAGTTTCGGAGGCACTTAGCCATGACCCCTGAAGTGGCGGTTGATCTGGTACGCGGAGCCTTGTGGCTGACTGCGATGATCGTCGGCATCCTGGTGGTACCGAGCCTGGTGGTCGGGTTGCTGGTGGCGATGTTCCAGGCGGCAACCCAGATCAACGAACAGACCCTGAGCTTTCTGCCGCGCTTGCTGGTGATTCTTCTGGTGCTGATCTTCGCCGGACCCTGGCTGGTGCGCGAGCTGATGGAGTACACCGAGAACCTGATCATGAACATTCCGTTGCTGATCGGCTGACATGCTCGAGTTAAGCAACGAGCAGATCGGCGCGTGGGTAGGCAGTTTTCTGCTGCCACTATTTCGTATTGCTGCGCTGCTGATGTTCATGCCAATCATCGGCACCCAGCTGGTGTCGGCGCGGGTGCGTCTGTATCTGTCACTGGCCATCTGCCTGGTGATCATGCCGACCCTGCCGCCGATGCCGGTGATCGATGCGATCAACCTGCAGGCCTTTCTCTGGATCGCTCAGGAAATTCTGATTGGCATGATGCTGGGCTTTGTCCTGCAGCTGTTTTTTCAGGTTTTCGTGATTGCCGGGCAAATTGTTGCCATGCAGATGGGCCTTGGCTTTGCCTCCATGATCGACCCGGCCAACGGCATTTCGGTGCCGGTGATCGGGCAGGTGTTCATGATTCTGGTGACCTTGCTATTCCTCGCCATGAATGCCCATCTGGTGGTGTTCGAGGTGCTCACCGAAAGTTTCTTCACCCTGCCGGTGGGGAGCGGTTTTCTGGTGGAGAATTACTGGGAAATTGCCAACAAGCTGAGCTGGGTGATGGGCGCGGCCCTGCTGCTGGTGCTACCGGCGATTACCGCGTTGTTGGTGGTTAACCTGGCATTTGGGGTCATGACCCGTGCCGCACCGCAGTTGAACATCTTCTCTATCGGCTTTCCGTTGACCCTGGTGCTGGGGTTGGTGATCGTCTGGATTGGCATGGCCGATATCCTCGCGCAGTACCAGGTGTTCGCCACCGAGGCCTTGCAGTTCTTGCGTGAAATGGCAGGGGCGAGCTGATGGCCGAATCGGAAAGTGGTGCCGATAAAAGCGAGGAACCCACGGAGAAACGCCTGCGCGAATCCCGTGAGAAGGGCCAGATTGCCCGCTCCAAAGAGCTCAATACCCTGGCCGTGACCCTCGGTGGTTTTGGCGGCCTGCTGGCTTTCGGCGGCAGCATGGGCAATGCCATGCTGAATATCATGCGTGGCAATTTCTCCCTGTCGCGCGAGGTGATCATGGACGAGCGCAGCATGGCGCTGTGGCTCGCCGCGTCCGGGCAGATTGCTCTGGAAGCTTTGTTTCCGCTGTTTGTGCTGCTGTTGATCGTGTCGATTGTCGGGCCTATTTCCCTCGGTGGCTGGCTGTTTTCGGCCGAGGCGATGGCGCCGAAGTTCAGCCGCATGAATCCATTGGCGGGGCTCAAGCGCATGTTCTCCACTGATGCGCTGGTGGAGTTGCTCAAGGCCTTGGCCAAATTTACCTTGATTCTGCTGGTGGGCATTGCGGTGTTATCGGCCTGGCAGGACGACCTACTGGCGATTGTTCATGAGCCGATTGAAGCGGCGATTCTGCACTCGGCCAAGGTGGTGGGCTGGAGTGCCTTGTGGATGTCTTGCGGGTTGATTCTGATCGCTGCCGTGGATGTGCCGTTCCAGCTCTGGAGCAGCAAGCAGAAGCTGATGATGACCAAGCAGGAAGTGCGCGACGAATACAAGGACAGCGAGGGCAAGCCCGAGGTCAAACAGCGTATTCGTCAGTTGCAGCGCGAGATGGCCGAGCGGCGCATGATGCAGGCGGTTCCGGATGCCGATGTGGTGATCACCAACCCGACGCACTTTGCCGTGGCCCTGAAATATGATCCGGCCAAGGGCAGTGCGCCGGTCTTGCTGGCCAAGGGCGGCGATTTCACCGCTTTGAAAATTCGCGAAATCGCCAATGAGCACAAGGTCATGGTGCTGGAATCACCAGCCCTGGCGCGTGCCGTGTTCTATTCCACCGAGCTGGATCAGGAAATCCCGGCTGGCCTGTATCTGGCCATCGCTCAGGTGCTCGCCTACGTCTACCAGCTGCGCCAGTACCAGGCCGGCAAGGGCAAGCGCCCGGCGCCGTTACCGGATCTGCCGATCCCGCCGGATTTACGCCGCGACGAGTAATTTCATCAGCTGTTGCAGCCCGTGTGGGCAGCTTTTGCTGCAGCCTGGCAAAGTTGGACAGCTTCTTGCAAAACCCTCCCCAAAGGCGCGTTCAGCGTCAAAAGATTGAATTGGCTGGGGTAGGGATGTGGCAATAGATCGCTCACAAATGATCGGTGATGTGCGCAGCAACCTGTCGGGGTTGCGGCACGGCAATCTGGGCATTCCGCTGTTGCTGCTGGTCATGCTCGGCATGGTCATGCTGCCGATTCCGCCGTTCCTCCTCGATGTGCTGTTCACCTTCAGTATTGCCCTGTCCATCGTCGTTCTGCTGGTGGCGATCTATGCGCTGCGTCCGCTGGACTTCGCTGTTTTCCCGACCATTTTGCTAGCCGCGACGCTGTTGCGTCTGGCCCTTAACGTGGCCTCCACCCGGGTGGTGCTGCTGCACGGTCAGGATGGCCATGACGCCGCCGGTAAGGTGATCCAGGCCTTCGGTGAGGTGGTGATCGGCGGCAACTACGTGGTTGGTATCGTGGTGTTCGCCATCTTGATGATCATCAACTTCGTGGTGGTGACCAAGGGTGCTGGACGCATCTCCGAGGTCAGCGCTCGTTTTACCCTGGATGCGATGCCGGGTAAGCAGATGGCCATCGACGCCGATTTGAATGCCGGCTTGATCGATCAGGCCGAAGCCAAGAAGCGCCGCAGTGAGGTGTCCCAGGAGGCGGATTTCTACGGCTCCATGGACGGTGCCAGCAAGTTTGTTCGCGGTGATGCGATTGCCGGCCTGCTGATTCTGTTCATCAACCTGATCGGTGGCATGGCCATCGGCATCCTCCAGCATGACCTGAGCTTTGCTGACGCCGGCCGCATCTACACCTTGCTGACCATCGGTGACGGCCTGGTGGCGCAGATTCCCTCGCTGCTGCTGTCGACGGCGGCGGCGATCATGGTCACCCGCGTTTCCAGCTCGGAAGACATGGGCGCCCAGGTCAACCGGCAGATGTTCGCCTCGCCCCGGGCGCTGGCGGTCACGGCGGCGGTGATGATCGCCATGGGCCTGGTGCCCGGCATGCCGCATTTCTCTTTTATCAGCCTGGGGCTGGTGGCAGCGGGCGCTGCGTACTGGATTGCCAACAAGCAGCGTACGGTTAAGGAAAACGAAATCAAGGAAGTGCAGCGTCAACAGGAGCTGCTGCCGGCGCAAAAAGCGCAGGAGGTCAAGGAGCTGGGTTGGGATGACGTCACCCCGGTGGATATGGTCGGCCTGGAAGTGGGTTATCGATTGATTCCGCTGGTGGACCGTAACCAAGGCGGTCAGTTGCTGGCGCGGATCAAGGGCGTGCGCAAGAAGCTCTCCCAGGAAATGGGCTTTCTTATGCCCTCGGTGCATATCCGCGACAACCTCGACCTGCAGCCCAATGCCTACCGTCTGACGCTGATGGGCGTCAGCGTGGCCGAAGCCGAGGTCTACCCGGATCGCGAGCTGGCGATCAACCCAGGCCAGGTCTTCGGCCCATTGAATGGCATCGCCGCCAAGGATCCGGCATTCGGCCTGGAGGCGGTATGGATCGACCCCAGCCAGCGTGATCAGGCGCAGTCACTGGGTTACACCGTGGTGGACGCCAGCACGGTGGTTGCCACCCACCTCAATCAGGTGCTGCATAAGCACGCCCACGAGCTGCTTGGGCACGAGGAAGTGCAGCAACTGATGCAGTTGTTGGCCAAGACCTCGCCCAAGCTGGCCGAGGAGCTGGTGCCGGGAATGATTTCCTTGTCGACCCTGCTCAAGGTGCTGCAAGCCCTGTTGCAGGAGCAGGTACCGGTGCGCGACATCCGCACCATCGCCGAGGCCATCGCCAACGTGGCGGTGAAGAGTCAAGATCCCGCCGCGATGGTCGCCGCCGTGCGCGTGTCGTTGGCCCGCGCAATCGTGCAAAGCATTGTGGGACTAGAGCTGGAGCTGCCTGTGATCACCCTTGAACCAAGGTTGGAACAGATATTGCTCAACAGTATTCAGAAGGCCGGTCAAGGCTCCGAGGAGGGCATCCTCCTGGAGCCTGGCATGGCCGAGAAGCTGCAGCGTTCCCTGGTGGAAGCGGCGCAGCGCCAGGAAATGCTCGGCAAGCCAGTGATTCTGCTGGTGGCCGGTCCGGTCCGGGCGATGCTCTCGCGATTCGCGCGGCTGGCGGTTCCGAGTATCCATGTACTGGCATACCAGGAAATTCCGGATAACAAGCAGGTCACCATCGTTGCGACGGTGGGGCAGAACTAACCGAGGTTACAGGCCATGCAGGTCAAACGCTTTTTCGCCGCCGATATGCGTACCGCCATGAAGCTGGTGCGTGATGAGCTGGGTGCCGATGCCTCGATCATTGGCAATCGTCGGGTCGCCGGCGGTGTCGAACTGACCGCCGCGCTGGATTATCAGGCACCTGCCGCGCCGGCCCGCCAGCCCAACCCGGCGCTGGAAGCCGAGCTGCGCAAGACCCAGGCGAAAATCGCCACGGCCCAGGCCGAACTGACTACCCGCGCCAAGGTGGATGCCGGCAAGGATCGCCAACTGTTTGGCGCAGAGCTGGATCTGCCGGCCGACAGTCTGGCTGCGGTGATGCGCAAATCCCAGCATGCTCCTGCCGTTGCCGCCGCCACTGATCAGCGGGCGCTGGATGCCATGCGTTTCGAGCTGCACGGCCTGCGCGAGCTGATCGAAGTGCAACTGGGCTCGATTGCCTGGGGGCAGCTACAGAACCGCCGTCCGCAGCAGGCCAACCTGTGGCGTCGTCTGCAGCGCATGGGGTTGTCGGCTGAACTGTCGAAAGCCTTGCTGGAGCGCGTGGCCAACGTGGCCGAGCCGCGTCAGGCCTGGCGCATGCTGCTAGCGCACCTGGCGCATGCGATCAAAACGCCGAAGCAGGAGCCGATGGACGAAGGCGGGGTGATCGCCCTGGTTGGTCCGGCCGGTATGGGCAAGACCACCACCCTGGCCAAGCTGGCTGCGCGTTATGTCCTCAAATACGGCGCACAGCACATCGCCTTGGTCAGCCTGGACAGCTATCGCATTGGCGCTCAAGAGCAACTCAAGACCCTCGGGCGTATTCTCAATGTCCCGGTAACCCTGGTCGATCCTGGCCAGTCCCTGACCCAAGCCCTGGCCCCGCTGGCGCGCAAGCGTGTGGTGCTGATTGACACCGCCGGCCTGCCCGCTAACGATCCAGCGCTGCGTATGCAGCTGGAAACGCTGGCCAGCCGTGGCGTCAATGCAAAAAATTATCTGGTAATGGCCGCTACCAGTCAGGGCCAAGTGCTGAAAGCCGCCTACCATAGTTATAAGCGCTGTGGTCTGGCAGGTTGTATTGTCACCAAGGCGGATGAAGCCACCAGCCTGGGTGAGGTTTTAGGGCTGGCTATTAGCCAGCGTCTACCGGTAGCCTATCTCGCCGATGGGCCACGAATTCCCGATGATCTGCAGGTACCGCGCAGTCATCAGTTGGTCAGCCGGGCCGTGGGGCTGCAGGCGACCCAAGATCCAAGCGAGGATACGATGGCGGAGATGTTTGCCGGCCTTTATCAGCAGCCCGCACGGCGTGTCAGTTAAGCGCCAGGCTGTTGCAATTGAACCGCGCGTAGCCGGCCGAGTGGCTCCAGTCGAAGTTAGACAAGGTGTGTAGAAAATATGGGTATGCATCCCGTACAGGTGATTGCGGTGACCGGCGGCAAAGGTGGCGTCGGTAAGACCAACGTCTCGGTGAACCTGGCATTGGCCCTGGCTGATCTCGGCCGCCGGGTGATGCTGATGGACGCCGACCTGGGCTTGGCCAACGTCGATGTGCTGCTTGGTTTGAGTGCCAAACGCACCCTGGAAGACGTTATCAGTGGCGAATGTGAGCTGCGCGATGTGCTGCTGCAGGGGCCGGGCGGCATCCGCATCGTGCCGGCGGCTTCGGGCATTCAGAGCATGGTGCAGCTGTCACCGATGCAGCATGCCGGGTTGATCCAGGCGTTCAGCGATATTAGTGATAACCTCGACGTGTTGATCATCGACACGGCAGCAGGTATTGGTGATGGCGTGGTCAGCTTTGTACGCGCGGCCCAGGAAGTGCTGGTGGTGGTCTGCGACGAGCCGACCTCAATCACTGACGCTTATGCGCTAATCAAACTGCTCAACCGTGACCACGGCATGAACCGTTTTCGCGTCCTGGCCAATATGGCCCACAGCCCGCAGGAAGGCCGCAACCTCTTTGCTAAGCTGACTAAAGTGACTGATCGTTTTCTTGACGTTGCCCTGCAATACGTAGGTGCGGTGCCGTATGACGAGTCAGTGCGCAAGGCCGTGCAAAAGCAGCGCGCGGTTTACGAAGCCTTCCCGCGTTCGAAGTGCGCGTTGGCGTTCAAGGCGATAGCCCAGAAAGTCGACGCCTGGCCGTTACCGGCCAATCCGCGCGGTCACCTGGAATTTTTCGTTGAGCGTCTGGTGCACCAACCGATCGCGGACACGGCCATATGACAGCAGCCTCTGGACTTCGTATGTATAGCAAGGCACAGGCGCAGGACTCCCAGCACCAGTTGATCGAGCGCTATGCGCCTCTGGTCAAACGCATTGCCTATCACCTGTTGGCGCGTCTGCCTGCCAATGTGCAGGTCGACGACCTGATCCAGGCCGGGATGATCGGCCTGCTCGAAGCGTCAAAAAAATACGATTCCAGCAAAGGTGCCAGTTTCGAGACGTTCGCTGGCATTCGCATTCGTGGCTCCATGCTCGACGAGGTACGTAAAGGCGACTGGGCCCCCCGTTCCGTGCACCGCAACAGCCGCATGGTCAGTGATGCCATTCGAGTAATTGAGGCCAGAACGGGCCGAGATGCTAAAGATCAAGAGGTTGCGGCCGAACTCCAATTGAGTCTCGAGGATTACTACGGCATTCTTGGCGACACTTTAGGCAGCCGCCTGTTCAGCTTCGACGACCTGTTGCAGGACGGCGAGCATGGTGGGCTGGGTGAAGACGCTGGCAGCAACCACCTCGAACCTTCTCGTGATCTGGAAGATGAACGCTTTCAGGCAGCCTTGGCCGATGCCATCGCCAACCTGCCGGAGCGCGAGCGCCTGGTGTTAGCGCTATATTACGATGAAGAATTAAATCTTAAGGAGATCGGCGAAGTACTGGGGGTTAGCGAATCACGCGTAAGCCAACTACACAGTCAGTGTGCCGCCCGTTTACGCGCCCGTTTGGGCGAGTGGCGCGCACACTGAGTGGCGGTTGCGGCACTCGCTGATATCTGGGCCGGTTTCACGATTAAAGGCGTACACAGGTTGCTGGGTGCGTTTGGGACTGTACGGAGGTCGACTTGGACAAGAACATGAAAATCCTCATCGTTGATGACTTTTCAACGATGCGACGGATCATCAAGAACCTCCTGCGTGACTTGGGGTTCACCAACACCGCCGAGGCCGATGACGGCACCACGGCCTTGCCGATGCTGCAAAGCGGCAGTTTCGATTTTCTGGTAACGGACTGGAACATGCCCGGCATGACCGGGATTGACCTGCTGCGCGCCGTACGCGCGGATGATCGTCTGAAAACCCTGCCGGTGCTGATGGTAACGGCCGAGGCCAAGCGCGATCAGATCATCGAAGCAGCTCAGGCTGGGGTTAACGGCTATGTGGTCAAGCCGTTCACTGCCCAGGTGCTGAAAGAGAAGATTGAGAAGATCTTCGAGCGGGTCAACGGCTGATGTCTGCCATGAGGGTGCTATGGAGCATAAAGATTCCGTTCAAGGCGACCTTGAGTCGACCCTGAAACACAACGCTCGCCAATTGGTCGACAGCCTGGAACAGGGCAATTTTGGTGAAGCGGTACAGCTGATTCATGAACTCAACAAGGCGCGTGATCGCGGCCTCTATCACGAGGTTGGCAAGCTGACCCGTGAGTTGCATAACGCTATCGTCAATTTTCAGCTTGACCCGCGTGTGCCACACGCTACCGAAGTGTCGCAAATCACCGATGCCACCGAGCGGCTCAACTATGTTGTGACCATGACCGAGAAAGCGGCCAATCGCACCATGGATCTGGTCGAGCAGAGTGCGCCGCTGGTCAATGATCTCAGCGACGAGGCTCAGAGCCTGAGTGCTGATTGGGGCCGTTTCATGCGCCGCGAAATGAGCGCTGACGGCTTTCGTGAACTGGCCAAGCGCGTCGAACTGTTCCTTGCTCGTAGCGAGCGCGATGGGGCCAAGTTATCTGCTCACCTCAACGACATTCTGCTGGCTCAGGACTTCCAGGATCTGACCGGGCAGGTGATCAAGCGTGTCACGCAGTTGGTCACCGAAGTTGAGAGCAACCTGCTGAAACTGGTGCTGATGGCCAGCCAGGTGGACCAGTTTGCCGGCATTGAACACAACCATGAGTTGCTCCGTGCCGAACAAGAAAAACAAAAAGAGCCTTCCCGTGGTGAAGGTCCGCAGATTCATGCCGATAAGCGTGAAGACGTCGCATCGAATCAGGATGATGTCGACGACCTGCTTTCCAGCCTGGGATTTTAGGAGCACGTCTATATGAGCTTCGGCGCCGATGAAGAAATCCTCCAGGACTTCCTGGTAGAGGCCGGCGAGATTCTTGAATTACTGTCCGAGCAGTTGGTGGAGCTTGAAAGCCGCCCGGACGACATGAATCTGCTCAACGCTATTTTTCGCGGTTTCCATACCGTTAAAGGTGGTGCCGGTTTTCTCCAGCTCAATGAGCTGGTGGAATGCTGCCATATCGCAGAAAACGTCTTCGACATCCTGCGCAAGGGTGAGCGGCGCGTCGACTCCGCATTGATGGATGTGGTGCTAGAAGCACTGGATGCCGTCAACAGTATGTTCAGTGAAGTCCGCGAGCGAACTGACCTGACCCCAGCGACGCCTGAATTGCTGGCAGCATTGGCTCGTCTGGCTGAGCCAGCCAGTGCTGATGAGTTGATGCAGGCTGAAGCGCCGGCAGCCGAACCTGAACCCGAACCGGAGCCGGAACCCGAACCGGCAGTTGCCCAAGCCCCAGCAGGGGATATTACCGACAGCGAATTTGAACAACTGCTCGGCGCTCTGGATGAAACGCCAGCCCCGGTGGCTGTTGCGGCCAGCAGTGACGAGATTACCGACGACGAGTTCGAGTCGTTGCTGGATCAGTTGCACGGTAAAGGCCAGTTTGTAGCCGATGTGAGCGCTGCACCGGTTGTGTCAGCTGCACCGGCAGCCCCGGCGGCGGCCAGCAGCAGCGACGAAATTACTGATGATGAATTCGAGTCCTTGCTGGATCAGTTGCACGGCAAAGGGCAGTTCGTGCCGCCTCCGGTTGCAGCCGCTCCTGCCGCCAAGGTTGAGCCTGTTGCCGAGGCGGCGGGTGATGACATCACCGATGATGAGTTCGAGGCTCTGCTGGATCAGTTGCATGGCAAAGGCAAGTTTGTTGAGCCCGAGGCCATCAAGCCGGCCGCGCCAACGCCTGCGGCTAAACCGGCAGAGCCGGCTAAGGCGGTTGCCAAACCTGCGCCCAAGCCCGCTGCCAAGGTCGAACCGGCCAAGGTACCTGCCGCTGCTGCGGCTCCGGTAGCGGACAAAGCTGCACCGCCCAGTGAGGCGGAAACCACTGTGCGGGTCGATACCGCGCGGCTGGATGAAATCATGAACATGGTGGGTGAGCTGGTGCTGGTGCGTAACCGCCTGGTACGCCTGGGTGCCAGCAGTGCCGATGAGGCCATGTCCAAAGCGGTATCCAACCTGGACGTGGTCACGGCGGATCTGCAGACCGCCGTGATGAAAACCCGTATGCAGCCGATCAAAAAGGTATTCGGCCGCTTCCCACGCCTGGTGCGTGACCTCGCGCGCAACCTGAAGAAAGAAATCAACCTGGAACTGGTCGGTGAAGAAACCGATCTCGACAAAAACCTGGTTGAAGCACTGGCCGATCCGTTGGTGCACTTGGTGCGCAACGCCGTCGACCACGGCATTGAAACCCCAGAAGAGCGTGAGGCTGCCGGTAAAGCCCGTGGCGGTAAGGTGGTGCTGTCTGCCGAGCAGGAGGGTGACCATATCCTGCTGTCGATTTCCGATGACGGCAAAGGAATGGATGCCGATGTGCTGCGTGCCAAGGCTGTGGAGAAAGGCCTGCTGGACAAGGACGCGGCAGATCGCCTCAACGAATTCGAATGCTACAACCTGATTTTTGCCCCAGGTTTCTCGACCAAGACCGAGATTTCCGACGTGTCCGGCCGTGGTGTAGGTATGGACGTGGTGAAAACCAAGATTTCCCAGCTCAATGGTACGGTCAATGTGTTTTCGACCAAGGGCCAAGGCTCGAAAATCGTCATCAAAGTGCCGTTGACCCTGGCCATCATGCCGACGCTGATGGTGATGCTGGCCAATCAGGCGTTTGCCTTCCCGTTGGTCAACGTCAACGAGATCTTCCACCTCGACCTGTCGCGTACCAATGTCGTCGACGGCCAGGAAGTAGTGATCGTGCGCGACAAGGCCTTACCGTTGTTCTATCTCAAACGCTGGCTGATCGGCAGTGCGGCGCATGTTGAGCAAGGCGAGGGGCATGTGGTGATCCTTACCGTTGGCAGCCAGCGTATCGGCTTCGTGGTCGATCAACTGGTCGGTCAGGAGGAAGTGGTCATCAAACCGCTGGGCAAAATGCTGCAGGGCACTCCAGGCATGTCCGGTGCGACCATTACCGGTGATGGTCGCATCGCCCTGATTCTTGACGTGCCGAGCATGCTCAAACGTTACGCACGGCGTATGTGATTGTTAGCGATGCAGGTGTTTGTCGCATCGTTTAGGAGTGTTTATGGCTGTTAAGGTGTTGGTGGTTGATGACTCCGGTTTTTTCCGCCGGCGTGTGTCGGAAATTCTTTCGGCCGATCCGAATATCCAGGTGATCGGTACCGCCACCAATGGCCGTGAAGCCATCGAACAGGCACAGGCGCTGAAACCCGATGTGATCACCATGGATTACGAGATGCCGATGATGGATGGCATCACGGCCGTGCGTAACATCATGCAGCGTTGCCCGACTCCGGTCTTGATGTTTTCCTCCCTTACCCATGAAGGCGCACGGGTGACCCTGGATGCGTTGGAGGCGGGTGCGGTTGATTTTTTGCCGAAGAATTTCGAGGACATTTCGCGCAACCCGGAGCGGGTCAAACAACTGCTCTGCGAGAAGATCCACACCATTGCGCGCAGCAACCGCCGCAGCCTTAACCCACCGCCGGCAGCGCCAGTGGCGCCAGCGGCAGGCCTCAGCAAACCGGCTGCCCGCCCAGCGCCAACCAGTACGCCGGTCAGCCGGCCAGCTGTTGCGCCGACACCGGCCACTGCGACCAGCAGTGCAGCGCCCAAACGCAAGCCCTACAAACTGGTTGCCATTGGCACCTCAACCGGCGGACCCGTCGCGTTGCAGCGGGTCCTGACTCAGCTGCCAGCCACGTTCCCGGCTCCGATCGTGCTGATTCAGCACATGCCGGCAGCGTTTACCAAGGCCTTTGCCGAACGCCTCGATAAACTGTGTCGCATCAGCGTCAAGGAAGCCGAAGACGGCGATGTTCTGCGTCCGGGGCTGGCATTGCTGGCTCCTGGCGGCAAACAGATGATGATTGATGCGCGTGGGGTGGTAAAGATTCTCCCAGGCGATGAGCGCCTGAATTACAAACCCTGTGTGGATATCACCTTTGGATCAGTGGCCAAGTCCTATGGCGACAAGGTACTGGCGGTGGTGCTCACCGGTATGGGCGCGGATGGCCGAGAAGGCGCGCGTCTGCTTAAGCAGGGCGGCAGCCAGGTGTGGGCGCAAGACGAAGCCAGCTGCGTGATTTATGGCATGCCGATGGCCATCGTCAAAGCCAACCTGGCTGATGCGATCTACCCGCTGGATGATATTGGCAGGCATTTGGCGGAGGCCTGCGCTTAATGGATGTACTGAGCCTTATCGGGGTCATCCTGGCATTTGTCGCCATCCTCGGTGGCAACTACCTGGAAGGTGGTCATGCCGGAGCCTTGCTCAATGGCCCGGCCGCCCTGATCGTGATAGGCGGTACGCTGGGAGCTGCGTTTCTGCAGGCCCCGGTTAGTGTATTCAAGCGTGCGCTTGCGATTATCAGCTGGATATTTTTCCCGCCACGGATTGATCTGGCCGGCGGTATTAACCGTGTGGTGGGCTGGAGCATGACTGCACGCAAGGAAGGCCTGCTGGGGCTGGAAGCGGTGGCTGATGCCGAAGCTGACCCCTATGCCCGTAAAGGTCTGCAACTGTTGGTTGACGGTGCTGAGCCCGAAGCCATCCGCAGTATTCTCGAAGTTGATCTGTATACCCAAGAAGGCCGCGATATCCAGGCCGCCAAGGTGTTCGAGAGCATGGGTGGCTATGCTCCGACCATCGGCATCATCGGTGCGGTGATGGGTCTGATCCATGTGATGGGCAATCTGGCTGACCCGAGCATGCTGGGCAGTGGTATTGCCGTAGCCTTTGTCGCGACCATCTACGGGGTTGGTTTTGCTAACCTGTTGCTGTTGCCGATTGGCAACAAACTCAAAGCCATCGCCCAGCGACAGTCGCGTTACCGCGAAATGCTGCTTGAAGGCATCCTGTCGATTGCCGAGGGTGAGAACCCGCGCTCCATCGAATTGAAGCTGCAAGGCTTTATGGACTGATGGGGACAGCGCATGGCCCGCAGGCGTCATCATGAAGAACATGAAAACCACGAGCGTTGGCTGGTTTCCTATGCCGACTTCATCACCTTGCTGTTCGCGTTTTTCGTGGTGATGTATTCGATCTCCTCGATCAACGAAGGCAAGTACAAGATTCTTTCAGACAGCCTCACTGGGGTATTCAACCAGCCTGATCGGGCGATCAAGCCGATTCCGGTGGGTGATGAGCGACCGCGCACAACCGAGCCGGATCGCTCACTGGTGGATGAGGAAACCACGCTCTCGGCTGCGGACTCACTGGAAAGCATTGCCAACAGCGTGCGCGAAGCTTTTGGCGACCTGATTCAGTCCGAGCAGCTCAAGGTCAGTGGCAACGAGTTGTGGATCGAGATCGAGCTCAGCTCCAGCTTGCTGTTCACCAGTGGCGATGCGATCCCCAACAATGCCGCGTTCGACATTATCGAAAAGGTCGCCAAAATTCTGGCACCTTATGAAAACCCGATTCATGTGGAAGGCTTTACCGATAACCTGCCAATTCAGACAGCACAGTTCCCGACCAACTGGGAGCTGTCTACCGCGCGGGCGGCCAGTATCGTGCGTATGCTGACCATGGATGGGGTCAATCCCAGCCGGCTGGCTGCTGTTGGCTATGGCGAATTTCAACCAGTGGCGGACAATAGCACTGCAGAAGGCCGCGGACGTAACCGTCGGGTGGTACTGGTGATATCGCGCAATCTTGATGTGCGCCGCAGTGTGAGTGGTGTTGGCAGCGCCAATGCCAAACCCGATGCGGCCTTGCAACGGGCTGGCACGCAACCTGCACCAGCCCCAGCAGCGCCGGCCCCGCAAGCGGGAGCCGTCAATCCCCCGTCGCCGGCCCCATAAGGGTGGCCCCGTTCTCGGTCAGGCTGCAGCTGTACCGGGAGGATGATAACGATGAGAGTCTGGGCAGTAGCCAATCAAAAAGGTGGAGTCGGCAAGACCACCACATCAATCGCCCTGGCAGGCCTGTTGGCCGATGCCGGTAAGCGTGTGGTGGTGGTCGACCTCGACCCCCATGGGTCCATGACCAGCTATTTTGGACACGATCCGGATAGCCTGGAACACAGTTGCTTTGACCTGTTTCAGCATCAGGGCAGCGTGCCGCGTGGCTTGCCGCAGCAACTGCTGTTGCCCACCAGCCATGAGTGTATTTCCCTACTGCCGTCGAGTACGGCGCTGGCCACCCTCGAGCGTCAGTCGCCTGGGCAGAGTGGTCTGGGGCTGGTGATTGCCAAGAGCCTGGCGCAGCTCTGGCAGGATTTCGACCATGCGGTGATCGACAGCCCACCCTTGCTGGGTGTGTTGATGGTCAATGCCCTGGCCGCCAGCCAGCAGCTGGTGATTCCGGTACAAACCGAATTCCTGGCCGTCAAAGGCCTGGAGCGGATGGTCAATACCCTGGCGATGATCAACCGTTCGCGTCAGCAGGCTCTGCCTTACACCATTGTGCCGACTCTGTTCGACCGCCGTACCCAGGCCTCCATGGGCACGTTGCGGGTGCTGCGTAATAGTTATCCGGATCACCTGTGGCCAGCTTATATTCCGGTGGATACGCGCTTGCGTGATGCCAGCCGGGCAGGGCTCACGCCTTCGCAATTTGATAACAACAGCCGTGGTGTGATTGCCTACCGTGCGCTGCTCAAGCACTTGCTGTCGCAGCAGATCGCGGCGCAGGTCGCCTGAGATGAAAAGCTATGCTGAAGTGGTTGGCTCAAGTCTGTCGCTAGAGCGGCCGATAGTCTGTACAGATCGTTATTTTGGGTTGTGTTCATGAGTCGTCCCCTTGCCACCGCAACACGTCCGCAACTGGCCTTGCAGTCCTACCTGGACGGCTTGCTGCAGGATGCTGCGAGTGAGTTGGCCGATAGTCTTGAGGCGGATGATTTCAGCGCCGATAGCATCAGCCTGGATGAGTTCGAGGCCGCTGTGCTGGAAGAGCAGGTGCGTGATGCCCGCATCATTCAGCAGGTACCTGTCGCCAAACCGGTGATTGAGCTGGCGCCACGCCCGCTGGTGTTGCCGACCATTGAAATGCCTTTACCTGCGGTTGAGACGCCAGAGCCTGTGCCGGTCGTAGTGGCTGAAAACCCGGAGAGTGAAGCCACGCAGGCCGTACCTGATGCCTTGGTGGTACCTGAGCTGGTGCAGCAGGGGCGGCCTGAGTGGGCCGAAGGGCCATTCGAGTGCCTGCTGTTCGATGTGGCCGGGTTGACCCTGGCGGTTCCACTGGTATGCCTGGGCTCGATCTACCCTCTGCAAGGCCAGGAGCTCACGCCATTATTTGGCCAGCCGGACTGGTTTCTCGGCATACTGCCGTGCCAGGCAGGCAACCTGAAGGTGCTGGATACCGCTCGCTGGGTGATGCCGGATCGTTACCGCGATGATTTTCGTGAAGGCCTGCAGTATGTAATTTCCGTGCAGGGCTATGAATGGGGGCTGGCAGTGCATCAGGTCAGCCGCTCGATTCGTCTGGATCCCAATGAAGTGAAGTGGCGCAGTCAGCGCACTCAGCGCCCATGGCTGGCGGGTACGGTGATCGAACACATGTGCGCCTTGCTGGATATCGCGTCTCTGGCCGAACTGATTGCCAGTGGTGCGACCAAGCGTATGGCAGCCAACCGGGTACATTGAATAACGCCAGGCGGTGCGATGAGCGCAGCTTTGCAACTATAGTAATGACAGCGGGATATATACCCGCGATCGCCGCCGCGAGCGGTTCATGACGAGGCTAGGGACATGAAGAAGAGTTCTGCACAAGGTTCTGAAGATCCGATTCTGCAGTGGGTGACTTTCCGCCTGGACAACGAAACCTATGGCATCAACGTGATGCAGGTTCAGGAAGTCCTGCGTTATACCGAGATTGCTCCTGTGCCGGGTGCTCCGAGCTATGTGCTGGGCATCATCAACCTGCGCGGTAATGTGGTCACCGTGATCGACACTCGTCAGCGCTTTGGCCTCGATTCCAGTGAAGTCACGGATAACACGCGCATCGTGATCATTGAAGCCGACAAGCAGGTGATCGGGATTCTGGTCGACAGCGTGGCCGAGGTGGTTTACCTGCGCCAATCGGAAGTGGAAACCGCGCCGAACGTGGGCAATGACGAATCCGCCAAGTTTATCCAAGGCGTCTGCAACAAGAACGGCGAGCTGCTGATTCTGGTTGAGCTGGACAAGATGATGAGCGAAGAAGAGTGGTCCGAGCTGGAGAGCATCTAAGCCATGCTCGACGCGCTGCTGATCGCGCTGGCCCTGGTCTGTCTGGGGCTGGTAGGCGCATGCATCTGGCTGACTCGGCAGCTGCGTGATGCCATCAAGCTGCAGGGCGAGCGTGATGCGGTGCGTGATCGGCGGCTCAAGGAACTCAGCCGGCGACTGGACGCCTACCTGACTGGCAGTGTGCAGATGGGTGAAGAGTTGCATGAGTTGCGTCGGGTTGTTGCGCCGCTACCGGACAAGCTCAATCAGATCGAGCAACGTGATCCCAGCAGTCTGTCGTTTACCCAGGCTGCGCGTTTGGCCGGCATGGGGGCCAGTGTGGATGATCTGACCCAGTCCTGTGGTTTGAGCAAGGCCGAAGCTGAGCTGATCAGCAAGATGCAGCAGGCCAAGTTGCAGCGTTCCTGACGCCTGAACAACCTTCAACTTCAAGATGCTGCAGGCCCCTCCAATAAGCGCAACGGCGGCGTGATATCGGTATCACGCTCACTGCCGGCCGGCGCTTTGCCTTTCAGGTACCAGGCAAAGGCAATGATTTCCGCGATGCAGCGATACAGCTGTTCAGGGATGGCATCGCCCAGCTCCAGGCGTGCCAGCAGGCGCACCAGTTCGGCATTCTCATAGATTGGCACTTCATATTCGCGGGCGATGGCCAGAATGGCTTCAGCCAGCTCGTCGTCGCCTTTGGCACTGAGTACGGGTGCGTTTTGGCCGTCGTAGGTCAGGGCGATGGCTTGGCGGGGAGCGCTTTTCTTCATGCCGTTTCGTCCACCCAGCGTTGTTCCAGAGTGGTGCGCGGGCCGCGCGGTGGCATGCCCTGGTGGCATGCCAACTCGCCGACTTGCAGGCCTGCATCGCTAAGACGTTGGCGCAGGTTTTCCAGCTCCGCATCGATCAGGTTCACGGTGCTGCCGCGTTCAGCCCACAGCTGGCTGGACAGTCGCCCGTGGGCCAGTTGCGCCTGCACCTGCAAAGGGCCTAGTGGATCCAGATCAAAAGCCAGTTCGACCTTCCACAGCGGTTCCTTTTTCTCGGGCTTGCCTTGCGGGTTGCCCTCATCGCGCTGGATCTTGACCTGCAAGGGCACCAGCTCCTGTTGGTTGCGCATGGGCAGTTCCAGTTGCCAGGTGGTGAGCAGATTACCGTCCGGACCGACCTGACTCTGTGCCAGGCTGGAGAGTTGGTGGGTCTGCAAGCGTGAAATGGCGGCGGCGGCAAGTTTCAACAGGGCCTCCAGATCGGCTTCACCGTCCATGGCCTGAAGCAGGCGCGATGGCAGGGGAAAGCTCAGTGCCTGCTGACGGTTGCTGGCTTTGCCCAGGCTGCCCAGCAGATCGCGAGCCAGTGCCGGCATGGCCTGTGCCAGGGCAGAGCTGGCATTGGCTGCGGTCAGTGGAGTGCCCGCAGGCAGATTGGGCAGCAACTGGGTAATCAGGCGCAGCAGGTTGGCCTTGAGATCGGTCGGCAATGCCTGGCCCTGGCCGCCGAGTAATTTGCTTTCCAGCAGGATGCCACTGTTTTCCAGGGCCGCCGCCAGTCCCTTGGCGGTACTCAGCTGAGCGGCGTCGGGCAGTGCGCCGAAGAGCTTATCAATGCTGGTGCGCAGGCCTTCGCTCATCTCGGCATTGCCGCGCAGGCCCTGCAGGGCACTGAACAGGCCTTCCAGAGAACCCTGGCGACTGCCCTGCATGCCCAGTTGCTGGCTCAGGGCGAGCTGATCGAGGCGTCCGCTCAGTGGCAGAAAGTTCAACGCCTGGCTGCCTTGTACCTGGGCGCTGAGCAGGCTGCCGAGGGGCAGGGCCAGCGGGGTTTCCAGGGACAGTTTGCTGCCGGCCAGAGGTGTGTTGAGCAGGTTGACCAGCACCTTGTAGACCGCCTGTTGAGAGCGGCTTTGCAACAACTGCTCGCGGGCTACCACCTTGCCCTGCAGCAGGGTGCCAACCGGCAGTTGCTCCAGGTCCAGGCTGGTGAGGGGTTTGTCGGTGCCCATCAGGACGGACAGGGCCAGGCGGGTTTCCGACAGGGCCGTCACCGCCAGTGATGTGCCCTGGGCAATCGGTCGTGGGCTGCTGGCTTCCAGGGTGGTCTGGCGACCATTCTCCAGGGTCAGCTTGAGCAGCATCTGAAAGCTCTGCGCCACTTCCTTGAGGGCAATCACCTCGGCCTTGGCGGTTTCACCGCTGGCCAGCAAGCCTTGCATGGGCTGCAGCAGTTTTACCGCCAGATCAGCCGCTACGGCGTTGGGGCGGCTGCTGGGGGGCGCTGGCGGCAGGGGCCGCGGGCTGCTGATTTCGCTCATTGGCGGGTTACACCCTGTCGAAAATGCCCGCTGCGGGAGGCGCAGCTGGGCATGTATAATCGCGCCCCGTCTGGTTCGGCTGCGCATTCCACTTGCGTCAGTATAGCGGCCAAGACCCTGCTGACTTGAACAGCTTTTGCCATCCATCTTAGGTGCCAATGCCTTGACCAGCCCTCTTCTCGAAGCCGTTGCGCTCGCTTGTGAGCGGGATTGGCGCATGCTCTTCGAGCGCCTGGAGCTGCGTCTGGTTCCCGGTGAGATGCTGCAGGTGGCAGGACCCAACGGCAGTGGCAAGACCAGCCTGTTGCGCCTTTTGGCCGGTTTGATGCAGCCAACCGCCGGTGAGATTCGCCTCAATGGTCGCCCATTGTCAGCGCAGCGCGCCGAGCTGGCGCGCAATCTGTTGTGGATTGGCCATGCCGCCGGCATCAAGGGCTTGCTCACTGCCGAGGAAAATCTCACCTGGCTGTGTGCCTTGCATCAGCCCGTCGAACGTGAGGCCATCTGGCAGGCATTGGCGGCGGTGGGGCTGCGCGGCTTTGAAGATGTGCCCTGTCACACCCTGTCTGCCGGACAGCAACGCCGTGTGGCGCTGGCCCGTCTGTACCTGCCGGCCCCATCACTCTGGGTGCTGGATGAGCCGTTTACCGCGCTGGACAAAGCTGCGGTGGCGCAGCTGGAAAACCACCTGGCTGCCCATTGTCAGCAGGGCGGTTTGGTGGTGCTGACCACGCACCACGAATTGACGGTCAAGCCGGCCGGTTACCGCGAGCTTGACCTGGGGCAACGCACATCATGAGCAATGTTTTTACCCTGCTGCTGGCCCGTGAAGCGCGCTTGTTGTTTCGTCGCCCGGCCGAGCTGGCCAACCCGCTGGTGTTCTTTGCCATCGTGATTGCCCTGTTCCCGTTGGCGGTGGGGCCGCAGACGCAGTTGTTACAAAGCCTTTCGCCTGGGCTGGTGTGGGTAGCGGCGCTACTAGCTGTGCTGCTCTCGCTGGACGGGCTGTTTCGCAGTGATTTCGAGGACGGCTCGCTGGAGCAGTGGGTCCTTTCGCCGCACCCCCTGGCTCTTCTGGTTCTGGCCAAGGTGCTGGCACACTGGCTGTTCTCGGGCTTGGCGCTGGTGCTGTTGGCGCCACTGCTGGCTTTGATGCTGGGTTTGCCGGGGCGCTGCCTGCCGGTGCTGCTGATCTCACTGCTGCTCGGTACGCCGGTGCTGAGCTTGCTCGGTGCGGTTGGGGCCGCGCTGACCGTGGGCCTCAAACGCGGTGGCCTGTTGCTCGCGTTGTTGATTTTGCCGTTGTACATCCCGGTGCTGATTCTCGGCAGCGGTGCGTTACAAGCCAGCCTGCAAGGATTGCCGGCGGTCGGCCACCTGTTGTGGTTGGCCAGCCTCACCGCCCTGGCGGTGACCTTGACACCTTTTGCCATCGCCGCTGGTCTGACGATCAGTGTCGCTGAGTAGACAATAAGCCTGAATGGCCGGTTGAACCGGGTGCCTGCCTGCGCCCTGATCAGCCCTAGCACTGATGAGTAACCTGATGAACTGGACGTGGTTTCACAAGCTCGGCTCGCCCAAATGGTTCTATGAAATCAGCAGTCGCTGGCTGCCCTGGTTGGCCCTGGCCGCCGCTGTGCTGCTGGTGGTCGGTCTGGTTTGGGGGCTGGCTTTTGCACCGCCGGATTACCAGCAGGGCAACAGCTTTCGCATCATCTACATCCATGTGCCCGCAGCCTTTCTTGCTCAGTCGATCTACGTGATGCTGGCGGTGGCCGGCATTGTCGGGCTGGTGTGGAAGATGAAACTGGCCGATGTCGCCCTGCAGCAGGCTGCGCCCATTGGTGCCTGGATGACGGTGATCGCCCTGGTCACCGGTGCTGTGTGGGGTAAACCGACCTGGGGCACCTACTGGGTGTGGGATGCCCGCCTGACTTCGATGCTGATTCTGCTGTTCCTGTATTTCGGGGTGATCGCCCTCGGCAATGCCATCACCAACCGTGACAGCGCGGCCAAGGCCTGTGCGGTACTGGCCATCGTCGGAGTGGTGAACATTCCGATCATCAAATACTCGGTGGAGTGGTGGAACACCCTGCACCAGCCGGCGACCTTTAGTGTGGTGGCCAAGCCGGCCATGCCGTTCGAGATGTGGATGCCGCTGCTGATCATGGTGCTGGGCTTCTACTGCTTCTTTGGTGCCGTGCTGCTGATGCGTATGCGTCTGGAAGTGCTCAAGCGCGAGGCGCGCAGCAGTTGGGCCAAAGCCGAGGTCAAGGCGCTGGTGGAGAAAGACCAATGAGTTTTGCCAGCTTTAGCGACTTTATCGCCATGGGCACCCATGGGCCTTATGTCTGGTCCTGTTATGCCATCAGCCTGGCTGTGCTGGGGCTGAATGTGGTGCTGCCAATCCTGGCACGTCGCCGTTATCTGCAAGACGAGGCGCGTCGTTTGCGCCGGGAGGAGTCGAAGTGAACCCCGTGCGTAAAAAACGCCTGTATATCGTCCTGGCGATCATCGCCGGTGTCGGCATCGCCGTGGCGCTGGCCCTGAGCGCGTTGCAGCAGAACATCAACCTGTTCTACACGCCGACTCAGATCGCCAACGGCGAAGCCCCGCAAGACACCCGCATCCGTGCCGGTGGCTTGGTCGAGGAGGGTTCGGTAAAGCGCTCCAGTGACTCGCTGGATACCGATTTCGTGGTCACTGACGGCGCCAAGAGCGTGACCATCCGCTACAGCGGCATCCTCCCGGACCTGTTTCGTGAAGGGCAGGGCATCGTCGCCATGGGCAAACTCGACGCCAATGGCGTGCTGATTGCCGATGAAGTGCTGGCCAAGCACGATGAGAATTACATGCCACCGGAAGTCATGCAGGCGCTGGAAAAAAGCGGCATGAAACAGCAGCACGACGCGGCCAAAGCGGCCAAGCAGGCGTCCCCAGCGGAGTACGCACAATGATCCCCGAACTTGGCCATCTGGCGATGATCCTGGCGCTGTGCATGGCGCTGGTGCAGGCAACACTGCCGCTGATCGGTGCGTGGCGCGGTGATCGGCAGTGGATGAGCCTGGCGCAGCCGGCTGCCTGGGGGCAGTTCGCCTTTATGCTGTTCGCCTTCGTCTGCCTGACCTATGCCTTTATGGTTGACGATTTCACCGTTGCCTATGTGGCCAACAACTCCAACAGCGCGCTGCCCTGGTACTACAAGTTCAGCGCCGTGTGGGGCGCCCACGAAGGGTCGCTGCTGCTCTGGGGGCTGATCCTTGCCGGCTGGACCTTTGCCGTGTCGATCTTCTCGCGGCAGTTGCCGGAAGAGATGCTCGCCCGTGTGCTGGCGGTGATGGGCATCATCAGCATCGGCTTTCTGCTGTTTCTGATCATCACCTCCAATCCGTTCGAACGCCTGTTGTTCGATACTCCGGCCGATGGCCGCGACCTCAACCCGCTGTTGCAGGACTTTGGCCTGATCATCCACCCGCCGATGCTCTACATGGGGTATGTCGGCTTCTCCGTGGCCTTCGCCTTTGCCATTGCGGCGTTGCTGGGCGGCAAGCTCGATGCGGCATGGGCGCGCTGGTCGCGGCCGTGGACCATCGTTGCCTGGGCTTTCCTCGGCATCGGTATTGCGCTGGGTTCCTGGTGGGCCTACTACGAACTTGGCTGGGGTGGCTGGTGGTTCTGGGATCCGGTGGAAAACGCCTCCTTTATGCCCTGGCTGGTCGGCACTGCGCTGATCCACTCCCTGGCGGTGACGGAAAAGCGCGGGGTGTTCAAAAGCTGGACCGTGCTGCTGGCGATTGCCGCGTTCTCCCTCAGCCTGCTGGGCACCTTCCTGGTCCGTTCCGGGGTGCTGACCTCGGTGCATGCCTTCGCCAGTGACCCTGAGCGCGGCGTGTTTATTCTGGTGTTCCTGCTGATCGTGGTAGGCAGCTCGTTGGCGCTGTTCGCCATCCGCGCGCCGGTGGTGAAAAGCCAGGTTGGTTTTGCCCTGTGGTCGCGGGAAACCCTCCTGCTGGTCAACAATCTGATTCTGGTGGTATCCGCTGCGATGATCCTGCTCGGCACCCTTTACCCGTTGGTGCTGGATGCCACCACCGGGGCCAAGCTGTCGGTGGGGCCGCCGTACTTCAATGCGCTGTTCGTACCGCTGATGGGCCTGCTAATGGCGATGATTGCGGTTGGGGTGATCGTGCGCTGGAAGGACACACCGCTGCAGTGGCTGCTTGGCATGCTGGCCCCCGTGTTGATCGGCAGCGTGGTGCTGGCGGTAATCGCCACCTTGCTGGTTGGTGATTTCAACTGGGCGGTACTCGGTGTCTGCCTGTTGGCGGCCTGGGTGGTGCTGGCCGGTGTGCGCGACATTCTCGAAAAGACCCGCCACAAGGGTTTGCTCAAAGGCCTGCCAAGCCTGACCCGCAGCTACTGGGGCATGCAGATGGCCCACCTGGGCATGGCGGTGTGTGCCCTAGGCGTGGTGCTGACCAGCATGGGCAGCTTCGAACGTGACATGCGCATGGCACCGGGCGAGTCGGTGGAAATCGGTGGTTATCAGTTCACCTTCGACGGTGCCGAGCACTTCGAGGGGCCGAACTTCACCTCGGACAAAGGCACCGTGCGTATCTTCGAGGATGGCAAGCAGATCGCCGTGCTCCACCCGGAGAAGCGCCTGTACACCGTGCAGCAGTCGGTGATGACTGAGGCTGGTATCGACGCCGGGATCACCCGCGACCTGTTCGTGGCCCTGGGCGAGCCGCTGGGGGAGGGTGCCTGGGCGGTACGCGTGCACATCAAACCGTTCGTACGCTGGATCTGGTTCGGTGCGCTGCTGATGGGCTTTGGTGGCTTCCTGGCGGCGGCTGACAAGCGCTACCGGATGAAGGTACGTACCCGCGTGCGCGACGCACTAGGCATGGCGGGGGCGCAGGCATGAAGCGTTTATTGCTGCTGTTACCGCTGGTGATCTTTCTTGGCGTGGCGGTGTTTCTCTACCGCGGCTTGTTTCTCGATCCTTCCGAACTGCCGTCGGCGTTGATCGGCAAGCCACTGCCGGCGTTCTCCCTGCCGGCGGTGCAGGATGGCAAGCCGCTCACCGAGGCTGACCTCAAGGGCAAGCCGGCGCTGGTCAACGTCTGGGCCACCTGGTGTGTGGCCTGCCGCGTTGAGCACCCGGTGCTGAACAAGCTGGCCAAACTGGGCGTGACCATCTACGGGGTCAACTACAAGGATGACAACGCCGCCGCGCAGAAGTGGCTGGTGGAGTTTCACGACCCCTATCAGCTCAATATCAACGATGCGCGTGGCACCCTGGGCCTGGACCTGGGTGTGTACGGCGCACCTGAGACTTTCCTGATCGACAAGGACGGCATCATCCGCCACAAGTTTGTCGGTGTGATCGATGAACGTGTCTGGCGCGAACAACTGGCCCCGCTGTATCAGGCCCTTGTCGATGAGGCCCAGCCATGAAGCGTTTGCTGAGTGCGGCGGTACTGGGCCTGGCCTTGCTGGGCACCGCCCAGGCCGCTATCGATACCTACGAATTTGCCACTGAGGCCGAGCGCGAGCGTTACCGCAATCTGGTGGAAGAGCTGCGCTGTCCCAAGTGTCAGAACCAGAACATCGCCGACTCCGATGCGCCGATTGCCATGGACCTGCGTGCGCAGATCTACCGCATGCTGGGGGAAGGCCAGAGCAATGAGCAGATCATCGATTTTCTGGTCAGCCGCTATGGCGATTTCGTCCTCTACAAACCGCCGGTAACGGCGCGCACCTTGCTGCTGTGGTATGGCCCGGCGGGTTTGCTGGCCGGTGGTTTTGTCCTGCTTGGGGTCATCCTGTTGCGTCGTCGTAGCAAGCCTGGTGTTGTCGCCAGCAGCCTGTCTGTCGATGAACAGCAGCGCCTGACTGCTCTGCTTAATCAAACGCCTGTGGATAAGAAAGACTGATGATTGAATTCTGGTTGTGCGCCGGTCTGCTGTTACTCACGGCCTTGGCGTTTCTGCTTATTCCGGTGCTGCGTGCACGCAAAGTGCAGGCTGAAGAAGACCGTACGGCCCTCAACGTGACCTTGTACCAGGAGCGCTTGATGGATCTGCAAAGCCAGCATGATGCCGGGGCGCTGAATGCTGAGCAGTTGGCCAGTGGCCGTGACGAGGCTGCCCGCGAGCTGCTCGCGGATACTGAGGGTGCGCTGGCGCAGCCGACCCAGCGTAAGCTGGGCAGCACAGTCCCATTGATTGCCGCGCTGCTGATGCCGCTACTGGGCTATGGCCTCTATCAGCACTGGGGGGCTATTGGCGATGTTGAACGTGCACAGGTTTTTGCAGCGCAGCCAAAAACCATCGAGGAAATGACCGCGCGCCTGGAAGCGGCGGTCAAGAGCAACCCTGAATCGGCCGAGAGCTGGTACTTCCTGGGGCGTACCTACATGGCCCAGGAGCGCGCGGCTGATGCGGCGCAGGCCTTTGAGCGGGCTGTCGGTGTGGCCGGGCGCGAGCCGGAGCTGCTCGGGCAATGGGCCCAGGCGCTGTATTTCGCCAGTGACAAGCAATGGACCGCACAGCTGCAGGCGTTGACCGATGAGGCGTTGAAAGCCGACCCGACCGAAGTCACCAGCCTGGGGCTGCTGGGGATTGCCGCTTATGAAAGTGGCCAGTTCCAGAAAGCCATCGGTCATTGGCAGCAGCTGGTGGCTGTACTGCCGGCTGAAGACCCTTCTCGCCAAGCCATTCAGGGCGGTATTGAGCGTGCGCGTGAACAGTTGGGTGAGCCCGCTGCCGCAGCTGCGCCGGCGACCAGTAAGGGTCTGACGGTGCGGGTTGAGCTGGCCCCGGCGTTGCAGGCCAAGGTGCAGCCGGGCGATGCGGTGTTCGTGTTTGCCCGCGCGGTTTCCGGTCCACCCATGCCGCTGGCGGTCAAGCGTTTGAGCGTGGCTGATCTGCCGGCTGAGGTCAGCCTGTCGGACAGCGATGCAATGATGCCGCAGCTGAAAATCTCCGGCTTCGAGCAGGTGCAATTGGTGGCGCGGATTTCGCGCAGTGGCAACGCCACGGCAGGTGAGTGGATTGGCAGCAGCCAGCCGCTGGACAGCAAGACCACACAACTGCAACAGCTGTTGATCGACAGCGCCGACAGCAAAGCACCATGAGTGCGCTGCTGCGCGGGGCCGTACTCGCCGGTCTGCTTGGGCTGGCGGGTTGTGTGCAGCTGCCGCTGGCCACGGTGCCGGTCAATACACCGAGCGGCAGCAGCAATCATCCGCGCTTTGCCCCACCACCTGGGGTGCAAAGCCGCTGGGACGCGGCACTGGGCGTGTACGTGGTGGCTGGCAGCGCTGAGCTGTATTACCGCGAGCGTACCTATTACCGCTGGAGCGCTGGCTGGAGCTGGGCGAGCAACCCACAAGGCCCTTGGTTGCCCACCGACAGCAGCGGTGTGCCGCCTGGGTTGTCTCGTCGTTACGCGCAGTAGTCACGCACCAGGCAAAAAATAAAGGCCGCCGCAGTTCGCACTGTCGGCGGCCTTTTTACGTTTGCCTTACTCGGCGATCTGCAGCTTGCGTGACTCGTGGTAGAAGAAGCGGATTTTCTCGTACTCGAAGGGCGAGTTGAGCTGGCCGTAGCGGAAGTTCACCGTAGAGCGTTGATCGACCACTTCCAACAGAGTGATTTCCGGGTGGCTGGTGCTGGCCTCGGCCACGTTCAGCCAGTTGATCTGGCTTTTCGCGGCAAAGTCCGCCACCAGGCCGCCGGTGTCGCGCAGGTTCGAAGGCCCCAGCAATGGCAGGATTAGGTACGGCCCAGCCGGTGTGCCGTAGTAGCCGAGGGTCTGGCCGAAGTCTTCCTTCTGCTTGGGCAAGCCCATGCGTGTGGCCGGATCCCACAGGCCGGCTACGCCAATTGTGGTGTTGAGCAGCAGGCGTGCGGTGGTCTGCATGGTGCGCTGGCCCTTGAGCTGCAAAGCGCTGTTGAGCAGGTTGGGCACATCCCCCAGGTTGCTGAAAAAATTGCTGATGCCGCTTTGCACCAGCGTGGGGGTGACATAGCGGTAGCCATCGACAATCGGCAGGAACACCCACTCATCGAAGCGGTAGTTGAAGTGGTACACGCGGCGGTTCCATGACTCCAGCGGGTCATAGACGTTCAGCGCGGAGAGGGTGGAACGCTCGAATTCGCGTTGATCCAGCCCCGGGTTGAATTGCAGGTGTTGCAGCGGCCGTTTGAAGCCATCGGCATCGGCGCTGTGTTCGGCGCTGGCCAGGTTGCTGCCCAGCAGCAGGCCCACGAACAGGGCAAGGGAAAGAGGCTTAGCCACGGAAGAACTCCAGCATGGCGTCGCTGTTGACGCGGTAGTTGAGGTTGCCGCAATGGCCACCCAGTGGGTAGACCGTCAGCCGTTCACCAAAGGTGCTGCGCAGGTAGCCCAGGTCACCCGGGCCGAGAATCACGTCATCGGCGTTGTGCATGACGGCAATCTTGTTGCTGTTTTTCAGGTAGTCGGTCAGGGCATACAGGCTGACCTGATCAATCAGCTGCGCCAGGCTGCCGCCGTCATAGCGCGCGCGCCACATAGGGATAACCTGCTCGGTCAGGTAGCAGTCGAAGTCGCATTGCAGCGCGCGTTTGAAGAAGGGTGTCAGGCTGGTGCCTTCCTTGATCGGGTAGCTGACCGGGGTGATCAGCCCACGACGGTTGATCAGGTCCGAGGTAAAGGCGATATCGGCGGAAGAGAAGCGGAACGCTGCGCCGATCAGCATGGCCATTTGCTCGTCGCTGAGCTTTTCCTTGGAATTCTGGAAGTCATACAGCAGGGCGTCGTTGATATCGACATAGCCCTTGTTCTGGAAGTAGCGGGTCAGTTTGCTCAACACCAGCTCATAGAAGGTGGTGCTGTTATCGATGCCCTTTACCTTGGTTTGTACCATGCGGTCGAGGTTGCTGACCGAGGTATAGAGGTTGACCGGCGGGTTGAGCAGCAGCACGCGCTTGAAGTTGAAGCTGCGCCGGGTTTCGTCCAGCTCGCTGACAAAGGCTGCTTGCAGTGCGCCTAGGCTATAGCCGGTGAGGTGGAATTCACTGACTTTCAGGCGTGGATGCTGTGCCCGCACGGCTTGCATGGCACGGTACAGATCGTCAGCGTCATCGCGGCTAATGCCGGGGGTGGCAAAGCGCGAGGCGGACGTCATGAAGTCATAACTGGTGGGTGATGACAGTTGCACCACATGGTAGCCGGCGCCGTAAAACAGCTTTTTCAGGTATTCCGGGGTGCCGCTGGCGTAATGCGCGCCGGTGCCGGCAATGATGAATATCAGCGGCGCCTCGCCTGACTGCTTGGCCAGGCGATAGCGCATCTTGGTGACCGGCCAGAAATTCTCTGGTACCTCGAATTCGCGCTCCGGGCGCAGTTTGGCCTGATAGTCCGCCTGATTGATGTCGGCATCGGCTGGCAGTACCGGACGCAGTTCGGGCGGGGTGGTGGCCAGGGTGGCTTCGAACGGATTGCTCAGCGGGTAGCCATAGCTACTGGCGTCGATATCGGCCGCGCTGACTGGGGCAGTCAGGGCCAGGCAACTGAGCAGGACAAGCAAACGAGGGACAGGCAACATGGCTAAATCTCTTGAGCGCTAGGGCTGGTTCGGGATGGCGGTCGACGCGGATCGATTTGACCACATAAGTCTTGCTAAGTGCCGTTTAGTTATAGAAGCACAGGTTTTCAGGCAGAAACGCCACTTCGCGGCCACGCCGGTTCAAGGCAGTAATTGCAGTTGCTCGACCCAGATCAGTTCACAGGCACCATCTCCGGTGTCTTCGCGGCTGAGCGAACTGACCCAGCGGTAGCCATCATCGCCGTCGACCCGCACCAGTTGCCCGACCAACCGAATCTGTTGGCCCGGTTTGAGTTTGCTCAGGGTTTTCGCCACCTCGGCTGTGGCTGGGATCATGTGCATATTGGCGCTGTTGATCTCGATCTGCCGGCGCTCGATCGGCAGCTGTTCGGCGCGCCAGAAGTACCAGCGGTTGCGCTGGCTGATGCTGATATGGCGCAGCACCTCTGGGTTGGCCATCGGCCCCCAGCCGAGTGCCAGGTCGGTGGGCGAGAGCTTGGCACCGCGGTCGAAGTAATAGTCTTCACGGCCGAGAATCCGCGCTTCCAGCTGGAAGTCTTGCAGGTGGCTGAGGGTATGCTCGGCCACGCGCCAGCTGCCGCTCTGCTGCGCAGTCTGGGGCGGCAGGTTGCCGGGGTTGGGGAGTAGGATCACCCAGAGCATCCACAGGGCAAGCAGGCCGGCAGTGATCAGAATCAGACGACGAATAGGCATGGGGAGAGTCTAGGGCCTGTTGGCATTGCATTCACAGCCCTGCGCGCGTGGATGACCTTGCCGCAAGGTGGCTGCATCACCCCGGCTGAAGCGCGGGGGATGTTATCCGCGGCGCGGCGGCTTATCCTACGCAGCCATTTTCTTGTCCCGAGCTTTTATATGCCGCGTTACTTGCCCCTGGCCCTCGTGTTGATCGCTGCTGCCCTGAGTCTGGCCGCCAGTCTGCTGCTGCGTTACCAGTTGATGGAGAACGAGCTGTGGGTAGGCGTGTGTGTGGCTGAGCCGCAGCGCTTGAGCTGTGAGGTACGGGCCCTGTTCGGCTGGCTGATCCACTTCCGGGTGCTGTCGCTGGGTGCATTGGGCTGCGCGCTGTTGGCCTTTGTCCTGCCGGGGGTGTGGGGGCAGCGTCTGGCGGTGCCAGCCTTGCTGCTGGGCCTGCCGGCATTGGTGCTGTACAGCGCCAGCCTCGCGGTTTTTGCCGTGGTCCTGGCGTTGTTGCGTCTGGTGCGTGGGCCTAAAACCGCCTGATCAGGCGGTTTGCGCCTTGGCCCGCAGGCTGCGCCACAGCGCAGCGACCAGCAGGGTGCTGGTCAAGGCCCAGCCTAGGGCTTGCAGGTTGCTGAGGGTTTCCTGATACAGCTGCGGGGCGATACCGGCACCGATCAGCAGGGCCAATAGCGCCACTTCGCGGCGGTAGCCACTGACCGGCCGGCACAGGTAAACCACTGCCGGCAGCAGCAGCGCGGCGCTGGGGAAGCTGCGGTAGCGCGCGTCCATCACCAGTGCCAGCATCATCACCGCGCCGGCAAAGCCACTCAGCACCAGCCAAAGTGCTGCCTTGCTGCTTAACCACTGGCGCAGCTGCAAGCGCCAGCCACTTGCCTGGCTGAGCTGCAAGGCCGCATGGGCCAGTACCAGCAGGTTGAGCGTGATCAGCGCCGCGCCCCACAGCCATTCACCGAGGTAGCGACTGGTCACCAGCGTCAGCTCTGCGAACAGGCCGATGCAGCCAGCCCCCAGGGCGGCCAGCAGGGGCAGCAGCAGGGCAGCGCGGGTCGACTGCGGGCGGCCGGCAAACAGCAGCGTGGCCGTAAACAGGATCAGGCTGGCGGCCAGCCAGACCGGCCAATGCGGTAGGTTGGAAACTGGCCCGGCGAGGATCGACTTGTCCTGGCGGTCGGCGTCATACAGCCCCCAGTAACCGCCTACGGCGCCTTCGCTGACGCGTTTCCAGGGTTGATCGAAGGCCTCGATCAGGTTGTAGTGCCAGCCATTCTGCTCGGCCATGGCGACGAAACCGCGAATGAATTTGGCCTGGTTGACCAGGCTGGGCACGGCTGTTTCACGCTGGCGGCCTTCGCTGGGCCAGCCGGTTTCACCGATCAGGATGTCCTTGGGGGCATAGGCATTGCCGAAGGTCTGGCGTACCTCGGCGACTTCATGCAGGGCTGTTTCGATGCCGGCCGGGTTGTCTTCCCAATAAGGCAGCAGGTGGATGGTGATGAAGTCCACTGCCGGGGCAACCTCGGGGTGCTTGAGCCAGAACTCCCAGACATCGGCATAGGTCACCGGCTGCTGGATCTGCGCCTTGACCTGCTCGATCAGCGTCACCAGTTGCTCGGCCGTGACCTCCTTGCGCAGCAGGGCCTCGTTGCCGACGATGACCGACTGGATGACATCAGGATGGGCGTTGGCCAGCTTCACCAGTCCGGCAATCTCAACAGCTGTATCGCTTGGGCTGCGGCTGACCCACGCGCCGGCAATCAACTTCAGGCCGTGTTTGCGGGCGATATTCGGCAGTTCTTCCAGCCCCGTCACCGAGTAGGTGCGCAGGCATTCGAAGCGCTCGGCCAGCAGAGCTAGATCCGCTTCCATGCGCTCGGGGCGCAACTGCATCGGTTGATCGAAGGGCGACTGGTCTTTGTCGAACGGTGTGTAAGAGGCGCATTGCAGCTTGTGCGTTGGCGTGGCGGCGTCCGCCAGTTCAACCGGTTGGCCAATGCCGAACCAGAGACCACAAAGGGCCAGCAGACCGAGTAGCAAGGCCAGTGCATAGGGAGCAGCGGGGAAGCGGGAAGTGGCGGGCATGATACGTGCGCGTATGGTGGTTGAGGCGCGCATAGTAGCGGATTGCTCGACTTCTCGGCGGGCTGTTTTTTATCGCTCAGACCGTGTTGTTTGCCGCTTATGCCTGGTGATGCAACCAGGCATGTTTGGGCTGCGTTGAGGCTTGTGCGGTGCGCCCTTCGAAACGCTGCCAGACCTTCTCATGGAAGTAGAATCCCACCGAATTGCACAGCGGCTCAATGGCGGCTACCAGCCCGCTGGCGGCAACGCTGCCGGTCAGTGCGTAGGTAACACCGAAGGCAATGCAGAAGTGCATCAGAGTAAACGTCAGAGTCTTGAGCATGGCCCACCTCGAGTGAGAATTATTCTTTATTGAGGTGCAGCGTAGTGGCTCATGATCAATTGGGAAAATGTTGCATTTGAATTGCTTTAATAGTTTTTGTTGATTTATTTGGCGTAGGTAATAAAAAACCAGTGCGTGGCTGGTTTTTAAAGTGGACTCCGCTGAGTGTGTTTCAGCGCTGCCTCGCAGGGGTGAGCGTCCGGCGGATACAAAAAAGCCCCGGTATTAACCGAGGCTTTCGAATTTGGCTCCGCGACCTGGACTCGACAGCGCAGCTGAACGCGCTTTAGCGCGGCCCCGCAGGGGTGAGCGAAGCGAATAACCTGGGACGCAGTCCCTGGTGAGAGTCCACAGGCAATAAAAAACCCAGCGGTTAGGCTGGGTTTTTGAATTTGGCTCCGCGACCTGGACTCGACAGCGCAGCTGAACGCGCTTTAGCGCGGCCCCGAAGGGGTGAGCGAAGCGAATAACCTGGGACGTAGTCCCTGGTGAGAGTCCACAGGCAATAAAAAACCCAGCGGTTAGGCTGGGTTTTTGAATTTGGCTCCGCGACCTGGACTCGAACCAGGGACCCAATGATTAACAGTCATTTGCTCTACCGACTGAGCTATCGCGGAACAACGGCGCGTATCCTACTGATTAGAAAGGGGAAGTCAACACCTGATCGACTTCCCCAGTGAGTCAGAGAACCGCAGCGATGGCCTGGGTAACAGCGGGCAGGTTGCGTTGGTTCAGCGCGGCCACGCAGATGCGACCCGTGCTGACGGCGTAGATGCCGAACTCGGTTTTCAGTCGCTCAACCTGCTCGGCGGTGAGGCCCGAGTAGGAGAACATGCCACGCTGCTGGGCAACGAAGCCGAAATCGCGCTTGCAGTTCAGTGCCGCCAGCTGCTCAACCATGGCCAGGCGCATGCTGCGAATACGCTCGCGCATGCCGGCCAGCTCTTCTTCCCACAGGGCGCGCAGCTCAGGGCTGTTAAGCACGCTGGCGACCACGGTGGCGCCGTGGGTCGGTGGGTTGGAGTAGTTGGTGCGGATCACGCGCTTGGCTTGCGACAGCACGCGGCCGGCTTCTTCCTGGCTGCCGGTGACGATGGACAGCGCGCCGACGCGCTCGCCGTACAGCGAGAAGGATTTCGAGAACGAGCTGGAGACGAAGAACGGGATGCCCGCTTGAGCGAACAGGCGCACGGCAAAGGCGTCTTGCTCGATGCCATCGCCAAAGCCCTGATAGGCGATGTCGAGGAATGGCACGTGCTCGCGCTCGCGCAATACCTCAAGCACCGCTTTCCAGTCGTCCAGCGACAGGTCGACGCCGGTCGGGTTATGGCAGCAGGCGTGCAGCACGACAATCGAGCGTGCGGGCAGGTTTTTCAGGTCTTCGAGCATGCCGGCACGGTTAACCCCGTGGCTGGCGGCGTCGTAATAGCGGTAGTTGTGCACCGGGAAACCGGCGGACTCGAACAGTGCGCGGTGGTTTTCCCAGCTTGGGTCGCTGATCGCCACCACGCTATCGGGCAGCAAACGCTTGAGGAAGTCAGCACCGGTTTTCAGTGCGCCGGTACCGCCCACGGCCTGGGTGGTGATCACCCGGCCAGCCGCAACCAGCTCGGAGTCGGCACCCAGCAACAGTTTCTGCACGGCGCTGTCATAGGCAGCGATGCCTTCAATCGGCAGGTAGCCACGCGGGGCGTGGGCTTCAATCCGGGCTTTCTCGGCTTCGGCTACGGCGCGCAGCAGGGGAATGCGGCCTTCCTCATTGTAGTAAACGCCTACGCCCAGGTTGACCTTGGTCGCGCGGGTATCGGCGTTGAAAGCTTCATTGAGGCCCAGGATGGGGTCGCGCGGAGCCATTTCGACGGCGGAGAACAGACTCATGGATGCGGCAGCTCGCAGAGGAGAAGTTGAGTATCAGGCAACACCCGCTAGGGGTTGCATCAGTGGGCCGGTAGTATACCGACGCATAACCTGTGCCGCGACAGCAGGCACACGCTTTTCACCGCTTTTGACGTAGGCTTTCAGCCCGCGTCACACCCGCTTGTCGAGGTTCGTCATGTCCGAGTTTCAATTGGTCACCCGTTTCCAGCCGGCCGGCGATCAACCCGAGGCGATTCGGCAGATGGTCGAGGGGCTGGAAGCCGGTCTCTCGCACCAGACCCTGCTGGGCGTGACTGGCTCGGGCAAGACGTTTTCCATCGCCAATGTGATTGCCAAGGTGCAGCGCCCGACGCTGGTGCTGGCGCCAAACAAGACCCTCGCCGCGCAACTGTATGGCGAATTCAAGAGCTTCTTCCCGAACAACGCGGTGGAGTATTTCGTCTCCTACTACGACTACTACCAGCCGGAAGCCTACGTACCGTCGTCGGACACCTTTATCGAGAAGGATGCCTCGATCAACGACCACATCGAGCAGATGCGCCTGTCGGCGACGAAGGCGCTGATCGAGCGCAAGGACGTGATCGTGGTCTGCACCGTGTCGTCGATCTATGGCTTGGGCAGCCCTGAGGAGTACCTGAAAATGGTCCTGCACCTCGACCGGGGCGACAAAATGGACCAGCGCGCATTGCTGCGCCGGCTGGCCGAGTTGCAGTACACGCGCAACGACATGGACTTTGCCCGTGCCACCTTCCGTGTGCGTGGTGATGTGATTGACGTTTTTCCGGCGGAATCGGATCTGGAAGCCATTCGCATCGAGCTGTTCGACGACGAAGTGGAGAGCATCAGCGCCTTTGATCCGTTGACCGGTGAGGTGATCCAGAAGCTGCCGCGTTTCACCTTCTACCCCAAGAGCCACTACGTCACCCCGCGTGAAACCCTGCTGGAGGCAGTGGAACACATCAAGGTCGAGCTGCAGCAGCGTCTGGACTATCTGCGCGGGGCGAACAAGCTGGTGGAAGCGCAGCGCCTGGAGCAGCGCACGCGCTTCGACCTGGAGATGATCCTTGAGCTGGGTTATTGCAACGGCATTGAGAACTACTCGCGCTATCTGTCTGGCCGTCCGGCCGGTGCGCCGCCACCCACCCTGTACGACTATCTGCCGGATGAGGCGCTGCTGGTGATCGACGAGTCCCACGTCTCGGTGCCGCAGGTTGGCGCGATGTACAAAGGCGACCGTTCGCGCAAGGAGACGCTGGTGGAATACGGCTTCCGCCTGCCGTCGGCGCTGGACAACCGGCCGATGCGGTTTGAGGAGTGGGAGGCGGCCAGTCCGCAAACCATCTTCGTGTCTGCCACACCCGGACCTTACGAGGCCGAGCATGCTGGGCGGGTGATCGAGCAGGTGGTGCGGCCGACGGGTCTGGTTGACCCGCAGATTGAGGTGCGTCCGGCGCTGACCCAAGTCGATGACCTGCTCTCGGAAATCCACAAGCGCGTGGCCATTGAAGAGCGTGTACTGGTCACCACGCTGACCAAGCGCATGGCTGAGGACCTCACCGATTACCTGGGTGATCATGGCGTCAAGGTGCGCTACCTGCACTCGGATATCGACACAGTGGAACGGGTCGAGATCATTCGTGACCTGCGTATCGGCGCGTTCGACGTGCTGGTGGGGATCAACCTGCTGCGCGAAGGTTTGGACATGCCGGAAGTGTCGCTGGTGGCGATCCTCGATGCCGACAAGGAGGGCTTCCTGCGCAGCGAGCGCTCGCTGATCCAGACCATCGGCCGCGCCGCGCGTAACCTCAACGGTCGCGCCATCCTCTATGCCGACCGCATGACCGGCTCGATGGAGCGCGCCATCGGTGAAACCGAACGGCGCCGCAACAAACAGATTGCCTTTAACGAAGCCAATGGCATCGTGCCCAAGGGCGTATTCAAGGATGTTCAGGACATCCTCGAAGGCGCAGTCGTGCCTGGCGCACGCAGCAAGAAGCGCAAAGGCATGGCCCAGGCCGCCGAAGAAAGCGCGCGCTACGAGAACGAACTGCGCTCGCCGAGCGAAATCACCAAACGCATTCGTCAGCTGGAAGAGAAAATGTACGCCCTGGCCCGCGACCTGGAGTTCGAGGCGGCGGCGCAGCTGCGTGATGAGATCCAGAAACTGCGTGATCGCTTGCTACAGGTCTGATTGGCTGGGTGTGGGGGATTTATGTGGGAGGGGCTTTAGCCGCGAAAGCAGTGCCGCTCTGTCGCGGCTAAAGCCCCTCCCACTATGCCCTTGAGAAGTTGTTTACGATCTCGCGAGCTAGAGATAAACGGTGGCGAAAAAGGCCGAGGAAGCGGAGTTTACTGGCTGTAAATGAGCATTCCGAGGTCATTTTCAACGCCGTTTAGCCGACGCGCAGCAGATCGTAAGCAACTTCTTAGCGCCGGCCGAAGATAATCAGCACCACGCCGCTTAGCGTAATACCGCAGGCCAGCATCGCCAGCAGGCTGAGGCGTTCATCCAGCAGCAGGTAGCCCAGCAGCAGCGCCACCACCGGATTGACGAAGGCGAAGGTTGATACCAGGCTCGGCCTGACCTCGCGCAGCAACCAGAAATACGCCGGGTATACGCCGAGGCTGACCGGCAGCACCAGATAGGCCAGCCACAGCCAGGCATTGCCGCTGATGGCGTGCAGGTCCAGTGCCTGCCAGTCGCCATGCCACAGGCCAAACAGCGCCAACAGCAGCGCACCGATCAGCATTTGCAGGCTCAGCCCCAGCCAGCTGGAGCGAAAGGCTGGACGCTGACGCATCAGCCAGGCACCGCCTGCCCAGAGCAGGGTGGCGAATACCACCAGCAAACCGGCGAACCACTGTTCGATGGAGGCGCTGTGGTCCAGGCCGTTGTTCATCAGCAGCACGATGCCGCCGCAGGCCAGGGCCAGACCGCACATCACCCACAGTGGCGGGCGCTCACCGAGCAGCCATTCCAGCGCCACGCTCCACAGCGGCAGGGTGGTGTAGAGCATCGCCAGCATGCCGGTGGGCAGGTACTGATTGGCGTAAATCAATGCGCCCTGGCCGACTGCAATCAGCGCCAGGCTGCCGATCAGTACGCCGCCCCAGTCGCTGCGCTGTATGCGTAGCTGCCCGCTGAGCAGCACCCAGGCCAATGCCAGCGTTCCGGCAATCGAGAAGCGCAGGCTGCCGATCACGAACGGCGGTACTTCCAGCAGAAGGAAGTGGTTGGCCAGGTAGGTGGTGCCCCAGCCGATATAGATAGTGGCAAAGGCAATGACCAGCAGCAGGCTGCGGGCAGGGGAAGAACTCGTGGGCATGAACAACCTGAATACAGGATGCGCCGCCAGGCGGCGCGCAATAATTAGGATTGGGTCGCGGTCGCAGGCTTTAGTGGGCCGCGCCGCCGGTGGCACCGGCTGGCAGTTTGCGCGTCAGAAGCACCGCCAGCATGCTGATGCCAAGGGCGATGCCGATGCAGTGGAAGGCGTCATTGTAGGCCATGATCGCCGCCTGCTGATGGGTGATTTCGCTGAGCTTGGCCAGGGCCGCCTGCTCACTGCCAAGCTTTTCGGTCAGCAATGCCAGGCGCTCGGCAACCTGCGGGTTGCTCGGCACCAGCGACTCGCGCAGGTAGTCGAAATACACCTTGGCACGGCTGTCCAGCAGGGTCGCGAGCAGGGCGATGCCAATGGCGCCGCCGAGGTTACGCAGAATGTTGAACAGGCTCGACGCCGAGCCGGCATCCTGCGGTAGCGTATAAGCAGTGGCGATCAGTGAAATGGTGACCATCACCAGCGGCTGGCCTAGCGCGCGTAACAGCTGGATGTGGTTGAACTGCTCGCCGGCGAAATCTGGATTGAGTACTCCTGAGAGAAAACTGGCACCGCCGAACAGGCCAAACCCCAGGGCGCACAGCCATTTCGGCGAGATCTTTTTCATCAGCAGCGGCACCAGCGGAATCAGAAACAGCTGTGGCACGCCCATCCACATGATCACCTCGCCGATCTGCAGGGCGTTGTAGCCCTGGATCTGCGCCAGGTACAGCGGCAGCACATAGATCGAGCCATAAAGCCCCATACCCAAACCGATGCTGGAAATACTCGACAGGCCGAAGTTGCGCTCGCGCAGCACGCCGAGGTTGATCAGCGGGTTGGGCCGCGAGATTTGCAGGATGACGAACAGCACCAGGCTGATCGCGGCGATGCTGCCCAGCCCGCTGATCAGACTGGATTCCAGCCAGTCCTTGCGGTGGCCTTCTTCGAGAAATACTTGCAGGCAGCCCAGGCCCATGCCGAGGGTGACGATGCCGGCGTAGTCGGTGCTTTTCAGCAGCTGCCAGTCAGAGGGCTTTTTCTCCAGGCCGTACATCAGCCCGGCGATCATCAGCAAGCCCGGCGGTACGTTGATATAGAAGATGTATTCCCAGCCGAAGTTTTCCGTCAGCCAACCGCCCAGGGTCGGGCCGATCGACGGGGCGAAGGTGGCGGTCAGGGCGAACAACGCCATGCCCTTGGCGCGGTGGTGTTCCGGCAGCTTGATTAGGGTTAGGGTGAACGCCAGGGGGATCAGCGCGCCGCCGGTAAAGCCCTGTATGGCGCGAAACACGATCATGCTCTCCAGGCTCCAGGCCATCGAGCAGAGCAAGGATGAGGCGAGGAAACCCAGCGATACCCAAACCGCCAGGCGACGTGCCGAGAGCAGCTGCACCAGCCAGGCGGTGAGCGGGATCATGATGATTTCCGCCACCAGGTAGGAGGTGGAAATCCACGAGCCTTCCTCCAGGGTGGCCGACAGCGCGCCCTGGATGTCCTTCAGCGATGAGTTGGTGATCTGGATATCCAGTACCGCCATAAAGGCACCGAGCATTACGCTCATCACCGCGATCCAGTCGCGCCGGCTCGGCTCGCCTGTGGGGCGGATCAGCGCATCAGCTGCCATGGTGCGGCTCGGACTGCAGGTCGACCTTGACCTCGACCGACATGCCCGGACGAATCAGGCCTTTGAGTGGATTATCGGCGGCAAAGGTGAGTTTCACCGGGATGCGCTGCACCACTTTGGTGAAGTTGCCGGTGGCGTTGTCCGGCGGCAGCAGGCTGAACTGCGCGCCTGAGGCGGCAAACAGGCTGTCGACCCGGCCTTCGACCGGCGTGTCGGGGAAGCTGTCGAAAGTCAGCTCTGCTGTCTGCCCAGGGCGCATGTGGCCGATCTGGGTTTCCTTGAAGTTGGCCTGGATCCAGATGTCCTGGTCCGGCACCAGCGACAGCAGGTAGGCACCGGTCTGCACATACTGGCCGTGGCGCGCGGCGCGCTGGCCGACAAAGCCGCTGATCGGCGCACGGATTTCGGTACGGGCGATGTTCAGCTCAGCCTGAGCGAGGTCGGTGCGGGCACTACTGATTTGCGCTTCCAGGCGCTTAATCTCGGCGTGCAGGGTATTGACCTGCTGGCGTTGTGCCTGCAGGTCGGCTTGCGCTTTGCTCACTTGCGAGCGGGCGATGCGGCTGTCGGCGGCCAGTGTGGTGACGCGTTCTTCGGAGACGAAGCCGGGTTTGCGCAGGGTCTGTGCGCGCGACAGGTCGATCTGCGTGCGCCCCAGGGTAGCCTGGCTGGCTGAAACGTCGGCCTGGCTGGCGGCAATCAGGCTGGCCTGCTGATCCAGGGTGCTGCGTGCTTGGCTGAGTTCGGCTTCACGGGTGGCCAGGGTCGCTTCGGCACGCTGCTTGGCCAGTTGGAAGTCGGCGCTTTCGAGCACCAATAGCAGTTCACCCTGTTCGACGTGCTGGTTGTCCTGCACCAAAACCTGCTCGATGCGTGCGCCGAGCTGGCTCGAAACGCGGGTGATTTCCCCCTGCACGTAGGCATTGTCGGTGCTTTCGAGGTGGCGACTAACCAGCCACCAGTGGCCGAACAGGCTGGCGACGATCAGGGCGAGGAGGGCCAGAAAGATAAACAGGCGGCGTTGCAGTTGGGCAGGCATGGCAGGTGCTCGAAGGTCGGGCAAAAATTGTAAGTGAATTTAACAATGTTCCTTTCTCGCCTGTAGTCGCTAGACTTCATAAACTTTGTTGCTTATAGGGAACAATCATGGGGCTGGATGATGCGCTGATCTTCACTCGCGTGGTCGAGTGCCACAGCTTTACCCAGGCGGCTGAGGGCCTGGGCATGCAGAAGTCGACAGTCAGTCGACGTATTGCCCTGCTTGAAGAACGCCTGGGTGTGCGCCTGATCAATCGCACCACGCGCAAGTTGCGCTTGACCGAAGTGGGGCAGGCTTATTACGAGCGTTGCCGGCAGATCATGCTCGACTTCGCCGAGGCCGAGCAGGCAGTGATGCAATTGCAGTTGGCGCCTGCGGGCCTGTTACGCATCACGGCGCCAATCGAATTTGGCCAGCTGTTTCTCGGTCGGGTGCTGGGCGATTTCATGCGCCAGTACCCGCAGATTACCGCCGAAGTGGAGCTGACCTCGCGGCGCGTCGATCCGGTCGAGGAGGGCGTGGACATCGCCATTCTGGTGGGGCAGCCGCAGGACTCCACACTGATTGCGCGCAAGGTCTATGAAACCAGTCGGCGTTTGTATGCCAGTCCGGACTATCTGGCCCGGCACGGCACGCCGCAGACGGTTGCCGAGCTGGCCGGGCACCGCGCGGTGGTGCTGCCGAATGATTCGACGCGTTACTGGCCGCTGGAGGGCGAGCACATTGCTTGTCAGGGCGTACTGTCGTGCAACAACATCACTTTTGCCCGTGAAGTGGCCATGGCAGGTGCCGGGATTGCCGGCCTGCCAATCATGATTTGCGAAGCGGCGGTGCAGGCCGGGCAGTTGGTGGCGCTGCTCCCCGAGGCCCGGCTGCCGGCTGGCGAGCTGTATGCGGTCTACCCATCTCGGCGCTTTCAGGCCATGAAGGTGAAAACCTTTCTCGATTTTCTGATTCGCAGTCTGCCGCTATCCGCAGGTCGGCTGCTGGAGCCGCCCCTGGCTGGCCTGTTAACATCGCCGCCTTAATCCGCGTTCACTGCAACTCTTCGAGACTTTCCATGACCACCGTCCGCACCCGTATTGCGCCGTCGCCCACTGGTGATCCGCACGTAGGCACCGCCTATATAGCCCTGTTCAACCTGTGTTTTGCCCGTCAGCACGGTGGCGAGTTCATCCTGCGTATCGAAGACACGGATCAGCTGCGCTCCACCCGTGAGTCGGAACAGCAGATCTATGACGCCCTGCACTGGCTCGGCATCGAGTGGAGCGAAGGGCCGGATGTCGGCGGCCCGCACGGCCCGTACCGGCAGAGCGAGCGCGGCCACATCTATCAGAAGTACAGCGCCGAGCTGGTGGAGAACGGCCATGCCTTCCACTGTTTCTGCAGCGCCGAGCGCCTGGACAAGGTGCGTGCCGAGCAAATGGAAGCCAAGCAGACGCCACGTTACGACGGCCATTGCATGCACCTGACCGCTGACGAGGTGCAACAGCGTCTGGCCGCTGGCGAGCCGAATGTCGTGCGTATGAAGGTGCCGAGCGAAGGCGTCTGCGTGGTGCCGGATATGCTGCGTGGTGAAGTGGAAATCCCCTGGGATCGCATGGACATGCAGGTGCTGATGAAGACCGATGGCCTGCCAACCTACTTCCTGGCCAACGTGGTTGACGATCACCTGATGGGTATCACCCACGTGCTGCGTGGTGAAGAGTGGCTGCCGTCGGCGCCCAAATTGATCCTGCTGTACGAGTATTTCGGCTGGGAAAAACCGCAGCTTTGCTACATGCCGCTGCTGCGTAACCCGGACAAGAGCAAGCTGTCCAAGCGCAAGAACCCGACCTCGATCACCTTCTACGAGCGCATGGGTTTTCTGCCCCAGGCGATGCTCAACTACCTCGGTCGTATGGGTTGGTCGATGCCGGATGAGCGCGAGAAGTTCAGCCTCGATGAGATGGTCGAACACTTCGACATCAATCGCGTTTCCCTTGGCGGGCCTATCTTTGACTTGGAGAAGCTGTCCTGGCTCAACGGCCAATGGATGCGTGAGTTGAGTGTTGAAGAGTTTGCTGCTGGTGCGCAGAAGTGGGCCTTCAACAGCAACTACCTGATGCAGATTGCCCCGCATGTACAAGGGCGGGTGGAAACCTTCAGTCAGATCGCGCCGTTGGCCAGCTTTTTCTTTGCAGGCGGCCTGGCGCTGGATGCCAAGCTGTTTGAGCACAAGAAGCTCTCTGCCGATCAGGTGCGTCAGGTGATGCAGTTGATCCTGTGGAAGCTCGAAGCGCTGCGTCAGTGGGAGAAGGACAAGATCACCGCCTGCATCCAGGTCGTGGTCGAGCACCTTGAACTGAAACTACGCGATGCCATGCCGTTGATGTTTGCCGCGGTAACCGGCCAGGCCAGCTCGGTGTCGGTGCTCGATGCCATGGAAATTCTCGGCCCGGACCTGACCCGTTTCCGTTTGCGCCAGGCCATTGAGCTGCTCGGTGGCGTGTCGAAGAAAGAAAACAAAGAGTGGGAAAAGCTGCTGGCGAGCATCGCCTAAGCGCTTCACGCGCCCGACCAGGCACTGATGCGCCTGGTCGGAGTTGGGTAAGTGGTTGTTCTGTCAGCATAAAGAATGCAGAAATACGGAAAAATCTTGTTGACAGGTAGGGGGCGCGCTCTTAACATGCGCCCCGTCCTTGAGATGGGGCTATAGCTCAGCTGGGAGAGCGCTTGCATGGCATGCAAGAGGTCGACGGTTCGATCCCGTCTAGCTCCACCAATCTCAAAGCCGAAAGGCTTGCCACAGTTGGCTCACTGAGCTGGCTGAGTTTTGAAGGGTATCTGCGTCCCCTTCGTCTAGTGGCCTAGGACACCGCCCTTTCACGGCGGTAACAGGGGTTCGAGTCCCCTAGGGGACGCCACTATTTCCAGCCACAGTGCTTCGGCATTGTGTGTCGAGAGACGTTAAATCCGGGGCTATAGCTCAGCTGGGAGAGCGCTTGCATGGCATGCAAGAGGTCGACGGTTCGATCCCGTCTAGCTCCACCAATTCCACGACAGGCCAGCCTAGCGCTGGCCTTGTTCTTCGAAGGTTTCGTCCCCTTCGTCTAGTGGCCTAGGACACCGCCCTTTCACGGCGGTAACAGGGGTTCGAGTCCCCTAGGGGACGCCATTTTTACCCGCAATGCGGGATTTTGAAGGGTCATTCCTATGGAATGGCCCTTTTGTTTTTCAGCACGAAAATTTCTTCCTGCTCCGAATGCAGCCGACCGATGGTCGTGATTGGCGCTTGCGTAGATTTATTATAAGCATAATATTTCAATCGTAATATTAGGAGGCGAAGATGAACGACAAGAAAGCTCAGACCCGTGAACGGATTCTTGCTGCGGCCGGTGCTGCCTTGTTGCAGCGCGGTCCGGCGGAACCCAGTGTCGGTGAGGTTATGGGCGCAGCCGGGCTGACGGTAGGTGGTTTCTACGCGCATTTCGACAGCAAGGACGCGCTGATGCTGGAGGTGTTCCAGCAGATGCTCTGCCAGCGTCGCGAGTTGATTGAGCAGATGGACAGCCAGTTGCCGGCCGAGGAGCGCCGTGCGTTGCTGGCGGCCTTCTACCTGTCGCGCAAGCATCGCGATGCCAGCGACCAAGGCTGCCCATTGCCCAGTTCGCTTGGTGAGTTGACGCGCCTGCCGGAGAGTTTCCGCACGGCGCTGGCCGAGCACCTGGAGTTGATGAGTGCACAGCTGGCAGGCGGCCCTGAGGATGCCAACAAGGTGCTGGCCGATATTGCTTTGATGGTAGGAGGGCTGGCGCTGGCACGGGCGCTGGGGCCGGGTGAGTTGTCTGATCGCGTTCTACGTGCTGCCAAATCGGCCATCGTCTGAGGAGCAAGGCAATGAACAACATGAGTTGGGTGCGTGGTTTCAATGCGTCTGTTGGTTTGCTGGCACCGCATGCGTTGGCGAGCACCTGGCGTCGAGCCTTCATGACGCCGCGTCGCCTGCCGCCGCGGGACTGGGAGCTGCCGCTGCTGGAGCAGGCCGAGCGCATTACCCTGCGCTTCGGCTTGTCGGCGCTGCGTTGGGGCAGTGGCCCGGCGGTGTTGCTGATGCATGGCTGGGAAGGCCGGCCGACGCAATTTGCCGAGTTGATCAAAGTGCTGGTCAAGGCCGGTTATGGCGTGGTGGCGCTGGATGCGCCGGCCCATGGCCGCTCACCGGGGCGTGAAGCCAATGTGGTGATGTTCGCCAGGGCTTTGCTTGAGGCGGCCAGTGAGTTGCCACCGCTGAAGGCGGTGATTGGCCACTCGATGGGCGGCGCGAGTGCCTTGCTGGCCACGCAGTTGGGCCTGCGAACTGAGGCGTTGATCAGCATTTCCGCGCCGAGTCGGATTCTCAGCATGCTGGGGCGGTTCTCACGCTATATGGGCTTGCCGCGTCAGGCGCGCGAACATTTCGTGAAGCTGGTCGAAGAGAATGCCGGTATCCCCGCTGGGCAGCTGGATAGCGCCTGCTACCAGTTGGACATTCCCGGGCTGGTGGTGCATGCCGCGGACGACCCGATGGTGCCGTTCAGTGAGGCCGAGGCGATTCATCAGAACTGGTTCGACAGCCGTTTACTGCGCCTGGAAAACGGTGGGCATCAGCGTTTGTTGGCTGATCCCCGCCTGTTGCAGGCCGTGCTGGAATTGCTGGAGCCTTTGGCTCAGCGGCCATCCAAGGCACTGGCGTCGTAAGCCTCTACCCGGTTACGGCCAGCGGCCTTGGCTCGATACAGTGCCTGATCGGCATGCCGCAGCAATTGCTCGCGGTTGCTGCTGGCATCCGGGATCAGCGCATAGACGCCAATGCTCAGGCTTAGATCGATGCGCAAGTCCTGGTGCAGGCAGGGGTGTTCTGCCAGGTCTGTGCGCAGCTGCTCGGCGAGGTTCATGGCGCCTGCCTGATCGGTGTCGCAGAGTACGGCGGCAAACTCCTCACCGCCGAAGCGTACCAGCAGGTCGTTGTTGCGCATGCGCTGCTGCATGCGCTGGGCCGCGTGCTGCAGGCAGGCATCGCCGACCAGGTGACCGTAGGCGTCGTTGACCTTCTTGAAGTGGTCCAGATCCATCATCAGCATGGCAATCGGCTGCTGGCTGCGGCGTGCTTGCGCGAGCATGCGCTCCAGTTCCTCGTTGAGTACCTGGCGGTTGAACAGGCCGGTCAGGTTGTCGTGCCGGCTCAGTTCGGCCAGGCGCTGGTTGGCGCTGGACAGCTCCTCCAGGGCTTGTTGCAGGGAGGCGGTGCGTTCCTGCACACGGGTTTCCAGCCCCTCATTGATCTGCCGTTGCAGCTCAAGGCTCTTGGCTTGTTCCATGCGCAGTTGGTGCTCGTTGGCAAACAGGCGGGCCTGCGCGATCTGCTGTTCGCTCTGCGCCAGGCGAATGCGCGTGCCGAGGGCTATCGAGAAAATCACCAGTTCCAGCAGACTGCCGATCTGCTGGGCGTGCAGGGTGAGCAGGGAGTTGGCAATCAGGCCGGTGCCGCTGAGCACGCTGAACAGGCTGGCGATGATCAGGGTCGACCAGCCGAGAGCGAACAGCTTGGCCGGTGGGTAACCATCACGCCAACGCACAACGGTAAAGATGCAGCCGAAGATTGCACAGGCCAGCAGCAGGATAAAGCTGCCGAGCAGTGCTACGAGGTAAGGCGCGACCAGGGCCAGCAGCATCACCAGCAGGCTGCAACCGATCAGCAGGCGGCTGATCCAAGTGTAGGCGGGGTGCTTGGCCTTGAGGTCAAGTACGCCATAGGTGAACAGAATGCCGAACAGGGTTGCCAGCGCCGAGCTGAACGGGAAACTCAACTGGTGCCAGGTCAATGAGTTCGGCCACAGCCACTGCAGGGCAAACCCCAGCTGAATGAACTGATACAGGCTGAAACTGGCGACAAACAGGCTGTACCACAGGTAGTTGCGGTCGCGGGTGATGATGAAGATCGACAAGTTGTAGATCATCATCACCAGCAGCGCGCCAAAGAACAGTCCTTGCAGCAGCAACATACGCTGTTCGTGATGGTTGAAGGCCTCGGCGCTCATCAGGCTGGCGCTGAGGTTGGCCGAGCCATCGGTCTGCATGCGCAGGATCAGTTCCCGCGCTTCGCCGGCCGCCAGGTTCACAGGCAGTACCAATTGTCGGTGTTCGACCCAGCGCTGGTCGAAGGGATGTTGATCGCCGGCCTGATAGACCCGCTCGTTATCCAGGCCATAGGCTTCCAGGCTGTCGAGCAGTGGGTTGCCGATCAGCAGAATCCAGTTGATGGGCGCGTCGGCCGGGTTGTGCAGGCTAAAACGCAGCCAGTACGCCTGCTTGCTGTAGCCGAAGCTGGCGTCGCGGCGGGCCACGGGTTGCCAGGCGGACTCAGGCAACTGGCGCACGTGGTGGATGTCGGCCTGTCCTTCAGGGTCAGCCCAGACATACATGACCGGCCCTGGCAGAAGCGGCGCAGCGCTGGCCTGTAGGGGCAGGCTGGCGGCTTGTCCGAGTGCCGGCAGCAACAGCAGAAGAAAGAGGCGCAGTATCGCAGTCAAAACAGGCATTCCATGGCAAGTATGTTGGCAGTCGCGACAAAGGTGCATTATTGCGCGGCCTGATGACATACCGATAGCGTAGCCGGGGTTGCCCATGAGTCAGAACTTGCTGCATTTCCATACCCTGCGTGACGACTGTCTGAGGGCGCTGGCTGCTGATCTCGTGATGCAGGTCCAGGCCACGTTGGCGCAGCAGTCGCGTGCCGCCTTGATTTTGCCGGGCGGTAGCAGCCCGCAAGCCTTGTTGCCGTTACTGGCGCACCAGTTGGAGAGTGCGCGCCTTGACCTTAGCCCCAGTGATGAGCGCTGGGTGGCCGCGCAGGCTGCTGAGAGCAACTGGCAGTTGCTGCATCAGGGTTTACCGCAGGCCAACTGCCTGGATCCGCGTCAGGGCGTGACCCCGGAGCAATCGGCATTGAGCTGGGGCGAGCACTTGACGCAGTGGCCGTCGTTTAGCGCAGTGTTGCTGGGTATGGGGGAGGACGGTCATATCGCTTCGCTGTTTCCCGGCATGCCGGGCTTGGCCACGGCGCTCGATCCGCAGGCGCTGCCAGCCGCTTTGCCAGCCCTGGCACCACAGGAACCCCGGCAGCGACTGTCACTGAATCTGGCCATGTTGCAGCGTGGCCAATGGCTGGGGCTGTTGGCTTTTGGGGGGCGCAAGCGTGAATTGATTGAGTCGGTACTGAGCGACCATCCAGCCGCGCGTGAGTTGCCGTTGTATGCCTGGCTGCAGCACAGCCCATTACCGGTGAATATCTACTGGGCGCCGTGAGCGCCTGGGTTGTTACGTGCATGGGTTAAAGCGGGCCTTAAGCCGTTACACTGCAAGCCAGTACCTCGCTGAGAAAGGACCCCGTCATGTTGCACCCGGTTGTTGAGCAGGTGACCGCTGCGCTGGAACAGCGCTCGGCCAAACGCCGCGAACGCTATCTGCAACGCCTGGCACAGGCCGCCGGGCGTACTGCGCATCAGGCGCTGGGCTGCTCCAACCTGGCCCATGCCCTGGCGGCGCAGCCTGAGGAGGCGCGGCTGATCATGAAGCAGGGCGGCTCGCCACATGTGGCGATCATTTCCAGCTATAACGATCTGCTCTCGGCCCACGCGCCGCTCAGGGATTACCCCGAACGCCTGAAAGTGGCGTTGGCCAAGGCCGGCGCGACCTCGCAGTTTGCCGCCGGGGTACCGGCCATGTGCGATGGCATCACCCAGGGCGAGGCGGGTATGCAGCTGTCGCTGTTCTCCCGTGATCTGATTGCCCAAGCCGCCGCCATCGGGCTGACCCACGGTATTTTTGATGGCGCGCTGTACCTGGGCGTGTGCGACAAGATCGTCCCCGGCCTGCTGATCGGCGCGCTGCATTTTGGTCATCTGCCGGCGGTATTCGTGCCGGCCGGGCCGATGCAGTCGGGGCTGCCGAACAAGGAGAAGGCTGCTGTGCGTCAGCGTTATGCACGCGGCGAGGCCAGTCGTGAGGAGCTGCTGGCTGCCGAGCTGGCTGCCTATCACCAGGCTGGCACCTGCACCTTCTATGGCACGGCCAATACCAATCAGTTGCTGATGGAAGCCATGGGCCTGCATGTGCCGGGCAGTGCCTTTATCCATCCCTATACGCCGCTGCGCGATGCCATGACTGATGAGGCGGCGCGCCTGGTGGCGCACAACAGTCGCCAGGGCGAGCGTTATCTGCCGGTCGGTCAGCAGGTTGATGCGCGGGCGCTGATCAACGCGGTAGTGGCCTTGCTTGCCAGCGGCGGTTCGACCAATCACACCTTGCACCTGCCGGCTATCGCTCGTGCGGCGGGCTATGAACTGAGCTGGGATGATTTCGCCGCGTTGTCCAAGGTGGTGCCCTTGCTGGCGCGGGTTTACCCGAATGGGGCCGCAGACGTTAACCAGTTTCAGGCCGCCGGTGGGCCGGCCTGGTTGCTGCGTGAACTGCTCGACGCCGGCCTGCTGCATGACGATGTTGCCACCGCTGCCGGACATGGTTTGCGTGCCTATACCCGCGAACCCTGGCTGGAGGGCGAGCGCCTGGCCTGGCGCGACCTGCCGGCGCAGAGCCCGGCACCGGATATTGTCAGGCCTGCCAGCGAGCCGTTTGCCGCAGAAGGCGGGCTGGTGTTGCTGAGCGGTAATCTGGGCCGCGCAATTGTGAAAACCTCGGCGGTCGATCCGGCGTTCTGGCACATCCGCGCCCAGGCGCGCATCTTCGATTCGGAAGCGGCCGTGCAGGCCGCCTACAGCTCCGGTGAGTTGCAAGGTGACCTGGTGCTGGTGGTGCGCTTCCAAGGCCCACAAGCCAATGGCATGCCCGAGCTGCATAAACTGATGCCCTTGCTGGCCAATTTGCAACAAGCCGGCCAACGAGTGGCGTTGATCACGGATGGGCGTATGTCTGGCGCTTCCGGGCAGGTACTCAGTGCCCTGCATGTGACCCCGGAGGCTGCCGCGAGTGGCCCGCTGGCACGTTTGCAGGACGGCGACTGGCTCGTGCTGGATGCGCAACAGGGCCTGCTGCAGGTTGAGCTAAGCGCGCAACAATTGGCCGCTCGGCCATTGGCCAGTGCCAGCACCGAACTGGAGTTGGGTTATGGTCTGGAACTGTTCGCCGCCCAGCGTCGCCTGGTGGGCTCGGCCGAGCAGGGGGCCAGCAGCCTGTTTGAAGACTGAAGCAGAAGATTGAATCTTGAAAGCGGGGAGCAAGGCATGAGCCTGACGATGGATATGGTGCTGCAACAGGCCCGCCCGGTGTTGCCGGTGCTGGTGATCGAAGACATCAGCCTGGCGCTGGACCTGGCCCGTGCCCTGCACGCCGGTGGCATCAGTGTGCTGGAAGTCACCCTGCGCACGCCACGCGCGCTGGATGCGCTGGCCGCGATGCGCAAGGAGTTACCGGACCTGCTGATTGGCGCCGGTACGCTGATCCATGCCGAGCAGTTTCAGGAGGCCCGCGATGCTGGTGCGCAGTTCGCTGTCAGCCCTGGCTGTACCGAGCGTCTGGCAGCAGCGGCGGAGGATTCCGGCCTGCCGTACTTGCCAGGGGTGATGACGCCCTCGGAAGTGCTGCTGGCGCTGGAGTATGGCTATCGCTCGCTGAAACTGTTTCCCGCTAACGGCGCGACCAGCATCAAAATGCTCAAGAGCTTCAAAGGGCCATTCACCGGTATTCGTTTCTGCCCGACCGGTGGGGTAACCCCGGATAACCTGCTGAGCTTTCTGCGCCTGCCTAACGTGGCCTGTGTCGGCGGCACCTGGATTGCCCCGAGTAACCTGGTGCGCGCCCGCGCCTGGGATCAGATCACCCAACTGGCGGCCGAAGCCCGCGCCCTGGCCGGTAGCCTGGAGCAGCCGGCATGAGCTGGGAGCTGAGCAATCCGTTTGTCATCGACATCCAGGTCACGGCAGAGGACATCGACGGTCTTGGCCATGCCAACAACGCGGTCTACGTCAGTTGGTTGGAGCGTTGCGCCTGGCGCCACTCGCAGTTTCTCGGGTTGGACCTGGCCGAGTACCGCCGCCTCGACCGCGCCATGGCAGTGCTGCGCCATGAGATCGACTACCTGGCCAGCGCCTACGAAGACCAGCAGCTGCAGATGGCCACCTGGATCGTCGAGTCCGATCAGCGCTTGAAGATGGACCGGCGCTTCCAGCTGATTCGCCCGGAAGATGGCATGACCCTGTTGCGGGCGAAAACCACCTTTGTCTGTATCGAGCTGTCCAGTGGCAAACCCAAGCGTATGCCGACGGAGTTTGTTGAGGGGTATGGCGCGGCCTTGCAGCCCCCTTTTCCCATGGAACTGTGACGCGCCGTTGGGCTAATGCCTGAGCGTTTCACCCGCACGCCGCGTACACTACGCGGCGTTTTTCTACCTGCGACTTTTAGCCGAGGCGCAGCAGTGCATTTTCAAGAGACTGCCTATGCAAATCGCCCTGGCCCCGATGGAGGGGTTGGTCGACGAAATCCTTCGCGATGTGCTCACTCAGGTGGGCGGCATTGATTGGTGCGTGACGGAATTTATCCGGGTCACCGAGCGGGTGCTGCCCGTCAGCACTTACCAGAAGCTCGCCCCGGAGCTGTTCAGCGACGCGCAGACGGCCGCCGGTACACCGCTGCGTGTGCAGTTTCTTGGCTCCGATCCGGCCTGCCTGGCGGATAACGCCGCGTTTGCCTGCACCCTCGGTGCACCGGTGATCGACCTCAATTTCGGCTGCCCGGCCAAAACGGTTAACAAGTCCCGTGGCGGTGCGGTTTTGCTCAAGGAGCCCGAACTGTTGCACGCCATCGTCCGTGAAGTGCGCGGTACGGTGCCGGCAAGCATTCCGGTCACGGCGAAAATGCGCCTGGGTTTTGATCACAAAGACTATGCCCTGGAGTGCGCCTCGGCCCTGGCCGAGGGCGGCGCAGCGCAGATCGTGGTGCACGCACGAACCAAGGTCGAAGGCTACAAGCCGCCGGCGCATTGGGAGTGGGTGGCGCGGGTGCGGGACGCGGTCAAGGTCCCGGTATTTGCCAATGGCGAAATCTGGACCCTGGATGACTGGCGGCGCTGTCGCGAGGTGAGCGGGGTTGAGGACATCATGCTCGGCCGTGGCCTGGTGGCGCGCCCGGACTTGGCCCGGCAGATCGCGGCGGCCAGGGCCGGACAGGAGGTGGTGGCCATGAATTGGGCTGACCTACAGCCGCTGCTGGCGGATTTCTGGCTGCAGGCGCGGCGCAAGATGTCGCCGCGTTATGCGCCGGGGCGGCTCAAACAATGGCTGGCCATGCTGACGCGCAGCTACCCGGAAGCGACCGAGCTGTTCAATCTCCTGCGCCGTGAAAGCGACTGTCTGCGTATTGATGCTCTGCTCGGTATCGAGTTTGTCGGGGCTGAGTACGCGAGCGTTTAGCTGGTAGGGTGTGCCGTGCGCGCCCAGGCGTAGAGCCAGCAGAACTGCTGGTGCGCGCGGCGCACCCTACCAGCTGGCGCTACTTAGCGTCCGCCGCTTACATCCAGCAGCGCGCCACTGGTGTATGACGCCTGCTCGCTGGCCAGCCAGAGCACGGCTTCCGCCACTTCGCTGGCCAGGCCGCCGCGGCCCATGGGTACACTCTGGCTGACCCGCGCGACCCGATCCGGCTCACCACCGCTGGCGTGAATCTCGGTTTCGATTACCCCGGGACGCACCGCATTGACGCGAATGCCATCGGCCGCCACTTCCTTGGCCAGACCCAGGGTCATGCTATCGATGGCGCCCTTGGCCGCCGCATAGTCGATGTATTCACCTGGTGCGCCGAGTTTGGCGGCCACCGAGGACAGGTTGACGATGGCACCGCCGCTACCGCCCTGGCGCGTCGACATGCGTTTGATCGCCTCGCGACAGCAGAGAAAGCTGCCAAACACATTGGCGGCAAATACCCGCTGCCAGCGCGCCAGTTCCATCTGCTGCAAAGGCATCTGGGTTTCCAGGATGCCGGCGTTGTTGACCAGCACATCAAGGCGGCCAAAGTGCTGGTCGAGCTGGGCGAACAGCTGCAGCACTTGGCCTTCATCGGCGACATTCGCCTGCACGGCAATGGCCTGGCCACCAGCCTGGGTGATTTCCTCGACCAGCGCCTGCGCCGCAGCTTCTTGCCGGTGGTAGTTCAGGCACAGTGCATAGCCCTGAGTTGCCGCTAGCCTGGCGGTGGCTGCGCCAATACCGCGGCTGGCACCGGTGATCAGCATAACCTTGCTCATCAGATTGCTCCCTGTAAGAAAATTTTGCAGAGGCTTGAAATCCAGTTGAGTAACCACATTTTCAGTCATGCAGGATGCCGAAGTCGGGTCCTGTATCACTCGCTGAATTTCAGGAGATTTAAATTATGAGCACTGCATTTTCCATGACCCCGCTGTTCCGTCAGTCCGTTGGCTTTGACCGTTTCAATGATCTGTTCGAGTCGGCCATGCGCAATGAGTCGGGTAGCAGCTACCCACCCTACAACGTCGAAAAGTATGCCGACGACCAATACCGCATCGTAGTCGCGGCGGCGGGCTTCCAGGAAGACGACCTTGAGTTGCAGGTCGAGCGCGGCGTACTGACCGTCACTGGTGGCAAACGTGATACCAGCGCCGAGAACGTCACTTACCTGTACCAGGGCATCGCCCAGCGTGCCTTCAAGCTGTCGTTCCGCCTGGCCGATCATATCGAGGTCAAGGCTGCCAGCCTGGTCAACGGCCTGCTGAACATCGATCTGGTGCGCATCGTGCCGGAAGAGGCCAAGGCCAAGCGTATTCCGATTGGGGCCGGTCGCGTACTGCAGAGCTAAGTGCGCTGCATGTGAGCAATAAGGGCACCTTCGGGTGCCCTTGTTGTTTTAGCGGGGGCTCGGTGTGCCGAGGAGCAGTTGGCTGAACTGTTCCAGTGGCACCGGCTTGCTGAAGAGGTAGCCCTGATAGTGGTGGCAGCCTTGCTGCTGGAGAAACTCCAGCTGATCCGGCTGTTCGACCCCTTCGGCAATCATATCCAGCCCCAGGCTGCGCGCCATGGCGATGATGGCACGGATGATTTCGGCATCGTTGGCGTCTTGGGTGGCGTCGCGCACGAATGACTGATCAATCTTCAGCACATCCACCGGCAGGCGCTTGAGGTAGGTCAGCGAACTGTAGCCGGTGCCGAAGTCGTCCATGGCAAAGCTCACGCCCAGGCGTTTGAGGCGGTTCATCTTGGCGACCGTGTCGTCGATGTTCTGGATCACGATGCCTTCGGTGATTTCCAGCTTGAGCATATTGGCGGGCAGCTGGCTGCTGGTCAGGCTGCTTTCCACCCGCTCGACAAAGTCATGCTGGCGGAACTGCCGCGGGCTGATGTTTACACACAGGCTGAACTGTGACGCATCGACCAGGCCCTGACGCAGCAGTTGGGCGCAGGCGTGGCAGGCTTCGGCCAGTACCCAGCCGCCGACTTCGAGGATCAGCCCACTTTCTTCGAGGATATGAATAAACAGCGCCGGTGACTGCGCGCCCAGAGTCGGGTGCATCCAGCGCAGCAGCGCTTCGGCACCGATGATCTGATTGTTGCGTGCATCCACCTGCGGCTGAAAATGCAGCTCGAATTCGCCACGGGCCTGGGCCAGGCGCAGGTCGTTTTCCAGGCGCAGACGCTCACTGGCGGCTTTTTGCATGGTATTGCGAAACAGCTGGATGCAGTTGCGCCCCGAGTCCTTGGCCCGGTAGAGGGCGATATCGGCGCGCTTGAGCAGATCGGACGGGGTGTCGCCATGATCGGGAATCAGGGCGATGCCGATGCTCGGGGTGACCTGCAGCTGGTGACCGTCGAGCAGCATGGGTTCGGCCAGCAGGTGGCGCAGTTTTTCCGCCACCATGCGCACCTGGCTGACCACCGTCGAGCGCTTGCCCTCCAGGCCAGAAATCAGCACGACAAACTCGTCGCCGCCCAGGCGCGCCACGGTGTCCTCCTGGCGCACGCTGGACTCCAGGCGCGCGGTCACCAGCTTGAGCACGGCATCGCCGACCGGGTGGCCGAGGGAATCGTTGATGTGCTTGAAGTGATCAAGGTCGATAAACAGCAAGGCTGCGCGCAGTTCATGGCGCTTGAGCAAGGCAATCTGCTGGGTCAGGCGGTCGAGCAGCAGGGCACGGTTGGGCAGGTTGGTTAGTGAGTCGTGGTAGGCCAGGTGCTGCACCTGGGCTTGAGCGCTTTTCAGCTCGCTGATGTCGCGGGCGGTCAGCAACAGGCATGCGGTGTTGTTCAACTCGATCGACTCGACCGACACTTCAACCAGTTTGACCATGCCGTCACGGTGCTTGCCGTGCATTTCCATGTGGTAGACATGGCCGTCGCGCTTGAGCTTTTCCACCATCAGATCGCGCTCTGCCAGGTCAGCCCAGACATTGAGTTCCATGGCGCTGCGGCCGATCACTTCTTCAGGTTTGTAACCCGTCAGGCGGCTGAATCCTTCGTTGACTTCGATATAGCGGCCAGTGTCGCGTTCGGTAATGGTGATGGCGTTGGGGCTGGAGTGGAATGCCAGGGCAAATTTCTCCTGGCTGGCCTGCAGTTCTGCCTGGGCTTTTTGCCGCTCGCTGATATCGCGAAAGGTGGTGAGGATGCAGCTCTGGTTGTTGAGCATGATCGGCCGTGAGGACACCACGCAGGTGATGACATTGCCCTGCTTGTCGAGAAAGTCGGCTACCTCGTTGTCCAGGCTCTGGTCGTGCTGCAGCTTGTGGTAAAGCGCGGTGCGCTGGCTCAGATCGGCCCACAGGTTGAGGTCGGTCATCTTGCGGCCGACCACTTCCTCTGGTTGCCAGCCGAAGGTCTGGCTAAAGCTGGAGTTGATTTCCAGGGCAAAGCCGTCGGGCAGGGTAGTCAGGGCGACAGGGTCTGGGCTGGCCTGGAACAGGCTGGCGAATTTGGCTTCCGAGGCGGCCAGGCGTTGCTCACGGCGCACCCGCTCGCTGATGTCGATGAGGATGCCGGCCATGCGTTCAGGCTGGCCCTGGGCGTCGCGGTAGAGCTTGGCGGTGCTTTCCAGGTAGTGCACTTCCTGATTGGTGTAGATCGCCCGGTAGGTGACCTGATAATCCTCAGTGATGCCCTGCGCCAGGTTCTGGTAATGCTTACGCATGGCGTGGCGGTCAGCCAGCGGTACACAGCTGAAGAACTTGCGGAAATCGTCGTGGAAGGGTTCCTCTTTCAAACCGTGCAGTTTGGAGGCGCGGGCCGAGCCGAACAGCATATTGCTGGGGATGTGCCAGTCCCAGGTGCCGAGGTAGGCGGAGTCCAATGCCAGATCCAGACGCTCCTGACTGTCGTGCAACGCCTGTTCCTGCTGGCGTTGCTGGGTAATGTCACGCAGCGACAGAACCAGGCAGAGCTTGCCCTCTAGCATGATTTCGCCGCCGAACAACTGGTTTCGGCGGATGCTGCCATCGCGGTGGTAGAGCGGCACTTCCAGGCCATTGAGGCTGTTGTTGCTGATCGCCGTCATCATCCGTTGGCGATCTTCCAGACAGGCCCAGACACCCATTTCCAGTGAGGTGCGGCCCAGGGTCTGTTCAACGGTCCAGCCGAACTGACGTTCGAAGCCGGCGTTGACTTCGATAAAGCGACCGCTGGCTTTGTCGGTGATTACCACCGCATCGGGGCTGTAATTGAAGGCCTGGGCGAATTTTTCTTCGCTGCTACGCAGGGCCTGCTCGCGGGCCTGCTGGTTGCTGATATCGCGGATGACCCCGATGACTCGGTGCTTGCCGTCGGCGTCCTGCTGCAGGCTGCCGCTGATTTCCAGCCAGTGCAGGCTGCCATCTGGCCAGCGGATACGGTGGCGGAAGGCGCGCGTGCTTGGGGTGCCAGCGAGCAGTTGTTCGAACAGGCGAATGATTTCCGGACGGTCTTCTTCCGGGATCAGCTCGATATAGTCGATGCGCTTTTGCAGCGGCTGTTTGGGATCAAGGCCGAAAAGTGCCTGGGCACCGCGTGACCAACTGACCCGGCCGCTTTCAATGTCCCAGTACCAGGTGCCGAGTTTGGCGCCATTGAGCGCACGCAACAGGCGTGGGGCATCGTTCCAGGTGCTTTCGAATTCGGCAGGATCCAGTGCCGGGATAAACGGCAGTGGCGGACGGCGATCACTGGATTTGGCCACGATCCACTCTTCCTTTACGTGCGCGGGTTTCGTGGCCGTTGGCTGAGCAACTGGGCTGAGTCATGCAGAAACCTTTCTTATCGTTATGGGCCCACGTTAGCCTTTACTCGCTTGCCTGTGCAAGACCGTCACGCTGGGCATCCAGCAGGTTCATAAAGGCTCGCGCAGCATTCGACAGGGTGCGTTCGGTATGGCTGATATAGCCCAACTGGCGCGTCAGCTGGATGCCGGGCAACGGCAGGCGCGCAACCTGGTCATCGAGCATGGTGCGCGGCAGTACGCTCCAGGCCAGGCCGATGGAAACCATCATCTTGATGGTTTCCAGGTAGTTGGTGCTCATGGCGATATTCGGCGTCAGCCCCTGCGCCTCGAACAGGCGCCGCACAATGTGGTGGGTAAAGGTGTTGCCGCCGGGAAATACCGCCGGGTGATGGGCCACATCCGCCAGGCTGACGGCACCATTGCGCGCCAGCGGATGCTCGGGGGCAGCGACGAAATCCAGTGGATCGTCCCACACGGCCACGGCATGCACGGGCTCGCGGGTTTCCGGGGCGAGGGTGATCACCGCCAGCTCGGCGCGGCCATGCAGCACTTCTTCATAGGCCACTTCTGAGTCAAGGAACTGGATATCCAATGCCACCTGCGGGTAGGCACGGGTAAAAGCGCGCAGCAGCGCAGGCAAGCGGTGCAGGCCGATATGGTGACTGGTGGCCAGGGTCAGGCGACCGCTGATCTCGCCGTTCAGGTTGGTCAGTGCGCGGCGCGTATCATCGAGCACATTAAGAATCTGATAGGCCCGTGGCAGCAGAGCGCGGCCGGCCTCGGTCAGGCTCACCTCGCGGCCCAGGCGGTCGAACAGGCGCACATTGAGCTGTTGCTCCAGGCTGGCGATACGTTTGCTCACCGCTGGCTGGGTCAGAAACAGGCGCTCTGCCGCTTCCGAGAAGCTGCCCAGCTCGGCAATGGCAATAAAGGCATTCAGGGTGGCGAGATCCATGTGGCAGGTCCTGGCGGCGAGTGGGGTGGATTGCGATCAGCATGCCGCACTCGTATTCCCATTTGGAATTTTTTGAATAAAAAATATGAATTTGAGTAATTTCATTCGCGGCCATAGGATGGCCTCATAAGCCAAAGGGCTATTTGCCCAGGCATAGAAACAAGTTGATGAGGGAATCGCTGATGGCCGGCAAAACGCTGTACGACAAGCTCTGGGACATGCACGAGGTGAAGCGTCGCGACGATGGTTCGTCGCTGATCTACATCGACCGCCACATCCTCCACGAAGTGACCTCGCCCCAGGCCTTTGAGGGCTTGCGTCTGGCCAGCCGTAAACCGTGGCGTATCGATGCCAACATCGCTACCCCGGACCATAACGTGCCGACCACCAAGGCTGAGCGTCAGGGCGGCCTTGAAGCCATCGCTGATGAAGTGTCGCGCATCCAGGTACAGACCCTGGACGAGAACTGCGATGACTTCGGCATCCTCGAATTCAAGATGAACGACGTGCGTCAGGGCATCGTCCACGTGGTCGGCCCGGAGCAGGGCGCCACTCTGCCAGGCATGACCGTGGTCTGCGGCGACTCGCACACCTCCACCCATGGCGCCTTCGGTGCCTTGGCCCATGGCATCGGCACCTCCGAGGTCGAGCATGTGCTCGCCACTCAGTGCCTGGTGGCCAAGAAGATGAAGAACATGCAGGTGCGTGTCGAAGGCAAGCTGCCGTTCGGTGTCACCGCCAAGGACATCGTGCTGGCCGTGATCGGCAAGATCGGCACTGCGGGCGGCAACGGGCATGCTCTGGAGTTCGCCGGCAGCGCAATCCGCGACCTGTCGCTGGAAGGACGCATGACCATCTGCAACATGTCCATCGAAGCGGGTGCTCGCGTGGGCTTGGTGGCTGTGGATGAAAAGACCATCGCCTACGTCGAAGGCCGTCCGTTTGCGCCTAAGAGCTCTGATTGGGACAAGGCCGTGGCGCAGTGGCAGGACCTGGTTTCCGATGCGGATGCAGTGTTTGATACCGTGGTCGAACTGAAGGCTGAAGACATCAAACCGCAAGTCAGCTGGGGGACTTCCCCTGAAATGGTTCTGGCTGTGGACCAGAACGTGCCGGACCCGGCCGCTGAAAGCGACCCGGTGAAGAAGGACTCGATCATCCGCGCGCTGAAGTACATGGGTCTGTCGGCCAATCAGCCGATTACCGATATTCAACTGGATCGTGTGTTTATTGGCTCCTGCACCAACTCGCGCATCGAAGACCTGCGCGCTGCCGCTGAAGTGGCCAAGGGCCGTAAGGTTGCCAGCACCATCAAGCAGGCGCTGGTGGTGCCAGGTTCGGGCCTGGTCAAGGCGCAGGCAGAACAAGAAGGCTTGCACCACATCTTTATCGAGGCTGGCTTTGAATGGCGCGAGCCGGGCTGCTCCATGTGCCTGGCGATGAACCCGGACAAACTCGGCAGTGGCGAGCATTGCGCCTCTACCTCCAACCGCAACTTCGAAGGCCGTCAGGGCGCGGGTGGTCGTACCCACCTGGTCAGCCCAGCGATGGCCGCGGCGGCGGCGGTGACTGGTCGCTTTATCGATGTGCGCGAATTGATCCAGGCCTAAGGAGCTGACGATGAAAGCCTTTACTCAACACACCGGCCTGGTTGCACCGCTTGACCGTGCCAACGTCGACACTGACCAGATCATCCCCAAGCAGTTCTTGAAGTCGATCAAGCGCACTGGCTTCGGCCCGAACCTGTTCGATGAATGGCGCTACCACGATGTCGGTCAGCCGAATCAGGACAACTCCAAGCGTCCGGTCAACCAGGAGTTCGTGTTGAACTTCCCGCGTTACCAGGGCGCCAGCGTGCTGCTGGCGCGGGAGAACTTCGGCTGTGGTTCGAGCCGCGAACACGCGCCTTGGGCGCTGGAGGAGTACGGCTTCCGTACGATCATCGCGCCGAGCTTTGCCGATATCTTCTTCAACAACAGCTTCAAGAACGGCTTGCTGCCGATCATCCTCAAGGAAGACGAGGTTGATGCGTTGTTCCAACAGGCGGAAGCCACTGTGGGTTATCAACTGACCGTCGACCTGGCCGCGCAAACCGTGACTCGCCCGGACGGCGTGCAGTACAGCTTTGAGGTCGATGCCTTCCGCAAGCATTGCCTGCTCAACGGTCTGGACGATATCGGCCTGACCCTGCAGGACAGCGATGCGATCAAGGCCTTTGAAAGCACCTATCAGCAGCGCAGCCCCTGGCTGTTCGGCGCAATCAAGTAGGGTGCGCTGTGCGCACCGACTGACTCACTATTTAAAAGGTGCGCACGGCGCACCCTCCTGCGTATCGAGGATGTGATGAGCAAGCAGATTCTGATTCTCCCCGGCGACGGTATCGGCCCGGAAATCATGGCCGAGGCGGTCAAGGTGCTGAACCTGGCCAACGATAAGTACAACCTGGGCTTCGAACTGAGCTTCGATGACCTCGGTGGTGCGGCCATCGACCGTTATGGCGTGCCGCTGGCCGACGAGACCTTGGCACGCGCCAAGGCTGCCGATGCGGTGCTGCTCGGTGCCGTTGGCGGGCCGAAGTGGGACACCATCGATCCTGCGATCCGTCCAGAGCGCGGCCTGCTGAAAATCCGTTCGCAGCTGGGCCTGTTCGGCAACCTGCGTCCGGCCATCCTCTACCCGCAACTGGCCGAGGCCTCCAGCCTCAAGCCGGAAGTGGTCGCGGGCCTGGACATCCTCATCGTCCGTGAACTGACCGGCGGCATCTATTTCGGCCAACCGCGCGAGAGCAAGGTGCTGGAAAACGGCGAGCGCATGGCCTACGACACCCTGCCGTACAGCGAGAGCGAAATCCGCCGCATCGCCAAGGTCGGTTTCGACATGGCCCGCGTGCGCGGCAAGAAGCTCTGCTCGGTGGACAAGGCCAACGTTCTGGCGTCCAGCCAGCTGTGGCGCGCCGTGGTCGAGGAAGTGGCCAAGGACTACCCGGACGTCGAGCTGAGCCACATGTACGTCGACAACGCTGCTATGCAACTGGTGCGCGCACCCAAGCAATTCGACGTGATGGTCACCGACAACATGTTTGGTGACATTTTGTCCGACGAAGCTTCGATGCTCACTGGTTCCATCGGCATGCTGCCGTCGGCATCCTTGGACGCCAACAACAAGGGCATGTACGAGCCGTGCCACGGCTCTGCGCCGGACATCGCCGGCAAGGGCATCGCCAACCCGCTGGCCACCATTCTCTCGGTGTCGATGATGCTGCGTTACAGCTTCAATCAGGCAGCGGTCGCCGATGCCATTGAGTTGGCTGTAAGCAAGGTGCTGGATCAGGGCCTGCGTACCGGCGACATCTACAGCGCGGGTACGACCAAGGTCGGCACTGCGGCAATGGGTGATGCGGTAGTCGAAGCGCTGCGTAGTCTGTAATCTTTCCGGCCCCGTCGTACTAGGCGGGGTCGCATATAGAGGTTTGAGTGTTATGAAACGTGTAGGTCTGATCGGTTGGCGCGGCATGGTCGGTTCCGTGCTGATGCAACGCATGCTGGAAGAACAGGATTTCGACTTGATCGAGCCGGTGTTCTTCACCACCTCCAATGTCGGCGGCCAAGGCCCGGCGATTGGCAAGGAAACGGCGCCTTTGAAGGACGCCTACAGCATCGACGAGCTGAAAAGCCTGGACGTGATCCTGACTTGCCAGGGTGGCGACTACACCAATGAAGTCTTCCCTAAGCTGCGCGAAGCCGGCTGGCAGGGTTACTGGATTGATGCCGCCTCGTCGCTGCGCATGGATGACAGCTCGGTGATCGTGCTCGACCCGGTCAACCGCAAGGTGATCGATCAGCAACTGGATGCGGGCACCAAGAACTATATCGGCGGCAACTGCACCGTCAGCCTGATGCTGATGGCGCTGGGCGGCCTGTACGAAGCCGGCCTGGTCGAGTGGATGAGCGCCATGACCTATCAGGCGGCCTCCGGCGCTGGCGCGCAGAATATGCGTGAGCTGATTAAGCAAATGGGCGCGATCAACGCCTCGGTGGCCGATGAACTGGCCGATCCAGCCAGCGCCATTCTGGATATCGACCGCAAAGTGGCCGAGGCCATGCGCGGTGAGTCGTTCCCGGTCGATAACTTCGGCGTGCCGCTGGCCGGCAGCCTGATTCCTTACATCGACAAGGAACTGCCGAACGGCCAGAGCCGCGAAGAGTGGAAGGGCCAGGCGGAAACCAACAAGATTTTGGGTCGCTTCAAAAACCCGATCCCGGTTGATGGCCTGTGCGTGCGTATTGGCGCCATGCGCTGCCACAGCCAGGCGCTGACCATCAAACTGAACAAGGATGTGCCGCTGTCGGACATCGAAGGTCTGATCAGCCAGCACAATCCTTGGGTCAAACTGGTGCCAAACCAGCGTGAAGCGAGCATTCGCGAGCTGGGGCCGACTGCTGTAACCGGTACCCTGAGTGTTCCGGTTGGCCGTCTGCGCAAGCTCAATATGGGTTCGCAGTACCTCGGCGCGTTCACTGTCGGTGACCAACTGCTGTGGGGCGCGGCCGAACCGCTGCGTCGCATGCTGCGGATTCTGTTGGAGCGCTGATACGCAATACGCTGTTAAAGGAGCGGGTTGTCGAGTGTTCGAGTCAAATCGAGCGCTTGGCAGCCCGCTTCTTTGCATTTGTCGGGCCTGGCTATACAGTGCTGGGCTTATTTCGCTTGAAGTGCTGCCATGACCCGAACCTTTGATATTGCCGTGATCGGTGCCACCGGTAGTGTTGGCGAAGCCTTGGTGCAACTGCTGGAAGAGCGCGAATTCCCGGTAGCCAATCTGCATTTGCTGGCCAGCGGAGAGTCAGCAGGGCGTTCACTGACCTTCAAGGGCAAAAGCCTGCGCGTTCGCGATCTACAGGGCTTTGATTTTGCCACTGTACGCCTGGCGTTCTTTGCTGCGGGCAGCAAGGTTAGTCAGATGCATGCGGCGCAAGCGGCGGCTGCCGGCTGTGCAGTGATCGATCTGGCCAGCGGCCTGCCTGCTGAACAGGCACCGCGGCTGGTGCCTGAGGTCAATGCGCAGGTGCTTGCGACACTGAACGCGCCTTATCTGCTGACCAGTCCGAGTGCGCCGGCCATCGCCCTGGCTGCGGTGCTGGCCGCGCTGCCAGAGTCTCTGGTTATCCAGCGACTGACCGTGACCGCTTGCTTGGCTGTTTCCAGTCGCGGCCGTGAAGCGGTATCCGAACTGGCGCGCCAGACCGCTGAATTGCTTAACGGCCGTGCTCTTGAGCCACGGCTGTTTGATCGGCAGGTGGCGTTCAACGTGTTGGCGCAGGTCGAGCAGCCCGACAGCGACGGACATGCCGCGCTGGAGCGGCAGATAGCCGGTGAAATCAGGCAATTGCTTGGCGTGCTGCACCTGCCGGTTGCCATAACCTGTATCCAGGTGCCGGTGTTTTTTGGCGACAGTTTGACTGTTTCCCTGCAAGCTAATTCGGCTATCGACTTGCAACAGGTCCGTGCTGCGCTGGACAGCGCACCTGCGTTGGAGCTGGTTGAACCGGATGATTACCCTACTGCGGTGGGCGATGCCGTCGGCCAGGACGTGGTCTATGTGGGCCGGGTGCGTGCGGGTCTGGATGATCCAGCCCAACTCAATTTGTGGATCACGTCTGATAATGTGAGAAAAGGCGCGGCGCTGAATGCTGTGCAAATAGCCGAGTTGTTGATAAAACACTATCTGTAAAAGATACTTACCTAGAAATTTGAAGAATCTTTCGAGCTTGGCAATACTGGCTGAGTTGATTGCTGAATGGGGTAACACCTTCGGGTGGGGCAGGCAGCAATTTTCAAGATCCTCTCGCTGGTCGAGAAAAAAAGATAAAACAAGGGATAACGCTATGGTTCGGGTTCGCAAACTGGTGCTGGCAATCGCAGCTGCTTCGGCGCTGTCATCCGGTATGGCGCACGCGCTGGGGCTGGGTGAGGTGACCCTGCAATCGGCGCTCAATCAGCCGCTGGTCGCAGAGATCGAGTTGCTGGAAGTGCGCGACCTGGCTTCCAACGAAGTCATTCCAACCCTGGCGTCCCCCGAAGCATTCACCAAGGCTGGTGTTGATCGTCAGTACTTCCTGACGGACCTCAAGTTCACACCCGTGCTCAAACCCAATGGCAAAAGTGTCATTCGGGTGACTTCCAGCAAGCCCATGCGCGAGCCCTACCTGAACTTCCTGGTTGAAGTGCTGTGGCCCAATGGCCGTTTGCTGCGTGAATACACCTTGCTGCTTGATCCACCGCTCTATACCCCGCAGAGCGTAATCCCAGCGACTGCACAACTGCCTGTTGCCGCCCCCGCACCACGTGTGCAGGCTCCTGTAGCCGCTCCGCGTCCAGCTGTCGCAGCGGCTCCGGTTGCTCGTCCTGCTGCTCCAACTGCCCCTTCCGCCCCGACTGCGCCAGCAGCCAAGCCGCTGGATGGCAATGAATACAAAACCACTGCCAATGACACCCTTTGGGAAATTGCCCAGCGCGCACGTGCGGGTGGCAGTGTGCATCAAGCCATGCTGGCCATTCAGGATCTGAATCCGGATGCCTTTGTTGGCGGCAACATCAACCGTCTGAAAAGTGGCCAGGTGCTGCGTCTGCCGGATGAGCAACAGGTCAAGAGCCGCGCCCAGGGTGAAGCCATTGCCCAGGTCGCTGAGCAGAATGCTGCCTGGCGTGAAGGCCGTAGCGTAGCGACCAGTGCTCGCCAGCTAGATGCCACCAAACGCACCAGCGCCGCTGCCGCGCCAGCCAAGGTCGAGACAGGCGATAGCTTGAAACTGGTTGCCGCTGAGAGTGGCAAAGCCACTACCGGCAGTGACAAAGGCGCAGCTGACAGCAAGGCTTTGACCGACAAGCTGGCTGTGACCCAAGAAAGCCTGGACTCCAGCCGCCGTGAAAACGACGAGCTGAAAGGCCGTATGACCGACTTGCAGAGCCAGCTCGACAAGCTTCAGCGTCTGATTCAGCTCAAAGACGATCAGATGGCCAAGCTACAGGCTGATCTGGCTGCACAAAACAACGCACCAGCTCCAGCTGTTGTTCCGGCTCCTGCGGCAGTGGTTGAAGCCCCCGTAGTTACTGAAGCCCCGGCAACACCTGCGCCAGCAGCTGTACCGCAAGAGCCTGCGGTCGTACCTGCTCCGGTTGAGCCGGCCGCAACAGGTGAAACCGATTTCAACTACAGCGAAGAGCCTGCTGCACAGCCTGAAGCAGCTGCGCCCGCAGTGCAGGAGCCCGCTCCGGTTGTTGCAGCTGAGCCTGCCCCGGTAGCTCCGCCAGCGCCTGTTGTTGAGGCTCCGGTGGTTGCAGAGCCACAGGCCGAGAGCAATGTCATTGACGATTTGTTGGCTAACCCGGTGCTGTTGGGAGTTGCCGGTGGTGGTGCACTGTTGGTGCTGCTGTTGGCATTGATGATGCTGTCCCGTCGTAATGCTTTGAAAGAGGCGGAGCTGCAGGAAAGCCTGGCCGCCGACGATAATGCTTCTGACCTGGGTGCGGGTCTGGATTTGCCTGACGACAGCTTTGATGGTCTGAGCGATGACCTCGGCAGCCAGCAGTCCGATGCGCCGAGCGAAGAGCGGGTAACCGCGCAGACTGGTGATGCCCTGGGTGAGGCCGATATCTATATCGCCTATGGCCGTTTCCCGCAGGCTGCCGAGTTGCTGCAGACTGCGATCAATGACGAGCCGCAGCGCAGTGATCTGCGCCTGAAACTGATGGAAGTCTATGCCGAGATGGGTGACCGCAATGGTTTTGCCCGTCAGGACGACGAGCTGCGTGAAATCGGTGGCAGCGCCGCCGAAGTCGATCAAATCAAGGCCAAGTACCCCGCAATGGCGGCGGTAGCCGCTGGTGCCGGTTTTGCAGCGGCTGCGGCTGCCGAAGATCTGGACAGCTTCAGCCTGGATGACCTGACTCTGGATGATCCGGCTCCGAAAGCGCCGGCTGGTGATCAGGACGATGCATTTGACCTGAGCCTGGACGACCTTGAATCTGAACTGGACCGTGACCTGCAGGCAGCGGGTGACAATGCTTCGCTGAATGATTTGGACAGCCTGGCGCTGGACAGTGACCTGGACTTCAGTTCTCCGATTGAGCAAGCCGACAGCAAAGAAGATGATCTGGGTTTTGACCTGAGTCTGGCGGACAGTACCAGCGACAGCCTAGATTTGGGCGGCGATCTGGCGGACTTCAGTCTGGATCTGGATGCACCGGCCAAATCGACCGAAAGCGCTGCGGCCGAAGATGATTTCCTGCTGAGCCTGGATGATGAGCCCAAGGTTGCGCCGGCTGCTGCTGAACCAAGTTTTGAATTGCCAGCGGAAGATGCGGCAGGTGACTTTGACCTGTCAGCTGACTTTGATCTGTCGCTGAGTGATGACGCCCCAGCTCAGCCGTCGAGCGATAGTTTTGCGGCGCAACTGGACGAAGTCAGCGCCGAGCTGGATCTGCTTTCCGATGACCTGGATCAGCCTGCTGATCTGGATCTATCGCCAAGCACCGCGCCTGCCAGCGCTGCACTGGATAATGACGATGACTTCGACTTCCTCTCTGGTACCGATGAAACGGCCACCAAGCTTGATCTAGCGCGCGCCTACATCGACATGGGTGATACCGAAGGTGCTCGCGACATCCTTGATGAAGTCATCACCGAAGGTAACGAAGGTCAGCAACAGGAAGCGCGTGAGCTGATCGCTAAACTGGTTTGATACATGTCTGATGGTTTTACTACAACGGCAGCCGACTCGGCTGCCGTTGGCGTTTTCAAGATAGCTCTGGGTGTCGAGTACAAGGGTTCGCGCTATCGCGGCTTTCAGCGCCAGCGCGCCGGTGTGCCTTCAATCCAGGAGTCGTTGGAGAAAGCCCTGGCGAAAGTCGCCGGCGGTGTTCCCGTAACCTTAAGTTGTGCCGGGCGTACCGATGCGCTGGTGCATGCCAGTGGCCAGGTCGTGCATTTCAATACACCGGTCGAGCGCTCCATGCATGCTTGGGTGATGGGGGCGAACATGAATTTGCCCGGTGATATCAGCGTGACCTGGGCCAAGTCGATGCCCGCGCACTTTGATGCGCGTTTCTGCGCCCAGGCGCGGCGTTACCGTTATGTGATTTATAACGACCAGATTCGCCCGGCGCATATGGCTGAAGAGGTCACCTGGAATCACCGGCCTCTGGATATCGAACGCATGCGCCAGGCGGCGCGGTGTTTTATCGGTACCCACGATTTCAGTGCGTTCCGCGCGCGCCAATGTCAGGCCAAATCGCCAATCAAGACGGTGCACCACCTGGAGTTACTCCAGCATGGCCGATTTATTGTGCTGGATATCCGCGCCAATGCTTTTTTGCATCATATGGTGCGCAATATTGCCGGTGTGCTGATGACCATTGGTGCGGGCGAGCGGCCGGTGGAATGGGCGCAGGAAGTGCTGGAAACTCGCGTGCGGCGTACCGGGGGCGTGACTGCGCATCCCTATGGGCTGTATCTGGTGCAGGTCGACTATCCCAAGGAGTTCGACTTGCCCCAACGTTACCTGGGGCCGCATTTCCTCTCTGGTTTACCGGACGTTGCCGTCGATATCTGACGCGCATCAACCACGGGCTGCTGTGCTTTTGTGAGTGTGCAGCTTGCGTAGATGCGCCAACAAACCCTAGCATCCGGCTTTCACTGAATTTACTGAGGTCTTCCTGTTGTCAGCCGTTCGCAGCAAGATTTGTGGCATTACCCGCATAGAGGATGCACTGGCCGCAGTAGCGGCGGGCGCGGATGCGATTGGTCTGGTGTTTTATGCCAAGAGCCCGCGGGCGGTCAGCGTGCAGCAGGCGCGGGCCATTATTGCTGCCTTGCCGCCTTTTGTGACTACGGTTGGCTTGTTCGTTGATGCCAGTCGCTGTGAGCTGGGCGAAATTCTTGATGCGGTGCCACTCGACTTGCTGCAATTCCACGGTGACGAGACCCCGGCCGCCTGTGATGGTTTTCACCGCCCCTATATCAAGGCGTTGCGGGTCAAACCGGGCGATGACATTGCTGCGCAGGTGGCGCTGTACAAGAATGCCAGCGGCGTACTTTTGGACACCTATGTCCCAGGTATCCCGGGCGGTACGGGCGAGGCTTTCGATTGGTCGCTGGTGCCGGCACAGTTGAACAAACCGGTGATTCTGGCCGGTGGCCTGACGGCCGAGAATGTGTCGCAAGCCATTACTCAGGTGCGTCCCTACGCGGTGGATGTCAGTGGTGGTGTTGAGTCAGCTAAAGGCATCAAGGACGCGGCGAAGATCAACGCGTTCATGCAGGCAGTCAGGCGCGTTTGAGTGGTGCTGGGGGATGTGACGACGCCGCTGGCTTGGCCGTCCATAACCCTGTTGCAGGTTGTATGAACACTGCAGGCGGTCATTTAAAGGTGGCTGGTGCTGGCACCGGCCCCTGAAATGGCTGTACTCATGAATTTTCCCTGGCAGGCCCGGTCGCATATAGCGCAGCCCGCCCGGTTAACAGCGTTGGAGAGTCAAGAGCATGAGCAACTGGTTGGTAGATAAACTGATCCCATCGATCATGCGTTCCGAGGTCAAGAAGAGTTCGGTGCCCGAGGGGCTGTGGCACAAGTGCCCGTCCTGCGACGCGGTGTTGTACAAGCCCGAATTGGAAAAGACCCTGGACGTCTGCCCCAAGTGCAATCACCACATGCGCATCGATGCCCGTGCGCGGCTGGATATCTTCCTTGATGCTGATGGCCGAGAAGAGCTGGGGGCCGAGCTTGAACCGGTTGACCGGCTGAAGTTTCGTGACAGCAAGAAGTACAAGGATCGCCTTGTCGGTGCGCAGAAGCAGACCGGTGAGAAAGACGCTCTGATTGCCATTCGTGGCACCCTGGAAGGCATGCCGGTGGTCACCTGTGCATTCGAGTTTTCTTTTATGGGTGGCTCCATGGGGGCCATCGTCGGTGAGCGTTTTGTGCGTGCCGCCAATGCCGCGCTGGAGCAGCGTTGCCCGCTGGTGTGTTTCTCCGCGTCCGGTGGTGCACGTATGCAGGAAGCGCTGATCTCGCTGATGCAGATGGCCAAAACCTCGGCTGTGCTGGCATGTCTGCGTGAAGAAGGTATTCCGTTTATTTCCGTGCTGACCGATCCGGTGTACGGCGGCGTGTCTGCCAGTCTGGCCATGCTCGGTGACGTGATTGTTGCCGAGCCCCGTGCGCTGATCGGCTTCGCAGGCCCGCGGGTGATCGAGCAGACCGTGCGCGAGAAACTGCCGGAAGGCTTCCAGCGCAGTGAGTTCCTGCTGGAGCATGGCGCCATCGACATGATCATTCACCGTGCCGAACTGCGTCCGCGTCTGGCGCGTCTATTGGCCCAGCTGATGGGGCTGCCATCGCCTGTTGCGCTGCCGGCGACTGCATGACTGAACGTTCCCTTGCCGATTGGCTGAGCTATCTGGAGCGACTGCACCCCAGCGCCATTGATATGGGGCTGGAGCGTTCGCGGATCGTGTTGCAGCGCCTGGGTCTGGCCAGGATTGCTCCGCGGGTGATCACCGTCACCGGCACCAATGGCAAGGGCTCGACCTGTGCCTTTATTGCCTCGCTGTTGCAAGGGCAGGGGCTCAAGGTTGGTGTTTACAGCTCTCCCCATTTGCTGCGTTACAACGAGCGGGTGCAGATTGCCGGTGTTGAGGCAACTGATGCCCAGCTCTGCGAAGCCTTTGCCGTGGTCGAGTCGGCGCGTGGCGACACCTCACTGACCTATTTCGAAATGGGTACCCTGGCGGCGTTCTGGCTGTTTCAGCAAGCCGGTCTGGATGCGCTGGTGCTGGAAGTGGGCCTGGGTGGCCGCCTGGATGCGGTGAATCTGTTGGACGCTGATATTGCCGTGGTTACCAGCATTGGCATCGATCACGCCGACTGGCTTGGCGATAGCCGTGAATCAGTCGCCTTCGAGAAGGCAGGTATTCTGCGTGCTGCGAAACCGGCCTTGTGCGGCGATATCGATCCGCCGCAGCCGCTGCTTGACCAGGTTGCGCTGCTGGATACGCCATTCTTCCTGCGTGGTCGTGATTACGACCTGAATATTGATGGGCAAAGTTGGTCCTGGTGTGGCCTTAATCACCAGGGGGAAGTGCTGCGTCTGAGTCAATTGCCGCTGCTTGATCTGCCCATGGAAAACGCTGCATTGGCCTTGCAGGCATACGCAGTGATGCAATTGCCCTGGCAGCCCGAAGTGATCAGTCAGGCACTGCAGCAGACGCGAGTGACCGGGCGACTGGATCGCAGATCGCTCAATTGGCAGGGTAAGTCACTCACGCTGCTGCTCGATGTTGGGCATAATCCCCATGCGGCTGACTATCTGGCTCAGCGTCTGTCCGCGCGAGCCTTGCCTGGCAAGCGTTTGGCGGTGTTTGGCCTGCTCGCCGACAAGGATCTGGGTGGTGTGGTGGCGCCCTTGTTGAGCGAAGTGGATAACTGGGCAGTGGCGCCATTGCCGACCAGTCGTAGTCGTGAAGCCGCCGAGTTGCAGGCGCATCTGCAACGCTGTGGTGCGCAAGTAGCTGTTTATGCCAGCGTGCAGGCGGCACTGGAAGCTCAGTGCGAACAGGCCGCCGATGGCGATGAAGTGCTGCTGTTTGGATCTTTCTACTGCGTGGCCGAGGCCCTGGATTGGCTGGCCCGCCAAGCCAATGGGGGCGTGCAGGATGGCTTTGCTGGATAAAGGATTGAAACAGCGCATGGTCGGTGCGCTGGTGTTGCTGGCGCTGGCAGTGATCTTCCTGCCCATGCTGTTATCGCGTGAAGACGAGTCGCGTCGGGTACAGGTAGATGCCCCCGAAATGCCGGCTGTGCCTGAAATGCCCAATATTGAGGTGCAACCAGTGGCTGTGCCTGAGCCACAGTTGCTGCCAGATGAGCCGGTTGCTCCCGATGCGCCACAAAGTCTGGAACCGGTCGAGGCACCGTCGCTTGAACAACCCGCTGCTGCCGTAGTGCCGGCGCCTGCTGCTGCGCCAGTGGCCGCGCCACCTGCTGCGCAGACCAAGCTGGATGCCAATAGCCTGCCGATCAGCTGGTCGGTGCAGTTGGCGAGTCTGTCCAGTGGCGAGGGTGCGCAGAAACTGCAGAAAACCCTCCGCAGTCAGGGCTATAACGCCTATATCCGCAGCGTCGATGGTATGAACCGGGTATTTGTCGGGCCGCTGATTGAGCGTGCCGAGGCGGATCGCCTGCGTGATCAGCTCAACCGTCAGCACAAGCTCAATGGGTTTGTGGTGCGCTTTCAGCCAGAAGCAGGCTGATCAATCGGCTTGATAGGCCCTGTCAGTTCAGGCAAATCGCCGGATTGGCCGGGCATTTCAGCGGTTGGTGAATCCTTTGCTTACTCCCTTTGTAGGTGCTCTGCTAAAATGCAGCGCCTTTCCCGTCGGTAACCTGCATCGTGGCATTCACCTGGGTCGATTGGGCGATCATCGCCATTGTCGCCATTTCAAGTCTGATCAGTCTGAGCCGAGGCTTCGTCAAGGAAGCCCTGTCGCTGCTTACCTGGATCATTGCTGGCGTGGTCGCCTGGATGTTCGGCGGCGCGTTGTCGCAGCACCTGGTGGACTATATCGATACGCCCTCGGCGCGCGTGATTGCAGGGTGCGCCATTCTATTTGTAGTCACCCTGCTGGTGGGAGCTCTGGTCAATTATCTGATTGGTGAACTGATACGGGTGACCGGTCTGTCGGGCACTGATCGCTTTCTCGGCATGGTCTTCGGCGCGGCGCGCGGTGGCCTGCTGGTCGTGGTGCTGGTTGGGCTGATCAGCCTGGCCCCGGTGCAGCAAGACAGCTGGTGGCAGGAGTCAGCACTTCTGCCACATTTTCTGATGGTTGCAGACTGGTCGAAAAACCTGATTCTGGGGATGTCCAGTCAGTGGCTTGCCAGCGGCGTGACAGCGCCGGTGGAGTTACCGTTCAAAGAGGCGCTGCTGCAGCCAAAGCTGCCGTAAGTGCATTGCGAATCATCGTGTTTCATTGAGTAGGGGTTGCGTCACATGTGCGGCATTGTCGGTATCGTCGGTAAATCGAACGTCAATCAGGCGCTGTATGACGGGCTGACCGTCCTCCAGCACCGCGGCCAGGATGCTGCCGGTATTGTCACCAGCCATGATGGTCGCCTGTTCCTGCGCAAGGATAACGGTCTGGTGCGTGATGTGTTCCAGCAGCGGCACATGCAGCGCCTGGTCGGCCATATGGGCATCGGTCACGTGCGCTACCCGACTGCGGGCAGTTCCAGCTCGGCCGAAGCGCAACCGTTCTACGTCAACTCGCCGTATGGCATCACCCTGGCGCACAACGGCAACCTGACTAACGTCGAGCAGCTGGCCAAGGAGATCTACGAGTCGGACCTGCGCCATGTCAACACCAACTCCGATTCGGAAGTGCTGCTCAACGTGTTCGCTCACGAGCTGGCCCAGCGCGGCAAGTTGCAGCCCACCGAAGAAGACGTGTTTGCCGCTGTGACCGATGTGCACGAGCGCTGCCTGGGTGGTTATGCGGTGGTGGCGATGATCACCGGTTACGGCATCGTCGGCTTCCGCGACCCTAACGGTATCCGCCCGATCGTCTTCGGTCAGCGTCACACCGACGAGGGCGTGGAATACATGATCGCCTCGGAAAGCGTGTCACTCGATGTGCTCGGTTTCACCCTGATCCGTGACCTCGCGCCAGGTGAAGCGGTATACATCACCGAGGAAGGCAAGCTGTTTACCCGCCAGTGCGCCGCGAATCCGAAATATGCGCCGTGCATCTTCGAGCACGTTTACCTGGCACGTCCGGACTCGATCATGGATGGCATCTCGGTGTACAAAGCGCGTCTGCGTATGGGCGAGAAGCTGGCCGAGAAGATCCAGCGCGAGCGTCCGGATCATGACATCGACGTGGTTATCCCGATTCCGGATACCAGCCGTACCGCAGCGCTGGAACTGGCCAACCACCTGGGCGTGAAATTCCGCGAAGGCTTCGTCAAGAACCGCTACATCGGCCGTACCTTCATCATGCCGGGCCAGGCGGCGCGCAAGAAGTCCGTGCGGCAGAAACTCAACGCCATTGAGCTGGAGTTCCGCGGCAAGAACGTGATGCTGGTGGATGACTCCATTGTGCGTGGCACCACCTGCAAGCAGATTATCCAGATGGCCCGCGAAGCCGGGGCGAAGAACGTGTATTTCTGCTCGGCGGCACCGGCGGTGCGTTACCCGAACGTCTACGGCATCGACATGCCCAGCGCGCACGAGCTGATCGCCCACGGTCGCAGCACCGAGGAAGTCTGCGAGCTGATCGGTGCTGACTGGCTGGTCTATCAGGACCTGCCGGATCTGATCGAAGCGGTCAGCGGCAGCAAGAAGATCAAGATCGACAACTTCGACTGCGCGGTGTTCGACGGCAAGTACGTCACCGGTGATGTCGATGAGGCTTACCTGAACCGTATCGAGCAGGCGCGTAACGACGCCACTAAGGCCAAGTCGCAGGCGGTCAGTGCAATCATCGACCTGTATAACAACTAGGTTGCAGCCCGGCCCGCTGTGGCGGGCCGGTTGAAGGAATTGGCAATGATGAATGAATGGCAAGCCGGGCGTCTGGACAGTGATCTGGACGGCGTCGGTTTCGACACCCTGGCGGTCCGTGCCGGCCAGCACCGCTCACCCGAAGGTGAGCACAGCGAGGCGATCTACCCGACCTCCAGCTATGTATTCCGCTCGGCGGCCGACGCGGCTGCGCGTTTTGCCGGGGAAGTGCCGGGTAACGTTTACTCGCGCTACACCAACCCGACGGTGCGTGCCTTCGAGGAACGCATCGCCGCCCTGGAAGGCGCCGAACAGGCAGTAGCCACCGCGTCTGGCATGTCGGCGATTCTGGCGATTGTCATGAGTCTGTGCAGCGCTGGCGATCACGTGCTGGTATCGCGCAGTGTATTCGGCTCGACCATCAGCCTGTTCGAGAAGTACCTCAAACGCTTTGGCGTGCAGGTCGACTACGTGCCTCTGGCAGATCTCGACGGCTGGGCCGCTGCGTTCAAACCCAGCACCAAGCTGCTGTTTGTCGAGTCGCCGTCCAACCCGCTGGCCGAATTGGTGGACATCCCGGCTTTGGCCGAGATTGCCCACAGTAAAGGCGCGCTGCTGGCGGTGGATAACTGCTTCTGTACCCCGGCGTTGCAGCAGCCGTTGAAGCTCGGTGCCGATGTGGTGATGCACTCGGCGACCAAATATATCGACGGCCAGGGCCGCAGCATGGGCGGCGTGGTCGCCGGTTCGGTCAAGCTGATGACCGAAGTGGTGGGTTTTCTGCGTACCGCCGGGCCGACGCTCAGCCCGTTCAATGCCTGGGTTTTCCTCAAGGGTCTGGAAACCCTGCGCATTCGCATGCAGGCGCATTGCGCCAGCGCGTTGCAACTGGCGTTATGGCTCGAGCAGCAACCAGGCATTGAGCGTGTGTATTACGCAGGCTTGCCCAGCCATCCGCAGCATGAACTGGCCAAGCGTCAGCAGAGTGCCTTCGGTGCCGTGGTCAGCTTTGAGGTCAAGGGCGGCAAAGAGGCCGCCTGGCGCTTTATTGATGCCACGCGGGTGATTTCCATCACCACCAACCTCGGTGATACCAAGACCACCATTGCCCATCCGGCGACCACTTCCCATGGCCGTCTGACACCGGCCGAGCGGGCCAATGCCGGGATTCGTGACAACCTGATCCGCGTTGCCGTCGGTCTTGAAGACCTGGCTGATCTGCAGGCGGATCTGGCGCGCGGTCTGGCGGCGCTCTAAGCCACTCCCAGCACCTGGCGGGCGGCCCGCCAGGTGTTCGATTGTTTACCAGCGGCTTTTTCTTGCTTCGCGCTATCTGATGGCGTGCTCAACTTTGGGCCAACCTTTGGCTAGCCGCAGGCGAACTTTGACGCACTTCAAATTTTCTCCCTGCACAGGCGCTAGCATCCATCGCCAGGCGCGGCGTCTGACCGCGCGACAATAATAAGAACAGGGTCTGCCTGATGGACCGACTTCAACCGTGCGTTTTGTCTGCCAATGGTGTGCTCCGCCAGAGTCTGCTGGACCTGCTGGGGCGCAGTGAAGATTTTGCCCTGACCTTGTTGCTGGCCCCGGCGGGCTCCGGCAAGTCGACCTTGCTGCAGCATTGGCGTGCTCGCTGTGCGGCGACGCTGGTGCATTACCCGCTACAGGCGCGGGACAACGACCCACTGTGTTTTTTCCGCCATCTGGCCGAAGGCATTCGCGCCCAGGTCAGTGATTTCGATACGTCCTGGTTCAACCCGCTGGCGCTGGCGTCCAGCCTGTCACCACGCTTGCTGGGCGAGTTGTTCGGCGATGCGCTGGAGCGGGTCGACGGGCCGCTGTTTATCGCCTTCGATGATTTTCAGTGGATCGAGTCGCGCAGCATTCTGGAGGTGATGGCGGTGCTGTTGGAGCAGCTTCCGAGCCATGTTCATCTGATCATCGCCAGCCGCAATCACCCAGGCTTTGCTCTGAGCCAGCTGAAGCTGGAAAACCGCCTGCTGTGTATTGATCAGCACGACTTGCGCCTGTCCGCCGAGCAGGTACAGCAGCTCAACCACCACCTGGGCGGGCAGGCGCTGAATCCGGATTACCTCGACAGCCTGCTGGGTATGACCGAAGGCTGGGTGGCCGGGGTGAAGATCGCCTTGTTGGCCTATGCGCGTTTCGGCACCCAGGCATTGCAACGGTTCAACGGCAGCCAGCCGGAAATCGTCGATTACTTTGGCCATGTGGTGCTGCGGCAGTTGCCACCGCCGCTGCGTGAGTTTCTCCTTTGTTGCGGGTTGTTCGAGCGATTTGACGGTGCGCTCTGTGACCATGTGCTGCAGCGCACGGGCTCGGCGCTGTTACTGGAGGAACTGGCTGAGCGGCAGTTGTTCCTGCTGCCAGTGGAAAACCAGCCCGGCAGCTTTCGCTTCCATGCGCTGTTGCAGGACTTTCTCTGCCGGCGCCTGCTGATTGAGGAATACGCCCGTTTGGATCAGTTGCACAGCCGCGCGGCGGATTACTTCATGCATTTGGGCGCGCATGAGCAGGCTTTGCAACATGCCCGCCACTGTGCGGGTCAGCAGCTGTTTCTCGGGCTGCTGGAGCAGAGCTGCGCGGCCTGGGTTCGCAGCGGCCAGTTCGGTGACATCCTGCGCTGGCTGGAGCCGTTGCCGGAAGCGCTGCTGCTGGCTCAGCCTAAGCTCTTGGGCTGGCTGATTGCCGCGTTGTCACTGTCGCGGCGTTTTCATCAGGCGCATTACCACCTGGAATTACTCGATGACCTACAGGAGCGCGCACCGAGCGCGAACCTGGAGCCGGCTACGCGGCAGTTTCTCGCTCTGCTGCTTGGCTTGTTCGAACAGGACAAGGACTTTGAGCCGCCGCCGACCTGGCGTGAGCTGCTTGGGCCAGGGCAGGATCTGGAAATCCGCGCCTGTACTCTGGCGGTGATTGCCTACCAGCACCTGCTGGCTGCGCGTCTGCAAGAGGCCACTCGCTTTGCCAGTGAGTCCAAGCAACTGCTGGCGCAATGCGGGCACAGTTTTCTGGAGAGCTACACCGACCTGATCATCGCCCTGTGCCACCGCAATGCCGGGCGCGCCACTCACGCACGCAAGCAGGTGTGTCTGGATTATCAGGGCACCGATCCGGCCTCGCCGGCCTGGGTCAACCGCGCCACGGCAATGGTGGTGGTGCTCTACGAGCAGAATCAGCTGGATGAGGCGCAACAGCTGTGCGATGAGCTGATGGCGATGGTCAACTCGTCTTCGGCCACCGAGGCGATTGCCACGGTTTACATCACCCTGTCGCGGCTGTTGCACCGGCGTCAGCAGCACGCACGGGCCAGTCGCTTGCTGGATCAACTGTCATGCATCCTGCAACTGGGCAACTATGCGCGGTTTGTCAGCCAGGTGGCTCAGGAAAGCATGCGTCAGGCTTGGCTTGGCGGTAAGGCAGCCGCCATGGACGCGGTGGCCCAGCGTTATGAGCTGCTGGCGCGTTTGCAGGCCGGGGAGTGGGAAACGGTGCGGCCTTATGATGAAAGCTGGGAGCGCCTGGGGCTTGCTTGCGTCTACTGGTTGCAGGCGCGCGGTGCGCAGGTGCAGGCGGCGCGGATTCTCAAGGTGCTCGGTGCGGCGCTGCAGCGCAGTGAAATGCGCGCGCGACTGCTGATCGTCGAGGCCAATCAACTGGTCTTGGCTGCGCCCACACAGAGCAAAACCCAACAACTGGAGGCGCTCAGCCGTCTGGTGGAGGCCCATGGCATCGTCAATATCAACCGCTCGGTATTTGATGAGGCCCCTGGTTTTGCTGCGGGTGTGCTGAGTCTGGTACAGGCCGGTTTGCTCGCCGTGCCAGACAAGTATCGCGAGCATTATGCTGAATTCCTGCAGGGTGAACAGACCGTGCCGCCGTTTGATCCACTGGCCAGTGGCCTGCTCACCGGGCGGGAAGTGGAGGTGTTCGAGTGCCTGCTCAGCGGGCTGTCGAACACGCAGATCAGCGACAAGACCGGTATTGCCCTGTCCACCACCAAATGGCACCTGAAGAACATCTACTCCAAGCTCAATGTCTCCAGCCGCACCGAGGCGATTCTCGCCGTACGGCCGCGCGCCTCACTCAGCTAGACCCCCACCTTCCCACCGACTGATTGGCGACCACCCCTCCGCGGGAGGGGGGCGTTGCGTCAGCACGACCAATAGGCTTGATCCTGCGCTGCTATGTCGGTAGCCGCCTTGTCCGTACAACAATAAAAACGGGAGCAATTGCCATGTCGGTATGGGTCACCTGGCCAGCTTTGACCAAGCTGGGAACGCTGGGCGTAGTCTCCGGACTACTGGTGCTGGCGGTCGAACGCCAGTCGTTGTTCGAGAACAACCTCTTCGATGTTGAACGCTATGCCGGCTACAACGCCGAAATCACCTGTGACGCCCGCAGCCTGGCGGCCCGCACCGAGGATGGCACCTGTAACATTCTCAGCAACCCGGCCGAGGGCTCGGTGTACCGGCGCTTCGGGCGCAACGTCAACCCGGCGGTCACCCATGGTGAAACCAGCACGCTGCTGACCCCCAACCCGCGTGAGGTGAGTAACAAGCTGATGGCGCGTGGCGAGTTCAAGCCAGCCCCCAGCCTGAACTTTATTGCCGCCGCCTGGATTCAGTTCATGGTCCATGACTGGTTCGACCATGGCCCGAATGCCGATGCCGATCCGATCCAGTTCCCGCTGCCGCCGGGCGATGTGTTGGGCAGTGGCAGCATGTCGGTCAAGCGTACCCAGCCTGACCCGAGCCGCAGCAGCGCCGACGCGGGCAAGCCGCAGACCTACCGCAACCACAACACCCATTGGTGGGATGGTTCGCAGCTCTACGGCAGCAACAAGGCCACCAATGACAAAGTCCGCTCGTTTGTTGATGGCAAGCTCAAGGTCAATGCCAACGGCACCCTGCCCAGCGAACTGCTCAGCGGCAAGCCGGTCACCGGATTCAACGAAAACTGGTGGGTTGGGCTGAGCATGCTGCATCAGCTGTTCACCCTTGAGCACAACGCCATCGCCAGCAAACTCAAGCAGAAGTACCCGACGCAGAGCGATCAGTGGCTGTACGACCGCGCGCGGCTGATCAACTCGGCGCTGATGGCCAAGATTCACACCGTGGAGTGGACTCCGGCGGTGATCGCCAACCCGATCACCGAGCGGGCCATGTACTCCAACTGGTGGGGCCTGCTCGGCCAGGGCGGCCCGCGCGATGACTTCCAGGCCGAAGTGCGCATGCTGCAAGCGGATTTGGCCAAGTCCGACTCGTTCGTCAAACGCATCCTCGGTTTCGACCCGAATGTTGCGCCGGGTGTTGGCAACAGCGCCATCGACCACGCCCTGACCGGCATCGTCGGCTCCACTGCACCCAATAACTACGGCGTGCCATTCACCCTCACCGAAGAGTTCGTTGCGGTGTACCGCATGCACCCACTGATGCGCGACAACGTGCAGGTGTATGACATCGGCTCCAACCAGGTGTCGCGTACCATCGCTGTGCAGAACACCCGCGACCGTGATGCCGAGAACCTGCTCAATGTCGAGCGTCCGGAGCGTCTGTGGTACTCCTTCGGTATCACCAATCCGGGTTCGTTGACGCTGAACAACTACCCGAACTTCCTGCGCAACCTGTCGATGCCGCTGGTTGGTGATATCGACCTGGCCGCCATCGACGTGCTGCGTGACCGTGAGCGTGGTGTACCGCGCTACAACGAGTTCCGTCGGCAGATCGGTCTCAACCCGATCACCAAGTTCGAGGACCTGACTAAGGACGCCGCGACCCTGGCTGAGCTCAAGCGCATCTACGGCAACAACATCGAGCGCATCGACACCCTGGTGGGCATGCTCGCTGAAACCGTGCGCCCGGAAGGTTTTGCCTTCGGCGAAACGGCCTTCCAGATCTTTATCATGAACGCTTCGCGCCGCCTGATGACCGACCGCTTCTACACCAAGGACTATCGTCCTGAGGTGTATACCCCGGAAGGCATCGACTGGGTCGAACACACCACCATGGTTGATGTGCTGCGCCGTCACAATCCGCAGCTGCAAGCCAGCCTGGTTGGGGTGGAGAACGCCTTCAAACCCTGGGGTCTGAACATCCCGGCGGATTATGAAAGCTGGCCGGGTGCCAACAAGCAGGAAAACCTCTGGGTCAACGGCGCATTGCGCACCCAGTACGCGGCGGACAAGCTGCCGGCGTTGCAGCCGGTGAATGTTGGCGGGCTGATTGGCTCGATCCTGTGGAACAAGGTCAAGGTGCGCAGCGACGTGGCCCCTGCCGGTTATGAGAAGCCGATCCATCCGCATGGCGTGATGGCCAAGGTCAAGTTCGTTGCCGTGCCGAACAACCCCTACAGCGGGCTGTTCCAGGGCTCCGACAATGGCCTGCTGCGTTTGTCGGTGACCGGTGATCCGGCCGACCGCGGTTTTGCCCCAGGCTTGGCGTGGAAGGCCTTTGTCGATGGCAAACCGTCGGAGAACGTGTCCGCGTTGTACACCCTGAGCGGGCAGGGCAATAACCATAACTTCTTCGCCAACGAGCTGTCGCAGTACGTGGTGCCGGAAGCCAATGACACCCTGGGCACGACCATCCTGTTCTCGGCAGTGAGCCTCAAGCCGACGCTGTTGCTGCTCAACGACATGGCAGAAGTCACTCAGGCGGGCGCCGCTGTGGCCAAGCCCAAGGCGCCGACGCAGATCTACTTTGTGCCGCGTACTGAGCTGAGCAATCGTTTCGCCAGCACACCGCACGATTTCCGTGCCGACCTGTTGACCCTGAATGCAGGCACCAAGGTCTATGACGTGTACGCCACCTCGATGGAGATCAAGACCTCGATCATCCCATCGATCAGTCGCAGCTACGCCACCCAGCGGCGTAACAGTGCAGTGAAGATCGGTGAGATGGAGCTGACTTCGGCCTTTATCGCCTCGGCCTTCGGTGACAACGGCGTGTTCTTCAAGCACCAGCGTAACGAAGACAAATAAGCGTCAGACGCTGCAACGCAAAAGGCCTCGGTAGTGATACCGAGGCCTTTTTATTTTCTGCTGTTTTTTCTGTAAGAGCGGCCCATGCTTGCGATGGTTGTTCGCGGGCATGGCCCTCTCCTGAACGCGAGAGGGTTACTCGCGCAGGTCGATGGCGCCGGGCTCGGCTTTGTCGAACAGGTGGTTTGGGTTGCTCGGCAGAATGCCTGGGCGGTAGTCCTCACGCACATCGCCCAGTACGCGGATATCGCTGTACTTCTTGCCGGACAGTGCGGCCATGCCGGCACCATCGCGTACCACGGTCGGGCGCAGGAATACCATCAGGTTGCGCTTGATGCGGGTTTCCTTGGTCGAGCGGAACAGTGCTCCGATCAGCGGAATATCGCCAAGCAGCGGCACCTTGGAGTCGGCCTGGGTGACGTCATCCTGAATCAGCCCGCCAAGCACGATGACCTGGCCGTTCTCGGCAAGGATGGTGCTCTTGATCGAGCGCTTGTTGGTGATCAGGTCAACCGCATTGACGCCCTGGCTGGTGGGGGCGATGGAGGAGATTTCCTGCTCGATCTCCAGGCGCAGGGAGGCGCCTTCGTTGATATGCGGGGTGACCTTGAGGGTCACGCCGATGTCCTGGCGCTCGATGGTGGTGAAGGGGTTGTCGGCCCCCGAGGCGCTGGTGGTGAAGGAGCCGGTCTGGAAGGGCACGTTCTGCCCGACGAGGATTTCCGCTTTCTGGTGATCCAGGGTCAGCAGGCTCGGCGTGGATAGCAGGTTGCTCTTGCTGTTGGCCGACAGTGCAGTGATCAGTACGCCGAAGTCATCAGTGCCCAGGCCGATGATGGCGCCATCGGGCAGGTTGTTCAGGGTGTTGTTGTCGGTATCACTGTCGCGATCCTGAATCGCTTGCAGCACCCGGCCAATCGACAGCCCGGTGCCAGCGAAATTGGTGCCGCCCAGGCCGCCGGTACTGCCGCGGGCATCCACCGCCCACTGCACGCCCAGGGCGTCACTGATATCACCGGAGACTTCGACAATCGCGGCTTCAACCATCACCTGGGCGCGCGGCACATCCAGCTGGCGCACGATGTCTTCCAGAGTCGCCACCACGTCAGGCTCGGCCAGCAATACCAGGGCGTTGAGGCTTTCGTCGGCGCGAATCAGGATGGTTTGCGGCTTGCCGGTAGTTTCCCCGCCGGCTTCCGGTTTGAGCTTCTCGGAAATCTCGCCGAGGGTTTCCGCCAGGCTCTTGGCATCGCCATGGCGTAGGCGAATCACCCGGGTGTTAGCTGAGCGGCTGGTGGGGGTGTCCAGTGACTGGGCCAGGGCCACCAGTTTGGCCCGCGCGGCCGGCGGGCCGAGCAGAATCAGGCGGTTGGTACGGCCGTCGGCGATCACCTGAGTGCCCGACGCACCCTTGGCCTGGCCGCGATCCACGGCATTGCGCAGCACTTCGGCGGTGTCCATGACCCAGGCGTGCTGCAGGTTGAGCACGCTGTAGTCATTCTGGCCTTTCTGGTCGAGCTGGCGCAGCAGGTCTTCAATGCGCTCAATGTTGGCAGTGCGGTCACTGATGATGATTGCGTTGGCCGTGGTGATGGCCGCCAGGTGACCATACTGCGGCACCAGTGGACGGATCAGCGGAATCAGCTCGGTGGCGGAACCGTGCTGCACCTGGATCAGTCGGGTTTCCAGACGGTCCGGTGCGCTGCGGCCGGCATCCGCATCGGCCTTGGCCTCGGCGTTGGGCACGATGCGCGCCTGATCGCCTTGAGTAATCACGCTGAAACCGTGGGTGGCCATCACCGAAAGAAACAGCTGATAGACCTCGGTCAGCGTCAGTGGGCTGTTGGACACCACGCTGACCTGGCCCTTGACCCGCGGGTCGACGACAAAGGTCTGCCCGCTGATCTGCGCCACCTGATCGATGAATTCGCGGATATCGGCACCCTTGAGATTGATGGTCCAGCTTTCCTCCTGCTGGCTGGCGCTGGGCGCCACAGCAGTAACGGCAGCACTCAGCGGCAGTGGGCTGCAAGCCAGGCCCGCAGCCAACAAAGCAAAGGTAAGGCGCGAAAGAGTCGGGGTCATCGTGTCAGTTGTTTTCCGTGGGCTGTTCGGTGGGTTCTGGGCTGTCCGGCACGCTACCGGAGGCCTGCATCTGCTGGCGCAGGGCGTCCATGCGTTCGCGCAGCTGGACCAGGTCATCGGATTCCAGTTCGCTGAGCTGCTCCAGCGGGTCGGCCACAACCTCGCTGGTGCTGCTTTGCAGGCTGCTGGTCGCTGAGTTGCTGATGGGGAAGCTGAGGCTTTCACGGCGGCCATTGCGTAACAGCTCGACGCGGTCGGCGGCCACGGCATGCAGGCGTACACCGCTGCTGATTTCACTGTTGATGGTGTAGCGCTGGGCGCTGCTGCCTTCGCTGCGAATAATCGCGCTGGAGCGCTGCGGGTCGGCATGCACAAAGCTGCCGAGCAGGGTCAGACGCAGGGTGGTGTTGGGCGCGGGGCTGTCGTTGGCCACGCTGCTGGTGCCGAACAGCTGACCGATTTCAGTGGGCTGCGCAGTGGTTTGGGCGCTGTGCGCCGAGGTTTCAGTCGTTTTCGCCGGGGTGCGTAGCAGGCGCAACCAATCGGCACTTTGCCAGGCCAGGCTGACGCTCATGGCGGTTACCAGCGCAAGGCCCACCAGGGTGGTGGCATGGCGCTGCAGCCAGCGTTGGGAAGCCAAAAAGGGCAAGGGGCGTCACTCCGGAACTTATTATTATGTGGCGTGGATCGCGCGCTGATCATAGACACTTGCCGGGCATTTGGCAGCCCCCCGTTGGGGTAGTGTGTCGATCCGCTCAATGTGCTAAAGATAGCGCGCTGTTTTCATGCTATTTCCGCCAACTTACAACAATTAATTCACAGAACCCTGGCTTGCTGTCCTGCGTTTGGCGTCCGTTACGCGGCGTCGGGTTACTGTGCTAAAGGCATGTTACGAATGAATGCGCTGCTTATCGAAGTGCCCTCAAGGCGTCTGCCATTCAGCTTTGCCAAGCGCCAAGGGGTGCTGTTGCTGAATGCTGACGGTGTGCCGAGTCTGGCCTACCGGCCAGGCGTTGACCCGGTGGCATTGGCCGAGGCGCAACGTTTTGCCGGCGTACAGCTGCCATTGCAGGCGCTATCGCTAGAGGCTTTCGAACAGGCCCTGGGCAAGGCCTATCAGCATGATTCGGCGTCCATGCAGTTGGCCGAGGACATCGGTGGCAGTCTTGACCTGGCCGCCTTGGCCGAGCAGGTGCCGGAAACCGAGGATCTGCTGGAGCAGGAAGACGATGCGCCGATCATCCGCCTGATCAACGCCATCCTCGGCGAGGCGATCAAGGAAAACGCCTCGGATATTCACCTGGAAACCTTTGAAAAACGCTTGGTCGTACGCTTCCGCGTGGACGGCATTCTGCGTGAGGTGCTGGAACCCAAGCGCGAACTGGCGGCGTTGCTGGTGTCGCGGATCAAGGTCATGGCGCGCCTGGATATCGCCGAGAAACGCATCCCTCAGGACGGGCGAATTTCCCTGAAAGTCGGCGGCCGCGAGGTGGATGTGCGGGTTTCGACCCTGCCGTCGGCCAATGGCGAGCGGGTGGTGCTGCGCTTGCTGGATAAACAGGCCGGTCGCCTGAATTTGCAGCACTTGGGCATGAGCGTGCGCGACCGCGACCTGATGGAAGCCACGGTGCGTAAACCCCACGGCATTCTGCTGGTCACCGGGCCGACCGGTTCGGGTAAGACCACCACGCTGTACGCCAGCCTGGTGAGCCTGAATGACCGCACGCGCAATATCCTCACCGTCGAAGACCCGATTGAATACCACCTCGAAGGTATCGGTCAGACCCAGGTCAACTCCAAGGTCGACATGACCTTCGCCCGTGGCCTGCGTGCCATTCTGCGGCAGGACCCGGACGTGGTGATGGTCGGTGAGATTCGCGACAAGGAAACCGCCGAAATCGCCGTGCAGGCCTCGCTGACTGGCCACCTGGTGCTCTCGACCCTGCACACCAATAGCGCCATCGGCGCGATTACCCGCCTGGTGGATATGGGCATCGAGCCGTTTCTGTTGTCCTCATCCCTGCTCGGGGTGCTGGCGCAACGCCTGGTGCGGGTGCTTTGCCCGCAGTGCAAAGAGGCCTATCAGGCTGACGAAGCCGAGTGCGCCTTGCTTGGCGTGTCCTCGGCAACGCCGCCAACCCTCTATCACGCCCGTGGCTGCGCGCACTGTCATCAGCAGGGCTATCGCGGTCGAACCGGCATCTACGAGCTGGTGGTGTTCGACGACCACCTGCGCACCCTGATTCACAACGCCGCCTCCGAGCAGGACATGACCCGTCACGCCCGCAGCCTCGGCCCGAGCATCCGCGAGGATGGCCGGCGCAAGGTGCTGGAAGGGGCGACCACGGTTGAGGAAGTGCTGCGCGTGACGCGAGAAGAATAATGGCCGCGTTCGAATACCTCGCCCTCGACGGTAAGGGGCGTCAGCAGAAGGGCGTGCTGGAAGCTGACAGCGCGCGTCAGGTGCGGCAGATTCTGCGTGAGCGCCAGCTGGCGCCGCTGGATGTCAAAGCCACGCGCACCCGTGAACAGACTGGCGCAGGTTCGCACTTCAGTTTTGCTCGTGGTATTTCCGCCCGCGATCTGGCGCTGATCACCCGGCAACTGGCGACTCTGGTGCAAGCGGCGTTGCCGATTGAGGAAGCCCTGCGCGCGGCGGCTGCCCAGGCCAGTTCGCCGCGCATTCAAAGCATGTTGCTGGCGGTGCGTGCGCGGGTGCTGGAAGGTCATGATTTGGCCAGCAGTCTGAAAGAATTCCCCTCGGCTTTCCCTGAGCTGTACCGCGCCACCGTGGCGGCGGGCGAGCATGCCGGTCATCTGGGCCCGGTGCTGGAGCAGTTGGCTGACTACACCGAACAACGCCAGCAGTCGCGGCAGAAAATTCAGCTGGCGCTGCTTTATCCGCTGATTCTGATGTGCGCGTCCTTGCTGATCGTCGGCTTTCTGCTCGGTTATGTGGTGCCGGACGTGGTGCGGGTGTTTATCGATTCCGGACAAACCCTGCCGGCGCTCACGCGCGGTCTGATTGCCCTGAGTGATTGGGTCAAGGGCTGGGGCTGGCTGGCAGTGATTCTCGTCATTCTGGGTGTGTTCGTCCTGCGTTGGGCGCTGCGTGATGACGCGCTCAAGGCGCGCTGGCATGGCTTTCTGCTGCGCATTCCGCTGGTGGGACGCTTGATTCGCGCTACTGACTGCGCGCGTTTTGCCTCGACCTTGGCGATTCTGACTCGCAGCGGCGTGCCGTTGGTTGAAGCCCTGGGTATTGGTGCGCAGGTGATCGCCAACCGGGTGATTCGCGCCGATGTGGTGATTGCTGCGCAGAAGGTCCGCGAGGGCGGCAGCCTGACCCGTGCGCTGGAGGCCAGCGGGCAGTTTCCGCCGATGATGCTGCACATGATCGCCAGCGGCGAACGCTCGGGTGAGCTGGACCAGATGCTGGCGCGCACAGCGCGCAATCAGGAAAACGACCTGGGTGCCCAGGTGGCACTGCTGGTGGGGCTGTTCGAGCCTTTTATGCTGGTCTTTATGGGGGCGGTGGTGCTGGTGATCGTACTGGCCATTCTGCTGCCGATTCTGTCTCTCAATCAGTTGGTGGGGTAAGCAGTGAATAAGCGTCAATCCGGTTTCACGCTGATCGAAATCATGGTGGTGGTGGTCATTCTGGGGATTCTGGCTGCCCTGGTGGTGCCGCAGGTGATGAGTCGGCCCGATCAGGCCAAGGTCACCGTGGCCAAGGGCGATATCAAGGCCGTAGCGGCCGCGCTGGACATGTACAAGCTGGATAACCATGCCTACCCGAGCACCCAGCAGGGCCTGGAAGCGCTGGTGAAGAAGCCTTCCGGTAACCCGCAGCCGAAGAACTGGAACCGTGACGGTTACCTCAAGCGCCTGCCGGTTGACCCTTGGGGCAACGTCTACCAATACCTGGCGCCGGGCACCAAGGGGGCTTTCGACCTGTATTCCCTGGGCGCTGACGGGAAGGAAGGCGGCAGCGATCAGGATGCCGATATCGGTAACTGGGATCTCTGATTCTTATGCGCCAGCAACCGAGCCCGGCCGGGGGCTTTACCCTGATCGAACTGCTGGTGGTGCTGGTGATTCTTGGCAGTCTGATCGGTATTGCGGTGCTCAGCGTGGGCATTGCCGGCCCTGGACGCGAGTTGCATAACGAAGCTGAACGGCTGGCCGGGCTGATTGGTGTACTCGCCGAAGAGGCCGTACTGGACAACCAGGAGTACGGCCTGTTGCTCAGCCGCGAGGCCTATCAGGTGCTGCGCTATGAGCCGCTCAAGCAGCAATGGCAGACGCTGAATGACAAACCCCATGCCTTACCAACCTGGGCCGAACTCAGTGTTGAGCTGGAAGGCACGGCGCTGGAGTTGCCAGCGCCCGAAGGTGAAGCTGCGCGCAAAGGTGCGTTGGTGCCGCAGTTGCTGTTGTTATCCAGTGGCGAGATCAGCCCGTTTCGTGTGCGCTTGCACGAGCGACGGGCCAATGGCCTGCGCTTGCAACTGGCCAGTGATGGCTTTCAGCTGCCCAAGGTCGAGATTGAACAACCGGCAGGGCGCAGCCGATGAAGCGTGTGCAGGGCTTCACCTTGCTTGAAGTGCTGGTGGCGCTGGCGATCTTCGCCCTGGTCGCGGCCAGCGTGTTGAGCGCCACAGCGCATAGCCTGCAAACCGCCTCGCGATTGGAAGAGAAAACCCTGGCCATGTGGATCGCCGATAACCGCCTGACGGAGCTGCAGTTGTCGCAAAGCCCGGTGGCGGATGGCCGTGAGCAGGGTGAGGTGGAGTTCGCCGGGCGCCGCTGGCAGTGGCAAAGCGAGGTGCAGGGCACCAGCGAGCCGGATATGCGCCGCGTGACCTTGTGGGTCGCCCCCATGCCTGCGGAGCGTGCCGCAGGCGAGGTGCGTGAGCGCGCCGTGGTCAGCCTCAATGGCTTTCTCGGGGTGATGCAATGAGGGTGGCGCGCGGTTTCACCCTACTCGAACTGCTGATTGCCATCGCCATCTTTGCATTGCTGGGCCTGGGCACCTACCGCATGCTCGACAGTGTGTTGCAAACCGACCAGGTCACCCGCGCCCACGAACAGCAACTGCGTGAGCTGGTGCGGGCTATGGCGGCGTTTGAGCGGGATGTGCTGCAAGTGCAGGTGCGTCCGACGCGTGATCCGTTTGGTGATCCGCGTGCGGCCCTGCTCGGTGAAGACCTGGAAAGCCCGGCGCTGGAACTGACCCGCAGCGGCTGGCGCAATCCGCTTGGGCAGCCGCGGGCCAGCTTGCAACGGGTACGCTGGCAGCTCAGTGGTGAGCAATGGCAGCGGCGCTACTGGACGGTGCTGGACCAGGCGCAGGACAGCCAGCCGCAGATTCAGCAGGCACTGGATGGTGTGACACAGCTGCAGCTGCGTTATCTGGATCAGCAAGGTCTCTGGCAGAGCAGCTGGCCGCCGCTGGAAAAGAACCCTGACGAGGCACTCAAGGTGCTGCCGCAAGCCATTGAGCTGGTCTTGCAGCATCGCCGTTATGGCGAGGTGCGGCGTCTGCTGCGCCTGCCGGAAGGTTTGCCCGAGCGTCTGGCGCAACAAGCCCCGGGCGAGAATCCTGCCGACCCTGGTGACGCGGGTGATGAATCGGCTGCGCAGGTGCAGCCATGAGGCAGCAGCGGGGTATGGCACTGATCACCGTGCTGCTCGTGGTTGTTGTGGTCACGGTGGTCAGTGCCGGGATCATCGCGCGTCAGCAGCTGTCGATCCGCAGCAGCGCCAATCAGTTGCATGTGCGTCAGGCGTGGCAGTACGCCCTGGGCGGCGAAACCCTGGCCAAGGCCATCTTGCAGCGCGACCTGCGCCAGGGCGACCCGCGTGCACCAATTGATCATCTCGCCGAGGTCTGGGCCAAACCGCGCCCGCCGTTTAGCCTGGATGAAGGCGGTGCGCTGCGGGTGCAGATCAGCGATCCGACAGGGCGCTTCAACCTCAACAGCCTGTTGCGTCAGGGCCAGCCCAACGAGGCGGCAGTCGGGCAATTGCGTCGCCTGTTGCTCGGTTTGCAGATCGATACGCCTTACGCCGAACGTCTGCTCGACTGGTTGGATGGCGATGACCAGCCCAATGGCGGTTACGGCGCCGAAGATAACCAGTACCTGCTGGCCCAACCGCCTTATCGGGCTGGCAACCGCGAGCTGGCTGATGTGTCCGAATTGCGCCTGCTGCTGGAAATGAGCGAGGCGGATTATCAGCGCTTGCTGCCTTATGTCAGCGCTTTGCCGGCCGATGCCACCCTCAACGTCAACACTGCCAGTGCGCGGGTGCTGGCCAGCCTGGCAGAAGGGCTACCGCTGAGTACAGCGCAGGGGTTGGTCGCTGCGCGGGGCAGCGAGGGCTATCGTGATCTGCCGAGTTTTATGGCCCAGCTCAGCGGTTTGCAGGTGCAAAGCCAGGGCCTGGCAGTGGGTAGCCAGTATTTTCAGGTGGTGAGCGAGGTCACGGTCGGCGAACGCCGGCAGATTCTGCGCAGCACCGTGCAACGCGCCAGTGATGGCCGCGTATATGTTCTAGCCCGTGATCTGGGGCAGGGTGCAATGGCGCCAGTGCCTGTCGAGGAAGTGCAACCATGAGTCAGACCTATGTGTTCCTGCCGCCGGCCGCGTGCAGCGCGGTACAGGCCGAACTGCCGGTGCAGCGGGTGGTGGCCGGGGTGAGCGAAACCCTGGTGTTCGAGGCGGTGCAAGCGCAGCTGGCTGGCAACTGGACCCTTGTATTACCCGTCGAGGCGGTGACGTCCTGTGCGGTCAATCTGCCAACGCGCAAGGCCCGCTGGTTGCGTCAGGCGCTGCCATTTGCGGTGGAAGAAATGCTCGCCGAAGAGGTCGAACTGATGCATCTGGCCCTGGGTGAGCCGTTGGCCGATGGCCGTCATCGTGTGTTTGCCGTGCGCCGCAGTTGGTTATCGGCCTGGCTGGCCTTGTGTGCAGTGCCACCCCAGGCGATTGCCGTGGATGCCGACCTGCTGCCTGGGCCGGGAACGGCGCTGCTGTCACTGCACGGGCGCTGGTTGCTGGGCGGTGAGAATGTCGCGCGGATGGCCTTGCAAGCGCAGGACTGGCCGCAGCTGAGCCCCTTGTGCGCGCAACCGCAGGTGGCCTGGTGTGATGCGCCGCAGCGCGCGCCGCAGCCAGTGGATGAAACGATGGCGCTGGCGGATCCCTTTGTTTGGCTGGCCCAGCAACCACTGCGCAATAACCTGGCGCAAGGTGAGTTCGCTGTTCAGTCCAGTGGCGGTCAATGGCAACGCTGGCGACCGCTGCTGGGGTTGGTGGGCATGTGGCTGGTGTTGCAGTGGGGCTTCAATCTGGCTCAGGCCTGGCATCTGCAACGTCAGGCGGATGAGTACGCGGCGGCCAGCGCGGCGCTGTACAAGGAGCTGTTCCCGCAGGACAGCAAGCTGGTCAATCTGCGTGCGCAGCTTGATCAGCATCTGCAGGGCAGTGCCGGCGCCGGACACAATCGTCTGCTCGGCCTGCTCGCTCAGGTCAGTGGGGCAATGGCGGGTGGGCAGGTGCAGATCAGTCAGGTGGATTTCAGCGAGGTACGCGGGGATCTGGCCATGCAGGTGCAGGCTCCGGGGTTTGCTGAGCTGGAACGCCTGCGTGAGCGTTTGCAGGAAAGCGGTCTGGCGGTACAGCTGGGCTCGGCCAGTCGGGAAGGCGCAGGTGTCAGCGCGCGCGTGGTGATTGGAGGATGAGCATGACTTCGCAAAGCAAGGGTTTTACCGCGCAGCTGGATAACTCGCAACTGGTGCAGCGTTGGCGCAGCCTGGCTTCCCGTGAACAGCTCGCCCTCGGCAGCCTGGCGCTGTTCCTGTTGCTAGTGCTGCTTTACCTGACGCTCTGGCAACCCGCGCAGCAGCGTTTGCAGGCCGCGCGCAGTGCCTTTGAAACGCAGCGCGAACTGCATGCCTATCTGCAGAGCCAGGCGCCGGCGGCACGCGGCTTGGCCAGTGCACCGCAGCAGAGTATTGATCCGGCGCGCCTGCAAGGCACCGTGACTGCCAGTGCAGCGACTCAGGGGCTGACCATCGAACGGCTGGACAATGCCGGCGACGGTGCGTTGCAGCTCAACCTGCAACCGGCCCCCTTTGCTCAGTTGCTGCGTTGGTTCACCGTGCTGCAAGAGCAGGGCGTGCAAATCGCCGAAGCCGGGTTGGATCGCGCGGATGACAATAAGGTCGCAGCTCGGTTAAGTCTGCGGGTGGCGCAATAAGGGTATGGCGAGCTCTTCAATGGCACCTGTGAAGGGCAGCAGTTTTTACACTTTTTTAGAAAAACTTTAAGCAGGGTGTTGACTTAGGTGCGGGCCTTGCGTAAATTTCGCGCCTCGCAAGCAGCGGGTGATTAGCTCAGCTGGGAGAGCATCTGCCTTACAAGCAGAGGGTCGGCGGTTCGATCCCGTCATCACCCACCACTCTTGTGAATTGGACGAAAGTCCACCGACGCGCAGCGGTAGTTCAGTCGGTTAGAATACCGGCCTGTCACGCCGGGGGTCGCGGGTTCGAGTCCCGTCCGCTGCGCCATATTTTCCAGCCTGGGTTAGCTCAGGTTGAGATGAAAAAGCCCTAAGGGCTGATTTATCAGACGAAGCAAGAGTTCTACGGACGCAAGTCCACCGACACGCAGCGGTAGTTCAGTCGGTTAGAATACCGGCCTGTCACGCCGGGGGTCGCGGGTTCGAGTCCCGTCCGCTGCGCCATATATAGGAAGCCCGCTGATAGCGATATCAGCGGGTTTTTTATTGCCCGTCATTTAATTGCGGCAGCTTTTCGGTTGTCGCGCGACAACCTGTCATCTTGCGTTCATCTGCCTGCTCTAGCTTGATTGGCATGCTCTTTGTTTGTGCAATGAGCGGTTGCTGACATATCGAGTGGGAGGAACAGGCAATGGACGATTATCAAGAAGAGCTGCTGGAAGCTCGCGCCACCGAGCAGGATGTGCCGGAGCGCGAGGAAGACGCCACCGAGCTTTGAGCCGTTTTAGAGTGCACGGCGCTGCTCACGGCGATATTCGCCCGGGGTTTGCTGATTCCAGCGTTTGAATGCGCGCTGAAACGCCTCGGCGGAGGCAAAACCGAGCAGGTAGGCGATTTCACCAAAGGCCAGTTCGGTGTCACGGATATAGGCCATGGCCAGGTCGCGGCGGGTGTCGTTGAGGATGCTGCGAAACTGCGTGCCTTCCTCGGCCAGTTTGCGCCGCAAGGTCCAGGTCGGCAGTTGCAGGCGCGCGGCAACTTCCGCCAAGTCGGGCTCGCGGCCGTGCAGCAGCGGGCCGAGCAGTTGGGTAATGCGTTCGCGCAGGTTGCGTGTGCGGGTCAGCTGCGTCAGTTCCCGCTCACAGATTTCCAGCAGGTGCCGCCAGGTACTTGAACAGTGTTCCGGGTTGCGCAGGTTCAGGCTCTGCTGACTCAAGCGCAGCTGGTTATGCTCGCTAGAAAACTCCACCGGGCAGGCAAATAATCCGCCGTACTGCGACGCATAGTCCGGCGCAGGAAATTCGATCTGCACTTTCTCCACTGGCAGGGCCTGTTGCGCCAGCCGGCTCAATTGCTGCGCCCAACTGGCCAGCACTGAATCGACCACAAAGCGGTTGTAGGCGTTATACGGGCTGATCGAATAGAAGCGCAGCCAGGCGCCCTGATGGTCCTCATGCAGGCTCGACTGGCCGCGGTAGTTGGCGGCATACAGCGGTTCGAAGCGGATCAGCGCGCGCGCCGCCTCGCGCACGGTCGGGGCTTGCGCTGCGGTCACGCCGGCGAGGCCGATCTGGCTCAGACGGCTGGCCTGGCCCATCAGCAAGCCGAGTCCGGGCTGATTGCATTGCTGGATGGCGGTATGGCCCAGGCGCATATAGCGCGGGATCGACAGCCGTGCGCGTGGTTCTGCCAGGCGTGCGGCATCCAGGCCGTAGCTGTCGAGCAGGGGCTGCGGGTTGTGTCCGCAGTGGCGCATGGCATCAGCCAGGTTGTCGACAAAGCCAACGGAAAGATCGCCCAGTTTGACCCGTGTGGTTTTCATCGCCTGGCTTTGCCTCTGTCTTGCTCAGGTAGTGCGGTGGCGTCAGGGTAGGCAAGTGCCTGGGTTTTGCCAAGCTGTGCTGCTATTTATGATCAATAAGTTGTAATTTTGAGTCATTGAGGCGCTCGGCTCGGCTGATTATCGTCTAGACCCTATCGACCGCACCCAACAAGAGGCTGCGGCATTCCCGTGAACAGCCAATACCCGATGTGGAGATTTTCATGACTGCTCAGTACCCCCACCTGCTGGCCCCGCTCGATCTGGGCTTCACCACGCTGAAGAACCGTACCCTGATGGGGTCGATGCACACCGGGCTGGAAGAAAAGCCGAATGGTTTTGAGCGCATGGCGGCCTATTTTGCCGAGCGTGCCCGTGGCGGTGTTGGCCTGATGGTGACGGGCGGTATCGGCCCGAACGAGGAAGGTGGGGTGTATTCCGGTGCAGCCAAGCTGAGCACCCCGGAAGAGGCGGAAAAGCACAAGATCGTTACCCGCGCCGTGCATGCTGCGGACGGCAAGATCTGCATGCAGATCCTCCACGCTGGCCGCTATGCCTACAGCCCGAAATCGGTAGCGCCAAGCGCCATTCAGGCACCGATCAACCCGTTCAAGCCCAAAGAGCTGGACGAGGAAGGCATCGAGAAGCAGATCCAGGATTTCATCAACTGCTCCGTGCTGGCTCAGCAGGCTGAGTACGATGGCGTGGAAATCATGGGCTCGGAAGGTTATTTCATTAACCAGTTCCTCGCGGCCCACACCAACCAGCGTACTGACCGCTGGGGTGGCAGCTACGAGAACCGCATGCGCCTGGCGGTGGAGATCGTCCGCCGCGTGCGCGAGGCCGTTGGCCCGAACTTCATCATCATTTACCGCCTGTCGATGCTTGATCTGGTCGAAGGCGGCAGCACCTGGGACGAAATCGTCCTGCTGGCCAAGGCTATCGAGAAAGCCGGTGCGACCCTGATCAACACCGGCATCGGCTGGCACGAAGCGCGTATTCCGACCATCGCCACCAAAGTGCCGCGTGCTGCCTTCACCAAGGTCACCGCCAAGCTGCGCGGCGAAGTCGGTATTCCGTTGATCACCACCAACCGCATCAACACCCCGGAAGTGGCTGAGCAGGTCCTGGCCGAAGGCGATGCTGACATGGTGTCGATGGCCCGTCCGTTCCTGGCTGACCCGGACTTCGTCAACAAGGCGGCTGCTGGTCGCAGTGACGAGATCAACACCTGTATCGGCTGCAACCAGGCCTGCCTGGATCACACCTTCGGCGGCAAGCTGACCAGTTGCCTGGTCAACCCGCGTGCCTGCCATGAGACTGAGCTGAATTACATCCCGACCGTTGCGGTGAAGAAGATTGCTGTGGTCGGCGCCGGCCCGGCGGGCCTGTCTGCCGCCACCGTAGCTGCCGAGCGTGGCCACAGCGTGACCCTGTTCGATTCAGCCAGCGAAATCGGCGGTCAGTTCAACGTGGCCAAGCGTGTGCCGGGCAAGGAAGAGTTTTATGAAACCCTGCGCTATTTCAAGCGCAAGCTGGAAACCACCGGTGTCGATCTGCGCCTGAATACCCGCGTATCGGCCGATGACCTGGCCAAGGGCGGCTACGACGAAATTATCCTGGCCACTGGTATTGCTCCGCGCACCCCGGCCATTCCGGGCATCGAGCACGCCAAGGTGATCAGCTACCTGGACGCCATTCTGCAGCGCAAGCCAGTCGGCCAGAAAGTGGCGGTGATTGGTGCGGGCGGCATTGGCTTCGACGTTTCCGAGTTCATCACTCATCAAGGTGAAGCAACCAGCCTTAACCGCGACGAGTTCTGGAAGGAGTGGGGCATCGATACCGCGCTTGAGGCTCGCGGTGGCGTGGCGGGCGTGCAGGCCCATCCGCACCCGGCGGCGCGTGAGGTGTTCCTGTTGCAGCGCAAGAAAACCAAGGTCGGCGACGGTCTGGGCAAAACCACTGGCTGGATTCACCGCACCGGTCTGAAGAACAAGAACGTGCAGATGCTCAACTCGGTCGAGTACCTCAAGGTCGATGACGCTGGTCTGCATATCAGCATCGCCGGGGGCGAGCCGCAGGTATTGCCGGTGGATACCGTGATCGTCTGCGCGGGTCAGGATCCGCTGCGTGAACTGCAGGAAGGTCTGGAAAACGCCGGCCAGGTTGTACACCTGATCGGTGGCGCGGATGTTGCCAGTGAGCTGGATGCCAAGCGCGCCATCAACCAGGGCTCGCGCCTCGCTGCCGAACTCTGATAACCGACGCCCCGCCTTGTGCGGGGCGTTTTGCATGTGGCTCACAACAATAAGGAGAAGCCCGTGACTGAGAATGTTCAACTGCAACCGGCCGCTGCCGCCACACTGGCGCGCTGGCATACCCTGATGCAGAACAATGACCTGAGTCCATTGCCTGAGCTGTTGCACCCGCAGGCGGTATTCCGCTCGCCCATGGCCTACAAGCCTTATGCCGGCGCGCCCGTGGTGTCGCTGATTCTGAATACGGTGAGCAAGGTATTTGTCGATTTTGCTTACCACCGCGAGTTGGCCAGTGATGATGGCCTCAACGTGGTGCTGGAGTTCAGTGCCAAGGTGGGTGAGCGCGAACTCAAGGGCATCGACATGATCCGCTTTGATGAAAGCGGCCAGATTGTCGATTTCGAAGTAATGGTTCGCCCCATGAGTGGCCTACAAGCCTTGGGTGACGAAATGGGCCGACGCCTGGCGCCTTTTCTGGCAGCCGCCAAAGCCTGACGCGTTGCACCAAATCCATCACAGTTTCGCCCTGTCGCCCGGTTTTTCGCGGCCGGCGGGCAGGGCGACTGCCAACCCAGTCACATTGCTGGGCTTGGTTTTTCCCCTAGACTTGCCTGAACAAGGGTGCATCGCCTGCGCTGTGGGCCTTGCTTGGCTCGTCAGAATATTGGCAGTCTTGCCATTTGCGCCAATTTTTGCGCAGCATACGCATGACCTGTCACGCGCTGAGCGGAGCGTCCCGTTTCGGCCTAGAGGAAAACCGATGAGCATGCAGAACAAGCCGCAGATGGTCGAGGCCGTACTGTTTTTCAGTGAGCGTGGCGGCATCTGCAAGCAAATGTTCTTCCCCGAGTTTGAAGCGTTGCTCGACGGCGTGGTGAACATGCCGGAGTTCGCTGACCAGCAGATGCGCGTGGCCTATGCGCTGATCAACCCACGCCTGTTGATCAAGGCGCTGGTGTTTTTCTACCTGGATTTCGACGAAAAGGGCGCCCCGGATTCTGGCTGGAATATCCCCTTGCAGCACTTGGCCGAGCGTGCTGGGCGCGGGCCTGATCTGGGCGCTGGGCCGATTCGTCTGGCCTGCCGCAGCCAGTGCCCGGTGTCCTGGCACCAGATGCACCTCTGGGACCCGAGCCTGACGCCCGGCAACAATGACCTGGCTCTGCTGCGTGATGTGGTCAAGCGCAACAGTCTGGGTCTGCTGGTCGAAGAAGAAGCGCCGCAGGCGGTTGCCCCCGAGCGCCTGCAGATGGCTTCCGAAGACAAGTGGTATGCCCCTGATTCGGCCCAGGAAGAAGCCGTCAAAGCGAGTGACAAACTCGATCAGGAGCATCGCCTGAAAACGGCGCAGCTGATCAAACAACAGCGTCTGCGGATCAGCAGCCTGACCCAGCAGCACGAGGAAGAACTGGCCAAGTTCAAACTGACCAGTGATGAACAGAGCAAGAATCTGCAGGCGCAGATCCATGGCCTGCATCAGGCCTTACGCCAGCAGGAAGAACACAACGCGGCACTGAAGGCCCAGTTGGCCGCGCAGGCCGCCAGTTTTCAGAGTTCCCGCGAGGAAATGACCGCACAACTGCGCGAGCTGGAGCGTGACGGTCGCAGTGAGACGGACAGCCTGCGTGCGCAGTTCGAGAGCGAGATGCAGGCCAAGATTGCCGCTGCCGTGGCTGAGTACAAAGAGCAGATTGCCATCCGTGATGTCGAACTGGCCTACCGCGGCGAGCAGGACACCCAGGCGCTGCAAGAGATCAACCGGCTCAAGCGCGCCTACACCGAGCTGGTCAGCCAGGGCGGCGACCAGATTCTCGAGCGTCTGGCCAAGCTCGGCGTGGTGTTTGTGGTCTACCACCCAGGCGCCGGTCACCTGACCATTCCATTGCAGGATATCGCCACCTATCAGGACAACCCGTTGGCCTATGCCGCGGCCAAGTGTTTTGTCAGTGAAGAGCAATACCGGCACTGGCTGGCACATTATCAGCAGCCCAGTTGTGAGGCGTTGCTGCCCAGTGGCGAACGCTGTGCCATCCCGATTGACCGCATCGACACGCCCAGCCGGTTTGCCTTGGGTGAATCCAACTGCTGTGCACGGCACAAGGCCAGTAGTCGTTTGCGCACTGTCAGTTAACCTTGCCTGTCGTCCTGCCTGACTGGGCGCCCCGTGCGCCTTTACAGCCATTGCCGCTGGACTGGGCTCAGGCCGCCGGGCTTGAGCTGGCGGTACTGCGTCTGGATCTGCTGGACCCGCTGATCAGCGGCAATAAGTGGTTCAAGCTGTCCCAGCATCTGGCGGCTGCTCAGGCCAGTGATGCTGCCGGCGTGATCAGCCTGGGCGGTGCTCATTCCAACCATCTGCATGCGCTGGCCGCTGCCGGTAAGCGCTTTGCGTTTAAGACGGTCGGGCTGCTGCGCGGCCATCCGCAACAAACACCAACGATCAGCGATCTACAGGCATTTGGTATGCAGCTGCATTGGTTGGGTTATGCCGGTTATCGCGCTCGGCATGCGGCCGACTTCTGGTTGCCCTGGCAGGCGCAATACCCACATTTCTATACGCTGCCGGAAGGTGGTGGTGGCCTGCCAGGCGCGTTGGGCTGCATGTGCCTGGTACAGCAGGTGCGCGAGCAGTTACCCGCTCTGGGCTGGGATGACTATGACGCGTGGTGGCTGGCGGCCGGCACCGGCACCACCATGGCCGGCCTGCTACTGGGCGAGGCGGCCGCGCATCCCGTGCATGCAGCCTTGGCCGTGCCGGCCGACCATGGCGTCGAACAGCAGGTGCAGGTGATTGTACAAGCGGCCGGGCGGACAGTTGGGCGTTACCATCTGCATGAGGCCTGCCGAGGCGGCTTCGCGCGGGTGGATGACGCCTTACTGGCTTTTATGCAGGTCTGTGAGGCCGCCAGCGGCATAGCGCTGGAACCGCTGTATACCGCCAAGGCGTTAATGGCGTTGCGCCAGCAGGTCGAGGCCGGTTACTTTGCTCGCGGCAGCCGCTTGGTGTTCGTCCATACTGGCGGCTTGCAGGGCCGGGCTGCGGCGTTGTTGCAGCACGCAGGCGTAACGCGGCTACACTGAATTCCACCAGCGGAGCCTGGATATTCCATGAGCGAACCCCTTAATCCCGAACAGTTACGCAGCCTGACGCCACTCAATGTGCTGTCTGAGCAACAATGGCGTGAGCTGCGTGCGCAATTGATTCCGCAGCCTTTGCTGGCGGGGCAGTTGCTGTTTCGGCCCGGGGACCAAGCGCGCCTGACGTATTACCTGCTGGCGGGTGAATTGCTGCTGCAGTCGATCGATGGCCAGGAGCAGCGCTTGCAGGCTGGCAGTGAAGCCAGCTGCCATCCGTTGTCGCCAAGTTTGCCGCGCCTGCATGAGGCGCGGGCGCTGACTGATGTCAGCGTGTTGGCGCTGGATACTGCGACCCTCAACCGTCTGCTGACCTGGCGCCTGGCCTATCAGGACCTGTTGCTGGAACTGGGGCAGAACCATGAGGAAGTCGAGTGGCTGGAGCGGCTGCTGGAAAACCCGCTGTTTGCCAAAGTCCCCCCTTCCAATGTGCGCGCGATGCTCGAACGCTTGCAGCGCATCGAATTGCCGGCAGGCAGTACCGTGTTGCAGGAAGGTGATGCGGGCGACAGTTGCTACTTCCTGAAAAACGGCCGCGCCGAAGTGATTCGTGGTGCCGGCAGTGCTCAGCAGGTGTTGGCTGAGCTGGAAATCGGCGCCTGTTTTGGTGAAGAAGCCCTGCTGGCCGACAGCCCGCGCAATGCCACGGTCACCATGCTGGAAGACGGTACGGTGCTGCGCCTTGATCGCCAGGATTTCTTCGCCTTGCTCAAGGCTCCAGTGGTCGATGAGGTGTCGCTGGGTGAGGCCTCGCGTTTGCTGGTAGCGGGGGCGCAATGGCTGGATGTGCGCCTGCAAGACGAATACGAGCGTGCCCATGCGCTGCAATCGTTGAACATGCCCTTGCAGTTGCTGCGTCTGAAGGCCCGCCTGCTCGACAAGCAGCGCACTTATCTGTGCTACTGCGACAGCGGCAAGCGCAGCAGCAGTGCCGTGTTTCTCCTTTCGCAGCTGGGGTATCGCGCCTATGCCCTGCGCGATGGGGTGGATGCTCTGCCGGCGGTGCAGCGTGATGCGCTACTGTGCGAAAGCGGCTCGGGCTACCTGGCGCGCTCAGGTGGCCGCACCGAGCGTAGCCGCTGAACTAGCTGGCCGGCTGCGTCGGCCAGTGGTCATTGACCAGAAACACCCGTTCAGCTTCCTGCCAGTTGTGCTCCGAACTTTCGACCAAGCGTACGAGCAGCTGCGCGTTGGCGTCTGGGGGCAACGTCGCCAACCATTGCGTGAACGTCTCGTGCGACCATCGTTGTGCTTCTTCGATCCGTGCGGGTGCCAGCCAGGCATGCCGCTCCAACGGCTGCCAATGGCCGTCGCGCTGTGCGGCAAAGTGCGCCCAGTCGGTGCGATGCAACCAGCGCCCACGCAGGTGCTCGGGATTGCCAGCCAGGGGTGTGGTGTAGGGCTGCTGCCAGGGTGAGAACAGGTAACCGCCGAGCCACAATGCTGGCTGGGGGCGTTGGATATTCAGTTCCGCCAGCCGCTGCTGGGCTTCGGTGCGGGCTGATAGAGGCAGCTGGTGCTGGCCCAGGTGCGCCAGTTTGAGATCCAGGCGGTCGTGACTGCCCGGGCCGAGCCAGTCCGACAGATCATCACCGCTGGCCTGCTGCTGCCCCAGGTAGAGCTTGATCGCCAGTTCAAGGTGGTGCACGCCTTCTTCATCACGTAGCAGCATATCCAGCTCACCCAGGGTGTGACCTTGCTGGCGAATGGGCAGGTTGGCCGCCAACACCTCGATACCCGGCGCGGCATGCAGGGCGAACTGCCATAGGCGTTCGTAGTACAACCCCAGACGGCGCACCGAGCTTTGGCTCAGCCATTGCTGCAGGGGTTGGCTGTCGGCGTCCAGGCTCAGTAACCAGTCAGCCAGCGCCCCCGGTTGTTGGCTCCAGGCACTGGCTTTGAGTGGATAGCGCTGTGGCCAGGCAGTCTGCGCCAACAAGGGCGGTGAAAGCAGCACCCAGGCCAGGTCGCGCACGGCAGGTTGGCGCAGGTGTGAGGGCAGGTCGGTGAGTGAGGGAAAAGGCGTCATGTGGCGAGCATAGCGCAGAGCCGGCCTGCGGTTTGCTGCTGCCATGGGCTTTCGCCCATAATCTGGGCCTCTAGATCCAGAGCCTGGCAGGAGCACCATGGAGCAATTTCGTAATATCGGCATCATCGGTCGACTGGGCAGCACCCAGGTTCTCGACACCATTCGCCGGCTGAAGAAATTTCTGCTCGCTCGTCATCTGCATGTGATCCTCGAAGACACCATCGCTGAAGTGCTGCCGGGTCATGGTTTGCAGACCTCGTCGCGCAAAATTCTCGGTGAAGTCTGTGACCTGGTGATCGTCGTCGGTGGCGACGGCAGCATGCTGGGCGCCGCCCGTGCTCTCGCGCGGCACAAGGTGCCGGTGTTAGGGATCAACCGGGGCAGCCTGGGCTTTCTTACCGATATTCGCCCCGATGAGCTGGAAGTGAAGGTTGCGCAGGTGTTGGAAGGGCATTACCTGACCGAGAACCGCTTTCTGCTGGAAGCCGAGGTGCGGCGTAATGACGAAGCCATTGGCCAGGGCGATGCACTCAACGATGTGGTGCTGCACCCTGGCAAATCCACCAAGATGATCGAGTTCGAGCTGTATATCGACGGCCAGTTCGTTTGCAGCCAGAAGGCCGACGGTCTGATTATCGCCACGCCGACCGGTTCTACCGCTTATGCGCTGTCGGCTGGCGGCCCGATCATGCACCCCAAGCTGGATGCCATCGTCATCGTGCCGATGTACCCACACACCCTGTCCAGCCGGCCGATTGTGGTGGATGCCAACAGTGAGCTGAAAATCGTCGTCTCCAAGGACCTGCAGATTTACCCGTTGGTTTCCTGTGATGGGCAGAACCACTTTACCTGTGCGCCGGGAGATACCATCACGGTGGCCAAGCGGCCACAGAAGCTGCGCCTGATTCACCCGCTGGATCACAACTACTACGAGGTCTGCCGGACCAAGCTCGGCTGGGGCAGCCGGCTTGGAGGAGGAGACTGATGCACCTCGATCCCGCTCGTGGTTACGACCTGATCGGTGATATCCACGGCTGTGCGAAAACGCTGGAGCGCCTGCTGAGCACCCTGGGGTATCGCTTGCAAGCCGGCGTTTGGCGGCATCCGCAGCGCATGGCGATCTTCTTGGGTGATCTGGTTGATCGCGGTCCACGTATTCGCGAGACGCTGCATCTGGTGCGTGACATGGTGAGCGCCGGGCAAGCGCTGTGCATCATGGGTAATCATGAATTCAATGCCCTGGGCTGGAGTACGCCGGCAGCGCCGGGCAGTGGGCGGCGGTTTGTACGTGAGCACACACCGCGGCATGCGCGGCTGATCAAGGAAACCCTGGAGCAGTTCGATGCCTACCCAGCGGAGTGGCAGGGGTTTCTCGACTGGTTCTACGAATTGCCGTTGTTTATCGATGCCGGGCGTTTCCGGGTGGTGCATGCCTGCTGGGACGACAGCCTGATCGAGCCACTGCGCGCGCAGTTTGCCGATGGCTGTATTGATGAGGACTTCCTCCAGCAAGCGGCTGTATACGGCAGCTTCGCCAACATCGCGCTGGACCGCTTGCTGCGCGGCACTGACATGCGCCTGCCGCATGGCATGACGCTGACCAGCGATGACGGTTTTACTCGGGCGCATTTTCGCACCAAGTTCTGGGAAGAGGATCCACAGACCTACGGCGATATCGTCTTCCAGCCCGATGCGCTACCAGAGCTGGCAGCGCAGATGCCATTGAGTGAAATGCAGAAGGGCGAGCTGCTCAAATACGGCGCCGATCAACCGCTGCTGTTTGTTGGCCATTATTGGCGCAGTGGCAAACCCGCACCGATTCGCAACAACCTGGCCTGCCTGGACTACAGCGCCGTGCTAAACGGCAAACTGGTCGCTTATCGCCTCGACCAGGAAGCGCGTCTGGATGCCAGCAAGTTCGTCTGGGTCGATGTCGACAGCCCGGAGGCACGACCATGAGTGCCGTAGCGGCCATGCGCTTGCCCGAGCAGATTGATCTGAGTGGTTTTGTTGCGCTGCTGCAACGCCTGCAGGTGCCGCACCGCGTGGCGGAGGAGGCTGGCGATCAGGTGCTCTGGGTGCCTGATGAACTGCTAGCCGAGCAGGTGCGTGCGTTGTATTCACGTTACCCGCAGGGTGATGCCCTTGAGGTACCTGAACCATTAGCCGTGAGCACAGAGGCAGCACCGGGGTTTATCCAGCAGCTGCGCAGCAGTCGCATGACCGCAGTGGTGCTTCTGCTGACTTTTGTTGTCGCCGCCATCACCCTGCTGGGCGATAACCTGGCGGCGGTGAGCTGGCTGAGTTTTGTCGATTACCGCGTGCAAGGCGATTACATCTATTTCAGCTACCTCAATGACACGTTGGCCAGCGGCCAGTGGTGGCGCCTGTTGACGCCGATGCTGATTCATTTCGGCATTCTTCATCTGGCGATGAACAGCCTCTGGTACTGGGAATTGGGGCGGCGGATTGAGGCGCGTCAGGGTGCCGTGATGCTGCTAGGGCTCACACTGCTGTTTAGCCTTGCGGCCAATTTCGCCCAATACCTGCACGCTGGCCCCTCACTGTTTGGTGGTCTGTCCGGGGTGCTTTACGGTCTGCTCGGGCACTGTTGGATCTTTCAACGCCTTGCGCCAACCCCGGCATACCGCCTGCCGCCTGGTGTGCTGGTGATGATGCTGGTGTGGCTGCTGATCTGCATGACCGGCATCTTTGAACTGCTGCAATTCGGCGCAATTGCCAACGCAGCGCACGTCGGTGGCCTGCTCGCTGGTTGCCTGACCGGGTTGCTTGGTGGCGCGCTGGCACGTCGGCGACACAGTTAGTTCTTCTACAGGCTGGTAAACTGCCACTTTGCATTTGGAGGCGCGTATGTCGTCCTTTCTCGAAGCGATTGAAAACATCACCCCTGAGATCTATCAGAACCTCAAACTGGCTGTGGAAATCGGCAAATGGCCCGATGGCCGCAAGCTGACCCAGGAGCAGAAGGAGCTGACCCTGCAGGCGCTGATCGCCTGGGAAATCCAGAACCTGCCGGAAGACGAGCGCATCGGTTACATGGGCCCGCAGGAATGCAGCTCCAAGTCCGAGCCGATCCCCAATCTGTTGTTTAAGTCGTCGGATACCCTGCACTGATGAGCGAGTTGGCCCGTGGTGCCCTGAGCAAAATGGCGGCACAGCTGGATGCGCCGGTGCAGTACAGCTTTCGCCTGGGTGATGAACTGTTGCCGGTCAACCCGCTGATTGGCAAGACCCTGCGCCTGGAATACCTGGGCGCAATCCATTGCACCCACTGTGGGCGCAAGACCAAGAGCAGTTTCAGTCAGGGTTACTGTTACCCCTGCATGCAGAAGCTGGCGCAGTGCGACGTCTGCATCATGAGCCCGGAGCGATGTCACTATGAGGCTGGCACCTGCCGCGAGCCGAGCTGGGGTGAACAGTTCTGCATGACCGATCATGTGGTCTATCTGGCCAATTCCAGCGGCATCAAGGTGGGCATCACCCGCGCCACGCAAATTCCTACGCGCTGGATCGACCAGGGCGCGACCCAAGCGCTGCCGATTCTGCGCGTCGCCACCCGTCAGCAGTCCGGCTTTGTCGAAGACCTGCTGCGCAGCCAGGTGGCGGACAAAACCAACTGGCGCGCGCTGCTCAAGGGTGACGCCGCGCCGGTGGATCTGCTTGCCGTACGTGAGCAGCTGTTTGCCACATGCGGTACTGGCCTGACTGAGTTGCAGCAACGCTTTGGCATCCAGGCCATTCAGCCGCTCGGCGATCAGCCGGTGGTGCAGATTGCCTACCCGATTGACGCCTATCCGGCGAAGATCACCAGCTTCAACCTGGACAAGCAGCCGCTGGCCGAAGGCACCTTGTTGGGCATCAAGGGCCAGTACCTGATGTTCGACACCGGCGTGATCAATATCCGCAAGTACACCGCTTACCAGTTGGCCGTCCACGAACTGGCCGCCTGAGTTACTTATTCGCGAACCCGGCGCCCGCGCGCCGCAGACAAAGGGCCAAAAGCCATGCGCACCGAACAGCCGAAGATGATCTACCTCAAGGACTACCAGGCCCCGGATTATCTGATTGATGAAACGCACCTGACCTTCGAGTTGTTCGAGGATCACACCCTGGTGCATGCGCAACTGGTGATGCGCCGTAACCCGGCGGCGGGTGCTGGATTGCCACCGCTGGTGCTGGATGGTCAGCAGTTGGAGCTGCTCAGTGTGGCGCTGGATGACCGCGAGCTGAGTGCCGGTGATTACCAGCTGAGCGACAGTCACCTGACCTTGCAGCCGACCAGCAACAGTTTCGTGATCGACAGCAGCGTGCGCATCCATCCGGAAAGCAACACCGCGCTGGAAGGGCTGTACAAATCCAGTGGCATGTTCTGCACCCAGTGCGAGGCCGAGGGCTTCCGCAAAATCACCTATTACCTCGACCGCCCGGACGTGATGAGCAAGTTCACCACCACCCTGAGCGCGGCGCAGCATGACTACCCGGTGCTGCTGTCCAACGGCAACCCGATTGCCAGCGGCAATGAAGAGGGCGGGCGTCATTGGGCGACCTGGGAAGACCCGTTTATGAAGCCGGCCTACCTGTTTGCCCTGGTCGCCGGCGATCTGTGGTGTGTGGAAGACAGCTTCACCACCATGAGCAAGCGCGACGTGGCGCTGCGTATTTATGTCGAGCCGGAAAACATCGACAAATGCCAACACGCCATGGACAGCCTGAAGAAATCCATGAAGTGGGATGAAGAGGTCTACGGCCGTGAGTACGACCTCGACATCTTTATGATCGTTGCGGTCAACGACTTCAATATGGGGGCCATGGAAAACAAGGGCCTGAATATCTTCAACTCCAGCTGTGTACTGGCCAAGGCCGAAACCGCCACCGACGCCGCGCACCAGCGCGTCGAAGCGGTAGTGGCCCACGAGTACTTCCACAACTGGTCTGGTAACCGCGTGACCTGCCGCGACTGGTTCCAGCTGTCGCTCAAGGAAGGCTTTACCGTGTTCCGCGATGCCGAGTTCAGTGCTGACATGCACTCGCGCACGGTCAAACGCATTGAGGACGTTGCTTATCTGCGCACGCACCAGTTCGCTGAAGATGCCGGCCCTATGGCCCATCCGGTGCGTCCGGATGCCTTTATGGAAATTTCCAACTTCTACACCCTGACGGTGTACGAGAAAGGCTCGGAAGTGGTGCGCATGATCCGCACCCTGGTCGGCGCCGAGGGCTTCCGCAAAGGTAGCGATCTCTACTTTGAGCGCCATGATGGTCAGGCCGTGACCTGTGATGACTTTATCCGCGCGATGGAAGAGGCCAATGGCATCGACCTGAGCCAGTTCAAACGCTGGTACAGCCAGGCCGGCACACCGCGGCTGGAAGTCAGTGAAAGCTACGACGCGGCGGCCAACAGCTATCGCTTGCACTTCCGTCAGAGCTGCCCGGCAACACCAGGGCAGGCGGAGAAGCAGCCGTTTGTTATCCCGGTCGAGCTGGCTTTGCTCGATGCTCAGGGGTGTGAGCTGCCGCTGCAATTGGTCAGTGAAGACGCCGCAGTGGGCACTTCCCGTGTACTCCAGGTAACGGAAGCCGAACAGGCCTTCACCTTCGTCAATCTGGCGGAAAAGCCGCTGCCGTCCTTGCTGCGCGGCTTCTCGGCACCGATCAAGTTGAGTTTCCCCTACAGCCGTGATCAGCTGATGTTCCTGATGCAGCACGACAGTGATGGCTTCAACCGCTGGGAAGCGGGGCAGCAATTGTCGGTGCAGGTGTTGCAAGAGCTGATTGCGCAGCATCAGCGTGGTGAGACGCTGGTGATGGATCAGCGTCTGGTTGAGGCCTGTCGCACGCTGCTAGCGGATGATTCGCTGGATCAGGCCATGGTTGCCGAGATGCTCTCGTTGCCAGGTGAGGCGTACCTGACAGAAATCAGTGTTGTGGCCGATGTCGAAGCCATCCACGTCGCCCGCGAATTTGCCCGCAAGCAACTGGCGGATGCACTGTTCGATTTGCTGTGGCGGCGCTACCAGCGTAATCGCGAGACTTCTCGTGCCAGCGCCTATGTGGCAGAAGCCGAGCACTTTGCCCGACGCAGCCTGCAGAACATTGCGCTGTCCTACCTGATGCTCAGTGGCAAGGCCGAGGTATTGGCTGCATGCCTGGAGCAGTTTGAGAGCGCCGACAATATGACCGAGCGCCTGGCCGCTCTGGCCGTGCTGGTCAATTCCCCGTTCGAGACTGAAAAAGCGGCTGCGCTGGCCAGTTTTGCCGAGTTCTTCAAGGACAATGCACTGGTCATGGATCAGTGGTTCAGCGTGCAGGCTGCCTGCGCCTTGCCAGGTGCGTTGCAGCGTGTTGAGCAACTGATGCAACACCCGGCCTTTACCCTTAAGAACCCGAACAAGGTGCGGGCGTTGATTGGCGCGTTTGCCGGGCAGAACCTGCTGGGTTTCCACCAAGCTGATGGTAGCGGTTACCGCTTCCTGGCCGATCAGGTGATTACCCTCAATGCCCTCAACCCACAGATCGCCTCACGCCTGCTGGCCCCGCTGACCCGTTGGGCCAAATACGGCAGTGCCCGCCAGGCACAGATGAAGGCCGAGTTGCAGCGCATTCTGGACACGGGCGAGCTGTCCAGTGATGTCTATGAAGTCGTCAGCAAGAGCCTGGTTGGTTAATTATTGTGCAGTAACAGTGTGGGGGAGTCCTTCACCCACTTTGCAGTATTAGTGTGTTCTGGTTGTTTTATGAACAGCGCTACTAACACTAAAGGCCGATTCTGCCGAACTATGTGCAAGGCATAGGGTTACCGGCCACTGATTCGGCTCTTTTCTCCCGCAAAAGTGTTACCCGAATTAATCGGGTAACACTTTTTGTGTTACCCGATTAAGTGTAAGTAAAGTTTGCGCAATGTTGATTGGGCTGCTTGGCTTGACCTTGGCCAATTTGTTTGAAGCATCTGTGCGTGCGCGCAGCAATAAAGTGACTGATTGCGCCAGATGGTAGGACAAAAAAGGAAAAATCCGTCACTGCATGCCGCTATTTGGTTGCTGAATGATCAGTCACAAGATGGATGGATAGTTGGCTTTCGGTGGGTGGCGAATTTTTTATACGTTCGTTTGAATTGGCACTATGGTTGCACGTGTTAAGCCGATTTGACCTCGTCATGGTGTATGCCAAACAGTGAGGTGCGTGCAAACGCGTTGGGGGATTGCCTTCCAATCAACATTTAAGGCCGTCATCAGTATGGCCATAACGTGCCCCAGTGGTTGGGGTACAAAAAAGATGATCTGTCCACGGAGTAACGTTTCGATGGAAATTAAGTCCCGTAAGCCCGTATTGCGTTTCGCGCCTGCCAAGGCAGGTTTTGCTTTTGTCGGCCTCCTTCCCCTGCTGGTAGCAGCGCATGCTCAAGCCGTGGAATTTAGCTTTGCCGACGATGAAATCAGCGGCTCCATCGACACCACCGTGTCCTATGGCCAACTCTGGCGTGTACAGGGTCAGGACAAGACCAACAACGATATCAACACCAACGACGGTAACCGTAACTTCGGTACCGGTCTGGTTTCTGAAGTATTCAAGGTGACCTCCGACCTGGAAGTGACCTACAAGAACTACGGTGCCTTCGTACGCGGTACTGCTTTCTATGACACTCAGATCATGGATAAGCGTAACGACTACTACGACACCAGCCTGGCTTATCAGCCAAGCCAGAACGTGCCGAAAGACGACAGCTTTACTCGTGGCACTCGCCACTCAGCGGGCCGTAACGCAGAAATCCTCGATGCTTATGTGTACGGCAACTGGGATATCGCCAACATGCCGGTTGGCGTGCGCTTCGGTAAGCAGGTATTTAACTGGGGTGAAGGCCTGTTCTACCGTGGTGGTGTAAACACCACCAACCCGGTAGATGCCGGCAAGTTCCGTTTGCCAGGTGCAGAAGTTAAAGAAGTCCTGGTTCCAGTTGAGGCGCTGAGCTTTAGCGTTGGTCTGACTGACAACCTGTCTATGGATGCTTTCTATCAGTTCAACTGGAAAGAGTCAGCGATTGATCCGGTAGGTACTTTCTTCTCCGAAACTGACTTGTTCGGTGAGGGTGGGAATACTGCTTACAATAATTTTTCAGGTACTAATCTTGCGCCTGCTATTCCAGGTTATCGGAACTTGTCCGCGTTCGCTGGGCCTCTAGCAGCGGGTACAGGGCTTTATGCTTCGGGAGTCAATACTTCTTTTGGGAATATTCTACAAGTTGCTGATGTTACCAGTGATATTAATGCCAAAAATGATGGTCAGTATGGGCTCTCTTTCAAGTATATCGCTGAGGAGCTAAATTCAACGGAGTTCGGTGCTTACTTGGTTAACTATCATGCCAAAGAGCCTACTATATACGCGGATCTGAATGGTTATAAGGGTGTTAATATAGCTAATTTGGCTGCGTTCAACCCAGGTACTGGGGCGTTGGGTGTTCAAACTGCAGGTGGTTTGGCTACGATTGATCTTCTGGGTTCTACTCAGGCTAAGCGCGAGTATGCCGAAGATATTCGTATGTATGGTTTTAGCTTCAATACAACCATTAACGAAACTTCTGTTTTTGGTGAGCTTGCATATCGTCCTAATTTGCCAGTTGGTATTGCGGCTACAAATGACCTCTTGGGTGATCTTGTTTTGCAAGGCGCTAGGCTTGCAGATAACTCGGGTACTTTGCCAGGTGCAGGGACGGCACTTATCTCTGGACAGCAGATTACGCGTGATGGTTCTGTAAGCAACTACCGTCGTGTTGAAGCATTCAATTCATCCATCGGTGCTATTCATAATTTCGGCAATGTTTTGAGTTTTGACTCGCTGTTTGGTGTCGCGGAACTTGCTTCGGAGCATATCCGTGGCGATAGTCTGAAATACAGCTCTGTTAATGGTGAGCGTTGCATCGCGGGTCGTGCTAACACTTCTTACGCAACTGATGCTGCTATGGCCAAGCAGGACTGCGCTTCGAGTGACGCTTATGGCTATACCTTGGTGCTGTCCGGCACTTGGAACGACGTATACGCTGGTGTAAACCTGTCGCCGTTCACTGTCTTTAAGCACGACTTCCAAGGCAACTCGCACCAAACCGGTAACTTTATTGAAGACCGCAAGGCTTACACCGTAGGTCTGCGTGCCAGCTACCTGAACAGCCTGGAAGCTGAAATTCAATACACCGAGTTTATGGGCGCAGGTCAGAGCAACTCGGGCCGTGATCGCGACAATATCGGCTTGAACGTCAAGTATTCCTTCTAAACATAACTAGAAAATACCGAGTGCCTGCGGGCACTCGGTTGATGACTTATCACGGAGAATCAAGATGCTGAAAAAGCACACGCTGATTGGTGCCGCCATTGCGCTGGCGCTGTCTGCTGGCAACGCGCTGGCTGCAGTTTCGCCTGCAGAAGCAGCCAAGTTGGGCGCAAGCCTCACCCCGTTCGGTGCCGAGAAGGCCGGTAATGCCGCAGGCACCATTCCGGAGTGGACTGGTGGTATCACCAAGGCTCCGGCGGGTTACACCACGCCAGGCCAGCACCACGTTGATCCGTTTGCTGATGACAAGCCGCTGTTTACCATCACCAAGGCCAACTTGGATCAGTACAAGGCCAACCTGACCCCGGGTCAGATCGCCATGTTTAACACCTACCCGAACAGCTACCAGATGCCGGTCTATCAGACCCGTCGTTCAGGTTCTGCGCCGCAATGGGTGTATGACAACACCGTCAAGAATGCCACCACGGCCAAGCTGCTGGATGGCGGCAACGGTTTTGCTGATGCCTACGGCGGCATCCCGTTCCCGATTCCGCAAAATGGCGTAGAAGCGCTGTGGAACCACATCGCCCGTTATCGCGGTACCTACATCGTGCGTCGCGCTTCGGAAGTGGCTGTGCAGCGTAACGGCAGCTACTCGCTGGTGACCTCGCAGCAGGAAGCCATGTTCAAGTTCTACAACCCGAAAGGGACTGCAGCCGACCTGAACAACATCATGTTCTACTACCTGTCCTTCACCAAGAGCCCGGCGCGTCTGGCCGGTGGTGCGGTACTGGTGCACGAGACTCTGGATCAGGTGAAAGAGCCGCGTCAGGCCTGGGGCTACAACGCCGGCCAGCGCCGTGTACGTCGTGCGCCGAACCTAGCCTATGACACCCCGATTGCTGCTGCTGACGGCCTGCGTACTGCGGACGACACTGACATGATCAACGGTTCGCCAGACCGTTATGACTGGAAGCTGATCGGCAAGAAGGAAATCTACATTCCTTACAACAGCTACAAAGTCACCAGCCCGGACGTCAAGTACAAGGACCTGCTGCAAGTGGGCCACTTGAGCCCGGCCGTGACTCGTAACGAACTGCACCGCGTATGGGTTGTTGAGGGCACGCTGAAATCTGGCGCTCGTCACATCTACTCCAAGCGTACCCTGTTCCTTGACGAGGACAGCTGGCAAGCAGCAGTGGTTGATCAGTACGACGGTCGTGGCGAGCTGTGGCGCGTTTCGATTGCCTACCTGAAAAACTACTACGACCTGCCGACCACCTGGTCTGCGTTGGATACCTTCCACGATCTGCAGGCCCGTCGTTACCACGTACAGAACCTGGACAACGAAGAGCCGAGCACCATCGACTTCAGTCAGCCGGTTCCAGACGATGGCTACTTCAAGCCAGCTGCTCTGCGCCGTCGTGGCACACGTTAATTCGCGTGTAGGTTGAGCAAAAGGCCGCTACTGTTGTAGCGGCCTTTTGCTATTTGTGGGTCAAACAGGGCAGGGTAGACGGTCTGGTTTAACAAAACATAACGTCGCACCGATTGTCAGGCCTTTTGAAAGCTCAGTAGGATAGGTGGACTGCTATAAGGGTAGTGCTACCTATAAGAATAAGGGGGAAGGTATATGAGTGAGCCCATTATGCGGCGCACCCAGGCCGGGCATGTTGTGGGGTCGTCCCGCACACCGGCGTTCCGCGTTCACTCGCCACTGACTAAAGCGCTTTCGCTGTGCAGTGTGCTGTCCATGCTGATGCTCGCCAGTGCGCCTCTGCACGTGCAAGCCGAAACTGCCAAAACCGAAGTTCAGTCCGTCGCTTCAGCCAAAGCTCAACACAGCCTGCTGCTGGATGTTGTCAGTGTCGGCAAGCGCTTGGTTGCTGTAGGCGACCGTGGTCACATCCTGTACTCCGATGACAATGGCGACAGCTGGAGTCAGGCCAGTGTGCCGTCCAAGCAGATGCTGACTGCCGTTTTCTTTCTCGACAATAGCCACGGTTGGGCTGTCGGTCATGACGCCCAGATTCTCGCCAGCAGTGACGGCGGCAGCACCTGGGTAAAACAGTTCGAAGACCTCGAGCGTGAAGCGCCATTGCTGGACGTCTGGTTCAAGGATCGCAACAACGGTTTTGCGGTGGGGGCCTATGGTGCCTTGCTGGCAACCACCGATGGCGGCGCGACCTGGGATGATGTCAGCGATCGTATGGACAACGAAGACGCTTATCACCTCAATGCCATTGTTGAAGTGGAGGATTCCGGTCTGTTCATCGTCGGTGAGCAGGGTGTGATGTTCCGCTCGCCGGATTGGGGACAAACCTGGGAGCAGTTGGAAAGCCCTTACGAGGGATCGCTGTTCGGCGCGCTGGGTGTCGGCGAGCCAGGTGCCCTGGTGGTTTATGGCTTGCGTGGTCACCTGTTCCGCTCAGCGGACTTCGGTAGCAACTGGGAGCGTATTTCGCTCAAAGCCGCGAACAAGGGCGAGCTGGAGTTCGGCCTGGCCAATGGCAGCGTCTTCAAAGATGGCAGCATCGTGATTGTCGGCCATGGCGGCAGCGTGCTGCGCAGCATCGACAAAGGGCGCAGTTTCAGCGTGCTGAACCGCCCGGATCGTTTGTCTTTGGCCGGTGTGGCCATGGATAACAATGGCCGTTTGATCCTCGTCGGGCAGGGTGGCGTACATGTTTCCGCGCCGACTGATGCCAGTCTTGGCCAACAATAATAAGCTGGGGTAGCGTTTGATGAGTAACCATCACCAGGACAAGGCGAGCTTTCTTGAGCGCCTGATTTTCAACAACCGGCCTGCGGTGATTCTGATCTGCTTGCTGGTGAGCATTTTCCTGTTCTACCAAGCGACGCAAATCCGTCCTTCGACCAGCTTCGAAAAAATGATCCCGCTGAGCCATCCGTTCATTCAGAACATGATGGAGCACCGCAATGACCTGGCCAACCTGGGCAACACGGTGCGTATTTCGGTGGAAGCCAAAGATGGCGACATCTTCACCAAGGAATACATGGAGACCCTACGTCAGATCAACGACGAGGCCTTCTATATTCCTGGCGTTGACCGTTCTGGTCTGAAGTCGCTGTGGACGCCGAGCGTGCGCTGGACCGAAGTGACCGAGGAAGGTTTTGCCGGCGGTGAGGTGATTCCGCAAACCTACGATGGCAGCCCGGAAAGCATTGAGGAGTTGCGCAGCAACGTACTCAAGTCCGGTCAGGTCGGCCGTCTGGTGGCGAACAACTTCAAGTCCAGCATCGTCGATGTGCCACTGCTGGAGTCCTACCCGGACCCTAACGACCAGGGCAAGCTGATCAAGCTGGACTACCAGAAATTCTCCCACCAGCTGGAAGAGAAGATCCGCGAGAAGTACCAGGCACAGAACCCCAATGTGCAGATCCACATCATCGGTTTTGCCAAGAAGGTGGGTGATCTGATCGATGGTCTGGTGATGGTGGTGGGCTTCTTTGCCATCGCCCTGCTGATCACCTTTGTCCTGCTGTATTGGTTCAGCTGGTGTATCCGCAGTACCGTCGGCGTGCTGGTTACCACGCTGGTTGCTGTGGGCTGGCAGTTGGGCCTGATGAACCTGGTGGGTTTTGGCCTCGATCCTTACTCCATGCTGGTGCCATTCCTGATCTTTGCCATTGGTATTTCCCATGGTGTGCAGAAGATCAACGGTATTGCCCTGCAATCCAGCGGTGCTGAAAACTCGCTGATGGCAGCGCGGCGCACTTTCCGCCAGCTGTTCCTGCCGGGGATGATCGCGATTCTGGCTGACGCCGTGGGCTTTATCACCCTGTTGATCATCGACATTGGTGTGATCCACGAGCTGGCTATCGGCGCATCGATTGGTGTGGCGGTGATCGTTTTCACCAACCTGATTCTGCTGCCGGTGGCGATTTCCTATCTGGGCATCAGCAAGAAGGCCATTGATCGCAGTAAGAAGGATGAGTCGGCCGAGAAGCCGATGTGGCGTCTGCTGTCCAACGTTGCTCACCCCAATGTTGCGCCGTTCATGGTGGTTCTGGCACTGGTGGGCGGCGTCAGCTGCTTCTTCTACCAGAAGGCCAACCTGCAGGTCGGTGACCTGGATCAGGGCGCGCCCGAGCTGCGCCCGGACTCGCGCTACAACCAGGACAACGACTTCATCATCAAGAACTATTCGACCAGTTCGGATGTGCTGGTGGTCATGGTCAAGGCAGCACCTGAAGGCTGTTCGGCCTTCAAAACGCTGTCGGCCATGGACGAGTTGATGTGGAAGATGGAAAACACCAAAGGCGTGCAGTCGGCGGTTTCCATGGTCACGGTGTCGCGCCAGATGATCAAGGGGATGAACGAAGGCAACCTGAAGTGGGAAACCCTGTCGCGTAACCAGGACGTGCTAAACAACTCGATTGCCCGGGCTGATGGCCTGTACAACGCAGATTGCTCGGTCGCGCCGGTGCTGGTGTTCCTTGAGGATCACAAGGCTGAGACGCTCAAGCGTGCGGTGAGTGCGGTGCAAGAGTTCGCCAAGGTGAACAACCAGGATGACCTGGAGTTCCGCCTGGCCGCTGGTAACGCAGGGATCGAGGCGGCTACCAACGAGGTGATCTCCACGTCCGAGCTGACCATTCTGGTGCTGGTGTATATCTGGGTGGCGGTGATGTGCATGATCACCTTCCGCTCTGTGCCCGCGACCATCTGCATCGTGTTGCCGCTGATCCTGACCTCGATTCTGGGTAACGCGCTGATGGCGTTCCTGGGGATCGGCATGAAGGTTGCGACGTTGCCGGTGATCGCGCTCGGTGTGGGTATTGGTGTGGACTACGGCATTTACATCTACAGCCGCCTGGAAAGCTTCCTGCGTGCTGGCCTGCCGTTGCAAGAGGCCTACTACCAGACGCTCAAGTCCACCGGTAAGGCAGTACTGTTCACCGGTCTGTGCCTGGCGATTGGCGTAGCGACCTGGATCTTCTCGGCCATCAAGTTCCAGGCCGACATGGGTCTGATGCTGACCTTCATGTTTATCGTCAACATGTTCGGTGCCTTGCTGCTGCTGCCGGCACTGGCGCGCTTCCTGATCAAACCAGAGAAACTGGTTGGCAAGACAGGCGGTTCGCTGCTGGCGCACTAAGCGCAGGCGATGATCCGGGTGCCCTGGGCACCTGAGTCATGACTCAACAGAAACCCTCGGTGAAGCGATTCCCGAGGGTTTTCTGTTTCTAGCGATTGACTGTTTATGGGGGTAGCCCTGCGCTGCCGATTAAGCACGTGTGTGGGTTGCTTGGCTCTGCTGCGTCAGTCTGCTGGTGATGGGCACTGGCAGCTTACTGACAGGTGCCGATAAGGCAGCTGGGGCTGTTACTTGTGCTGCACAGCCGCGCAGCACAAGTGCCCTCACTAAATCTGGGAATGGTTTTAGCGTGGATACAGCGGCGGCAGCGCGCTGGCTTCCTGGTTGGCGCTGGTTTCCAGGTCTTCTACTGCAGGCAGGCTGCGGATCGCCAGCCACAGGTTGCGGCCTTGCCAGTGCTGGCCGCTTTCGCTGTACAGCGCGCCATTGAGGCCGTCGAGGGCGTCCGAGAGCGGGGTAAAGCGCGCCGCCATGTCGGCCAGGGTTTCCGGTTGCTGACGGGCCCAGGCATCCAGTGCATGGCGGGTGGCTTGCGAGTCGTTGGCCAGGCAGCTGCGCTTGAGGTCGTCGAGCAGGTTGCGTGGGCTTGGGCCGGTTTGCTGGCTGGGCAGTACGGCTGGCTGACGGCGGGCGCGCCACCAGAGGACAAAGCCGAGCAGGGTGGTCAGGCTCAGCAATGCGGTGCTCAGTTGCCAGGGCCACAGCGCAGAGCCTGGTACCGCGACGGGAGCCACGCGTTCAGCCTCGACAGGCAGGGTTTCCATATTCGGGTTGGTCGCTACCTGCAGGTCGCGGGCGGGCAGGCTGCTGCGCTCGAGTTGATCGGTGCGGGTATTCCACCACAGCACTTCAACGGCCGGTAAAACCAGCAAGCCTTCACGGTTGGCGACCAGTGCCTCGCGTTCTTCACGGCTGCCAACCAGGCCGTTTTCACCAACCTGGTTGGCCAGTTGCGGCTGGTCGGGATAGCGGCGCAGGCCGCTGACCTGGGTGGCTGGCAAGGGCGGCAGCTGGGCGCTGGCCAGGCCTTCGACCTTGAGCAGCAGGCTGCGGGTCAGCGAGTCGCCGACGCGGGCGCTGTCCGGCTGTGGGTTCCACACCTCGCTCAGGGTCACTGAGCGGGCGGGCAGCCAGGGCGCATTAGCCGGGTAGCTGGCTGGTTTGGCTTTGACCGTCAGGGGGATTTCCGGTGATTTGACCCGCACCACCTTGCCGGGTCGTGGACCGAACGGGTTGTAGGCCGTGCCGCTTGAACGGTCGACTGCGGTGGCGGTGAAGGTCTGCGCGGGGATTAGCAGTTCGCCGCTTTCCTGGGGAAAGATGGCGTAGCGCAACTCGATCACGCCATGGCGTACGCCATTGATGTCTTTTTCATAGGTGCGTGGTTCGCCTAGGGATTCAACACGGGCCTGGGGCATGTCCAGTTGGGTCAGGCTGCTGTCATCGTAGAGTGATACGGAATGGTAGATACGCAGGGTCAGCACAGTCTGTGCCTGCACATAGACGCTTTCCTGATCCAGGTTGGCGTCGATAAACACCGGAGCCAGGCGGTTGTCATCGGCATTGCTGCTCTGCTGGATGTGCAGGGTGATCGGCTCGCTGTGCAGCTGGCCGAGGCGCAGTGGCGGGATCACCACATAACCGCTGTGCTTGGGCTGCAAGGTAATGATCCAGCGGGTGCTAGCCTGGGCACCGGCATTGTTGCTGGTCAGTCGGTTGACCTGGCGGGTACCAAGCACCTCGAACAGCTCGTTGAGTGGCTGTAGGTCTGGTTTGCCGAACAGTGTGGGGTCATTCGATTCCAGGGTCAGTTCGACACTCTCACCGGCGTTCAGGCGGGTGCGATCGACGCTGGCGGTAAAGCTCTGCGCGCTGGCATGCAGGGCCAGCAGGCTGAGCAGAAGGGTACAGAGCAGTCGGCTCATTGCAGTTGTTCCTGGCGCTGTTGTTCCAGCCTGAATTTACGCCGCAGCAGCTCGCCCGGATCATCTGGGATCTGCCGCAGCCATTGTTCCAGCGCCTGGCGGCGTTCGCCGTCGAGGGCCGGTTCGACGCTGGCGAGCTGTTCTTCGCCGGGTTCGCCGTCATCATCCTGCGGTTGTGCGGGAGGCGTTTCGCGCTCTTCGCCTGAGTTGGGCTGCTCCGGTTGAGCGGGGGCTTCGTTCGGTTCGTTTTGCGTGGCCGCAGGTGGCTCAGGCTGTGGCTGGCCATTCTGTTCGGCCTGGCCACTTTGCGGCTGGGTGCTGGACTGATTCTGCTCGGTATTCTGTTCCTGCTGCGGATCAGTTTGTTGCTGCTGGTTCTGGCGCAGCAGTTCTTCGACCAATGCCTTGTTCTTTTGCGCCTGCTGCAGGTCGGGCTGCAACTCCAAGGCCTGGGTGTAGGCGTCCACGGCCGCTTCCAGCTCATTGCTGCGGGCCAGGGCGTTACCCCGGTTGTAGTGATCGCTGGCGCTTTCCCCCATGGCAAAGCGCTCGGCGGCGGCAGCGTAGTCGCCGGCCTGGTAGAGCGCCTGACCCTGCCAGCGTGGATCGCTGAAGCGCTGCGCCGCCGCTGCGGGTTGCTGCGCCTCAAGCAGGCGCTGGCCCTGCTGATCGGCGCGCAGCCAGAGGTCTTCGAAACTGAAGGCGTAACTATTCTGCGGTAGGCTCAGCAGCAACAGCGGCAGGCACAGCAGCCAGCCGCGCCGTGCTGCACAGGCCGCCAGCAGAAGCAGTGGCAGGAGCAGCCAATGGCTCTGGTCTGCCCAGGCCTGCAGACGGGTCAGCTCGCCATCATGGCGGACCTGCTGGGGGGCACTTAGCAGGCCCAGGCTGCGCAGATCGCGCTCATCCAGGGTCGTCCCCTGGTAGTGGCCACCCAGGTCGCCGGCAAAGCGTTTGAGGCCGTTGCTGTCCAGGCGTGGCAGCAGGATCGCGCCTTGTGCATCCTTGAGGAATGAACCGTCTTCTTGAATGATCGGTGCCCCCTGAGTGGTGCCGATGCCGAGAATATGCAGGCGTTCGCCACGTCGTCCGAGCGCCTGGGTGATGGCCAGGCGTTCGGCCTCGTTGAGGGTGCTGGTCAGCAACAGCAGGCGGCCATTGCCCTGAGCGCCCTGTTCGAGCAGTTGCAGGGCCTTGACCACGGCGAGGTCGGCACGTTTGCCGGGCTCTGGCATGATGCCAGGGCTGAGGGCGTCGATCAGGTTGCGGCTGGTGGCCAGGTCATCGGACAGCGGCACCAGCGTGTGCGCGCTGCCGGCATACACCACGATGGCAGTTTGCGCATCCTGGCGTGCTTCCAGCAGATCAAGCAATTTGCGCTTGGCTTGGCCCAGGCGGTTGGGCGAAGCATCGCTGGCGAGCATCTCGGGAGTCAGTTCGAGCAGCACCACCAGTGGATCGGCCGGCTTGGGGTTCTGTTGCTCAATGCGCTGCCAGCTTGGCCCCAGCAATGCCAGCAATGTCAGCAGCCAGGCCAGGCCAAGGGCCAGCCAGGGCAGGCGACTGCTGCGGCCACGGCGACTGGTCAGCAGGGCCGTCTGGAAGGCCGCTGGCAGCAGCACTTGCCAGCGCCCTGTGCGTTTCTCCCGGTGCCAGAGTTGCCAGAGCAGCAGGCTCAGCAACGGCAGCAGCACGAGCCAGAAGGGACGTTGCCAGTGTGGCCAGAGGCTGGTCAGTTCGCTCATGAGGTTTGCCCCCGGCGTAAGCTCAGGCGAGTACGCCACTGCTGTGGCAGGCTTGGCCAGAGTGTGCGACTGACCAGCAGCAGGCTGAGCAGCAGGGCCAGGCCCAGCGGCCAGGGATAGAGCGGCAAGGTGGGCCGCGCCAGGGTCGGTTTCTGTGCCACCGGCTCCAGACGGTCGAGGGTGGCTTCGATGGCCTGCAGCTCTTGACTGTCACGGGCGCGGAAGTATTCACCACCGGTGGCCTCGGCAATCGCCCGCAGGCTCGGTTCGTCCAGGTCGATACCGGGGTTGAAGCCGAGCATGCCGAGCACGCCGCCTTGTTCCGGGTCGGCACCGATGCCAATCGGGTAGATGGTGATGCCTTCTTCGGCTGCCAGGCGCGCTGCGGTCAGCGGGTCGATTTCCCCACCATTGTTGGCGCCATCGGTGACCAGGACCAGCACGCGGCTTTTTGCCGGGCGTTCGCGCAGGCGCTTGACCGCCAGGCCGATGGCGTCGCCGATGGCGGTCTGCGGCCCGGCGATGTTCTTCTGCGCTTCATCCAGCCAGGTGTGCACGGTCTGTCGGTCGAAGGTCAGCGGCGATTGCAGATAAGCGCGGCTGCCGAACAGGATCAGGCCGACCCGGTCACCCTGGCGGCCGTCGATAAACTCGCCGAGCAGGTGTTTGACCAGGGTCAGGCGGCTGACTTCCTGGTCTTCCCAGAGCATGTCGGCGTAATCCATGGAGCCGGACACATCCACCGCCAGCAGCAGGTCGCGGCCGCTGGCCGGCAAGGGCAGCGGCTCACCCAGCCACTGTGGGCGGGCGCAGGCGAGCAACAGCAGCAGCCAGATCAGGGCAAAGGGTGCTTGTTGCCGCAGGGCGGGCAGTCGCACCCGCGCGCGGCGCCCGCTCAGGCCTTCCAACTCTGCCAGGAAGCTGATTTTCAGCGCCGCCTCACCGCTGTCTGCCGGTGGCAGCCAGGCACGTAGCAACCAGGGCAGCGGGGCGAGCAGAAAGATCCAAGCCCAGGCAAATTCAAACATGCTTGCGAATCCAGATCGACACTGCCTGGCTGAGCCCGGCGATGGCTTTGTCATCCAGGCTGCAATGCGGGCGGTAAGCACCTTCCACCAGAATCATCCAGCGCGTCAGGCCGGCCGCCGGGCAACGGCTGTCGAGAAAGGCCAGCCAGGCGCGGCTGCTCAGGGTGTGGCTGTGGCTTTGCGGGTAGCGCTCGCGGCACAGGCGCTTGAGGATGGCGTTGAGTTGCTGCAGCCAGGGCCCCGCGTCGACGCCGTCATAGGGTTTGCTCAGGCGTTCGAGTTCGTTCAACGCGGCCTGGCGCAGCGGGTCGAGGGGCGCATCGGCGGTTTGCGTGCTGGCTTTACGCGGCAGCCGTTGCAGCAACTTGAAGGTGCCCCACAGCAGCACGGGCAGGAGTAGGGCGAGCAACCACCAGCCTGGCGCCGGCGGCCACCAACTGATCGGTGCAGGGGCGATCAGCGGTTCGAGTTGGTCCAGCGGGTTCACAGGGCTTTCCTCGGTCGCTGGGCGTTCAGGTGTTCGCGCAGTTGCTCGATCATCTCGCTTTGGGTGTTCAGCGCCAGCAGCGGTACGCCGAGCTTCTGCGCCAGGCGCTGCCAGCGTGCCTGACGGGCATCGGCGAGGCTGCGGTAAGCCTGGCGCAGCTCAGCGTCCTGGGTGTCCAGCTCCAGCTGGGCACCATGCTCGGTAAAGCGCAGCAGGCCGGCATTGGGCAGGGCGTGGTCGAGTGGGTCGGATAGCGGCAACAGCAACAAGTCGGTATGCCGGGCCAGCAGCAACAACTGCTGTTCGCTGCTGTCACTCAAAGTGCGCTCATCACACAGAATCACCACCAGGCTGCCGGGCCGCAGCACTTCACGGGCGCGGCGCAGGGCCAGGCCGAAGCTGTCGCGGCTGCCCTGGCTGTCGCTGCTCAGGGCCTGGTTGGCCTTGGCCAGGCGGCTGAGCAGTTGCAGCAGGCTTTGTTTGCTGCGTCGTGGCTTGATTTCATGGTGTTCCAGATCGCCGAATACCAGGCCGCCGATGCGGTCGTTGTGGCCCAGCGCGGCCCAGCCGATCAGGCTGGCAGCCTGAGCGGCGAGCACCGACTTGAACATCAGCCCGGAGCCGAAGAACAGCCGTTTGCTCTGCTCGACCATGATGTAGATCGGCCGTTCGCGCTCTTCATGGAACAGCTTGGTGTGCGGTTCCTGGGTGCGTGCAGTCACCCGCCAGTCGATGGTGCGTACGTCGTCGCCGGCCTGGTACACGCGCACCTGATCGAAGTCCACGCCGCGCCCACGCAGCTTGGAATGGTGCAGACCAATCAATGGGCTGCGCCGTGCCGGGGTGGAGAACAGCTGCACCTCACGCACACGGTGACGCATCTCGATCAGTTCACCGAGGCTGACGCGAATACCGGGCTGCGCGGGCTGGTCGTGCATGGTGTTTAGGCGACCGCCACGACGTCGAGAATGCGCTGCACCACGCGGTCCTGGTCGATACCGGCGGCTTCTGCCTCGAACGACAGGATGATGCGGTGACGCAGCACATCGAACAGCACCGCCTGGATATCTTCCGGGCTGACAAAATCGCGTCCGGCCAGCCAGGCGTGCGCACGCGCGCAACGATCCAGAGCAATCGAGCCGCGCGGGCTGGCGCCATAGGCGATCCACTCGGCCAGTTCCGGGTCAAATTTGGCCGGAGTGCGCGAGGCCATCACCAGCTGCACCAGGTATTCCTCCACCGCGTCGGCCATGTACAGACCGAGGATTTCCTGGCGTGCGGCAAAGATCGCCTGCTGACTGACCAGATGCTCGGGCTTGGTTTCGCCGTTGAGCGCTTCGCCACGGGCCTGGGCGAGGATCTTGCGTTCCACACTGGCGTCGGGAAAGCCGATCTTCACGTGCATCAGAAAGCGGTCGAGCTGGGCTTCAGGCAGCGGGTAGGTGCCTTCCTGCTCAATCGGGTTCTGCGTGGCCATCACCAGAAACAGCGGCGACAGGTGATAAGTGCTGCGCCCGACGCTGACCTGGCGCTCGGCCATGGCTTCAAGCAGCGCCGATTGCACCTTGGCCGGGGCGCGGTTGATTTCATCAGCCAGCACCAGGTTGTGGAAGATCGGCCCCTGCTGGAATACGAAACTGCCGGTTTCCGGGCGATAGATCTCGGTACCGGTGATATCCGCCGGAAGCAGGTCAGGGGTGAACTGGATGCGGTGAAACTCGGCTTCGATGCCTTCGGCCAGCTCCTTGATCGCCTTGGTCTTGGCCAGGCCAGGGGCGCCTTCGACCAGCATGTGGCCATCGGCAAGCAAGGCAATCAGCAGCCTTTCGATGAGTTTTTCCTGGCCGAGGATCTGTGCTGAAAGAAAATGTCGCAGCGCGATAAGCGCTTCACGGTGTTCCATCGTTAAGCTCATCCGGCAAATGTGACCGGCGAGTCTCGAACCTCGCCAGAGTTAAGTGGCAGCCACTTTAATGCAATCGCTGCCTCCTAGACTAACGTTGAACAACAAGGTTGTGGCGAAGGTCCTTTCTCGCGACGGCCCCGATCAAGTCACCAGTCGAACAACAAGCCAAATGGAGCACACCATGGCGTTCTTTACGGCGGCCAGCAAAGCCGATTTTCAGCATCAACTGCAAACGGCCCTGGCGCAGCACGTCAGCGATCAGGTTCTGCCACAAGTAGCCCTCTTCGCCGAACAATTCTTCGGCATCATCGCTCTCGAAGAGCTGACCCAGCGGCGCCTTTCCGATCTGGTGGGCTGCACCTTGTCGTCCTGGCGGGTGCTGGAGCGTTTTGTCCCGGCCAAGCCCGAAGTGCGGGTGTTCAACCCCGATTACGAAAAACACGGCTGGCAATCGACCCACACCGCGGTGGAAATTCTGCACAGCGACATTCCATTCCTGGTCGACTCGGTGCGCATGGAGCTGAACCGTCGCGGTTACAGCATCCACACCTTGCAGAACAGCGTGTTCAGCGTGCGCCGTAACAAGGCCGGCGAGCTGCTGGAGATTCTGCCCAAGGGCGCGCAAGGCAAGGATGTGAAGCAGGAAGCGCTGATGTTCCTGGAGATCGACCGCTGCTCCAATGTCGGTGAGTTGAAAACCCTGGAAAAAGACCTGCACGAGGTGTTCAGCGATGTACGCCTGAGCGTGGCGGACTTCCAGCCGATGAAAGCCAAGGCCAAGGAGCTGCTGGCCTGGTTGGACAAGGCCAAACTCAAGGTTGAAGGCGCGGAGCTGGAAGAGATCAAGGTGTTCATGAGCTGGCTGCTCGACGACCACTTCACCTTCCTCGGTTATGAAGAGTTCACCGTCGCTGACAGCGCCAACGGCGGCAATCTGGTGTACGACGAGAAATCCTTGCTGGGCCTGTCCAAACGTTTGCGCGCTGGGCTCAAGGCCGATGAGCTGCATATCGAACCGGAGGCCGTGGCCTACCTGCGCGAGCCGCAGCTGCTGTCCTTCGCCAAGGCTGCGGTGCCGAGCCGGGTGCACCGTCCGGCCTACCCGGATCTGGTGTCGATCCGCGAGCTGGATGCCAAGGGCAAGGTGGTCAAGGAATGCCGCTTTATGGGCCTGTACACTTCTGCGGTGTATGCCGAGAGTGTGTGGAACATTCCGTTTATCCGCCGCAAGGTGGCGGTGATCAAGCAGCGTTCCGGTTTCGACAGCAGCGCACACCTGGGTAAGGAGCTGGCTCAGGTGCTGGAAGTGCTGCCGCGTGACGACCTGTTTCAGACCCCTGTGGACGAACTGTTCAACACCACCATGGCGATTGTGCAGATTCAGGAGCGCAACAAGATCCGCGTATTCCTGCGCCGCGATCCCTATGGCCGTTTCTGCTACTGCCTGGCCTATGTGCCGCGCGATGTGTACTCCACCGAAACCCGCATGAAGATCCAGCAGGTGCTGATGGAGCGCCTGCAGGCCACTGATTGCGAGTTCTGGACCTTCTTCTCCGAGTCGGTGCTGGCGCGGGTGCAATTCATCCTCAAGGTCGACCCGTCGAAGCGGGTACAAATCGACCCGCTGCGTCTGGAGAAGGAAGTTATCCAGGCCTGCCGTTCGTGGAAGGACGACTACACCAGCCTGATCGTCGAAAGCCTTGGCGAAGCCCAGGGCACCGAAGTGCTCAGCGAATTCCCCGTCGGTTTCCCGGCCGGTTACCGCGAGCGTTTCGCCCCGCACTCGGCAGTGGTGGATATGCAACACCTGCTCAGCCTCAACAGCCAGCGTCAGTTGGTGATGAGCTTCTATCAACCGCTGACCCAGGGCGGTGAGCAGCAACTGCATTGCAAGCTGTACCACGCCGATACGCCGCTGCCGCTGTCGGATGTGCTGCCGATTCTGGAAAACCTCGGCCTGCGTGTACTGGGTGAGTTCCCTTACAAACTGCGCCGCGCCGATGGCCGCGAGTTCTGGATTCACGACTTTGCCTTTACCTACGCCGAAGGCCTGGATGTCGATATCCAGCAGCTTAACGACACCCTGCAGGATGCCTTCGTCAATATCGTTGGCGGCGCAGCAGAGAACGACGGCTTCAACCGTCTGGTGCTGATGGCCGCCATGCCGTGGCGTGATGTGGCGTTGCTGCGTGCCTACGCCCGTTACCTCAAGCAGATTCGCCTGGGCTTCGACCTCAGCTATATCGCCAGCACCCTGGTCAACCACGCCGATATCGCCAAGGAGTTGGTGCGCCTGTTCAAAACGCGCTTCTACCTGGCGCGCAAACTCGCCAACGATGGCCTGGAAGACAAGCAGCAGAAGCTCGAACAAGCGATTCTCGCTGCGCTGGACAACGTGGCGGTGCTCAACGAAGACCGCATCCTGCGCCGCTACCTGGACCTGATCAAAGCCACCCTGCGCACCAACTTCTACCAGACCGACGCAGCCGGGCAGAACAAGGCCTACTTCAGCTTCAAGCTCAACCCGCGGGCAATTCCGGAAATTCCACGGCCGACGCCGAAGTTCGAAATCTTCGTCTACTCACCGCGTGTCGAAGGTGTGCACCTGCGCTTCGGCGACGTGGCACGCGGCGGCCTGCGCTGGTCGGACCGCGAGGAAGACTTCCGCACCGAGGTGCTGGGCCTGGTCAAGGCGCAGCAGGTGAAGAACGCGGTCATCGTACCGATGGGTGCCAAGGGCGGCTTTATCCCACGACGCCTGCCGGTTGGCGGCAGCCGTGATGAGGTGTTGGCCGAAGGCATCGCCTGCTACCGGATCTTTATCAGTGGCCTGCTGGACATTACCGACAACCTCAAAGATGGCGCCGTGGTGCCGCCGCAGAATGTCGTGCGTCACGATGCCGATGACCCTTATCTGGTGGTGGCCGCGGATAAAGGCACTGCAACCTTCTCCGATATCGCCAACGGTATCGCCCAGGACTACGGCTTCTGGCTGGACGATGCGTTCGCCTCGGGCGGCTCCGCCGGCTACGACCACAAGGGCATGGGCATCACCGCCAAGGGCGGCTGGGTTTCGGTGCAGCGCCATTTCCGCGAGCGCGGCATCGACGTGCAGAAGGACAATGTCACCGTGATCGGCATCGGCGACATGGCCGGCGACGTGTTCGGCAACGGCCTGCTGCTGTCGCAAAGCCTGCAACTGGTGGCGGCCTTCAACCACATGCACATCTTTATTGACCCGAACCCGGATGCGGCGAAGAGCTTTGTCGAGCGTCAGCGCCTGTTCGACCTGCCACGCTCGAGTTGGGCCGACTATGACGCCAAGCTGATCTCGGCGGGCGGCGGGATTTTCCTGCGCAGCGCCAAGAGCATCGCCATCAGCCCGCAGATGAAAGAGCGCTTCGACATCAGCGCCGACAAGCTGGCACCGACCGAGTTGCTCAATGCGCTGCTCAAGGCGCCGGTGGACCTGCTGTGGAACGGCGGTATCGGTACCTACGTCAAATCCAGCAAGGAAAGCCACGCCGATGTTGGCGACAAGGCCAACGACCTGCTGCGCGTGGATGGCCGCGAACTGCGCGCCAAAGTTGTGGGTGAGGGCGGTAACCTCGGCATGACCCAACTGGGTCGCGTCGAGTACGGCCTCAATGGCGGTAAGAGCAACACCGACTTTATCGACAACGCCGGTGGTGTGGACTGCTCCGACCACGAAGTGAACATCAAGATCCTGCTCGGCGAAATCGTTGGTGCGGGCGATATGACCGGCAAGCAGCGCAACAAGCTGCTGGTGGAAATGACCGATGCGGTTGGCGGTCTGGTGCTGGGCAACAACTACAAACAGACCCAGGCGTTGTCGCTGGCTGAGCGCCGTGCCCGTGAGCGGGTCGGTGAGTACAAGCGCCTGATGAGTGCTCTGGAAGCGGCCGGCAAGCTGGACCGCGCGCTGGAGTTCCTGCCTACCGACGACGAGCTTAACGAACGCGCTGCCAATGGCCTGGGGCTGACCCGCCCGGAGCTGTCGGTGCTGATCTCCTACAGCAAGATCGACCTTAAGGAGTCGCTGCTCAAATCCCTGGTGCCGGACGACGAGTACTTGGCGCGCGAAATGGAAACCGCCTTCCCGCCGTTGCTGGCGAAGAAGTTTGGCGAGCCGATGCGCCGTCATCGCCTCAAGCGCGAAATCGTCAGCACGCAGATTGCCAACGATCTGGTCAACCACATGGGCATCACCTTCGTGCAGCGCCTGAAGGAGTCCACGGGCATGAGCGCGGCGAATGTGGCCGGCGCCTATGTGATCGTGCGTGATCTGTTCCGTCTGCCGCACTGGTGGCAGCAGATCGAGGCGCTGGACTACAAGGTCCCTGCCGAGCTGCAACTGCAACTGATGGACGAGCTGATGCGTCTGGGCCGCCGCGCGACCCGCTGGTTCCTGCGCAGCCGTCGCAACGAACTGGATGCGGCCCGCGATGTGGCGCATTTCGCGCCGCGCATCGAGGCACTGGTCGGTCGACTCGACGAGCTGCTTGAAGGCCCGGCCCGTGAACAATGGCTGGCGCGCTTCCAAGGGTATGTCGAGGCGGGTGTGCCGGAAGAGCTGGCGCGTGTAGTGGCCGGTACCAGTCATCTGTACACCCTGCTGCCGATCATCGAAGCCGCTGATGTCACCGGCAAGGACGCCGGCGAGGTGGCCACCGCTTACTTCGCCACTGGCGGGGCGCTGGAGCTGTCCTGGTACTTGCAGCAGATCACCAGCCTGCCGGTGGAAAACAACTGGCAGGCCCTGGCCCGCGAAGCCTTCCGTGATGATCTGGACTGGCAGCAGCGCGCCATTACCGTCTCGGTACTGCAGATGGCCGAAGGGCCGGCGGATGTCGAAGAGCGGGTTGGGGTGTGGCTGGATCAGCACCGTCGCCTGGTAGACCGCTGGAAAGTCATGCTCGGTGAGCTGCGTGCGGCCACCACCACCGATTACGCCATGTACGCGGTGGCCAATCGGGAGTTGATGGACCTGGCGCAAAGCGCCTAAAGGAAACGGCGCAGGCCTGGCCTGCGCCGCCCCTGACCCAATAAAAAGCCCCGCGATTGCGGGGCTTTTTTGTGAGCGATGGTTATGCGGCGACTGCGGTTATCAGTCGTCGAAGTCCATCCAACCACCCATTTCCTTCCAGCGGTTGACGATGCCGCAGAACAGTTCAGCGGTCTTCTCGGTGTCGTAACGGGCCGAGTGTGCTTCCTTGCCGTCAAAGTCGATGCCAGCGGCCTGGCAGGCCTTGGCCAGCACGGTCTGGCCGTAAGCCAGGCCAGCCAGGGTGGCGGTGTCGAAGCTGGAGAAGGGGTGGAACGGGTTGCGTTTGATACCGCAGCGTGCCACGGCCGCATTGAGGAAACCCAGGTCGAAGCTGCTGTTATGCCCGACCAGAATTGCTCGTTTGCAGCTGTTGGCTTTCAGCGACTTGCGCAGACCCTTGAAGATCTCGCCTAGGGCATGCTCTTCGCTGACGGCCATGCGCAGTGGGTGGTCGAGTTTTATTCCGGTGAAGTCCAGCGCCGCCTGCTCGATATTCGCGCCTTCGAATGGCTCGATGCGGAAGAAGTGGGTGTGCTCCGGATAGAGAAAGCCGCCTTCATCCATGCCGATGGTGGTGGCGGCAATTTCCAGCAGGGCGTCGGTGGCGCAGTTGAAGCCACCGGTTTCCACGTCCACGACTACCGGCAGGTAGCCACGAAAGCGCGCCGCCATGGGGTGGCGCGGGCCGGAGTGGCCACTGCTCTCGAGTTCGTCGTCGTACAGGTCTTCACTCACGCTTGGCTCTCCAGCAGACGCCAGCGCAGGGTTTCACCGGCGCGCAGCGGTATAACGGTTTGCTCGCCGAGCGGCAGGCTGGCGGGGGCGGTCCAGTCTTCGCGCACCAGAGTGATGTGGTCGGTGTTGCGCGGCAGGCCGTAAAAATCCGGGCCGTTCAGGCTGGCGAAGGCTTCCAGTTTGTCCAGCGCATTGCGCTGCTCGAAGGCTTCGGCATACAGCTCGATGGCCGCATAGGCGGTGTAGCAGCCGGCGCAGCCGCAGGCGGCTTCCTTGGCGTGCTTGGCGTGCGGCGCCGAGTCGGTGCCGAGGAAGAACTTGGCGTTACCGCTGGTGGCCGCATCCAGCAAGGCATCCTGGTGGGTGTTGCGCTTGAGGATCGGCAGGCAATAGAAGTGCGGGCGAATACCGCCGACCAGCATGTGGTTGCGGTTGTACAGCAGGTGGTGGGCGGTGATGGTTGCGCCGACGTTGGCCGACGCACCTTGCACGAACTCCACCGCATCACGGGTGGTGATGTGCTCGAACACCACTTTGAGGGTCGGGAAGCGCTCGACTACCCGGCTCAGGTGTTCGCCGATAAAGATCTTTTCGCGGTCGAATACGTCGATCTCGCTGCGTGTCACTTCACCGTGTACCAGCAGCGGCAGGCCGACTTCGGCCATGGCTTCGAGCACCGGGAAAATTTTGTCGATGCTGGTCACGCCGGAATCGGAGTTGGTGGTCGCGCCAGCTGGGTAGAGCTTGGCAGCATGCACAAAGCCCGAAGCTTTGGCGGTGCGCACATCGTCAGGCTGAGTCAGGTCAGTGAGATACAGCACCATCAGCGGTTCGAAGCGGCTGCCGGCAGGGCGGGCGCTGAGAATGCGCTGGCGATAGGCATCGGCTTCGCTGGCGTTGCGCACCGGCGGTACCAGGTTGGGCATGATGATGGCGCGGCCAAAGGTGCGGGCTACATCGGCGACGGTGTGTGGCAGCACGCCACCGTCACGCAGGTGGATGTGCCAGTCGTCGGGACGCAGCAGGGTAAGGCGGTCAGTCATGGAAGCTTCCAGGCGGGCAAAACGTGGCGGGAATGCTACCGGAAAAGCCCCCTGGCAGCACGCTGAATGCGGGTGTGTCGGACAAACGCGGCCGCATGCCCGCAGTCATCGCCTGACGGGTTATCGGGGTGGCGGCGTCAGGGCATTACGGCGTGCTCAAGTTTTCCGTTACGGCACCGATAGACAGAAGGTAAGCCGTATTCCCTGGAGTCTGTCGTGCGACCCTATCCACTCGCGGTGCTTTGCCTGCTGGCAAGCCAGTCGGTCCTTGCCATTAGTTTCCAGACCCGTCTGGAGAAGATCGAATGGAAGGTCGAGGGTGATCAGTTCGAGTGTCGTTTGTCGCAGCCCATTACCGACTTCGGTTCCGGGGTGTTCGTACGACGAGCAGGTGAGCAGGTGACGTTCAGCCTCAAGGCCCGTGAGCGCTGGCTGGGGGCCGGCAATGCCACGCTGCTGGCTGCCGCAGCGCCTTGGCAGCCAGGACGCGGTGACATCAATCTGGGCTCGGTCAGCGTGGAGCCTGCTGAGGTGCTGTTCAACAGCTCCCAGGAGCAGGGCACGCGGTTGCTGACGGGGCTGTTGGAAGGACGCAGCCCCGTGGTGCGGCACCGCACGGCGATGGGTAGCGAGAGTATCGAGGTGCGGCTGCTGCCGGCCAAGTTCAACAAGGCCTATAACGACTACCTGGATTGCACCGCCAAGCTGCTACCGGTGAACTTCGATCAGGTGCGCAAGAGCCAGGTGGGCTTTCCCGGCGGTGGGGTGGCACTGGAGCCGCTGGCCCAGGCCAAGCTGGACATCATCCTGAGCTTTCTCAAGGCTGACCCCAGCGTCAATCGCATTCAGCTCGATGGCCATGCCGACAATGGTGGCAATCGTCTGACCAACCGTGACCTGTCGCGCCGTCGCGCGCTGGCGGTGATGGAATACCTCAAGGCCAATGGCATCCCGGCCGAGCAGATCACCATGCGCTTCCACGGCGAGCGTTATCCGGTGGTGCCCAATACCAGTGAGGCCAATCGAGCGAAGAACCGCCGGGTGACCATCCTGCTTGACCGTGTACCTGAGGCGGCAGTGCCGCCCGAAGCAGCGCCTGCGCCCACTGCTGCGGAGCCTGCGGCCACCTCCTGAGGCCTGCTATTCGTCCGTTGTCCAACAATTAACCGTCGCTTGGTCGTCACAAGCTGTCGCGCCTCTGTAAATCGGGCGGCGTGGGCAGTAGAATCGTCGGTTTTCCCGCACAACCCCGTGGAGTTGATGGCATGGCCGACGTAAACAAGGTAGTCCTGGCATATTCCGGTGGCCTGGACACTTCGGTGATTCTCAAGTGGCTGCAAGATACCTATAACTGCGAAGTGGTGACCTTCACCGCTGACCTCGGCCAAGGTGAGGAAGTCGAGCCAGCCCGCGCCAAGGCCCAGGCCATGGGCGTCAAGGAAATCTATATTGATGATCTGCGCGAAGAGTTCGTCCGCGATTTCGTCTACCCGATGTTCCGCGCCAACACCGTCTACGAAGGCGAATACCTGCTGGGCACCTCGATTGCCCGTCCACTGATCGCCAAGCGCCTGATCGAAATCGCCAACGAAACCGGTGCCGACGCCATCTCCCATGGCGCTACCGGCAAGGGCAACGACCAGGTGCGTTTCGAACTGGGTGCCTACGCACTCAAGCCCGGCGTGAAAGTAATTGCTCCATGGCGTGAGTGGGATCTGCTGTCGCGCGAGAAGCTGATGGACTACGCCGAGAAGCACGCCATCCCGATCGAGCGTCATGGCAAGAAAAAGTCGCCGTACTCCATGGATGCCAACCTGCTGCACATCTCCTATGAAGGCGGCGTGCTGGAAGACACCTGGACCGAGCACGAAGAAGACATGTGGCGCTGGACCAAGTCGCCAGAAGCGGCGCCGGACACCCCGACCTATATCGAGCTGACCTACCGCAAGGGCGACATCGTTGCCATCGACGGTAAGGAAATGAGCCCAGCCACCGTGCTTGCTGAGCTGAACCGCATCGGCGGTGAGAATGGCATCGGCCGTCTGGATATCGTCGAGAACCGCTTTGTCGGCATGAAGTCCCGTGGCTGCTACGAAACCCCTGGCGGTACCATCATGCTCAAGGGCCACCGCGCCATTGAGTCGATCACCCTGGATCGTGAAGTTGCCCACCTGAAAGACGAGCTGATGCCGAAATACGCCAGCCTGATCTACAACGGTTTCTGGTGGAGCCCTGAGCGCCTGATGCTGCAACAGATGATCGACGCCTCCCAGGCCAACGTGAACGGCGTGGTGCGCATGAAGCTGTACAAAGGCAACGTGATCATCACCGGTCGCAAGTCTGACGACTCGCTGTTCGACGCCAATATCGCCACCTTCGAAGAAGACGGCGGCGCGTACAACCAGGCTGACGCCGGTGGTTTCATCAAACTCAACGCCCTGCGCATGCGCATCGCGGCAGGCAAAGGGCGCAAGATGCTCTGATAGACTGAGCGCCTGAGCCACACCAAACCCCGGCCATAAGCCGGGGTTTGCATTTATAAGCCCACAAAGCCGGGCATTGATGAGGAGACACTTGATGAGACTGCTGCACACCATGCTGCGCGTCGGCGATCTGGATAAATCCGTCGCGTTCTACACCGAAGTGCTGGGCATGACCCTGCTGCGCCGCAAGGACTACCCGGAAGGGCAGTTCACCCTGGCTTTCGTTGGCTACGGTGACGAGGCGCACAACAGCGTGATTGAACTGACGCACAACTGGGGCGTGGAAAGCTACGAATTGGGCACCGGCTATGGCCATATCGCTCTGGAAGTCGCGGATGTGTACAAGGCCTGCGAAGACATCCGCACGCGTGGCGGCAAGATCACCCGTGAGCCGGGCCCGATGAAACACGGCACCAGCATTCTGGCGTTTGTTGAAGACCCGGACGGTTACAAGATCGAGTTGCTGTCGCCGTCGCGAGCCGACTGAAAGGCGCTGCTGGACGCGAATCAGCCCAGCGCTGCTCCATAAAAAAGCCCCGCCATATTGAGGGGCTTTTTGTTACTGGCGGGCTTAGAGGTCGAAGTCGTATTCGGCCAACTGCTTGTGCAAGCGTCGCTCTTCGAGGAAGTTGTCGATGATGCGGCGCTTGGTCAGGTTGGTTTTGGCCACCTCTACCGGTGCGTCGGCTTCATCAGCTTCTTCGGCAACAAAATCTTCGTCGAGCTCAAGATCTTCTTTATCAGTGCTCATGTGTCTCACTCCAGGCTACAAGGGCCATTTGCGCACCTTATAACGGCAAAACCTGAGCGGGTAAAAAAGATTTTTTCAATCAGCTTATGGAGAGGCTCAATAGCGCCTCAATCGTCGGAAGTTTTCTGTTTGTATTCGCACAGGTCTTCGATGCGGCAGCTGCCACAGCGTGGCTTGCGCGCCTGGCACACGTAGCGACCATGCAGGATCAGCCAGTGGTGTGAATCGAGGAGAAATTCCTTGGGCACGAATTTCATCAGCTTCTTTTCCACCTCCAGTACGTTCTTGCCGGGGGCAATGCCAGTGCGGTTGCTGACGCGGAAGATGTGCGTATCCACCGCCATGGCCAACTGGCGAAACGCCGTATTGAGCACCACGTTAGCGGTCTTGCGGCCGACACCGGGCAGGGCTTCGAGGTCTTCGCGGTTATCCGGCACCTGGCTGCCGTGTTTCTCGATCAGGATGCGGCAGGCCTCGATGACGTTCTTCGCCTTGCTGTTGTACAGGCCGATGGTCTTGATGTGTTGGCTCAGCCCCTCGACGCCGAGTGCATAAATCGCCTCGGGCGTATTGGCCACCGGGAACAGCTTGGCGGTGGCCTTGTTGACGCTGACGTCGGTGGCCTGGGCCGACAGGGTGACCGCCACCAGCAGTTCGAAGGGCGTGCTGTAGGCCAGCTCGGTCTTTGGTTCAGGGTTGTCTTCGTGCAGGCGTCGGAAGATTTCGTAGCGTTTGGCGGCGTTCACTCGATCACTCCGGTAACCCGTACGCGGCGGCTCTGCACGGGGACTTCTGGTGCTTGCGCCTGGGCTTTGGCCGCCAGGTGTTCATCAATGCGGTTCTTGCCCGCCACCAGCAGGCCCAGCACCAGAAACGCGCCAGGCGGCAGGATCGCCAGGAGGAAACCCTTGTAGTCACTGAACAGGGTCAGTTGCCAGTTGGCGGCAACCGGGCCGAACAGCAACTGCATATTGGCGAACAGTGCGCCGGTACCGAGCAGTTCACGCACAGCCCCGATCACCACCATCACCAGGCCAAAACCGATACCCATCATCAGGCCGTCAAAGCTGGCGTGACTGACCTTGTTCTTGGCGGCAAAGGCTTCGGCGCGGCCGAGGATGATGCAGTTGGTGGTGATCAGCGGGATGAAGATGCCGAGGATCTGGTACAGCTCGTAGGTGAAGGCCTGCATCAGCAATTCGGTGCAGGTGGTCAGCGCCGCGATGATCATGACGAAGGCTGGCAAGCGTACGGCATCGGTGACCGCATTACGGATCAGCGACACAGCGGCATTCGAACAGGCCAGCACCAGGGCGGTGGCCATGCCCATGCCCAAGGCATTGACTACCGAGTTGCTAACACCCAGCAGGGGGCACAAGCCAAGTAGCTGAACCAGGCCAGGGTTGTTCTTCCACAGGCTGTTGACGGTGATTTCGCGATAACTAGCCATTGTCAGGCTCCTGGGGCGTGAGCAGTTCTGCCCGGTGCGCATCGAAATACTGCAGCGCCTTGTGCACCGCCTTGACCACGGCACGCGGGGTGATGGTGGCCCCGGCGAACTGATCGAACTGGCCGCCGTCCTTCTTCACCGCCCAGCCGGATTCATCCGGAGTCTGCAACGAGGTGCCGACAAAACTGTTGATCCAGTTGCCCTTGGCCAGCTCGATCTTGTCGCCCAGGCCTGGGGTTTCCTTATGGCTGATCACTCGCACGCCAGCCAGGCGGCCATCGGCGAGGATGCCGATCAGCAGGTTGATGCTGCCGCTGTAACCGTCCGGTGCTGTGGCCTGCAGGATCACTGCACTGGGTTCGCCATTGCGAGTGGCCAGGTAGGCCGGCGTTGGGCCCTTGTTGCCCAGCAAGGGGTCATCGACGTTGCGGGCGTTATCCAGCAGGTGATTGTCATAGCTGTCGGCGGGCAGAATCTGCGCTAGAGCCTGAACTTTGGCTTCACGCTGGGCTGCCTCAATGCGCTTGGCCGTACCCAGTTGCGTCGTGGCGACGATACCTACGGTCAGGATGGCGAACGCCCCCAGAACCAGGCTGTTTTTCAGCATCGAACGGCTGATTTCAGGCAGGGCCACAGTCACTCTCCCAACTTGAAGCCGCGCGTCGGCTTGCGATGGCCGTAGGTGCGCGGCCGCGTGTAGTAGTCGATGGTCGGGGCTGCCAGGTTCATCAGCAGCACGGCGAACGCCACACCATCTGGGTAGCCGCCCCAGGTGCGAATCACATAGACCAGCACGCCAACGCCGATGCCGAAAATCAGCCGGCCCAGGTTACTGGTGGCACCACTGACCGGGTCGGTGACGATAAAGAAGGCACCGAGCATGGTCGCGCCAGTCAGCAGATGAAACAGTGGCGAGCCATTGGAGTCCGAGCCTGAACCATTCCAGAACAGCAGGCTCATCAAGGCCAGGGCTGCGAGCATGCCCACCGGTGCATGCCAGGTGAACAGGCGCTTGTGCAGCAGATACAGGCCGCCGGCGAGGAAGGCCAGATTGACCAGTTCACTGGCCGAACCGCCGATATGCCCGAATGCGGGGTTTTGTGTCCACAACTCGTCGATGGTCAGGCTTTTATTAATTTTCAGCACATCCAGGGCAGTGGCCTGGGCCCAGCCATCGGGCAGGTTGGCGATACCGAGAATCTGCTGCAGACCCTCAAGCAGACCGATCCCATGCGGTGTTGGCCAACTGGTCATTTCCACCGGGAAGGAAATCAGCACCACTACATAGCCGAGCATGGCCGGGTTGAACGGGTTTTGTCCGAGGCCGCCATACAGCTGCTTGCCGAACACCACGGCAAAGCCGGTGGCCACCAGGGTCAGCCACCAGGGTGAATAGGGCGGCAGCGCCAGGGCCAGCAGCACGGCTGTGACCAGCACACTGTAGTCCTTGAGGAAAAACAGCACCGGGCGTTTGCGCAGCGCCAGGATGGCGGCTTCGCAACCCAGGGCACAGACGCTGGCCCACAGCAGGTTGATCAGGGTGCCGGCACCGAACAGCCAGGTCAGGGCGAGAATGCCCGGCACCGTAGCCAGCAGCACCTGCAGCATCACTTGCTGGGTGCGGTTGCTGCCCTTGGCGTGGGGCGATGTGATACGGGGCAGGGCCATTGGCGCTCCGGTCGTTGAGTCGGCTACACAGGGCTTTTTATCAGCTGCCTGCGTGTTCCTGTAATTGGCGTTCGGCATCGGCCAGGCGTTGACGTGCGGCCGCCAGGGCGTCGGCTGCACTGCTGTCATCACGCTCCAGCTTGCGCAGATCGGCGCGGGCAAAGGCCACTTCGGTCTTTAACGCGCGGGTGGTTTCGTCGATTGGCTTCTTGTCGGTGCGCACCAGCTCGGGAGCCGGCTTGCCGGATGCATCCTCGGCCTGGTGCAGGGCCTGCTCAGCGGCGCTTAATGCTTCGCGCAAACTGCCAAGCGTGGCTTCATCGCTGCCGGTTTTCTCGGCCTTTTTCAGCTCGGCGCGTTTCATCGCCAGTTCGATCTTGGCTTTTTTCAGCGGATCGGGTGTGTCTGCATCAGGCGCTTTCGCGGCAGCGACGGGTGCCTGGGCTTCCAGGCTGGCCAGCAGTTTTTCGGCGGTTTCCAGCTGGCTGCGCAGTTGCTGCAATTCGCTTTGCTGCTCGTCGCTTGGCGCATCGAGTTTTTCCAGTTTGCGCACCTGGGCGCGCAGCATGGCGGCATCGATTTTGGCTTTTTTCAGCGCGCCATCGTCCACGGTTGGTGCTGCTGGTGGGGTGACGGCCATGGCGCTGTCGAGGGCCTGTTGCGCGGCGGCTGCTGCGTCGCGCAACGCATCGACTTGGGCTTGTAGCTCGGCAGTGGCGTGGGTGGCCAGCTGCTTCTCGGCCTTTTTCAGCGCGACCTGGGCCATGCTGGCTTCGATCTTCAGCTTCTTCTGTTCATCGCTCAGACTGGGCTTGCTGGTTGGTGCAGCGTTATCCGCTGTCGCCGGTGTGGTTTGCGTCTGGGCCGCTTTGGCTTGCGCGGCTTTGGTGGCGCGGGCCTGGCGTTCGGCTTCTTTCTGCTCTTCGGCGCGGCGCAGGCGTTCCTGGCGCAGTTCAAAGCGCTGTTTCGACTGTTCGGCTTTGAGCTGCTTCTGCTCAAGCTCGCGAATCTCGCCCTTGGCCGCGCGGTAGTACTGCACCAGCGGGATGCTCGACGGGCAGACATAGGCGCAGGCGCCGCATTCGATACAGTCGAACAGGTTGTGCGCCTTGAGCTGCTCGTGCTCCTGGCCGATGGCGAAGAAATGCAGTTGCTGCGGCAGCAGGCTGGCCGGGCAGGCTTCGGCGCACTCACCACAGCGGATGCACGGCATGGCCGGTGGCGGCGCTGGCAGCTCGGCGCTGGTCGAGGCCAGCAGGCAGTTGGTGGTCTTGATTACCGGTACAGCAAAGTCGGGCAGGGTAAAGCCCATCATCGGCCCGCCCATGATCAGGCGGTTCAGCTTGCCCTGATCGATGCCGGCAAATTCCAGCAGTTCACCGGCCGGAGTGCCGAGCAGCACCTCGACGTTCATCGGCCGGGCCAGGGCTTCACCGGTCAGGGTGGTGATGCGCGAGATCAGCGGTTTGCCGTACGTCACCGCGTCATGGATGGCCACACAGGTGCCGACGTTCTGGCAGAGCATGCCGATATCCGCCGGCAGTCCACCGCTGGGCACTTCCACGCCGGTAAGAATCTGGATCAGCTGCTTTTCGCCGCCGGAGGGGTACTTGGTGGGGAATACCTTGAGCTGGTAGCTGCGCTCGCTCAGGGCGCTGCGCACGGCGGCGATGGCTTCGGGTTTATTGTCCTCAATGCCGATCAGCACCTGCTCCGGTTCAATCAGGTGCACGAGAATGTCGATGCCGCTGATCAGTTCACTGGCGCGCTCGCGCATCAGCAGGTCATCGGCGCTGATATAGGGCTCGCACTCGGTGCCGTTGATGATCAGGGTGTGGATTTTCTGCGTCGGCCGCGCGTTGAGTTTTACCGCGGTGGGAAAGCCCGCGCCGCCGAGGCCGCTGATGCCCGCCTGGCGAATCAGCTCAACCAGGGTGCTGCTGTCCAGCTGGCGATAACCCGGTTGTGGCGTCAGTTCGATCCACTCATCCAGCCCATCGCTATCGATGACGATGGCCGGCGCGAGCATGCCCGAGACATGCGGGTAAGGCTGCGGGCCGATAAAACTCACGGTGCCAGAGGTCGGCGCATGCACGGGCACGCTGACAAAACCATTGGCGGCGGCGATCAGCTGGCCTTTGAGCACGCGCTCGCCGACGGCGACCACCGGTTCTGCAGGCGTGCCTATATGCTGGTTGAGCGGCAGGGTCAGGCGCTTGGGCAGCGGCGCCGGCTGGATCGGCGTGCGGTTGGACAGCTCCTTGCGCTCGGCCGGATGAATGCCGCCGGGGATATCCCAGATCAGTGCTTCTGCCTTGTGCAATGCGCTCATGCCGCCTGCTCCCGGTCGCTGGCAATCAGTTGGCCGGGTAGCAGGGGTTTTTCCCATTTCCAACTTTGCACGCTGCTGCCCACTTCGATCATGTCGATGCAGTCCACTGGGCAAGGCTCGACGCACAGGTCGCAGCCGGTGCACTCGCTGACGATCACCGTGTGCATCTGTTTGGCCGCGCCGACGATGGCGTCCACCGGGCAGGCCTGGATGCACTTGGTGCAGCCAATGCATTCGGCTTCGCGTATATAGGCAACCATCTGCGGCTTTTCGCCTTCCACGGCGTCGAGCGGCTCGGCTTCAACGTCGAGCAGGTCGGCCAGGGCTTGAATGGTGGCTTCGCCGCCGGGTGGGCACTTGTTGATCTTGTCGCCGCCGGCAATCGCCTCGGCGTAGGGCTTGCAGCCCGGATAGCCACACTGACCGCACTGGGTTTGTGGCAGCAGGGCGTTGATCTGCTCGGCAATCGGGTTGCCTTCGACCTTGAAACGCACCGCCGCAAAACCGAGGATGGCCCCGGCCACCAGGCACAGGGCGAGCAGGGCGAGAACGGCGATCAGTACCAGGCTCATAGCTTGATCAGTCCGGTAAAACCCATAAACGCCAGGGACATCAACCCCGCGGTGATCATGCCGATGGCCGCGCCCTGGAAGGATTTCGGCACGTCGGCAATCGCAATGCGCTCACGCATGGCGGCGAACAGCACCAGCACCAGGGAGAAACCGAGCCCGGCAGCAAAGCCGTTGGCAGTGGCGGTGATAAAGGTGAACTCGGCCTTGTTGGCGTTGAGCAGGGCTACGCCGAGGACGATGCAGTTGGTGGTGATCAGCGGCAGGAAAATCCCCAGCACGCGGTACAGCAGCGGACTGGTCTTGTTCACCACCATTTCGGTGAACTGCACCACCACCGCGATTACCAGAATAAAACTGATGGTGCGCAGGTATTCGATATCCAGCGGCTTCAGCACGTACTGCTGCACCAGGTAGCTGCACATGGCAGCCAGTGTCAGTACGAAGGTGGTGGCCAGCGACAGGCCGATGGCCGTTTCGATTTTTTTCGAAACGCCCATAAAGGGGCACAGGCCAAGGAACTGGACCAACACGAAGTTGTTGACCAGGATGGCGCTGACCATGATCAAGGCGAGTTCGGTCATTGCGGGTTCCGTGGGTGGACGGGCAAAGGCCGCAGGAAAAGGGTGGCTATTATCGGTAAGCCGAACCGGCCGTACAAGCCTGCCTACGGTGCTGCCATAAGGCTAGTGCAACCGGGCCTGGCCGGCTGCACTGGCGGGTTGCAGGGCTATTTGACCCGCTGGCCCGGCTTGGCACCGCTGTCCGGGCTGAGCAGGTAGATTTCCTCGCCGCCAGGGCCGGCGGCCAGCACCATGCCTTCGCTGATGCCGAATTTCATCTTGCGTGCGGCCAGGTTGGCCACGTAAAGGGTCAGGCGGCCTTCCAGCTTGCTTGGGTCCGGGTAGGCGCTCTTGATGCCGCTGAATACGTTGCGCTTGGCGTCACCGATATCCAGGGTCAGACGCAGCAGCTTATCGGCGCCTTCAACGAATTCGCACTTCTCGATCAGAGCGATACGCAGATCCACGGCGGCGAATGCATCGAAGGCGATCTCGGCGGCCAGTGGGTCTTTTGTCAGTTCGCCATTGCCGGATGCCGCCGGAGCAGCTTCGCTGGCGGCCAGGTCTTCCTTGGAGGCTTCGACCATGGCGTCGATTTTCGCGGGCTCGATGCGCGTTAGCAGGGCGTTGAACGGGTTCAGTTGATGATTGGCCAGCAGCGTTTGCTGGTCGTCCCAACTCAACGGTGCGACGTTGAGGAACGCCTCGGCATCAGCAGCCAACTGCGGCAGCACCGGTTTGAGGAAGATCACCAGCTGACGGAACAGGTTTACACCCAGTGCGCAGATGGCCTGTACTTCGTCCTGCTTGCCGTCCTGTTTGGCCAGCGACCAGGGCGCTTTGTCGGCGATCCAGGCGTTGGCGCGGTCGGCCAGGGCCATGATTTCACGCATGGCCCGGGCGAAATCACGGACCTCATAGGCTTCGGCGATGCTCGGTGCGGCGGCCGCGAAGGCCTCGGTCAGCTCCGGCGCAGCATTGCCGGCCACCAGCAGACCGTTGTTGCCTTTGTGGATAAAGCCGGCACAGCGGCTGGCGATGTTGACCACTTTGCCGACCAGGTCGGAGTTGACCTTCTGCACGAAGTCTTCCAGGTTCAGGTCAAGGTCGTCGACGCCACGGCCGAGCTTGGCTGCGTAGTAGTAACGCAGGTACTCGGGGTTGAGGTGGTCGAGGTAGGTGCGCGCCTTGATAAAGGTGCCGCGCGACTTGGACATCTTCTGGCCGTTGACGGTCAGGTAGCCATGCACGTTAACCCCGGTCGGCTTACGGTAGCCCGCGCCTTCGAGCATCGCCGGCCAGAACAGGGCGTGGAAGTTGACGATGTCCTTGCCGATAAAGTGGTACAGCTCGACGGTGGAGTCCTTACCCCAGAACGCATCGAAATCCAGCTCCGGCGTGCGTGCACAGAGGTTCTTGAAGCTGGCCATGTAGCCGATCGGCGCATCCAGCCAGACGTAGAAGTATTTGCCCGGCTCGTCGGGGATTTCAAAGCCGAAGTAGGGCGCATCGCGGCTGATGTCCCACTCCTGCAAACCGGAATCGAGCCATTCGGCAATCTTGTTTGCCACCGCATCCTGCAACGCGCCGCCGCGGGTCCAGCTCTTCAGCATGGCCTCGAAGTCCGGCAGCTTGAAGAAGAAGTGTTTGGAGTCGCGCAGCTCCGGTACTGCACCCGAGATCGCCGAGCGCGGGTTCTTCAGCTCGGTCGGCTCGTAGGTGGCGCCGCATTTTTCACAGTTGTCGCCGTACTGATCTTCCGCTGCGCACTTGGGGCAGGTGCCTTTGATAAAGCGGTCGGCGAGGAACATGCCCTTTTCAGGGTCAAAATACTGGGTGACCGAACGGGTGGCGATATGCCCGGCATCGCGCAGCTTCAGGTAGATGGCCGCCGACAGCTCACGGTTCTCTTCCGAGTGGGTGGAGTGGTAGTTGTCGAAATTGACCCCGAAATCGGCAAAGTCGGCGGTGTGTTCAGCCTGCACATTGGCGATCAGTTGCTCGGGCGTGATGCCTTCTTTTTCAGCGCGCAGCATGATCGCCGAGCCATGCGCATCGTCGGCGCAGACGTAGATGGCCTGGTTGCCGCGCAGCTTCTGGAAGCGCACCCACATGTCGGTCTGGATGTACTCGAGCATATGGCCGAGGTGGATCGAACCGTTGGCGTAGGGCAGGGCGCTGGTAACGAGAATCTTGCGGGCTTGGCTCATGGTGATCGGCTGCACTGGTAACTCTAGGAAGCCGGTAACTATAAAGGAAGCGGCAAGCCACAAGCTACAAGCTACAAGTAAAAGCGCCGCTGACTTGTTGCTTGCGGCTTGAAGCCTGTGGCTGCTGTTATCATACCCGCCTGTTTTACTCGACCTTTCGGAGCCGTCCATGAGTGCCGTTACCCGCGCAGCGGTCGAAGCTGCCTTGTCCCAATACACCGACCCGCATCTGAATCAGGACCCGGTCAGTGCCGGTTGCCTGCGTGCGGTGGATATCCAGGGCGGGCAGGTCAAGGTGCGTTTGGTATTGGGGTATGCCGCCGGGCTGTTCAAGAGTGGCTGGGCGCAGATTCTGCAAATGGCCCTGGAGAACCTGGATGGTGTTGAGCGCGCGCAAGTGCAGATTGATTGTGAGATCGAGGCGCACAAGGCGCAGGATCAGGTGCCAGCGCTGGCCAATGTGAAGAACGTGATCGCTGTAGCCTCGGGCAAGGGCGGGGTGGGCAAGTCCACCACTGCCGCCAATCTGGCGCTGGCGCTGGCCCGTGAAGGGGCCAAGGTCGGCATTCTCGATGCGGATATCTATGGGCCAAGCCAGGGCATCATGTTCGGCATCCCTGAAGGCACGCGGCCGCAGGTGAAGGACCAGAAGTGGTTTGTGCCGCTCAAGGCTCATGGTGTGGAAGTGATGTCCATGGCCTTTCTCACCGGCGAGAACACCCCAGTGGTGTGGCGCGGGCCGATGGTCTCCGGTGCGCTGATCCAGCTGATCACCCAGACCGCCTGGGATGACCTGGATTACCTGGTGGTGGATATGCCGCCCGGCACCGGCGATATCCAGCTGACCCTGGCGCAGAAGGTGCCGGTGGCCGGCGCGGTGATCGTCACCACGCCGCAGGATCTGGCCCTGCTGGATGCCAAGAAGGGTGTGGAGATGTTCCGCAAGGTGAACATCCCGGTGCTCGGTGTGGTGGAAAACATGGCCGTGCACATCTGTTCGAACTGCGGGCATGCCGAGCATCTGTTCGGCGAGGGCGGCGGTGAGAAGCTGGCGGCGCAGTTTAGCGTCGATCTGCTGGCGTCGCTGCCGCTGTCGATGGCCATCCGCATGCAGTCCGATGGCGGCAAGCCCACGACCATTGCCGATCCGGAAAGCCAGATTGCGATGATTTATCAGGAAACTGCACGCAACGTCGGTGCGCGGATTGCCCAGGGCGGTGCGCAGCAGGCAATGCCGAGTATCGTGATCAGCGAGGACTGACCACGGATGTGGCGCACGTCAGTGCGCCACATCCGTGGTCGCAGATAAATAAGCGCCCACAAAAATGTCGGGAGCATTTTTGCGAGCCAGCCCCGAAGGGGTGAAGCACATGGATGTGCTGAACATAAAAAAGCCCCGCACTAGGCGGGGCTTTTTCTCAAGCGGGTTAGCGCAGGTTATACAACCTGAACTTCCTCAGCTTGCATGCCTTTCTGACCACGGGTGGCCACGAAAGTCACTTGTTGGCCTTCTTTCAGGCTCTTGAAGCCATCGCTCTGGATAGCTTTGAAGTGTACGAACAGATCGTCACCGGATTGCGGAGTGATGAAGCCGTAGCCTTTCTCATCGTTGAACCACTTAACGGTGCCAGTTTGACGATTGGACATGTGAATGTCTCCTAACAAAAGTAATAACAGCCCTGGAAAAGCCCAGGCCGGGACTGAGTGCAACGAGTACTAGGAGTCGGACGATGTTTGATCGAAATCTAGGCATCAGGTAGCGATTCGCGGTGACACATGCAGCACAGTGGGCTCACCATACCCGCTTTTAGCGCTAAGCGCGAATGCTCTGTGCATCTTTCTGTTATTTACCGATTAATAGGTGGTTTTTCCACTGCGCGCGCGGGCTGGCGCAACAGCCTTTGAACCCTGCCGCCAGCCCCGGTAAGATGCGCTCACTTTTTCATCATCTCGCCTATAGCAGGACACCCGCCATGAGCATCAAATCGGATAAGTGGATTCGCCGCATGGCCCAAGAGCACGGCATGATCGAACCTTTCGTCGAGCGTCAGGTGCGCAACGAAGGGGCCGATCGACTGATCTCCTACGGGGTTTCCAGCTATGGCTATGACGTGCGCTGCGCCGATGAATTCAAGGTGTTCACCAACATCAACTCGGCCACCGTCGACCCGAAGAACTTCGATGAGAAGAGCTTTGTCGATGTGAAAAGTGATGTGTGCATCATTCCGCCGAACTCCTTCGCCCTGGCGCGCACCGTTGAGTTTTTCCGCATTCCGCGTGACGTGCTGACCATCTGCCTGGGTAAGAGCACCTACGCGCGCTGCGGCATTATCGTCAACGTCACGCCGCTGGAGCCGGAGTGGGAGGGCCATGTGACCCTGGAGTTCTCCAACACCACCACGTTGCCGGCGAAGATCTACGCCAACGAGGGGGTAGCGCAGATGCTGTTCCTGCAGTCGGATGAGGCCTGCGAGGTTTCCTACAAGGACCGTGGCGGCAAGTACCAGGGCCAGTTGGGTGTGACCCTGCCCAGGGCTTGATCGACCGCGTTAATGAAAAAGCCGGGCAATGCCCGGCTTTTTCATGGGTTTCAGAAACTCAGGGAACCAGCGGCAATTCGCGTTTATGGCGAGTGGCGTCATAGGTGCGCACGATGATGGCATAGGCTTCTTCGCGCACTTGCTGGCCGTGCAGGAAGGCATCGATTTCCGCGTAGCTGACGCCATGGGCTTCTTCGTCCGGCTTGCCAGGGCGCAGCTCTTCCAGATCGGCTGTTGGCACTTTGAACACCAGGTTTTCCGGTGCGCCCAGGTGTTGGGCGATGGCGCGCACCTGGCCTTTGACTAGGCCCGACAGTGGCGCGAGGTCGCAGGCGCCGTCGCCGAACTTGGTGAAAAAGCCCATCACTGCTTCGGCGGCGTGGTCAGTACCGATCACCAGGCCGTTGTTGGCGTTGGCAATGGCGAACTGGGCGACCATGCGGATACGCGCCTTGACGTTGCCGATCACGAAGTCGCGGCGGGCGTCGCTGAGCTTTTGCAGGTGAGTGACCTGCTCGCCAAGGCCGAGAACGCTATCGGCGATGTTCACCGTGTCTTCTTCATCGGCGCGGATGAAGCGCAGCGAAGTCTGGGCGTCCGCCTCATCGTGCTGGGTGTTGTAGGGCAGGCGCACGGCGATAAAGCGGTAGGCCGCATCGCCCGTTTCGGCGCGCAGCTCCTCGACGGCCAACTGCGTCAAGCGCCCGGCAGTGGTCGAGTCGACCCCGCCGCTGATGCCCAGCACCAGCACTTTCAGTCCGGAGTTACGCAGACATTGCTTGATAAAGGCTTTGCGCTTTTCGATCTGCGCGACCAGTGCGGCGGTGTCGGCGAACGGCGGCACCACGTCGAGGGCAGCGGCGATTTCGGCTTGGCGGTTGCTCATCTTTCAAAGTCCTCACAGGGAGCAGAACACGTAGCTTGCGTAACCGCGCGGCAGGCAATGGGCGGGTATGGCAGCAAGCGTTGGAACAAGGCGCAAAGCTTACGTTGAACTGGCGGCAAAGTGCACGCTAGAGCTGTATGGCTTTGTGAGGTAGGGAGCGTCGCGGGCAAAAGTTGCCTGAAGCATTTTTTAACGCCGCGTAGCGACGGCCGGGTGGCCGCTATAAAAAGAAAGGGCGCCAGAGGCGCCCTAAAACGATGATGTGTGGAGTAAGTCCACTTTCTCTGAGCGGCAATCGCGCAATAGGTTCAGCGATTGCCGACGAACGGTCGATTTGCTTGCTGATCCTGAGTCAGTTTCCGGGCATCAGCAGCAGGCGCTTGTTGCCGTAGACCTTGTCGAGGTTCTGCGACTGGAAGGGGAAGCTCATATAGCTGCCCTTGAGCCAGGCATCGATACCGTCAGCGTAATGCTTGCTGGCCGGGTTGCCGGATTGCCCGGAGCTGTTCAGGCCGATCAGTGGTTCTTCGCGGCCGAAATCAACCACGATGCGCATGGCAGGGATCAACCAGGTATCGAAGTTCTCCCCCCATTTGTAGGCCGCAACGTTCAGCGTGCCGTGATCGCCGCCGGCCGGGTAGGGGCCGCGGTCGAGATAGCCCTTGATGGCGTTGATGCTGGTGCGTTGGCTGGCGCTCATGTACTGCGCCAGTTGGGTGGTCTCGGTGGTCCAGTTGTAGGTGTGCAGCTTGCCCCACTGCCAGGCAGTGCGGTCACTGCCCAGCTTGCTTTCCAGCAGGGTTACGGCGCCGGCCAGGCTGCGCGCGAGGATGGCGGGTTTGTCTTCGCGTTGCGCAGTGCGGGTGTCGTTCCAGAACGGACTGTCCTCGCGACCCAGCAGATGGTCGGCCTGTGCCGAATAGGAGTTGTTGGCGGTATCGATCAGAGCCTTCCAGGCCGGGCTGCTTTCCGGGCCTAGTTCGTCGAGGAAGGTGTCTCGCGCGCTTTGGTAGAGGAAGGCGCTGTACAGCGCCGCATCCGCCGAACTGGCGGCCATCTTGCCGTCGAATTTCATCAAGCGAGCATAGGCCTCGCGGGCTTTGTTGCGTTCGGCTACAGGCAGGGCAGCGATAGCTGCTTTCAGGCCTTCAGCCATGCCGGGTGCGCTGAACATATTCTGCAGCTTGGCCACGAAAGGTGAGGTCTGGTCGTACTGCATGGCAATCATGCTTTGGGTGTCATGTCGGCCGGTGGCCGCGAGTTCGGCAATGCGTTCGGCGCGCTCAGGGTAGAACCAGGAGTTGGACAGCTGCATACCGTAGCCGCGTGGCACGGTGCGGTGGTTGGCGGTGCCTAGCCAGCCTTGCGGCGGGTCCTGGTCATAGGGGTGCAGCATCGGGTCAGCGAAGCCGTCCCAGGCGTACTGGCTGTCCCAGCCTGGCGACGGTATCAGGCCCAGGCCGGCGCGGCGGTTGGGGAAGCGCCCGGTCACTTGCCAGCCGATATGCTGCGCATCGGCAAACACGATGTTCAACGGCATGGCGCGGACTTCGCGCGTGGCCTCAAACGCCTGCTCGACCGATTGCGCGCGCGACAGGTCGAAGAAGGCGTCCAGGGTCTTGTCGGCTTCGAATTGGGTGGTTTTCAGGGCCAAACCGTAGCGACTGCTCAGCTCCATGGGCTGCAGCATGTGCTTACGTTCGCCCAACACCGAATTCAGCAAGGGGCCGTGGCGGGTTTCGAAGATGGTTTCGCGGATCGGCCGCTGGCCTTTGATAAAGAAGGTTTCCTGGCGTTCCTGCGCGGGCAGCCATTTACCGTCGGCCAGGTAGTGCAGACGGCCGCCTTGCTGCTTGACCTGCTCAAGGAACAGGTCCTGATTGTCGCCCATGACCATGGTCATGCCCCAACCCAGCTTGCCGTTGAAACCGGCCACTACAGCCGGTACGCCGGCAATCGATACGCCAGCGGCCTGGTATTTCGGCGAGCGGATCTGTACGAAGTTCCACACCGATGGCATCGACAGCGGCAGGTGAGTGTCGTTGGCCAGCAGGCTCTTGCCGCTGCGGGTGCGTTGCGGGGCGAAGGCCCAGTTGTTGGACGCCGCCACGCCGAGCATATGGGCGTCGGCGAATTGGCTGACAGCTGAGCTAACGGCATTCAGGCCTGCGAGTTGACCCTTGAGATCGAGGCCTTTGAGTTTGTCGGCCTCGTCAAACGGCAATGGCTCGTCGGAGTAAGTTGGCAGTAGCCAAGCCAGTTGGTCGCTACCGACTTTCTGCGCGAGCACCAGCGAGGCGATTTCTTCTTGCAAGTTGACCGCCAGACCGAAGTTCAGCAGGCAGAATACCAGCACCGAATCTTCGGCTTTCCAGTAGGCCGGGCGATAGCCGGACTCGGCCAGGTCCATCGGCAGTTTGTCGCGGTAGCGGAACAGGTAGGCGTTGACCCCACGGGCATAGACTTCGAAGAACTTCTTGATCCGCGGCGAGGCATTGCTATAGAGCACCTCTGCGCTTTTCTTGAGGTTGACCGCGCGCATGAAACGGTCCATTTCCAGCACGCCGGGGCCGGCCATTTCGGCCAGTCGGCCTTCTGCCATCAGGCGCAAGCCGACCATCTGGCTGAGGCGGTCGCTGGCATGCACATAGCCCAGGGCGAATAGCGCGTCGTGGAAGGTGGTAGTTTCGATCAGCGGCATGCCCAATGCGTTGCGGCGAATCACCACGCTTTGCGCCAGACCCTTGACCCGAACGATGCCCTGGTCCGGGTGCACGCTGTCGCTGTAGCGGCTGTTCAGCAATGATTGACAGCCACTGAGCGCGACCATGGCCGTGAGTATGACGGCGAGGCTGAAATGGCTCATGGGGCGTAACGCGCGCGCTAGCATGCAGCAGGCTCCTTGCGGGTAGAAATGCTCAAGTGGGGTGTGCGCCTTTCGGCGCCATGTGCGGATATGGGGCGGAGGTACTACGTTAGCCAGCGGCTATGCAACTGACAAGCCGCGCGGCAGGCAAATCAGGCGCTTTGCCGCAATGGCGGCAAGGCTTCGTAGAGCAACCAGCGAGCCGTGGCGCGAGCGGCAGCCTTGTGCTGCAACTCCAGCGCACTGAAACGCTGCTCGTGCTGGCGCCGCACGCTTTTATCCAGGGCCTTCCAGTCGGCGTGGGTGGGCACTTCGGCGGTGGCTGCAAACAGTTGGTGGAAGACGGCGCAGCGAGGGTGCTGGCTAAGGCTGCTGTCGCAGTTGTCCAGCAGCACCTTGATGCGAATGGCCCCTTCAATCAGTGGCAACTGATCATCGAGCAGGCTACGGGCGAGAATCTGCAGGTCGCCCGCAAGGCGTGTTCGCTGGGCGCTAAGCGCCGCGTTACGGGCTCTTTCCTGGTTCCAGACCCGTCGCCACAGATGCAGGGCATACAGGCCTAGCGCGAGGATCAGTATGCCGCCGGCGCTCAGTAGGAGCAGGCCAGGATTGCTCATTGACGGCTTATGCGCCGTGGCATTTTTTGAATTTCTTCTGGCTGCCGCATGGGCAGGGATCATTGCGGCCAACGTCCTTCAGGGCGTTGCGCGCCGGCTCCTGGTGGCCGTGATTGCAGTGGGGGCCGTGCACGTGGTCATGGTCATGGTTGTGAGCGTGATCATGGTCGTGATTGCAGTCAGGGCCGTGGACGTGTTCTTGCTGGGTCATGCGGGTTACTCCGGGATGTAATCGCCGGGAATTATCTCGCCATTGCGCGACATGTGCACGCTCTGTCCAAACAACCAGCCAGTTTTTACTGCGCCTTGCAGGCGATAAGGGATGGCTTCATCGGGTTTTTCCAGCGCTTTGACGATCTGCCGCAGGTGGCGCCAGAGGTTGGTGCGCACCGGAATGGAGAAATTATGGTGGCCGTGGGCGGGGACGGTGAACGACACGTTGGACTCGCCTTCGGCCAGCTTCACCTGATTCAGATGCACGGTGTAATCCATCCCACGCACCGGCAGGCTGAAGTTGTTGGGATTATCGATGCGAAAGCGCAGCGTGAAATGCTGCTCCAGCAGTTTGGCTTTAACCACGTCGACTTTAACGAGGCGCACTTCCGGAGATTTGAGATCACCTGGAGAGGAACAACCGCCGAGGCCCGACAGGAGGCCAAAAAACATCAATAGGCTGAGAATTCTTATCGTTTGCGCCTGGTAAAACATTGCATACTCCGAAGGACGCATCAGTGTAACAAGCAAGTGCTTGGCTGCAACCTGTTGTGACGGTAAAAAAACCTGCGCCATACTGAGCAACGATTAGGACAGGAGTATGACCATGGCTCGCTACGAAATTGCCTTCAGTGCGCAGTTGGTCCCGGGGGCTCAGTTGGAGCTGGTAAAAGCCAACGTTGCCAAGCTGTTTCAGGCGGATGAGCAGCGTTTGGCGCTGTTGTTTTCCGGTCGGCGTATCGTCATCAAAAGCAACCTGGACGAGGCCGGAGCCGAGAAATATCGCTCGACCCTTGAACGTGCTGGCGCTGTGGTCGAAGTGGCCGACATGGACGAGGTCATTGAAGAGATAGAGCTGGCCCCACCGCCAGCTGCTTTTCCTGCTCCCGCACCCGTCGCGACAGCACAGGCACAAGCGGCCAGTGGGTCGGCAGGGCGCCTGCAGGTGGCCCCGCGTGACGAATACATGGCCGCATTTGCCGAGGTGGATGCCCCTGATTTCGGCATTGCCCCGCTGGGTGATGACCTGCAAGACAACAAGCCGGCGGCACCCGCACCGTCTCTGGATTTGTCGCAGTTCAGCCTGGCCCCCGCAGGTAGCGACATGGGTGAGCTGAAAAAGGCCCCAGCAGGGCCACCACCGGACATTTCACACCTGAAACTGCAAGATTAGTTCTGCAGCCATTGCGCTAGAAGTAGGCTGAGCAACACTTCTTGAATTTCAGTCCGCTGGCGCAGGGGCAGGCGTCATTGCGACCGGTCTTCAGCTCGACTGTCGGGTCGATGAAGTACCAGTTACCAGCATGCGCAACAAAAGCCGAGCGTTCTCGGTGGCTATGCTCGCCGCTGCTGTCTTGCCAGTGGGCGGTGAAGGTGACGTAGGCGTGTGCGGGATCACCCGCGATATTTTCTGCTTTTTCTACCTCAAGTCGCAGCCAGGTGCTGCTTTGGCTCCAGCTGCGGATGGCCTGTTGATCAAGGCCATTTTGCTGTGCGGGTAATGTGCTGCGCACCAAGTAGTCAATCAGGCCCAAGGCATAGGCGCTGTAGCGCGAGCGCATTAAGGTTTCGGCGCTGGGGGCGGGTGTACCGGCATGGTAAGCGCCGCAGCATTGCGCCAATGACTGCTCACTGCCGCACGGGCAGGGTGTGCTGCTCATGGGTTTACCACCAATATTTTCCAAAGTTTTCCGGGTTGGCCCAGAACTTCGCATTCAGCCAGTCGGGTACCTGTTTGTAATCGAGCAGGTCGTAGGTAAACAGGTTGAGGGTTTGCCCATCCCGTTGGAAGCGCTCGCTGGCCTGTAAGGCCAGGGCAAAAAAGTCGGTTTCCTGCCACTCGCAGGCGTCCATATCGACCAATACGGCGATGCGGCTGGCGTTCAGGTTACGAACCCCGCCCAGCAACTGCAGGCCAATACGTTTCTCGATATGTTCAAGGCAATCGACCACCAGGGCCAGGTCAAAGCGCTGAGCCGCCAGTTGTGCCGGCAGTGCCGCAGCTGGGGCGTGGGCGATCTGGCAGTCCGGGTGAGCGGCGAGAAAGGCGTCAATCGCCGGTAGTTCACGGCTGCCAATGACCAATAGGCGTTGCGGTGTATAACGGGCCAGCAGAGCGGCAAGGGCTTGTTGGGGTGTTCGGGATGACAAGGTTGCAGGCATGAAAAGTCCTCGCTCGGGTGCATAAAGACTAACGTGCCAGTGCAATGCGGCCTAGTGCGGATCGTGCTACTAATGTCTTTGCATATTCTCTGGCATATTTTGTTACTGGCGTCTTTACTTCGTCAGTATCGGTTTTTACCGATTTACCAATAGGAGACGGACATATGAGCATCACCAGGAAAGCATTACCCCTGATTGTCGCGAGTAGCTTTTTGACCGGTTGTGCCGGGCTGCAAAAAACGGATTGGCCAACCTGCGCCGCGATCGGCGGTGTGGGCGGTGCTGCTCTGGGTGCAATCGAGAGCTCCAGCTGGGCGGGCGGCGGTGCTGTAGCCGGTGCAGGTCTGGCAGCAGCTTATTGCTGGGTGCACGGTGCCAGCGAAGAGCAGGTTGTTGTGGTTGAGGAAGTGGTTGAAGAAGTGGCTGTGGCTGAGCCAGCTGAAGCTGTACGCGTTGAACTGGACGTCAAGTTCGATTTTGACAAAGCACAGGTCAAGCCAGAAAGCTACGGCGATATCAAGAACCTGGCCGATTTCCTCACCCAGTACCCGCAAACCACCACCGTGGTTGAAGGCCACACTGACTCCGTGGGCAGCGATGCCTACAACCAGAAACTCTCCGAGCGCCGTGCCAATGCCGTGCGTGACGTGCTGGTCAACCAGTATGGCGTAGGCGCTGATCGCGTGAACGCTGTAGGTTATGGTGAGACTCGTCCGGTTGCGGACAACACCACCGCTGATGGCCGCGCCGTCAACCGTCGTGTAGAAGCAGAAGTAGAAGCACGTCCTTGATTGCCTGAATCCAGGCTTTCTGAAAAAAACAGGCCGGGCCCGCGAGGGTCCGGCTTGTGCAGCTCAAAGGGTGGGTCTTTACTCCTAAGTTACCGGCAGTAGCCGGTACAACAGGAGATTTCTACCATGAGAGTTAGATCCATGATGGGGGTAGCCCCCATTCTCTTGGTCAGCAGTGTTCTTTCAGGTTGCGTCACAACTTCCAGTACGGGAGATGCGCCGCTCAACCAAGGGAACTGGCCCCTGTGCAGTGCAATTGGCGGTCTGACCGGTGCAGGTCTGGGCGCAATCGAAAGTTCAACATGGGCAGCAGGTGGTGCAGTGGCCGGTGCGGTCATCGGCACGCTGATTTGTTATGCCCAGGACGGTGATGAAGACGATGACGGTGTATTTGACCGTCGTGACCGTTGCCCCGGTACTCCTCCTAATACGCCTGTGCACCACAACGGTTGCCCTCTCAAGGAATATGCAAGCGCGCCGGCTGAGCCTGTCTCAGAACCCATAGAGGTTGTCGAGTCGGTTCGTGTGGAGCTGGATGTCAAATTCGACTTCAACAAGTCCGATGTCAAAGAAGACAGTCAGGCAGATATCAAGAGCCTGGCTGATTTCATGAAGCAATACCCGCAAACCACCACGACCGTTGAAGGGCATACCGATGCTGTTGGCAGTGATGCCTACAACCAGGCACTGTCCGAGCGTCGGGCCAATGCTGTGCGCGATGTGCTGGTCAATCAGCATGGTATCGACAGCAGTAGGGTGTCTTCCGTTGGTTATGGTGAGTCGCGGCCGGTTGCGGACAATGACAGCGAGTCCGGACGCGCCATCAACCGCCGCGTGGAGGCCGAGGTCGAGGCGCAACCTTAAAGCTGCTGCGGCACTGGCAAGCTGTTGAGAATTTCCTGATCTGTGCGTTCGTAGGTTCTCAATAGCTTGCCAGTGGCAGGGCTTCCATTCACCAGTAAAAGCTGTGCGGGCGTTTGTCCGTTATGGTTTTTACTGGCCTTCTAGCAGCACTCTCCCAAAGCAGTTAAGGTGCAGCGAAATAAAAACTGCTTGGGGCGGGTATGAAGACATTTTTACTGCTGGGAAAAGTGCTGACGGCATTGTTCTGGGGTGTCGTACTGGCCAATCTACTGCAACCTTTCGCGCAGCCCTTTGCTCTGCTGCTGCATGCAGCCGGTGCGTTAATTCTGCTGGTGCATGGGCTGGAACTGTGGCTTTTCGATAAGCGCATTGCGACCAGCGCCAAGCCGGCTCAGGAGCGCGTGCAGGTCATGTTGTTCGGTGTGTTCCAGTTGCTGGGGTTGCCAGATGAGCCTACTGCGCCGCAGCACGCTGTGGAGCACCCTCAGGAAGAACTGCAGCTGGAGGCTGAAAATGCGTAACTGGCTTGTACTTGCTGCGCTGGTCAGCCCATTGGTTATGGCTGAAGCAGTTATCGAAGTTGAATCCAATTCCTTTATGCGCCTGCCCGGCAATACCAGCGTGCTGTTGCTGGATCGTCTGGACATTGCCGATCACGGCACGTTGCTGATTCCAGCAGGGGTGACTGAACTGCGTGTGGCCCAATTGCGTCTGGGGCGTGACGCGCGTCTCTCGGTTGCGCCCAGCGAGCGCGAGCTGCGCCTGGAAGCTGCGACGGCAGAGATTGCCAGTGGTGCGCAGATCAGCGCCCGTGGCGCTCAGGGCAGCAGTGAACAACCGGCATTACCCGGGCGTAACCTGAGCCTGCGGCTGCAAGTTGTTACCGTCGAAAGCCTGCTGGTTGATGCCCGTGGCGGTAATGGTGCACCTGGGTATGCCGGTCTGGCCGGTGCGAACGGCAAGCCTGGCGGTTGCACCTGGGGCGAGGCCAGCCATGGTCATGACGGTCTGGATGGTGGCGATGGCCAGCCTGGGGCGGCGGGTGCTCAGGTACGTCTGGAAGTACCGCAGGACTTCCCGGTTGAGTCGCTGCAAGTACGGGTCGAGGGTGGCGCAGGTGGTCTGCCGGGTACGCCGGGGGCGGGCGGTCAAGGGGGGGGCAGCAAGGGCTGCTGGCTCTACAGCACTGCGGGTGCCGGCGATGGCAAACCGGGGCAGGCCGGGCGTGCTGGCGAAGCAGGGCCGACCGGTGCGTTGAACGTGGTGCGTTTTTAAGCGGGCTCGATCAGCAACCGCTGCCTTGGGGCAGCGGTTGCTGCCATTCAGAAGCTCGGACGCGCAGCAGCGATACTGACTAACAGCAGACCGAGCAGCAGATTCAATCCCACCAGTCGCCGGATGCGGCCCAGCACGGCGCCGCCATTTGGCCAGTCTTGCGCTTCCACCGCGCGGCGCAGTTCCGGCAGTTGCAGGGCCTGGATACGCAGAAACAACGCCAGCATGGCGATATACAGCCCCATCATGATGTGCACATAGCGGGGCGCGCTGTCGAAGCCGTTAAAGCGCAGATGCAGCATGCCAACGCCGGTGATCGGCAATACCAGCACCGCCGCCCAGACCCAGTAGAAGAAGCGCGGAAACACCTCCAGCCAGAGTTTCAGGCGGGCCGGCGCCTCCAGCGCGGCGACCGCCGCCGGGCGTAGGATCATCCAGGCGAAGAACATCCCGCCGACCCAGACCAGGGCGGCAAGTAGATGCAGGCTGTAGACAAAGGCATAGGGGGTCATGCGGGTACTCCTATCAGAGCGCTGGATCAATTAGCGCGCTATGATAGCCGCCGATTGCAAACACTGAAAATTTATCCAGCCTTTCTCGCCAAGACCCCATGCTCAGTACTGAACTCAAGACCCAGATCCAGGGTGCCTATTCGCGTTTTCTCGAAGCCAAGTCGCTCAAGCCACGCTATGGCCAGCGTCTGATGATTGCCGAAATTGCCAAGGTGCTGGGCGCGATCACCACGGACGATGAAGGTCGCCGCCTCGGCGAGCCGGCGGTGGTGGCGGTCGAGGCCGGAACCGGTACGGGCAAGACTGTGGCCTATAGCCTGGCGGCCATTCCTACAGCCAAGGCCGCGGGCAAGCGTCTGGTGATCGCCACGGCAACCGTGGCGCTGCAAGAGCAGATCGTGCACAAGGACTTGCCCGATCTGATGCGCAACAGTGGGCTGAATTTCAGCTTTGCCCTGGCCAAGGGCCGAGGCCGTTATCTGTGCCTGTCCAAGCTGGATATCCTGTTGCAGGAAGGTCAGGCGCAGAGTGCCACCGCGCAGTTGTTCGAGGAAGAAGGCTTCAAGATCGATGTCGATGAGCAGAGCCAGAAACTGTTCACCGCGATGATCGAGAAACTGGCCGGCAACAAATGGGATGGTGACCGTGACAGCTGGCCGGAAGAACTGGAAGACACGCGCTGGTCGCAGCTGACCACCGATCACAGCCAATGCACCAACCGGCATTGCCCGAACTTTCAGCAATGCGCCTTCTACAAAGCGCGGGAAGGCATGGGCAAGGTTGATGTGATTGTCACCAACCATGACATGGTGCTGGCTGACCTGGCGTTGGGCGGCGGTGCAGTACTGCCGGACCCGCGCGACACCCTGTATGTGTTCGACGAAGGTCACCACCTGCCGGACAAAGCCATCGGCCATTTCGCTCATTTCACCCGCCTGCGCTCGACCGCCGACTGGCTGGAACAGACCGCCAAGAACCTTACCAAACTACTGGCCCAGCACCCCTTGCCCGGTGATCTGGGGCGCTTGATCGAGCAGGTGCCAGAACTGGCGCGGGAGATCAAAACCCAGCAGCAGTTCATGTTCGCCGCCTGCGAGCAGGTCGCCGAGTTCAAACCCGGTGAAGATATGGAAGGCCGCGAGCGCCCGCGCCATCGCTTTGTCGGCGGTCTGGTGCCGCCCCACCTGATTGAGCTGGGCACCGAGTTGAAAAAGGGCTTTTCCAAGCTCACTGACCTGTTCACCGGGGTGACTGAGCAGCTTAAAGAGGCCATGGATGGTGAGGCCACGGTCGGTATCGCCAGCCATCAGGCCGAGGAGTGGTACCCGCTGTTCGGCAGCCTGCTGGCGCGCGCCCAGGGCAACTGGGAACTTTGGCTGGCTTTCACCACGGAAGACCCGGAGGAAAGCCCGCCCATGGCGCGTTGGCTGACGCTGGCGGAAAGCGGCGCGCTGTTCGACATCGAAGTCAATGCCAGCCCGATCCTTGCTGCGGAAACCCTGCGGCGTAACCTGTGGAACGTTGCCTATGGCGCGCTGGTGACCTCGGCCACGCTGACCGCGCTGGGCACCTTCGAGCGTTATCGTATGCGCGCGGGTTTGCCCAAGGTCGCGGTCACTGCCGTAGTGCCAAGCCCATTCCACCACGCCGACGCCGGTGTGCTGCGGGTGCCCAACCTGAACGCCGATCCGCGCGATGCGGTCGCGCATACGGCGGCGATCATTCGCGAACTGCCGGGGCTGGTCGAAGGTTCGCGCGGCACCCTGGTGCTGTTTTCCTCGCGCAAGCAGATGCAGGATGTGTTCGATGGCCTGGAGCGAGACTGGCGCAAGCGGGTGTTTATCCAGGGCAACCTGTCCAAACAGGAAACCCTGAACAAGCACAAGGCGCGGGTGGATTCCGGTGAGGAAAGTGTGTTGTTCGGCCTGGCCAGCTTTGCCGAGGGGGTCGACCTGCCGGGAGCCTATTGCGAACACGTGGTGATTGCCAAAATTCCCTTTGCCGTGCCGGATGATCCGGTCGAGGCCGCGCTGGCCGAATGGATCGAAGCGCGCGGCGGCAACCCGTTCATGGAAATTGCCGTACCGGATGCCTCGCTGCGTCTGGTGCAGGCCTGCGGACGCTTGCTGCGGACTGAAGCGGATCGCGGCATCATTACCTTGCTCGACAGGCGGGTGGTGACTCAGCGTTATGGCAAGTCGATTCTCAATGCCTTGCCGCCTTTTCGCCGGGAAATCAGCTGAGCGATGAACCTGTCGCGCTGGCTAACGTCTGAACGCCACACCACAATGGCCATGTTGTACAACCAAGCCAAGTTGCCACGGCGGGCGCTCTACCCGTAGTGGTCGTGATCATGCTGTAAGTCGAGGAGTGAGGTTCGTGAAGGTTAAGCGCAGGCTGCAGGCGGGCGTTCTGGTATCAGCTTTATTGGGTTTTTGCAGTGCAGCCTTGGCCACGGAGCGACAGGAGCTGTTCAACTTCGTCCGGCCGCTAGACGCCGTACAAGTGACCACGCAGGACGCTGAACTGCCCAATCGCATTGGCGAACCGACCCCGCAGGGCGAAGTATTGCGCCGGGTGACCTTCCATCCGGCAGCGCAACCGAGCCTGCGCCTGACGCCGCAAAGCGGCAGCTGGGATTGGTCGCAGCAGACGTTGGTCAGCCTGCGGCTGCAAAATGCCATGGACTGGGCGCTGACGCTGGATGTACTGGTTGAGAGCAGCGATGGCCAGCGCCTGACCACGCGTATCGCCTTACCGGCTGGCCCGGCGCAAACCCTGCTGATTCCGCTCAAGGCCACTTCGCCGCGCGATCAGGGCATGCGTGCTGGTGTGCCGCCCTGGACACACAAGGGTCAGCGTCTGTTGCTGGCGGACACCGTCAGTGGTGCGTTGGACCTGAGTAAGGTCAGCGCCGTTACCGTGTCGATTCCGCAGCCGAAAGCGGCGCAACATATCCTGATCAGCCAGTTTGGGGTGAGCAGCGAGCAGCTGTCGGCGGCAGCCTATGCCGGCATCGTCGACAGTTATGGCCAGTTCACCCGCGCCGACTGGCCGGATAAGGTCAAGAGCGACGAGCAACTGCAGCAGGCCATCGGCCAGGAGCAGAAGCAGCTGCAAGGCTGGTTGGCCGAGCGTCCAGCGCAGGACAAGTTCGCCGGCTGGACGGGCGGTCAGCCGTTCGAGGCCAGCGGTTTTTTCCGTACGGAAAAACGTGACGGTCGTTGGTACCTGGTGACGCCCGAGGGCAACCCGTTCTACTCGCTGGGCGTGAACGCCGTGACCACCCAGCAGAGCGCGACCTATGTCGAGGGGCGTGAGGCGATGTTCAGCGCGCTGCCACAAACGGGCGAAGCGCTGGCCGCATACTCCGGCACTGCCGATAGCCGCAGTGATACTGGTGCCAATCAGGGCCGGGCTTATGCCAGCGGGCGCTGGTTCGACTTCTACAAGGCCAACGTGCACCGCAGCTACGGTCAGTTTGACGCCGCCGCCTGGCGTTCGCGCAGTCAGGACCGCCTGCAGGCCTGGGGCTTCAACACCCTGGGCGGCTGGAGTGAGCCGACTTTTGCTGGCGATGCCCGGATGCCGTTCACCCTCTCGCTGTCGATCCGTGGCGATTACGCCACCATCAGCACCGGTGTCGATTGGTGGGGCGCGATGCCGGATCCGTTCGATCCGCGTTTTGCCATGGCCACCGAACGGGCTGTGGCGATTGCCGCGCGTGACCATCGCGACAACCCCTGGTTGCTGGGTTACTTCGCCGACAACGAGCTGGCCTGGGCCGGCCCGGCGGATGACCCCAACGGCCGATATGCCCTGGCTTACGCCACGTTGCGCCTGACCACCGATGTGCCGGCAAAGCGGGCCTTCCTCAAACAGTTGCGCGACAAGTACCGGAACCACAATGGTCTGTCCCGCGCCTGGGGTATCGAGCTACAAGCCTGGGAGCTGATGGAAGATCCAGGGTTCCAGGCACCGTTGCCGAGCGCCGAATTTCCAGCCATCGAGCAGGACATGCAGACCTTCCTGCGCCTGTACGCGGAAACCTACTTCAAGACCATTGCCGACTCGCTTGACTGGCATGCGCCCAACCACTTGCTGCTGGGCGGCCGTTTTGCCAGCAGCATCCCCGAGGCGGTGAGTGCCTGCGCACGCTTCTGTGATGTGCTGAGTTTCAATCTCTACACCCGTGAACCGCAGCAAGGTTATGACTTTGCGGCATTGCGGCAGCTGGACAAGCCAGTGATGGTCAGTGAATTCCACTTCGGCTCGCGTGATCGCGGGCCTTTCTGGGGCGGTGTGGCCGAGGTTTACAAGGAAGAAGAGCGTGGCCCGGCCTATGCGCACTTTCTCAGTAAGGCCCTGGAAGAACCACAGGTTGTCGGTGTGCACTGGTTCCAGTACCTCGATCAGCCGGTTACCGGTCGCCTGCTGGATGGTGAAAATGGTCACCTGGGCCTGGTTGCCATCACCGACCGCCCTTGGCAGGGCTTTGTCAAAACGGTGCGCAAAGCCAACCTGGGCGTGCCGAACTTGCTGCTTAAGCCCATCCCGGCGAGTGCGCCTGAGAAGCCGTAACGCGCTATTCGCCAGGCTGATAATGGGGTTGCCAATCTTGCGCCGGGTTCACCGCCGGCGCCGGAGCTGGAACAATCCGCAGGCATTAAGCCAAGCATGAACGAGGAGAGGGTGGTGCAGATACAGGGTTATTTCGACCTCAAGTTCGAGGCGCTGCGCGATGGTTTTGCGGCGCTGTTTGATGAGCCGCAAGAGCGTGGCATGGCACTTTGTGTGCAGGTGGGCGGTGAAACCGTGGTCGATCTGTGGGCCGGTGTGGCCGACAAGGACGGCCAACAGCCCTGGCACAGCGACACCATTCTCAACCTGTTTTCCTGCACCAAAACTTTTACTGCGGTGACTGCGCTGCAACTGGTCGCCGAAGGCAAGCTGGAGCTGGATGCCCCCGTGGCCCGCTATTGGCCCGAATTTGCGGCGGCCGGCAAAGCAAAAATCACCCTGCGTCATCTGCTTAGTCACCAGGCCGGGCTGCCGGCCCTGCGTCAGATGCTGCCGGCCGAAGCCCTCTATGACTGGCAGGCCATGACCACCGCGCTGGCCGCCGAGGAGCCCTGGTGGTCACTGGGTGACGGCCATGGCTATGCGCCGATTACCTACGGCTGGCTGGTCGGTGAAGTGCTGCGCCGGGTTGAAGGGCGCGGGCCGGGTGAGTCGATTGTTGCGCGCATTGCCAAGCCGCTGGGGCTGGACTTTCACGTCGGCCTGGCCGACGAGGAGTTCGACCGGGTGGCGATCATTTCCCGTGGCAAGGGCAATTTTGGCGATGCGGCAGCCCAGCGCCTGCTCAAAACCATGATGAGCGAGCCTGCCGCCATGAGTACGCGGGCCTTCACCAACCCGCCGTCGATCATGACCAGCACCAACAAGCCCGAATGGCGGCGCATGCAGCAGCCGGCAGCCAACGGCCACGGCAATGCCCGCAGCCTGGCCGGTTTTTACACTGGCCTGCTCGATGGCAGTCTGCTGGAAAGCGAATTGCTCGACGAGCTGACCCGCGAGCACGCCGTGGGCGACGACAAGACTCTGCTGACCCGCACCCGCTTTGGTCTGGGCTGCATGCTGGATCAGCCCGAGGTGGCCAATGCCACCTATGGCCTCGGTCCACGGGCCTTTGGTCATCCTGGCGCGGGTGGTTCGATTGGTTTTGCCGACCCGGAACGGGACGTAGCCTTCGGATTTGTCACCAATAACCTGGGACCGTTCGTCTTGATGGACCCCCGTGCGCAGAAACTTGCGCGTCTATTGGCTGATTGTTTATAGCCAGCTCGGCTAAACTGCGGCGCAACATGGCATGGCCTGCTGTTCGTGCAGGCCATCGCCGGCTTCTTTTTGTTTATCACGATGTGGATTCCCGATGCTCGCCAACAGAACTCTCGCCATTGCCCTGTGTGTCCTGATCAGCGGCTGCAGCCTGTTCGAAAAGTCCGAAAAACCTGCACCGAAAGTCGTCGCCATGCCGCCACCGGCAGTGACTCAGGCCTGGTTGGATGTGTATGAGCCGAAGGTGCGCGAAGCCATCAAGGGCACCCACTTCGAGTTCGAGCGCCGGGAAAACCTGCTGGTGGTCACCGCGCCGGTACAAGGGTCATTCAACCCGGACCGTCCACATATGATGCTGCCGACTACCCTCGGCCCGTTGAGCCGCATGGCCAAGCTGCTGGAGAGTGATGAAACCATTGGTGTGCTGATTCTCGGCCATGCTGATAGCAGCGGTGAAGTGAATGCCAACCGCGAACTGAGCCAGCAGCGCGCCCGTGCGTTCACCTCGATCTTCCGCCTCAGTGGTCTCAAGCAGAACCGTCTGATGGTCAAGGGGCTGGGCTCGGACATGCCGCGTGCCGCCAACGACAGCCAGGAAGGCCGTGCGCTGAACCGCCGGGTGGAAATCCTCCTGACTTCGAAAGACACCCTCAACGCCCTGATCGCCAAATACAGCCAGCCGCTCCCGGCTGCTGCGGTCGCTACGGTCAAGCCGGTTGCCGACAAGAACGCCAAAACCGTCGCCAAGGCCGACAAGCCAGCCAGCAGCCAATAGGCTGCTGCGCAACCGGGTGTTGCCGCAGATCAAGCCAAATAGAGCGCTCGCGGGTAAGCTAGGGCGCATCTGTTCAAGAGGATTTGCCGATGACCCAGACCCTGGCTGACATGCGCCGTGACTACACCCGTGACGGCCTGAGCGAAGCACAAGCACCGCTTGAGCCGTTTGCGCTGTTCGAGCAATGGTTTGCCGATGCAGTCAAGACCGAGCAACCGCCGGTCGAACCCAATGCCATGACCTTGGCGACTGTGGATGGCGAAGGTCGTCCGCACTGCCGGGTTCTGTTGCTCAAGGGCCTGGATGCACGCGGTTTCACCTTCTTCAGCAACTACGACAGCGCCAAAGGCCAACACCTGGCCGCCAATCCGTTTGCCGCCATGACCTTTTTCTGGCCTAGCCTGGAGCGTCAGGTGCGCATCGAAGGGCGTGTCGAGCGGGTGACGGCGGCAGAGTGCGATGCTTATTTTCAGGTGCGCCCATTGGGCAGCCGTCTGGGGGCCTGGGCTTCACCGCAGAGCCGGGTGATTGCCGATCGTGCCGAGTTGGAAGGGCTGCTGGCGCAGACCGAGCAACGCTTTCTGGATCGCACGCCACACTGTCCGCCGCACTGGGGCGGCTATCGCCTGCTGCCAGAGCGGATCGAATTCTGGCAGGGGCGCTCCAGCCGTCTGCATGATCGCCTGAATTTCCGCCTGCACAACGACGCCTGGCTGCGTGAGCGCCTGGCGCCCTGATGCTGCTCTAGTCTTCGCAATACTGCGCGGCGGCCTGTTCCAGCCAGGCGGGCAGGGCGTTGCGCTTGATGCCGGCCGCTTGGGCTTCACGCAGGCGCTCAAGCATGTAACTGCGTTTCGCCGGCGAGTCGCCAGCCAGCGACAGCGCCAGATCACGGTCGCCCCAGCGCTTGATGCGCACATACAGCCACCAGTGAAAGTAAAGCCCGGCAACGCTGGTGATGACGACGATAAAGTAATCCATAAGCCCCCCAAATCAGGTTCTAGCTTAGGCCACGCGGCGGTTAGCCCTGAACGTGGCACAGTGTCGCGCCACGCTTCTGGCATGCTGTCGGGGTAAAGTTTTGCGGCAGATTGTCGAGTGACATATAAGCCCCGCAGGCGTTCTAATGGATACCTGCCCAATTGGAGAACTGATCATGCGTAAACCCTTGCTGTTGGTTGCCTCGTTTGCTGCGTTGGCCCTGCTGGGTGGCTGTGCCTCCAGCCTGACCGGTGATACCTATTCGCGCGACGAGGCGCGTACCGTACAGACCGTGCGCATGGGCACCATCGAAGCGCTGCGTCCGGTGAAGATCGAAGGCACGAAAACCCCTATCGGTGCCGGTGCCGGTGCAGTGATCGGCGGTGTCGCCGGCAGTGGTGTGGGTGGTGGTCGCGGCAGTGCCGTGGCGGCGGTGATTGGCGCAGTGGCGGGTGGCCTGTTGGGTGCCATGACCGAAGAAGGCCTGACCCGTACCCAGGGCGTGGAAATCACCGTGCTGGAAGATGACGGCAGCATGCGTGCCTATGTTCAGGCGGTGGAAGAAAATCAGATCTTCCGTGTCGGTGAGCGTGTGCGCATCATGACCGTCAATGGCACCAGCCGCGTTACTCACTGAGTGACGCAAAAACCGGATCAGTCGTAAGGCTGATCCGGTTTTTTTATGGCTGTTTTTCAGCCTGTTCAGTGGTTTGCCCGGTTTGTATGTGGGGCGTATTGAGCTTTTAGTAATAATTCTATCCATGACGGTTAGACGATAGTTATGGATAATCGCTGCCGCGTTGCGTTGCTGCGCGTTCGCTGTTGGGCGGTGTAATACTTCTGTGCCGGCTGCGTTGCAGATAGGTTCTGTAGCGAGCAGCCCATAAGCAGGTTTGGCAGTCAGCCAGCCAGGTGCGTGTGCCTGGTTCGTATTAAGGGGTTTTTCTATGACGCTTGCGCTGATCATCGCCTTGCCGTTTCTCGGCATTCTTCTGCCATTACTGGCCGAGCGTTTTGGGCGTTCTGCTTGCGCCATGGCGACTGCCGTGGCCCCTCTGATTGCACTGGCTCTGCTGCTGTCCCAGCAGGCTGCGGTATTTACCGGTGAGCCTCTGGTGGCTCGTCTTGACTGGCTGCCTGCGCTGGGCCTGAACCTCAGTCTGCGCCTGGATGGCCTGGGTTTTCTGTTTTCCTTGCTGATTCTCGGCATCGGCCTGCTGGTCATTCTTTATGCCCGTTATTACCTGTCGGACGCTGAGCCGATGGGGCGCTTCTTTGCCTTCCTGCTGCTGTTCATGGGCGCCATGCTGGGTGTGGTGCTCTCGGAAAACCTGCTGCTGATGCTGATGTTCTGGGAGCTGACCAGCTTGTCGTCGTTCCTGCTGATCGGTTTCTGGGGGGCACGTTCGGATGCCCGGCGCGGCGCGCGCATGTCCCTGACCGTGACCGGTGGTGGTGGCCTGGCGCTGCTGGCCGGCATTCTGCTGATCGGTCATATGGTGGGCAGCTTTGAGTTGAGTGAGGTGCTGGCCGCTGGCGAGCTGATTCGTGGTCATGCCCTGTATCCGCTGGCGCTGATTCTGGTGCTGCTGGGGGTGTTTACCAAGTCGGCGCAGTTTCCATTTCATTTCTGGCTGCCGCATGCCATGGCGGCGCCAACCCCGGTGTCGGCTTATCTGCACTCGGCGACCATGGTCAAGGCTGGAGTGTTTCTGCTGGCCCGCCTGTATCCGGCTCTGGCCGGTTCGGAGTGGTGGTTCTACCTGGTCAGCATGACCGGTCTGGTGACGTTGCTGGTCGGTGCCTGCATGGCGTTGTTCCAGCATGACCTCAAGGGCCTGCTGGCCTATTCGACCATCAGTCATCTGGGCCTGATTACCTTGCTGTTCGGCCTGGACACCGATCTGGCCACGGTGGCTGCGGCGTTCCATATCATCAACCACGCCACGTTCAAGGCTTCACTGTTTATGGCGGCGGGGATCATCGACCATGAGACGGGCACCCGCGACATGCGCCGTATCAACGGCATGTGGAAATACATGCCGCATACCGCGCTGCTGGCCATGGTGGCGGCCTCGGCGATGGCGGGAGTGCCGTTGCTCAATGGCTTCCTGAGCAAGGAAATGTTCTTCAGCGAAACCCTCAACCAGCACCTGCTGGGCAGCTTTAACTGGGTGATTCCAGCGGTCGCGACCTTGGCCGGGGTGTTTGCTGTGGCCTATTCGCTGCGTTTTATCCATGACGTGTTCTTCAATGGTGAGCCGATCGACCTGCCGAATTACCCGCCACATGAGCCGCCGCGTTACATGAAGATTCCGGTGGAGATTCTGGTGTTCCTCTGCCTGTTGGTGGGGGTGGTGCCGGCGTACACCGTGGCGCCGTTATTGGCCGTCAGCGCCTCGGCCGCTCTGGGTGGCGATCTGCCGAGTTACAGCCTGGCGATCTGGCACGGTTTCAACCTGCCGCTGCTGATGAGTTTTGTCGCCTTGCTCGGCGGGTTGCTGGTGTATGCCTGCCGTAAGCCGTTGTTTCGCTGGTATGAGGGCTTGCCGAGTATTGATGCCACGCAGGTCTTCGAGCAGGCGATGCGCAGCCTGAACCTGCTGTCGCGCAGCATCACCGGGCGTTTGGAAAATGGCTCGCAGCAGCGCTATCTGGGCTGGATGCTGGGCGCGGCGCTGCTTTTGGTGGTGGTGGCCCTGAGCCCGCTGGAGCAGTTGCAGGGGCCGTTGGCTCTGACCCCGATAGACGCTATGACGGCTCTGGGCATGGCCATTTTGTGCCTGGCCGCACTGTTTACCGTAGCGTTCCACCGGCAACGCCTGGTGGCACTGATGATTCTCGGGGCGGCCGGCTTGATGGTGGCCTTGGGCTTTGCGCGTTTTTCGGCCCCGGACCTGGCCCTGACGCAACTGTCGGTTGAGGTGGTGACCATCATCCTGCTGATGCTGGCGCTGTACTTTATGCCCGATCGCACCCCGGCCGAGTCCAGCAGCCTGCGCGTGCTGCGTGATCTGGGCATCGCCGGCGGTGTGGGCCTGCTGATTGCGCTGCTGGCCTATGCGGTGATGACCCGGCCTTATCAGAGCATTGCCGGGTTCTTCCTGGAGAACAGCGTGCCGGGTGGCGGTGGCACCAACGTGGTGAACGTGATTCTGGTCGACTTCCGCGGCTTCGATACCCTTGGCGAGATCAGCGTGCTGGCGATTGCAGCTGTCGGCATCTATGCGCTGCTGTACGGCTTGCACCTGCCGCACCCGGAGCGTGATGCGCAGGGACGGCTGTGGTCCACCGACAGCCACCCGATGATCCTCGACAAGCTCTCGCGGGTGCTGCTGCCGATGGCGCTGCTGATCTCGGCCTTTATCTTCCTGCGTGGGCATAACTTGCCCGGTGGTGGCTTTATTGCCGGGCTGATCACGGCCGTGGCGCTGATCCTGCAATACATCTCCCATGGCGTGACCTGGACGCAAACCCGTCAGCCCCTGAGTTACCACGCCATGGCCGGCAGCGGCGTATTGCTGGCCGCATTGACCGGATTGGGCAGTTGGCTGTTCGGTTATCCGTTCCTGACCACCAGCTTCGGTCACTTCGCGATTCCGCTGATCGGTGAGATCGAGTTGGCCACTGCCTTGCTGTTTGACCTGGGGGTGTACCTGGCGGTCGTCGGGGCCACTTTGCTGATCCTTTCCAATATCGGCCATGTCAGTCAGGACGAGTCCAGCAAGGAGGTACTCTGATGGAGTCGCTATTTGCAATCACCCTGGGCGTATTGGCGGCCACTGGCACCTACTTGCTGCTGCGTGCACGGGTTTTCCCGGTGGTGCTGGGGCTGACGCTGCTCTCGTATGCGGTCAACCTGTTCCTGTTTGCCATGGGCCGCCTGGTGACCGGCGGAGCTGCGGTGATCGGCTCCGGCAGCAGCCAGTATGCCGACCCGGTGCCGCAGGCACTGGTGCTGACCGCGATCGTCATCGGTTTTGCCATGACCGCCTTTGTCGTGGTGCTGTCACTGCGCGGTTTGGGTGAGCTGAAGACCGACCATGTCGACGGTGAGGAGCCGCGCACATGAACCATTTGTTGATTCTGCCGATTCTGTTGCCGATGTTGATGGGCGCTGTGCTGCTGGTCGCCCACCGCATGGGCAAACCGGCCCAGCGTGTGCTGTCGCTGTTGGCAACCTGGGCCCTGGTGCCGGTGGCGGTGGCCCTGTTGCTGCTGGCCGGGGATGATCAGTTGCGGGTGTATGCCCTGGGTAACTGGCAACCGCCGTTTGGCATCATCCTGCTGCTGGATCGCCTGAGTGCCGTATTGCTGCTGCTAACGGTGCTGCTGGGCGGGTTTGCCGTGCTGTATGCCTGCCGTGGTGATGACGAGCGCGGTCCGAACTTCCATGCCTTGTTCCAGTTCCAGTTGCTCGGTATCAACGGCGCGTTTCTCACCGGTGACCTGTTCAACCTGTTTGTGTTCTTCGAGATTCTGCTGATTTCCTCCTACGCCTTGCTGGTGCATGGCAACGGCGCGGCGCGGGTGAGAGCAGGGATGCACTACGTGGTGCTGAACCTGCTGGGTTCTTCGTTCTTCCTGATCGGGGTGGGTGTGCTGTATGGCCTGACCGGTACGCTGAACATGGCCGATCTGGCTGCCAAGGTTGCCGCTGCCGATCCCGAGCAGGCCCCGCTACTGGCCGCCGCAGGTTATCTGCTGCTGGTGGTGTTTGCCCTCAAGGCAGCCATTCTGCCGTTGTACTTCTGGCTGCCGCGTGCCTATGCCTCGGCCAGCGCGCCGGTGGCGGCGCTGTTCGCGATCATGACCAAAGTCGGCCTGTACGCGATTCTGCGTGTGTTTACCCTGATTTTCGGCAGCGCTGCCGGGGCGTTGGCCAACCTGGCCCATGAGCTGCTCTGGTGGCTGGCGGCCCTGACCATCGCCGCCGGGGTGATCGGCGTGCTGGCTGCGCGGCAGTTGCAGGTGTTGCTGGCATATCTGGTGGTGGTTTCGGTGGGCACCCTGTTGGCCGGTATGGCCCTGGGCAGTGCGGCAGGCCTGGGCGCGGCGCTGTTCTACCTGCTGCACAGTACGCTGGTGGCGGGTGGGCTGTTCCTGCTGGCCGACCTGGTGGTGCGCCAGCGTGGCAGTGCCGGTGGCGAGTTGTTGCAGCAACAGGCGCTGCGTCAGCCACTGCTGCTGGGCGGATTGTTCTTTGCTGCCGCCATCTCGGTAGCCGGCTTGCCGCCGTTTTCCGGGTTTCTCGGCAAGGTCATGCTGCTACGTGCCGTACCGCTGGACGGGCAAGCGCTGCTGCTCTGGCCTCTGCTGCTGATCGGCGGGTTGGGCCTGCTGATTGCGTTGAGCCGTGCCGGCAGTGCGCTGTTCTGGGCGGGCAGCACGCAACCTGCCTCAACGGCCGACAAGGCCGACCCGATCCGGTTGCTGGCGGTGTGTGGATTGCTGTTGGGTAGCGTGGTGCTGGTGCTGGCTGCTCAGCCGATCACCGCGTACTTGCAGGCCACGGCCGATCAGTTGCTGAACCTGCAACCCTACCTGGCCATTATTCCCGGAGGTGAGGCATGAAGCGCTGGCTGCCCCATCCATTGCTGACGCTGCTGTTGACCCTGATCTGGCTGCTGTTGGTGAATACCTTCAACCTTGGACAACTGCTGCTTGGGGCTTTGCTGGGCTGGGGAATCACCCTGTTGACCCGCAACTTCCTGCTTGATGTGCCGTCGGTGCGCAAGCCGCTGCTGCTGTGCAGGTTTATGCTGCGGGTGTTCTGCGACATCGTGGTGGCCAACCTGCATGTGGCCAAGCTGGTGCTCGGACCGCGTAGCCGGTTGAACCCGGCATTTGTCGAAGTGCCCATGGCGATCGAGAACAACTTTGTCCTCGCGGTGCTCGCCAGCATCGTTTCATTGACCCCAGGTACGGTGTCGGCCGGTCTCAGTGCCGACCACAAGACCTTGCTCTTGCACGGTCTGGATGTTCCGGATGTACAGGCCCTGATCGATGAAGTGAAGAGCCGTTACGAAGCGCCGCTGCTGGAGATATTCGAATGCTTGCCTACGTAATTCCGCTGTGCATGTGCCTGCTGGGCGGTGCTGCGCTGCTTAATATGCTGCGCCTGTTGCAGGGGCCGAGCATGCCCGATCGGGTGCTGGCGCTGGATACCCTGTACATCAACGGCCTGGCCATTGTGGTGCTGTTTGGTATCTGGCTGAACTCCAATGTGTTCTTCGAAACCGCGCTGCTGATCGCTGTCATGGGTTTTGTCAGCACCGTGGCAGTGGGCAAGCATCTGCTCCACGGCGACATCATCGACTGAGGGAAATGCCATGCCGCTATGGATCGAAATACTGGTTTCGCTGTGCCTGATTCTCGGCAGCCTGTTCATCCTGATCGGGGCGATTGGCCTGTACCGGCTGCCGGATTTCTTCACCCGCCTGCATGGGCCAACCAAGGCCACCACCCTGGGCGTGGGTGGGGTGATCATGGCCTCGATGATCTTCTTCAGCAGCCAGGAGCCGGGGCTGAGTATGCATGAGTTGCTGATCACCCTGTTCCTGTTCATCACCGCCCCGGTGAGCGCACACATGCTGTCGAAGGCGGCGATGCAGAAGAAGGTCAAACTGTTCGAGCGTACCCGCGGCCAGCCCTGGGATTCCTGAGGCTGCACGCAGTACAGCTTTACTGCGCCACTGTGCCTGTCGCCTGGCAGGTGGTCTGGATAGACTGCGGTTTTCAGCGCAGTGGCGGTTGGTATGCACAGGCAAGGGCAGGGCGTGGCAATCGGTTGCCTGATCGTGGCAATGGCGCTGTGGGGCAGTTCCTTTATTGCGCTGAAACTGGCCTTTGCCGAGCTGCCGCCGCTGTGGGTGATCTTCGGCCGCATGGCCCTTGGCAGCCTGGTGTTTCTGCTGGCCTGGCGCTGGCGTGGGCAGATGCACTACCGCGCGGGTGACTGGAAGTACCTGCTGGGCCTGGCCGCCTGCGAACCCTGTCTGTATTTCCTCTTCGAAGCCCTGGCCCTGCAGCACACCAGCGCCGCGCAAGCGGGCATGGTGACGGCCTTGCTGCCGCTGCTGGTCGCGGTGGGGGCGTTTATCTTTCTGGGTGAACGGATCAGCCGCACGACGTTGGCCGGCTTTCTGCTCGCGGTGATTGGTGCGGTATGGCTGAGCCTGGCCGGCAGTGCCGATGAACACGCCAGCAACCCGATTCTCGGCAACTTCTACGAGCTGCTGGCGATGCTCTGCGCCATGGGTTACACCTTGCTGCTCAAGCACCTGTCATCGCGCTATTCGCCCTTTCTACTGACCGCCATGGTGGCCTTTGTCGGCACCTTGTTTTTTCTGCCTTTGGCCCTGGTTACCGAGCCGTTGCCCACCCGTATCAGCCCCATGGGCCTGGGCGCTGTGGCTTACCTCGGTATTCTGGTCACGGTGGGCGCTTATGGGTTGTACAACTTCGGCGTTAGCCGCTTGCCGGCCAGCCGGGCGTCGGGTTTTACCAACCTGATCCCGGTGTTCACCCTGCTGTTTGCCATTCTGTTATTGGGGGAGAGCCTTAATGGCATGCAGGTATTGGCCGCTGCGCTGGTGTTTACCGGCGTGTTGTTGAGTCAGTGGCGTACGGCACCTGCGCTGCCGGCTGGGGTGTTGGATTGAGGAGCATGCGATGAGTGATTCAAGAACCTGGGCGCGCGAGGCGATCCGTATTATCGAGGCGGATTTTCAGCGCAGCGCCGACACCCACCTGATTCCCCTGGCGCTACCGGGTTTGCCGGGCGTCGAGCTGTATTTCAAGGACGAGTCCAGTCACCCCACCGGCAGCCTCAAACACCGTCTGGCGCGCTCGCTGTTTCTTTATGCGCTATGCAACGGCTGGCTCAAACCCGGCGCCCCGGTGATCGAGGCATCCAGCGGCTCCACGGCGATTTCCGAGGCTTATTTCGCCCGCTTGCTGGGGCTGCCGTTTATCGCGGTGATGCCGGCCAGCACTTCGAAGGAGAAGATCGCGCAAATCGCCTTCTACGGCGGCCAGAGCCATCTGGTGCAGGATCCCACGCAGATCTATGCCGAGTCCGAACGCCTGGCCCGTGAGAGCGGCGGGCATTTTATGGATCAGTTCACTTACGCCGAGCGCGCCACCGACTGGCGCGCCAACAACAACATCGCCGAGTCGGTCTTCCAGCAGTTGCGCAGCGAGCGCTTCCCTGAGCCGAGCTGGCTGGTGTCCAGCCCTGGCACCGGCGGCACCCTGGCAACACTGGGGCGTTATGTGCGTTATCGCCGCCACAACACTCAGGTGTTCTGCGCTGATGCTGAGCGTTCGGTGTTTTTCGATTACTACCGCACCGGCGATGCCAGCCTGAGCCTGGACTGTGGCTCGCGGATCGAAGGCATCGGCCGGCCCCGGGTCGAGGCGTCCTTTCTGCCGTCGGTGATCGATGCCATGTGTAAGGTGCCGGACGCCTTGTCACTGGCGGCCATGCATTACCTGGCGCAGCGTCTGGGGCGCAAGGTGGGTGGCTCTAGCGGCACCAATCTGATCGGCGCACTGCTGGTGGCGCAGCGGATGGTCGCAGCGGGGGAATCCGGTTCGGTGGTGGCAATTCTCTGTGATGGTGGCGAACGCTATGCCACCACCTATTACGACGAGGACTGGCTGCATGCCCAGGGCTTTGACCTCGCGCCGCTGATCGCGGCAGTGGCCGGTTGCGCCGAACAAGGGCTCGTTCTGTCAGCTGAAGTCGCTACGGCTGGACTGTAGAGCGGCCCGTGGCCGACCTGGCCATGTGCCACTGGCGCCTGGGCATGTAAGGAGGGCGGGCTAATGATCCAGTGCAAGCGAGTATATGAAGCCAGTTCGGCAACGGATGGTCGGCGAGTGCTGGTTGATCGCCTCTGGCCGCGTGGGCTGAGTAAGACGAAGTTGCAGCTGGATGCCTGGTTGCCGGAGGTGGCGCCGTCCACGCCGTTACGCCGGCAGTTTGCCCACGAGCCGCAAGCGTTTGAGGCATTCCGTGCGCAGTACCGTATCGAGTTGGCGGCCCACCCTGAATATTGGCAAGGGCTGCTGGAACTGGCCGAACAGGGCGTATTAACCCTGCTGTTCACTGCCCGTGATACGCAGTTGAACAATGCCCAGGTGCTGGCCGAGTTTCTCGAGGACGAGCTGGCGCGTCGTGGGCCGCCCAGCTCGCCGGTTTGCTACGCCGACAGGATGTAATGTGCTGGATTAGCTTTCAGCAATGCCGAGCATGTCGCGAATCAGCGCTTCAGCCACGCGAATGCCGTCCACCCCGGCGGAGAGAATACCGCCAGCGTAACCAGCACCTTCACCGGCCGGGTACAGGCCGCGCACGTTAAGGCTTTGCATATCCGCGCCACGGGTGATGCGCAGTGGCGAGGAGGTGCGGGTTTCGATGCCGGTGAGCACCGCATCATGCAGGTCGAAACCCTTGATTTGCTTACCGAAGGCCGGCAGCGCTTCGCGGATTGCTTCGATGGCGAAGTCCGGCAATGCCAGTGCCAGGTCGCCCAGTTTGATTCCCGGTTTGTACGAGGGCTCGACGCTGCCCAGTTCAGTAGAAGGCTTGCCGGCAATAAAGTCGCCGACCAGTTGCCCTGGCGCTTCGTAGTTGCTGCCGCCGAGCAGGTAGGCCTGGGATTCCAGCCGCTCCTGCAATTCCACACCGGCCAGCGGACCACCCGGATAGTCCTGCTCCGGGGTGATGCCTACGACGATGCCGGCGTTGGCGTTGCGCTCGTTGCGCGAGTACTGGCTCATGCCGTTGGTGACCACGCGGTTCGGCTCTGAGGTGGCCGCAACAACGGTGCCGCCCGGGCACATGCAGAAGCTGTACACCGAGCGGCCATTCTTGGCGTGGTGCACCAGCTTGTAATCTGCTGCCCCCAGTTTTGGGTGGCCGGCGTATTTGCCTAGGCGCGCACGGTCGATCAGACCTTGTGGGTGTTCGATACGAAAGCCTACCGAGAAGGGCTTGGCTTCCATAAACACTTCGCGCTTGTGCAGCATGCGGAAGGTGTCACGCGAGCTGTGGCCCAGGGCCAGGATCACCTGGCGGCTGAGGATCTGCTCGCCACTGTCGAGCACCACGCCCTTGAGCTGGCCATCTTCGATCAGCACATCGCTGACGCGCTGCTGAAAGCGCACTTCGCCGCCCAGTGCCTTGATCTCTTCACGCATGGTGGCGACCACGCCGGTAAGGCGGAAGGTGCCGATATGCGGCTTGCTGACGTAGAGAATCTCGTCCGGTGCTCCGGCCTTGACGAACTCGTGCAGCACCTTGCGCCCGTAATGCTTGGGGTCCTTGATCTGGCTGTACAGCTTGCCGTCTGAGAAGGTACCGGCACCGCCTTCGCCGAACTGCACGTTGGACTCGGGGTTGAGCACCTTCTTGCGCCACAGCCCCCAGGTGTCTTTGGTGCGCTGGCGCACTTCGGTGCCGCGCTCCAGCACGATGGGCTTGAGGCCCGCCTGGGCGAGAATCAGCGCAGCGAAAATCCCGCAGGGGCCAAAGCCGACCACCAGCGGGCGTTCGGTGAGGTCGTGTGGGGCGTGGCCAACCGGTTTGTAGGATGTGTCAGGGGCAATGCTGATATGCCGGTCATCGGCGAGCTTGTGCAGCAGCGCCGCTTCATCGCTGACCTGGCAATCGATGGTGTAGATAAAGTGCAGTTCGGTGGATTTCTTGCGCGCATCGTAGCTGCGCTTGAACAGGGTGAAGTCGAGCAGCTCGCTGTCGGCGACGCCCAGGCGCTGGACGATGGCCGGGCGCAGGGCTTCTTCGGGGTGGTCGAGGGGCAGCTTGAGTTCAGTGATACGAAGCATGAAGGCGATCCACTTTCAGGGCCGGAGGCAACCCGGCAGCTTTTAAAAGGCGGCGATTATACGCCTGATCGGTGCTTAAAGGCCGCCGCCGATCACGGGCAGCGGCCTGGCTGCGAAGTATTAGCGTGCTTCAGGTTTTACCCAGGCGAGCATCACATCGAGCATGCGGTTGGCAAAGGCCCACTCGTTGTCATACCAGGCCAGCACCTTGACCAGACCACCCTGCACGCGGGTGTGGCTGAGGTCTGCCACGCAGGACACGGGATGCCCGTTGAAGTCGCTGGAGACCAGCGGCAGCTCATTGCACTCCATCACACCCGGCGGCAATTGCTGCGCACCTTCCAGCAGCGCGGCGTTGATCGCTTCACGGCTTGTTGGACGTTCGCTGGTAAACGTCAGGTCGACCAGCGAGACGTTGGGTGTCGGCACACGGATCGACAGGCCATCCAGGCGGCCGGCCAGCTCCGGCATCACCAGGCCGATGGCCTTGGCCGCGCCGGTGCTGGTGGGTATCATCGACAAGGCGGCGGCGCGGGCGCGGTAGAGATCGCTATGGGTCTTGTCCAGCAGGTTCTGATCGTTGGTGTAGGCGTGGATGGTATTCACCAGCCCTTGGCGGATGCCCACGGCCTTGTGCAGTACCTTGGCCAGCGGCGCCAGGCAGTTGGTGGTGCAGGAGGCGTTGGAGACGATCTGCTGGTCACCCAACAGCTGATGATTGACCCCGTAAACCACCGTCAGATCGGCGCTATCCAGCGGGTGCGAGAGCAGTACGCGCGGCGCGCCGGCACTCAGGTGCTGTTCGACCTGGGCGCGTTTTTTCATCTTGCCTGAGCATTCCAGCACCAGGTCCAATGCGTGCGCGCGCCACGGCAGATTGCTGACCTCCGGCTCGCGCAGCAGCTGGATGGATTGGCCGTTGACCTGCAGCACATCGCCTTGCAGGTTGATCTGCCCGGGAAAGCGGCCGAAGGTCGAGTCGAAGCGGGTGAGGTGGGCGAGGGTGCTTTGTTCGCCCAGGTCGTTGATGGCGGTGATGTGGATCTGCTGGTGCAGTTCGCGTTCGAACAGGGCACGCACCAAGCAGCGGCCAATACGTCCATATCCATTGATGGCAATGCGCAGCATAGTGATATTCCTTTGGCTGACTTCCTTTTCAGCTTAGGCCAATCACCTAGCAGGCAGCTGATCTATCTCAGCTCACTGCGTATTTATGCGGTTTGGTTAATCGTTGCGCGCGCCGCCGAGGTAGCCGCAGCCACGCAGAACCTGACCGTTAAGACGCAGCTCGGCACTCAGGTGCTGGACGGTGCCACTCATGCTGTCGACACAACGCTGCTTGGCTACCCAGAGTTCAAGCTGCTGGCCATTGGCCTCGCTGCTCAGGTTCAGGCGGCCTTCCGGCAGTTGTTCTTCCAGATAGGGCAGTGCCTGCGGCTCTTGCCCCGGACGGTGCAGGACCAGCCCCTGGTTGCTTACCGCAATGCTCCAGTCCGGCTCATGGCCGCTGGCACGCAGCAGCGTACGGGCGAAGTTGATGTCGCTACAGCCAGGCCCTTCGGCTTGTAGGCGATACACCTGGCTGGGGAGGAATTTGCCGTCGATATCCTTCTGAGGGCTGGCCAGCAACTGGCCGCGCATATCGACATACAGGCTGCCAGAGCCATCGGCCAGAAGGCCGGCAACATCACGGCTCAGTCCGTTTGCGCCGGCATCCTCAACCACAAACTGGCGCTGCTCCTGGCAGGGGCGAAAGCGCAGTTGTCCCGCGTTCAGGCTGAGTTCACCCTGCAGGCGGCTCTGCGTGGGCGCAGTTTCAGTAGGTTTGTCGGTAAACACCTGGCAACTGGCAAGCAGTGGCAGCAAGGCAAAGCAGAACGGGCGGCTGAAACGCATCGTGGCACTCCTGAAAAGTGCGCTCACGTTACCTAGGCCCCTGGTCGATCACAAGGGCAAGCCCGCCCGCTTGAGCGGCAGGTGCACGCCAGCCTGAGCCAGCGTGCACCTGAGTTTAAAGATCACTCTTGATGATGGTGGTCGGGCCGTTGCTCTTGACCGACTCGATGCCGACCTCGCGGCTGGCTGCAGCCTTGTACATCTGGCTGCAGCCGATCACTTGATGGTTGGCCGCCTTGAGGTTGAAGTAAAAACGCCCATCGCTGGCATCCTTGCGCTCGTAACGCTCATCGGCCGGTGCGTTCTTCTGCACTGAGGCAATCCCGCCCTCGGCAGCAGCGCGGCTCTCATACTGTTCACTGCGCAAAATCACCTCGGCGTTACCCGCTTTCAACACGAAAAAGAACTGGCCTTTATCGTTTTTCGTCAGTTCATACCAACCAGCCATGGCGGCCTCCAACAAGTAGTAAGGAAGGGGTAGGACAACGATCAACCGCGCTTACCGGCGGTGATCGACGAGGCAAAGCATAGCAAGGGCATATGACCGTGTGAGTGAGATGCGCATGGTTGTGCCCAATGGGCTAGTCGCCGGACAGGTCCGACTCCTGGGTTGGGTCACCCAGCAGAAAGCTGTTGCCATGACTGGACGTCAGCGTAGCTGTGCCCAGGTTGCGGATAACCCAGTGCCACTGCCCATAACGGTTTTGCAACGTACCGCGCGCGCTGCATGGGCCGTAAAGGAAGAAATCGTGCTGCTGGCGCGCAGAAAGCAACACAGCCTGGCTCAGGAAGGCCTGCACCTGTGCCGGGCTGATGCTAAAGCCTGCACAGCCTTCTGCCTGCGGCCCAACGCCCTGTTCCAGTACCCTGATCTCACTGATCGGACCTATGGGCGAGGCCAGGCTGGCGACGGGCAGCATGCCAAGCAGCAGCCCGGCGCAGAACCTTTTGAGCGAATGGGGTGGGTGCTGATTCATGGTTCGGGTGTCCTGATTGCCGTGCACCCGATCCGCCAGAGCGCGGTAGGCGCTGCGCTCATCGAGTCAAATATGTGGCGTAGATGGGTTAGGCCGTGGGTTGCTCGACATACGGAGAGCCCTTACCCGTTTCTACATAGGTCTTGAGGCTTCCCAAAAACTGATTCCAGCCCTGACTGCAAATCTCGTAACACTCAATCTGTGGCGTGAGCCCGACGTGTTCAAGTTGCAGTTGCGTGACTTTCCCGGATTGGGGAGTGAGTTGAAAAACAATCGTTGTGCCAATCCATTCATTTGTTCGTGTTAACCTAGGGGCTATCAGTTGTGCGTCGGTGACGCTCCATCGAACCTCGGTAAATGGATGCAGGGCTTCAATGTGCATCACTTTGTAGGTATCACCAAAGTGAATGGTTATCTGCTCGCCAACAGATGTGCCGACCGTACTAGAGGTAGTCCACCAGCCCTCGATGCCATGCTGAGTGGTTAAGGCTTCGTAGATTAGCGATACGGGTGCTGCGAGTAAAAGTTCACATTTAAAACTCTTCACTGGTTCCCCGCTATTTGTTTGATAAGTGAGTCTTTTGGTTAAAGGGCCAGCTTTAGCCGGCCCCAGTGAGTACTGTGAGCGTTTTCAGCCAATTGTTAGATACTCAGATGTACACATCATTTAAAGTGCTGTTTTCTTGATTGTTACGCGTTACGCCTGGCGAAGCGCAATAAGTTCAATACTGTGATGCAACTGAAAGCCGCAATATCAGCGTTTCCATTAGCGGTTACTGACGCATTGACTCAGCTTGGCTCGTGCTGCCAAACCATCGGTCCAGTCGATATCTGCAACAGCACGTCCACCCATCTCAACGATGAAATGCTCAACATCCAGCATCGTGTTCAGCGCCGCTTCAATGTTCGGCACTGTCATGCCAATCGCGCCGGCCGGGATATTCGGTACCGAAAAATTCAACGCATTCACCGACTGCGGTTGATACTTCGACTGCTTAAGCGTCACCGCTACAGTTTGCGTGTCCGAGGGCCTGGGAATATCGGCGCTCCAGAAGATCAACATGCCACCCTGATAGGCTTTTCCGGGGCCGACAATACTGACCGCGCCACCCTCTTTGCTCCACATGGCAACGCAATTGTCTCCGGGGGCTGAATCTTTCTTAGCCTGAAAAACTTTCCATTCACCCTGCTTGAAGCGTTGGTAATCCGGATCCGCTTCCAGCTTTTTCAGCTTTGCTTCGGCTTCCAGCATCTGCTTTTGGACTTCTGCGTTTCTGGCCGCCTGCTCGTTGATGGCGATACTCATGGCGTCGTAACTAGGCGGGCCGGGATCGGCAAAAATATTGCAGCCGTCACATCTATAGCCGCCCGCATATCCACCGCCAGCGCTCTCAGCGCCACCACCATCAGCCCCTCCACCGGTTGCCACACACAGAGGAACAGCGGCAACTCCATGCGAGCCACCGCCAACCCCAATTTGCTGCTCACCAGGCCCTGGACCACCCGGGCACGGGTAGTTCGCCAATGCTGGTTGCGCGATCAAACCAACCGCTGCAAACACAAGAAATACATAGATTTTCATCGTGGGTTTAATACTCCAGTCATTTTTAGGGGCTGTTGCAGGCGCTGAGTTAAAGAGGGTAGAGCCCGACCCCTGTCACACAAAATGCTACGCACCCTCTCGCAAGCAAGCGTGCGCTGTTGTGGGTGTACACAATACAAAAAAGCTTTGAAAGCATGAATGTCTAACGTTGTGTCTAGACAGGGGTTTTAGCCTGCCCCGGTGAGTGAAGCGAACGATTTGAACCACTAGTTAGAGCTATTCGCGATAAATTTTTGTTTCGCAAACCGCACTAAGAATTTAAGTGTTCTTATTGCTAATATGGCAATAATTGCCAATGTCGATATGTAAAATGCTAGCGTGGAAACTGTTATTGGCCAAAATGCGGCGCTAGCACCTTCTTTATAGCAATCTCCCAAGATTCTTGGGCAGCCTATGTATATGTAATAAAGACCAGCACAAAATCGCACTGACAGCGCTAGAAGCGATGTAAAGAGCCACGGTTTCAGCTTTTTTGGGTTCATGTATAGCTCTAACGTTTGGTTAAGGGGCCGGCTTTAGCCGGTCCCAGCGAGTGGAGCGAGCGAATTGAACCAATTGTTAGGCAGCTCACTCACTCCACTTGGCCTTAATATGTTTTCCTTGCCCTTTCTGTAGACTCTTTCGATCGAGCAGCTTTGCCTTAAACTCGAAATCTTCACTGATCTTCACGATAAGAAGCTTATTGAAATTTCCAGCTCGCTTGACCGAAACGGTGTCGCCTGATTTGAATGGGCTAATTGTTTTTATTTCGACGAAATCGTTGCCCAATTTACCATCGGAGCCTTGCGTAAATGGTTTATGCCTTTTGATTCCATATTGAGCCTCGCCATAGAGCTCGCCAAGCTCTCCATAAATTGGCAAGTGTCGCCCCGTTACTTCTAGATAATTTCGAGCTGTTTCAACTAGCTCATCTAGCAACTCCCAAAGCTGAAGATTTGTTGGGTTCTTTAGTTCACTATTAGAATCCCAGCCTCCCTCATCATCAATCAGCTCATCGATGTAGTCTTCCCAAGGGTTATATCCACATGCAGCGGCATCCGCTATTTGCTCTGCGCTATAACCTTCATTATGCATATCGTGGAGAAAGTCCCAGTCGCTCATGTATTTCCTTTGCCTAACGTTTGGTTAAGGGGCCGCGGAACGCGGTCCCGAACGAGCGAAGCGAGTGACTTGAACCAGTTGTTAGGCTGGGGGCTTCGAGCCGGACGAAGGACTTGCTGCCAGCGCTGAGCTTAACCGGCGGGGCGCACGGTGTGTCGGTTTCGACCCCGGAAGTTATTTGTGATGTGCGCATTTCCTGAAAACAACTCCCTTGCTGAGCACAAATAACGGCCTCTATCTTCAGACGGCCACTCGATTCTGTGCTGACGCCGCGATGCGGCTGCTGTGTTCCTGTGCACGGTCATCGAGCATGGCTTTGCTCTTACGCCTAACGTTTGGTTAAGGGGCCGGCTTTAGCCGGTCCCGAGTGAGCGAAGTGAACGGCTTGAACCACTTGTTAGGTTTTACGCTATTCACTGGTGAGAAAAGTACGTTACTAAAGAGCCGAAGGCGACAAACGCTTTCCAAGAAAGCCAAGCAAAGTGTATTAAAACTATGGATTTAGCGAGAAGCTGCCAATATTGGTTTGCGGAGTTTATGGAGCAGCGCCAGACAGCGATTAAACAAAACAAGAAATACATAACATAGACCACTACAGCTGTAGTGGCAGCTATTACCAATACTTGTTCCGTTTGTAAATTTAAAATACGACTTGCTTGTAATAGTGCATAGCTTGTTGAGAGGGATTTTATTAGTACTACGAAAATAGCCGTGAAAGAAAGGCTGCCTATAACATACAAAACCCAGAATGCCTTCCATAGCGGCTGGCTCCCTTCGATGAAGCTCATTTTTTGGAGAGGTGATGAGGTTTGTGATGCTTCCATGCTGTAGAACCTAACGTTTGGTTAAGGGGCCGGCTTTAGCCGGTCCCAGCGAGCGGAGCGAGCGATTTGAACCAGTTGTTATGTGTGCCTAGCTACAGTTAATTCTGTTGAGCGCCAAACTCAGGTCTCGTTTGAGAGAAAGACGCTTCTAATTTGAAATTTATTTTTTATTTTCAATTTTCTCAGTTTTATTCTGAAATACCCTCGGTATTAGTTTTTGTTCTTTTTACTACTTTCATTAATTTGTTTGGCGACTAGGTAGAGTTTCACTCCCCAGAAAGCCAACTTCACTATTTCAGTGGTAAATTGAACTAAGCTAACGGGGTCAACTGTTACGCAGACCGCGATAACAAAGCTCATAGTTAACATAGAAATTCCTTCTTGAGACTAGGCAGGGCCGCTCAGTACCAAGAGGGTTAAATATCTGTGAGAGCTAAATCTCCATAGCGGATATTATTTTACCCTGCCAGCCAGGGGCAGGAATTGAATCCCGGCTTAGAAGGTCAAGCTCTACCGGGACGGTACACATAACGTTTGGTTAAGGGGCCGGCTTCGCCGGTCCCAGCGAGCGGAGCGAGCGATTTGAATCATTTGTTAGAGGCGCCCGCTCAGTGTTGGTAAATTTTGGCATGCGAGAACTCGCCACTCTTTTTGAAGTAGATATGTAGTGCATCGTAATCGAAGCCAAGCCCGCTACACATGCCAAGAATGTAGCGGATCTCGTCTACGCCCTTATCTGTGTCAGGTTTACCAAGTAAGGAGATTATCTCTTGTTGTTTCATTCCGGCGGAAAGGTGGTTTTTGATTATATCTTTTGCCATTTCTCCGCGGTAACAGGTTGAGCTTTCTTTATCTGTGATGGTTCTCTGCCATGCATCTTTGTTGAACTTTTCACCGCTTAATGGCCAAAGCAAGAAACTAATTCCCGAAATGACGAGAAGCGCTATTGCACCGGCTATTGCGTAAATTTTCTTTGGTGATCTATCGACGCGATCCATGCGACCTCTAACGTTTGGTTAAGGGGCCGGCTTTAGCCGGTCCCGAGTGAGCGAAGCGAACGGCTTAAACCATTTGTTAGGCCACAACGCTAATGCTACGAAAGAACATTGATTCCTTACCTTCAAGCTGCGCTTCGAGTCTTTCGACAATGTGAGGGTGAGCCCAAACAGCCATGGTCTCTAGGCCTTTTACTTCTTCAGGGGTGGCTGGTATTTCGTTACCCTCAGTGTAGATACTTAATTTTCCAGTAATTGCATCTTTTTTGGCATAGCTCTGGGGGCGCATATGTGGTGCAGGGATTTCTGCTTTTCCTGCCTTTGCCCACTTATAGCGATTTGGTGTGTCGTTAAATACGACGACGCGAAATGCAGCTGGTAGAGCAATAATTTCCTCTGCCTTCAATTCTGTAGTGCAAGAAGCAAGAAAGAAGCGAGCAGTGCCGTCCGGTAACCATTGGCAGTACGCATGTCTCCCTTGTTTTGATAGTGGGAGCATCAGAAGGTCGCCTGGTCGTTTTACTATGCGAGACATATAGGGCCTAACGTTTGGTTAAGGGGCGGGCTTTAGCCCGTCCCAGTGAGCGAAGCGAACGGTTTGAACCATTTGTTAGGGTTATGCAGATTTGGAGCGCCATAAATAATAAGCCCAACCTAATACTAGTATTTCAAGCGCAAACGACCAGTGCAGAATGAAATTTAGCCACCAAGGCTTATAAACAGCTTCTACAGTGAAAAGTGCGAAGGGTTTATCTATGAATGGAGCAAACCACCATATGTCGCCTACTATTGAATCTAGCAGCATGTGAATTGATCCGCTAATTGAGAAAATTACTGCGAGTGCTGGGGCTGATTTATTGTTGGCGAGTTTGAACCAGATGCTCGACGCTGCCAGGATGGTCAGCCAAAGTACGGGGTAGTGCGGCCAGTATGTATGATGATGATTCTGTCTGTTATCGATTAAGTAAAAATAGAACATATCTAAGTCCGGTGCGATGCCTCCAAGTGCTCCGGCTAAGATAAAAAATTTTGTAGAAACTCCAGTATCTGCGAACTGCTTAAGCAGCAATTTCGCGGAAATATACCCAGCTGGAAGATGGCCAATGAACATAAAGACCCTAACTATAATTAGACGACATCGCTGTCGCATAACATCCGAGTGAATGTCGGATAACGTTCCTTGTCGTTTTTCAAGTCCTTGTCTAGCTTGGAGTAGGTCGCGGCAAACGCGACATTACTCAGGGAGCAACACGACATGGATGACGGCAAGCCAAAACTGCTGGCGCAGGTGCGCGAGCAGATTCGTTTGAGAAATTATTCGATTCGTACCGAGGCTGTCTATGCCGAGTGGGTGAAGCGTTATATACGTTTTCATCGTTATCGGCATCCCGCTGAAATGGGGGCTGCGGAGATTGAGGCGTTTTTGAGTCATTTGGCTGTTGGCCGGAATGTATCAGGCTCGACGCAGAATCAGGCGCTGGCGGCGCTGTTGTTTCTTTATAAGCAGGTTCTGGGTGTGAACTTGCCATGGCTCGATGACATTGTTCGCGCCAAAAAGCCCAAGCATTTGCCCGTTGTACTGACGCGCGATGAGGTGGCGCGGGTGCTGGATGAGTTGTCGGGTGTGCAGTGGCTGGTTGCCAATCTGCTTTATGGTGCCGGGCTGCGCTTATTGGAGGCGTTGCGCTTGCGGGTCAAGGATATCGATTTTGCCCGTGGTGAAGTGCTGGTGCGTGATGGCAAGGGGCAGAAGGATCGGGTGACTATGCTGCCGCAGCGTTTGATTGTGCCGTTGCAGGAGCATCTTCAGAAAGTCGCTGTTTTGCATCGCACCGATCTGGCAGAGGGTTTTGGCCGAGCCAACCTGCCATTCGCGTTGGCGCGCAAGTACCCGAATGCGGCGGCGGAGTGGGGTTGGCAGTTTGTCTTTCCGTCAGGTAATCGTTCGCAAGACCCGCGCTCCAAAGGCATATTCCGTCATCATGTGCATGAGAAAACCATTCAGCGCGCGGTACGTGAAGCAGTAAGGCGTACGGGATTGATTAAACCGGCTACGCCTCACACCTTTCGCCATTCGTTTGCGACTCATCTGCTTGAGGCTGGCCAGGACATTCGTACCGTGCAGGAATTGCTCGGTCATGCGGATGTGAAGACGACGCAGATTTATACCCATGTGCTCAATCGCGGCGCACTGGGTGTGCTTAGTCCGCTTGATCGTATCTAGCAGGCAGCTTTGCTTGTTGATCCCTGCTTAAGCAGATGGCAAAAGCCCCGCACGAGGCGGGGCTTTTGGAGGTTGCGTGCAGTTGCGTGACGCTTAGATCAGTTCGGCCCACATGTCGTATTCATCAGCGTCGATGATGCGTACGCGGACTTTGTCACCCGGATTGACCTCGGTGCTGGCGATAAACACGCTGCCGTCGATCTCTGGTGCATCGGCGTAACAGCGGGCAACGGCGCCTTGGTCGTCGACTTCATCGATCAGCACGTCCATTTCTTTACCGACCTTGAGTTGCAGGCGGGCGGTGCTGATGGCTTGCTGGTGGGCCATGAAACGATCCCAACGATCTTGCTTGACGTCATCCGGTACCGGGTTGTCGAGCAGGTTGGCGGGGGCGCCTTCTACCGGCGAGTACTGGAAGCAGCCCACGCGGTCGAGCTGGGCTTCGGTCAGCCAGTCGAGCAGGTACTGGAAGTCTTCTTCGGTTTCGCCGGGGAAGCCGACGATAAAGGTCGAGCGGATGGTCAGCTCCGGGCAGATCTCGCGCCAGGCTTTGATGCGCGCCAGGGTCTTGTCTTCGAAGGCGGGGCGCTTCATCAGTTTGAGTACGCGCGGGCTGGCGTGCTGGAAGGGGATGTCCAGGTAGGGCAGAAGCTTGCCAGCCGCCATCAGCGGGATCAGTTCGTCAACGTGCGGGTAGGGGTAGACGTAGTGCAGGCGCACCCACACGCCCATGCTGGAGAGCGCTTCACACAGTTCGGTCATGCGGGTTTTCACCGGCTGGCCGTTCCAGAAGTCGGTCTTGTACTTCATGTCCACGCCATAGGCGCTGGTGTCCTGACTGATCACCAGCAGCTCTTTGACGCCGGCTTTGACCAGGCGCTCGGCTTCGCTGAGCACTTCACCCACCGGGCGGCTGACCAGTTTGCCGCGCATCGACGGGATGATGCAGAAGCTGCAGCTGTGGTTGCAGCCTTCGGAAATTTTCAGGTAGGCATAGTGGCGCGGGGTGAGTTTGATGCCCTGTGGCGGCACCAGGTCGATCAGTGGGTTGTGATCCTGGCGTGGCGGCACGACTTCATGCACGGCGTTGACCACTTGTTCGTACTGCTGCGGGCCGGTCACCGAAAGCACGCTGGGGTGCACGTCACGGATGCTGCCTTCTTCCACGCCCATGCAGCCGGTGACGATCACCTTGCCGTTTTCCTTGATCGCTTCACCGATCACTTCCAGGGATTCAGCCTTGGCGCTGTCGATAAAGCCACAGGTGTTAACCACGACAACGTCGGCATCCTGGTAGGTCGGCACAACCTCATAGCCTTCCATGCGCAACTGGGTGAGGATGCGCTCGGAGTCCACCAGGGCCTTGGGGCAGCCGAGTGAGACAAAGCCGACTTTCGGCGTGGCGGGGGTGGACATGGCGTTAACCTCAGGCGTGTACGGATGGATGCTGGGCGCTTACTGCGCCTCTGATCAAAAAGTGCGCAATTCTAGCGGCAGACTTGCGCCATTGCCACCACTACGAAGGGTCTTTTAGCCGCTAGCCTGTAGGAATGCCACGCGGCTGGATGAGTGGCTGGTACGCCGCTGTGGTCAGTACCTGGAAGCGCAGCATTATCACGTCATGGAGCATGTGGATGAGCGAAAGTGTTACGCAAACGGCCGAGCAGCATGCGCAGTCGAAGTCATCTGGCAAGTTGCTGATCGCGGCCGTGGGGGTGGTGTACGGCGATATCGGCACCAGCCCGCTGTATACCCTCAAGGAGGTCTTCGCGGGGCAGTACGGGGTGCAGGCCAACCATGACGGGGTGCTGGGCATTCTCTCGCTGATCTTCTGGTCGCTGATCTGGGTGGTGTCGATCAAGTACATCCTGTTTGTCCTGCGTGCGGATAACCAGGGTGAGGGCGGGGTCATGGCGTTGACCGCACTGGCGCAGCGCGCGGCACGGCCATTCCCGCGGTTGCAGGCGCTGCTGGTGTTGCTGGGGTTGTTTGGGGCGGCGCTGTTCTATGGCGACAGCATGATTACACCGGCGATTTCAGTGCTGTCCGCTGTTGAGGGGCTGGAGTTGGCCTTCGAGGGGCTGGAGCCTTGGGTGGTACCGCTGTCGCTGGTGGTGCTGGTGGCACTGTTCATGATTCAGAAGCACGGTACGGCGCGGATTGGCGTGCTGTTCGGGCCGATCATGGTGCTCTGGTTCAGCGTGTTGGGTGCCTTGGGGGTATACGGCATCGTTCAGCAGCCGGAAGTGCTCAAGGCGCTGAACCCTTACTGGTGTGTGAATTTCTTTATCTCGCACCCGGGGATTGGCGTGGTCATTCTCGGCGCCGTGGTGCTGGCTCTGACAGGGGCGGAAGCGCTGTATGCCGACATGGGCCATTTTGGTCGGCAGCCGATTGCCCGAGCCTGGTTTCTGCTGGTGTTGCCGGCGCTTTTGCTCAACTACTTCGGTCAGGGTGCGTTGATCCTCGGCAGTCCCGAGGCGGCACGCAATCCGTTCTATCTGCTGGCCCCGGCCTGGGCGTTGCTGCCGATGGTGCTGCTGGCCACCCTGGCCACGGTGATCGCCTCGCAGGCGGTGATTTCCGGGGCGTTTTCGCTGACCCATCAGGCCATCCAGCTGGGTTACATCCCGCGCATGTTCGTGCAGCACACCTCTGACCATGAACAGGGGCAGATTTATATCGGCGCGGTTAACTGGGCCTTGATGGTCGGCGTGGTGCTGTTGGTTTTGGGCTTCGAGTCGTCCGGCGCACTGGCCTCGGCCTATGGCGTGGCGGTGACGGGCACCATGCTGATCACCACCTTGTTGGTGTCGGCGGTGATGTTGCTGCTGTGGAAGCTTCCCAAGCTGTTGGCGATCCCTGTGCTGCTGGGTTTTTTGCTGGTCGATGCGCTGTTCTTCGCCGCTAACGTGCCGAAAATTCTTCAAGGCGGGGCTTTCCCGGTGTTGGCGGGGATTGTGTTGTTCACGTTGATGACCACCTGGAAACGCGGGCGACAGATTCTGGTCGAGCGCCTGGATGAAACGGCCTTGGGCCTGCCGCTGTTTATCAACAGCATTCGGGCGCAACCACCGCATCGGGTACAGGGTACGGCGGTGTTTCTCACGGCCCGGCCGGGGGCGGTGCCCCATGCGCTGCTGCATAACCTGTTGCACAACCAGGTGTTGCACGAGCAGGTGGTGCTATTGACTGTGGTGAGTGAAGACAGCCCACGGGTTGCACCGGAGCGTCGTTTTGAAGTGGACGCCTTTGGTGAGGGCTTCTTCCGCGTGGTGCTGCATTTTGGCTTTATGGATGAGCCCGATGTGCCCGAGGCATTGAGGCTTTGCCACCTCAATGAGCTGGATTTCAGCCCGATGCGCACCACCTACTTTCTCAGCCGTGAGACGGTGATCCCGACCCGGCGTATCGGCATGGCGCGATGGCGTGAGGCGCTGTTTGCCTTCATGTTGAAGAATGCCAACAGCAATCTGCGGTTTTTCAAACTGCCACTCAATCGTGTGATTGAGCTGGGTACTCAGGTCGAGATCTGAAGTGGGCACAGCGCCTGGGCGCTAGCTCAGGCATTGGCTGGCGGGCATTGCACCTGCACCGACGTGCCGTTGGGCACACTGGTGCAGGTGATCAGCCTTAGCCGCGACCAGGCAGGATGCGGGTCAGGGTGTTGTCGCGCACTACAAAGTGGTGCAACAGGCCAGCCGCCGCATGCAGGCCGATCAGCCAGTAGCCGGCGCTGCCCGCCAGCTCATGCCATTCCCTGATGGTGCCCGCCAGGTCAGGGTCTTTGTTGACCAGCGCTGGCAGCTCCAGGCCGAAGAACGGGATTGGTTTACCCGCCGCGCTGAGGATCAGCCAGCCCGCCAGTGGTGCGCCGATCATCAGTGCATAGAGCGCCAGGTGCATCAGTTTCGACGGGATGGCCTGCCAGGCGGGTAGGGCCGGTACGATGGCGGGTGTCGGGCTGAGGCTGCGAGCCAGCAGGCGCAGCCAGACCAGGGCGAATACTGCCAGGCCGAGCATGAAGTGCCATTGCTTGAGCAGTTCGCGGGTATCACTGCCTTTGGGGAAATTGCCCTTGAGTTCGATGCAGGCATACACCCCCGCGATCAATATCAGTATCAGCCAGTGCAGGGCGATGGAGAGCTTTCCGTAGCGCGTGGGGAGAGGGTTCTGGTTCATCACGGTTCCTTGCTGTTTCTCGTTTTTAGGTACTGCGGTGTGGCCTAGGTTAGTTAAAAAAACTTAACGGAGCATGAAGGCAGATCAATCTTTGTGGCCGTTGGCCTGGCGTTGCTGGATGGCCTGCAAGAGTTTGTCAGCCAGTGCCGGGTAGTTCTCGTCGTAGTGATGGCCACCAGGCAGTTTCAGCGCCTCACCGACGGCATTGGGTTGGGTACAGCCGCTCTCCGGACCTTCTTCCTGACCATAGACGCAGAGCACTTTGTGCGCTGGTAGCCGGCTCAGCTCCGGGCCGGTGGCCGCTTCCTGCCCGGTTTTGCCGAGCCAGCCCTGCACCTCGATCTGGAAGCTGCCACTGCGCGCCAGGGCCAGCAGCAAAATGGCGTCCACCTGCTGCTGTTCGTCTGCCGTGAGCCGGTTGTAGAACGCCGGCAGTGCATCTGCGCCGAAAGAGTACCCGGCCAGAACAAAGCGCTTGGCGCCCCATTTCTCGCGGTACTGCCGCATCAGTTGGCCCAGATCGGCGGCGCCCTGTTGCGGGCTTTTGTGCTGCCAGAAGTAGCGCAGGGCATCGATGCCCACCACGGGATAGCCGCGTTTGGCCATTTCCGCTGCCACGTCACGGTCGAGGTCGCGCCAACCGCCATCGCCGGAATAGAACAGGGTGACGGTATCACCTGGCTGGCTGGCCGCTACTTCAATCACCGGCATCGGTTCGCCCTGGCCCTGTAACAGGCTCAGCAGGCGTTGCTTGAGCAGCTCTGGTAGTTGGGTGCTGTAGTCGCTGATGCTGGTTTGTGCGTTGGCCTGGGCGCGCGCGAAACCTGCACTGGGTTCATCCGGGTTGTTGTTCCAGGCCACGTTCCAGCGACCATGGGCCGCACGCTCGGGCAGTGGGGCGGCGCAGTCCGGTTTTTGCAGGCTGAAACCCACCGACAGGGCCTGCGCCTCGTCATTGCTCTGTGTAGCCAGCCAGCGCCAGGCGAATGCTGCACCTGGGCCGATACCGGCGACCAGCGTAGGGGTGTGCTGCAGCGCATCTGTGGCAGCCTGTAGGCGGTGTTGTTGGGCATCGCAGTCATTGCCGGGCAGGCTCAGTTGCAGGATGCGTGCGCCACTGTCCTGGGCCAGGGCCAGCAATTCACCATCCTGCAAGTGTTGACTGGGGTCGAGCAGTAGCAGTACCTGGGCTTTGGCCGTGCCGGCGGGGGTTGCCAGGCTGGCCGAGCTGCCATCGGTCAGTTGGCGCCGCTCTATCTTGGTCTGTTGCGCAGGGTGCTGCCAGAGCTGCCAGGCAATCGCCGACAGACCCAGGGTGAGGACAAGCACCAGCAGTAAGCGTTGCCAGAGACGTTTGAGCATGCGGGCCTCAGCGTTTGATCAGTCCGGTAAAACCGCCGGCAATCAGCGCCGCGGTGTCTGCCAGTGCCACCAGTGGATCAATGCCTGGCGGTACGGCCATGTAGCGCGGCTCCCATTCCGGTTGGAATTTATCCTTGAAGCGGCGCAAGCCCCGGAAATTGTAGAATTGTTCACCCCGGCGAAAGACCAGCGAACCCAGGCGCTGGGTCAGTGGCGCACCGCGGCGCAGTTGCAGGCCGGCCAGGGGCACCATACCCAGGCTGAAACGCTGGTGGCCGCTGGCCTTGAAGTGCAGCAGCAGGTTGAGCATGAGGAACTCCATGGTCAGCTTTGGCGCCTCGGGGTGCACGCGCATCAGGTCGAGGCTGGCCAATTCCTGGCTGTCAGTTTCCAGCAGGTTGGCAAAGGCCAGTGGCCGGCCGGCCAGCGAAACCACGGCAATGCGGAAGTGCTTGAGGTAGTCAGGGTCGAAGCGGCCCAGGGAAAAGCCCTTTTCACGCACCTGTTTACCCTGCATCCAGGCCTCGGAAATAGCTTGCAGTGCGGCCATGGGGGCTTGTCCGGCAGCGAATATTTCCAGGGCCAGGCCGTCGCGCTGCCCACGGTTTAGGGTGTAGCGCAGGTCTTTCATGGCCTTGCCTTTGCCCTCCAGATCGAAGCGCGGCAGGTCAACGCGCGCCTCTTCGCCGAGCTTGATGGCGCTCAAACCAATGTCCATGTAATAGGGCAGGTTCTCGGCGCGCACCTGATAAAACACCGGGCGTACGTGGTACAGGTCACAGAGGTCGCGGAACTGCCAGATCAGCTCAGCCCGGCAACTGGCGGCCCCAATCGGGTCGAACAGGGCAATCAGGCTACGTCCCTGGCGGGCGAACATCAGAAAGGCATCGCCTCTGGGGTTGAACAGCAGGGCCTTGTCACCGGTCAGCACCAGGCCGCCATCCGGCTGCTCCGATGTTTTGACGATGCGCGCTGCCGTGCTCAGTTCTGCAGCTGTCGGTGCGTGGATCACCATCGGCGTTGGTCGCAGCAGCCAGAGCAGAGCCAGGGCGGCGAGCAGCAAGCCGCTGCCCAGGGTGGCGCGCAGGGTTCGCGGTGCATCGGCGTCCACTGCAAACTGCCAGAGCAGGTCGTGGCTGTAGGGCACATTCTGATAGGCGAATAGCATCAGCCACAGTGCTGCGCTCAGCACGCAGATGCTGGCCACCAGATTGACCGGGGAGAAGGGCATCTCCAGCAGGCGGCTTGGGCGATAGAAGGCGCCGCGAAATAGCGCCAGCAAGGCCGCAGTGAGCAGTAGCAGGCTGGCCTCTTCCCAGTCGAACCCCTTGAGTATCGACAGCACGGCCGCGCAGGCCAGTAAACCAACTGTCAGCGCCCAGGCGGCAGACAGTCGGCGTCGCAAGCCATGAGCCAGCAGCAGGCAGAGAACCCCGATCAGGCTGGCGGCCAGGTGAGAGGCGTCGATCAGGCGGTGAGGAATCAGAAAGCTTAGGTATTCCAGGCGGGTATCAATGGCCGGTGTCGCTCCGGAAAATAGCAGCACCACCCCGGAAAGAAACACCAGCAGTGACAGCACCGGTGCGGCGAGCCCCGAAGCACTCTGTACCGCCTGGCGGCCCGCCGGTAGAAAGCGACGTGCTTCATTCGCCAGCAGCAGAAGGCAGGCGATCAACAGCGGCAGGCCCACATAAATCAGGCGGTAAAGCAGCAGGGCGGCCGCCAGTGGCGCCGCGCCCAGTTGCCCGGCGAACGCAGCCAGCAGCACTGCCTCGAATACCCCGACGCCGCCGGGAACATGGCTAAGCACGCCAGCGGCCAGAGCCAGCAGGTAGACCAGTAGAAAGGTTGCCAGCGGCGGTGCTTCCGGCAGCAGCAGGTACAGCACGCTGGCAGCGGCACACACATCAACCAGGGTAATCAGCAATTGCAGACCGCTCAGGCGTAAGCCCGGCAAACGCAGGCGGCGTGCGCCCAGGCGGATGGTCACGCAGCCCGGTGTGGGTGCCTACGGTTCACGCTGTTGCGCCAGTACGACAATCAGCCCCAGAGTAAACAGCAGCACGCTGCCGGCGATAACCTGCACCTGCAAGGGGGGCAGGCGTAGCGCCAGGGAGGCCGCCTCCAGGTTGATCAGTGCGGCCAGGGCAGCCAGTGGTGGTAACGCGCAACCCAAGGCCAGGCTGGCAAACAGCGTGATGCGGGCAATATCGGCTGCGCCAAGATTGTCTCGAGCATACAGGCGGTAGCGAACCGAGCCGCCGGTGAGCATGGAAAAACCGATCGCGTTGCCGATGGCCGACGCACAGAAATTCCCCAGCAACATGCGCCCGATGGGCAGTTGAACCCCGGCCAGACGGCAGCCGGACCACTCGTAGCCAGCGAGTGCGAGGAACCCGATGGCGGTTGCCCCGACGGCCGCCAGCAGGCTGCTTGCGGGCACCTCGGCGATGGCACTGCGCAGCGCGTCGGGGTCCAGCTCATGGAGTAGATGCCAGCAGGCAAACAGGCCGGCGCTGAACAGCAGCAGGGTGAAAAGCAGGCCGATGGGCTGGCGATAGGCGCTCAATCGTTCGAGCCAGCGTAGCTGCCGATTGTCGTCCGGTTGGGTGTCGTCAGGAGTGGTATTGCCGGTGGAGTCGGGTGTGGCGCGCATCGAGCACCTCATGCTGTTTGCACCGCAGCATGTGGGCGATGTGAACAACTTCCAAGCCCTGAAGAAAACAATATTTCTTAAAGCGGCTGAGTAACCCATATGGGCACCTGAGCGATAAAGTGCCCATAAACAAAAAGGCCACTCGTTTGAGTGGCCTTTTTGAGTATCTGGTTGCGGGAGCTGGATTTGAACCAACGACCTTCGGGTTATGAGCCCGACGAGCTACCAGACTGCTCCATCCCGCGCCGGCCATTCTATATAGAAAGCGCGAGCTGTCAACAAAATAGTGTTTTTAATCAAATGCTTAGATTTTTAGCGAGGCAGAAACAAAAAAGGCCACTCGTTTGAGTGGCCTTTTTTGAGTATCTGGTTGCGGGAGCTGGATTTGAACCAACGACCTTCGGGTTATGAGCCCGACGAGCTACCAGACTGCTCCATCCCGCGCCGGCCATTCTATACACCAATGGTCTTTTGTCAATTGATTAGTGGTTTTTAATCAATAACTTAAATAATGGCGGTGGAGAAACAAAAAAGGCCACTCGTTTGAGTGGCCTTTTTTGAGTATCTGGTTGCGGGAGCTGGATTTGAACCAACGACCTTCGGGTTATGAGCCCGACGAGCTACCAGACTGCTCCATCCCGCGGCGGCCATTTTAGCGGCAAAAACCTCTGTGTCAACCTTAAAGATCGGCGGAAGTTGTTTTTATTCAGTCGCTTAGCCATTTGGCCCTTGGCAAGCCCTGAGTTAGAGCCTGCCCGGTAAGACACGAGCTTTTCGCCATAGCCCGCAGCCCGGCTGTTGGGCTAGAGTCCGTGGCCATTGAAGAGGAGCGATGTCATCAGTACTGAATACCTCGCCGCTGACACCAGGGCTTGTCCCGGATACGGCGTCGCAGTGGCTGCCAAGAGCATACGGTTGCCGCTGGTGGCCTTTATGTTGGTCGTTGCCTTGATCATCCAGCCCTATACCAATAAGTCGGACGATGGTGTGAAGGCCACACTCACGGCTCCAATTGGCGCGGCTGAGCAGTAGCGCTCAGTGGGATTGTGGATTTGACGATGAACAGCCGCAAAATCATCCACGTCGATTGCGACTGCTTTTATGCGGCAATCGAGATGCGTGATAACCCGAGCCTGGCCAGTAAACCCTTGGCAGTCGGTGGCTCGGCGGATCGCCGTGGGGTGATTGCTACCTGTAATTACGAGGCGCGCAGTTATGGTGTGCGCTCGGCGATGGCTTCGGGGCAGGCGCTGAAGCTATGCCCGGAGCTGTTGATCGTTAAACCGCGGATGGATGTCTACAAGGCGGTGTCGCGAGAGATTCAGGCGATCTTTCGCGATTACACCGAGCTTATTGAGCCGCTGTCGCTGGATGAAGCCTACCTGGATGTGAGTGACAGCCCGCATTTTGCCGGCAGTGCCACGCGTATTGCTCAGGATATTCGCAGGCGAGTGTCGCAGGAGCTGCACATCACCGTTTCCGCGGGTGTGGCGCCGAACAAGTTCCTGGCCAAGATCGCCAGCGATTGGAAAAAACCCAACGGCCTGTTTGTCATCACTCCCGATCAGGTTGAGGATTTTGTTGCGGCTTTGTCGGTGAGCAAGTTGCATGGCGTGGGCAAGGTCACGGCCGACAAGCTCGGTCGTCTGGGCATTCGCACATGTGGTGACTTGCGCGAGTGGAACAAGCTGGCGCTGGCCAAGGAATTTGGCAGCTTCGGCGAACGTCTCTGGGGGCTGGCGCGTGGTATTGATGAGCGCGCGGTGCATAACGACAGCCGGCGCCAGTCCGTCAGTGTGGAAAATACTTTTGACAAGGATCTCCCCGATCTGGCTGCCTGCCTGGAGCAGTTGCCTGCGCTGCTGGAGCAACTGGCAACCCGTATGGCGCGGCTGGATGCGAGTTATCGGCCAGACAAGCCTTTTGTCAAAATCAAGTTTCACGACTTCAGCCAGACCACCTTGGAACAGGCCGGCGCACGGCGTGATCTGGACAGCTACGCGCGGCTGCTGAGTGCCGCCTACGCCCGAGGCAACAAGGCGGTGCGTCTGCTGGGGGTTGGCGTGCGGTTGCATGACCTGCGCGGCCAGCACGAGCAGCTGGAGTTGTTTGCGCCCTGACAGGTTGTTGCCGGCAGGCCATAAAAAAGGCGAAGCCTTGGGGCTTCGCCTTTTTAGTCGTGCCTAGGTCAGTGCTTGCGCGGTACCGGTTTGAGCAGCTCGTCCGGCGGCATTTCGCAGGCAATCTTGCGGCCCAGCAACGCTTCGATGGCGGGCAGGGCGTAGGCGTCGTCTTCGCCGGCAAAGCTGATTGAGGTGCCGCTGGTGCCGGCGCGGCCGGTACGACCGATACGGTGTACGTAGTCGTCCGGGGTTTCCGGCAGGGTGAAGTTGATCACGTGGCTGATGGCGTCAACGTGGATGCCGCGGCCGGCGACGTCGGTGGCGACCATTACGCGGATCTTGCCTTCGCGGAAACCTTCCAGGGCGCGGATACGCTTGTGCTGCGGCACATCGCCAGACATCTGCACGGCACTGATGCCATCGCGGGTCAGGCGCTCTTCGATGCGCCGCACTTCATCCTTGCGGTTGGCGAAGACCATCACACGGATCCAGTCGTTCTGGGTGATCAGGTTGTACAGCAGTTTGTATTTGTCGCTGCCGGCTACGGCGTAGACGTGCTGCTCAACGGTGTCGCTGGCGACGTTTTCCGGTTCGATCTCGACGATGGCCGGGTCGGTGGTCCACTGCTTGGCCAGGTTCATCACATCGTCAGTAAAGGTGGCGGAGAACAGCAGGGTCTGGCGTTCGCCCTTCATCGGAGTCTGGCGGATGATCTGCCGTACCTGCGGGATAAAGCCCATGTCGAGCATGCGGTCGGCTTCATCGAGCACCATCACCTCTACCATGTCCAGGTGCACTTCGCCCCGCTGGTTGAAATCGAGCAAACGACCCGGTGTCGCCACCAGAATGTCGCAGAAGCGCGACTCCAGCAGCTTGAGCTGTTTGTCGAAGTCCATCCCACCGACAAAACTCATCACGTTGAGCCCGGTGTATTTGGTCAGGGCGGCGGCATCCTTGGCGATCTGCACCACCAGTTCGCGGGTCGGCGCAATGATCAGCGCGCGCGGCTCGCCCATGTAGCGCTCTTTCGGCGCAGGGGTCTGTTGTAGCTGGGTGATGATCGAGATCAGGAAGGCTGCTGTTTTGCCAGTGCCGGTCTGGGCACGGCCAATCGCATCGCGGCCGCTGAGGGTGTAACCCAGCACCTGCGCCTGAATCGGCGTGCAGTAGGGGAAGCCGAGGTCATGAATGGCGTGCATCAGCTCGGGAGAGAGCTTGAAATCGTGGAAACGGGTCTTGCCTTCGGCCGGTTCGACGACGAAGTCTTCCAGTTTCCAGGTATCGACAGGCTTGGCCGGGCGTTCGCGACGCGGTTTTGCCGATTTTTCCTGGCGCTGTGGCGGTTTTTCAGCGGTTTCTGCAACGCGCGGTTTGCTGTTGCGGCTGTCGTTGTCCGCGTGGGCATCCTGCTTGGCGCGCGGTGCGCTGGGCGTTACGGGCGGGCTTGCTGGGCTGGGCTGCTCGCCCTCGGCTTTGCCGAATATTTTCTTGAGTGCTTTGAGCACGGTCATCTCATCAATTGGTTAAGGAGTGAACGGCCGCCAGTGTAAAGCAAGAAGCCGGCGCGGCGAAGTGCCACGCCGGATGGCAGCGGTTGACTGGTTTTTACTCAATCTGCGGGGAGGCTGGCAAGCAGCAGGCGCTGTACGTTGCCGCCCATGATGGCGGCAATTTCATCGCGGTTGAAGCCTGCCTTGAGCAGGCCTTCGGTCAGCTGTGGCAGGCCTGTTACATCAAAGGGGGCGTGGATGGTGCCGTTGAAATCCGAGCCGAGGGCCACATGCTGTACGCCGATCAAGTCGGCGGTATAACGGATGGCCTTGGTGATTGCCTCGACCGAGGTGGCGCAAACGGCGGCATCCCAGTAACCAATGCCGATCACTCCGCCAGTGGCGGCAATGGCTTTCAGGTGTTTGTCGCTGAGGTTGCGCGTGCCCTTGCAGGTGCCTTCGACGCCGGTGTGGGAGACCAGAACCGGGCGGGTAGCGATGGTCAGTACATCGTCAATCAACGGGCGTGAAGCGTGAGCCAGGTCGATCAGCATGGCTTTTTCTTCCAGGCGCTTGATCACTTGCCGGCCCAACGGGGTCAGGCCGCCTTTTTCCAGACCATGGGCCGAGCCGCCGATTTCGTTATCGAAGAAGTGGGTCAGGCCAGTGATGCGAAAGCCGGCGTCATACAGTGCATCGACGTTCTCCAGTTTGCCCTCGATCGGTTGCAGGCCTTCGGTGGCGAGAATCGCCGCGACGCGTTGCGGGTCTTTTTGCCAGGCGCTGATAAAGCGGCCGAGGTCGTCGCGGGTTTTGATCAGCACCAGGCGGCCGTCGCTGTTGGTGCTGGCTGTATTGAGCTTGTGTGCCTGGTAGAGCGCGCGTTGCAGCAGGCTGGTCCAGGTTTCCTTGGGCCAGCGTTGGGCCATGGCCAGCAGGGTGATGTTGTCGCTGTCGCCGCTGTTGCGTTCGTAGTTGATGCCGCGCGGGGTTTTGGTCACGGTGGAGAACACCTGCAGGCCTACATGGCCTTCGAGCATGCGCGGCAGGTCAGAGTGGCCGAAGTCGTAGCGCTTGAGCAGGTCACGTTCCCACAGCAGCACGTCATCGTGCAGGTCGGCGATAAACAGCTGTTGATGCAGCTGCTTGGCCGGTTCGCTGGCCGTGTAGGGCGCGGGAGATTCGACACTGTTCATCTTGCGGTCAAGCAAGGCGGGCAGGGCGAACACGCTGCCAGCAGCGATCAGCAGCACAATCAGGAGGGTCAGCAGAATTTTGCGCATAGTGGGTGCCATCCGGGCGTTGTTGTTATGCGCAGCACTCTAACAAGAGTGGGTAGAAAAGTGATTGGTAGCGAGTGAGTGGGTTTCAGACGCGTGCGCTTTTGCAGCCAGTTTACGATCTCGCGAGCTAGAGCCATGCAAGGCAAGAACAAGCGAGGGGGGAGTGTACTTTTGTACATGAGCAGGCCGAGCTTGTTTTTAACGCAGCAGGGCCGATGCGCAGCAGATCGTAGAGGTCAGCCGCAGAGGCAGTCGCGGCCTTTTTGTTTGGCCCGATACAGCGCACTGTCGGCGCGGGCGATCAGCCCTTGCAGGCTGTCTTTGGGCTGCATCTGCGCCAGACCGATGGATACGGTCACACCCGGCAGCACACCAATCGGTGAATGGAACGAGCTGACGTGATGCAGCGCCTGGCGCAGGCGATCGCCGATATGGCGCGCTTCATCGAGGCTGATTTCCGGCAGCAGGATGACGAACTCTTCGCCGCCGTAGCGGGTCAGGCTGTCCTTGGGGCGTAGCTGATTGCGCAGGGTGTGGGCGACCAGGCACAGCGCATAGTCGCCGGCGAGGTGGCCGTGCTGGTCGTTGTAGGCTTTGAAGTGATCGACGTCGAGCATCAGCATGCACAGCGGTTTTTCATTGAAGGCGCTGCGGGTGCTTTCACGCTCGAAGATATGCTCCAGCCAGCGACGGTTGTAGGTGCCGGTCAGGGCGTCGATGTTGGCGGTCTGCTCGCTGTCGAGGATGATCCGATTGCCTTGGCGCACTCGATCGCACAGCAGTTCAAGCAGGTTCTGCATCAGTTCGGGTGATTGCCGGAACAGGTTGAACAGCGACTCGCGATGCAGGCGCAGCACGCAGCAGGGCTCGCTGGCCACCACATAGGCCGAGGGGTGTTCATTGTCGATAAAACTGATTTCGCCGGCGCAGTCGCCCACTTTCAGGGTGCTCACTGGCTGGCTGTCGAGCGAGCCGAGGTAGACCTTGAGTTGACCTTTGAGCAGCAGGTAGAGGTACTGATTGCGGTTGAAGGGCGAAAGTAGCACTTCGCCAGCGTCCAGATCGCAGGCGCGAAATTCCTTGAGCAGCTGGCTGATGCTGCTGGCGGCGACATTATTGAACAGTCGCAGGTGGCGGAGTTGGTGCAGGTCTGCCTGCCACTTGGCGTTTTTCATCGCGGTGGCAGGTAGGGTCTTGTCTTGGGCCGAGTGTGCATCGCTAACGCTCCCTGCATTAAGGGCGAACACCATGGCTGAACATATTCCGCTGCCTGAGGGCTGACAATCCTTGTATGGGCGTTGGGCGACCAGTGGTCTTAAAGTTGAATGGTTGGTCACAAATCTGGCGCGATCCTTGCGCCGGGTGGTTGTTATTGATCGTGGTGCAGTTGTATGCCGACGGCAAAGCCACTCAGGCGCTTGGCCACGGCATCGGCCAGTGCGGCTTTCCCGGCTGGCAGGTGGATGTGCGCCACCTGGCCGCGCTGGTCATCGCTGAGCACTTCCACGCGCAACTGCTCGTCCAGTTCCGTCAGCGCGGCCTGGTAGACCCGGGCAATGGCGTCGAAGCGCAGGGCTGGTTTGAAGGTCTTGCCCACGGCGGTCAGCGGAATGGCATCGATGATCCAGGCGTCCTTGGGGATGGCTGCCCGCTCGGGGATATGCGCGGCCGCGTGTTCCAGCAGCTCGGCTTCACTGACCTGTGCGCCTGGCTTGAGCTGCACGTAGACCACCGGCAGTTCACCGGCTTTTTCATCAGGCTTGCCGACTGCTGCGGCCATAGCCACGGCCGGATGTTTGTGCAAGGCTTCTTCGATCATCTGCGGGTCGATATTGTGGCCGCCGCGGATGATCAGGTCCTTGCTGCGGCCGGTCAGCCAGATATAGCCGTCTGCATCCACACGACCCAGGTCGCCAGTGTTGAACCAGTCGCCATCGACCCAGATGCCGGCATTCTTGCTGCTCTGCAGGTAGCCCTTGAATACCGTGGCACCGCGGATGCACAGATTGCCGATTTCATTGTTGGCCGCATTCCTTAAATAGTTGCCCTGTTCATCGAGTACCTTGATCGCCACCTCGCAGTAGGGCATCGGCAGGCCAATGGAGCCCGAGCGACGTTCGCCTGCTGGCGGGTTGGCGCAGCTGCCGCAGGTGCCTTCGGTGAGGCCGTAGCCTTCGATCAGGGTCAGCCCGGTTTTGCTTTCGAACTGGCGGATCAGCTCCACCGGCATCGGCGCGGCGCCACACAGGGCGTATTTCAACGAGCTGAGGTCATGGCCTTCGCTGGGAACTTGCAGCAGGCCGGCGTAGATGGTCGGTACGCCGCTGAAGAAGCTGACTTTGAAGCGCTCGATAATCTTCCAGAAATTACCGATCAACGCAGTGTTGCGATAACCCTGCGGGGTAGCCAGCAGCACTTCGGCGCCGCCGATAAAGGCGGTCAGGCCGGTGACGATCACACCGTTGACGTGGAACAGCGGCAGGCCGCAGAGGGTGACATCGCCCGGCTCGAAGCGGGTGACCAGGTTCATGCTGTAAGCCATCGCCACTTCGTTACCATGGCTGTGCGGCGCCAGTTTCGGCGTGCCAGTGGTGCCGCCGGTGTGGAAGTAGCTGGCAATCTCGTCGGCTGCGATCACCCGGCCGCTTTCCAGGTGATCGTCCGGGCAGTTGGCGATCAGCTCATCGAAATCCAGTACGCCGGCAGGCAGGGCGCCGCGCTGGGCTTTGAGGCCACTGCGCTGCGGCTCTGGCAGCAGGTTGGCCATGTCAACGCAGATAATCGCCTTGAGGTTCGGCAACTGATCGCGCAGGCCTTCGACCTTGGCCCACAAGTCAGTGCCGGGGAAGGGGGCGAGGGTGACCAGCAGCTCCGAGTCCGAAGCCTGAATCAGCTCGGCGATATGCTCCGGGTCGAGCAGCGGATTGATTGCGTTGACGATCCCGGCGGCTTCGCCACCCCAGATGGTGAAATGGGTGTGCGGCAGGTTGGGCAGCAGAAACGACACTGCTTTGCCTGGACGCAGGCCCAGGTGGTGGAAGGCATTGGCGGTCTGGGTGATCTTGCCCAGCAGTTGGCGGTAGCTCAGGCGGTAGGCCGGCTCGTCCACGTTGCCCTGCAAGATGAAGGACAGCGCTGGCGCGTCACCCTGCAACGTGGCACTGCGGCGGATCAGCTCATAGGTGCTGGTCGGCAGGTCGCGCTCGGTGAGCGGGGTTTGCTCGATCTGCTGAATGTCGCGCAGGGTCTTGATCGCAGGAATAGCAGGCATAGGTGGTTTCGCTCGCAGGCAGTCAACTGTTGAACCGTAGCTCCAGCCAGTCAGCGATGTCGCGGATTTCCTCGTTTACCACTTCGTGGCCCATCGGGTAATCACGCCATTGCACACTGACGCCAGAGGCCTCCAGGTAGTCATGGGCTGCACGACCCATGGCCGGCAACACGATATCGTCGAATGTGCCATGCAAACACAGCACCGGCAGTTGTTTTTTTGTATCCACCAGCTGGATGTCGTCACTGAAGGTCGGCGCATAGGTCGACAGTGCCAGCACTCCGCCGAGGGCGAATTGCCAGCGCAGGAAGGCGGTGTGCAACACCACCGCGCCGCCCTGGGAGAAACCGGCGAGAACGATGCGCGCCGGATCGATGCCGCTGTCGCGCTGCGCCTCGATCAGTTCGATCACCTGTTGCGCCGAGGCTTCCAGTTGCTCACGGTTGATCGCCCGCGCTGGGCTCATGGCCAGAATGTCGTACCAGCTGGGCATGGCGTAGCCGCCGTTGATGGTCACCGCCTGGGTTGGTGCCTGCGGCAATACGAAGCGAGTGCTGTGCAGGCGCTGTTGCAGCGCTTCGGCCACGGGCATGAAGTCGTAACGGTCGGCCCCCAGGCCGTGCAACCAAATGACGCACGAATCGGCGGCAAGTGTGGGCTGAAGAATCAAGGGTTCGCTCATCTGAGGCTCCGCTGTGGTGCGTGCGCGCTGATTTAGTGCGCGGGAAAATTTTCAGGGTGGCGATTCTAGAAAGAAGTTGTCGCCAGGGTGCAAGTTTTGCTCTTGACCTCTCCGTATGGTGCTCAAAGCGCGGTGCTGGTACGGGCCTTGCTATACACCCTAGGGACTGATGACGTTGTTCGCCGGTGGTAACACTGCCACTCAAGCGGGCACGGAGCAGACTGAAATGCCTTGTAACAGGCTTTTCAAACCGTTCGCCAGGCGCTACAGGCTGTGCGACAAGTCACTTGCTATCTGTCTCTAGCCCATTCAAATAATGGGCGGGTGAGAGTCTATGGCCGCTGGAGCAATCGGCAACTAGACTCTAACTAAGGTCTGATCCCCGGCTGAGTGTGTTGCTGCCGACACAGTCAACGAGCCCCATAAGGGTACGGTGGTAGGGCCGAGACTCCAAACACAACAAAAGCAACTGGAGGTTTTAATGAAGATGGTGAAATCCACATTGGCAGTACTGACCACCGCCGCTGTTCTCGGTGTCAGCAGTTTCGCTCACGCAGGCGCTACCCTGGACGCGATCCAGAAAAAAGGTTTTGTACAGTGCGGTATCAGCGATGGTCTGCCTGGCTTCTCCTACGCCGATGAGAAGGGTAATTACCTGGGTCTCGACGTTGACGTATGCCGCGCAGTGGCTGCTGCAGTATTCGGTGACGCGACCAAGGTCAAGTACAGCCCGCTGACCGCCAAGGAGCGCTTCACTGCGCTGCAATCCGGTGAAGTCGACATCCTCTCGCGTAACACCACCTGGACCAGCTCGCGTGATTCCGGTCTGGGTCTGAACTTTGCCGGCGTCAACTACTACGACGGTCAAGGCTTCCTGGTGAACAAGAAGCTCGGCGTTTCCAGCGCCAAGGAACTCGACGGCGCGACTGTCTGCATCCAGGCGGGTACCACCACCGAGCTGAACCTCTCCGACTACTTCCGCGCCAACGGCCTGAAGTACACCCCGATCACCTACGATACCTCCGACGAGAGCGCCAAATCGGTTGAAGCGGGCCGTTGCGACGTGCTGACTTCCGACCAGTCGCAGCTGTACGCACAGCGCATCAAACTGGCCGATCCGGATTCCTACGTGGTACTGCCGGAAGTGATCTCGAAAGAGCCACTGGGCCCGGTCGTACGCCAGGGTGACGAAGAGTGGTTCGACATCGTGCGCTGGTCGCTCTACGCGATGCTCAACGCTGAAGAGCTGGGTGTGACGTCGGCTAATGTTGAAGAACAGGCCAAATCCACCAAGAACCCCGACGTGGCGCGTCTGCTCGGTGCTGAAGGCGAGTTCGGCAAAGACCTGAAACTGCCGAAAGACTGGGCGGTACAGATCGTCAAGCAAGTGGGCAACTACGGTGAGAGCTTCGAGCGCAACGTCGGTACCGGCAGCGAGCTGAAGATCGAGCGTGGCCTCAACGCCCTGTGGAACAAAGGTGGTCTGCAGTACGCACCGCCGGTGCGCTGACCGTCCGCTGCCAACCGCTCGTCCTGAGTGGCTGGCATTGTTCTGACTGATGTGAACCTCATGCCCGCTGTTGCGGGCATGAGGGTTCCAAGAGGGCTCTTATGCAAACCACTGCAAATGTCCCGCGCCCGGGTGGATCGGTTTGGACCGACCCCAAGGTGCGTGCCTGGCTATTTCAAATTCTTGCCGTTATCGCCGTTGTGGCGCTCGGCTGGTTTCTGTTTGACAACACCCAGACCAACCTGGAAAAACGCGGGATTACCTCCGGCTTTTCCTTCCTCAATAACAGCGCCGGTTTCGGCATTGCCCAGCACTTGATCGACTACAACGAAAGCAACTCCTATGGGCGTGTTTTCGTGGTGGGTTTGCTCAATACCCTGTTGGTGTCGGTGATCGGTATCGTCTTTGCGACCCTGTTGGGGTTCTTGCTGGGTGTGGCGCGCTTGTCGCCCAACTGGTTGGTCAGCAAGCTGGCCGCCGTTTACATCGAAACCTTCCGTAATATCCCGCCGTTGTTGCAGATATTCTTCTGGTATTTCGCCGTCATGCTCTCGCTGCCAGGACCGCGGCAGAGCCTTGGCGTTGGTGAAGCCTTCTTCCTCAACAGCCGTGGCCTGTATATGCCGGCCCCCAGCCCGACCGACAGCTTTGCGCTGTTTGCCGGTGCGCTGATTGTGGCAATCATCTGCGTGGTGCTGCTGTCGCGCTGGTCGAAGGCGCGTTTCGAGGCCACCGGCCAGCTGTTTCCGGTTTCCCTGGGCGCTATTCCGCTGCTGATCGGGCTGCCATGTCTGGCGATTCTGCTGGGCGGCAATCCGCTGCAGTGGAGCGTGCCTGAATTGACCGGTTTCAACTTCCGTGGCGGCTGGGTGCTGATCCCTGAGTTGATGGCGCTGACCCTGGCGCTGACCATCTACACCGCCGCCTTTATTGCCGAGAACGTGCGCTCCGGGATCATGGCCGTCAGCCACGGGCAGACCGAGGCGGCGCGTTCGCTGGGCCTGCCCGCAGGCAAGACCCTGCGCCTGGTGATCATTCCGCAAGCACTGCGGGTGATCATTCCGCCGTTGACCAGCCAATACCTGAACCTGGCGAAGAACTCCTCGCTGGCCGCTGGTATCGGTTACCCGGACATGGTCTCGCTGTTTGCCGGTACGGTGCTCAATCAGACCGGTCAGGCCATCGAGGTGATTGCCATCACCATGAGTGTGTACCTGGCGATCAGTATCAGCATTTCCATGCTGATGAACTGGTACAACAAGCGCATTGCGCTGATCGAGCGGTAAGGAGCAGCCATGCAAACTCATACATTCAAACCTGATCTACCACCACCGGCGATGAGCGTCGGCGTGGTCGGCTGGCTGCGCAGTAATCTGTTCTCCAGCTGGTTCAATACACTGCTGACGCTGTTCGCGGTCTACCTGGTTTGGCTGATGTTGCCACCGCTGATTCAGTGGGCCTTCATCAATGCGGACTGGACCGGCACGACCCGTGCTGACTGCACCAGCGGCGGAGCCTGCTGGGTGTTTGTGCAGCAACGCTTTGGCCAGTTCATGTACGGCTTCTACCCGACGGAGCTGCGCTGGCGGGTGGATACCACGCTGTGGCTGGCGATCATCGGTGCTGCACCGCTGTTCGTGTCGCTGATGCCGCGCAAGGCGCTGTATGGCCTGGGCTTCCTGGTGGTGTACCCGGTGCTGGCTTTCTGGCTGCTGCACGGTGGCTTCTTTGGCCTGTCGACTGTGCCGACCAGCCAGTGGGGCGGCCTGATGCTGACCCTGGTGATCGCTGCTGTCGGTATCGCCGGTGCCTTGCCGTTGGGCATTCTGCTGGCGCTGGGACGGCGTTCGGACATGCCGGCGATCCGCGTGATCTGCGTGACCTTCATCGAGTTCTGGCGCGGTGTGCCGTTGATCACCGTGCTGTTTATGTCTTCGGTGATGCTGCCGCTGTTCCTGCCGGAAGGCCTGAGCTTCGACAAACTGATGCGCGCGCTGATCGGGGTGATCCTGTTCCAGTCGGCGTATATCGCTGAAGTGGTGCGCGGTGGTCTGCAAGCCATTCCCAAAGGCCAGTACGAAGCCGCAGCGGCCATGGGGCTGGGTTACTGGCGGATGATGGGCCTGGTGATCCTGCCGCAAGCCCTGAAGCTGGTGATCCCCGGCATCGTCAACACCTTTATTGCGCTGTTCAAGGACACCAGCCTGGTGATCATCATCGGCCTGTTCGACCTGCTCAACAGCATCAAGCAAGCCACTACTGATCCAGCCTGGCTGGGCATGGCCACTGAAGGCTATGTGTTCGCCGCGCTGATTTTCTGGATTTTCTGTTTTGGTATGTCCCGCTATTCCCAGAGTCTGGAGAGAAAGCTGGACACCGGCCACAAGCGTTAGGAGTGAATCATGAGTGAAGCAATCAAGCAGCCCAGCGCCGAGCCGATGATCCTGCTGCAAGGCGTGAACAAGTGGTACGGCCAGTTCCATGTGCTCAAGGACATCAACCTGAGCGTTCAGCAAGGTGAGCGTATCGTGTTGTGCGGGCCTCTGGCTCGGGCAAATCGACCACCATTCGCTGCATCAACCGTCTGGAAGAGCATCAGCAGGGGCGCATCATTGTTGATGGCACCGAGCTGACCCACGATCTCAAGCACATCGAGGCGGTGCGCCGCGAAGTGGGCATGGTGTTCCAGCACTTCAACCTGTTCCCGCACCTGACGGTGCTGCAGAACTGCACGCTGGCGCCCATGTGGGTGCGCAAGATGCCCAAGCGCCAGGCCGAGGAAATTGCCATGCACTTCCTTGAGCGTGTGCGTATTCCGGAGCAGGCGAACAAGTTTCCTGGGCAGCTCTCCGGTGGTCAGCAGCAGCGTGTGGCGATTGCCCGTGCGCTGTGCATGAAACCAAAGATCATGCTGTTCGACGAGCCGACCTCGGCACTCGATCCGGAAATGGTCAAGGAAGTGCTGGATACCATGATCGGCCTGGCCGAAGACGGCATGACCATGCTCTGCGTAACCCATGAAATGGGCTTTGCCCGCACCGTGGCGAACCGGGTGATCTTTATGGACAAGGGCGAGATCGTTGAACAGAACGAGCCCAACGCCTTCTTCACCAATCCGCAGAACGAGCGCACCAAGCTGTTCCTCAGCCAGATCATTCATTGAGTTTCAGCGGTAACAAAAAATGGCTGGGAGCCATTTTTAACGTCGCGTAGCGACGGCCCGCAAGATAGCCGCCAGGGATGGCTGGCATAAAAAAGGAGCCCTCGGGCTCCCTTTTTTATCTGATGCCAATGCTTACTTGTCTTCTGACCACAGGCGCAGCGGCTTGCCTTCGGCGGGCCACAGGCGCAGTTGCCCGGTGGGCGAAAAGTCCCAGCGCTGTACCTGACTCAGGCTTTCGAGAAAGCGGGTTTCCTGCTCCATCAGCGCCGGTGCGCACATTTTTCGGGTACTGCCCGGCGTGCTGATGCTGAGTTTTTCGCCGTTCAGGCTGTAGTTGGCAAACCAGTGGTTACAGCCGGCATTACCGTAGGCCCGACCATCGTCAGCCAAGGTAATGCTCAGGTAGCTACGGTCGATCAGCGGGCGCTCACCAATCCATTCCACCCGGTAGCTGTGCTCGGTTTCCAGTTGCGGGCCGGATGAGGCGCAGCCGGTGAGGCCCAAGGCCAGCAGGCTGATGGTCAGTAGTCGGTTCATATAGCCTCCTGGGATGCGGCTTATTTTTGGCATTTAGGGCACAGGTGTTTGGCGTTGTGCGACTGCCAGCCCAACTCGTTGATGCGCGCTTCGGCCGCTGGGGCCTGGGCCTTCTTGCCGAGGGCAGCATCGACGGCAAACTCGAAATCGAGCTGAGCATTGCAGCTGTCGCAGTTGACCTGCCAATTGAAGATGGCCAGCTCCTTGAACGCCGGGCCGGTTGCCACGGCGACCCATTGGCCACGCGGGTTGATCAGGTGGCGCACCTTGTCGGCCTGCAAGCGCATGGACAGCTCGCGGCTGCCCTTGAGGGTGACCAGCAGGGTGTCGCCGCTCTGGATCGAGCCACCATTGCCAGTAACCTGGTAACGGCCTGGGGCCAGTGCGCGGCATTCGATCAGCGTGTGTTCGGGGTTGAGCAGGTTGTAGCGAAAGTCGTGTTCAGCCATGGAGCCTCCAAATAGGCGCAAATGCTAACACGCAGCCGCCATGGGCGGCGTTGGCCGGCCGCATCATGCGCTGACTTGCGCCTCACGGGCCAGTCGTTCGATGGCGGCATCCAGCTCATCCAGGGCTTGTTGGGCGGCCGGGTCGTTCTGTTTCAGCAGGGTTTCACTGCGCTGACAAGCGGCGCGCAACTGCGGCACGCCGCAATAGCGCGTAGCCCCGTGCAGACGGTGTACCCGTTCGATCAGGCTGTTGCGCTCGCCGCTGTCACGCGCCTGGCGAATGGCCTGACGGTCGCCGGGCAGGCCGGCCAGCAACATGCTCAACATGTCAGCCGCGAGGTCGGCCTTGCCGGCTGCCAGGCGCAGGCCTTCTTCGGCATCCAGTACGCTCAGGCTGTGCTGCACCTTGCCTGCGCTGGGCGGCTCGACGCTCTGGTTGCGCAGGGCCAGACCGGTCCACTTGAGCACTACCTGGGCCAGCTGGCGTTCGCTGATCGGCTTGGTCAGGTAGTCATCCAGGCCACTTTGCAGCAGGGCGCGTTTTTCGTTGGCCAGGGCGTGGGCGGTCAGGGCGACGATCGGCACCGGGCTGCGGCCGCTCTCGCTTTCCTGCAGGCGAATCGCTTCGGTGGCTTGGCGGCCATCCATGCCGGGCATCTGCACGTCCATAAAGATCAGGTCGAAGACATGCTCGGCGGTTTTTTCCACGGCTTCATAGCCGCTGTTGGCGATGCTGACCTGGGCGCCCATGTCATCGAGCAGGGTTTGCACCAGCAGCAGGTTGGCCGGATTGTCGTCGACACAGAGAATTTGCGGTGCTCGGCTGGGTGCGCTCTGCGGATTTTCCGTGCGCTGCTGACGTGGGCTGATCAGTTCCGCCAGAGCGCGCTGCAGCTTACGAGTGCAGGCCGGTTTGGCCTGCAATTGGCTGTAGGCGTCCGGGAGCAGGCCGTGGTACAGCGTTTGTTCGGTGGTGGGACACAGCAACAGGGTTTTGCAGGCCTGGTGTTCGAGTTCCCAGATGCGTTGACCGAGGCGATCCGGTGGCAGGGTCTGGGTGCTGACGCCGAGTACGGCAAGCTCGATTGGCTGGCTGCTGTGGCGGGCTTCGGCGACGGCCAGCAGCAGGTTGTCGAGGTTGTCGAAATCGCTGACCTGCAAACCGCAATCTTCCAGTTGATGTTGCAGGGCCTGGCGTGCCAGTTCGTGGCTTTCCAGAATCGCCACGCGCCGCCCAAGCAGCGGTGGCCGTGGCAGGTCTTCGGCGTCATCGCGGGCCTTGGGCAGGCTCAGGCTGATCCAGAACTCCGAGCCTTGTTCAGGTGTGCTGTCGACGCCGATCTCGCCGCCCATCTGCTCGATCAGGCGCTTGGAAATCACCAGGCCCAGACCGGTGCCGCCGGCCTGGCGGCTGAGCGAGTTGTCGGCCTGGCTGAAGGCCTGGAACAGTTCGCGCAGGTCTTCATCGGACAGGCCGATGCCGGTGTCCTGCACGCTGATGCGCAGCTGTGCGCGGTCGGCGCTTTCGTCTTCGAGCATGGCGCGAATCACGATGGTGCCGGCGCGGGTGAACTTGATCGCGTTGCTCACCAGGTTGGTCAGCACCTGCTTGAGTCGCAGCGGGTCACCGATCAGCGACAGTGGCGTGTCGCGATAGACCAGGCTGAGCAGTTCCAGCTGTTTCTCATGGGCCGCCGGGGCGAGGATGGTCAGGGTGTCCTGCAGCAGGTCGCGCAGGTTGAACGGAATATTTTCCAGTACCAGCTTGCCGGCCTCGATCTTCGAGAAGTCGAGAATCTCGTTGATGATCGCCAGCAGGCTGTCGGCGGACTTTTCGATGGTGCCCAGGTAATCCTGCTGGCGCGGGGTGAGTTCGCTTTTTTGCAGCAGGTTGGTGAAGCCGAGGATGCCGTTGAGCGGGGTGCGGATCTCGTGGCTCATGTTGGCGAGGAATTCGGACTTGATCCGGCTGGCCTCCAGGGCCTCCTTGCGCGCCAGGTCCAGCTCGATGTTCTGGATTTCGATGGTTTCCAGGTTCTGCCGCACGTCTTCGGTGGCCTGGTCGACGCTGTGTTGCAGTTCTTCCTGGGCGTTCTGCAGGGACTCGGCCATGCGGTTGATGCCCGAGGCCAGCTCGTCCAGCTCATGACTGCCGAGTGGCGGCAGGCGGGTTTCCAGATGGCCGTCCTTGAGCTGGGCAACGCTCTGTTTGATCTGTCGCAGCGGGTCGTTGATGGTGCGGCTCATGCGCACGGCGAGCAGGGCGGTGACCATCAGCCCGGTGGCAATCAGCAGCAGGCTGGCCAGCAGGCTGCGGTAGCCGCTGAGCAGGGTGCTGTGATGCGACAGCTCCAGCTCGACCCAGCCGAGCAGCTGGGTGCCAGGTTCGCTGAATGTGCTGCCGGTCAGACTCAGGTGTTGCTGATACACCGGCATGAGAAAGCGTGTGGCGTCCTGGCTGCTGCTCTGTGCCGGCTGCTGTTCTTCGGCCATGGGTGAGGGCGTCAGCATGCGCGGGCCGGCATGGGCCAGTGGGCTGCGTTCCGGGGCTAGAAAACTCACCGCGCGTACGTCCGGTTGCTCCAGAGCCTGGGTGGCGATGCGTTGCAGCAGCAGCGCATCACCAGCCCGTAAGGCGGGGGCGGCCAGAGGCGCGAGCTGTTCGCTGATCATGTGGCCGCGTTGCAGCAGTTGCCCCTGTAAGCCGGACAGCTGCACCCAGGTGAAGTAACCACCCAGAACCAGCGCCAACAGGCTGGTGGGCAGCAGGGTGAGCATAAGCACACGGCCTTTGATGCCTAGATCCTTTAACACGCGACGCCTCCTGGGGTGATATGTCGGCAGTGTAGCGATTCGGCGAGCGAGAATCTGTAGATGAGTGTGGTGAGAATAATAGGTATAATTATTATCATTTGATCTGGTGCTACTCGTGCTCTCCTGTCATTTCCCTGCCGCGCGCATTCTTCTGGTTGAAGATGATCCCCTGTTGGCCTGTCACATGCAGGTCAACCTGCAGGCACGCGGCTATAACGTCAGCCTTAGCCAGGATGGTCGCGAGGGTTTGCGCCTGGCCAGCAGTGGAGCGTTTGACCTGGTGCTGCTGGATATCCTGCTGCCAGGCATCAGCGGTTTGCAGGCGTTGCAACATCTGCGTGAGCGCCTAGGGGTGCCGGTGATTCTGATCTCGGCCCTGGGTGGCGAGCAGGACCGCATTGCTGGCTTCAGTCAGGGCGCTGACGACTACCTGGCCAAGCCCTTCAGCATGGATGAGTTGCATGTGCGGATTGCCGCAGTGTTGCGCCGGGTGGCCTATGAGCGACGTGAGCCGGTGCAGGCCAGCCTTGACCCGCAATTGCAGTTCGATGAGGCGCGCATGGATGTGTCGCGGCAGGGGCAGTGGGCCGAGTTGACCCACACCGAATTTCGCCTGCTTGAACTGTTTGTGCGTCACCCGGAAGGGCTGATGAGCAAGGCCTTCCTCTATCAGCAGGTGTTGCGCCGCGCCTATTCGCGACATGACCGCAGCCTGGACATGCATATCAGCCACGTGCGCCGCAAGTTGCAGGCTGTCGGCTATACCGCCGGGCGCCTGGAAACCGTGTGGGGCAAGGGATACCTGTTTACTCGTGAAGGTGCCTGAGCCGTGCCGGGGCGTCATTCGCTGTTCTGGCGGCTGGCTTTGCTGGTCCTGGCCTTCTGTCTACTGATCATCTGGGTCAGCTGGTCCTGGGGCGGGCGTATCGAATTTCGCGGTTATTTGCTCAGCGAAGCGGCTCAGCAGCAATTGCTCGGCTATGCCGGTGAAGCTGAACAGGCTTGGCGCAGCGGCGGTGCCGCAGGCGTTGAGCGTTGGCAGGCGCAGATGCAGCAGCGCGAGTCAGTCTGGCTGACGGTTGTTGGGCGTGATTTGCGTGCGCTGGGTACGCGCGTCCTGAGTCTTGAGGAAACCGAGCGTCTGACAGCCATGCGCCGCATTGACTGGCCGATGAGCAAGCGCGCCAGTGGCCTGCCAGTGCTTGCCTTGCCGTTTCCGCAACAGCCCCTGGATGGCCAGTTGGTGATCGAGTTGCCGGAGCGTTTTCTGCCGGAAGGTTTTACCTGGCATGCCCAGTTGCTGGTGCACGGCCTGCTGCCCTGTGGGCTGGCGCTGCTGCTCTGTGCCTTGCTCTATCGCCTACTGATTACCCCGCTGCAGCACCTGCGTGAGCAGGCCAACGCCTTGCGTGATGAGCAGCTGAGTGTACGCACGGCCAGTCAGATCAGTACCCGTCAGGATGAGCTGGGCGAGCTGGGCCGTGCCTTCGACCATATGGCCGAGCGCCTGCAGGGCATGCTCAGCTTGCAACGGCAGCTGTTGCGCGATCTTTCCCATGAGCTGCGCACCCCCTTGAGCCGCTTGCGGGTGGCCTGTGAGAGTGGCCTGGATGCCGAGCCGCTGCGTCAGCGCCTGGAGCGCGAGGTCAGCGGCATGCAGTGCCTGGTGGATGACACCCTGGAGTTGATCTGGCTGGGTACCGAGCGTCCGCAACCTGAGCTGGAGCCGATCAGCCTGCCGTCACTGTGGGCCTTGCTGGTCGAGGATGCCTGCTTTGAAAGTGGCTGGCCGCAGGCCCAGCTGCGTTGTCTGCTGCCTGATGACTGCTGCGTGTGTGGGCACCTCAATGCCTTGGCGCAGGCGCTAGAGAACGGGTTGCGCAATGCCATTCGGCATTCTCCGGCAGGCGGGCTGATCAGCCTGGGTGGGCGCATGGAGCAGGGCGAGTGGCTGTTCTGGCTGGAGGATCAGGGTGGTGGCGTTGCGGGCGCGCAGCTGGAGCAGATGTTCTTACCGTTTATTCGTCTGTCAGCGGCTCGCCCCGGTGGTGATGGTTTTGGTCTGGGCCTGGCGATTGCCCGCAGCGCCATGCAAATGCAGGGCGGCGCGATGTGGGCCGAGAACGCGGGCGAAGGCTTGCGTCTGAATTTTCGGCTGAAAAGTGTATAGATTGTAAATGCACTTTACTATCAAATAGGAATAAGTAGCATTTGCGCCGTTCCCGCATACGGGTCGGGTTGGCGCAGCGCTTTGCTGTCAGCGCCTGAGCCTGAGCCTGGATGCGGACCATTCGCCACAGGAGAGGGTGTTCATGCAGTCGCGATTCAAGCTCAGTCATCTGTCATTGGCCATCGTTGCGGCCAGTCTTTCCCCTTGCACACTGTTTGCCGCCGAGGTGGTGGATGCCGAGGTGGATGCCCTGAGTGCAGCCGCCGAACCCACCGATGCGATCACGCTCAAGGATGCCGTGGTCACCGCTAAACAGGAGCTCAAGCAGGCGCCGGGTGTGTCGATCATCACCGCTGAGGACATCAAGAAGCGTCCGCCGGCCAATGACCTCTCCGACGTGATCCGCCGCGAGCCGGGGGTCAACCTGACCGGCAACAGCACCAGTGGCAGTCGTGGCAACAACCGCCAGATCGACCTGCGCGGCATGGGTCCGGAAAACACCCTGATTCTTATCGATGGTCGTCCTTCCAGCTCGCGCAACGCCGTACGTTATGGCTGGACCGGTGACCGTGACACCCGTGGCGAAACCAACTGGGTGCCGGCTGAAGAAGTCGAGCGCATCGAAATCCTCCGCGGCCCGGCCGCCGCCCGCTATGGTTCCGGGGCCATGGGTGGGGTGGTGAATATCATCACCAAGCGGCCGACCGAGGAGTTGCGTGGCTCGGTCACCCTGTACGCGATCCAGCCGGAAGACGATGCCGAAGGGACCGGCCAGCGTGCCAACTTCAACCTCAGCGGTGCGCTGAACGACAGCCTGGCCTTCCGCCTGTATGGCGGTGCCAACAAGACCAATGCCGATGATGCTGATATCAACGGTGAACATCAGGTGGGGGCCGATACCTTGGTGGCGGGTCGTGAAGGCGTGCGCAACAAGGACATCAGCGGCCTGCTCAGCTGGCAGCTGAATCCCGATCACAGCCTGGACCTGGAAGCCACCTACAGCCGTCAGGGCAACATCTATGCCGGCGATACCATGCTCAATGGCGGCGGTGCATTCGTGAACCAGCTGTATGGCAAGGAAACCAACATCATCCAGCGCAGCAGCTACGCGCTGACCCACAACGGCATTTATGACTGGGGCAGCTCCACCGCCTCGCTGGCTTACGACTACACCCGTAACGAGCGCCTTAATGAGGGGCTGGCCGGGGGCGGTGAGGGCGCGCCGGCGGAAGGTGCCGGGGTGTTTATGTCGCGTCTGCGCAACACCCGCGCCAACGCTGAAGTCAATTTGCCGCTGGAAGTCGGTGCGCCACAGGTGCTGACCCTGGGCGGAGAATACCTGTATGAGAGCCTGAATGACCCAGGCTCCATGCGTGCGCAAACCTGGGATCCGGGTGTTGGCGGTGTGCCGGCGATTCCCGGTTTTGATCGCAGCCAGACCAAGACCACCGCGCACAGCTTTGCGCTGTTTGCCGAGGACAACATCGAGGTGGGTGAGCGCACCATCGTTACCCCGGGCCTGCGCTACGACAACCATGAAGAGTTCGGCGGCAACTGGAGTCCGAGTCTCAATGCCTCCCATGAATTGACCGATGAGCTGACCCTCAAAGGCGGTATCGCGCGGGCGTACAAGACCCCCAACCTGTATCAGTCCAACCCCAACTACCTGCTCTACAGCATGGGCTTTGGTTGTAACGCGGCAGAAGCCAACGCCGGTGGCTGCTACCTGATCGGGAACCCGAACCTGGAGCCGGAAACCAGCATCAACAAGGAAATCGGCCTGGCCTTCGATAAAGGCACCTGGCGTACCAGCGCGACCTACTTCCGCAACGACTACAAGAACAAGATCGTTTCCAGCAACACGGCGGAGTTCCGCCTGGCGAACGGTCGTCGTGTGCAGAACTGGGAAAACTCCGGCAAGGCGGTGGTCGAGGGGGTTGAAGGCAACCTGTTCGTCACCCTCAGCCCGACGCTGGAGTGGAATACCAACTTCACCTACATGATCGAGTCCAAGGACAAGGACAGCGGCGAGCCGCTGAGCATCATTCCCGAATACACCCTCAACACCAGTCTGGACTGGGCCGCCACCGAGAAGTTGTCGCTGCAGGTCAGTGGCACCTACTACGGCACCCAGGAGTCCCCGAGCTACAACGCCCGACGCAACGTGGCGATCGACAGTCAGGCACAGCAGGACATCGATCCCTACGGCCTGATGGGCGTCAGCGCCGGCTATGCCTTCAATGAGCAGTACAGCGTGCGCATGGGCATCAACAACCTGTTCGACAAGCGCATCTACCGCGAAGGCAACGCCACCGAAGCCGGGGCCAACACCTACAACGAAGCCGGGCGTGCCTACTTCGCCTCGGTCACCGCGTCCTTCTAGGTCATCGTGCTCCTTACCCGTTGCTACGGCGGGTTTCGGCTCCGTCGGGCGTGTCCTGGCGGAGCCTTTTCAGTGCAGGAAAACGCTTAATGCAAGTGTGGAATCAGGGGTATCTGGCCGAGTTGCCCTATCCCCATCATGTACAGCCGCAGTTGGCACCCAGCTGGCTAGTGGCGCTGCAAACTGCCCTCGGGCAACGAGCAAGCAGCTTGTTGTCGTGGTTTCGCTATTGCGAGTTGGGTTGTGGGCAAGGCCTGAACAGCCTGCTGCTGGCCGCCAGCAACCCGGCGGGGCAGTTCGTGGCGGTGGACTTCAACCCCCGGCATATCGAGCAGGGCCGGCGTTTGGCCGCCGCTGCGCAGTTGAGCAATATCGAGTTTGTGCAAGCCGATTTCACCGAGTTGCTCGCGCAGCCGGGCGAGGGCTATGACTTTATCGTTGCCCATGGCGTGTACAGCTGGGTAGCGCCCGCGCAGCGGGCGGCCATCCGTGGCTTTGTTGAGCAGCGCCTCAACGCCAATGGGCTGCTGTGCCTGGGTTATATGTGTCAGCCCGGCATGGCGCCGTTGGCAGCAGCTCAGCGGTTTATCTGGCAGCACGCGCAACACAGCAAAGGTTCACCGCCGCAGCGTGTGCAGGCGGCGCTGGAGGCATTGCAGGCCTTGCAACAAGGCGGTGCCGGCTATTTTGTCGAGCAGCCTGAGATGGCCCGGCTGCTGGCGCGCAGTGCCGAGCAGGGGCTGGATTATCTGGCCCATGAGCTGCTGTGCGAGCACTGGCAGCCGTTGCCGGTGGCTGATGTCATGGCGGAATTTGCCCGCCTTGGCTGTCAACTGATCGGCAGCGCCATTCCACTGGAAAACATTGATGCTTTGTCGTTGCCCGGTAACTGCCTGGCCGCGATCCAGGGCCTGACTGACCCGCTGCTGCGGGAAACCGCCAAGGACCTGGCGCGCAACCAGGCCCAGCGCAGTGACCTGTATCAGCGCGGCGATCAGGCCCTGTCGGCCACTGCACATCGTCAAGCCTTGCTGGACAGCTGCTGGGCACTGTTGCCCGCCGCGCCAGCACCGGGGGCGGTGGAATTTTCAACGCGCATCGGCCCGCTGCAGGGCCCTGCCGAGTTGTATCAGCCGCTGCTGCAGGCCCTTGGCGAGGGACCGCAGAGCTTTGCCAAACTGGTGCGGCGGCCCGCCCTGACGGCGCAGGTTGGCCAGCTCAGCGGCGCCTTGCAGCTGTTGACCTGGGCGGGTTATGCCCATCCCTTGCTGCAGGCTCCGGTGGATGTCACCCGCTGTCAGACACTCAACCGTCTGCTGGCCGAAGGAGCCTTGCAAGGTGAGGGCTACGCGCACCTGGCGGCACCGAGCCTGGGCGCGAGTGTGCCGGCAGATAAGCTGGAAATGGCCGCCGCCCGCGTGCTGCTGGAGCATCCGCAGTTACGCGGCGTTTTAATGAGTGAAACCATTCAGGCCCTGCTACGCCGCCACGGTGTAACGGTGGAGCAGGCCGCCGAGCGCGTGCAGCACTTCGAGCAACACACCTTGCCCAGCTGGCAAGTGCTGGGGGTCGTGCCATGAAGCGCTGCTGGTTGTGGTTGTTCTGTCTGTCCTGGCTGAGCGTGGTGAACGCTGCGGATTATCCCGGTTACCAACGGCTTGAGCCGTTTCAGGTGCAGTCGGCAGATGCCCAGCGCAGCTATCAGGTGCAGCTGCTGGTGCCGGCGCGTGCAGCACCGGCCGGCGGTTTCCCGGTGCTTTATCTACTCGATGGCCATGCCGCGCTGGCAGCGCTGAAGGCGCAATGGCTGGATGAGCTGAGGGCGGGGACGCCACCGCTGCTGGTGTTTATCGGGCATGCCGGTGAGCGGCCCTTCAATGTGCCGGCACGCACCCTCGATTACACCCCGGCGCGCCGCGATGGTCAGCCGATGCAGGCGTTCAACGGGGTGCAGGGTGGCGGTGCCGCGGCCTTTCTGGCGTTGCTGGAACAACGGATCAAGCCGCAGGTGGCTGCGCTGCAGCCGGTTGATCCGGCGCAACAGGCGCTCTGGGGGCATTCGTTCGGCGGGCTGTTCGTGCTCAATACCCTGTTCACCCAGCCGGCCAGCTTTAGCCGCTACATCGCCGCCAGCCCGTCGCTGTGGTGGCAGTCCGGGCTGTTGCTGGAGGCAGAGCGTGATTTTGCCGGGGCCACTGCCCAGCTGTTGGTCGTGCGCGGCAGTGACGAAGGCCTGCCCGGTAACGCTCGACCCGGAGTCGATCCGGCGCTGCTGGAGCAGCGGCGCAAGGCCATGGCCGCGGTTCCGGCCGATGCCGCGCGGCAGATGGCCGAACGCCTGGCGCGTTGGTCGGGCATGCAGGTGACCTATCAGGAATTTGCCGGTTTGGGCCATGGACCGATGCTGGCCGCGTCCTTGCGGCCGGCACTGCGCATGGCGGCCGGCTTGGCGCAGGAGGTTAGCAATGAGTAAGGCCGTTGAAACAACCCAGGCATGGCCGATCTGTTCACGGGTGCTGGCCGGGCTGCTGGGCGGCTATGTGTTCACCTACGCATTGACCGCCGCCCTGGCGCAGCTGTTGCCGCTGGCCCGGGTGGATGCGCTGCTGATCGCCAGCTTGCTGTCATTCACCTTCTACACCCTGGCGATTCTCTGGGCGTTTGCCGCACGCAGCGTCTGGCGCGCCTGGGCGGTGGTGCCGGCCGCTGCACCGCTGGCGCTGATCGGCTTCTGGCCACACCTGCTGGAGCGCCTGGCATGAAACAGACCCTGACCCAATCCATGGCCTGGCTGCACACCTGGGGTGGCCTGCTGTTCGGCTGGCTGCTGTTTGCCATCTTCCTCACCGGCAGCCTGGCGGTGTTCGACCAGGAGATCGATCACTGGATGCAGCCGGAGATCAAGCAGACGTCGGTCAGCAACGCCCAGGCTGTCGAGTATGCGGTGACTTATCTGCAACGCCAGCATGCTGATGCCAGCGCCTGGAACATCAGCCTGCCCAGCGAGCGCATGTCTGCCTTGCGGGTGACAGCGGGCGACCGGCGCTCGGGCATCAGCACCTACCTGGACCCACTCACCGGTGAGCCCTTGGTGGTGCGCGACACGGCCGGCGGTACATTTTTCTTTCGTTTCCACTACAGCCTGAGCATGCCACGCAATCCGGGTATCTGGATTGTCGGCCTGGCCGCCATGGCCATGCTGGCGGCACTGGTCAGCGGCATCATCATCCACAAGAAGTTCTTCAAGGAGTTCTTCACCTTCCGTCCGAACAAGGGCCAGCGCTCCTGGCTGGATGCACACAATGCCGGGGCAGTGCTGCTGTTGCCGTTTCACCTGATGATCACCTACACCGGCCTGTCGATTTTTGCCCTGATCTATATGCCAGCGGCGCTGGACAGCCTCTATAAAGGTGATTTTGCGGCGTTCTACCGCGAGCACATTGAGGTCGTGGAAGAGCCCCGTCAGGCGCAGACCCACCCGGCGCCGCTGACGGCGCTGGCTCCACTGCTGGCTCAGGCTGAAGCGCGCATGGGGCCGCTGAGTGGTGTGGTGATCGAGCACCCCGGACGCAGTGATGCACATATCGAAATGCGCCGGGTGCTGGGTAACCGCATTGCTCTGACCAAAGGCCACAACATGCTGTTTGACGGCGTCACCGGTGAGCTGCTGGCCGGGCCGCCGGAGCTGCGCCCCAGCGTGCTGGCGCAGCGGGTAATGTTTGGTCTGCATTTTGCGCAGTTCGGCGGCTACCCGATGCGCTGGTTGTACTTTGTCTGCGGCTTGCTCAGCAGCGCCATGATCGGCACCGGGCTGGTGCTGTTTACCGTCAAGCGGCGGCGTAAATACGCCAGTGAAAGCCCGTTGGGGCAACAGCTCTATCGCCTGGTGGAAAGCCTCAACGTGGCGACAATTGCCGGTCTGGCTGTGGCCTGTATCGGCCTGTTGTGGCTCAACCGCCTGCTGCCGGTTGAGCTGGCCCAGCGTGGCGGTTGGGAGGTGCGTGGCTTCTTCGCAATCTGGCTGCTGAGCCTGCTGCATGCCTGGCTGCGCCCGCGTCTGCAAGCCTGGCGTGAGCAGCTGAGCCTGGCGGCGCTGCTGTGCCTGGGCTTGCCGCTGCTCAGTGCAGTCAGTGACGGCCAGGCTTGGGGCGACAGCATGCGCCTGTGGCTGGAGGTGACGGTGGTGGCGCTGGGGCTGCTGCTGGCCTGGAGTGTCTGGCGTTTGCGTCAGCCACAGGTGCAACACAGCGAGCGGCGGGTACGGCACGCACAGGCGCAGGTGAATTGAAATGATGACGGCATTCTTGGGCAGCTTCTTGCTGGCCTACAGCTGCATGTTGGCCCTGTGTCAGGGCCTGGAGCGGCATTACAAACAGGTTTGGGGCAGGGTACCGACGTTGCTGCAACGCCGCGTTCTGCGTGGCAGCGGCTGGTTGCTGCTGGCCGCCAGCCTGTTGGGGTGCGCACAAGCCTGGGGCTGGGCGATGGGCCCGGTGGGCTGGTTCGGCATGCTGTCGCTGAGCGGCTTTGCCCTGGCGCTGTTGTTGCCCTATGCACCGCGCCTGGCGGTGTACGCGCCGGTGCTGGGACTGCCGTGCTGGCTGCTGCTGTATGCCCTGGCGGGGTAATTTTGCTGCCGTGTAGTGGTGTTCGCTGATATGGCCGAGCGCAGTTTGCCGTTATCATGGCGGCTTTCTTTGCTTCTGGATCATTTCGTTCGCCATGAGCCTGCATTACCCAACCATCGCCGATTGCGTCGGCAACACCCCGCTGGTGCGTTTGCAGCGCTTGCCGGGTACCACCAGCAACACCTTGCTGTTGAAGCTGGAAGGCAACAACCCGGCCGGTTCGGTGAAGGATCGTCCGGCGTTGTCGATGATCACCCGCGCCGAACTGCGCGGAGACATCAAACCCGGTGATGTGCTGATCGAAGCCACCAGTGGCAACACCGGCATCGCCCTGGCCATGGCAGCGGCAATCAAGGGTTACCGGATGATCCTGATCATGCCGGACAACTCCACCGCCGAACGCAAGGCAGCGATGACCGCCTACGGCGCGCAGCTGATTCTGGTGGGTGGCATGGAAGAAGCCCGCGATCTGGCCCTGCAGATGCAGGCCGACGGTAAGGGTAAGGTGCTTGATCAGTTCGCCAACGGCGACAACCCGATTGCCCACTACACCAGCACCGGCCCGGAAATCTGGCAGCAGACTAGCGGGCAGATCACCCATTTCGTCAGCTCGATGGGCACCACCGGGACCATCATGGGCGTCTCGCGCTTTCTGAAAGAGCAGAAGCCCGAGGTGCAGATTGTCGGTTTGCAGCCGATGGAAGGCGCGGCGATTCCCGGCATCCGCCGCTGGCCGCAGGAGTACCTGCCGAAGATTTATCAGGCCGAGCGGGTGGACCGCATCATCGACATGGGCCAGCAGGAAGCCGAAGACGTGATGCGTCGTCTGGCGCGTGAAGAGGGCATCTTCTGCGGCGTGTCTTCCGGCGGTTCGGTGGCGGCGATGTTGCGCCTGTCCCAGGAAGTGGAGAACGCGGTGATGGTGGCGATCATCTGCGACCGTGGCGACCGTTACCTGTCCAGCGGTGTTTACGACGCCCCCAATACGGATGGCCAGAGCAACTAATGGCCAAGAAAGACGGCGGCCTGCGCTTTCAACCCAGCGGCGGTTCCCGTGCCCCCCAGGTGCCGGTGGGCAAGAAGCAGAAACTGGCTATCGAGCGCCTGGCCAACGACGGCCGGGGTATCGCGTTCAGCGAGGGGCGCACCTGGTTTGTCAGTGGCGCACTGGCCGGCGAGCAGATCGAAGCGCGGGTACTCGGCGCCCACGGCAAGGTGGTCGAGGCGCGGGTCGAACGCATTCTCACCGCCAACGCCGAACGCCGCAGCGAGGCCTGCGCGCATGCCAAGGTCTGCGGTGGTTGCAGCCTGCAACATATGCCCCATGCCGAGCAGCTTGCCCTGAAACAGCGCATGCTTGCCGAGCAACTTAGCCGCCTGGCCAATCTTCAGCCGCAGGAGTGGGCTGCGCCGCTGGTCGGCCCTGAACTGGGTTATCGCCGCCGCGCGCGGATCGCCGTGCGCTGGGACAACAAGGCCAAGCGTTTGGATGTCGGTTTTCGCGCAGCAGCCAGCCAGGACATCATCGCCATCAGCGATTGCCCGGTGCTGGTACAAGCCTTGCAGCCGATCCTGCGCGCGTTACCCCAGGTATTGCGCGAGCTGGACAAGCCCCAGGCCATTGGTCATGTCGAGTTGTTCAGCGGCAGCTCCAGTGCTGTGCTGATACGACATACCGCTGCGTTGAGCGAAGCGGACCTGGCCCGTTTGCAGGCGTTCTGCACGGCGCAGAAGGCACAGCTCTGGTTGCACGGTACGGGCGAGCCGCAGCCGTTTGGGCCGGCGCAGCCACTGAGTTATCGCCTGGATGCGTTTGACCTCGACCTGGCGTATCGGCCTGGTGATTTTGTTCAGGTCAACCCGCCAGTGAATGACGCCATGGTTGCGCAGGCGCTGGAGTGGCTGGCACCGCAGGCCGATGAGCGGGTACTGGATCTGTTCTGCGGCCTGGGCAATTTCGCCTTGCCACTGGCCCTGCGGGTGCGCGAGCTGGTGGCGGTGGAGGGCGTGCAAACCATGGTCGAGCGCGCCGCTGAAAATGCTGTGAGCAACGGTCTGGGCAACGCGCACTTTTTCCAGGCCGATCTGTCCAAGCCGCTGGCCGACGCGGACTGGGCCCAGGGTGGCTTTGCGGCGGTGCTGCTGGATCCGCCGCGTGATGGCGCGTTGCAGGCTGTTCAGCAGATGTCGGCGCTGGGCGCCAAACGGGTTGTGTATGTGTCGTGCAACCCGACTACCCTGGCCCGCGACAGCGCCGAATTGCTGGCGCAGGGGTATCAGCTGGAACGGGCGGGTATCCTCGATATGTTTCCACAAACTGCGCACGTTGAAGCGATGGCGCTGTTTGTTCGACCCTAGGCTTAATACCTGCGGTCAAGGTTTTACCGGGGCAATAGCCCAGTGAGTGGTAACGGGGCGCACAGGGATTGCGCTTTCAAGCGGTTCAACCGACCGGCTCATAGAAGCTGGCGACTATTCGGCAGGCTCTGGTCTGCCGTAGGGAAGGTAGCAAGATGGTTCAGGTCAGAGCGCATCAGCCGATCAACGATGACGGCAGCATCAACCTTGAAGCCTGGCTCGGGCATGTACTGAGTGTCGATCCGGCGTTGGATCGTGACGCCCTGCGTGAGGCCTGCGAATTCGCCCGTGAAGCGGAGCAGCAGGCCAATGCCGCGCAGAACCTGTGGACCGAGGGTGCATCGAGTTTTCGCTCCGGTCTGGAAATCGCCGAAATTCTCGCCGATCTCAAGCTCGACCAGGATTCCCTGGTCGCCGCCGTGATCTATCGCTGCGTGCGTGAAGGCAAGGTGCCGTTGGCGCTGGTGCATCAGCGCTTCGGTCCGGTGGTGGCCAAACTGGTCGAGGGCGTGCTGCGCATGGCGGCGATCAGCGCTTCGATGAACCCGCGCGATTCTCTGGTGCTCGGCTCCCAGGCCCAGGTGGAAAACCTGCGCAAGATGCTGGTGGCGATGGTCGATGACGTGCGCGTGGCGCTGATCAAACTGGCCGAACGCACCTGCGCGATCCGTGCGGTGAAGGGCGCTGACGACGAGAAGCGGCAGCGCGTGGCCCGTGAGGTGTTCGACATCTATGCACCGTTGGCCCACCGCCTGGGCATCGGCCATATCAAGTGGGAGCTGGAGGACCTGTCCTTCCGCTACCTGGAGCCCGAGCAGTACAAGCAGATCGCCAAGCTGCTGCACGAGCGCCGGCTGGACCGTGAGCACTACATCAATGAAGTGATGGACCAGTTGCGCAGCGAGCTGGAAGCCACCGGGATCAAGGCCGACATCAGTGGCCGGGCCAAACACATCTACTCGATCTGGCGCAAAATGCAGCGCAAGGGCTTGCAGTTCAGCCAGATCTACGACGTGCGCGCGGTGCGCGTGCTGGTGCCGCAGGTGCGTGATTGCTACACCGCCCTCGGCATCGTCCACACCCTGTGGCGGCACATTCCCAAAGAGTTCGACGACTACATCGCCAACCCCAAGGAAAACGGCTACCGCTCGTTGCACACCGCCGTGCTTGGCCCGGAAGGCAAAGTGCTGGAGGTGCAGATCCGCACCCAGTCGATGCACGAAGAAGCCGAGTTGGGCGTGTGCGCGCACTGGCGCTACAAAGGCACCGACGTCAAAGCCAGCTCCAACCATTACGAAGAGAAGATTTCCTGGCTGCGTCAGGTGCTCGAATGGCATGAAGAACTGGGCGATATCGGCGGTCTGGCCGAACAACTGCGCGTGGATATCGAGCCGGACCGGGTCTATGTGTTCACCCCGGACGGTCACGCCATCGACCTGCCCAAAGGCGCGACACCGCTGGACTTTGCTTATCGCGTGCACACCGAGATCGGCCACAACTGCCGTGGCGCCAAGATCAACGGGCGCATCGTGCCGCTCAACTACAGCCTGCAGACCGGCGAGCAGGTGGAGATCATCACCAGCAAGCACGGCACGCCGAGCCGCGACTGGCTGAACTCCAACCTCGGTTATGTCACCACCAGCCGGGCACGGGCGAAGATCGTCCACTGGTTCAAATTGCAGGACCGCGACCAGAACGTTGCCGCCGGCAAGCAGCAGCTTGAACGTGAACTGCTGCGCTTGGGCTTGCCCCATGTGGACTTCGACAAACTGGCCGAGAAAGCCAACCTGAAAACCAGCGAGGACCTGTTTGCTTCGCTCGGCGCCGGTGATTTGCGCCTGGTGCAACTGGTCAACCTGGCGCAGCAACTGGTCGAGCCGGACCGGGTCAATGAGCAACTGGAGCTGATCCCGCGTAAGGCGTTGGGCTTCAAGCCGGGCAAGCGTGGCGATATCCAGATTCAGGGTGTCGGCAACCTGCTCACGCAGATGGCCGGCTGCTGCCAGCCGCTGCCGGGTGACCCGATTGTCGGTTACATCACCCAGGGCCGTGGCGTGAGCATCCACCGCCAGGACTGTGCTTCGGTGCTGCAGCTGTCCGGGCGCGAACCGGAGCGGATCATCCAGGTCAGCTGGGGGCCGGTACCGGTGCAGACCTATCCGGTCGACATCATCATCAAGGCTTACGACCGTTCTGGTCTGCTGCGTGATGTGACCCAGGTGCTGCTCAACGAGAAGCTCAATGTGCTGGCGGTGAATACCCGCTCGAACAAGGACGACAACACCGCGTCCATGTCGATTACCGTGGAGATTCCTGGGCTGGATGCATTGGGCCGGCTGCTGGGGCGTATTTCTCAGCTGCCCAACATTATTGAAGCGCGCCGCCATCGAGTTTCCTGAGGCGATTACGACTTAACTGGATGTGCCATGTACCAACTCGATGACCTGCTGCACCTGATGGCCCGGCTGCGCGACCCGCAGCATGGCTGCCCCTGGGACCTCAAGCAGAGTTACGCGACTATCGTGCCGCACACCCTCGAAGAGGCCTACGAAGTGGCCGATGCCATCGAGCGTGGCGACTTCGATCATCTGCCGGGTGAGCTGGGCGACCTGCTGTTTCAGGTGGTGTATTACAGCCAGCTGGCCCGTGAAGAAGGGCGCTTCGAGTTTGCCCAGGTGGTCGATGGCATTACCCGCAAGCTGATTCGCCGCCATCCTCATGTGTTCCCCGATGGCGATCTGTATGGCGCCGTGGATGTGGCCAAGCTGGAGGAGGCCGCGGTCAAGCAGCGTTGGGAAGAGATCAAGGCCGAGGAACGCGCCGAGAAGGCGGCCGCTCCCGAGCAGCTGTCGCTGCTCGACGATGTGCCCACGGCGCTGCCGTCGCTGAGCCGGGCGATCAAGTTGCAGAAGCGCGCTGCTTAGGTCGGCTTCGACTGGCCCGATGCCTTGCCGGTGGTGGATAAAGTGCGCGAAGAGCTGGATGAAGTGCTGGAGGCCATGAGCGAGAACGACCCCGAGGCGATTGGCGAAGAAATCGGCGATCTGCTGTTTGTGGTCAGCAACCTGGCCCGGCACCTAAGGGTCGATCCGGAAACGGCGCTGCGTGCGGCTAACGCCAAGTTCGAACGGCGTTTTCGTTTTATCGAGCAGGCATTGCGCGAAGCGGGGCGCAGCATGGAAGATTGCGCCCTGGATGAATTGGACGCGCTCTGGGGCGAAGCCAAGAAACTGGAAAAGCAGACCCCGAGTTGTTGAGTTGTGCGGGTGCAGTCTGCCCGCCGATGGTGGGCACGCCCGCTTTAAATTGATGGTTGGAAAGGTAGGTTATGGCTCTCTCACTACGCGATCAGTTGCTTAAAGCCGGGCTGGTCAATGAAAAGCAGGCCAAGCAGGCCGGCAAGCAGCAACAGAAACAGCAGCGCCTGGTGAATAAAGGCCAGGCCGAGAAGGACGAATCGCAAAAGCTCGCCGCGCAGCAGGCCATGGCCGAGAAGGCGGCGCGTGATCAGGAACTGAACCGTCAGCAGCAGGAAAAGATCGAGCAGAAAGCCCGTGCAGCGCAGATCAAGCAACTGATCGAAGTCTCGCGCCTGCCCAAGCTGATCACCGAGGATTACTACAACTTTGTCGACGACAAGAAGGTCAAGCGTCTGTCGGTCAACGCCCTGATGCGCAACAAGCTCAGCAGCGGCTCGCTGGCCATTGTCCGTCACGGCGGTGGCTATGAAGTGATCCCGCGTGAAGCCGCGCTAAAGATTCAGGAGCGCGACGCCCGGCGCGTGGTACTGCTCAATACCCCGACCGAAGCGCCAGATGCTGATGATCCTTACGCGGCCTATCAGGTGCCGGATGATCTGATGTGGTAATGGCCCCGGGCTAAGCCTGCAGAAATCAGCGCATAAAAAAGCCGAGCATCTAGCTCGGCTTTTTATTGGCTATGGCTTAGTCCTTACGGCCTTCGACCGTTCTGCCGTTGACGCTGCCTTCCTTGAGCATGATCTGGTATTCCTTGCCGTCTTTCTCGACCTGATGCAGGCGTACCAGCAGGAAGTCCCAGTCCTTGGCGAACCAGAGGATGGTTTTGCGGCTGCTTTGCGTCGGGTCGCGCACGCGTTCTACCTTGATGGCATCGATCAGGCCGGCCTTGGTACGCACTGTTTCTTCACCCAGCACGCGGAAATCGTAGGTTTCCACTTCGTCGCCATCGACCACCTGGTAGCTCATGCTCTTGGTGCCGGCGGCCACGTCATATTGCAGGGCCAACTGGTAGGTCGATTTGTCCAGCAGGCCACGGTTCAGTGGCAGGCGCACTGGGGTGTCGCGATCACTGCCGATGACCTGTTTGGCGCTCCAGTCGAAGTCGTGCTCGATCTTCTTGCCCTTGCCCAGGCCGTTGCGTTCATACAAGTAGGTCTGCGGCAGGAAGACTTCTTTGTCCACACGCAGGGTGCTTTGTTCGGTCAGGCTGGCCACCAACATGGAGGCTTCGAAGTTGAGCTTCCACACCCCGTTATCCAGGGCTTCAAGGCTGCGTTCGGCGCTACCGCTGACGGGCAGTTGTTTCCAGTCGGCGGTGTAGCTGGCGGAGAATGGCTTCAGCTCGACGGCCAGTGCCGGCAGGCTCAAAAGGGTCAGTGCGAACAGTAAGGCGCGGCGCATGGTGTCTCCCGGTTCGAATAAGTGGCTACGTTCGAATTAGCTGTCCAGTGCTCGGTAACAATTGCTCATCCAACATCGCCCCCTGCGCGGCCAGCTGCAAACGGCCTTCGGCAAACCAGCGCACAGCCAGCGGGTAAATCACATGTTCCTGCTCGTGTACACGCTGTGCCAGGCTGCTGGGCGAGTCATCCGACTGTACCGGTACCACTGCCTGTACGACCAGTGGTCCGCCATCGAGTTCCTCGCTGACGAAGTGCACGCTGCAACCATGCTCAGTATCGCCGGCGTCCAGCGCCCGCTGATGGGTGTGCAGGCCTTTGTATTTCGGCAGCAAAGACGGATGGATATTCAGCAGGCGGCCGGCGTAGTGACGAACGAAACCGGGGGTGAGGATGCGCATAAAGCCAGCCAGTACCACCAGTTGCGGATCAAACGCATCAATGGCCTCGACCAGCGCAGCATCGAAGGCCTCGCGGCCGTCGAACTGCTTGTGGTCGAGCACGGCGGTGGCAATGCCGGCCTGTTTGGCCCGTTCCAGGCCGTAGGCATCGGCGCGGTTGGAAATCACCGCGCTGATGCGTGCCGGATTGCTGTCATGGGCGATGCTGTCGATCAGCGCCTGCAGGTTGCTGCCGGAGCCGGAGATCAGCACCACCACATTGCACTGTGCTGGCATTAGTGCTGTTTCAGGTTGTTCAATACGACCTGAGCAGCGCCTTCGGCGGCTTCGCCGATCTGACCGATCACCCAAGGCTGCTCGCCAGCAGCGGTCAGGGTTTGCAGGGTGACTTCAACCTGATCCTGGGCCACGCAGATCACCATGCCGACGCCGCAGTTGAGTACGCGGTGCATCTCGTGCTCATCAACGTTGCCTTTTTCCTGCAGCCAGTCGAATACCGCCGGGCGCGTCCAGCTGGCCACGTCGACCACGGCTTGTGCGCCTTTTGGCAGCACGCGCGGGATGTTGTCGAGCAGGCCGCCACCGGTGATGTGGGCCATGGCTTTGACCGCGCCAGTGTCCTTGATCAGCTTGAGCAGCGGTTTGACGTAGATGCGGGTCGGGGCCATCAGCAGGTCGGTCAGCGGCTTGCCATCGACCTGAGTGGTTTCGATGTCTGCACCAGACACTTCGATGATCTTGCGGATCAGCGAGTAGCCATTGGAGTGCGGGCCTGACGATGGCAGGGCGATCAGCGCGTCACCGGTGGCGACTTTCGAGCCGTCGATGATTTCGGCTTTTTCCACCACGCCGACGCAGAAACCGGCCAGGTCGTAGTCTTCGCCTTCGTACATGCCCGGCATTTCAGCGGTTTCACCGCCAACCAGCGAGCAACCCGCCAGTTCACAGCCAGCGCCGATGCCGGTGACTACGGTGGCGGCCACGTCAACGTTGAGCTTGCCGGTGGCGTAGTAGTCGAGGAAGAACAGCGGCTCGGCGCCACAGACCACCAGGTCGTTGACGCACATAGCGACCAGGTCCTGGCCAATGCTGTCGTGCTTGTTCAGGTTCAGCGCCAGGCGCAGCTTGGTGCCCACGCCGTCGGTGCCGGAGACCAGTACGGGTTGTTTGTAGCCTGCCGGGATCTCGCACAGCGCGCCGAAGCCGCCCAGCCCACCCATGACTTCCGGACGCGCGGTGCGCTTGGCCACGCCTTTGATGCGTTCGACCAGGGCTTCGCCCGCGTCGATATCTACACCTGCGTCCTTGTAGCTGATGGAGGGTTGCTTGCTCATAGATCCAGGCCTTTAGGGGGAAATGCGGATTGGCACCACCGCTTATGGCGGCGGTCTGCGAAGGCGCGCGATTTTATCAGGCTTGCCCGGCAGCGGCCACCCGCTCTGGTTGCGGCTGTGTAGACGGCTGTTTAAGGTAGCCAAGGGCTGTATATGAAGCGTTACTGTCGGTTGGGTGGTGAAAATGGCTTTGGAATGCGCCCTGACAGCCCTAAACTCGCGCTTGTGTCCTCTGCCTGCTGCGCTATTGGCAGGGGCGAGTATTTTTCAACCCGGCCTGCGCGCCACTTTCCGTCCGTCGAGAATCCATCCATGCGTTTGACCGCTCGCCTGTTTCTTGTCTGTGTGTCGCTGTTCGGCCTGCCAGCTTTTGCTGCCCCCGTGACTGACCTGTACCAAGTTCGTGAAACAGTCAGCAGCCAGCAGCCGGAAGAGCGCGCGGCCGCTCTGAGCCGCGCGCTGGATACCCTGGTATTGCGCCTGACGGGCAAAGCCGATGCAGCGCAGAACCCGGCCCTGGCGGCACTGCACAAGGACCCGCAGCAGATCGTCAGTCAATATGGCTATGAAGGCGACAAACTGCTGGTCGACTTTGACCCACAGAGTACCGACCGCAGCCTGCGTCAGGCCGGTCTGGCGCTGTGGGGCGCCAATCGCCCGAGCATTCTGCTGTGGTGGTTGAGTGATGCCAGCGACGGCAGTCGTCTGCTTGGTGATGGCCAAGCCGCTGCTACGCCGCTCAATCAGGCCGCGCAGCACCGTGGTCTGCCGCTGCGCTTGCCGTTGGCCGATCTTTCCGAGCAACTGGTGGCGGTTGCGGAAAACCTCACTGCGAATGATCCGGCTGCCTTGCGTGAAGCCTCCGAGCGCTACGCCGCCGATGCCTTGCTGGCCGTCGTTGCGCGCGAGGCAAATGGTCAGTGGCAGGCCGAGTGGCGCTTGTGGCTGGGTGATGAACGTGAGCAAGGCTCCGTGCAGGGCGCTGACCAGGCTGCGCTGGCCGATGCCATCCTGCTGGCCGTCAATCAGCGTTTAGCACCACGCTTTATTGTCGCCCCAGGTGCGGCCACGGCCCTGACCGTGCAGGTGCAGGGTGTCGACCTGGCGCGCTATGCCGAGCTACAGCGGATTCTTGAGCCTTTTGCCGCGCAATTGCGCAAGGTTCAGGGCGATACGCTGACCTTTGCGGTGAATGCCAATGCTGAACAGTTGCGCGCACAACTGGCATTGGCGCGCTTGCAGGAAGTGCCGGCCGAGGCGGCGGTGGATGCCGGGCAGCCGCTCACGCCGCCAGCTGCGGCTGCTGAGCCTGCTGCGGCAGCGCCTGATAATGTGTTGAGGTTTCGCTGGTAGACTGCGGGCATAGCGCCTTCTCAAGTTGAAAACCGCAGCTCATAGCTGCGGTTTTTCATATGGGCTGAGGTACAGGTCAGGCAGATTTCTGGATAGCAGTGGGCATATGGAGCGCAGGGCATGATCGATTCGCATCGTTGGATATGGATAGTTGCGGCATTACTGCTGGGTGGTCTGCTGTACCTGCTGGCACCGATTCTTTCGCCGTTTTTGATCGGCATTCTGCTGGCCTACATGGGCGATCCACTGGTTGATCGTCTGGAACGCTGGAAATTGTCACGCACCTGGGGCGTTGTGGTGGTGTTTGCCCTGATCACGCTGATCATGGCCATTCTGCTGTTGGTATTGGTGCCCATGCTGGGCAAACAGTTGGTGCGTTTGTACGAACTGGCGCCGCAGATGCTCGATTGGGCGCAGCATCAGGCGTTGCCATGGATTCAGCTCAAACTGGGTTTGAACGATGGCTTCTGGCGCTTTGATCAACTCAAGGCTGCCTTCTCCGGGCAGCTGGGTAAAACCACCGATATCGTTGGTGCGCTGCTGTCCACGGCCACGGCCTCGGGTATGGCACTGCTGGCCTGGCTGGCCAACTTGCTGCTGATACCGGTGGTGAGTTTTTACCTGATGCGTGACTGGGACTTAATGGTCGCCAAACTGCGCAGCTTGCTGCCGCGCGGCCGTGAGGGGCTGATCGTGCAACTGTTCGGCGAATGCCACGAAGTGCTGGGGGCATTCCTGCGTGGCCAACTCTTGGTGATGCTGGCGCTGGGAGTGCTGTATGCCACTGGCCTGATGGTGATTGGCCTCGAACTTGGTTTGCTGATCGGCGTGCTGGCCGGCTTGGCCAGCATCGTGCCGTACCTGGGCGTGGTGGTGGGCATCGGGGCCGCGCTGACGGCGGGGCTGTTCCAGTTCGGCCTGGACTTCTACCCGCTGCTGGGCATTGCAGCGGTCTTTATCGTCGGGCAAATGCTCGAAGGCATGCTGCTGACACCGATGCTGGTGGGCGACCGCATTGGCCTGCACCCGGTCGCAGTGATCTTCGCCATCATGGCCGGCGGTCAACTGTTCGGCTTTACCGGCATCCTTCTGGCGCTGCCAGTGGCGGCTGTGATCATGGTGTTAGTGCGTCATCTGCATGATTTCTATAAACTTTCCGATCTTTACGGTGAGCCAGCCAGTGGTTCCGACGAGCCGCCCAACCCAGCATGACCCCCATACAACTGCCTTTAGGTGTGCGTCTGCGTGATGACGCCACTTTCGCCAACTACTACCCCGGTGCTAACGCGGCGGCCCTCGGCTATGTCGAGCGGCTGTGCGAGGCCGACGCTGGCTGGACCGAGAGCCTGATCTACCTGTGGGGCGGTGAGGGCGTTGGACGCAGTCATTTGTTGCAGGCGGCGTGCTTGCGTTTTGAGCAGCGTGGCGAGCCGGCGGTGTATCTGCCGTTGGCCGACGTGGTCGAGTATGGCCCGGCGCTGCTGGATAACCTTGAGCAGTGCGAGCTGGTCTGTCTGGATGACCTGGATGCCGTGGCTGGCAACAGTGAGTGGGAAGAGGCGCTCTTCCACCTGTTTAATCGCTTGCGTGACAGTGGTCGCCGTCTGCTGTTGGCAGCGGGTACGTCGCCGCGGGAGCTGCCAATCAAGTTGGCGGATCTGCAATCGCGCCTGACCCTGGCGCTGGTGTTCCAGTTGCAGTCGCTGTCTGATGAGGACAAGTTGCGCGCCCTGCAGCTGCGCGCCTCGCGCCGTGGCCTGCATCTCAGTGATGAAGTCGGGCGTTTTATCCTGACTCGCGGTGAGCGCAGCATGAATGCGCTGTTTGAATTGCTTGAGCGCCTGGATCAGGCCTCGTTGCAGGCTCAGCGCAAGCTGACCATTCCCTTCCTCAAGGAAACCCTGGGCTGGTAACTGCCCACCTCAAAGCAACGGCACTTGCGAGTGTTGCTTTGAGGTCAGGGATGCGCCGTTATTCCCCAGCCAGCTTGCGTTCGTACTGAAAGCGCCAGCGGGTGAACATCAGTGCCGCGCAGAACAGGCTGAAGCTGAGCAGGGTGAGCAGCCAGCCATACAGCGCTTTGCTCGGGTCGAAAGCAGCGAGCACACCCTGGATAAAGTACAGGTTGACCACGAAACAGGCCCAGGCATGTGCGCGTGCGTTGCCCAACAGCAGACCTGGGGCGAGCAGTAACAGTGGCGTCAGTTGCAAGCCAAGGATGACCCACAGCAGTTTGCCGGGGATGTTGGCGTAGTGCAGATTCCACACCAGCAGCAGGGCGGCCAGGCTAAAGAAGCTCAACAGACTGGCGGCGCGGCTGATGTTCAGGCGCGGTTGCAGCCATTCCAGGCTGGGCAGCGGTTTGGCGATTCTAGCCACGGGCACTCTCCAGTTTGATTGCGGTGTATGCCAGGCGCTGGCCGAGCGCACGGCACAGGGCCGTTTCATGTTCATCCAGGGCGCGTTTGCCATCGGCGCCGGCATGGTGACTGGCACCGTAAGGTGTACCGCCGCCACGGGTTTCCAGCAGTGCGGCTTCGCTGTAGGGCAGGCCAGTGATCAGCATGCCGTGGTGCAGCAGCGGTAATAGCATCGACAGCAGGGTACTTTCCTGGCCGCCATGCAGGCTGGCGGTGGAGGTGAATACCCCTGCCGGTTTGCCCACGAGGCCGCCTGTCAGCCACAGGCCGCTGGTGCCATCGAGGAAGTACTTGAGCGGCGCGGCCATATTGCCGAAACGAGTCGGGCTGCCGAGCGCCAGACCGGCACAGTTTTTCAGGTCGTCCAGGCTGGCGTACAGCGCGCCCTCCGGCGGAATTGCAGGGGCAGTGGCTTCACACTCGGCGGAAATAGCCGGCACCGTGCGCAGGCGCGCTTCCAAACCGCCCATTTCGACGCCGCGAGCAATCTGCCGGGCCATTTCGGCGGTGGCGCCGTGGCGGCTGTAATACAGCACCAGAATATAGGCGGCGCTCACGGCAGGATCTCCAGAATGCTTTCCGGTGGACGGCCGACCACGGCTTTGTCGCCTGCAACCAGGATGGGGCGTTCGATCAGTTTGGGGTGGCTGGTCATGGCGGTGATCAACTGTTCATCCGTCAATTGTGGGTCGTCCAGGCCGAGGGCCTTGTACTCGTCCTCGCCGGTGCGCAGCAGTTGCCGGGGGCGGATGCCGAGTTTGCCCAGCAGTTCCTGCAACTGCGCGGCGTTTAGCGGGGTTTCCAGATAGCGCACAATGGCTGGGGTGAGTCCGCGCTCTTCGAGCAGTTGCAGGGCGCTGCGCGATTTCGAGCAGCGCGGGTTATGGTAGAGCGTCAGATCGGTCATGTTCGGGTCGCCTGTGGCCATCAATGGCGGCTATTCTACCTGCTAACGGCATTTACGCCTGCGTCCACAGCAGGTTGCTGAGTGCGGGTGGCTAAGGAGAGTGCATGCGGCAGCGCGTTATCAACCTGTTGGAGTTCTGGCGTTTCCTGTTGCAGCGGTTTATCGCTGATCAAGGTACCAACAATGCGGCGGCGCTGACCTATACCACCCTGTTTGCGGTGGTGCCGATGATGACCGTGACATTTTCCATGTTGTCTGCCATCCCGGCATTTCAGGATACCGGCGAGCAAATCCAGAATTTCATCTTCCGCAACTTTGTGCCCTCGGCTGGTGAAACCCTGCAGCAATACCTGCGTGATTTTACTACCCAGGCGCGAAAGCTGACCTGGGTAGGGGTGGTGGTGTTGGCCGCCACGGCATTCTGGATGCTGGTCACCATCGAGAAAACCTTCAACACCATCTGGCGTGTGCGCCAACCGCGGCGCGGTGTTTCCAGCTTTCTGCTGTATTGGGCGATTCTCAGCCTAGGACCGTTGCTGCTGGGCGGTGGCTTTGCCATCAGCACCTATATCACCTCGCTGTCGCTGATCTCCGGGCCGGATGCCTTGCTTGGCATGCAGGCGCTGTTGAAATTCATGCCGCTGCTGTTCAGCGTCGCGGCCTTCACCTTGCTGTATGCCACGGTGCCGAATGCCCGAGTGCCGCTGCGACATGCGCTATTGGGCGGCTTGTTTGCCGCCATCCTGTTTGAAGTGGCGAAGATGCTGTTCGGCCTGTATGTACGTCTGTTTCCGGGCTATCAACTGATCTATGGCGCCTTTGCCACGGTGCCGCTGTTTCTGCTGTGGATCTATCTGTCCTGGTTGATCGTGTTGTTCGGCGCGGAGTTGGTGTGCAATCTGGGGATTTCCCAGCAATGGCGCAGGCGTGCCATGCCGCGCTTACTGACAGTCTTCGGCGTGCTGCGGGTGTTTTATGAGCGCCAACAAGCAGGCCTCAAGGTGCGTTTACGTGATGTACAGCGCCAGGGTTGGCAATTGGCCGAGCACGAGTGGGAAGAGATTCTGGCATTCCTCGAACAGCAGAAGTTGATTGCCTCGACCGGTCCCGGCGCTTGGGTGCTGAGCCGCGATCTCAGTCATTATCCGGTGCAACAACTGCTGAGCCACAGCCCGTGGCCGTTACCTCGGGTGGAGAACCTGCCAGAGCAACTTGAGGAACCCTGGTATCCGTCGCTGCGCAGGGGGGTGGAGCGTTTGCAGGATGAGCAGACGCAACTGTTTGCAGCAGACCTGGCGCAGTGGCTGCAGCCTCAGGCTGACGCTGCCGAGTGACGTAAAACGTCAGTTTGCGGCGCTGCACTGATGGCGCATGATGGCACCGGTGACCATGAAGGTCGCCAAATGAGCTTATAAGGGAGGCTGGCACGCTTCTCGCTATCGCAACTGCAGATAGCGATCAGGTTGCCAGCAGGGCAGGGATTAGCGGAGTGTGAAGGCGTTATGACAGCCAGCAAAGGCAAAGTGATTCATCTGTATAAGCGTGATCCCCAGGAGGCCCTTGAGCGCCTCAACCGCATCACCGGTCTGCGTTTTAGCAGCTGGCCGCAATCGTTGGTCAATATTGCTACATCTTCCGACGAGTCCTCAGCTCTAGCGCTTCCTGAGGCACAATCCAGCAAAACGCCCAGTGGTGTAGTCTCAGGCTGAATGCAAAACCCCGCGACAGTGCGCGGGGTTTTGGGCTGCTTCGCGGTGGCTCAGGCGAGTGCCTGGCGGCTGTCGGCTTGTGCCAGTTCCATAGCTTGCACAAACAACTCTTCGACGATCAGGCTGTTTGCCGATACGGCAGAGCGCAGGCGCACCTGCATGTCTTCGATTTTCTGTTTGACCGGCAGGCGCGCTACGCCGGAAAGCAGGATCTTGCTGTGTTGATTGACCTTGCCGTGGTCGACCATCACTTCGCGCAGGTTACCGCCGTCACGGTAGCTGATCAGCAGGGATACCGGCAGGTTAGCCAAGCCGGGCAAGTGCAACCAGGCGGCTACATTGAACTCGGCGACACGCCCTTCGTATGGGGTGACCTGTAAGCGGGCGAGGTTGACGATGGCTGCAGGTACTGGGCCTACCAACTTGTCGAGGGCTTGGGTCATGGTTGTGTTCCAGGGTAATAACAGATCGCATCATGCGTGAGTGCGATCCATTATAAGTGGAGCCTTCCCGATGAAACTGTGCGCTTGGCCGATGTTCGGCGTGACCTTTCTCGCAGTTTTAGCGTAAGGGTAAATCCATCTAGGCCAACTGCATCGGGTGGCGGGTGACCGAGGCTGTAATCAGGTTGGCTGCAGGCAGCGGCAGAATGGCCTGATTGTGTGCGCTGGCCAGTTGCAGCCAGACGTTTTCCCCTTCGACGAACTGCCCATTGGGCAGCCACAGCCCGTGATGCCAGCCATTACCCGGTGCCGGTGTGCTTTGCAGCACGCCGGGATGGGTTTGTGCACTGGGCGCACGGCGCAACCACACGGGGCGTGGCAGGCCTTTCAAATAGCGCAGACCGAGGTGCAGGCCTTCACTGTTCAGGTGGCGCCAGCGTACCAGGGCCAGTGTCGGGGTATCGCTGCCGGTGAGCAGCAGCACCAGTTGACCAACTGATAGTTGAACGGCGTGGTCGGCATTGCACAGCAGGCGAGCGCCACCGGGGCTTGCGTCGAGCATCTGTGCGGCAGTGCGGGCAGGTCGTTGTTCCAGCAGTTGGGTATGGATGCCCGTCAGCCCAACCACCATCTCGCATGTGGAGCTGTGGTCGGCGCGGGCGTGGCGACGTTGCTGACGTCCCAACCAGTGCTGTTGCACGCGCTCCAATACCTGGCGCTCCGCCTGACTTTGCAGTGGCGCGGGCTCATGCAGGGCGACCAGTAGAGCGCCCAGCTCAAAACGGCGCAAATAGGCCGGGCTGCCTTCGGCAGCCTGATCGTAACTCAGGCAGGGTTGAGACTCGGTCAGGTCGATTGTCGGACCTTCGATATCGTCGTCTTCATCCCAGGGCAGCAGGCGAGCCAGGCCGGATAGAGGGGAGAGGGCGCCAAACAATAAGGCACATTCACCATCAGCCAGGTGGAACGGGTTACTCAGTGCCAGTAGCAGCATCTGTTGGTAGATGCCGCGCAAGGTACTGGCGGGTTGTGGTAGGAATGCGGCGGCGACGGGTTCATCCAGGCAATCCTGGTGTTCGCCGATCCAGTACAGCAGGTGGCTGTCGCGCCACAGGCTTGCTGGTGGTTCCTGATAAAGCTGGTAGTGCCGCAAGAGGCTCTGCGCCAGGAAGTGCTGAGCCATATACAGGCACCAGGCCAGGTGCGGACGTGACGGCTGGCGGCCCTGGAGAATTTGCAGCAGCAGGCGTTTGAAACCGATCGCCAGTTCGCTGCACAGATGCACGAACAGTGCACTGGGCGGCATCTCGCCTTGATAGGCCTTACTGTAGTGCCGGTACTGATCGCTGAAGCTTTGCAGTGCGCGCTGCCTTTCGAGTAAGGTCATGGCACTGCGGTTCAGCCTGAAGAGCAGACCAAGCACCTGCTGCAGGGACTGTTCTGCAGGTTGCAGACGCGCCTGGGCCAGTTGCTCGTTGAGATCGGCCAGCGGCGCGACGTCGTTGTCGAGGATGTCTGGCACTTCCAGGCGCAAGGCATCTAATGTCATATCAACCTTATCGAATCAGGGAGCGAATGCATGGGAATGCGTTTCCAGGCGATCATTCGTGCTGTGGCAGGCGTCGGCATAGGTCTGATTCTGGCAGGGTGTGCTGAAGACATAGGCGTCGATCAATATGGACGAAAGGTAGCGGTTGAGCGCCTGGAAGGCCAGTGGTTAGTGATTAATTACTGGGCGCAGTGGTGTGCGCCATGCCGTACCGAGATTCCTGAACTCAATGCCCTGGAAACCCAGCTCAAGGCACAATCGGTGCAGGTGCTCGGGGTGAATTTCGACGGGTTGCAGGGTGAAAAGCTGAGCCAGGCGGCGCAGGACATGAACATCACTTTCACAGTACTGGCGCAGGACCCGGCCGAACGTTATCAGTTGCCACGCGCAGAGGTACTGCCCGTGACCTATATCGTCGATCCTCAGGGGCGAATGCGTGAGCGTTTGCTGGGCGAGCAGACGGCAGCCGGCTTAACGGCACATCTGGCCGCGCTCAAGGCGCAGGAGTAGGCCATGGCGCATGTTTGTATGCATGGCTATGTCAGTGGGCATGTTCAGGGTGTGCGCTTTCGGCAAACGACAGCGGAGCAGGCTGAACGCCTTGAGCTGAGTGGCTGGGTGCGCAATCTGGCGGACGGTCGGGTTGAAGTGCTGTTTGAGGGGGCTGAGGCCGCTGTGAGCGAATTGGCGAGTTGGTTGCAGGCAGGCCCGCAAGCTGCGCAGGTCAGTGGCCTGGAGCTGCATGAGCAGGCTGTGCAGGGGGTTGCCGGGTTTATTGTGCGGCGATAAGTCGATGATGGCTTATGCGCCGCTAACCGATCCTAGGGTTTGACGTACCAGAAGTCATGCCAGAAACCGACCACCTTGGCCGGATAAGCGTGCTTGCCGAGGCTGCCGTTATAGCGTGCCAGCGCGCGATTCAGATCGCCGTTTTCCTTGCGCAGATAGAAACTGAGAATGGTGCAGCCGTAGCGCAGGTTGGTGGCGTTGTCAGTGAGGTTGTCATGTGGCCGCCCCAGCTCGGCTTTCCAGAACGGCATCACCTGCATCATGCCTTGAGCGCCGACCGAAGAAATGGCGAAGCGGTCGAAATGGCTCTCGGCATGAATCAGGGCAATCACTAAATCAGGGCGCAAACCCGCCTTGCTGGCCTCACGATGCACGAGCCGTAACAGGCTCAGACGTTCCTCTGCATCTGGAATGTAGCGACGCATGCGCGTGGACATATCCAGCAGCCAGACCTCGGCATCAAAACGATCCTGAAAGCTATCAGCCTGAGCCACTGTTTGCTGGAGCAGGGCGCGCAGTTCCGGTTCCGGGGCCTGGCGCACATCCGCCTGACTCGCGCCCCACCACAGCAGGCCAAGTAGGACGCAGGTCAGGCGCGGCCACATGGGGTGTCAGTCGTGGCCGGGGTCAGCGACTAGGCGTCCGGCATCCCTGGTCAGGGCCAGCAGGAAGATCTTCTGCAGCTCGGGGTCATTGCGCGTCAGTTCGATCAGGCTCTGTTCCAGCTCGCTGGCTTCTTCCTCAAGGCCGAGTTCCGACAGGCGCTTGACCCGATGTACCCATTGGGCCACGTCATCGCCTTCAAGGTCGGCATAGATCAGCTCGTGGGCTTCCTGCAGCTTGCCGCGCAAGGTACGGCTGACCAGCAGGGAGGCGTCGGCGCGGGCCGAGCCCTGGTCATCTTCGACGGTCAGCAGCAGGGTGCTGATGCGTGTCATATCCTGCTCGGCAAATGGGCTGTCGAGCAGGTTCAGACGCAGGATGCCGTTGCGGTCGGTGAGCAGTTCATGGGTCTGTTCGCCCGCTTTGACCTGCACCGGGCGTTCGGCCCAAGGCAGGCTGGAGTACTCCATGCGCGCATCCTGGCGGCGCTCTTCCAGGCTGGCGAGGTTCTGCTGTGAGCGTCCGTTGGATTCGACGTTCATCGCCGGATTGATACCGGCAAAGCCGTAACTGATCCAGTCCTTGGTGACGGTATCCGGCAGGCTGCCTAGTAGCACCACATTCATCACGTTTGCGCCAATACCGCCGACAATCGCCAGTGCCCCGAGCGGTACTTCATACAGTTCGCGCCAGGGTTGGTAAGGCGTATAGCGGTCGTAACGGCGTGTCACGTCGAAGGCTGTCACTTCGAAGGTCTTCTGTTCATGCACGCGTACACGGCGCTGTGGCAGCTCCAGTACGCGCGGCTCCCCCACATCGATCTGCAGGCTGTGATCGAGCAGTTTGCGCTCGATACGCTCCTCGTGCTCGCTGCGTTGCGGCAAATGATTGGCGCAACCGCTAAGTAGCAGGGTGCCACCCAGTAGGGTGGCAATGAGGCTGAGGGTGTTTCGCTTGAACATGACGACTCTTGCTAAAAGGGCTGAGATCAGTGGCGGATACGGGCCTGGATAAAACTCATGATGTCGGCCACAGGCACGGCCTGGGCTTCGGTTTCCTGACGGCTCTTGTATTCCAGGTTACCTTCGGCCAGACCGCGGTCGCTGACGACAATGCGGTGCGGGATACCGATCAGTTCCATATCCGCAAATTTGATGCCTGGGCTGGTCTTTTTGTCACGGTCGTCCAGCAGCACTTCGAAGCCTGCTGCGGTGAGTTCGGCATACAGCTTGTCGGTGGCCTCGCGCACAGCGTCGGTTTCGTAACGCAGCGGTACCAGGGCGATATGGAAAGGCGCGAGCGCGTCATTCCAGAGGATGCCGCGCTCGTCGTTGTTCTGCTCGATGGCGGCTGCCACCACGCGAGAAACACCGATGCCGTAGCAGCCCATGGTCAGGATTACCGGCTTGCCGTTTTCGCCCAGCACTTGGCAGTTCAGCGCTTGGCTGTACTTGGTGCCGAGTTGGAAAATATGCCCGACTTCGATGCCGCGCTTGATTTCCAGGGTGCCTTTGCCGTCAGGACTAGGGTCACCGGCCACCACATTGCGCAGATCGGCAACCTCCGGCAAGGGCAGGTCGCGCTCCCAGTTGACGCCGAAGTAGTGCTTGTCGTCGATATTGGCGCCAGAAGCGAAGTCGCTCATCAGGGCAACCGAGCGATCAATGATGCAAGTAATCGGCAGGTTCACTGGGCCAAGCGAGCCTGGGCCGGCACCGACAGCTGCACGGATCTCGGCTTCATTGGCAAACACCAGCGGACTGGCAACCTGTTCCAGATTGGCAGCCTTGATCTCATTGAGCTCGTGGTCGCCGCGGACAATCAGGGCGACCAGGGTGCCTTCTTTGGCGCCGTGGACGATCAGGGTTTTGATGGTTTTTTCGATGGCCAGACCGAAGCCCTGCACCAGTGCATCGATGGTCTTGGTGTCCGGTGTTTCAACCATGCGCATGCTTTCAGTCGCCGCGCCACGGCTGCTTTCGCGCGGAATTGCTTCGGCTTTTTCGATATTGGCGGCGTAATCGGAGCTGTCGCTGAAGGCAATATCGTCCTCGCCGGAGTCGGCCAGCACGTGGAACTCGTGAGAGCCAGTACCGCCGATGGAGCCGGTATCCGCCTGCACAGGTCGGAAGTTCAGACCCAGGCGGGTGAATACATTGCAGTAGGCCTGGTGCATGCGGTCATAGGTTTCTTGCAGCGAAGCCTGGTCAACGTGGAAGGAGTAGGCATCCTTCATGATGAACTCGCGGCCACGCATCAGGCCGAAGCGCGGACGAATCTCGTCGCGGAACTTGGTCTGGATCTGATACATATTGATCGGCAACTGCTTGTAGCTGTTCAGCTCGTTGCGTGCCAGATCAGTAATCACTTCTTCGTGAGTCGGGCCTGCGCAGAAGTCACGGCCGTGGCGATCCTTCATACGCAGCAGTTCAGGGCCGTACTGTTCCCAACGCCCGGACTCCTGCCACAGTTCAGCGGGTTGAATACCAGGCATCAGTACTTCCAGTGCGCCGGCGGCGTTCATTTCCTCACGTACAACGTTCTCAACCTTGCGCAGCACGCGCAGACCCATGGGCAGCCAGGTGTAGAGGCCGGAAGCGAGCTTGCGAATCATGCCGGCACGCAGCATCAGTTGATGGCTGATCACTACGGCGTCGGACGGGGTTTCTTTGAGAGTCGAGAGCAGGAACTGGCTAGTACGCATATTTGGCTGTTCTGTCGGTTGCAAGAGATTTTCAATGGCCCGCATTGTACGGTGCCTGTACAGATGCGTACAGGATGCTGGCGTGTGCTTATAAAAGGAGGGGAGTGTGTCGATATTGACGGCAGAGCAGGTGCAGGCGCTGATTCGTGCAGGGTTGCCGATGGCGGAAGACATCAACTTGTGTATTGATCGTCTGGACGGCGAGGGAGCACTGGCGCGCGTGCCATTTCACAGCAAACTGGTGCGTCCTGGTGGCACCTTGTCCGGCCCGACCATCATGGCGCTGGCAGATGCGGCCATGTATGCCGTTGTATTGGGTCGCCTCGGGCGGGTTGAGATGGCGGTAACGTCAAACCTCAATATCAACTTCTTGGTTAAGCCTAAGCCGATTGATCTATTGGCAGAGGCGCAGATATTGAGATTGAGTCGCAGGCAGGCAGTTTGCGAAGTTTCGGTCTATTCATTGGGTAATGAAGATGAGTTGGTAGCGCATGTGACAGGGACTTATGCGTTGCCCATTTAATATTTGGGCTCCTTGTCTGGCTACAGTTCAGACGTGCAATAAGAAAGCCCGACCTAAGTCGGGCTTTCTTGTTTCAGTATCAAACTACAACTGGATTACAGAACGTCCAGTGGGTAGTCGATAAAGATACGTACTTCGTTCACATCACCATCTCGAGCGTTGGATGGGCCTGCTGCAGCTACCCTATCGGCACGTGTCAGGTTGTGTGCAACGCGGAAGGAAAGGTCTTTAGCTGCGCCTTCTTGAATCACATACCTGGCCTGAAGGCCAAGTTCGTGCTCTTTACCATCGGTTCCTGCAGCTGAAGTTACGTTCCAACCACTGATGTAGCGAGCCATAAAGCTCAAACCCGGCACGCCGTATGACTCCATGTCGATGTCATAACGAACCTGTGCAGACTTCTCGTCTTCACTCCAGAACTCGCTGGTAGTGGCGTTTGCGACCCAAACAGTGCCGCCGCCATCCACGCCGTAGTTATAGGCTGTTTCACCGGAAGACTGTTGGTAAGCGAGGGTTACAGTATGGGCGCCAAAGTTGTAGGCCCCTGCCAGGCTCCAGAGCTTGTTGTCAACTTTGTCACCTAGTTCCTTTTCTTGGCTCTTGGTGCGGTAAGCATTCAAGTCAAAGTTCAGGGACTGGTCATCACTGAGAGGAATGGTGTAGTTGGCGTTGATGTAGTGCTTTTTCCAGTAATCTTCAGTGTCGGCATAGTGGTAGCCAGCGCTGAAGTTTTCTGTGAACTGGTAGTTGGCACCAACAAGGTTGGTGGAAGTTAGGGGGGCGTTGTCGTTAACGTCGCGACCGGTGGCAGTTTGGCTGCTCAGTGCGGTAAAACGACCAGCGTTGAGTTCTAGGCCTTCGATCTCATTGCTGACGATTTGGGTGCCAGTGGCAACTTCCGGCAGGATGCGACTGTCGTCGGTAGAAAATACTGGGCTGGCGGTGAACATGTTGCCATGTTTCAGCACGGTATCAGATACGCGGAATTTGATAGCACCACCAACCTCTGTTTGGGTGTCATCAGGGCGGCCTTCATCCGTCACTGCGAACTGGCCAGTGCCCTGGCGACCACGGCCGCTGTCCAGTTTTACGCTGCTCAGGCTGTGAGCATCAAAACCAACACCTACAGTGCCTTGGGTGAAGCCGGATTCCAGCAGCAGGCGTACGCCAAGGCCGAACTCTTCACGGTAACCACTCTTGAAGCCGCTCGCCTTATTTGCGTCAGCAACGTTGCCGTCGCCATTGCGGAAGTCGCGGTTGAAGTACAGGGCGCGGGTGAAGATGTCGAAGCTGGTGTCTTCGATAAAACCCTTGGATTCGGACTGGCTGGAAGCCACTGCCATTTGGGTGGTGCCCGCTGCTACTGCGAGGGCGATTACGCTCCACTTCATCACTTGCATCGTGATTGCTCCTTTGGTTTAGAAAAGTTGTGTCGTCCGGTTGGTTGTTATATGGACGGCTCTTTCTTTTTGTGTCGGCGGTAACTTATAGCACGCTGCCAATGTTGGCGATAGTTGCAATCTATTCATTACGATTTCTTCACGCTCGTGTCGCAAAAGCTTATGAATCATGTCGCAATTTTGTAGAAGTTCCTGGCGTGCTGCGAGTCAATACTGACGGATTTTTGCCCTTGCTCGCTGGTGGCCTGGGGCTGCCAAACGGTGCAGTGCGATTTGTCAGGGTTTGTATAGCAATAGTCATGCTCAAAATCGAAAAACTCGGAATTTTCTTGTGTTGCAGTGATTGGGGTCCAGTGTTTTCGGGCTTTGCGTTGGTTTTTCCTGAAATTTTCAGTGGTTATTTCTGTTTTTTAATGGGCCGGCAGGCTTTTCTGTGAACTGCTTTCCGCTATGGCTTGGCACAGGCTTGTAGTGAGGCTGGTCTGCCATCAGTGGCATGTTGTGAGGGATTACCGAAGGGAACAATTTTGGTGCGCCTCCCTGTGGTGCATGTGGGGTGTGCTGCCTCTTGGTGCGTGATGGTTTTGCTGGGGCAGGTGTTGGTTGTGGCGCTTCGGCGTATCCTTTGTGCAGTGGCTGGGGTACGGCAACAGACGGTTATTTTCGATTTGTTCTGCTTTTATTTCTGTGCAACGAAAGTTGAGCGGTTTATGCGGTTATAAGTGATTGCGGTACCCACATTCTGAGTTTGTAGCAAGGGAAATGATTATGTTTGCACTCGATGCGCGCTTGCAGCAGGACACTATCTGGATGGGCGATTATCCACTGAGCCGTTTGTTGCTGATGAATGATGTGCAGTACCCCTGGTTTATCCTGGTGCCGCGCCGTGAGGATGTCAGTGAGTTGTTTCAGTTGGATGCAGAGGATCAGTTGCAGCTCTGGCGTGAAACCACTGGGTTGGCTGAGGTGCTCAAGGATTGTTTTGCTGCGGACAAGATGAACGTGGCGACTTTAGGGAATGTGGTCAGTCAGCTGCATATGCATGTCATTGTGCGTCGGCGTGAAGACATTGCCTGGCCGGCGCCAGTATGGGGGCGGCATCCTGCACAGGCCTACAGTGCTAAGCAGTTGGCAATATTAAAAGTACGCTTACGGTTGGTGCTGACTGGCGATTTCAATTTTGCTGAGAGTTGATTTGTGAACATAGACGAGCGTATCAATGAGCTGGAAAGCCGTCTGGCTTTTCAGGACGACACGATTCAGGCACTCAATGATGAGTTGGTGGTGCAGCAGCGCTTGATTGAGCGTTTGCAGATGCAGGTTGCGGCGTTGGTTAAACGGCAGGATGAGGTGAGTTCGCAGTTTGGGCAGGCTGAGAGTGAAGCCCCACCACCGCATTACTGATCTGATCAAATGAAAAGGCCCGCATTGTGCGGGCCTTTTCATTTAAGGGTTAGCGGCGTGTCGGTAATGCGGCGATTACGTCTTCGGCTTGCAGACCCTTGTCGCGCTGCATGACTGCGAATTCAACGCGCTGGCCTTCAACCAGAACGCGATGCCCTTCGCCACGAATGGCGCGGAAGTGAACAAAGATATCGTCACCCGAGTCGCGGGAGATAAAGCCGAAACCCTTGGAAGTGTTGAACCATTTGACGGTGCCTGTTTCGCGGTCGCCCAGGTCTTGCGTGCTGGAGGCGCTGCGTGATTTCAGACGCAGGTTGGTAGCCAGATGGATGGCAATGGCGGTGGCGATGATGATCAGGCTGAACAGGCTGGCGGGTTGGCTGGCAATCTGCGGCAGTGGCGCGAGCAGGATCAGTGTTTGCAGCAGTGTGCCAAGTACCAGCAGTGCGGAAACCAGGTTTTGTGCCTGATGGCGCAGGCCGGCATGCCAGATTGGCAGTTGTGGGGCAAGCAGCAGGTTGAGGAAACCGAACAGGGCAAGGCACAGAGCCTCGGGTTGTTGCAGCAGTGATTCAGGGGTATCGCGTAAGGAGGGTGCAAAAGAAAGCAGTAGAGCAAGTGCGCCGGTCAGAAGGTGGACAATTTTCAACATGTTCGATGGGCTCGCTTAATTCAAATAATCATCAGGAAGAGCTGGTTGCGCGTAGTTGCTGTTGCGGGAGGGAGTAGAGCGCGTGAAGCCAGCCTATACGCCGAACCATGGAGGTGGCCCGGCGGCACGGGGCGTATTTAACAGTAAAGAGGTGGGGTTCTCAATCAGGCGCTGAGTGCTGTTTGGCTGGGGGGGGGGTTACCTGGTTGCGGCCGTCGCGTTTGGCTTGATAGAGCGCGTCATCAGCGCGGGTCAGCAGGGTCTCTAGCGTGTCACCAGGGATTGCCAGGGCATAGCCGAAAGAGGCGGTAATGCTGTCGAGTACTTCGTCAGTACGGCGCACCTTGATGCGCAATGACTGGATTTTCAGGCGCAATTGTTCGGCAAAGGTATGCACGGTTGCCGCATCAAAGCAGTCGCGCAGGATGATGCAGAACTCTTCGCCGCCATAACGCGCGGCGATTGCGCGTGCCGGGAGCATATCGCGTAGTAGCTGGCCAACATGCTGTAGCACGCGATCGCCCAGGGGATGGCCGTACTGGTCGTTGAATTGTTTGAAGTGGTCGATATCCAGCATGACCAGGGCGACGCCATCGTGTTCGCTGCTCAAGGTCTGCTCCAGCAGGCGACTGAAGGCGTTGCGGTTGAATACCTGGGTCAGGCTGTCCAGTGTCGCGGCGATGTGCGCACGCTCCAGCTGGCTGCGCAGGCTTTTGATTTCCTGTTGCGCGGCGTTGAGGCGGTAGAGGAATTTGTCCTGCTGATCCTGCATTAACTGGGTGCTTTGCTGCAGTTCGTTGAGCACATTGGGCAGGTCATCAATGATCGGTTCCTGCAAGGCGGCGAGGCCATGTTCCAGGCTAACTTGGTAGTTGCGGCTGCCCAGGATGCTGCGTGACACATTGCCTTCGATATCGTCGACCAATTCGATGACCTGTTGCTGGCCGGCGCGGGCTTCTTCAAGTTCGCCATGGATGATGTAGTCACGAAACAGCTTGGCCGCAGTTTCCGGAGGGAAACTGTCAAAGTCGGCGACGGTTTTGTCCAGGCGGCGGTTGAGTTCGGGTTCCAGGCCCTTGCTGTAGGTGTACCAGAGGGCGTAATGCACCGGGTTCGGTGGAATATCGTGGCGCATCATCAGGGGGACTGCTTTCTTCAGAAGCGCCGCTGCATCGCGGGTTTCTTCGGGGAACAGTTCCAGGACGCTGGGGGCTTTTGCGGGTTTGTTCATGCACGTCACTGTGGCCAAGTTGCAATTGACCAAAGCATAGAACAGCTGCCGCTCAAGCGCCTAGCAAAAGGCCCGTAGAAACGGGCCTTTTACGTGATTTACCTATGCCGCCAGCAGGCTACGCAGCATCCAGGCAGTTTTTTCATGGACTTGCATGCGTTGCGTCAGCAAATCCGCTGTCGGTTCGTCGCTGACCTTGTCCAGTAGCGGGAAAATACCGCGCGCGGTGCGTACGACCGCTTCCTGACCTTGTACCAACTGTTTGATCATGTCTTGGGCCGCCGGTACGCCTTCTTCCTCTTTGATGGAGGAGAGGCGGGCGTAGGCCGCGTAAGTGCCAGGTGCCGGAAAGCCCAGGGCGCGAATACGCTCGGCGATCTGGTCGACGGCCAGTGACAGTTCGGTGTACTGACCTTCAAACATCAGGTGCAGGGTATTGAACATCGGGCCGGTGACGTTCCAGTGAAAGTTGTGGGTTTTCAGGTACAGGGTGTAGGTGTCGGCAAGCAGGCGTGACAGGCCTTCGGCGATGGCGGCGCGGTCTTGCTCGGCAATTCCGATATTGATTTCCATACCATTTCTCCTCTCAGGTGGCTCGGGGCTTGGCTGCCCATTAATGGGCAGAGACTACCATGGGCTTTACCGAGCTTTATCGTGGTTTATATCAATGAAAGTGATGATTGGAGGCTATTACTTGGCGTGGGTTCAATTTCCGGGCGTTTAGCGGTGCGCCAGCTCTGGTTGTTGTTGCAGTGTCTGGTTAAACAGCTCAACCCAGTGTGCGCTGAACTGCCGCCCAGCCAGGTTGTTGATTTCAAGGATGGCACGTAGCAGCGGGCGCTTGTTCAAGGTTTGATGAGCACGCTCATGGGTGCGGGCGTCAAATGTATCGACGATGCTGATGATTAAGGCGCCTGGACTGATCTCGATTTCTTTCAGTCCTTTTGGATAGCCGTTGCCGTCGGCCTGTTCCTGATGCTGCAGGGTGATTTCGGCAGCAGCGTCCCAGCGCGGCATGCGTTTGAGTAGCTCGTAGGCCAGGCGCGGGTGTGACTGCATCTGCCGGCGTTCTTCGCGAGTGAAGTTCGCCTCCTTGTGCAGCATCTCCAACGGCAGAAAGGCCATGCCGAGATCATGCAGGCAGATGGCGGCGGCCAGCTGTTCGGGGTGTTCGGGGCTGCCGCCGCGTTGGTTGATCGCCAGGCCCAGGTCGAGCTGACGCAGGCCGCGTCCTTGCCAGAAGTGCGAGCGACGTTCGCTGGCTTGCATCAAATCGACAAAGAACAACAGGTCGGCGTCTGCCTCGATACCGTAGTGTCTGAGCAATTCGGCGGCTTCCGGCTCGGCGGTCGCGATACTGGCAGGTGGGCGTGAACTGGGGTCGAGTTGCTGCAATAGGGCACTGCGAATGCCGGTTTGTTGAGTGTTTGGGGCGAGCGCCAGGGCACTGAGCGCCTGCGTGAGGGCCTTGCTCTGTGCTGGGCTGAGCTGCGGTTCGGCGCCGCCAAGGGCGTGGCGGATCTGCTCTTTGAGGTGGTCAAGGGTCAGCAGCAGGATGTCGCCGAGCAAACTGTCGAAATCGAGCTGCGCTTCGCGCAGGCGTGCGAGCACATCCTCCATGGCTTGTGGCACCTTCATCAGTGCGTCTAGGCCGATATAGCCAAGGTTGCCCTTGAGCGTGTGCACCAGGCGAAACAGCTCACGCAGGCGTTCGCTGTCACCGGGCGTGTGTTCCAGTTCGATCAGCAATTGCTCGCAGCGCTGAAACTGTTCGCTGGACTCCAGGCGAAAATCGGCCAGTAAGTCGCTGGGTATTTCTGCCAGATTCGGCGTGGCCATAAGCCTCTTCCTATCTCGATGGTCAGGGCGCTGCACGTCTGAGTATAGAAAGAGCTGGCAAAAGCGCGTGGGCCGGCGGCTGCAAGTGGCGGTCTAACCATATATAATCCCGCGCTTTGCCGCGTTTTGTGGGCGCTGGCAGGCGGTTGCGCATGCGCCGCTGGTCGTTAGTACCCCTGAAAGGCAGCGCAATTGCGGAAAATGGCGCCTGCGCCAGCCGGTTGTCCGGCCAACGAGCGTCGCAGTCATTGCGGCCCAACGAATTCAAGACTCAAGAGAAGCGACTACCACCATGATGCGCAGCCATTATTGCGGCCAACTGAACGAGAGCCTGGACGGCCAGGAAGTCACCCTTTGCGGTTGGGTACATCGCCGCCGTGACCATGGCGGGGTGATTTTCCTCGACATTCGTGACCGTGAAGGTCTGGCTCAGGTGGTATTCGACCCGGATCGCGCTGAGACATTTGCCACTGCCGATAAAGTGCGCAGCGAGTACGTGGTCAAGATCACCGGCAAGGTGCGTCTGCGTCCGGCCGGTGCCGGTAACGCCAACATGGCGTCCGGCGCGATCGAAGTGCTGGGCTATGAGCTGCAAGTGCTGAACGAAGCGGAAACTCCTCCGTTCCCACTCAACGAATACACAGATGTGGGCGAAGAAACCCGCTTGCGCTACCGCTTTATCGACCTGCGTCGCCCGGAAATGGCAGCCAAGTTGAAGTTGCGTTCGAGCATCACCAGCAGCATTCGTCGTTATCTGGATGACAACGGCTTCCTTGATGTGGAAACGCCGATTCTTACCCGTGCCACCCCTGAGGGCGCGCGTGATTATCTGGTGCCGAGCCGCACCCACGCCGGCAGTTTCTTCGCGCTGCCGCAGTCGCCGCAGCTGTTCAAACAGCTGCTGATGGTCGCGGGCTTCGACCGCTACTACCAGATCGCCAAGTGCTTCCGTGACGAAGACCTGCGTGCTGACCGCCAGCCGGAATTCACCCAGATCGACATCGAAACCAGCTTCCTCGATGAGGCCGACATCATGGCCATCACCGAGAAGATGATTCGCCAGCTGTTCAAGGAAGTGCTCAACGTCGAATTCGGCGAGCTGCCGCACATGACCCTGGCCGAAGCCATGCGTCGTTTCGGCTCTGACAAGCCGGACCTGCGTAACCCGCTGGAGCTGGTGGATGTTGCCGACCAGCTCAAAGACGTTGATTTCAAAGTCTTCGCCGGCCCAGCCAACGACCCGAAATGCCGCGTGACCGCGCTGCGCGTGCCGGGCGGGGCGAGCATGCCGCGCAGCAAGATCGACGAGTACACCAAGTTCGTAGGCATCTACGGTGCCAAAGGCCTGGCCTATATCAAGGTCAACGAGCGTGCCAATGGCGTGGATGGCCTGCAGTCGCCGATCGTCAAGAACATCCCACTGGACAACATCAATGTGATCCTTGATCGCGTCGGTGCAGTGGATGGCGACATCGTGTTCTTCGGTGCCGACAAGGCCAAGATCGTCAGCGAAGCCCTGGGCGCGCTGCGCATCAAGCTGGGTCACGATCTCAATCTGCTGACTTGCGAGTGGGCGCCGCTGTGGGTTGTCGACTTCCCGATGTTCGAAGAAAACGACGATGGCAGCCTGACCGCCATGCACCACCCGTTCACCGCGCCGAAGTGCACCCCGGCTGAGCTTGAAGCCAACCCGGCGGCGGCGCTGTCGCGTGCCTACGACATGGTGCTCAACGGCACCGAGTTGGGCGGCGGTTCGATCCGTATCCACGACAAGGCCATGCAGCAGACCGTGTTCCGCGTATTGGGCATCAGTGAAGACGAGCAGCAGGAGAAGTTCGGCTTCCTCCTTGACGCCCTGAAGTTCGGTGCGCCGCCCCATGGCGGCCTGGCCTTCGGCCTGGATCGCCTGGTGATGCTGATGACCGGTGCGCAGTCGATCCGCGAAGTGATTGCCTTCCCGAAAACCCAGAGCGCGGCCTGCGTGATGACTCAGGCGCCGGGTGAGGTGGACAACAAGTCGCTACGTGAACTGCACATTCGCCTGCGCGAGCAGCCGAAAGCGGAATAAAGCGTCACAAGAAGCCTGGTTTACCAGGCTTCTTCTTTATAGAGCCTGCGAGACTCGCACTCTCAGGCCTCGAAATCGGATATGAAACAACCGGAGTGAGTTATGGCTGGTCATTCCAAGTGGGCCAACATCAAGCACCGCAAAGGGCGTCAGGACGCCAAGCGCGGCAAGATTTTCACCAAACTGATTCGCGAACTGACCGTCGCCTCCAAGCATGGTGGTCCGATCCCGGCGGACAACCCGCGTCTGCGCCTGGCGGTGGACAAGGCGCTGACCAACAATATGTCGCGCGACGTGATCGATCGCGCCATCGCCCGCGGTGCTGGTAATAACGAAGCCGACAACGTTGCCGAGTTGAGTTACGAAGGCTATGCGCCGGGTGGTGTGGCGATCATCGTCGAGGCCATGACCGACAACCGCAATCGCACCGCGGCCGAAGTGCGTCACGCCTTTACCAAGTGTGGCGGCAACCTGGGTACCGATGGTTCGGTGGCCTATATGTTCGATCGCAAGGGGCAGATCAGCTTTGCTGTCGGTGTGAGCGAAGATGCCTTGATGGAGGCCGCGCTGGAGGCTGGTGCCGACGATGTGGAAATGGCCGAAGACAGCTCGGCAATGGTGTCCACCAGCTTTGCTGACTTTCATGCCGTCAACGAGGCGCTCCATGCGGCCGGCTTCAAGGCGGCAGAGGCGGAAATCGCCATGATTCCGTCGATCAGTGCACCGATTACCGACCTGGAAACTGCGCAGAAAGTCATCAAGCTGATCGACATGCTCGAAGACCTCGATGATGTGCAGGAGGTCTATCACAACGCCGAGATTCCTGACGAGATTATGGAACAGCTTGGCTGAGTGGTTACGGGTAGAGCAGAGCCGGAGGTATTCAGGTCATTGGCCTGAGCGCTCCGGCTTTTTTGTGGCTGGCTGCTCATTGAGCTGAGCGGTGTGCCGTTGTGGGTCGATATGAATGATGCTTGGCCGCTTTTATAGCCTGTGCCTGAGTGACGTAGGCGCAGGCGGGCTCTATACTCGCGAGCTGGATAAATAGACAGTGTGCTGGCTAAGTGGCTGGTACCTTGAGTGGGCGGAAGGCATGACCTTGATCCTTGGCATCGACCCCGGTTCGCGCATCACCGGTTACGGTGTGGTGCGTGATACCGGGCGCAACTGCGAATATGTCGCCTCGGGCTGCATTCGTACGGGCAACGGTTCGATGCCGGAGCGATTGCAGGTGGTGTTTCGCGGGGTGCGCGAGGTGATCGAAACCTACGGGCCGGTGACCATGGGCATCGAGCAGGTGTTTATGGCGCGCAACCCTGATTCCGCGCTCAAGCTCGGGCAGGCGCGTGGTGTGGCCATTGTTGCGGGTATCGAAGCGGGGCTGGATATTGCCGAATACACCGCCACCCAGGTCAAACAGGCGATTGCCGGCACGGGCGGGGCGGATAAGGAACAAGTGCAGCTGATGGTCATGCACCTGCTCAAACTGGTGCAGAAGCCACAAATCGATGCCTCCGACGCTCTGGCCATTGCCCTGTGTCATGTCCATCATCGGCAAAGTCTGATTCCTCACGGTCTGGTCGGTGCCAAGCGGCGCGCCGGTCGCCTTCGGTTGTAACTTCATTTTTAAGGAAAGCAACGGTGATCGGACGTTTGCGCGGCACCCTGGCGGAAAAACAGCCGCCCCATGTGATTATTGACATAAATGGTTTGGGTTATGAGCTGGAAGTGCCCATGACCACCCTGTACCGTCTGCCGGCAGTGGGTGAGCCGTTGATCCTGCACACCCATTTGGTGGTGCGCGAGGATGCGCATTTGCTGTACGGCTTTTTTGAAAAGCGTGAGCGTGAGCTGTTTCGCGAACTGATTCGCCTTAATGGCGTTGGCCCGAAACTGGCGCTGGCATTGATGTCCGGCCTTGAGGTCGATGAGTTGGTGCGTTGTGTGCAAGCTCAGGACACCTCGGTGCTGGTGAAGATCCCCGGTGTTGGCAAGAAAACCGCCGAACGCCTGCTGGTTGAACTGAAGGACCGCTTCAAGGCCTGGGAAACCGTGCCGGGCATGTCGACCCTGGTGGTGGAACCTCGCGGTGCTAGTGCAGTCACAAGCGCGGAGAATGATGCAGTCAGTGCACTTATTTCGCTCGGCTACAAACCCCAGGAAGCCAGTCGCGCCGTCTCAGCTATTAAGGAAGACGGTTTGAGCAGTGAAGATATGATTCGTCGAGCCCTGAAGGGAATGGTCTAAGTGCTAGAAGCTGATCGCCTGATTACCGCCACCAGTCGCGACCGTGATGAGCAGGTGGATCGCGCCATCCGTCCGCTGAAACTGGCTGAGTATATTGGCCAGCCGAATGTGCGTGAGCAGATGGAGCTGTTTATCCAGGCTGCCCGTGGCCGCAGTGAAGCGCTTGATCACACTCTGATCTTCGGCCCGCCCGGCCTGGGCAAGACCACCCTGGCCAATATCATTGCGCAGGAAATGAACGTCTCGATCAAAAGCACCTCGGGCCCTGTGCTTGAACGCCCGGGTGATCTGGCCGCCTTGCTGACCAATCTTGAGCCGGGTGACGTACTGTTTATCGATGAAATTCATCGACTGTCGCCGATTGTCGAAGAAGTGCTCTATCCAGCCATGGAAGACTTCCAGCTCGACATCATGATCGGTGAAGGTCCGGCTGCGCGCTCGATCAAACTCGATCTGCCGCCCTTTACCCTGGTCGGCGCGACCACGCGCGCCGGCATGCTGACCAATCCGCTGCGTGATCGCTTCGGTATCGTCCAGCGTCTGGAGTTCTACAACACCGACGATCTGGCGACCATCGTCATGCGTTCGGCGGGAATTCTTGGTTTGCCCATCGAACCCCATGGTGCCTTTGAGATTGCCCGACGCGCGCGCGGTACGCCGCGTATTGCCAACCGCCTGCTGCGTCGCGTGCGTGATTTTGCCGAGGTGCGCGGGCAGGGCGAGATTACCCGGCCTATTGCCGACCTGGCGCTGAATCTCTTGGATGTCGATGAGCGTGGCTTCGATCACCAGGACCGACGTCTACTGCTGACCATGATCGAGAAGTTCGACGGTGGCCCGGTCGGTATCGACAACCTGGCTGCGGCGATCAGTGAAGAGCGTCACACCATTGAGGATGTGCTCGAGCCCTATCTGATTCAGCAGGGCTATATCATGCGCACCCCGCGTGGACGTGTCGTCACGCGGCATGCCTACCTGCACTTTGGTCTCAATGTGCCCAAGCGTATGGGCGAGTTGCCTACCGCAGATCTGTTTGGCCGCGACGATGATTAAGAAAAAATACTTGGCCAAGACGATTGGCAAGACCAGGAGCTGGCACTAGAGTATGCGCGCGCAAAACGGAGTTCAGCCGTTCACCCTTCGTTGTCGGGTTTATTTCGAAGACACCGATGCGGGCGGCATCGTCTACTACGTCAATTACCTCAAATTTATGGAACGGGCTCGCACCGAGCGCCTGCGTGATCTGGGTTTTCTCCAGTCGACGCTGGCCGAGGAGGGCCTGTTGTTCGTTGTGCATTCGGCCGAGGCGCGCTATCACGCACCGGCCAGGCTTGATGATGAGTTGCTGGTAAGTGCTGAAGTAGTCGAGTTGAACCGCGCCAGCCTGCGTTTTCGTCAACAGGTCAGGCGGGCGGCGGATAATGTGCTGCTGTGTGAAGGGCAGTTTATGGTGGCTTGTGTGCGCGCCGACAATTTGAAACCCCGGGCCATTCCCCAAACTCTGCATGCGGCCTTTGCCGGGCAGGGCGGCGCGGGTACATCTAGAGCAGGAGAGTAAGCGTGGAAGCAACAGCCAACGCCGTTGACCATATGTCGATGTGGAGTCTGATCAGCAACGCCAGCCTGGTGGTGCAACTGGTAATGCTGACGCTGGTGGCCGCATCGGTCATGTCATGGGTCATGATCTTCCAGCGCACGGCACTGCTGCGCGCAGCCAAGCGTGCGCTGGACAACTTCGAAGAGCGTTTCTGGTCGGGCATCGACCTGTCCAAACTCTATCGCCAGGCGGGTAGCAACCCGGACCCGGATTCTGGCCTGGAGCAGATATTCCGTGCAGGTTTTAAAGAATTCTCGCGTCTGCGTCAGCAGGCTGGTGTCGATCCGGATGCGGTGATGGATGCCGTAGCGCGTGCCATGCGGGTGGCGATCTCCCGTGAGGAAGAGAAGCTTGAGCAGAGCCTGCCGTTCCTTGCCACCGTGGGTTCGACCAGCCCCTATATCGGTTTGTTCGGTACCGTATGGGGCATCATGAACTCCTTCCGCGGCCTGGCCCAAGTGCAGCAGGCGACCCTGGCCACTGTGGCGCCGGGTATTGCCGAGGCGCTGATCGCTACCGCGATCGGTCTGTTCGCCGCAATTCCTGCGGTGATCGCTTACAACCGCTTCTCGGCGCGCGGCGAAATGCTGATTGGCCGCTACTACACCTTCGCCGATGAGTTCCAGGCGATCCTGCACCGCAAAGTCCACACCAGCGACGACTAAGCCTTAGGCACTCTTTAAGAAAGGTTTTAAGCCATGGCCAGAATTCGCAACAGACGCAAGCCCGTCGCCGAGATGAACGTGGTGCCCTACATCGATGTGATGTTGGTGCTGCTGGTGATCTTTATGGTGACCGCGCCGATGCTCAATCAGGGCGTCAAGGTTGATCTGCCGAAAGTCAGCAGTGAAGCCCTGCCACAGGACAACAACGCGCAGGTGTTGACCATCTCGATCAAGGCTGACAAGTCCTATTACTGGAATATGGGCACCGAGGTCGATGTCGACACGGTGCAGGACAAAGCACTGACACTGGAAGAAATGACCCGCGCGGTCACCTCGATCATCAGTCAGAGCCGGGCAACCGGCAAGCAGGTGCAGGTGTTTGTACGTGGTGACAAGACAGTCGACTACGGCACCATCATGGCGGCCATGGGCGGCCTGCAACAGGCTGACGTCGGTAACGTCGGGCTGATTACCGAGGCCCCCTGATGCACGACCAGCGCGAGCGTTCGCCCTCGGAAAGTCTGTTCTGGCCTGTGGTCTGGGCTGTGGGCCTGCACGTCATCATGTTTGCCATGCTGTTCGTCAGCTTTGCTTTTGCCCCCGATCTGCCGCCGGCCAAACCTGTGGTGCAAGCCACCCTGTACAAGTTGCAGTCACAGAGCCAGGCCACGACCCAGACCAATCAGAAAATCGCCGGCGAAACCAAAAAGACCACGGCTCCGGTGTACGAGACCGAGCAGCTTGAGCAGAAAAAAGCCGAACAGGAAAAAGTAGCAGCCAAGGCTGCGGAACAAAAGAAAGCGCAAGAGGCTCAGAAAGCCGAAGCAGCCAAAAAAGCTGATGCCGAGAAGAAAGCGGCTGAGCAGAAAAAGCTTGCTGATGTAGCCAAGAAGAAAGCCGCGGATGAGGCTGCTAAGAAAAAAGCCGCTGAAGACGCCAAGAAAAAAGCAGCAGAAGAGGCGAAGAAGAAAGCCGCCGCTGAAGCTGCAAAGAAGAAAAAAGCGGATGACGCCAAGAAAAAGGCGGCAGAAGCGGCCCAGCGCAAGGCCGTAGAAGACAAGAAGGCTGCTGCATTGGCCGAGTTGCTGTCCGAGGATGTGGGGCGCCAGCAGGCAATCGCTGATACGGTTGGTGATGAAGTTGCCGGCAGCCTGGATGACCTGATTGTTATGCTGGTCAGCCAGCAATGGCGGCGACCGCCATCAGCGCGTAATGGCATGAGCGTAGAAGTGCTGATCGAAATGCTGCCCGATGGCACCATTACCAATGCCAGCGTGACACGCTCCAGCGGTGACTCGCCATTTGATAATTCAGCCGTACAAGCGGTGCGTAACGTCGGACGTATTGCTGAAATGCAACAGCTGGACCGCGCTACTTTTGATCGCCTTTACCGGCAGCGTCGCGCTGTCTTCAAACCGGAGGATTTAGGTCTGTGAATACCCTGATGCGTCTTGTTCTGCTCGGTCTGACCTTGGTGGTCGGCACCGTTCAGGCTGCTGATCCGTTGGTGATCAGCAGTGGCACCGACCGTGCCACGCCCATCGCCGTGGTGCCGTTTGGCTGGCAGGGCGGCAATGTGCTGCCTGAAGACATGGCGGAAATTATCGGCAGCGACCTGCGCAACTCCGGCGTATTCGAGCCGATTCCCCGGCAAAACATGATCAGCCTGCCGACTCAGGCGGCTGAAGTGATCTACCGCGACTGGCAGGCTCTGGGCGCGCAATATGTGCTGGTGGGCAGCATCGTGCCCAACGCGGGTCGTCTGCAGGTGCAGTTCGCTCTGTTCAACGTCACCACCCAGCAGCAGGTCATGACTGGCAGCGTAGGCGGCGGCGTTGATCAACTGCGTGATATGGCGCACCACATTGCTGACCAATCCTTCGAGAAGCTCACCGGTGTCAAGGGCGCTTTTTCGACGCGCATGCTGTATGTGACGGCCGAGCGTTTTGCGGTCAACAACACCCGTTACACCTTGCAGCGCTCCGACTATGACGGTGCGCGTGCGGTAACCCTGCTGCAGTCGCGTGAGCCGATTCTGTCGCCGTCCTTCGCGCCCGACGGCCGTCGCATCGCCTACGTGTCGTTCGAGCAGAAGCGTCCGCGCATCTTCGTACAACACATCGATACCGGTCGCCGCGAGCAGATCACCAATTTCGAAGGCCTCAATGGCGCGCCAGCCTGGTCGCCAGATGGCAATCGCCTGGCGTTCGTGCTGTCGCGCGATGGCAACCCGGAAATCTATGTGATGGATATGGGGTCTCGTCAGCTGCGTCGTGTCACCAACCAGCCGTCGATCGATACCGAACCCTTCTGGGGTAAGGACGGTCAGACCCTGTACTTCACCTCGGATCGTTCCGGTAAACCGCAGATCTATAAAACCAACATCAACGGTGGTTCGGCAGAGCGTGTGACCTTTATTGGTAACTACAACGCCAACCCGAAACTCTCCGCCGATGAGAAGACCCTGGTCATGATTCATCGCCAGGATGGTTACACCGTGTTCAAAGTGGCGGCACAAGACCTGCAGCGCGGCAATTTGCGGATACTTTCAGATACCAGTCTGGATGAGTCGCCTACTGTCGCGCCCAACGGCACCATGGTAATCTACGCCACCCGCCAGCAGGGCCGGGGAGTCCTGGTATTAGCGTCCACCAATGGTCGCGTCAGGCTCCCTCTTCCTACCGCTCAAGGCGAAGTTCGAGAGCCTTCTTGGTCCCCTTACCTGAACTGATGCGGCGCTACACCTTTGTTGCTTGAAATACTGCTTAACACACTGGGGTTCATTAGGAGTTACATGATGGAAATGCTGAAATTTGGTAAGTTTGCTGCCCTGAGCCTGGCTCTGGCCGTTGTAGTTGGTTGCTCCTCGAAAGGCGGCGACGCTGCTGGCGAAGGCGCTGTTGATCCTAACGCTGGTTACGGTGCCAACACTGGCGCTGTTGATGGCAGCCTGAGCGAAGAAGCTGCTCTGCGCGCTATCACCACTTTCTACTTCGAATACGACAGCTCCGACCTGAAGCCAGAGGCCATGCGCGCTCTGGACGTGCACGCCAAAGACCTGCAAGGCAATGGCGCTCGCGTAGTTCTGGAAGGCCACGCTGACGAGCGCGGTACCCGTGAGTACAACATGGCTCTGGGCGAGCGTCGCGCCAAAGCTGTACAGCGTTACCTGGTACTGCAAGGCGTTTCCCCAGCTCAACTGGAACTGGTTTCCTACGGTGAAGAGCGTCCGGTTGCAACTGGCAACGACGAGTCTTCCTGGGCTCAAAACCGTCGCGTCGAACTGCGTAAGTAATTCGATATGCGTACGTGCCGTCGTGCTTTAACCGTTTTGGCGCTCAGCCTGCCGCTTGCGGCTGTGGCTGAGGTTCCCGTGGTGGATAACAATGCCGGTTACGGCAGCAGTTACCCGCCTGCTGGTTATGGTACGTCCGGCACCTACGCCGGGGCAGGGGCTGCGGCTCCTGTCTCGGCGCAGGGCATGCTGTTCAACCAGCTGCAGCAGATGCAGGAAGAGATCGCGCAACTGCGCGGTACGCTGGAAGAGCAACAGAACGAGATTCAGCGTCTTAAACAAGAAAGCCTGGAGCGTTATCAGGATCTTGATAAGCGTCTGAGTGGTGGCGCAGCAGGTGCTGCAGTCAACCCGAATTCTTCAACCGCTGGCGCGATCAACGCCAACGGTACGCCGACCCCGCCAGTGGCTGGTCAGGCGCAAGCGCCGGCAAGCAGCGAGCCTGCCGATCCGGCCAAGGAAAAGCTGTTCTACGAAGCCGCCTTTGACCTGATCAAGGCCAAGGACTTCGACAAGGCCAGCCAGGCATTCACAGCCTTTCTGCGCAAATACCCAAATAGCCAATACGCCGGCAATGCGCAGTACTGGCTGGGTGAGGTGAACTTGGCCAAGGGCGATCTGCAGGGTGCAGGCCAGGCTTTTGCGCGCGTCAGCCAGACCTACCCGAGCCACGCCAAGGTGCCGGATTCGCTGTTTAAACTGGCGGACGTTGAGCAACGTCTGGGTAATAGCGACAAGGCCAAGGGTATTCTGCAGCAGGTTATTGCGCAGTACCCAGGCAGTTCTGCTGCACAGCTGGCACAGCGCGACTTGCAGCGCTTGCCGTAAGCTGAATTGCAGTCATGAAACCCGCGCCTGGCGCGGGTTTTTTATGCGCCGGTATTTGTGAGGGCGTTCTGTGGCCATCGCTGTGGGAAGCAGAATCTCCTGCGGAGGTTTTTATGGTCTGCCATCTCTGGCGGCCACCCTGCGGGCCGTCGCTGCGCGACGTTAAAGACTGCTCCAGGCAGTTTTTTATGGACTGCCATCCTTGGCAGCCACCCCGCGGGCCGTTGCTGCGCAACGTTAAAAATTTCTCCCGGAAATTTTTTCGTATACAATCCGCGGCCCTTTTCCCGCAACGGAGGCGGATGGCCTGTTTAGCCGTCACGCCCGTGGCTGATATGCAAGAAACCCTGCGCATTACCGAGATTTTCTACTCGCTGCAGGGCGAGACGCGCACCGCCGGCTTGCCGACTGTGTTCGTTCGCCTGACCGGCTGTCCTTTGCGTTGCCAATACTGCGACACCGCCTATGCCTTCAGTGGCGGCGAGATCATGTCGCTGGATGCCATCATCGAGCAGGTGGCCGGCTACAAGCCGCGCTATGTCTGCGTGACCGGTGGCGAACCGCTGGCGCAACCCAACTGCATTCCTCTGCTCAAGCGCCTGTGCGATGCCGGCTATGAGGTGTCGCTGGAAACCAGCGGCGCTCTGGACGTGTCGGCGGTCGATCCGCGGGTGAGCAAAGTGCTCGACCTTAAAACTCCGGGTTCGGCTGAAGTGGCGCGGAATCGTTATGAAAATATCGATCTGCTGACACCGAATGATCAGGTCAAGTTTGTTATCTGCTCGCGTGAGGATTACGACTGGGCCGTGAGCAAGCTGATTCAGTACCGCCTGGAAGCGCGTGTCAGCGAGGTGCTGATGTCGCCCAGCCATCATGAGCTGGATGCGCGTTCGCTAGCCGAATGGATCATTGCCGACAACCTGCCTGTGCGCTTGCAGATGCAACTGCACAAGATTCTCTGGAATGACGAGCCGGGACACTGAGATGAGCGATAAAAAAGCGGTAATTCTACTTTCCGGCGGCCTGGATTCGGCCACCGTGGTGGCGCTGGCCAAGGCTGAGGGCTACAGCTGTTACACCATGAGTTTCGATTACGGTCAGCGCCATCGTTCCGAGCTGCAAGCGGCTGAGCAGGTAGCGCGGCAGCTGGGCGTGGTCGAGCATAAGGTGATTGGCCTTAATCTCAATGGCATGGGCGGCTCGGCCCTGACCGATGCGACTATTGATGTACCGGAAGGTCCCACTGAAGGCATTCCGGTGACCTATGTGCCGGCCCGTAATACGGTCTTCCTCTCCCTAGCCTTGGGCTGGGCAGAGGTATTAGGCGCACGCGACATTTTTATTGGGGTCAATGCCGTGGATTACTCCGGTTACCCGGATTGCCGACCGGAGTTTATCGGGGCCTTCGAACGCATGGCCAACCTGGCGACCAAGGCCGGCATTGAGGGACAGGGCTTTCGCATTCAGGCGCCGTTGCAGAACATGAGCAAAGCCGAGATTGTCCAGGCGGGTGTGCAGCAGGGGGTTGATTATGCGTTGACCGTGTCCTGCTACCAGGCCGACGAGCAGGGCCGTGCCTGTGGCAAGTGCGACAGCTGTCGTTTGCGCGCTGCGGGTTTTAGTGCTGCGGGCTTGGCTGATCCAACCCGGTATTTCTAAAAAAATCGTCATGAACTGTTGAATTTATGAATTAAATCAGTATCATGCGCACCGCGTCGGGTCGTTAGCTCAGTTGGTAGAGCAGTTGGCTTTTAACCAATTGGTCGTAGGTTCGAATCCTACACGACCCACCATATTGACCTTCCTCGAAGGTATGAGAAGCCTGAAAATTCTGATTAACGGAATTTTCGGGCTTTTTTGTATCTGTAACTTTTACCGCCTGCATGGGGTTGCACGCTGCCTGCTGCGGCATCATCCAGGCGGGTATACTCGCTGCACTGAAAGCATATTCAGAGCCTGATGACATGACCCAGATTTCCGAACGCCTGCTGGTACAAGCCCACCTTGATGCCAAGCAACCCAAGCCGCTGACGCCCGAGCAGGAGGCGTTTTACCGCGCCGAGATCGCCGCCGAGCTGAAAAAGCAGAACGCTGTGCTGGTGGCTCACTATTACTGCGATCCGGTGTTGCAGGCGCTGGCGGAAGAGACCGGCGGTTGTGTGTCCGACTCCCTGGAAATGGCCCGGTTTGGCAATCAGCATCCCGCGCAGACGGTGCTGGTGGCGGGCGTCAAATTCATGGGGGAGACGGCGAAGATCCTCAATCCGGAAAAGCGCGTGCTGATGCCGACGCTTGAGGCGACTTGCTCGCTTGATCTGGGTTGCCCGGTGGAAGAGTTTTCGGCGTTCTGCGATCAGCATCCGCAGCGTACCGTTGTGGTGTACGCCAATACCTCGGCCGCGGTTAAAGCGCGGGCCGACTGGGTGGTGACGTCCAGCTGCGCCGTGGAGATCGTCGAACACCTGATGGATAACGGTGAAAGCATCATCTGGGCCCCGGATCAGCACCTGGGACGCTATATCCAGAACAAGACCGGTGCCGACATGCTGTTGTGGGACGGCGCCTGCATCGTTCATGAAGAGTTCAAGGCCAAGCAACTGGCGGATATGAAGGCGCTGTACCCGGATGCCGCGGTACTGGTACACCCAGAGTCGCCAACAGCGGTTATCGAGCTGGCCGATGCGGTGGGGTCCACCAGTCAGCTGATTGCTGCAGCGCAGCGCCTGCCGAACAAGACCTTTATCGTCGCCACCGATGCTGGGATCTTTTACAAGATGCAGCAGTTGTGCCCGGACAAGGAGTTTGTCGCCGCGCCCACCGCCGGCAACGGCGCCGCGTGTCGCAGTTGCGCGCACTGCCCATGGATGGCGATGAATACTCTGCAGCGCACTCTGGAGTGCTTGCGCGAGGGCAGTAACGAGATATTCGTCGATCCGGCACTGATTCCCAAGGCGATCAAGCCACTCAAGCGCATGCTGGATTTCACTCAGGCGGCGCGGCTCAAGCTCAGCGGCAATGCCTGATGCCATAAAATGAAAAAGCCCGGCCAGTGCCGGGCTTTTTCGTGTTTAGCGCAACATCTGTTCGATGATGCGCTTCTCTTCCATCAATTCGCGCTGCCTGGCGTCGATCCGCGATGCCAGTTGGAAGTTGTTGCTGGCACGGCGTTTGGCAAAGTCGAGTTGTTCCAGGGCCTGGTTGTAGTCGCCGACCAGGGCGAAAAATTCGCCACGGGCCTGGTGCAGGCCAATGGTGTTACCGATCAGACCGCGTACTTCGGCCACCTGATACCAGACGTCAGGGTCTTTGCCGCGAGTCTTCAACAGATCATCCAGCGCCCGTTCGGCTTCCTGGGTGCGGCTCTGTTTCATCAGCAGGTCAATGTGCGCCTGGTTGACCGGGTAGCTGTTCGGGTACAGCGAAAGCAGACGGGTGACGCGGCTCTGTGCGTCGCTCAGGCGGTTGGCGGCCATGTCCAGTTCAATCTGCGCCAGGTTGTAGCTGACATCGTTGGGGGCGCTGGCGAGCAACGGTTGCAGGGTTTCGCGGGCGTCCTTGTGCTGGCCGCTTTTGATCTGCGCAATCGCCAGGCCGTAACGCGCGGCTTCCATCTGCGGGTTTTCGTCGAGCATGTTGCGAAAACGCTTGGCAGCGAGCCCAGGAGTTTCTTCATAGGTCAATTGCACGCGTGCGCGCATCAGTTGGTAGCGCACGCTGTCGAGGGTGCCCTTGGCGGTGTACTGCTCGGCGCGGTTGCGGGTGTCGGCGATTCGTGATTCGGACACCGGGTGGGTCAGGAGGAATTCCGGCGGCATGCGATCATAGCGGTACTGGCGCATCAGGCGCTCGAACATGCTGGGCATGGCGCGGGGATCGAAGCCGGCTTTCTCCAGATTGACCAGGCCGATGCGGTCGGCCTCCTGCTCATTCTGTCGGGAGAAACGTCGCTGCTCCTGCATAGCCGCTGCCTGGGTCGAGGCGATGGCTGCGATGCCCAAGTCGCCCGCGCCAGCTGCGGCCGCCACGATGCCGGCAAGCAGGCCGGCCATGACCGGCAGTTGCATGCGCTGCTGCGCTTCCAGGCCTCGGGCGAAGTGTCGCTGCGACAAGTGCGCCAGTTCGTGGGCCATCACCGAGGCGTATTCGGCTTCCGTCTGGGCATACAGGAACAGGCCGCCGTTGACCCCGACAATCCCGCCTGGTGCGGCAAAGGCGTTGATCTGCGGGCTGTTGAGCAGCACGAACTCCAGGCGGCGATCTTGCAGCTGGCTGGTTTCGCTCAGGCGGTAGACGCTGGTTTCGACGAAATCCTTGAGTTGCGGGTCGTCGAGCTGACTGACCTGGCCACGCACCAGGCTCAGCCAGGCGCGGCCGAGTTGGTGTTCTTGTTGTGGCGATACGATGGCGGAACTGGCGTCGCCAAGGGACGGCAGATCACTGGCCATGCCGGGGGTTGCCAGCAGGCAGGTTAGCGTCAACAGGGTAGGGCGCAGAAGGTTCATGCACAAAGCTCGTGTCGAACAAAGCCGCTACTGTAGCTGCCAGGCAGCGGTGCTGGCCAGGGTTGTGCGGCCTTGGTTATCCTTGCGGCCTTCTTGGAGTAGATAAATGACTGATATGCAATGGCGTGCCGAAGACTTCGATGCGCACTTGAATGCCTGCGGCCTCAACTGCCCGCTGCCTTTGCTCAAGGCCAAGCTGGAACTCAACCGCCTGGCCAGCGGCGCAGTGCTCAAGGTTGAAGCCACTGATGCCGGTTCGCAGCGGGATTTTCGTGCCTTCGCCAGCCTGGCAGGGCATCGCCTGTTGCGTGAAGAGGTTGATGAAGGTGTGTACCGCTATTGGCTGCGCAAGGCGTAGCCCTGCGTGTTACAGAATTAGTTGGGTTCTGAAGGGCTTTGCCATTGCACTGGCTGAGCAATGGGTTACTCGGAGTTGCGTAGGTTGCAGGCAGAAAAAAGCCGGTCAATTGACCGGCTTTTTATCGGGTGTCTCTCAGGCCTTGTGCAATGCCTGGGCTGCTGCCAGTACGGCCTCGACATGGCCGGGTACTTTGACGCCGCGCCATTCCTGACGTAACACGCCGTCTTTGTCGATCAGGAAGGTGCTGCGATCGACGCCCAGATACTCCTTGCCATAGAGCTTCTTCAGCTTGATCACGTCGAACAGCTGGCACACGGCCTCGTCCTTGTCGGAGATCAGCTCGAAGGGGAATTCCTGCTTGCACTTGAAGTTCTCATGGGACTTCATGCCGTCCCTGGAAACGCCAAACACCAGGGTATTGGCCGCCTGAAACGCCGGGTAGTGGTCACGAAAGCCCTGGCCTTCGGTGGTGCAGCCTGGAGTGCTGTCCTTCGGGTAGAAGTAGATGACCACTTGCTGGCCTTTGAGTGCTGACAGCTTGACGGTCTGACCGCTGGTGGCCTCTGCCTGAAAATCTGCAACCGGGGTGTCGAGTGCTACGGCCATAAAATGCTCCTTATGGATTCTGTGGACGCCAGGGTTCAATCAACGCGTCGAGGTTCAGCGCATCGGCGAAATCGAGGAACTGATCGCGCAACCAGCTGATCTGCGTGCCGGCTGGCAGGGTCACGGTCAGCGTGGCATTGAGCATGGTGCCGCCGGTCTGTGGGGCCAGGTAGGTGTCACAGGTAAGGTTTTCCAGTTCGACATGGTGGTCGAGAAAGAACTGGCACAACTCATTAAGAATGTCCGGGCGGTAGGCCGAGCTGACATAGGCCACATAGGGCAGGGCCTGTGGACGGCTTTCCGATGCCGAACTGCGGATCACATTGACCGAAAAGCTGTGCTTCTTGGCCAGTGCCGGCAGGCTCGATTCCAGGCGCGCCAGCGCGTCCCAGCTGCCGGATATCTGCAAGACCAGCGCGCTATATTCGCCATGACGGCTCAGGCGGGTGCTGACCACGGCGCAACGGTTCTCATGGCTGGTACGGCAGAGCACATTGGTCAGCTCCATGGCGTTAGGGCCAAGGGCGCTGACAAGCAGGAATTGTTCGCGAACTGGGGGGGTGGACATGCAGCCTTCCTAGACGATAAGCGGTCGACCTGTTTGTACAGCGCCGATCTAAAGCCGGAAGGGTAGCGAAAAGCACCGCTCAGGGGAATGCCGGCGGGGTCTGGCGATGTGGAATGTGCCGCGTTTGCCTGAGAAAGATTGTATACGCGTTGCCGCGGTACTTCGCTTGTGCAAGGCAGGTGGCCCCAGTACCATTACGGCTCTCTTTTTCCGGCAGGAGCGGTTGCATGATTGCGGGCAGTATGGTGGCACTGGTTACGCCCATGGATGCGCAAGGTGGTCTTGATTGGCAGGCCTTGAGCAAACTGGTGGATTTCCACCTGCAAGAGGGCACCAACGCCATCGTCGCGGTCGGCACCACGGGTGAGTCCGCCACGCTTGACGTGGGTGAACACGTAGAAGTGATCCGTCGAGTGGTCGATCAGGTTGCCGGGCGTATCCCGGTTATCGCCGGCACCGGTGGCAACTCCACCCGCGAATCGGTCGAACTGACCCGCGCCGCTAAAGATGTTGGCGCTGACGCCTGTCTGCTGGTCACCCCGTATTACAACAAACCGACCCAGGAAGGCCTGTACCTGCACTTCCGCCATATCGCCGAGTCGGTTGCCATTCCGCAGATTCTCTACAACGTGCCGGGCCGTACGGTCTGCGACATGCTGCCGGAAACTGTCGAGCGTCTGGCCAAGATCGACAACATCATCGGTATCAAGGAAGCCACCGGCGACCTGCAACGCGGCCAGGAAGTGCTGGATCGCGTAGGCAAGGATTTCCTCGTCTACTCCGGTGACGACGCCACCGCCGTGGAGCTGATGCTGATGGGCGGCAAAGGCAATATTTCGGTAACTGCCAACGTCGCTCCGCGCGCCATGAGTGACCTGTGCGCCGCTGCCATGCGCGGTGAAGCGGCCATCGCTCGCGCCATCAATGACCGCCTGATGCCGCTGCACAAGGCGTTGTTTATCGAATCCAACCCGATTCCGGTGAAGTGGGCTCTGCATGAAATGGGTTTGATGCCAGACGGTATCCGTCTGCCGCTCACCTGGCTCAGCCCGCGTTGTCATGAACCGCTGCGTCAGGCCCTGCGCCAGTCCGGCGTATTGGTTTAATTGAGGAATTACTACGCATGAAGCGACTCACCGGACTTTCTGCACTGGCCCTGATTATCGCGGGTACCAGCGGTTGTGGCTGGATCTATGGCGAAAACGGCTACTTCCGTGACCGTGGCAGCGACTACCTCGAGGCGCGCCAGACGGCTCCGATGCAAATCCCTGCAAACGTGGACGCCAAGCGTATCGACCCGCTGTTGCCTGTGCCGCAGCAGGTCGCCACGACCACCGATACCGGTGAGTTTATCGTGCCGCGCCCGCAAGCCCTGGCCGTAGCCAACAACACCAGCGACTTCAGCCTGCAGAAGAGCGGCGAGTCGCGCTGGGTTGTGGCGCAGCGTGTACCGGCTGAAGTCTGGCCGGTGGCGCGTCAGTTCTTTGCTGACAATGGTTTTCAGATTGCCGAAGAGCGTCCGCAGACCGGTGAGTTCAGCACCGCCTGGCAGCGTTTTGATGCCTTGTCCGAATCCATGGCACGTCGTCTGAGCAGCCGTGTATCCGGCGTCAATCCAGATGCCGAAACCCGCGTGCGGGTGCGTATCGAGCCAGGCGTGCAGCGCAATACCAGCGAAATCTTCGTGGTCAGCGCCGAGCGTCCAGCTGGCAGCACAGCTGATGTCGCGTTCACCAACCGCAGCAGCAACCCAAGCCTGGATGCTGCACTGCTCGATGAAATGCTCGTGACCCTGGCGCGCAGCGCCGAGCAGGGTGGTTCGGTATCGTTGCTGGCTGCGCGCGACTTTGACGCTCCCAACCGCGTCAGCCTGTCGGAAGACGGCAACGGCAACCCGGTGCTGAGCCTGGGCGCCGATTTTGACCGCGCCTGGTCGGGTGTCGGTCGCTCACTGGAAATGGCAGATGTACGTATCGACGACATCAACCGCAGCCTCGGTGTGTATTACATCAACCTGGCTGAGCGCGCTCAGAAGCCGGACGACAAGCCAGGCTTCTTTGGCAAAGTCTTCGGTAGCGAGCCAAGCAAGGAAGAAATCGAAGCCCGCGCCGAGCGCTATCAGGTACGCCTGAGCACCGTTGGCGACAGCGTACAGGTCACCGTGGAAAAAGACCTCAACACCATCGCCCCCGCTGATGTGGCGCGCAAGGTGCTTGACCTGATCCAGGAAAACCTTGGCTGATAGCAGGCAACTGCTGCACCGGCACTACCAATAGGCGAAACCCGGCGGGTTTCGCCTGTTTTGTTTACCAGAGGCGGAAATTCCGACATGAGCACAGCCACCACCCTGAGCCTGAAGAAAATCTATTCGGGCAAAGTCCGTGATCTATATGAGATCGACGACAAACGCATGCTGATGGTCGCCACCGACCGCCTTTCGGCATTCGACGTGATCCTCAACGAGCCGATCCCGGACAAGGGCAAGATCCTCACCGCCATCTCCAACTTCTGGTTTGCCAAGCTGGAGCACCTGGTGCCGAACCACTTCACCGGCGACAAGGTTGAAGACATCGTGCCGGCCGCTGAACTGCCGCTGGTCGAAGGCCGCGCAGTTGTCGCCAAGCGCCTTAAACCAGTCGCGGTGGAAGCCATCGTACGTGGCTACATCGTTGGCTCCGGCTGGAAGGAATACCAGAAGAGCGGCACCGTCTGTGGCATTCAACTGCCAGCCGGACTCAAGGAAGCGGCCAAACTGCCGCAACCAATCTTCACCCCATCGACCAAGGCCGCTGTGGGCGACCATGACGAAAACATCAGTTTCGAACAGTGTGAAGCGATCATCGGCGCTGAACTGGCCGCCAAAGTGCGCGACACTGCCATCGCCCTCTACAGTGCAGCGGTGGAATACGCCGCCACCCGCGGCATCATCATCGCCGACACCAAGTTCGAATTCGGCTTGGACGAAGACGGCACCTTGACCCTGATGGATGAAGCCCTGACCCCTGACTCCAGCCGCTTCTGGCCGGCGGACAGCTATGCAGAAGGCAAGAACCCGCCCAGCTTCGACAAACAGTTCGTCCGCGATTGGCTGGAATCCACCGGCTGGAACAAAGAGCCGCCAGCCCCAGCAGTGCCCGCCGAGGTTGCCCAGAAAACTGCCGACAAGTACCGCGAGGCTTTGACGCGTTTGACGGTCTAACCTCTTCGACGAATTGGCTATAGCGGCATAGAGGGGCACTGCGGTGCCCCTTTTTTGTGGGTGGCGCTTGAATCAGGCATGCGACATTTATTAACGGCCTGAAACGAAAAAGCCCCTGACTTCGCTAAAAAGTCAGGGGCTTTAATACTGCTATATGGCGGGAAGATAGGGATTTGAACCCTAGGTACCATCGCTGATACAACGGATTTCGAATCCGTCCCGTTCGGCCACTCCGGCATCTTCCCGTGGCGGCGCGCATGATAACAGCTGAAGTGCGTTTGGCGAACCCCCGGTTTGAAATTTTTCACATACTTTCAGAAGCTTGGGATCAAAGCAGGTGAGCAGGAGCGAAATTTGGCTAGGTCGATCAGTATTTATCCAATTGCGGTCTTTAGGTTGATTCTGGCCTGATCCTCGTAGTGCTCTTGAAAGTGATCTGTGTTGTAGAGGCGCTCACGGCTTAGAAAGTGTTTGAGTACGGCCTTGCGTTTGATGCGGTAGAGCAGGCCGGGTACCCAGCTGTATTCCTCACGCACTTGCCGGTCGTATTCGCTGAAGCGTGCAGGGGCTGCGCCCAGTATGGCCAGGTCGATATCCACCAGCAGTTGCTGATCGGGGTCGCTGGGTACTGCGTTATGGCAGGTCGCCATGATCAGGGCCTGAACGCGCGCCTGTGTGACAGCAATGGCGCCGCATGCTGCAAGCTCCTTGACCGCCCAGTCGGCGCTGCGCTGTTCATTGTCGGGGCCGCGCAGGGCGTAGATCGCATCGTGGAACCACAGGGCGAGTTCGACCTCGCCGGGTTCGCTGGCCAAGCTGTAGGCGGCGGTTAAATGTTCGAGGCATTCCGCCAGATGTTGCTGCGTGTGGTAGCGGCGATGCGGCTCGTTATACGCAGTCAGTAGCCGTTCAAACAGGCCGTCAGGTGCGTGCAGGCCGAGCTGACTCCAGGCGCGTTGCCAGGAGTGGGCGAGGGCTTCATGAGCAAGGTTCGTCACGGGTGATTTCCTTACCGCTCTTATCAAACGCTGTGTGGGTGCAGTGGGCGTCGCTGTAGGTCTGGCCGTTGAAGCGCAATTCGCGGGTGCGGCAAGCCGTAGCCGTGCAGTTCGTTTCACGGATGCTGTACTGGCCATGACTGATAGCTGGCAAGACTTCGAAGGCGTCACCGATGCCACTCCAGAGTACGGCGTAGTGCTTTGCGCCGGCCTGCTCGCGTTCGGCGATCAGCCAGTAGCGGAACAGGTGAGCGCCATAGAAGGTGAAGCAGTAGGGTTGTAACGCCGGGCGCAGGAAGTGAATACGCTCTGTTGTGCTCAGGCGGGGGAGTGCCACGCTGCTAAACAGTGAACGGGTCTGCGCCGTTGTCAGTCCCTGCTCGGTTGTGCAGCTGGCCAGGCTTTCGAGATCCTCAGGTTGCGCTGTTTGCAGCATCGCCTCGACGATTTCCTCGGCGGGTATGCGCTCATCCGGGCTGTGCGTTTCGGTGCTGGCAGTGAGGATCGGCTCGGCTGCCAGTGCCGCAATCGGGGCTAGCAGCAGGAGGCTTAGAAGGTTTTTGCGCGTCTGCATACGGGGCCAGGAGATAGCGGATTAGGCGTCCAGAGTGAACACCTGCAAATGAGCCTAGAAGCTACTGCCAGTCAGCCGAGCTGTCTAGCTGGGCGCTGATTCGTTCAATGCACGGCGTTATCCCCGGCTCAGTGTTGGGCAGAATTACTCCCAAAGAACAATTGTGCCGCTGCTTTAGGCGGTCGATGCTGCGTGCTTGATTGTGCGCCTATGGCGTTGCCTGCTATGTCCGAACTGCCTGATTGCCCCATCCATCTCGGTCTACAACCGCTGCGTCTGACGCTTGAGAGCGGCCTGGCGGTGCGTCTGTTCAGTCAGCCCTGGGCAAGCCGGGCAGGGCTGTGTGTACGGGTGAATGCGGGCAGCCATGATGAACCGTTGGCGTATCCGGGGTTGGCGCATTTTTTGGAGCACCTGCTGTTTCTTGGCAGCGCCGGGTTTACCGCTGAGCAACGCCTGATGCCCTTTGTGCAGGCGTGCGGCGGCCAGGTGAATGCCACCACGCAGGCGAATTACACCGAGTATTTCTGTGAGGTGCCGGCCGATTATCTGGAAGAGGCGCTGGTGCGGCTGTTGGACATGCTGGCCCGGCCGCTGCTGGATGAGGCCGAGCAACTGCGCGAGCGAGACGTGGTGCATGCCGAATTCATTGCCCGTAGCCAGGATGTCGACACCCTGCTTGGCGCTGCGTTGGGGCAAACCCTGGCCGAAGGGCATCGTTGCGCTGTGTTTCAGGCGGGTAATCGCGACACGTTGCCGGTCACCGATGCCGCGTTCCAGCTGGCGTTACGGACTTTTCATCAGGTGTTCTATCGCGCGGGCAATTGTCAGTTGAGTATTGTTGCGCCGCTGTCACTGGCGCATCTCAAGGCTCTGTCGCAACGCCATGGGGCGCTACTGCCCCAGGCGCAGGCAGTCGTGCGCAGTCGGCCGGCGCCACTGTTGCCGCTGCGCACGGAACGACTGCGGCTGAACCTGCCGAATGCAACCGCCACTTTGCACCTGGGGTTTGCCCTGGAGTTGCCTGAAACCCATGCGGACAGCGCCCTGGACTGGCTGCTCGGCTGGCTATTGGATGAAGCGCCGGCAGGCTTGAATGCCGGCTTGCGCGAGCGTGGATTGGGCGAGGTGGCGCGTGCCCAGGTGTTGTACTGCCATGCCGGACAAGCCCTGCTGCTGTTGAGTATGCGCGGTGGTGTTGCCCCGGATGAGGCGGTGGCGTTGCTGCTTGATTGGCTGGCCTTCGTCAGCGCGCAGGCCGATCCTCTGGCGTGGCATGAGGCGTATCAGCAGACTCGCCAGTTGCGCCTGTGTGGCATGACACCACTGGCGTTGGCCCGTGACTGGCAAGCTCCCGCGTCTGATGACGGCGGGGCGATTTGCCAGCTGTTGCAGCAGTTGCAAGAGCCGCAGCGCCGTTGTGTGCTGCTGGCGGATGAGCACGAGCTGCCACCCTGGCCTGGTGCGGGGTTCCCCTTGAAGATGCGTGCCGAGCCGGCGCTGCCGCTGCCAGTGCTGCGTGGCCGTTGGCAGTTACCGGCACGCAACCCCTTGCTGGCAGCGGCCGAGTTGCCGACGGTGAAGCTTGCCGTGCCCGCCGCATGGCGCTGGCTAGCGACGCCGGTTGATTACAGGGTGCCGGCGACCATGGCGGTGTGGCAGGCGCGTTGCTGTTTTGCTGAGCCATTGGGTGCGAGCGTATTGCTCAACCTGGCGCACACCGCTTTGCGGGCCGTGACCCAGCATCTGCATAACGTCGGTATCAGCCTGAGTCTGGAGGCAGAGGCCGCCAGCCTGAGTGTGCGTGTGCAAGGCAGTGCCAGGTTGATTCCCGCGGCGGTTGGTCTGTTGATGCCGGCGCTGTTGCAGCCTCCGCCGGCGCAGTGCTCAGCGCTGGCGGTCGCTGAGGCGCCGAGCATGCCGATACGCCAGTTGTTGGTGGCGTCTGCCGAGCTGATGCAAGGTCAAGCACAAGCGCTTGCGGGCGAGGTGGCTATTACGCTGCAACAGCGTTATCGCCCGATGCGCATCGAAGCCCTCGGGGTAGGGCTGGATCGCCCGGATCAGCTACGGATTGAGCGCCTGTTCAGCACCTCAGCGCTCTGGCCGTCTGCGCTCGTTGCCCCGTTGCAGTCTGGCTTGCACTGGCGAACACGGACCGCGCCTGGGGACAGCGCGCTGCTGCTGTTCTGTCCGCAAGTGGATGAGTCGCCCGCCACCGAGGCCTGCTGGCGGCTGTTGGCGCATCTGCACCAGGGCGCGTTCTACCAGCGTCTGCGCAGTGAGTTGCAGCTGGGGTATGCGGTGTTCTGCAGTTACCGGCAGATCCAGGGGCGACGCGGGTTGCTGTTCGGTGTGCAATCACCGGGGTGCAAGGCTGGAGACATTCTGCAGCACATTCAGGCTTTTCTGCAGGCGCGCAGTGCCTGGCTGGCTGGGCTGGATCAGGCTGCATTGGCTGCGTCGATTACTGCACTGCGTGGTCAGTGGCAGGTGCAGGCGCGCAGCTGTGACGGGCTGGCCGAGCAAGCCTGGCTGGCGCACCTGGCCGGTCTTGCAGATGCACATGGCGAGGCCGTGCAACAGGCATTGCAGTCGCTCAGCCTGGAGGCCGTGCAGCAGGCTCAGCAGACGCTGCTTGAAACGTCTGCGGGCTGGTACGTGCTGAGCAACGAGCCCGCGCCCGCTCACATCTAAGGGCTGCTTCTCGCCACGTTCCTTCTCTACGTTTGCGCGCCTCTCGGGTTCAGCCCGTTTGCGGACGGGTTCGTTCGCGTCCATGCATTTCTCACCCGCAGCCATGCCGCCATTGTTCATCTGGGCAGGGCTTAGTCCGTCTACGACCTTGGGTGGGCATCCTTGCGGGCAGGGTCTTTGGGAGTGGCGGTCGTACACCGTTCCGACAGCGCCTCCAGGACGCGCCAAAGCAGCAGGCAATCAAGGCCATGGCAGCGTATGGCCGCTATCAGGGCTTTTCGATAATCGCCTCCGACCCGACTGACCGTTGCCGGTCGTCCCATCCAGCGGAGAGTGTTATGAACAACAACAAGATCGCCAGCACCCGATTTCTGCCCCTGACCCTGGTTGCTGCCGTCGCCATGGCGACAGCACAACATGCAGCTGCCGAGATCGTCCTGTATGACCAGGACGAAACCACCTTTTCCACCGATGGCTATATCAACGCCTTCTATGTGAACAGCGATGTCGACCGTGAAGGCGAGCAGTTTGACCGTCGCCAGTCGCGAGTGAAAATGGGCTTTCTGCCCAACTGGATCGGCTTCAACTTTGGCAAGCAGATCGATGGCCTGAAACTCGGCGGGCGTTCGTCGTTCTGGGTCACCATCAACGACAGCGAAACCAACGGCACCGATACCGCTATCGATGTGCGTCAGTTCTACGGCACCGTTTCCAGCCCGGAGTGGGGCGAGGTGCTGGTGGGTAAGGACTTTGGCCTGTTCTCGCGCTCGAACATCTTCCTGGACGAACTGCTGGCCGGTTACGGCAACGTCAGTGACACCCTGGGCCTGGTGGATGGCAACGGCGTATCGTTCGGCAACATCGGCACCGGCTACCCGTATCCGTTCCCGACGTCGCAGATCACCTACCGCAACAACAACCTGGCAGAAGGCCTGCGCGTGGCCGTGGGCATCATGGACCCAGTGGACACCAACGATGACAGCGCCGTGGGCAAGTCCTACCAGGAAGAGCCGCGCTTCGAGTCCGAGGTCAGCTACCAGTTCGATGTGGGCGACGCGACCATCTACTCCTGGCTCAACGGCGCTTACCAAACCTCCGATAACACCGATAAGGCCGTCGACAGCGTGACCTCGCAAGGCCTGGGTTACGGCGTGCAGGCGAAGATGGCCGGCTTCTCGGTCACTGCGTCGGGCTTCCAGGCTGAAGGGATCAACCCGTTCTTCACCAACAACGCCGGTGAAGCCACGCTGCGCGAGATCGACAGCGAAGGCTACCTGCTGCAGGGCTCCTACACCTTCGGCAAAAACCGCGTGGCGCTGTCCTATGGCAAAACCGAGGATGACGGCAACGGCCTGGGTACGGCCGCCGACTACGAGACTCGCGGCATTGCCTACTTCCGCACCATCAACGACAACCTCAAGCTGGTGGCCGAGTACAACCAGTACGAGATCGATGCCGCCGAGGGCAGCGGTCTGGGTGAGGACACCAACACCTTCGCGGTGGGTGCCGTTCTCAGCTGGTAAGCATGCAGCACAGGCCGGGCAAACCTTGCCCGGCTTTTACCTGGAGGTTGCCATGCCCCTGGATGCCCTGCTGATTCTGCTGCCCTGCAGCAGCGTACTGCTCGCATTGCCACTCGTGCTGATGCGTTGCCTGTAACCCCACCTGACACCAAGGAAGACACCATGCTCGGTTTATGGAGTGCACATGCCCAGCAATACCTGCTGTGGCTGACTCTGGCCACCACCCTGGTCTTTGCATTACCGATTTTCTGCATCCCGCTGGTCTGGGCCCGTCTGATGGGCTGGACGCTGCCCAGCCACACCCACCTGGCGGTGTATTTCGGGCGCTGCCTGGGGGCTTTTATCCTGATTGTCGAAGCGTTGATGTTGCGCGCCGCATTGACTGGCGAGGCGATTCACACGACTTTCGAGGTGCTCGCCGCCGTGGCTGTGATGATGATCATCGTCCATATCTACGGGGCTCTACGGCGTATTCAGCCGCTCAGTGAAACCCTGGAGATCGGCTTCTACAGCGGCCTGCTGGTGCTGACACTGTTGTTCTGGCCCGCTACTTAGGAACTAGTCCTGCGCTACTCAAGTGGCATGTGGGGCGGTGGGGCGGCTTCGTAGAATAACCCCAGTAATAACCGTGTTTCTCATGGGGGCCGCGATGCCGCATACGCTTACCGAAGGTGTGGTGACCGCCACCGCCAACGCCACGGATGTCGAGCTGGTGGCGCAGGAACTGGCCCGTCAGCTGATCCACCCGCACCTTGGCTTCGTACTGTTCTTCTGCTCGGCGGAATACGACCTGCAGAGCCTGGGCGAAGCCCTGGATCAATACTTCGGCGGGATCAACCTGGTGGGCTGCACCAGTGCGGGGGAGATCACTGCCCAGGGCTATGACCGTGGTTGCGTCAGCGCCATCGGCTTTGATCACCGCAGTTTTTCGATTGCCAGCGCGCTGATCGACGAGATGGAGCGCTTTAGCCTGATCGATGCGCAACAGCTGGTTGAGCGCCTGGTGAGTGATTGCCGCAACAATGAACTGGCCACCATCAAGGGGCACAGTTTCGCCCTGACCCTGCTCGACGGCCTGTCCAGCCGCGAGGAAGTGGTGCTCGGCGCGCTGAGCGCAGCCTTTGGCAGCATTCCGCACTTCGGCGGTTCGGCCGGCGACGACAACCACCTGACCCACACCCACGTCTACTACAACGGCGAGTTCCACACAGGGGCCGCTGTGGTGGTGCTGTTCAATACCTGGCTGGATTTCGAGGTGTTCAGCACCCATCACATCCTGCCGCGCGACGAGAAGCTGGTAGTAACCCGTGCCGACAGCACCAGCCGGCGGGTCTATGAACTCAATGCCGCACCGGCGGCGCTGGAGTATGCCGAGCTGATCGGCGTGCCGCTGGAGGCCCTCGACCATCGCCTGTTTGCCGCCCATCCATTGGCCGTGCGCATTGGTGGTCAGTACTACGTGCGCTCCATCCAGCGGGTCAATGATGACCTCAGCCTGACCTTCTATTGCGCGGTGGAGAACGGCATCGTGCTGACCGCCATGCAGCCCGGACCATTGCTGCCGGACCTGCAAGGGGTGTTCGACGGCCTGCGTGAGCGGCTTGGGCCGTTGCTGCTGACGATAGGCTGCGACTGCTTTCTGCGTCGTCTGGAAATCGAAGGGCGCGACGGGGTCGAGCCGGTGTCGGCCTTTCTGCGCAGCCAGAACGTGATCGGCTTCAACACCTACGGAGAGCAGTTCAATGGCATGCACATCAACCAGACCTTTACCGGAGTCGCCATTGGCCGTCCCGGTCGCGGCTGATGTGGCCGAGCTGCAAGCCCGTTGCCTGGAACTGGAGCGGCAGAATGGCAAACTCCGGCAGATCAACAGCGCACTGATCGAGCGGGTCGAATCGGTGCATTCACGCGGTGACGATGCCTACGCCGCGTTCCAGCATTCGGTTGTGCTGGCCGAGCAGGTGCGTGAGCGCACCGATGCCCTCAACCAGGCCATGGCCGAGCTGAAATCCAGCAACCAGTTGCTCAGCGACGCGCGCCTGCGGGCAGAGACGGCTCACCAGCACCTGATCGATGCCATCGAAAGTATTTCCGATGCCTTCGTGCTGTTTGATCGCGAGCAGCGCATCGTGCTGTTCAACAGCCGCTTCAAGTCGTTCTGGGCCGGCAGCCGGGCGCGGATCACCCCCGGCACGCGCCTGACCGAGATCAAGCGCCTGAGCAAGAGCACTGGCCTGGTGGTCGAGGAGCAGCGCGGCAATCGCGACGACAACATGCTCTACCGCCTGCAGGACGGCCGCTGGGTGCAGGTCAGCGAACGGCCGACTCGCGAGGGCGGGCTGGTGATCCTCTACACCGACATCACCGAGGTCAAACTCAACGAAACCATGCGCCGCGAGCAAGCCCTGGCGCAGAAGTCGCGGTTATTGCAACGGGCCATGGACAACCTGTCCCAAGGCATGGCCATGGTCAATGCCGAGGGCCAGCTGGAGTTGTGGAACCACCGTTTTCTCGACCTCTGCGGCCTGGCGCCAATCAGTGCCCATCGGCCGTTTGCCGAGGTAATGGCCGAGAGCGAGCTGGAACTGCTGACGCCGGCCAGTCGCGATGCCAACGGTCGGCTGATTGCGGAGCTGGAGTTGTGCCTGTTCGATGGGCGCATGCTGGAGGTGCGCACCCATCCGCTGCCCACCGGCGGCTTCGTCAACACCTTCACCGACATCACCGAGCGCCACCGCCATGCCAAGGCACTGAGCGAAAGCGAGCGCTGGATTCGCCTGATCACCGACCATGTGCCAGCGCTGATTGCTTACCTCACGGCGGATCTGGTCTACCAGTTCACCAACAAGGTTTACGAGGAATGGTACTGCTGGCCCCGTGATGCGATGCTCGGGCAAAGCCTGCGGGTGGTGCACAGCGAAGAGCATTGCCGGCGGCTGGAGCCGTTTATCGAACGGGCGCTGTCTGGCGAAAGCGTGACCTTTGAATTTGCCGAAACCAATCACCATGGTCAGGAGCGCTACATGCTGCGTTCCTATGTGCCCAACCGTCAGGCCAGCGGTGAGGTGGTCGGCATCTTCGTGCTGATCCGCGACATCACCGAACGCCGGCGTACTGCCGAAGCCCTGCATCAGGCCTACCAGCACCTGGAACAGCGGGTGCGTGAACGCACTGCCGAACTGACCGATCTGAACACCCAGCTGCGCCGCGAGATCGATGAGCGCACGCAAATGGAAGCCCGCCTGCGTGAGGCCAAAGGCGAGGCGGAGCAGGCCAACCTGTCGAAGACCAAGTTTCTTGCTGCCGTCAGCCACGACCTGTTGCAGCCGCTCAATGCGGCGCGGCTGTTTACCAGTGCACTGCTGGAAAAACGCGACCTCGCCGACAGCGCCGCCCTGGTGCGCAATGTCAGCAACTCGCTGGAAGATGTGGAAAGCCTGCTTGGCACCCTGGTGGATATTTCCAAACTCGATGCCGGGGTGATCAAGCCGGATATCGCTCCGTTCGCGGTTGGCGAACTGTTGGAAAACCTGGCCGCCGAATACCACCAGATCACCGGCAGCGAAGGTCTGCGCCTGGACTTCATCCCCAGCTCGGCGCTGGTGCGCAGCGATATTCAGTTGCTCGCGCGGATTCTGCGCAACCTGCTCAGCAATGCCATCCGCTACACCTCCAGCGGGCGCATCCTGCTGGGTTGTCGGCGGCGCCGGCAAAGCCTGTCGATCGAAGTGTGGGACACCGGTATTGGCATCGCCGATGACAAACTCGGCGAGATCTTCCAGGAGTTCAAACGCGGTGATGTCAGCCACCGCAAGCAGGACCGTGGCCTGGGGCTGGGCCTGGCGATTGTCGAGAAGATCGCCCGCATGCTCGGCCACCGCATTCGCGTGACCTCGCGCCAGGGTAAGGGTTCGATGTTCGCCATCGAAGTGCCGTTGACCAGCCTCGCGCCGCGTGCCCGTGCCGTGCAGGAAGCGCCCAACCCGCTGGTGGAGCGGCTTAGCGGTTCGCGCATCTGGGTGCTGGATAACGATGCCGCCATCTGTGCCGGTATGCGCACGCTGCTGGAAGCCTGGGGCTGTCAGGTGGTGACGGCCTTGTCCGAAGAGGACCTGGCACGCCAGGTCGACAACTTCCATGCCGATGCCGACCTGCTGATCGCCGACTACCACCTCGATGACGACCACAACGGTGTTGATGCCGTGGCGCAGATCAATGCCCGGCGCAGCTCACCCTTGCCCGCGTTGATGATCACCGCCAACTACAGCAACGAACTCAAACAACAGATGCGCGAGCTGGGCCACACCCTGATGCACAAGCCGGTGCGACCGATGAAACTGAAGACGGCGATGAGTCATTTGCTGGATCGCGGCGCGGCTGGCTAGGGTTGGTTGCCGTTTCGTTCCTGGATGCACCGGCCGGTAAAGCGGGCCGGTGCATATCGCATCTGATGGTTACGCCAGATCACCGAGCAGGGCGTCGGTGGTGTCCACCTTGGCATAAGCGAACGCCAGTGCGGCCATATAGGCGGCGTGTACCTGGCTGGCCGGCACGCTCACCCCGTTGAACTCCAGGGCCAGGGTGGCGCAGGCGTCATGCGCGACCGCACAGCTGTAACCGAAGTCATGTGCGGCGCGGGTTACGGCGTCGATGCACATGTGGCTCATGGCCCCGCAGATAAGCACCTGACTGGCTCCGGCCTGGTCGAGCACCTGTTTGAGCTCGGTATCACGAAAGCTGTTGATCTGCTGCTTGATCAGCACGGCCTCGCCCGGTTGCTCCTGCACCAGTGGGTAGACCTCGGCACCCTTGGAGCCTGGGGCGAAGAAGGGCGCATCGCTGCTGGCGAATACATGGCGCACGTGCACCACCGGCAAGCCCTTGGCGCGAAACGCGGTGAGCAGGCGTGCGGCATTGGCGGCGGCCGCTTCGCTGCCTTCGAGCTGCCATTTGCCACCTTGGAAATAGTCATTCTGCAGGTCGACGATGATCAGTGCTGTTTTAGACATGCGCTAAGCCTTGTAGTGAGAGCGTGAGGTGAGTAGTCGCTGGCGACTCGACGCCCTCCGTGGGCGTTGCCGCATATGGCTGTGGGTGCGGTTCAGCGGCGCAGATAAGCGGCGAAGTCGATATCCCCGGCCGAGAGAATGGCCTGTACCCGGTTGTGCACATTGAGCTTGCGCAGGATGGCCGAGACGTGGGCCTTCACCGTGGTTTCGGCGATGTCCAGGCTGTAGGCGATCTGTTTGTTGGACTCGCCCTTGGTCATGCGTTCGAGTACCAGCAGCTGTTTGCGGGTCAGTGCCTGCAGCAGTTCCGGCGGGAAGCTGTGGTGGTCGGCGTGGCTGCGCTGCGAGCCGCTCTTCTGCGTGCGGATGATGTCCGGCGGCAGGTAGACGTTGCCGTTGAGAATCTGCTGGATGGCATCGGTCATCTGCGCCCGTGGCGAGGACTTGGTGATAAAACCGACCGCGCCGTAGGTAATCGCCTGCAGGACGATCTGTTTGTCCTGCTCGGCCGAGACGATCACCACTGGAATGGTCGGCGCCTCGTTGCGCAGGTTAATCAGCCCGCCCAGGCCGTGCATGCCAGGCATGTTCAGGTCGAGCAGGATCAGGTCGAGGTCGTCATGTTCCTGGGTCATTACCAGGGCGCTGTCGAGATCGGCAGTTTCCATGATGTTGCTGCCGGGGAAGCCGTCACTGATGACGTTGTGGATGGCTTCGCGAAACAGCGGGTGGTCATCGGCAATCAGAATTTTGTACATGGCCTTATCACCTCGTTGTTTTGATTATGGTGGGGTTGCAGCCGTAACGCATGGTTTAACGCAGCAAGGGCAGTGGTTGTGCGGGTATCAGGGGCAGGCCGGCCTGTTGCCAGGCGTCGATGCCGTCACGGTACCAGTACAGTTTGGTGTAACCCAGATGATGGGCGCGTTTTACCGCATTCCAGCCCAGCCAGCAGTCGGAGCGGCAGTAGAACACCAGCGGCCAGGCGCGATTGCCCTGGCTGGCCTGGGCCAGGCTGCGCTGGAAGTAATTCTGCCACTGCGGACTCAGCTCACCGTCGCCGGTATTGGCCAGCCACAGGCTGTTAGGCAGGTTGGCGTGCACTTCATCCTCGATGAACTGGCCGTGCAGCCATTGCTGGCGATAAACGTCGATCAGCCGAGTGCCAGGCTGTTCACGCAGCAACTGCTGCAGGGCAACGGTGTCCAGGGTGCGTGCGTGTTCGTGGGTTAGCGGTGTGGGGCTGCGGTAATGGCTGAGGCGATAGCCATCGGCAGAAAACAACGGGGTATCGGCCAGTATGGCGCTGGTCGGTAGCAGGCTGGCAAGCAATATCAGGGCCTTTGGCCAGTGTTTCATCGCCTTTGTTCTCGATTCTTTTTATGGATCTATTACAGGGCAATGCCGATGCTTTGGGAATTCTACGTTGGAGATGAAAACCAGTACCAAAGTAGTAGATATGCGTGGTGCCTGATATGCCTAGCTGCCTTTGCGCAGGGCTGCATGTTGCGGGTTGAAGGTCAGCACCGCGAGCGCTGCGAACAGCAGGGTTAGGCCCAGGCATACGGCTAGCGCCAAGGGGCTGAAGCGCAGGTAGAGGGCAAAGCGCACCAGCTCCACGGCATGGGTGAAGGGGTTGAGGGCGCACAGCCAGTACAGCCACTCGCTGGCCTCGCGCATCTTCCACAGTGGGTAGAGCGCTGATGAGAGGAAAAACAGCGGGAAGATGACGAAGTTCATCACCCCGGCGAAGTTCTCCAACTGGCGAATGCCATTGGACAGCAGCAAGCCGAGGGCGCTGAGCAACAGGGCCACCAGCAGCAGGGCGGGCAGGGCGCTGAGCAGGCCCCAGACCGGCGGTTGCACGCCGTAGAACCAGGCAATGGCGAGAAAGGCGTACACCTGCAGCAGCGAGATCAGGGCGATGGCCAGCAGTTTGCCGGCGAGCAGAAAGGCCCGTGGCAGCGGGCTGGTCAGCAGCACACGCATGCTGCCCATCTCGCGGTCGTAGACCATCGATAGCGAGCCCTGCATGCCGTTGAACAGCAGAATCATGCAGGCCAGCCCCGGCACGATATAGGTTTCGTAGGTGATGTAAGTGTCGTACGGCTCGATGATGGCGATGCCCAGCGCCGCGCGAAAACCGGCGGCGAACACCAGCAGCCACAGTAATGGCCGCACCAGAGCGCTGAAGAAGCGGCTGCGCTGCAGTACGAAACGCAGCCATTCGCGTTGCACGATGCCTTGCAGGCAATACCAGTAGGCGTTCATCGACCAACCTCCATCGGGTGCGCCGTGCGCACCAGGTTCTTGCATGAATTAATGACGGTGCGCACGGCGCACCCTACGCCTGGCACGGCGCTGGTGCAGTGAGGCGGGCGAAGCTGGCGGCCAGATCATCACCCAATTCGCCGGCTGGGCCCTGGGCGACCAGACGGCTGCGGTTGAGAATCAGCAGGTCGTCCTGGCTGTCGATCTCATCGAGCAGGTGGGTGGTCCACAGCACCGCCAGTTGCTGCTCACTGCACAGCGTGCGCACATGCTGGTTCAGCGCCAGGCGGCTGGCCGGGTCGAGGCCGGCGCTGGCTTCATCGAGCAGCAGCAGGCGTGGCCGGTGCAGCAGGGCACGGGCAATCTCGACGCGGCGGCGGTGGCCGCCATTCAGCGCGCGGATCTTCTCGTGGCGGCGTTCGCCGAGCTGTTGGCGGGCCAGTTCCTCGTCGATGCGCGCCCCGGCTTCGCGTTTGCTCAGACCATGCAGCGCCGCGTGGTAGGCGAGGTTCTGCTGCACCGACAGGTCCAGGTCCAGGGTGCTCTGCTGGAACACCACACCCAGCTGGCGTAGGGCCTGACGCGGCTCGCGGCGCAGGCTGTGGCCGAAGATGTGGATGTCGCCGTGTTGCAGGTCGTAGAGCCGGGTGAGCAGGGCGATCAGCGTCGACTTGCCCGCACCGTTAGGCCCTAGCAGTGCGCTGAAGCTGCCCGCCGCGACATTGAAGCTGACCTCCTGCAACGCCTGGCGTGGGCCGTAGGCGAAGCTCACGCCCTGTACCTGGAGTGCACTCATGGCGTGACAACCACGCCCCAAGGGTAGCGACCGACCTTGATCGACTTGGTCACCTTGAGGCTGTCGACATCAATCACCGACACATCACCGCTGACCCCGTTGGTGGTCAGCAGGCGTTTCTGATCTGGAGTGAACGCCATATGCCAGACGCGGCGTCCGACCAGCAGGTAATCGAGCACCTCATAGGTTTTGGCATCGACCACGGCCACATGATTGGCCGGGCCGAGGGCGACAAAGGCGTACTTGCCATCGTCGCTCAGCTTGACCCCGACCGGCTGGACTTTGTCCGGGTGCACGCCCTTGATCTGGAAGGTCAGCACCTTCTCGATCTGCCGGCTGGCCACATCGATCACGCTGACCGTGCCGCCGATCTCGGCTGAAGCCCACAGGCGTTTGCCGGTCTTGTCGAATTCGACATGGCGGGGGCGTTGATCGACCAGGGTGTTGTCCACCAACTGCTGGGTGCTGGTGTCGATCCAGTGCAGCATGTTGGTGGTTTCGCTGGTGTTGACCGCCCATTTGCCATCGGGGCTGACGGCCATGCCTTCCGGCTCGACGCCGACATCAATCTGCGCCAGCACCTCGTCGCTCTGGGTGTCGACCACGGTCACCAGCGCATCGTCTTCGTTGGAGATGTACAGCCAGCGGTCGTTGGGGTGCAGGGCGAACTGCTCGGGGTCGGCTCCAGAAGGCAGCTCCTTGACGATGGTGCGGGTGGCCAGGTCCATCACCTGTACCCGGTCCGAGTCGCTGGCGCAGATGTACAGCAGCTTGTTGTCGGAAGACAGCAGCAGGCCGCGCGGGCGCATGCCCACCTCAAGGATGGCGGTGACCTCAAGGCTGTCCAGGTCGATCACGCTGATGCTGTCGTCTTTCTCGTTGGACACATAGGCGGTGGCCGCCAGGGCGGTGTGGCTGGCCAGGCCAAGGGCAATGGCGCAGGCAAGGTGAGTCAGGCGCATGGGGTTGATCCTCTTGTTGTTTTGGGCTGCAAGTTGTGTGGGTGGTGCGCGCGGCGCACCCTACGGTTCTACGCGCGGTAGGGTGCGCCGCGCGCACCATCAATTACTGTTGCCTGCCAGATCGCAGCTCACTTCCGGCCGGTCATAGCCGAGGCTGTCCATTTCGTTGTTGGGGTGCAGAAAACCATCCTGTGGCGAGGTGCTGACCAGCGCGCGCGGCTGTACCAACGGGATTGGTTGGCGCAGTTCGCCGTTCCACGGGCGGAAGCTCAGCTTGCGACCCTTGAAACCATCGAGCGGCAGCTGCTCGCTCAAGGCCAGGGTGCGGATTGCCTGGGCGTCGTTCTGGCGCAGTTTGGTCACCGCGGCGGCAATGCTGCGCACGGCCATCCAGGCGGCGAAATCGCGGTCGTTCATCCAGCGCTGGGCGTGGGCCTCGAAGCGTTTCTGCAACTGCGCGGCACCGAAGGTTTCCACTGTCTTGTGCCAGGCAGTCGGGGTCAGGCCCTGGGTGCCGGCCACCGGGCGCGGGTACCAGGTGTTGTAGGGCAGGTACTCGCCGAAGTCGCCACGCTCGTCGGCCACCAGCACCACATCGTATTCCGCCGTCTGGGTGAACAGCGGCATTTCCGCCTGGGCGCTGCGGCGCTGGTCGTTGTCGAAGCTCCAGGCCTTTTCCGCGACGATGCGATGGCCGAAGCGTTTGGCCGCGCGCTTGAGTGCGGCGGCGTAGGCGATATCGTCCTCGGTGCTGCCGGTCACCAGCAGCCAGCGCGTCCATTTGCGCACGGCGAGAAACTGCGCCAAGGCATCGGCGAGCATGGCGCGGCTGGGCAGGGTGTGCAGCACATTGTTCAGGCACTGGCTGTGGCGCAGGCTGTCGTCGGCGCTGCCGGCATTGAGCAGCAGGCTGTCGGGCAGCGCCTGGCTGAGTTGGCGCAGGGTTGCTGCCGGCGCATTGACCACGAACAGGCGCAGGCCCTGTGCGTGCAGTTCACGGGCTGCAGCCAGCAGGCTGTCGTTGTCGCCGCGTTCGGCTACGTCGAGCTGGTAACTGTGCTTGAGAAAACGCCCAGTGCTGTTGCTGTCGACAATCGCCAGCTCGGCCCCGCGCAGGCCGGTATCGGCCGGCTCGGGGATGACGTTGGACAGCACCGGGCCGGTTGCCGGGGTGTAACCCAGGTAAGCGATACGCACCTGCAACTCGGTGGCCGGCGGGTTGGCCAGGACGGGTTCGCTCATGCCGAGCAGGGCGGCGGCGCAGAGCATGAGGGGGTGGCTGATCCGACGCATGGGCAACTCCTGGATAGGTGTTGCCAGCATAGGAACAGCCCGGTATTCGGGAAATATGCCCAAAGTACCAGTACGCCAGTACCAAGGTAGTAAGTCGGCGGGTGCGTCAGCGTTTTAGGATGATCCCATCCCATAAAACAAGAACAGGTACCCTCCATGAGCACGCTCAAAACACTCGCCCTGGCGCTGATTCTGCTGAGCAGCCTGATCGGTTTTGACAACATTTATGCGGCCGGCGACCTGACCCGTCGCACCGAGAAATTGCCGGATCTGCTGCTGGGCAGTGAGGCCAGCGACTACAGCCTGTCGCAGAGCGAATACCAGCTGGAAACTGGCAAGGCCTATCAGCTGAAGATCATCGCCAGCGGGCTGAAGGAGTACGCCTTCCAGGCCCCCGAGTTCGCCACCTCGATCTACCTGCGCAAGGTCGAAGCCGGTGGTGTCGAGATCAAGGCCATCACCCTTACCGAACTGGAGTTTGAGGAAGCCGGTGAGGCGGAGATCTTCTTCGTGCCGATCAAGCCCGGCACGTTCCGTTTCTATGCCAAGGGCCTGGAAGGCAAGGGCATGCTCGGTCACTTCGTGGTCAAGTAACGTGTCCGTTCTATGGCGCATCTACCTGCTGGTGACGCTGTTTTTTGCACTGGTCACGGTGCTGGGCCTGGCGTTGCTGCTGCGCCAGGCCCGCGAGGATGTACAGCGTGAGGTGCAGGCTGCCGAGGCGGTGGTCGAGTACCTGTACGAAGCGGCTCAGCGTGACCCGGCCAGCCTGCACAGCGGGCTGACCGGCAACCTGCGGCATGTGCGGGTGCAGTGGCTACCAGCACCTGCCGCCGTGCCACAGTTGTCGCTTGAACAATGGCTGGGGCAGCGTCTGTTCCCGCAGCAACACCGCCCGCGTGTGGTGCAACTGGCCGATGGCCGACAGTTGCAGATTGCCGTCGATCCGGCGGATGAAATCGATGAAGTCTGGGATTCGCTTCTGCAACTGCTGTTGCTCTGCCTGCTGGCGCTGTTGATCAGCCTGGTGGCGATTCGCTGGGCCGTGCACCGTGGCCTGCGCGTGCTGGATGAGTTGCTATGCGGTCTGCAACAGGTGACTCAGGGCCAGTTCGATGCGCGTCTGCCGGCGCACAGCCTGCCAGAGGCACGGCAACTGGCCGGGCATTTCAATGCCATGGCCACCACCCTGCAACAGGTGCAGGCCGACAATACCGAACTGACTCAAGCGCTGATGGCGTTGCAAGAGCGCGAGCGCACCCGTCTTGGGCAGACCCTGCATGACGACCTCGGCCAGTACCTCAGCGGTATCCGTGCCCAGGCCTGCCTGCTGCAAGCGGTGGCCGCTCAGCCCGAGCAGGTGCGCCTGACCGCCCAGCATCTGGACAACCACTGCCAGCGCTTGCAGGACGGTTTTCGCGCCTTGATCCGTGATCTCTACCCGGTGGTACTGGAGCGCCTTGAACTGGACGAGGCGCTGCAACTGCTCGCTGATAACTGGCAGGCCGCACAGCGCGTGCAGTGCCAGGTTTCGCTCAGCCGCCGGCTGCCAAGTTTGCCACTGCCGACCAAGGCGCATCTGTACCGGCTGGTGCAGGAGGCCCTGACCAACGTCGCCAGGCACGCCCAGGCCAGCGAAGTGCGCGTGCGCCTGCATTATCAGGGGCAGCGTTTGCGTCTGTTTATTCGTGACAATGGTTGTGGTGCGCAACTGCCGCAGCGTCCCGGCATCGGCCTGCGCTCGATCCACGAGCGGGCGCGCAGCCTGGGTGCCGTACTGCGCGTACACAGCCGTCCTCAAGCGGGGTGGGCACTGTGCCTGACCCTGATAGTGCCGGAGCCTGAGCTATGAAGATTCTGCTGGTCGATGATCATGCGGTGGTCCGTCAGGGCTATGCCAGCCTGCTGCGGGCCTTGTTGCCAGAGGTGCAGGTGCGCGAGGCCTGCGATGGCGAACAGGCCCTGCAGATGGTTCAGGAGGAAATCCCCAACCTGGTCATCATGGATATTGGCCTGCCGGGGATCAGCGGGCTGGAAACCACTCGGCGGCTGCGGCAGCGCCTGCCGCAACTGCGGGTGCTGTTCTTCAGCATGCACGATGAACTGCCTTTGGTGCGCCAGGCCCTGGAAGCCGGTGCGCTGGGCTACCTGACCAAGACCTCCTCACCTGAGGTGCTGGTTGAAGCGGTTAAACGCACCCTGGCCGGGCATGCCTATATCGAGCAGAGCCTGGCCACGCACCTGGCCTGTAATCCTCAGGGGGAGGGCAGCAGTGACCCGCGCCTGCGCGGCATGACTCAGCGCGAGTTCGAGATATTCGTGATGCTGGCCAAAGGCATGCCCAGCCGGCAGATTGCCGAGCGGCTGTGCATCAGCGGCAAGACCGTGTCCAACTACCTGACCTTGCTCAAGAGCAAACTGCAGGTCAGCTCTCAGGCCGAGCTGGTGCATCTGGCCATCGATACCGGGGTCATCCGCCTGGGCCTGGAAAGCGCCTGAGAACCTGTTCACGATCTGCTGCGCGTCGGCGCTACTGCGTTAAAAACAAGCTCGGCCTGCTCATTTACAACTCGTAAACTCCGCGTGATTCGCTGCGCTCACCCTGCGGGCCAGCCGTTGTCTGTTACTCCGCTGCGCTGCGTTTCTCGCTTGTTTTGACCAGCCGGAGGCTGTTACTAACGTAGCGCCTTGTATCGCTCTAGCTCGCGAGATCGTGAACAGGTTCTGAGCAGTTTTTCTAGATGAAATAATAGGTAGCCCGGCTGAACTCCTCGGAGTGCAGCCGGGCTACGGCTTTGTGCTGTGTAGAGGTTCGCGGGCATGGCCCGCTCCTACAGAGGAAGGGGGGTTGTAGGGGGGTAGCGTGGGGTTATTCCCAGCCATCGGGGCAGGCGGTGCAGCCTTCCATATTGGCACCCTGGAAGTTGCCATAGTGGGTGCGCGTGCCGCTTAGGTCGGCGTTGGCGAGGTTGGAGCCGGAGAGTTTGACCTCTTGCAGGTTGGCATCCTGGAGATCGGCGCCCTTGAGGTCGGCCTTGCTTAGCCAGGTCATTTCCAGATTGGCCGCTTGCAGGTTGGCATTGTGCAGCTTGGCTGCAGACAGGCGAGCGAATTCCAGGTTGGCGGCGCGCATATCGGCTTGATTGAACTTTGCCGCCTGTGCATACATGGCCCAGCCGTTGATGGCCACCAGGGTGCTGTTGCTGAAGTCGGCCAGGCGCAACTGGCTTTGTTGCAGGCTGGCACGGGTCAGGTTGGCACCTTGCAGGTTGGCTTTTTCCAGATTGGCCAGGTCCAGGCGGCTATGGCGTAAATCGGCACCACGCAGGTCGGCACCTTCCAGGTTCATGCGGCGCATGTCCTGGTTGCTCAGGTTGGCACCTTGCAGGTTGGCGTTGGGGCATTGGCTGTCGGCTTCGATGCGGCAGCCGTTGACGGTGAGCACCTCATCGGCGTTGACCAGTTCGGTACCCAGAGTCAGCAGTACGACAGGCAGAAGCAGAGGCAGGTAATTCATGGCGAGTCCTCGGGTGGGGTGCGCCGTGCGCACCACGGGAGCAACGCAGGTGGTTGCTTGGAAGCGCGAAAGTGGATGCGCATGGCGCACCCTAGGGTGCGCCATGCGAGTTGCGATCAGCGTTGTGCGGTCTTGTTATCCCAGCTTGGCAGCTTGAATACCCAGAACGAGCCGCCTTGCGCGACCGGCTTGGTCAGCTCGGCCATGTCGCCACCCCACAGCGGTACTGCGCCGCCGTAACCGGTGGTTACGCCGATGTACTGCTCGCCATCCTGTTCCCAGGTGATGGGCGGGGAGATGATTCCGGTGCCGGTCTGGAACTTCCACAGCTCCTTGCCGTTCTTCGCGTCGAAGGCCTTGAAGTAGCCGTCGCCGGTGCCGGTGAACACCAGGTTGCCCTTGGTCGCCAGTACGCCGGCCCACAGTGGCAGTTTTTCCTTGTGCTCCCAAACGACCTTGCCGGTGGTCGGGTTCATCGCACGCAGGATACCGACGTGGTCTTCATACAGACGCTTGATGCGGAAACCCATGCCCAGGTAAGCGGAGCCAGCCTTGTAGTTGGCTTCCTCGGCCCAGTAGTCCTCTTTCCAGTGGTTGGCCGGAACGTAGAACAGGCCGGTGTCCTGGCTATAGGCCATCGGGTTCCAGTTTTTGCCGCCGAGAAATGGCGGCGACACTTCTACCGATTTGCCTTTGGCTTCACCTGGCTCCGGTTTTGGTGGGCGCTGGCCTTCGTTTTCAACCGGGCGACCGGTTTTCAGGTCGATGTGGCTGGCCCAGGTGATCTTGTCGACGAAGGGGAAGGCGTTCTGCAGCTTGCCGTTGGCACGGTCGACCACATAGAAGAAACCGTTGCGGTCGGCGTGGGCGGTGGCTTTGACGGTTTTACCGGCCTTGTCCTTGTAGTCGAACAGCACCAGTTCGTTGTTGCCGGAGAAGTCCCAGGCATCGTTCGGGGTGTGCTGGTAGAACCACTTCACTTCACCGGTAGTCGGGTCTACGCCAACCTGGCCGGAGGTGTAGAGGCTGTCGTAATCCTTCGGATCACCACCGTCGGAGGTGCGTGCCCAACCGTTCCATGGAGCCGGGTTGCCAGCGCCGATGATGATGGTGTTGGTTTCCGCGTCGAAGCTGGCGCTCTGCCACGGTGCACCACCGCCTTGGCTCCAAGCGGCCTTTTTGCCGGTTGGGTGGTTGGGATCATCCGGCCAGCTCGGTGCTTTCACGTCGCCAGTCGGGGTGCTGTCTTTGCCGTTCAGGCGGCCCATGTGGCCTTCGACGAACGGACGCATCCAGACTTCTTCACCGGTGTCCGGGTCGCGGGCAAACAGCTTGCCGACTACGCCGAATTCGTCACCGGAGCTGCCGTGGATCAGCAGGGTCTTGCCGCTCTTCTGGTCTTTCACCAGGGTTGGTGCGCCAGTCATGGTGTAGCCGACGGCGTGGTCACCGAACTTCTTGTTCCACACCACCTTGCCGGTGTCTTTGTTCAGCGCCACGACGCGGGCGTCGAGGGTGCCGAAGTAGATCTTGTCGCCATAGATGGCCGCGCCGCGGTTGACCACGTCGCAGCACGGACGAATGTTGTCCGGCAGGCGATGGTTGTAGGTCCACAGGCGTTTGCCGGTTTTTGCGTCGAGGGCGAATACCCGCGAGTAGGAGCCGGTGACGTAGATCACGCCGTCATGGACGATGGCCTGGGATTCCTGGCCGCGCTGCTTTTCGTCACCGAAGGAGAAGGACCAAGCTGGCGTCAGTTTGAACACGTTCTGGTCGTTGACCTGGGCCAGCGGGCTCCAGCGTTGGGCGTTGGTGCCCATGCCGTACTGCAGCACGTTGTTGGTGGTGGTGTGGTCGTTGGCGATGTCGTCCCAGGTGACATTCTTGGCCAGGGCGCTGCCACTCAAGGCCAGGCCACCGGCCAGCAGCAGGCTGTGGACGGCAAGTGCCACGGGGCGCGGCATGCTGGGTAACGATCTTGTTGTCATGGTTGTGGTTTCCCATCGTGGTGGTGAAGGTTGCAGGTCCTGTGCTGTTGGCGACCTGGCGAGCCGATAGTGGAACCACGGGGGTTGCGCCGAAACGGAAAAACTCCCGCCTGCGCCGGGAAGAATGCCCAAACCGGACATGACTTAGCCTTGCTGCCAAAGCCACCTGTCATGGGGTCGCAAGCTCTACTACCAAGGGACTAGTCGCGGGCCACCAAAGCAGCATTCGGCGGGCGCGGCGCTGTTTCTAAGATGCTCGCAAGCAAGCTCCGTACGAGCTGTGTGCGTGCATTCGATGAGGCCTTGAACATGACAATTAAAAAGAACACCGGTTTTGCTCTGCTGCTGTTGGCCTTCTCGGCCAACCTCTGGGCGCATGGTGATGTGGTGCCGCAGGCGGTAAAGACCGAAGGTCTGGAGCCGCTGGGTGAAGAATGGCGTGATGAGAACCCCTACCGGGGCAACCCGCGCGCCATCGAGATTGGCTCTTCGGCCTACAACCAGAACTGTGCGGCGTGCCATGGCCTGGAAGCCAAGTCCGGCGGTATCGCCCCGGACCTGCGCCTGCTCGAAGCCGGCATCAGCGGCGATGAGTGGTTCAAGGAGCGGGTGATCAACGGCGCCGTGCGTGATGGTCGTGTGTATATGCCGAAAATGGCCGACTACCTCAGCCAGGAAGCGCTGTGGGCCGTGCGCAGTTACCTGGAGAGCGTGGCCATCGAGGAGTAATCGGCATGGCTCGGCGACTGGCGTGGCTGGGGCTGTGGTGTTCTGTACTGCTGGCGGTCTGTATGCCGCTGCAGGCGCAGGTGCGCAGCTATGACTCGATTGTCGAGTCCGGTGTGCTCAAGGTGGCGCTGTATCAGGATTTCGCGCCTTACAGCTTTCAGCAGGACGGGAAATCCCGTGGCGTCGACTATGAGGTCGCCGAGGCTTTGGCCGCAGGTCTGGGACTCAGGCTTGAGGTGATCTGGGCACCGCCGGGCGAGAAGCTCGACGATGACCTGCGTGATTACATCTGGCGCGGGCATTACCTGCGCCCGCATGAGCTGGCGGATGTGATGCTGCGCGTGCCTTATGACCGCGAGTTTTCCTACAAGAGCAACGAGTTCGGCGAGCTGGTCAACGAACTGGTGGTGATGTTCGGCCCGTATCAGCGTGAGCGCTGGCAGGTGGCATTCGACCGCCGCCGGCTGGACGCGGTGCCCAGTGTGGCGGTGTTTCAGCGCCACCCCATTGGTGTCGAGGTGGAAAGCGTGCCGTCCTTTTATCTGTCATCGGTGAAAGACGGCATGCTCAGCCAGCAGACCCATCACTACAGCAATGTTCAGCAAGCGTTCGCGGCGATGAAAGCCGGTGAAGTGGATGCGGTGATGGCGCTGCGCGGCGAGGTCGACTGGCAGCTCAAACTGGCGGCTGACGAGCAACTGGCGCTGGCCGAGAACGCTTACCCGGACATGGGCAAGCAGGTCTGGGACATCGGCATGGCGGTGCATGAAAGCAATCGGCAATTGGCCTATGCCCTGGAAGAAAAGCTCGAAGAGCTGATTCTCGCCGGGGAGCTCAAGCGTATCTATGGCCACTACGGTCTGCGTTATGAGTTGCCGGGGTTGTACCAGGAGGTTGAGTAGGGCTGCAGGTCAACGGCACCGGGAGGTGTGGGATGGAACTGGATTGGCGTTCATTTCTACTGCTGGCGCTGTTTGCCGTGCCCTGGGACAGCTGGGGCAGCCAGCGCGACCCGGTCACATCGGTGATGTGGGACTACTACCACGAGCGTCTGCTGGGCGGCGAAGCCTTTGTTTTCGATGAGCGGGTCAAGCTCAGCGCGCCGCCGTTTGCCGAGGACGCGCGGCAGGTGCCGATTCAGATCGACGCCAGTGCCTTCGACGGTCAGGTGGTGCGCATGCTGGCCTGGGCCGAACTCAATCCGATTCCACAGATCTTCGATTTCCAGCCGGGTGAGCAGGTGCTGCCACGGCTGGCCATCCGCATTCGGGTCGAGCAGGCCACGCCGCTGCGGGTGGCGGTACTGACCCGTGACGGGCTCTGGCATGTCGGTTCGACGCAAATCGATGCTGCCGGTGGCGGCTGCACAGCCCCCAGTGTGGTGCGCGCCCAGGCCGGTTGGGAGGAGCATCTGGGTGAAGTGCTCGGCAAGCGCTTTGTCCTGGCTGATGCCAACCGCCTTCGCGTGCAGGTGGCCCACCCGATGGACAACGGCCTGGTCGGCGGTATTCCGGAATTTTTTCTCAACCAGGCGCAGTTGCGTGATCGCAGCGGCAACACCCTGGCCAGCCTCGAACTGTTTCCCGCCGTCAGCGAAAACCCGACCATCAGCCTCGATGTAAAGGGCAACGTCGAGACCGAGCTATGGTTGCGTGACAACAACGGCAATGAATTCAAAGCCGAACTCTGAAAGCCACAAGGACCTGCCATGATCAAAGTCAGCGTGCTGTACCCCAATACTCCCGGTGTGCGTTTCGACATGACCTATTACTGCGAGCAGCATATGGCGATCGTGCGCGAATGCCTGGGCAGCGCGTGCCAAGGCATTGCCGTGGACGCTGGCCTGGCCAGCGCCACGCCCGGTGAGGCCGCGCCCTATATCGCCATGGGGCATCTGTATTTCGACAGCGTGGCGGTGTTCGAGCAGAGCTTTGCCCCGCACGCGGCACGGATCATGGGCGATCTGCCGAACTTTACCGACAGCCAGCCGCTGGTGCAGATCAGCGAGGTCCGCCTCGCGCCCTAAATGGCGGTTCTGCCCTGGGCAGCCCAGCACGGCGCTGCCCGTCTTATCGCGAGGTGCTTATGCGCTGGATACTCATACTGGCGGCGCTGGCCAGCGCCTGCGTGCACGCCAATCCGCTCGCCTACGACCTACAGCCCCGGCAGATTGCCGATGGCGTGTGGCTGTTTGAAGGCAGCACGGACAACTTCTCCCAGGCCAATGGCGGCAATATCGTCAACACCGGGTTTATCGTCACCGATAAAGGCGTTGTGGTGATCGACAGCGGGCCGTCGCGGCGTTACGGCGAGGTGATGCGCCAAGCGATTGCCCGCGTCACTGACAAGCCGCTGCTCAAGGTCATGCTGACCCATCATCATCCCGACCATGTGCTGGGCAATCAGGCCTTCAGCGATGTGCCGATTGCCGCCTTGCCCGGCACCACCGCGTTGCTGGTAGAGCAGGGCGATACCATGGCGGAGAACATGTACCGCCTGGTGGGCGACTGGATGCGCGGCACCGAAGTGCTGCTGCCCACTGAGAGCCTTGAGCCGGGAATGCTTGAGGTAGGCGGGCGGACGCTGCAACTGCTGGCCCTGAGCGGCCACACCGGGGCTGATCTGGCGATTCTCGATGTGCAGAGCGGCGTGCTGTTTGCCGGTGATCTGGTGTTTTATCAACGTGCCCTGACCACACCCGGCACACCGAGCCTGGCCACCTGGCTGGCGGATCTCGACCAGCTGCAGCACCTGCCCTGGAAGCAGATCGTGCCCGGCCATGGCCCGCTGGCCAGCGATGCTGCGCCCTTTGCCCAGATGCGTGATTACCTCGGCTGGCTGGACGGCGTCATGCGCAGCGGTGCCGAGCAGGGCGCGGAAATGAATGAACTGATCCGCACCGCCATCCCGGAACGCTTTGCCGGCGTAAACCTCAGCCGTTATGAGCTGATCCGCAGCGTCAGTCATCTCTACCCGCGTTATGAGCAGGCCGCGATGCAGCGGGTGGATCGCTAAGAAAAACTGCGATACCCAGATGCGGTGGCTCTATACCACGAGTGTGGTACGTCTGTATTTATCGACACAGACGTGAGGTGCTCTTGCTTCGTAGGGTGCGCCGTGCGCACAAGTCATTACTCGTCTAATTGGGGGTATGTCCGCGCAGACGTTGAATCCCGGTGCGCGCAGCGCACCCTACGGGTTGTCCCTGGCAACACATGATTGGCTTAGCGCAGCTGCAATTCCTCGCCGCGCTCCTGCTGCCACTCATCCTGGCTCGGCGCGGCCTGGTCGCCGTCCATATGGTGGATGATGTCGAAGTAGTGCTGCTTGAACGGGTCGAGCATCACGTCGTCACGCTTGCGTACCCGTACCGCATAGATGCTCTGCACGTTCTGATGGTCGAAGGCGCGCCACTGCTGCTGCCCCTTGAGCAACTGGTAACTGTGGTCTTCCAGGGTGCTGATCAGCCGTTCGCTGTCCAGGCTTTGCGTGCGCTGCACGGCATCGGCCCATTGCTTGACGATGGAGTAGGCGGAGGCGCTGGTGCTGCCGGGGTACTCCTGATAATCGCTGATATAGCGCTCAACGAATTGCTGGCCCTGGGCGATGTTGTCCTGGCTGGGCAGGTTCCAGGTCCAGGCTTCGGTGCCGATCACGCCCTCCATCACCAGCGGCCCGGCCTGCTGCACCACGCTCTTGGTCAGGTTGGGCACGATGATCTGCGTACGTTGCTTGAGGCCCATGTTGTGCACCATGCGCATGCTGCGCTGCAGGTTCTCGCCGAGCAGCACCAGCACGAGGATATCCGCCTCGCTGCGGGCCGCTTTATTGAGCGCCGCCAGGTACTGCTCACGGCGCACCAGACCGCTGGGTAGCGCAGTACGGCCGTGGCGTGCACGGTCGGTGCTGTTGGTGGCCAGGCGCAGGGCGTTTTCCATGCTGCGGCCCCAGGCGTCATCGACAATGATGTAGTGATAGCGCTGGCGTGGCATATGCCAGGACAGGTATTCGCCGAGCACCCGTGCACTCATCCAGGCGCTGTTGGACTCCCGGAACAGATAGCGATGGCCGGCCTGGCCGGTCACTTCATTGGCATAGCTCAGGGTGGCGAAATACAGCAGGCCGCGCTCGCGGGCGCGTTGCCCGGCGGCTATCGCCTCTTCGCTGGTGGCGCCGCCAAACACCATGCGCGCGTCCTGGTTGGCGAAGTAATCGACATTGCTGACGGCCTTGTCGGCCTGTGAGCTGGTGTTTTTGCTGAGCAGCTCCAGCGGTTTGCCGAGCACGCCACCTGCCTTGTTGATTTCGTCCACGGCCAGCAGCGCGCCACGGCGCAGCTCCAGACCTTCATCCTTGTAATTGCCGGTACGTGGGTAGTTGAGGCCGATCTTGATGGGCTCGGCCTGGGCAAGGTTGCCCAGGCCTGCCAGCAGCAGGCAGCTCAACAACAGGTGGCTGAGTGGGGTGGTGCGGCCCATATGGCTTGCTCCTTAGCGTGGGGGAGTAGCTTTCTAACGGCTGGGCCGGGGGCTGGGTATGCTCTTTTCAGGGGGCAGGGCTAGCACTTAAGTCGGCCAGGCCATGTGCCGGTACGGTGTGGGTGCACATCCGGGCGGGAAAATTGCCTGCGTGGCAGCTGCGTCAGGCAGCGATAAAACGGGCGGTATTGCTACCAAGGGAGTAGCTAAATCGGTACTGCGTTCAATTGTTGGGGGAGGCTGGGCAGCCAAGAATCTGTGGCAGATCGGGAAAAATTCCCGGTGATAACAATGAACCCACAGAGGTAGCCGCAATGAAACACACCGGTCTTCGCCAGCCTTTCCTCCTCACCGCGCTGTGCGCGGCGATGCTGATGCCGTCCGCCGCCGCCCTGGCGGTGACCGATGAGGAAATCCTCAAGGACGCCACCACCACCGACCAGATCGTCACCAACGGCCTGGGGCTGCAAGGCCAACGCTACAGCCCGCTGGCCACACTCAACACAGACAACATCAAGGACTTGCGCCCGGTATGGACGCTGTCCTTCGGTGGCGAGAAGCAGCGTGGTCAGCAAGCGCAGCCGCTGATCAAGGACGGCGTGATGTATGTCACCGCGTCCTACTCGCGGGTGTTTGCCGTCGATGCCCGCACCGGGCGCGAGCTGTGGCAATACGATGCGCGTCTGCCGGATGACATTCGTCCGTGCTGCGACGTGATCAACCGTGGCGTGGCGCTGTATGGCGACCTGGTGATCTTCGGCACCCTGGATGCCAAGCTGGTGGCTCTGCACAAGGACACCGGCAAGGTGGTCTGGCGCAAGAACGTGGCGGACCACAAGGCCGGTTACTCGATCACGGCGGCACCGCTGGTGGTCAACGGCAAGCTGATCACCGGGGTGTCCGGTGGCGAATTCGGCGTGGTCGGCAAAATCGAAGCCTACGACCCGAAAAACGGCGAACTGCTGTGGAGCCGTCCGACCGTGGAAGGTCACATGGGCTACGTCTACAAGGACGGCAAGGCGATTGAGAACGGCATCAGCGGTGGCGAAGCCGGCAAGACCTGGCCGGGTGACCTGTGGAAAACCGGTGGCGCCGCGCCCTGGCTGGGCGGTTACTACGACGCGGAAACCAACCTGCTGCTGTTCGGCACCGGTAACCCGGCGCCGTGGAACTCGCACCTGCGCCCGGGCGACAACCTCTATTCGTCTTCGCGCCTGGCGCTGAACCCGGATGATGGCAGCATCAAGTGGCACTTCCAGACCACCCCGCATGACGGCTGGGACTTCGACGGTGTCAACGAGCTGGTGTCCTTCAACTATCAGGAAGGCGGCAAGACCATCAAGGCCGCAGCCACCGCTGACCGTAACGGCTTCTTCTACGTGCTCGATCGCACCAACGGCAAGTTCATCCGTGGCTTCCCGTTTGTCGACAAGATCACCTGGGCCAAAGGCCTGGACAAGAATGGTCGGCCGATCTACGACGACAGCAACCGTCCTGGTTCGCCAAGCGCGAAGGAAAAGGGCAAGAGCGTGTTCTCCGCGCCGGCCTTCCTCGGTGCGAAGAACTGGATGCCGATGGCCTACAGCCAGGACACCGGGTTGTTCTACGTGCCGTCCAACGAGTGGGGCATGGACATCTGGAACGAGGACATCGCCTACAAGAAAGGCGCGGCCTACCTCGGTGCTGGCTTCACCATCAAGCCGCTGAACGAGGACTACATCGGCGTGCTGCGCGCCATCGACCCGAAAACCGGCAAGGAAGTCTGGCGGCAGAAGAACTACGCGCCGCTGTGGGGTGGGGTGATGACCACCAAGGGTAACCTGGTGTTTACCGGCAACCCGGAAGGTTTCCTGCAGGCCTTCAACGCCAAGACCGGCGAGAAGGTCTGGGAATTCCAGACCGGCTCCGGCGTGCTGGGTTCGCCCGTAACCTGGGAGATGGACGGCGAGCAGTATGTTTCAGTGCTCTCCGGCTGGGGTGGTGCAGTACCACTGTGGGGCGGCGAAGTGGCCAAGCGGGTGAAGAACTACAACCAGGGCGGCATGCTCTGGACCTTCAAACTGCCCAAGGACCTGGTCAGCAAGCGTTGAGTGGTAATTAGCCTGTAGCAAATGGCCGGTCTAGACCGGCCATTTGCATTTGTGCAGCAGGCAAATCGGGTGCGCGCAGGCTTGAATTCTGCGCGCTGCCTATGCTTTGGCACGGCTGCCTCAAGACCAAAGAGGCATGGTCATCTCCGCCGTGCTGTAGCAGCGTGGCAGCATCAACGAAAGCAGGAGCCGCTATGCAGGGCCTTACACGTCGTCAATTGCTCGCCGGGGCCGCCATGCTGCCCTGGCTGTTGCCGGGGGCGCTGCAAGCCAGTGTCGGCCGGGCGCGGGTACTGGTGATCGGCGGTGGTTTTGCCGGCGCTACGGCGGCGCGCTACCTGAAACGTCAGGCCGAGCAGCTGGATGTGGTGCTGATTGAGCCGAAGTCTGACTTTCACACCTGCCCCTTCAGCAATCATGTGCTCGCCGGGCTGCGTGAGCTGCGCAGCCTGCGTCAGGATTACCGCGCCTTGCAGCAGCAACAGGTGCTGCATGTGCGCGAATGGGCGCGGGAAATTGACCTGCAGGCCCGGCAGGTGGTGCTGCAGGGCGGCCAGCGTCTGCGCTATGACCGGTTGTTGCTGGCGCCTGGAATCGACATGGACTGGCAGGCCATCGAAGGTTACGACCGCAATGCCGCCAGCCGTCTGCCGCATGCCTGGCAGGCTGGCGCACAAACCGCTCTGCTGCGCCGGCAACTGCAGGCCATGGACGATGGCGGCCTGGTGATCATCAGCGTGCCGGACAATCCCTATCGCTGCCCGCCGGGGCCCTATGAGCGGGCCAGCCTGATTGCCCATTACCTGAGCCAGGCCAAGCCACGCAGCAAGGTGCTGATCCTCGACAGCAAGGACAGTTTCTCCAAGCAGGCGCTGTTTCAACAGGGTTGGCAGGCGCTTTATGGCGAGCGCATCGAGTGGGTTGGGCGTGCCGGCGATGGTCGCGTGGTGCGCGCCGATGCCGGGCGGCGCGAGCTGCTCTGTGAGTTTGGCCAGCGCCATCGCGCAGCGGTGATCAACCTGATTCCACCGCAGAAAGCCGCCGAAATTGCTGCCCGCAGCGGCTTGGTCGATAGCAGCGGTTGGGTGCCGATTCGCCCGGCCACCTTTCAGGCCCGCGAAGCCGGTGACATCTATGTGGCGGGGGATGCCTGCATCGCCGCGCCCATGCCCAAGTCAGCCTACAGCGCCAATGCTCAGGCCAAAGTGGCAGTGGCGGCCCTGTTGGCAGACCTGGCCGGCCAGGAGCCGCCAAGTGCGGCCTGGCGCAACACCTGTTACAGCGCGCTGGCACCGGGCCAGGCGGTGTCGATTGCGGCCGATTACGGCATTCAGGAGCAGCGCCTGGTTGAGCTGCCAGGCAGCCTGACGCTCAGCCCGTTGCAACCGCCCGCCGGGTTACGGGCACAGGAAGCGGCGCTGGCCGACGCCTGGTACCAGAGCATCTGCATGGATGCCTGGGGGCATCTGGCATGACCCTGCGCCTGCTGGTGTTGCTGGTGCTGGCCGGCCCTGTGGCTGCGCAGCCCTGGGGCCAGGCGCAGCACAGCGTTGAACAGTGGTTGCAGGGCCATGAGGTGCAGACACAAGGGCTGAGCCTGGCGGTGCCGACCTGGGTCGAGGATGGCGCGTTTGTCGCCATTGACCTGACCCTGCGCAATGCCCAGCCCCCGGTATCGCTCAGCCTGCTGCGCAGCGGCGAAGACGATCCGCGTATCGCCACGCTGCACGTGCAGGCCTGGGACGCGCCGCTGCGTCTGTCGACCCGTGTGCGCCTGCCGCGCAGTCAGCAACTGATCGTACTGGCCCGTGATGGGCGCGGGCGTGTGTGGCTGGCGGCGCAGGCGGTGGAGGTGTTGAACAGCAGTTGCCTGTCGCCGAGCACCGCTCAGCCAGGCAGCAACCTGGGGCCGTTGCAGGCCTGGCTGAAGCCGCAGGGACGCGGTCTGGAGTTGCGCAGCCTGTTGCGCCATCCAATGGAAACCGGGCGGCGTCCGAGCGTGGATGGCCAACTGCTGCCCCGGCATTTGCCGACACATTTTGAGGTCAGCGGGACGCACGGCAATCTGCTGCGCATCGAACCTTTCGAGGGTTTGGCGGCCAACCCTTACTGGAGGATGCTGCTGCCCGCCGGGCAGACACCGCTGCTGCTGCGTTGGGTGGATGCCGATGGCCGCGCGTTTAGCCAGCAGCTGCCCTGAAACAGGGCGGTGCACGGCTCTGGGGCGAGCTTTACGGCTCTACTACCAAATGACGAGAGGTTTTGTGCCATGGGCGCATACCGGTCGAGCAGGGCGCTTCCTAAGATCGAACCATGACCTGCTCCACGTCCCAGGGGGCAGGCTCCGCCAACAAGAGAGGTCAATCCCATGCTTTACGCCAAACCCGGTACGCCAGGCGCCGTTATCACCCTCAAACCGCGCTACGGCAACTACATCAATGGTGAGTTTGTTGCCCCGCTGAGTGGCCAGTACTTCAGCAACACCAGCCCGGTGGATGGTTCGGTGATCGGTGAGTTCCCCCGCTCCGACGCCGCCGATATCAACAAGGCGCTGGATGCTGCTCACGCCGCTGCCGATGCCTGGGGCAAGACCTCGGTGCAGGAGCGTTCGCACATTCTGCTGAAGATCGCCGACCGCATCGAAGCCAACCTTGAACTGCTGGCCGTGGCCGAGACCTGGGATAACGGCAAGGCCGTGCGCGAAACCCTCAACGCCGACGTGCCGCTGGCTGCTGACCACTTCCGCTACTACGCCGGGTGCATCCGCGCGCAGGAAGGCAGCACCGCCGAGATCAATGAAGGTACCGTGGCCTACCACTTCCATGAACCGCTGGGCGTGGTCGGGCAGATCATCCCGTGGAACTTCCCGCTGCTGATGGGTGCCTGGAAACTCGCACCGGCTCTGGCCGCTGGCAACGCCATCGTGCTCAAACCGGCCGAGCAGACGCCGCTGTCGATCACCGTGCTGATGGAACTGATTGGCGACCTGCTGCCGCCGGGTGTGCTCAACGTCGTCCAGGGCTTCGGCCGTGAAGCCGGTGAAGCACTGGCCACCAGCAAACGTATTGCCAAGATCGCCTTCACCGGATCGACTCCAGTGGGCTCGCATATCCTCAAGTGTGCCGCCGAAAACATCATCCCGAGCACCGTCGAACTGGGCGGCAAATCGCCGAACATCTTCTTCGCCGACATCATGAATGCCGAGCCGGCGTTTATCGAGAAGGCCGCTGAAGGCCTGGTACTGGGCTTCTTCAACCAGGGCGAGGTGTGCACCTGTCCGTCGCGTGCGCTGGTGCAGGAATCGATCTATGAGTCGTTCATGGTCGAGGTGATGAAGAAGATCAAGCAGATCAAGCGTGGCGATCCGCTGGACACCGACACCATGGTCGGCGCCCAGGCCTCGCAGCAGCAGTTCGACAAGATCCTCAGCTACCTGGAGATCGCCCAGCAGGAAGGTGCTCAGGTGCTCACCGGCGGTGGCGTGGAGAAACTCGAAGGCAACCTGGCCAACGGTTACTACATCCAGCCGACCCTGCTCAAGGGCACTAACCAGATGCGCGTGTTCCAGGAAGAAATCTTTGGCCCGGTGATCGGCGTGACCACCTTCAAGGACGAAGACGAAGCGCTGGCGATTGCCAACGACACCGAGTTCGGCCTGGGTGCAGGCGTGTGGAGCCGCGACATCAACGTCGCCTACCGCATGGGTCGGGCAATCAAGGCCGGTCGCGTATGGACCAACTGCTACCACCTGTACCCGGCGCACGCCGCGTTCGGTGGCTACAAGAAATCCGGTGTGGGCCGTGAAACCCACAAGATGATGCTCGACCACTACCAGCAGACCAAGAACCTGCTGGTGAGCTACGACATCAACCCGCTGGGCTTCTTCTAACTCGTGTAACCCCGGCGTATCCGCTCCAGTGCGCCGGGCTCCTTCCTGCGATTCGCCGGTCGGCGAGATCTGTTTGTGGTCTGGGCAGATAACTGCTGCAGCAGGTCACTATCGCAACGCGGCTTCGGCCGCGTTTTTTATTGCGCCGTGCCAAACATGTACCTGTAGGGTGCGCCGTGCGCACCGCAGGCCAGTGCTTCCACTATTGCGCGGCGCGCGGCGCACCCTAAATCGGTTGGCATCAGCCGGGGCCCGTAAACGCTACCAATGTCAGCAGAAATTCATCCCAAAGTACCATTTGGCTGCTGTCGGTCGGGGGGCTTAATGAAGGGGCCGGAATTCGCCGGCGTCGATAAGAAGAGGACCGCGCCATGTGGACTAAACCCGCCTACACCGACCTGCGTATTGGTTTCGAAGTGACCATGTACTTCGCCAATCGTTGAGCCGTTTTGCCCCGGCATTGCCGGGGCATCCCAACAGGCATGCCCATCGGCATCGCAATCGGAAGCGTCCATGCATATCCAGATTCTTGGCTCCGCCGCCGGCGGTGGCTTCCCCCAGTGGAACTGCAACTGCCGTAACTGCCGTGGCGTGCGCGCGGGCAGCGTACGGGCGCAGCCACGTACCCAGTCTTCGATTGCCCTGAGTGACAATGGCCAGGACTGGATCCTGTGCAACGCCTCGCCGGATATCCGCGTACAGATCGAAGCCTTTCCTGCGCTCAACCCGGCGCGTCGGCTGCGCGACAGCGCCATCGCCGGGATCATCCTGCTCGACAGCCAGATCGACCACACCACTGGCCTGCTGACCCTGCGCGAAGGCTGTCCGCACCAGGTCTGGTGCAGCGAGATGGTGCATCAGGACCTGACCAGCGGCTTTCCCCTGTTCAACATGCTCAGCCACTGGAATGGCGGTTTGCAGCACAACCTGATTACCCTCGATGGCGAGCCGTTCAGCATTGCGGCCTGTGCCAACTTGTCGATCACGGCCGTGCCGCTGCGCAGCAGTGCACCGCCGTATTCACCGCACCGTGGCAACCCGCATCCGGGCGACAACATTGGTTTGTTTGTCGAGGATCGCCGCACCGGCAGCACGCTGTTCTATGCCCCCGGTCTGGGTCAGGTTGATGAACCGTTGCTGGCCTGGATGCGCCGCGCCGACTGCCTGCTGGTGGACGGTACGCTGTGGCGCGATGATGAAATGCGCGTGTGCGAAGTGGGCGACAAGCTCGGCAGCGAGATGGGCCATCTGTGCCAGAGCGGTCCTGGCGGCATGATCGAGGTGCTCGACGGCCTGCCATCCGCGCGCAAGATCCTTATTCATATCAACAACACCAACCCGATTCTCGACCTGGATTCGCCTGAGCGCGCCGAACTCGACGCGCACGGTATCGAGGTCGCGTTTGATGGCATGAGCATCGTTTTGTAGGGCGCCCAGGCCGTGCGCACCTCAACGAATGCGGGTGCGCACGGCGCACCCTACGGCAACGCGTATTGGAGATACTGATGAGCCAACCCGCCATGAGCCCTGCCGAGTTTGAGCAGGCCTTGCGCGCCAAGGGCGCGTACTACCACATTCACCACCCGTTTCATCAGGCGATGTATGCCGGCCACGCCAGCCGTGAGCAGATTCAAGGGTGGGTGGCCAATCGCTTCTACTACCAACTGAACATCCCGCTCAAGGATGCGGCGATCCTGGCCAACTGCGCCGATCGCGACACCCGCCGCGAATGGTTGCAACGCATTCTTGACCACGACGGTGCGCAGGGCGAGGAGGGCGGTATCGAAGCCTGGCTGCGTCTGGCTGAAGCCGTGGGCCTTGAGCGCGAGCAGGTGCTGTCGCAAGAGCTGGTGCTGCCCGGCGTGCGCTTTGCCGTGGATGCCTACGTCAATTTCGCCCGCCGCGCGTCCTGGCAGGAGGCCGCCAGCAGCTCGCTGACCGAACTGTTCGCCCCGCAAATCCACCAGTCACGCCTGGACAGTTGGCCGCAGCATTACCCCTGGATCGATGCCGAGGGTTACAGCTATTTTCGCGCGCGGTTGCAACAGGCGCGTCGTGATGTCGAGCATGGCCTGCGGATCACCCTGGAGCACTACCGCACCCGTGAAGCGCAGGAGCGCATGCTGGAAATTCTGCAATTCAAGCTGGATGTGCTGTGGAGCATGCTCGACGCCATGAGCATGGCCTACCAGCTGGAGCGCGCGCCGTATCACACGGTGACCGCCGAGCGCGTCTGGCATCGGGGGATTGCGCTATGAGCCACAGACAAAAGGTGCGCATGGCGCACCCTACGGGTGAACGGTATGTAGGGTGCGCCGCGCGCACCGCAACGGAGCCGAGATTATGACTGCCACCATCCTGCCCACTATCCCCGCCATTCGCCGCGGCTTTCGTCTGCAATTCGAGCCGGCCCAGGGTTGCCATGTACTGCTCTACCCGGAAGGCATGATCAAGCTCAACGACAGTGCCAGTGAGATTCTCCAGCAGGTCGATGGCAAGCGCTCGGTGGCCGAGATCATCGACAGCCTGCACCAGCGTTTCCCGGATGTGCCGGGGATCGACGAAGATATTCTCGCCTTTATGGAGGTCGCCAGTGCTCAGTTCTGGATCGAGCTTCGCTAAAGCAGGTCATGAACCAGGGCCGCCGCTGTGGCTGCTGGCCGAACTGACCTACCGCTGCCCGCTGCAATGCCCGTACTGCTCCAACCCGCTGGATTTCGCCCAGCAGGGCGCGGAGCTGAGCACTGCCGAGTGGATCGAGGTGTTCCGCCAGGCCCGTGAGCTGGGCGCGGCGCAACTGGGTTTTTCCGGCGGCGAGCCGCTGGTGCGCCAGGACCTGGCCGAGCTGATCAAGGCCGCGCGTGATCTGGGTTATTACACCAACCTGATCACCTCTGGTATCGGTCTGACCGAAGCGCGTATTGCTGAGTTCTCCGAGGCCGGGCTTGATCATATCCAGATCAGCTTTCAGGCCGCCGACGAGGAGGTGAACAACCTGCTGGCCGGCTCGAAAAAGGCTTTCGCTCACAAGCTGGCCATGGCCCGTGCGGTCAAGGCGCATGGCTACCCGATGGTGCTGAACTTCGTCACCCACCGGCACAATATCGATAACATCGAGCGGATCATCGAGCTGTGCCTGGAGCTGGAGGCGGATTTCGTCGAGCTGGCCACCTGCCAGTTCTATGGCTGGGCCGAACTGAATCGCGCAGGGCTGCTGCCGACCCGTGCCCAGTTGGAGCGCGCCGAACGCATCACCAATCAGTGGCGCGACAAGCTGGCGGCCGAGAATCACCCCTGCAAGCTGATCTTCGTCACCCCGGACTATTACGAGGAGCGTCCCAAGGCCTGCATGAACGGCTGGGGCAACCTGTTCCTCGACATCACCCCGGATGGCACCGCGTTGCCGTGTCATAGCGCGCGGCAGTTGCCGGTGCAGTTTCCCAATGTGCGCGAGCACAGCCTTGAACATATCTGGCGGCATTCCTTCGGTTTCAACCGCTTCCGTGGTGATGACTGGATGCCCGAGCCATGCCGCAGCTGTGACGAGAAACACAAGGACTTCGGCGGCTGTCGTTGCCAGGCCTTTATGCTCACCGGCGATGCCAGCAACGCCGACCCGGTGTGCAGCAAGTCGGCGCACCATGGCGTGATTCTCGCCGCGCGCCAGCAGGCCGATGACGCGCCGCTGGGGCTGGAGGCCCTGCAATACCGCAATGAGAAGGCCTCGCGGATCATATGCAAGGCCTGATCGACCCCGACGCGATCTGGAGCGCCGAACAGGCCGCAGCGGCCAGCGCTGACTTCGCCGAACTGCATGCGGCCCACGGCGGAGTGTTGTGGGTGGCGTTTGATCCGTTACTGGCGCGCTGTGGGTTGTTCTTTTGTCGTGATGGAGTCGTGACTGAACTGACCCCGCCGGGGTTCTCCGTACGCAGCCGGGTTTACGAATACGGCGGTGGTGCGTGCTGTGCCACGGAGCAGGGCGTGGCCTTCGTCAATGAAAATGATCAGCAGGTTTACCTGATCGATATCACCGAGAGCGGCGGTGCGCACAGCGCACCCTACGGCGTGACCGACTCACCCAACTGCCGTTATGGCGACCTGTGTTTTGTGCCCGCTTGGCAGGCGCTGCTGGCCGTGGAGGAAAGCCATGAAGGCGGCGCGGTGGTGCATCGCCTAGTGCGTATTGGTCTGACGGGCAAGCGCGAGGTACTGGTCGAAGGCGCTGATTTTTACGTCGCGCCAGTGGCCAATACCGATGGCCAGCGGCTGGCCTGGATCGAATGGGATCGCCCCGATCAGCCCTGGGTTGCCACACGCCTGTGCCAACGTAAGTCGGGCGAGCGCACCCAGGTGCTGGCCGGGCAGGGGCGTGATCAATCGTTGCAGCAGCCGCGTTTCGATGTGCAGGGCCGGTTGTGGGTGCTGAGCGACAAGGCGGGTTGGTGGCAGCCCAGGTGCGTTGATAAACAGCATGATGCACGCGCTGCGCCCTTTGATCATGCCCCCGCGCCCTGGCAACTGGGCGGTCGAACCTACCTGCCGCTGGAAAACGGCGAACTGTTGCTGACGCGTTTCGAGCAAGGCACAGGCGTTCTTGTAGGGTGCGCTGCGCGCACCGATTGTTTTGCTGCCGAGACTGATGGTGCGCACGGTGCAACCTACGAGCGGCAACTCGCCGAGCACTTCACGCGTTTTCGCAGCCTGGCTGCCGATGCCGCTTACTTCTATTGCATCGCTGCCGCACCGAATCGCCTGCCGGCGGTGCTGGCGATTAGCCGAGGCGATGGTACGGTGCAGATACTGGCCGGTGGTGAACAGCCACTGGGCGAGGAACAACTGTCCCGCCCCCAACCATTTAACTGCGTTGTGGGTGAAGGCGAACGCAGCCACGGTTTTTTCTACTCGCCGGTATCAACCGGGGAGCGCCCGCCGCTGGTGATCTTTCTGCATGGCGGCCCCACCTCGGCCTGCTACCCGGTGTTCGACCCGCGTATCGCCTTCTGGACCCTGCGCGGTTATGCGGTGCTCGACCTCAATTACCGTGGCAGCAGCGGCTATGGTCGCGCCTATCGTCTGCGTCTGGCTGCGCAATGGGGCGAGCTGGAGGTCGAGGACATTCGCGCCGCTATCGATGCGCTGGCCGCTGCTGGTCGTATTGATCCGCAACGCGTGTTCGTACGCGGCGCCAGCGCGGGGGGCTTCAGCGCGCTGCGGGCTTTGGTCGAGCTGCCGCCGCTTCGTGGGGGAGCCAGTCTCTATGGCGTCAGTGACCCGCTGGCGCTGCGCAGGCAGACCCACAAGTTCGAGGCGGATTACCTCGACTGGCTGATTGGCGACCCGGAGCAGGATGCCGAGCGCTACCGGGAGCGCACCCCCCTGGTGCAGGCCGAGCGGATCACGGCACCGGTTATTTTCTTCCAGGGCGCGCTGGATGCCGTGGTGGTACCGAGCCAGACCGAGGCCATGGTCGAAGCATTACGCCAGCGTGGGTTGCCGGTGGAATATCAGCTGTTCGCCGACGAACGCCACGGTTTCCGTCAGGCCGCCAATCTGGCCGCCGCGTTGCGTGCCGAATATGGGTTTTATCAGCAGTTGAGCTGAGCGCAGGTCGCATTGCATAAACCGAGCAATGCAGTAGGCTGGCGCATACCTCGCTTAACCTATTCCATAACAACAAGAACAGGCCGTTGTATGAGCCACACCCTCAGCCAGTTACGTAAATTCGTTTCACCGGAAATCATTTTTGGTGCCGGTTGCCGGCACAACGTTGCCAACTACGCCAGTACCTTTGGTGCGCGTAAGGTGCTGGTGGTGTCCGACCCCGGCGTGGTTGCCGCCGGCTGGGTCGCGGATGTTGAAGCCAGCCTGCAGGCGCAGAATATCGACTACTGCCTGTACACCGATGTATCGCCCAACCCACGGGTTGAAGAGGTGATGCTCGGCGCGGAAATCTACCGGGCCAACGCCTGCAACGTGATCGTTGCCATTGGTGGCGGCAGCCCGATGGACTGCGCCAAAGGCATCGGTATTGCTGTCGCTCACGGCCGCAGCATTCTCGAATTCGAAGGCGTGGACACCATCCGTGTGCCCAGCCCGCCGCTGATCCTGATTCCCACCACCGCCGGCACCTCGGCCGACGTGTCGCAGTTCGTGATCATCTCCAACCAACAGGAACGGATGAAGTTCTCCATCGTCAGCAAAGCGGTAGTGCCGGATGTATCGCTGATCGACCCGGAAACCACCCTGAGCATGGATCCGTTCCTCAGCGCCTGTACCGGCATCGATGCACTGGTGCATGCCATCGAAGCCTTCGTTTCCACCGGCAGTGGCCCGCTCACCGATACCCATGCGCTGGAGGCCATGCGCCTGATCAACGGCAACCTGGTGCAGATGATTGCCACGCCGAACGATATTGCCCTGCGCGAGAAGATCATGCTCGGCAGCATGCAGGCCGGGCTGGCGTTCTCCAATGCGATTCTCGGCGCGGTGCATGCGATGAGCCACAGCCTCGGCGGCTTTCTCGATCTGCCCCATGGCATGTGTAATGCGGCGCTGGTCGAGCATGTGGTGGCGTTCAACTACAGTGCCGCACCCGAGCGTTTCAGCATGGTTGCGCAAACCCTCGGTATCGATGTGCGCGGGCTCAACCACAACCAGATCCGCCAGCGGCTGGTAGAGCATCTGGTGACCTTCAAGAAGTCCGTAGGCTTTCATGAAACCCTCAAGCTGCACGGGGTTTCCAGCTCCGATATTCCGTTCCTCTCGCGGCATGCCATGGAAGACCCGTGCATCCTGACCAACCCGCGTGAGTCCAGTCAGCGTGATGTCGAGGTCGTCTATGGCGAAGCCCTCTGATTTGCCGCAGTCGCAGAGTGAGGCCCTTGCCGGCCTGCTGGGGCTGGGCAGTCATTCGGCACGCAAAAGCCATTACCCCGAGCTATTGGCGCGCCTGGAGGAGCTGGAAACCGAGCGCAACCGCTACAAATGGTTGTTCGAGCACGCCGTGCACGGGATTTTCCAGGCCAGCCTGCAGGACGGCCTGCTTGCCGCCAATCCAGCCCTGGCGCGTATGCTGGGGTACGACGATCCGCAGCAGGTGCTCTGGTCGCTGACGGGCTTGGCCAACTACCTGTTCGTTGGCGGTGTTGCCGAGCTGGAACATATACGTAGCGTGCTGGCCCATGAACCTGGGCTGTTTGGCTATGAAACCCAGCTGCGCCGCCGTGACGGCAGCGTGATCGACGTGCTGATGAACCTGCTGCTCAAACCCGATGAGAACGGTCTGTTCGAAGGCTTTGTCGCCGATATCACCGAGCGCAAACAGGCCCAGCAACGCCTGCAACAACTCAATGACGAACTGGAACAACGGGTCGGCGCACGCACCGGTGAGTTGCAGGAGGCCAACCGCAACCTGTTGCAGCAGATCGTCGAGCGCAAGCGGATCGAGAAGGCCCTGCGCGAAGCCCGTGATGCCGCTGAAGAGGCCAACCGCAGCAAGGACAAGTACCTGGCCGCCGCTAGCCACGACTTGCTGCAACCGCTGAACGCCGCGCGCCTGCTGATCTCGACCCTGCGCGAGCGCAGCCTGCCGGCCAGTGAGCAGAACCTAGTGGAGCGCACTCACCAGGCACTGGAAGGCGCCGAAGACCTGCTTACCGATCTGCTGAACATTGCCCGCCTGGATCAGGCGGCGATCAAACCCGATCTGGACGTCTACAGCCTCGACGAGCTGCTTGCGCCACTGGCCTCGGAGTTTCAGCCGGTGGCAGCTGCAGCCGGGCTGCAACTGCGCGTACGTCATGGCGAGCACCTGCTCAATACTGACCTGCGCCTGCTCACGCGCATCCTGCGTAATTTTCTCAGCAACGCCTGCCGTTATACCGAGCAGGGCCGTGTGCTGCTTGGCGCGCGCAAGCGTGGCGGGTATGTCGAGTTGCAGGTGTGGGACAGCGGCACGGGGATTGCCGAAGACCAGTTGCAAAGCATCTTCCTTGAATTCAACCAGCTGAATGTCGGCCGCGCCGCCGAACGCAAGGGCGTGGGCCTGGGCCTGGCGATTGTCGAGCGGATTGCGCGCATCCTCGGTTACCCGATCAAGGTGCGTTCACAACCGGGGCGTGGTTCGGTGTTCAGCATTCAGGTGCCACTGGCCAGCGGCAGCCAGCCGCGCACATTGGCAGCACCGATGCCGCCACAACAGCGCCTGGGGGATCCGCTGCCAGGGCGGCGATTATTGGTGCTGGATAACGAGCTGAGCATTCTGCACAGCATGAGAGCACTGCTGGAACAGTGGGGCTGCGAGGTACTCACCGCCACCGATCAGGCCACTGCGTTGCAGGTGCTTGGCCTGCAGGCCCCGGAATTGATCCTGGCCGACTTCCACCTCGACCATGGGGTGGTTGGCAGCCAGGTGGTGCAGCATTTGCGTGAGCACTTCGGGGTGACAATTCCCGCGGTGATGATTACCGCTGATCGCAGCGATCAGTGCCGTCGTGAACTGCACGGCATGGGCGTGCCTCTGCTCAACAAACCGGTCAAACCCGGCAAGCTGCGCGCGGTGCTGAGCCAGATTCTGCAAAGCGCCTGAGCCTCGCTAAGCGCGCGCTTACAAACTGGCCAGTACCGCGCAGTTACGGCCCTGGGTCTTGGCCTGGTAGAGCGCGGCATCTGCATGTTGCAGGAGCATGCTGGCGGTTTGCTCGGCGCTGGGCACCAGGACTGCTACGCCAATGCTTACGCTCACGCGGCCGCTGGGTGCCTGACTGTGTGGCAAGGCCAGTGCGTCGAGTGCCTGGATCACTCGGTTGGCAATCTCCAGTGCGCCCTGGGCATCGGTCATCGGTGCGATAAACACAAATTCCTCGCCGCCGTAGCGCGCCACCCGATCACTGGCGCGGCTGACCGTGGTGGCCAGGGTTTGCGCAATCTGCCGCAGGCAGGCGTCACCGGCCGGGTGGCCGTAGTGGTCGTTATAGCGTTTGAACCAATCCACATCGAGTATGGCCAGGGCCAAGGGCTGTCCCTGGCGCACGGCGCGCTGCCATTCCTGCTGCAGGATGCTGTCGAAGTGACGGCGGTTGGCGATACCGGTCAGGCTGTCGGTGAGGCTCAGGGTTTCCAGCTTGTTGTTGAGCAGCTGCAATTCATCGGTGCGTTGTGCCACCCGTTGTTCCAGCTCGCGCTCGGAGCTTTTCAGGGTGTCCACCAGTTGCTGCTGTGCGTGCAGCAGTTGTTCCTGCACCCTGGCCTTGTCGCGGCGCATGACGTTGAAACGGTCGGCCAGTGCGAAGGCCAGCAGGAGCATTTCCATCGCCGAGCCGAGCTGGATGCCATCCACAGTAAAGGCATTGGTGGGCACGATGCCCATGGCCCGCAGAGTAGTCATCGCGCCCCCAAGCATCAGCAGGGCAAAGGCGGCGAGAAAGAAATAGGCGCTGCGCTGGCGCTTGATGGCGCAGGCCACCACCACCGCAAGAATCACCAGCACGTTGCTCAGGTACAGCAGGATTGCCGCACGTGCCAGCATTGGCAGGGCCAGGGCATAGGCCAGCGGAGTGAGGGCAAAGAGCACGATCAGCCCGAGCAGCAGGCGATCCACTCTGGGCAGCAACTGATCTGTGCGCAGCATGCGCCGCATAAACAGCATCAGTGCACTGACCGTCAGGGAGGCGCCGGAGTAGTAGGCCGCGTTAGAGTCGAGGACCGTGCCGCCTGGCAGAAATTCGCCCATCAGCCCGTTCTTGATGGCCAGTGTGCAGACCATGCAGGCGACAAAGGCCACATAAAGCAGGTAGATGCGATCGCGCAGGGCGACAAACAGCATCAGGTTGAACAGGATCATCGCGCTGGCAATGCCGAAGTACCAGGCCTGCACCAGGTAGTCGTCACGCTCGTGCAGGTGGAATGCCGCGTCTGACCACAGCCGTAATGGTACCAGCAGGCCAACGCTGGAATGCACGCGCAGGTACACCACCTGTTCACTGTCAGGCGGCAGGCTCAGCGGGAACACGAAGTTACGGTTGGGGTACAGGCGCGCGGTGGCGGTGTCACAGCCCGTGGCGTAGCTCTGGTAGTGGCCCTGGGCATCCGGCAGATAGGCCTGGACATGCGAGATACGCGGGTTTTCCACTACCAGCATGTGCGCTAGCGGGTGTTTACTGCTGTTACGCAGGGTCAGCCGCAGCCAGTAGGCCGAGCGGGTAAACCCCAGTGTCAGGGAGCTGCTATCCGGCAGGTCGCCACGAAAGCGCGCGGCCTGCTCGGGCGTCTGTACATCGGCCAGGCTCAGGCTGTGCTCGGGGTCTTCCAGCAGGGCGACATACTGGGTGAGTGACAGCGGTTCGCTCGGCATCACGCTGACGTCCACCACCTGCGCACGTGCCCAGGCTGGAACCGCCAGGCAGATCAGACAGGTCAGCAACCAGGTGCTCAGCCACTGACGGACGCGGGGGGTGTGCATGTGAGCTACCGCTGAGTGGATAAAGGCAAACGTGGCGCTGGTAAAACCGGCCCATGGTTTTGCGCGGCGAGTTTACAAGAGTGGCCGGGTGCCGACCAAACACCATCGATCCCGCGCATACCCGTCGATAGCTCGGTCAGCTGGGCAGGGCCGGAATTTTTTTGACCGCGGTCAGCCAGTCCGGATTCAGTCGCGGCTGGTCGATATCCATGCCCAGGCTTTCCATGCGTTCCTTGTGCCGGTTGATCTCTGCAACAGCCTCGCTGAGGGCGCTGGAGTTGCCATCCAGTTGGTGCATCTGGGTCAGGCCCAGGTGATAGAACCGCAGCAGGCGCATGGCGTCGGGGTCATGGGCGCTTACCCCGGCCTTGACGTGATGCATGACGTTGGTGACGCGCATCAGGCTGCGTTTGAGCCGCCAGCCGTAGACCGCAGCGGCCATCCATGGCTGCGACCACATAAAGCCGCGCACCAGGGCGACGGTCAGCAGCAGGGCGACGAGCACACCGCCCAGGTTCCAGCGAAAGTTGTCGCCGCCGGCCTGGCCGAACAGTGCAACGGCAGCAGTGGACAGCAGCAGGGCCAGGGCGATGAACGTCAGGGCAATGATCAGGCTGCTGCGACGTGTCTGCTGGCGGTAATCTTCGGGGTTGAGCGGCTGGGTTTTGAACATCGTGGCCACGGGGCTCTCTCTGCGGTGAATTAGCGTGTGCGCGATCAGCGGGTCAAGGGTATCTTGCCGATCCATCAGTGCTGTGGGTTAAGGAAATAACGGATTTATGAGGCGTAGTGTGTATCAGGCTGTAATTCTCTGTGCAGCGTTGCTGGGCTCCAGCCAGGTGCTGGCCAAGGTTGAAGTGCAGGCCGGGCAGCATAAGACCCTGGGACGGATTCTGGTGGCCAAGGTTTCCGAGGAAATTGTGCCGGGCGATTATGAAGCCTTGCTCAAGGGCATCAAGGCCAATCCGGGCAAGTTCTCCCGGAAAATCGTCATGCTCGACAGCATTGGCGGCAGCGTCAGCGAGGCCATGCGCATTGGCCGCTTATTGCGTGAAACCGCGTTCGACAGCCTGGTGCCGTCCACCGGCGTGTGTCAGGGCAGTTGCGTGTACCTGCTGGCGGCGGGGCGCAACAAGACCGTGCGCGGTCATGTTGGCATTCACCGGCCCTATTACTCGGGCAGTGATTCAGTGCACTCGACGTCCAACAGTGTCAGTCGTGCCAGTCAGATTGCCTATTTCAAGGACATGAAGATAGCGCCCGAGTTGCTTGAGGCAATCAACAGCACCGCGCCGCAGCGCATGCGGATGCTCAGTGCCAGCGAACTGAAGCGTTATCGCTTGCAGTGAAGGATGGCAGCAGGAATAGATGAGCAGATCGGAGTATGCCGATCTGCTCGGGTGCTGCCGTTCACAGCTTGGCGATCGATACCTCGGTGGATTTTACGAAGGCGATCACTTCGCTGCCCACGCCCAGTTCCAGCTCTTTGACCGAACGGGTGGTGATGACCGAGGTGACGATGCCGGAGGCAGTCTGCACGTCGATTTCCGAGAGTACGTCGCCCAGCACGATCTCCTTGATGGTGCCTTTGAACTGGTTGCGTACGTTGATGGCTTTAATGGTCATGGTGATGCTCCTTTCAGGTCTTCAAGTAGCCCGGATGCGATCCGGGGGATAGTTGGCACCGCTCCCGGATGGCATCCGGGCTACGGGTAGGTTTTCAGAGTGCCCAGTGCAGTTGCGTGGGCAAGGGTGAAACGGGTTCGGGTTGTGCAGGCAGCTCGGGCAGCGACAGCACGCGGTTAAGCACCTGTTCCTCATAGGCGGCCAGCTTCGCCGAGGCACGCTGGCGTGGGCGGTGCAGGTCGACGTTGATGTCCAGGCCGACCTGGCCGTCTTCGATCAGGATCACCCGGTCGGCGATGGCCACCGCTTCACTGACGTCATGAGTTACCAGCAGTACGGTGAATCCATGCTGTTGCCACAGGCGCTCGATCAGTTGCTGCATCTCGATGCGGGTCAGGGCATCCAGCGCGCCGAGCGGCTCGTCTAGCAGCAGCAGGCGTGGTTGGTGAATCAGCGCACGAGCCAGGGCCACGCGCTGCTTTTGCCCACCGGATAGGGCCGCTGGCCACTCGTTGGCGCGATCCGCCAGGCCGACGGCTTCCAGCGCTTGTTGCGCCCGTGGCCGCCAGTCGCCGGACAGGCCCAGACCAACGTTGTCGATCACCCGCTTCCAGGGCAGCAGGCGTGAGTCCTGAAACATAAGGCGGATGTCTTCGCGTGATGCTGCAAGCGGCGCATTGCCGGCATGCAAATTTCCCTGGATCGGTACGTCGAGGCCCGCCAGCAGGCGCAGCAGGGTGCTCTTGCCGCAACCACTGCGGCCGACCACGGCGACGAACTGTCCGGCAGGGATATTCAGCTGAATATCCTTGAGCACTTCGCGCTCGCCGAAGGCCTTGTGAATCGCGTTGATCGCCAGCGGCAGGCCGCGTTTCAATGTATGCAGCGCTGTCATTGTCCACCTGCCTTGACCTGATAGGCCGGGTGCCAGCGCAGCCAGATGCGTTCAAGCGTGCGTGCGGCCACATCCGCCAGCTTGCCGAGTACGGCGTACAGCAGGATGGCCAGTACCACCACGTCGGTTTGCAGGAATTCGCGGGCGTTCATCGCCAGGTAGCCGATGCCGGAGCTGGCGGAAATGGTTTCCGCGACGATCAGGGTGAGCCACATAAAGCCCAGGGCGAAACGCACGCCGACCAGGATCGAGGGCAGGGCACCGGGCAGGATGACCTGGCGGAACAGGCTGAAGCCCGACAGGCCATAGCTGCGGGCCATTTCCACCAGTGCTGGGTCAACGTTGCGGATGCCGTGGTAGGTGTTCAGGTAGATCGGGAACAGCGTGCCGAGGGCGACCAGAAAGATCTTCGCGCTCTCGTCGATGCCGAACCAGAGGATCACCAGCGGGATCAGCGCCAGATGCGGCACGTTGCGGATCATCTGCACGGAACTGTCGAGAAAGCGCTCGCCCCATTTCGACAGGCCGGTGATAAAACCCAGCAGCAGGCCCAGGCCGCCGCCGATGGCAAAACCGATACTGGCGCGCCAGCCACTGATGGCCAGGTGCGTCCAGATTTCACCGCTGCGCAGCAGCTCCCAACCGGCACTGATCACCGCGCTCGGGGCCGGCAGAATACGGGTGGACAGCAGGCCGCCGACCACCGCCAGTTGCCAGGCCGTCAGCAACGCCACCGGCAAGGCCCAGGGGGCCAGGCGCAGGGCCATTTTGTTCAAGGTTGTGTTGCTCATTGCAAACCCCATCAGGTCTCTGTAGGAGCGGGCCATGCCCGCGAGGTCGTTACGGTTCGCGGGCATGGCCCGCTCCTACGGCATTGCTTCAACTGGCCGAAGCCGCCTTGGGCAGGATGTCGTTGGCGACCATCTCGCCGAACGGGCTGACATAGCCGGTGCCGGTCGGGAGTTGCGGGCGGTTGACGTCCAGGTGCGGGAACAGCAGTTCGGCAACCCGGTACGACTCTTCCAGGTGCGGATAGCCGGAGAAGATAAAGGTGTCGATACCCAGCTCGGCGTATTCCTTGACCCGTGCGGCCACGGTCGGGCCATCGCCGACCAGCGCGGTGCCAGCACCGCCACGCACCAGACCAACCCCGGCCCAGAGGTTGGGTGACACTTCCAGGTTGTCCTTGCTGCCGCCGTGCAGGGCGGCCATGCGTTGCTGGCCAACCGAGTCAAAGCGCGCAAGGGAAGCCTGAGCGCGGGCGATGGTTTCGTCATCGACATGGCTGATCAGCTTGTCGGCGGCGGCCCAGGCTTCGGCGTTGGTTTCGCGCACGATCACGTGCAGGCGGATGCCGAAGCGCACTTCACGGCCTTGCGCTGCGGCCTTCTCACGCACCGCTGCAATCTTCTCGGCCACGGCGGCCGGTGGTTCGCCCCAGGTCAGGTACAGCTCGACCTGCTCGGCGGCGAGGTCTTGCGCCGCATCCGATGAACCGCCGAAATACAGCGGCGGACGCGGTTGTTGAATAGGGGGGTAGAGCAGTTTTGCGCCTTTGACTTGAATATGTTTGCCGTCGTAATCCACCACTTCACCTTCCAGCACGCGTCGCCAGATGCGGGTGAATTCCACCGAGGCTTCGTAGCGTTCGGCGTGGGACAGGTTGAGGCCATCGCCAGCCAGTTCGTCCGGGTCGCCACCGGTGACCAGGTTGAACAGCGCGCGGCCGCCGGACAGACGATCCAGGGTGGCCGCCTGACGGGCTGCAACAGTCGGCGAAATGATGCCGGGGCGCAGGGCCACGAGGAATTTCAGGCGCTGGGTGACGGGAATCAGGGACGCTGCCACCAGCCAGGAGTCCTCGCAGGAACGTCCGGTGGGAATCAATACACCGCCAAAACCAAGGCGGTCGGCGGCTTGGGCAATCTGCTGCAGGTAACCGTGATCGACGGCGCGTGCGCCTTCGGCGGTGCCCAGGTATTTGCCGTCGCCATGGGTGGGCAGGAACCAGAAAATATTCAAGCTCATGGAGTTGTCTCCTCTTGTGAAATCGTTGGCGTAGCCCGGAATGCATCCGGGCTACGGTGGTGTGGCGAGCGTTACTGGGCAGCGGCGACTTTGGCTGGTGGCGTCCAGATCACGTCCTTGATGCTGAGCTTTTTGGGGATCAGCTTGAGGTCGGTAAAGGTGTCAGCGATCTTCTGCTGCGCCTCGATCACTTGTGGCGAGATGAACTGCGCGCCGTAGCCCTGACGCTCAACAGCCTGCCGAGTGATTTCCGGCGACAGGCCGATCAGCGGGGCAACCTGAGAGGTGGCTTCTTTGAGGTTGCCCTGTACCCACTCACCCACGCCGCGGATTTCTTCCACCAGGGCACCGATTACTTGCGGGTTTTTCTCGGCATAAGGTTTGGTCGCCAGGTAGAACTGGTGGTTGTCGACCAGGCCGGTACCGTCGCGCAGGGTGCGCGCCTGCAACTGGTGTTCGGCGGCGGACTGGAAGGGGTCCCAGATGACCCAGGCGTCAACGCTGCCGCGCTCGAACGCCGCACGGGCGTCGGCCGGTGGCAGGTACACCGGCTGGATATCGCTGTATTTCAGACCAGCGTCTTCCAGGGCACGCACCAGCAGGTAGTGCACGTTGGAACCCTTGTTCAGGGCGACTTTCTTGCCCTTGAGTTCGGCGACCGATTTGATCGACGAATCCTTCGGCACCAGGATCGCTTCACCGGTCGGGGCCGGTGGCTCGTGGGCCACATAAACCAGGTCGGCACCAGCGGCCTGGGCGAATACGGGCGGGGTTTCGCCGGTCACACCGAAGTCTACCGAGCCGACGTTAAGGCCTTCGAGCAGCTGCGGGCCGCCGGGGAATTCGGTCCACTTGACCTCTACACCCTGTTCGGCCAGGCGCTTTTCCAGCGTGCCCTTGGCTTTGAGCAGCACCAGGGTGCCGTATTTCTGGTAGCCGATACGTAAGGTTTCAGCTTGTGCTTGGGTGATGGCGCCGAAGGAAATGGCCGCGGCAAACAGGGCGACCAGACTCCGACGCAAAGTGATAGTGCGCATAGCGCTCTCCTTTGCTATTGGGGTTATTGGGTTGCGACCTGCTTGCCCGTTGGCGGGCGAGTAAGGTGGGGTGTAGCGGTGTTTCAAATACTCCAGCGTGCGTTGATCAGTCGATCATTCAGCACGCCTGGATCAATCGGTGCCGGCCTGCGTGCCAGAGCCTGCTGGAAGTGCTGCAAGGCATCGTCCAGACGCTGCTCCAGCGCGGGGGCCAACTGCGCCGGTGCGCCGTTCTCACCGTAGGCAATCTGGCTGTCGTCAGCAAAGATCGCGTGCAGCATTTCCTGGGCTTTCAGCGCCGCCAGTACCGGCTTGAGCGCGTAGTCCACGGCGAGCATGTGGGCGCTGCTGCCGCCGGTGGCGATGGGCAGCACTACTTTGTGGTTCAGGGCCCGTTCGGGCAGTACATCGAGCAGCGTTTTCAATGCGCCGGAGAACGACGCCTTGTAGACCGGCGTGGCGATGATCACGCCGTCGGCGCGCTCCACCTGCTCAATCAGTTGCCGCACGGCCGGGCTGCCGAAATCGGCAAACAGCAGGTCTTGCGCATCGAAATCACGCACCTGATAGCTGATCACTTCAACACCGCGCAGTTGCAGCCAGTGTTTGGCGCGATCAAGCAGGATATTGCTGCGTGATTTCAGGCTCGGGCTGCCGCCCAGGGATACGACCAGCATGCTGGCTCCTTAAAACAAATGCTTAGCGGTTCGGTTGCGGGGTCAGGCGCAGGTAGGGTTTTACGGCGCGGTAACCCTTGGGGAAGCGCTGCTTGATCTCTTCTTCATCCTTGAGCGATGGCACGATCACCACCTCTTCACCATCTACCCAGTTGGCCGGGGTGGCGACCTTGTGGTTGTCGGTCAGTTGCAGCGAATCAATCACCCGCAGGATCTCGTGGAAGTTGCGCCCGGTGCTGGCCGGGTAGGTGATGATCAGGCGTACTTTCTTGTTCGGATCGATGATGAACAGCGAGCGCACGGTCAGGGTGTCGTTGGCGTTCGGGTGGATCAGGTCGTAGAGATCGGAGACCTTGCGGTCAGCGTCAGCCAGGATCGGGAAGTTGACCCGGGTGTTCTGCGTTTCGTTGATGTCGTCGATCCACTTCAGATGCGAGTCCACCGGGTCTACCGACAGGGCGATGGCCTTGACGCCACGCTCGGCGAATTGCTCTTTCAGTTTGGCGGTAAAGCCCAGCTCGGTGGTGCACACCGGGGTGAAGTCGGCTGGGTGAGAGAACAGCACGCCCCAGCTAGTGCCCAGCCATTCGTGGAAGCGAATGCGGCCTTCACTGGAGTCCTGTTCGAAGTCGGGGGCGATGTCGCCGAGGCGGATGGTCATGCTCGTGCTCCTTGGGTAAGTCGTTGCGTGGCGCTCACTATGCTTAGGCTTGATAGATTTTAAAAAGAATAAATAACAATTTATTTAGCACTTAAAGATATATAAGGCGGTGCTTGAGTACGCAGCGGCGGCTCTAAAAGGCTATGTTCCGCGCCGCATACCAGTGGCCGTCTGTAGGGTGCGCTGTGCGCACCGGGATTTTTGCTCTGCACCGGTATTGTTTCCAAACAGTCGAAATGCTTTGTGCGCACGGCGCACCCTACGAATCCGATTCGCGTCAGTTGCGGATGACGACCGGCATCGCAGGCTATTGGTACGGGTAATAAAAAAACCGGGCCATGCGCCCGGTAAATATTCCACCTGAGGAATTCGTTGCCTGGTTACAAGGCGTGGGACTGGTACAGCTCAGTCAGGGCCTCGCCACGCAGGTAGGCCAGCTCCGCCGAGCGGCGGTCGCGAGGGCGCGCCAGCGGCACTGCCAGTTCGCGTTGCAGGCGGCTGGGGCTGCCACCGAGGATCAGCACGCGGTCGCTCAGGTAGAACGCTTCGTCCAGATCGTGGGTGACCAGCAGGACGGCAATTTCATAGCGCTCGGCCAGCTCGCCGAGCAGGTCCTGCAGCTTCATGCGGGTAAAGGCATCCACTGCGCTGAATGGCTCATCAAGCAGCAGCACATGGGGTTTGCCATACAGGCCGCGGGCAATCGCCGCGCGCTGCGCCTGGCCACCGGATAATTGCTTGGGCAGGGCATCGGCATGCCCGCTGAGGCCGACATCGCGCAGCAGTTGCTGCACCCATTTGTCATCGGCGATCCAACCATCGGCAAAACTGACATTCTGCGCGACATTCAACCAGGGCATCAGGCGCGGTTCTTGAAACACCACACCGATGCCGGTGCCACGGCCAAATTGCAGCAGTGGGTTGAATTCCAGCCCGCCGCTGAAATCCTGATCGAGCCCGGCGGCGATGCGCAGCAGGGTGCTTTTGCCACAGCCGCTGGGGCCGAGCAGGCTGACGATCTCGCCAGGGGCCAGGCTCAGGCTGACATCATCGAGCACGCGAAGGCCGTCGTAGGCTTTGTGAATATTCTGTAGTTGCAGCAGTGCGCTCATGTTCAGTTCTCCCCGCCCTGGTAGCTGTCACGCCATTTGAGTGCGCGGGTTTCCCAGTATTTGAGCAGGCTGTCGCTGAGTTTGCCGAGCACCGCCAGCAGCAGAATGGCGGCAATTACCAGGTCCGGCCGTGAAGTCTCCCGACCGTCACTGAGCAGGTAGCCAAGCCCGCGCGTCGCGGCAATCAACTCGGCCGCCACGAGAAACATCCAGCTCAGGCTCAGCGCGCCACGCAGCCCGGTGAACAGGTTGGGCAGGGCGGCCGGCAGGAGAATCCGCCGCACCAGGGCGAAGCGGCTGAGTTGATAAAGCTGGCCGACTTCGACCAGCTTGCGGTCGATATTGCGGATCCCGGCCAGCAGCGCCAGGTACACCGGAAAGAATGCGCCGAGAGCGATCAGCACCACCTTGGGCGTTTCATCAATGCCCAGCCAGAGCAGTAGCAAAGGTACCCAGGCCAGGCTGGGAATCGCCCGCAGTGCCTGAAAGGTCGGCTCCAGATAGGCCTCGGCACGCCTGCTAAGGCCGACCCAGGTACCGATCACGATGGCCAGGCCAGCACCGATCAGAAAGCCGGCAGCAACTCGCAGCATGCTGGCGTTGATATGCCGCAGCAACTCGCCACTGACCGCCAGGTTGAACAGGGTTTGCGCCACTTGAGTCGGCGCAGGCATCTGGTGCGCCGGCAGCACCGCGAAACGCACCAGGGCTTCCAGGCCCAGCAGCAGTGCCAGGGGCACCGCCCAACCGCGCAGATTGGCCAGACTTGGCCGCCAGCGTGGCAGGCGTTCGGCCCAGCGGCTGAGTGTGAGGTTGAGGGTGCCCATGACTCAGTTGCTCGCGTTGGCTACGGATTGCTTGATCACGCTGGCAGCCAGTTGTGGGCTGATCAGTTGATCCACCACCTTGGCCACGTCAGTGCCTGGGCGCACCAGTTGCTCATCCAGCAGAATCGGCGCGGCGGCTTTCAGTGCAGCGATATGCTCGGCGCCGGGCTGCGAGTTGCTGAAGTCGGTACGCGACAGTTGCAGCTTGGCCACTTCCAGCGGCAGCTTGGCTTCATCGGCGAGCAGCTGGGCGAGGGCATCCGGGTTGGCAATCGCCCACTCGCGGGCCTGTTCATAGGCACCGATTACCTGCTTGATCAGCTCGGGCTGAGTGGCGGCGAATTTCTCGGTGACGCTGAGTACGCCATAGCTGTTGAAGTCGAGGTTGCGATACAGCTGGCGCGAACCGGCTTGCAGTTGGCTGGAGGCCATAAGCGGATCAAGCCCGGCCCAGGCGTCGACATCGCCACGCTCAAGCGCGACGCGGCCATCGGGGTGTTGCAGGTGGACGATTTCCACGGCGTTTTTATCCAGCCCGGCTTTCTGCAGGCTTTGCAGAAGGAACAGAAATGGATCGGTGCCTTTGGTGGCGGCGATCTTCTTGCCTTTCAGACCGGCCAGGCTGTTGATCGGTGAATCCTTGGGCACCACCAGCGCGGTCCATTCCGGGCGGCTGGCCACGTAAACGGTGTTGATCGGGCTGCCATTGGCGCGGCTGAGTACGGCGGCCAGGCCGGCAGTGGAGGCGAAATCGGTGCTACCGCCATTGAGGTATTCCAGCGAGCGGTTGCTGCCCTGGCTGAAGACCCATTTGACACTGATACCTTGTGGCGCGAGGGCTTTCTCCAGCAGTCCCTGTTGCTTCAGTACCAGGCTAGTGGGGGCGTAATAGGCGTAGTCCAGGCGGACTTCTTTTGGTGTTTCGGCATAAGCGCCGGCAGGCAGAATCGCCACAAACAGGGCGGTCAGCCCCCGACGCAGATTGAACAGACCCATGGTCGTTTCCTCTGGTTAGGGTTGTCGCCTGTCGACCCGTGGACGGGCACTTCAGGTCAGCGTAAAGCGAAGGTAAAACCGGCCTGTGGTCAGGCCGGTGCACAGTGGTTGCGTGTGCGTTAGAGCCTGTTCACGATCTTGCGAGCTAGAGCGATACAAGGCAAAAACAAGCGAGGACGCGGAGTTTACGAGCTGTAAATGAGCACTACTCACTTCGCTCGCCCTTCGGGCCGCGCTAAAGCGCGTTAGCCGCCAGCGGCTTGCCGAGCTTGTTTTTAACGCAGTAGCGCCGACGCGCAGCAGATCGTGAATAGGTTCTTAGAGCAATGGCAGGCTGTAGCTGAGGATCAGCCGGTTTTCATCCTGATCGGCAGTCGCGGTGTTGCCACGGAAGGTGGCGTTGCGCCAGGACACGCCCAGGCCTTTCAGGGCACCTTCCTGCAGGGTGTAATCCAGGCGGAAGTCGCGTTCCCATTCCTTGCGGTCGCTGTCGGCAGCGTCGATGTTGCTACCCGACAGGTAGGTCACGGTGGCTTTCAGGCCGGGAATGCCGGCGCTGGCGAAGTCGTAGGCGTACTCGGCCAGCCAGGTGCGCTCACCGGCGCTGGCGAACTTGCCGATCTGCCGGTCGGTGATCAGGTACGCGGTGGCGCCATCACCCTGGCTGACAAACGGGAAGGCGCTGTTGCCGGAAACCTGCTGATAACCGGCGCTGAGGGCGTGGCCGCTCAGGCTGTAAGTGAACAGGGCGCTCCAGGTGTTGTTATCCACTTCACCGTTTTTGCTGTCGCCTGCACGCCAGAAACCGCTGCTCTTGTAGCCTTCGGTGCGACCGGCGAGGTTGCCGTTCTTGCCGTCGGAGCCGCTGTTGAAGTAGCGCAGGTCGGTTTTCAGCGCGCCCACCGGCAGCGCCAGGTTGTGGGTCAGGCCGAGGAAGTGCTGTTTGTAGAAGTCTTCCAGGCTGCCGTAGTAGTACTGCGCGGTGAGGTCCTTGGTGATCTTGTAATCGCCACCGGCGTAGGTGAATTCATTGGAGTCGGCGGCTTTGCCCTGGAAGCTACCGGCGCCACCAATGCGCAGGGCGATGTCGTCAGTGGAGCTGCGGGTCTTGGTGCTCTCCAGCTGGCCGGCGGTGAGGGTCAGGCCATCGATCTCGGCGGAGGTGATCTGCGCGCCTTCGAAGGTTTGCGGCAGCAGGCGGCCGTCGTTGAAGTTGATTACCGGCAGCTTGGGCTGCAGGGTGCCGATGCGCAGCTCGGTTTTGGAAATGCGCGCCTTGGCAGTCACGCCGGCCTTGCCGTAGCTGTCTACCGCGCTGTCGTCGTTTTCCAGAGGGAACAACGAGCCTGGGGCGCGGCTGCGCGGGGTGCTGTTGTCACCGCCGGAGTCGAGCTTGATGCCGACCAGGCCGATAGCGTCCAGGCCGAAACCGACGGTGCCTTCGGTGTAGCCGGACTGGTAGTTGAGGATAAAGCCCTGACCCCATTCGCTGGCTTCGCTGTTGCTGTTGGCGGTGTTCTTGTCGTTACGGTCGAAGTAGAAATTACGCAGGCCGACGCTGGCTTTGCTGTCTTCGATAAAGCCGGCGGCAGTGGCCTGGTTGGCGATGGCGGCCAGAGTGATGGCCAGGGCCAGTGTGGATTTCTTCATGTTCGAGGCTCCAAATGCAGGTCTGTGCTGTTGTGTGTGGCACTGCAGAGGGGCTCGAGCGGACGGTGTGCGTTGCACCTGTCTCAGCGAAATAGCAAAGAGCCCCTTGATGTTTCATGGGCCCGATGCGGTGGTCCGCTGTCGGCTTGAGCGCACTGTAGGGATTATTGGTAATCCCTAAAAAGAATTTATTTTCACTTTGTAGTAACTAAAAAGAATAAGAGGTGCTTAGGTGCAAGACCCATAAGCTAATGCTTAAAAATTATTTGCCTCATGTTTTTTAGATCATTTAGCTTGTCTCTACCGGATCACCGGACTTCCTGTTCAAACCTGAAGTTGCCAGTGATCCGGCCCGCATTGATGGCCGGCACGTCCTTGACGAGGTCTGCCATGCCCAAGTTGTCTACCTTTAGCCGTCATCCCTTACTCGGCACTAGCCTGGCGCTGGGCCTTGGTCTGTTCAGCGCAGTACCCGCCGATGCCGCCGTGCAAGCGCGTAGCGGCTATCAACAGCCCGTCCCGACCAGCACCCAGCTATGGGGGCATCTGGATCGCTCCATCGTCGAGCAGCCCGGCGCTCAACACCGCGATCAGGCACTGCAGCTTGTGCAATGGCAGCCCTCCGAGCCGCGTATCCAGCAGTCGGCTGGTGAACAGGATCGGTGGGCGCAGCGCCTTGAGCGTGTTGCTGGTCGGGTGCAATAGTTTATGGCTGCCGAGTTTCGTGCCACTGCGCAGGCCTTTGAAAGTGCCGAGCCGCTGTTTGATCCCAGGTTGTTTCCCAGTGACTTCGCCAACCGCAGCGGCAAGATTGAACGCCTGGCGCGCAAGCTGGCGGCCACTGCCGTGCAGCGTGATCGGCAGGGCGGTAGTGCCCAGGCCGAGCGTCAGTTACTGCGCGACAGCGGCCTGCTGACCCTGGCCATTCCACAGCAGTTTGGTGGTCAGAGCCTGGTCTGGCCGGAGCTCTACCGGATCATCCGTTACCTGGCCGCCGTGGACAGCTCGCTGGCCCATCTGTTCGCCTTTCAACACCTGCAGGTAGCGACCATTTTGCTGTTCGGCAACCCCGATCAGCAGCGCCACTGGTTGAGCCGTACGGTGCATGAGCGCTGGTTCTGGGGCAATGCCACCAACGGTCGCGATACCCGTCTGAAACTCAGCCGCCGTGAGGAGCATTACGAGCTCAATGGCAGCAAATCATTCTGCTCCGGCGCGCTCGGTGCCGATGCCCTGGTGATCAATGTGCCGCGTAGTCACAACCCCGACGACCGGGTGTTTATCGTGCTCCCCACGCAGCGCGAAGGGGTGGCGGTGAATGATGACTGGGATGGTTTTGGCCAGCGCCAGACCGACAGCGGCACGGTGCAGTTCGAGAATGTCTTTGTCGACAGCAGCGAGTTGCTCGGCCCCACTGGCGTCAGCCCGCGCACCACGCTGCGCGCGTGCCTGTCGCAACTGATTCTGACCCAGCTGTATCTGGGTAATGCCCAGGGCGCGTTGGATGCTGCGCTGCGTTACACCCGTGACAGCAGTCGCGCCTGGCCGGCTTCCGGTGTGGCCCTGGCCAGTGATGATCCTTTTATTCAACAGCGTTATGGCGAGCTGTGGCTGCTTTTTCGCAGCGCCCAGCTGTTGGCGGACAACGCCGCCCAGCGCCTGCAGAGCGCCTGGGAAAAACCCGCACTGACGGCTGCCGAACGCGCCGAGGTGGCCTTGCATATCAGCGAAGCCAAGGTGGTGTCGGCCCGCGCCGCGCTGGAAATCACCGCACGCATCTTTGAAAACATGGGCGCCAGTTCCACCAGTTCGAAGTACGGATTTGATCGCTTCTGGAGAAACGTGCGGGTGCACAGCCTGCATGACCCGCTCGATTACAAGGTGCGCGATCTCGGGCACTGGTTACTCAACGGCAAGGCGCCCACGCCTTCGCTGTATGGCTGATACGACAGGGAGGGGCGCGCAGAAAAGACATGCAGCAGATTGATAAACCAGTAAACCAATAGGGCCACCTGGCCGTGTTTCATAACCGTTGAGGCAGTGTGAAATGACTATCAAAAACCTGTTTGGTGCCGGCCTGTTGGCGGCTGCCACGCTGTTGCAAGCCGCCCAGGCGCTGGCCACCAGTGATGTGCTGGTCAGCACCGAGTGGCTGGAAAAGAACCTGAACAACCCCAAGGTGCGGATCATCGAGGTGAGTGTTGCACCGGGCGTTTACGAGCGTGGGCATATCCCGGGTGCGGTGAATTTTGCCTGGCACCGTGATCTGGTCGATCCGGTGCGCCGTGATATCGCCAGCCAGGAAAATTTCCAGGCGTTGCTGCGTAAATCAGGCATCTCGGCGGACACCACCACGGTGCTCTACGGCGATAACAACAACTGGTTCGCCGCCTGGGGCGCCTGGGTGTTCGATGTGTATGGCGTGGACAACGTCAAACTGCTCGATGGCGGCCGAGTGAAGTGGGAGGCGGAAAAACGCGCTCTGGATAACCGCGCGAAAACGCCGGTAGCCGGCAATGTCACGGTCAAAACGGCGAATAAAGACCTGCGCGCCTTCCTCCCGGACGTGCTGGCAGCGGCAGAGAACCGCAGCGACGTACAACTGGTGGATATCCGTTCCGCTGATGAATACAACGGCAAGGTCTTCGCCCCGCAGGGTGTGCAGGAACTGGCAGTGCGCGCCGGCCACGTACCGGGTGCCGTCAATGTGCCCTGGGGCCAGGCAGTGGCTGCCGATGGCACCTTCAAATCGGTTGAAGAGCTGAAAAAGGTCTACGGCGCGGTGGGTATTGATGGCAGCAAGCCGATCATCACCTACTGCCGCATCGGCGAGCGCTCCAGCCACACCTGGTTCGCCCTGAAGAAGATCCTCGGCTATGACGTGCGCAACTACGACGGTTCCTGGACCGAGTACGGCAACGCCGTTGGTGTGCCGGTGGTTAACGTGGCTGGCACCGTCTGGGGCGGCAAGTAACTACGGCATAAACATCTATCGGCACGGCGCTTAACCGCCGTGTCACTTTTTAAGGGTGAGCGTTCAGGCAGGGCGCTCGCTCTTCTTTTATTGGCGGCCACCCTGCGGACCGTCGTTACGCGACATCAAAAATGACTCCGGTCATTTTTTTATTTGGGGGTTTATATGGTCACGACCTCTCTGCATACGCCCGGACGCTGGGCGGGCGGATTGGCTCTGGTAGCGAGCCTGGCGCTGGGCTTTGCTATCTGGCGCTTGTCCGGGGCAGACAGCGGTAGTCAGGCGTTGAGCCTGTCGCTGCTCGGCGGTGCTGTGTTTGGCGTGCTGTTGCAGCGTTCACGTTTCTGTTTTTTCTGCGTAACCCGCGACTTTATCGAGCAACGCAAGCCGGACGGCCTGCTTGGCATTATCGCGGCGCTGACAGTGGGGACGCTTGGTTATCACCTGGTGTTTGGTGCGTTCTTGCCGGACCCGAGCGCTGGGCGCTTGCCGCCGGATGCCCATGTTGGCCCGCTGAGCTGGGTGCTGGGGCTGAGTGCCGCGGTGTTCGGCATTGGTATGGCACTGTCCGGCTCCTGCATCAGTGCGCATCTTTACCGTTTGGGTGAAGGCGCGTTCGCCTCGCTGTTTGCAGTGTTCGGTGCGCTGATCGGTTTTTACCTGGGCTTTCTCTGCTGGAACCCGCTGTATCTGCTGAGCATCCAGCAGGCTCCGGTGGTCTGGTTGCCCGCCTGGCAGGGGTATAGCGTGTCGTTGCTGCTGCAGCTTGCGTTGCTGGGTGGGTTGGCCAGTTGGCTGTTGCTGCATGTGCAACCCAGTGCTGAGCCGCGTGCACCTGTGCGCAATCTGTTGCAACTGCTGTTTGGCCAGCGTTGGCCGACCTGGGTGGGCGGGGTGTTGATCGGCTTTCTCGCCACCTTGAGTTACCTGCGCGTCGGCCCTCTGGGGGTGACGGCTGAGCTGGGCAGTGTGGCGCGCACGGCTGCTGATGGCTTCGGCTGGTTGCCGGAACGCTTGGAAGGGCTGGATGGTTTTTCCGGTTGCGCCACGGTGATCAAGGAGACGCTGCTGTCGAACAACGGCCTGTTTATCCTGGGGCTGGTTGTGGCGTCCTGGGCCAGTGCCTTGCTAGCGGGGGATTTCCAGCCCAAGCGTCCGCGCGTCAGTGAACTGCTGCGTAATCTACTGGGCGGCGTATTGCTGGGCTGGGGCAGCATGCTGGCACTGGGTTGCACCGTGGGCACGCTGTTGTCGGGGGTTATGGCCGGTGCGGTGTCCGGCTGGGTGTTCGGTGTGTTTTGCCTGCTGGGGGTGCTGATAGGCCTTAGGCTACGGCGCTATTGGCCGTAAATGCTAACGCGTGTAGGAGCGGGCCATGCCCGCGAATGCACTTCGCACGCATGGCGTGCTCCTACAGAAGCGTAACCCGCCGGGCTTACGCTTCGGCGCGCTGCATCAGGGTGCGTTGCCGCCATTCCATAAAGGTCTTCAGCAGCAGGGTCAGTAGCGCCATGCAAGCCAGCAGTGCGGCGGCGGTAAAGGCGGCGGAGGGCTTGTAGTCGTTGTTCAACTGATCGACCAGCAAGGGCAGGGTCAGGGTCTGGTTGAGAATGGTGCCGGACACCACCGACACCGCACCAAACTCGCCAACTGCACGGGCGTTGGTCACCACCACGCCATACAGCAGCGCCCATTTGATCTTCGGCAGGGTGATATGGCGGAAGATCTGCCAGCCGCCGGCACCCAGGCATAGGGCGGCGGTTTCCTCATCCTGGCCCTGGGCCTGCATCACTGGAATCAGAATGCGCGCGACATAGGGCGCGGTGACGAAAATGGTGACCATGACGATGCCCGGCCAGGCAAACATCAGTTGCATGCCGTTGTCGTAGAACCAGCGCCCCAGGGCGTGCTCCAGGCCATACACGACCAGGTAGCAGAGCCCGGCGACGACGGGCGAAACGGCATAGGGAATGTCGATTATCGTGGTCAGCAGTTTGCGCCCACGGAAATCGTAATGGGTCACGCACCAGGCCAGCATGATGCCGAAGCACAGGTTGATCGGCACGGTCAGCCCGGCAACCAGCAGGGTCAGGCCGATGGCATGCAGCATGTAGTCTTCGCCCAGGTTGCTCCACAGCAACGCCAGGCCACCGGAGAACGCCTTGCTGAAGATCAACGCCAGTGGAATGAGCAGCAGCAGGGTGACCAGGCTCAACCCCAGGCCGATCAGCAACCATTGATGCCAATATTGTGGTTTTCTCATTTGCCTTGCCGTTGCCATTTGAACAGGCGGCCTTGCAGCACTTGCAGACTGAACAGCAGCACCAGTGAGGCCAGCAGAATGACTGAGGCAATCGCCGCAGCCGCGTTGTGGTTGAACTCCTGCAAGCGCACGAAAATCATCAGCGAGGAGACTTCAGTTTTGAACGGGATATTGCCGGCGATCATGATCACCGCGCCGAACTCGCCGAGGCTGCGGATAAAGGATTGCGACGCGCCGGTGACCAGCGCCGGGGTCAGGGTAGGCAGCACCACGTAGAAGAACGTCTGCAGGCGATTGGCACCCAGGGTGCTGGCGGCTTCTTCGTAGTCGCGGCCCAGGTCCTGCAGCACCGGCTGCACGGTGCGCACCACAAAGGGCAGGCTGGTAAACACCATGGCGATCAGAATGCCAGGGTAGGCGTAGGCCACTTTGATGCCCAGCGGCTCGAACCATTGGCCGAGCCAGCCGCCAGGGGCCAGCAGCGTCGCCAGGGTCAGTCCGGCCACCGAGGTGGGCAGGGCGAAGGGCAGATCAACCAAGGCATCCACCAGACGCCGGCCTGGGAAATCGTAACGGGTGATGATCCAGGCCAGCAGCAGGCCGATCAGCAGCGCGGCGATGGTCGAGTAGAAGGCACCACTCAAGGTCACCTTGTAGCTCTGCACCACGCGGGGGTCGCTAATGGCCCGCCAGTACTGCGCCCAGCTCATGTCACTGACATACAGCAGCAGCGCCGACAGCGGGAACAGAATAATCAGCGAGATATAAAAAGTGCTGAAGCCGAAGCTCAGACCAAAGCCTGGCAGCAGCGGGTTCTGCAGAAAGAAGCGGGGAGTGTTTGGCACGACAAATCTCTGAATGCACAAACCGCCGTAGGTACGGCGGTCTGTGTGTGACTCAAACCAGCAGGGCCTTGGAGCCTTTTTACGATCTCGCGAGCTAGAGTCCTGCAAGGCAAAAACAGGCGAGGAAGCGGAGTGTACTTTTGTACATGAGCATTCCGAGCCGGTTTTTAACGCCGCAGGGCCGACGCGCAGCAGATCGTAAAGAGGTTCCTAGCGGCCCTCAGCCAACAGTTGGTCAAGGATACCATCGGCATCGAAGTGCTTGGCAGTGATCTCATCCCAGGTGCCGAGAACCTCGGTCGGGTTGATCAGGCGGATCTTGGGGAACTGGTCAGCAGTGGCCGCCACGACTTCCGGGTGATGCACGCGGTAGCTGTAGGTGGTCAGCAGTTGCTGGATGTCCTTGCTGTACTGGAAGTCTAGGTAGGCTTTGGAGACCTCGCGAGTGCCTTTTTCATCGACCACTTTGTCGACCAGGGCAACCGGGAACTCGGCCAGTACGCTGACCGGCGGCACGACGATCTCGTATTCGCCGGACTTGAACTCTTCACCTTTGGCAATGTTCACCACTTCCGACTCGAAGGTCAGCAGCACGTCACCCTGGCCATTCTGGGCAAAGGCAACAGTGGCGGCGCGGCCACCGGTGGGGAAGTTCTCGACGTTGTGCAGCACTTTGCCGACGAAGCTCTTGATCTTGGCTTCATCGCCCTTGAACTGTTCATTGGCATGCAGCCAGGCACCGAGGTAGCTGTAGCGCGCATTGCCGGAGGTTTTCGGGTTGGGGAAGACCAGTTTCACGTCTTCACGGGCCAGGTCGTCCCAGCCTTTGATGTTTTTCGGGTTGCCTTTGCGCACCAGAAAAGCGGTGGTGCTGTAGTAGGGCGAGCTGTTGTTGGGGAACTGCTTGGCCCAGTCTTCGCGGACCAGGCCACGCTTGGCCAGGATGTCCACGTCAGTGACCTGGTTGAAGGTCACGGTATCGACCTTCTTGCCCTGGATGATGTCTTGCGCCTGGCGCGAGGAACCGGCGAACGACTGGTCGATCTTCAGTTCCTTGCCGGTCTGGGCTTTCCAGTGGGCGACGAACTTGGGATTGATCTCGGCGAACAGTTCCCGGGCAATGTCGTAGGAGGCATTCAGGATTGGCTTGTCCTGGGCCAGGGCAGCGGCGCTGCTCAACAGGCTTGAGGTAATGGCGCTGGCCAGCAGAAGTTTCTTGAGCATGATGCAGACTTTCCTCGTCACTGAGCCCGTCTTGCAGGCGTTTGCTTGAATGCCTGACCACTGGGCCAGGAGTACGAGGGGATACTGCACAACTTTTTTATTCATAAAAAGTAATTTTTAACGCTATTTATATTCCTTTTATGTCTTAATGAGGTGCTGTTCAGGCGAACTGCACCGGGCAGTGTTCACGGCCTTCCAGCTTGTAGATGTCTGCGATCACCTGGGGCCGTGCGTGGTGCACAACCAACAGGCGCTGCTGGTTATGCAGGCGGCGGGCTTCCTGGTGCAGCATGGCGACCCCGGCGTAGTCGATAAAATTAATGTGCCGCGCATCGATCATTACCGAGCGTGCCGAGCTGCGTTGCAGCAACTGTTGCAGGTAATTGCAGGCACCGAAGAAGATCGAACCTTCGATGCGCAGCCACTCCTGTTCACCGTCCTGCCACTGACGCACGCGCGGTTGAGAGGTGCGCTTGAGGTAGACGACCAGCGAAGCCAGCACGCCAGCGTAGATAGCGCTCTGCAACTCCAGCACCAGGGTTGCCAGCACGGTCAGCAGCATCACCAGAAACTCGCTGGGGCTGACGCGCTTGAGGGCCTTGACGGCAGCGAGGTCGAACAGTCCCCAGCAGATCAGCAGAATGCTCGCCGCCATGGCGGGAATTGGCACATAAGCGAACAGGCGGCTGCCATACAGGGCGAACAGCGCCACCAGCAGGGCGGCGAAGACCCCGGCCATCGGCGAGCAGGCCCCGGCTTGCTGATTGAGTGCCGAGCGGGTGAAGGAGCCTGCCGACAGCGAGCCGCCGAACCAGGGGCCGAGGATATTCGACAGGCCCTGGGCGCGTACTTCCTGGTTGGCATCCAGCAGTTGTTGCGAGCGGTCTGCCAGCGCGCGGGCAATCGACAGGCTGGTGACCAGGCCGAGCAAGCCACAGGCCACGGCAGCGGGCAGCAGTTGCAGGATGTGAGTCAGGTTGAGGTCGAGCAGGGCAACCGGAGGCAAACGGCCGTCGAAATGGCTGACCAGGGCAATTGCACTGAGCTGCTCGGGCCAGGCCATGACCAACAGGCTGGTAGCGACTATCCCGATCAACAATGCCGGGCCACGTGGCCACAGGCGTTTGCTCAGCAGGCTGACTGTCAGGGTAAACGCGGCTACGGCCAGGCTGCGCCAGTTGCTATCAATCAGGTGTTCGCCGAGGTTGAGCAGGCTGGTCAGTGCCGTGGCCTGGCCGGTGACAGTCAGGCCAAGCAGGTTGGGCAACTGGCCGATGCCGATCACCAGGGCCGCACCCAGGGTGAAACCGAGCACCACCGAGTGCGAAACGAAGTTCACCAGCGCGCCAAAGCGCAGCAGACCCAGTAGCCACTGACACAGGCCCGCCAGCAGCGTCAGCAGCAGAATCAGGGCAATAAAGTCGTCGCTGCCCGGTGTTGCCAGCGGGCTGACACTGCTGAACAACACGATGGAAATCGCGGCGGTGGGGCCGCAGATCAGGTAGCTGGAGGAGCCCCACAGGCAGGCGATCAGTACCGGCACGATGGCCGCGTACAGGCCATATTGCGGCGGCAGCCCGGCGATCAGGGCGTAGGCGATGGACTGTGGCAGCGCCAGGATGGCCCCGTTCAGGCCTGCCAGCAGGTCTTTGCCAAGGCTGCGTTTCGTGCAATTGGGTAACCAGCGCAGAAAAGGCAGCAGGGACTGCAAAACGGATGGCGGCATCAGTGTCGCTCGTGGCGGGAGTAGACCTATGCAAGCGAGCGGACAGGCCTTGCTCTGTCCGCTCGATTTAACCTTCAGGGGTGACTCAGAGCTTGGCGTTTACTGCCGCCAGCGCATCGCCACCGCTGCGGCTGGTGACGCCCTTGAGCCAGCCGGCAACCACCGCTGGATTGGCCCTGAGCCAGGCCTTGATCGCCTCATCGTTGCTGGCCTGTTTGCTCAGCACCTGGTCCATGATGGCGTTCTCCATCTGCTGGGTGAAGGTCAGGTTGCTCAGCAGCTTGCCGACATTCGGGCACTGCGCGGCGTAGCCTTTGCGGGCCAGGGTGTTGACGCTGCCGCTGGCACCGAAGTACTTCTCGCCACCCTTGAGGTAGCGCATGTCGTATTGCACGTTCATCGGGTGCGGGGTCCAGCCGAGGAACACCACAAACTGCTCGCGCTTCACCGCGCGGCCGACCTGCACCAACATGGCCTGTTCGCTGGATTCCACCAGGCTCCAGTCCTTCAGGTCGAACTCGTTGGCGGTGATCATCTTCTGGATCGACTCGTTGGCCGGTGCGCCTGAGCCGATGCCGTAGATCTTGCGGCTGAACTTGTCGGCATGCCGGTTGAGGTCGGCAAAGGTCTTCACACCCGCTTCATAGGCATAGGCGGGCACGGCCAGGGTGTACTCGGTGCCGCTGAGGTTTTCCACCAGTTGCTCGACTTCACCGCTGCTGACGAACTTGTCGTAGTTGCTCTGCTGCGCCGGCATCCAGTTACCGAGGAACACGTCCACCTGACCTTTCTGCAGCCCGGCGAAAATAATCGGCACGGCCAGGGTCTGTGGCTGCGCCTTGTAGCCCAGGCCGTCGAGCAGAAAGCTGGCGATGCCGTTGGTTACGGCAATATCACTCCAACCCGGATCACCGAGTTTCACCGTGGCGCAACTGGCGTCTTCGGCGAAGCTGTAGCTGCTGGCGGCCAGTAACAGGCCGCCGATAAGTGCTGTGCGAAGTGTGTGCATGGCATGTGTCCTCTTGAATTATTAGTTATTGGATCAACGCGGCAGTGGCTTGCAATCAGGGTTGCGGAAAACGGGCGCGACGTTCGAGGTCGTCCAAATCGATGTGGTTGCGCATGTACTGTTGGCTGGCGTCGACCATTGGCTGATGGTCCCAACTGGTCAGGTGCCCTTGGGTCAGTGCGCTGGCCACGAAACGCCTGCGCCGCTGGCTGGCCAGGGTGGCCTGATGAATCGCCGGCATGTCCCAGCGCGCCTGGGCCTGGTTGATAAAGTCGGCGAGCAGGCTTTGGTGCTCGGCTGACTCTGCCAGGTTTTCGCGCTCTTGCGGGTCGTGGCGCAGGTTGAACAGCAGCAGGGGATCCTGCTGCGAATAGATAAATTTCCACTCGCCCTGACGGATCATCATCAATGGGCTGATGCTGCCCTCGGCCATATATTCGCCAATGACCTCGTCATGTCCCTGGCGTCCTTCGAGGTGCGCCAGCAGCGAGCGGCCATCCAGTGGCAGGTCGGCTTGCAGCGTGCCGCCAGCCAGTTCCACCAGGGTCGGTAGCAGGTCCATGGTCGAGACATTCTGGCTTACCCGGCGCGCAGCAAACTGCTTGGGTGCATGTATCAGCAGTGGCACGCGGGCGGCCATTTCAAACCAATGCATTTTGTACCAGAGGCCGCGCTCACCCAGCATGTCGCCGTGATCGCCGGAGAACACGATGATGGTGTTGTCGCTCAGGTTGCAGTCCTTGAGGGTTTTCAGCAGCTTGCCGATGTTGCTGTCGATATAGCTGCAGGCACCGAAGTAGGCGCGGCGCGCATCCTTGATCTTGTTCTCGGGCAGTGGCTTGTCCCACAGGTCGATGACTTTCATCAGGCGTTGCGAGTGCGGGTCTTGCTCGGCCTGCTCGATATGCTGGCGCGGCAGTGGGATGTCCTCGTCGCGGTAGAGGTTCCAGAATTCGGCCGGGATGGTGTAGGGGTCATGCGGGTGGGTCATCGACACGGTCAGGCAGAAAGGCTGATCACCGTCGCGGCGCACGTGGTCATACAGATACTGCTGGGCCTTGAACACCACTTCTTCATCGAAATCCAACTGGTTGGTGCGCACGCATGGCCCGGCCTGTAGCACCGAGGACATGTTGTGATACCAGCTGGCGCGCACGTCCGGCTCATCCCAGTTCACCGCCCAGCCGTAGTCGGCCGGGTAGATGTCGCTGGTCAGGCGCTCTTCATAACCATGCAACTGATCCGGACCGCAGAAGTGCATCTTGCCCGACAGCGCGGTGCGGTAACCGAGGCGGCGCAGGTAGTGGGCGTAGGTGGGGACGTCAGCTGGAAAGTCGGCGGCGTTGTCGTAAGCACCGATCTTCGAGGGCAACTGGCCGCTGACCAGAGTAAAACGCGACGGCGCGCAGAGCGGGCTGTTGCAGTAGGCGGCATCGAACACCACGGCTTCGGTGGCCAGGCGCACCAGGTTAGGCATCTGGATCGGTGAGGTCGCATCGTGCAGTGGCAGGATCGGCGCGGCCATTTGATCGGCCATGATAAAGAGGATGTTCGGGCGTTTCATGGCAGCCGGTATTCCATATGAAAGATTTATGCGACAGTGCTGGCTTGATCATCCGGATTAGAAAAAGCTGGGTAAACCTGCTGTAAGTAGATGCATTGGATAACCTGAACTTATGTTTGAACGCATCAATGGGGTGTCGCTGGATGTGCTGCGGGTATTCGAATCCGCTGCCCGCCAGCTGAGCTTTACCGCCGCGGCCAGCGAGCTGGGTACCAGCCAGCCGGCGATCAGCCAGCAGATCAAACGGCTGGAGCAGCAACTGGCAACCCGCTTGTTCGACCGGGTGTACCGCGGCATTGCCCTGACTGATGCCGGCGAGCTGTTGCTGAGTTACGTGCAGGACGGCCTGCAGAGCCTGGATGCCGGCCTGCTGGCGGTCACCGCGCAACAGCAACATGAGGTGCTGCAGGTGGCCACTGACTTCGCCTTTGCCGCGTACTGGCTGATGCCGCGCTTGCAGCGCTTCCATCAGTTGCACCCGGAGGTGGATGTCAGTTTGATCACCAGCGAGCGTGATCAGGGCGCGTTGCCGGCGGAAATCGATGTGGCGATCAACTTCGGCGACGGACGTTTCAAGCATGCCGAGGCGCAGCTGATGTTTCGCGAAGAGGTATTCCCGGTGTGCAGTCCGCGGTTGCTCAAGGGCCGTGAGTTACCGCTGCCGGCTGCTGCGCTGGCCAGTCTGCCGCTGTTGCACCTGCGCCCGGAAAATCGTTCGCGCTGGTTCGACTGGGCCGGGCTGTTCCGCGCGTTTGGGCTGCAGCAAACGCCAAGCCCCGGCAGCCTGCGTTTCGATAACTACACGCTGCTGATTCAGGCGGCCATCGCCGGGCAGGGCGTGGCCATCGGTTGGCGGCATCTGGTTGATGAACTGCTGACGCAGAACCTGCTGTGCCGCATGGGTGATGAAGTTGCACATTCAACGATGGGCTATTACCTGGTGCTGCCGGAGCGCAAGCGCCGCCAACGCCTGACCCAGGTATTTGTCGAGTGGCTGCAAGCCGAGCTGGCCAAGGGGGCTGGGGCTTAACCGGCGAGCTGCTGCAGGCGCTGTTCGGCGTGCTGCAGCAGTTCTCGCAGGTGGTTCAGTTGCTGGGGTTCGGCAGCATCAAAGAGCTGCGCAAGGCCATGCTGAATAGCTGTCAGGGGCGCCACGCTGCCGGCCAGATTGAGGTGCTGGCTGAGGATCTCATCACCACTGCTGACCAGCAGAGCAAAGTGGATGACGTTCTCCAGCTCGCGGGTATTGCCCGGCCAGCTATGGGTTTCCAGGCGTTGCTGCGCGGCATCGCTGATGGTGGGCAGTGGCAGGCTCAGGCGCTGGGCGTAGATGCCGAGAAAGTATTCCGCCAGCGGCAGGATATCGCCAATGCGTTCACGCAGCGGTGGCAGGTTGAGGCGACCGTCGCTCAGGTATCCGTATAAGCGCTCATTGAATTTGCCGGCGGCCACCGCCTGGGCCAGGTCGATGCTGGTGGCAGCCAGCAGCCGGACATCTGCAGGGCTTGGCTGGCTGGCGCCGACGCGCAACGCTTCGCCGGTTTCCAGGGCGCTGAGCAGTTCGCCTTGCAGCGGCAGCGGCAGATCGCCGATTTCATCCAGATACAAGGTGCCGTTGTTGGCGGAACCGAACCAGCCGGCCCGGCTGCTGGCCGTGCCCTGATGCGCGCCGGCGGCATAGCCGAACAGCTCGGCCTGGGCATGCTTGCTGCTCAGCCCGCTGCAACTGAGCGCAACAAACAAGCCAGGGCGCTCGCTGGCGCGGTGGATATGCCGTGCCAGCAGTTCCTTGCCGGTGCCAGTCTCACCTTCGATCAACAGTGGCAGGGGTTGCGTGGCGAGTTGCTCGACCTGATCACGCAGCTGCTTGGAGCGTGGGTCGATAAACACCAGCGCCTTGGCGCGGATGCTCAGTGGGCTTTTTTCCGCATCGGGAAAGGTCAGCAGCGGCTGGCTGCTGAAAGTGTTCTGGCTCATTAACAAGTCTCCAGCCCGGCTCGGGCGGCAGGGCAGGTTGCATGGTCTTTACAAGGCCAGAGGCCTTGCGGCGTCTGGCTTAGGTACCGGGTACGCTCAGGCGCGGCGGCGTGCGTGCTGCTCTATACGGCCTTGCAGGCGATAGAGGTAGGCAAAACCCTGCTCCCAGCGTTGATGCCCGGACTTCACATTGATATGCCCGGCACCGCTGAGAATGGCCACATCGCTGCCCCAGTCGCGGGCCAGTTCGATGGCCCGTGCGGCGCTGGCTGCGGCGTCGTTATCCGAGCCGACCAACTGGCTGGGGAACGGCAGCGGGTGCTGTGGAATCGGCGCAAAATTCTGCAGGGCTGCGGGGCAGTTGGCGCGCTCCACGTCCGCCGGTGCGACCAGCAGTGCGGCGCGCACCCGCCGTAGCAGTTCGACCGGAGCCTGGCTGGCCCAATGGGCCACTGTAATGCAGCCCAGGCTATGGGCAATCAGGATGGTCGGGCGCGGGTCATTGGCGATATTGCGTTGCAGTTCGGCCACCCAGGCTGCGCGCTCGGGGTTCAGCCAGTCGGCCTGTTCGACCCGCGCACTGTTCGGCAGGCTGCGTTGCCAGTGGCTTTGCCAGTGATCGTCGGCCGATCCTTGCCAGCCCGGCACTATCAGGTAGCGGATAGTTTCGTTGCGCATCGTGCGCCCTCCTGCACGTTTTAATGGCTGCAGTGTAGGCAGGGGTTTCGAATATCAAAAAGAATAAGAACTTATTTGCTTATTCCATATTTCTATTTTTTTGAGTGGTTTGTGTAATGGCTTTCATATATCTAAAAATTATATAAATGTTCTTAAATAATATTTTTAAGAATATTCGATGCTCTCTACTATCCGCTCCACACCCACTGACTACGGCCAGTTTTCGCCAGTCGCATGGGGCTATTTCAAGGAGCAATACCATGACCGCAACCCTCCGTAACCTTGAAGGCCAGGACGACGCCAGCATCCTGCGCGAGATCCAGGCTGCGCTGAATGGCCTGAAGTTCGGCTCGGTGGAAATCACCGTGCACAACGGCCAAGTCGTGCAGATCGAGCGTAAAGAGAAATTCCGCTTGCAGGCTCCGGCCGGCAAGAACGCCTGACCTGCTACACCAACACCGAGCATCTAACACCGAGCCTCAAAACCCGACTGGACCACCGGAGGGCGTGAGCATGAATCGAGCAGAAGCCATGAGCACACACCGGTATTGCGCTGGTCATTCGCGAATGCGCTGTTGACCTTCAACCCCTAAGAAAAAACCAACACACAATCGAAGAATTTAGGAGTCGCACCATGTCCATTCGCCGTTTTGCCCTCGCTGCCCTTGCCAGCGTCCTGATCGCAGGCCCGGTGGCCGCCGCAGAAACCCTGCTCAACGTGTCCTACGATCCGACCCGTGAGCTGTATGTCGATTTCAACAAGGCTTTCAACAAGTACTGGCAAGACCAGGGCAACGAAGCCGTGACCATCCAGCAGTCCCATGGCGGCTCGGGCAAACAGGCCCGTGCGGTGATCGACGGTCTGCGTGCTGACGTGGTGACCCTGGCCCTGGCCGGTGACATCGACGAGCTGTACAAGCTCGGCAAGCTGATCCCGGAAAACTGGCAGGAGCGCCTGCCGCAATCGAGCACGCCGTACACCTCGACCATCGTGTTTCTGGTGCGTAAAGGCAACCCGGAAGGCATCAAGGACTGGGATGACCTGGTCAAGCCGGGCGTTGAAGTGATCACCCCGAACCCGAAAACCTCTGGCGGTGCGCGCTGGAACTTCCTTGCCGCCTGGGCCTACGCCCAGCAGAAGTACGGCAGCGAAGCCAAGGCTCAGGCGTTCGTTGAGAAGCTCTACAAAAACGTGCCGGTACTCGACACCGGTGCGCGTGGTTCGACCATCACCTTCGTTAACAACCAGATCGGTGACGTGCTGCTGGCCTGGGAAAACGAAGCCTTCCTGGCACTGAAGGAAGAGGGGGGTGACAACTTCGAAATCGTTGCGCCGTCGCTGTCGATTCTCGCCGAGCCGCCGGTAGCCGTGGTTGATCAGAACGTCGACAAGAAGGGCACCCGCAAAGTAGCCGAGGCTTACCTCAACTACCTGTACAGCGATGAAGGTCAGCGTCTGGCCGGCAAGCACTTCTACCGTCCGCGTAACGAGGCGATTGCTGCCGAGTTCTCCAAGCAGTTCCCGGCGTTGAAGCTGGTCACCATCGACAAGGACTTCAACGGTTGGAAAACCGCGCAGCCGAAGTTCTTCAACGACGGTGGCGTATTCGATCAGATCTATCAGGCGCAGTAAGCCAGATAGGCCAGGGGTGGGTTAGCCGTGCGCTGCCCACCCCTTGTTGTGTAAGCGTCGGCCTTGTTGCAGGCCAGCCGGAAAGGGCGACACCGGCGGCAGGGCTGATTTGAGCGTTCCAACGCAGAAGCAGATTAAGGACAGACAATGTCTCGTCGTACTTCCCCGGTCATACCCGGCTTCGGGCTGACGCTGGGCTACACCCTGGTGTACCTCAGCCTGTTGGTGCTGATTCCCCTGGGTGCCATGTTCGTTCACGCCGCTCAGCTCACCTGGGCTGAATTCTGGGCGATTATTTCTGCACCGCGCGTGCTGGCAGCGCTGAAACTGAGCTTTGCCACTGCCTTCGCCGCTGCCATCATCAACGGCATTATCGGCACATTACTGGCTTGGGCGCTGGTGCGTTACACCTTCCCGGGCCGCAAGATCATCGAAGCAATGATCGACCTGCCGTTTGCCTTGCCCACTGCCGTTGCCGGTATTGCCTTGACTGCCCTGTATGCCCCCAGCGGCCTGGTCGGTCAGTTCGCCACGGACCTGGGTTTCAAAATTGCCTACACCCCGCTGGGCATCACTCTGGCACTGACCTTTGTCACGTTGCCGTTTGTGGTGCGCACCATCCAGCCGGTGCTGGCCGATATCCCGCGTGAGGTCGAAGAAGCCGCAGCTTGCCTGGGCGCCAAGCCGCTGCAGGTGTTTCGCTATGTGCTGCTGCCGGCCCTGTTGCCTGCCTGGCTGACCGGCTTCTCGCTGGCCTTTGCGCGAGGCGTGGGTGAGTACGGCTCAGTGATCTTTATCGCCGGCAATATGCCGATGAAAACCGAAATCCTGCCGCTGCTGATCATGGTCAAGCTCGACCAGTACGACTATCACGGTGCCACGGCTATTGGCGTGCTGATGCTGGTGGTCTCCTTTATTTTGCTGCTGCTGATCAACCTGCTGCAGCGCCAGATCGCCAAGTCCTGAGGAGGTCGCCATGTCTTCTACATCCCTGACTGCGGCCTCTTCGGCCAACGCCGCCCGGCGCGGCAACGTACTCGGTCGCCGGCTGCTGATCATCAGCGCTTGGTTGGTGTTTGCGCTGTTTTTGCTGTTACCGCTGTTTATCGTGCTGAGCGAAGCGCTAAAGCAGGGTGTTGGCACGTTCTTCGGTGCCATCTTCGAGCCAGATGCCATTTCCGCTTTGAAGTTGACCCTGCTCGCGGTGGGCATTTCGGTGCCACTCAACCTGGTGTTCGGCGTGGCCTCCGCCTGGTGCGTGAGCAAGTACGAGTTTCGCGGCAAGAGCATTCTGGTCACCCTGATCGACCTGCCGTTCTCCGTTTCGCCGGTCATCGCCGGTCTGATCTATGTGCTGCTGTTCGGTGCCCAGGGCTTCTTCGGCCCATGGCTGCGTGAGCACGATATTCAGATCATTTTCGCCTTGCCGGGCATCGTTCTGGCCACGGTGTTCGTTACCGTGCCTTTTGTGGCCCGTGAGCTGATTCCGCTGATGCAGGAGCAAGGCACCCAGGAAGAAGAGGCCGCGCGCCTGCTCGGTGCCAATGGCTGGCAGATGTTCTGGCACGTCACCCTGCCGAATATCAAATGGGGTCTGATCTATGGCGTGGTGCTGTGTACGGCACGGGCCATGGGCGAGTTCGGCGCGGTGTCGGTGGTGTCTGGGCACATTCGCGGTTACACCAATACGCTGCCGCTGCATGTCGAGATTCTTTATAACGAATACAATCACGTCGCCGCCTTCAGCGTCGCCAGTCTGCTGTTGCTTCTGGCGCTGTTTATCCTGCTGCTCAAGCAGTGGAGCGAGTCACGCATTAACCGCCTGCGCCACAAGGCTGAGGACGAATAACCATGTCGATCGTAATTTCCAACGTCAGCAAGAACTTCAATGCGTTCAAAGCGCTGAACGATATCAACCTGAATATCCAGAGCGGCGAACTGGTTGCGTTGCTTGGTCCGTCTGGCTGCGGCAAGACCACTTTGCTGCGCATCATCGCCGGTCTGGAAACCCCGGACAGCGGCAATATCGAGTTCCACGGCGAAGACGTCTCCAACCATGACGTGCGCGACCGTAACGTCGGTTTCGTGTTTCAGCATTACGCGTTGTTCCGCCACATGACCGTGTTCGATAACGTCGCCTTCGGCCTGCGCATGAAGCCCAAGAATCAGCGCCCGAATGAAAACGTGATCAAGAAGAAGGTCCACGACCTGCTCGATCTGGTGCAGCTTGACTGGTTGGCAGATCGCTACCCTGAACAGCTTTCCGGTGGCCAGCGTCAGCGTATCGCCCTGGCCCGCGCCCTGGCGGTGGAACCGAAAGTGCTGCTGCTCGACGAACCCTTCGGCGCCCTCGACGCCAAGGTGCGCAAGGAGCTGCGCCGTTGGCTGGCACGTCTGCACGAAGAAGTGCATCTGACCTCAGTGTTCGTGACCCATGACCAGGAAGAGGCCATGGAAGTGGCTGATCGCATCGTGGTGATGAACAAGGGTGTGGTCGAGCAGATCGGCTCGCCGGGCGAGGTGTATGAGAATCCAGCCAGTGATTTCGTCTACCACTTCCTTGGTGATGCCAACCGCCTGTATGTCGGCGATGATCACCACGTACTGTTCCGCCCGCATGAAATTCACCTCTCGCGTCAGGCCGAAGAAGGCCATCAGGCCGGTGAAGTCCGTGACATTCGCCCGCTCGGCGCAATCACCCGAGTGACCCTCAAGGTTGCTGGGCAGAGCGAGCCGATTGAAGCCGAAGTGGCCAAGGATCACCTCAGCCTGGCCAACCTCACGCGCGGTGAAACCCTGTACTTCAAACCGAAAGCGGGTCAGCCGGTGATTCAGCAGCGCTGAGTCCCTGCTCGTAAACCAACAAGGAGCGCAATGCGCTCCTTGTTGGTTTTTGGTGTCGAGACCGCGACGCGTAAGGTGTGCTGTGCGCACCAGCAATGTGCGTCAGAGAGCTGGTATGGCTATCCGTACTATTTACGTTGCCACTTACCTTCACGCTGGATGTACTGCCCGGCCGGAGTCTTGTCGATGGCCTTCTGCCCGGCGATGGCTTCCACATCGCTCAGCTGGATACCGTTCTGCGCCGCCAGTTTCTGGTATTCGGCACGGCGTGCCTGGTTGATCAGTTTGGCAATTTCGGCAGCCTGGCCGCCCGCACTGACAACCCCGAGGTAGCCGTTGGGCATCTCGCCCAACTGGCCACTGGCTTTGACATCGCCGAGGGCCGACATGGCTTCATTGAGATTCAGGGCGGCCGCCGGCAGGCTCAGGCTGAGCAGCAGCAACAGGCTGGCAAGGCGTTGGTAATTCTTCATGCTCGGGCTCCTTAGAACAGTCCACTGGATTCGCTGAACATACTGTCCAGGGCTTTATCCACCTTGATATAGATTTCGTGCTCGATCTTCACGTTGAGGTTGATATTGATCGGCTCGTTGGGCATTGCCAGCTGCACAGTCGGCGTACAGGCCGTGCTGAGCAGCCCCAGCAGCAGGGCGGCGAAACAACTACGCAAGCGCATGGCGCTTCTCCTTTTACTCGTTCGGGGCCGTCTTGGCATTGCGTTCCAGCATACGCTGCTGCACGCGTTGCTTGATGATGTCGCTGACCTTGTCGGTCAGTTGCAGGCTGGCCAGCAAGGTCGGGATGTCCTCTTCCAGGTTGATGTTGAAGTGAATCGGTCGGCCCTGTTCGATGGCCGGATTCTGTCCCTCCAGGCGCATGGCCAGGGCCAGCTTGCCTTGCTGGTTGTAGTCGACCTGACTGCTCAGGGTGGTGAAGCGAAAGTCCTCCAGTGATTGGGTGACCAGCTGCATTGCCGGGTTGCTGCGGCCCAGGGCACGAATACGCTCGGAGTGAAACTGCAGCTGCCCGCCCGGCGCACGGGCACTCAGCTGCCCCTGTGTGATGGTCACACCCTGGCTACCGATCTGCAGCGGTAAGCGGCCATCCAGGGTGCCGCTGCCAGCCAGACCTTCTGTGGGGTAGAGGATGAAAAGTTGTTCAAGTTCCAGCCCATCGACCTCGATAGGAAACTGCAAGGGCTCCGCTGTCAGGTCCCAGTGTCCGGCGGCCAGTCGTAGCTGACCGCCCATCAATGCCGTTTGCGCGCGCTCAAGCTGCAACTGGCCTTTGCCGAGGGCGTGCAAGTCGGCGCTGTAGTGAGCTTTTAGCTGCACCGGGCCCAACGGAATGCCTGGGTTAGCCTGGGCCAGACGCAGCTCACTGATGTTCAGTTCGAGCCGGCGCGGGTCAAGACGCAGCGCCATTTGACTGTCCAGGCCCTCCAGTGCCGTGCGGTCATAAATTCCGCCAAGGCCTTTGCCCGTGAGTGTGACGCTCACTGTGGGCTGTTGTTGATCGCTGGCCAGGCTCAGCGTCGCGTCGGCATTCAGTCGACCATTGTTCAACTCCAGCAAGGCTGGCCAGGCGCTGAAGCTGTCTTGCAGCGGGTTGCCGCTGCGCAGAAACAGCTCTGCCAGCTGGGCGTGCAGGCTCAACCCTTTGGCGTGGTTGTGTTGTAGCTGCAGCTTAAGTTGCAGGGCGGCATCGTTACGCAGTGTGCCATCCAGCTCCACCTGTTCTTGAGAAGCCACCAGCGGGCCTTGCCAATACCAGCGCTGCGGGCGCAGCTGGGCATGCTGCAGCTGTGCGCTGAGGTCGAGAGGGCCTTGCAACTGCCAGTCATGCAATGTGCCATCGGTTAGCCGGCCCTGCAGCTGTAATCCGCTGCTGCTGAGCGTGAGCTGCTGTGCCTGCAACTCGGTGCTGCCGACCTGCTGCAGGCTGAGTTGTGTGCCTTTCTCCAGCTTGAGCATCAACTGTTCTGGATCGAGGTAGGCGCTGATCAGCAGGTGTGCCTGGCCGGCGCCGAGTTGCAGCTGTTCCAGCTGCAGTGCGGGGCTGCTGGCAGTCAGCTTGCCTGCCAGCACTTGCAGGCCCCAGGGCAGGCCATTGGCCAGCGCCAATGTGCCTTCCAGGTTGAATGGACTGCGTCCTTGCCCACGCAATTGCAGCTGCAAGGGCAGGGCGCGTCCGCGCAACTGTTCGGCCAGGTTGTCCGGCATCTGTGTGGGCTGAATTGTCAGCTGCAAGGCGTCCGGTCTGAGTGCTACCGGCAGGTCGCTGGTCAGCTCGTCGGGGATCTGCGTGAGGTTGAGGTCGGCAGTTAGGCTATCGGCCAGCCATTGCCCATGCAGCGTGTGGGCGGAGAGGCCAAGCTGGCCTTGCAGTAGGCCGATGCTTGGAATTGGCCAGGGCGCTGGCAGGTTGGCGCTGGCCTGCAGCTGGCCGCTGGCCTGGTGCAGTTGTTTCAGGTCAAGTGGCCCTGGGGGCAGTTGCAGTTGCCAACTGGCCTGCAGTTGCGCCGCTGCTGACGCTTCAGGTAGCTGGCCGCTGTCAGGCAGCCACTGGCGGAGCCAGCTGTGCAGCACACGACCCTGGGCCAATTCGCCGTCGAGTTCACCCTGCCAGAGCTGACCGCTGGCTGTGCGCTGCAAACGACTGCTGATCCGCAACTGCGGTTGCTGGTTGATGGCCAGGCCCAGCTGCAAGGCTGCACCTGTGGCCTCAGCTTGCAGCTGAGCGTGCCAGCGCAGTTGATCCTGCTGGTGTTGCAGGTTGAGCTGCAGTTCAAGTTGTTGTGTGGCTGTGCGTGCCTGTTTACGCAGCTGCAGATCGCCCAGCAGCTGGCAGCGCGTTTCGGCACAGGGCAGCTCGATCTGCAGGGTGGCGATTTCTAGTCGCTGCGGTAGCAGGCCGATCAGCTTGGCCAGTTGTTCGGGTTGCAGTATCGGCGTGTCGGCGCCAGTGGGCGCAGCTTCACTGCGTGTGGGCAGCTGCAGTTGCAGGTGTGCAAGCGAAATCTGCTGCCAGAACGGCGGGGCCAGACTGAAACCGCGCCACGGCAGCTGTAAATGTTGCAACTGCACGGTGGCCGCCGGGTGTTCCAGGCGGAGCTGCTCAAGCTGGATGCCTTGGGTGGAGATGCCCAGCCCCTGCCAGTCGAGGTGGCTGACCTGTGCACGTTCAAGCGCGCGGTTCAGGCTCAGGTAGCTTGTTGCGCCAAGCAGCAGGAGCAGTAAAACCAGGTAAGCAAGCAGTCGCAGCCAGGTGCGCCGGCTGGGCATAAGCACTGATCCTGAGTGGTGAGTTGTGTGGCTGGACGTTAACCCATGTCTGGCAGGCTGCCAATGAGTGCTTAACTGGTACTGTGTAAATACAGCATTTAGTGATATTTTTGTTTGAAACAGACATTGATGGGCAGAAGGGAGGTCGTGATGAGTGCATTGATTCGACCGGTCGCCGATGCAGACGCGGTACTGGCCAAGGCGCTGCTCAATACCCGTGAGCAACTGGGGCTGACCCAGCAGGAGTTGGCGGACATCGTGGGGGTGCACCGCACAGCCATCTCGCGCTGGGCAGAGGGCGGCCTGCGGGTGCAGAGCAAGACCGGCGAACTGGCCTTGCTGCTGATTCGGGTATACCGCTCACTGTTTGCCCTGTTTGGCGGCAACCTGGCGGACATGCAGCATTTTCTGCGCACTGATAATCGCCATCTGGATGCACCGCCACTGGCGCTGATGCTGCAAGTGCAGGGGCTTGTGCGTGTGGTGGAGTACCTCGATGCGATTCGTGGCAAGGGCTGAGTCACTGTTGTTGCGCAGTGGGCTCTAACATCAAGCATCAAGGACAACGCCATTATGGATATCTGGCAACACTGCCAAGGCCCGCAGCAGATCAAACCCCTGCGCGGGCGCCTGGTGCGCCTGGTCGAGAGTCAGGCCCAGGTCGCGACCCTGCAACTGGTCGATACCCTCGCTGAACAGGCGCTGCTTGAGGAATTGCTGGAGACCAGCAAACCACCGCTGCCGCAGAGTGCCGAGCCGCTGCATTACTTGCTGAAAACTCCGTTCCGCTATCCACCGCTGCGCTGGGGCTCGCGCTTTGGTTCGGTGCATGAGCCGAGCCTGTTCTACGGCGCGCTGCGCATCGACACAGCCATGGCTGAGGCGGCTTATTACCGTTTCCTGTTGTGGGACGGCATGAGCGTTGCGCCGCCCAGCGGGCGCATTCTGTCCGAGCATTGCACCTTCGAGGCACGCTACCAGGTGGAGCGCGGCATCCAACTGCAACATCCTCCCTTTGCCCAGTTCCAGGACGCGCTATGTCATGCCAGCGCTTATCAACCGTGCCAGGTGTTGGGTGCAGCCATGCGTGGGGCCGCGGTGGAGGCATTTGAATACCGCTCGGCGCGCTGCCCGCAGAAGGGTAACAACGTGGCGTTGTTCGTCCCAAGCGCGTTGGCAGAAAAGCGTCCGCGCAACCTGCTGAGCTGGTTGTGTGAAACCACGGCGGAGTATGTGGCGTTCAAGAATGCCCAGGTTCCCGATACCCCTAGGGTCTTCCATCTGGGCGCCTATCAACTGGGCGGCCGCCTGCCATGCCCGGCCTAGAGAGGCTCGCAATCTGCCCTGAAAAAGGGCAGTGCGACGGCATGACGCAGCGACTTGTGCACAATTGCGATGCGCCTTGTCAAGCAAGATGCAGTGCTTGACGTAAACCCTTGATTCTTTTTGTTGATTCTATAAGTCAATGAAAAATATAGATTTTTTGCGTTGGTGAAAAAACCACCAGTTTGACTCTGAGGCCCACGCCATAGGCGCTCAGGGCGCTTGCTCCCATGTTATCCACGAAGTTATCCACAGCTTCTGTGGATTAACCCGAGCGCTTGCTCTAGACCGCAGGTTGGCGTTTTTTGCAAGGCTTTACCTTGGCGGAAAAAGGAGTAGAGTTGCGCGCCTTCCCGGCCACCGCTGCTTCTTATGCCTCGCGCAATCACTCGTCTGTCTGCTGTTCCTGTCACTGTCCCACGCCTGCCAACCCGTGTTGCGCTCTGGCTACTGGACAGTCCCCGTCTCGGTCATGCCTCCAGCGTTAAACGCCTTGCCGGTCGCCTGCTCAAGCAACCTGCCTTGCAGGGTGTGGTGCAGGCGCAGACCCGCCTGGGGCAAATGCTCTGCCGTGACTGTGGCAACCCGCGTGATCGGCGCATGGGTTTCGAGCTGCTGCGTCAGGCCGCCCGTGCCGGGGATGTGAGTGCTCAGCTGGAACTTGGTCAGCTGTATAGCCAGCCCCGCACCCTGGAGCCGCAACAGGCTCGGCACTGGCTGGAGCTGGCGGCAGGGCAAGGTTCGCTGGAAGCGCAGCAACTGCTCAAGCAACTCTGATAGAAAGGGTCAGTGGCGAAAAATACTGGTTATACTGCCAGTACTTTTCTGCGGAGCTGCTCAATGCCCATCGATCTCTCCACCGCGCTGGTGCCGGTACTGCTCGGTTTTTCCGCCGCCGCATTGCCTCTTCTTTACATGGCCTGGTCACTGCAACGCCGCCTCAACGTTCAGCAACTGGATTTCAGCCTGCTGCAGGAACGCCTGAATAATGCGCAGCTAGCGCAGGCCGGCCTGGCGGCGCAGCTGGATGATTGCCGCGAGGAAGTCGCCGGGATCAGCGAGATCAAGGCAGACCAGCAGGCTGAACTGGCCGCGCTGCGCCGTGAGGCCTACCTGCTGCAACAAGAGCGGCAGATCGCCCGCGAAGCCGCTCAGGGCTGGGTCAGTCAGCGTGAACAGCAGGAAGCTGAAATCCGCCGCCTGGATGCCCAGCGGGCTGCGCTCAGTGCTGAACTCAAAGAGCAGCAGGACAGCCACCAACAGCGTTTGAGCGATCTGCAAGGCTCGCGTGATGAGCTGCGTGCGCAGTTCGCCGAGCTGGCCGGGAAAATCTTTGATGAGCGCGAGCAGCGCTTTGCTGAAACCAGCCAGCAACAGCTTGGCCAACTACTTGATCCACTCAAGGAACGCATCCAATCCTTCGAAAAGCGCGTGGAAGAAAGTTATCAGCAGGAAGCCCGTGAGCGCTTTTCCCTCGGCAAGGAGCTGGAGCGTTTGCAGCAGCTCAACCAGCGTCTGGGCGATGAAGCCACCAACCTGACCCGTGCCCTCAAGGGGCAGAAGACCCAGGGCAACTGGGGTGAACTGGTGTTGGAGCGTGTACTGGAGCATGCCGGGCTGGAGAAGGGCCGCGAGTACCAGACCCAGGTCAGCCTGAAGAGCGCTGATGGTGAGCGCTTCCAACCCGATGTGCTGATCCAGCTGCCTGGCGACAAACAGGTGGTGGTGGATGCCAAGGTCAGCCTGACCGCTTACCAGCAGTTTATTGCCGCCGAAGATGAGGCCAGCCGGCAACTCGCACTGAAACAGCATGTGCTGTCGTTGCGCAGCCATTTGAAGGGCTTGTCGCTCAAGGATTACCAGCGCCTGGAAGGCCTGCACAGCCTGGACTTCGTGTTGCTGTTCGTGCCAATCGAAGCGGCCTTCGCTTCGGCGTTGCAGGCCGATCCTGGGCTGTTTCAGGAGGCTTTCGATCAGCATATCGTCATTGTCAGCCCGACCACTTTGCTCGCCACCCTGCGGGTGATCGACAGTCTGTGGCGGCAGGAGCGGCAGAGCCAGAACGCTCGTGAAATTGCCGAGCGTGCGGGGGCGCTGTACGACAAGTTCGTGGCCTTTATTCAGGATCTGGATGAAGTGGGCGTGCGCCTGCAGCAGCTGGACAAGGCCTATGCCGGCGCGCGCAACAAGCTCTGCGAGGGCCGCGGCAATATCATCAGTCGGGTGGAAAACCTCAAGCTGCTTGGCGCTCGCGCCAGCAAAAGCCTGCCTGTCGATCTACTCGAACAGGCGGCCGGTGTGATGGTGCTGGACGAGGCCGCCCCTGCGGATTAGACGCTGATGGCCGACTTTTCGGCGGCCGCCCGTTGCGCTGCCGGGGAGTTGGCCAGGTAGTCCAGCGCCACGCGAATATCACCTTCGCTACGTGGGTGATAACCAGGGTTGAAATAGCGCAATACCGAACGGCCGATGCTGCCCATGCGCGGTAGCAGGCCTCGCTTACCCAGTTGATACCAGAGGTAGAGGAAACCGGGACGGTAACGGGTTACCGGATCCTGGCGCATCATGGTTCTCATCCCCATGCTGAACAGGAAGATCAGCGCTGGCGTGGCAATCAACATATACACCCAGCGCATCAGCACACTGCCGCCGATATGCACATGCAGGTCATGAGCCACGCTGCGGTGTTCGACTTCTTCGGCGCCGTGCCAGCGCAGCAGGTCGAGCATCACCGGGTCGGCGTGGTCGAGGCTGCGGGTGGTGATGATCCAGTCGCCGAGCACGCAGGTGAAATGCTCCACTGCGGCGATCAGGCCGACTCGCTGACGCAGCCACCAGGGCTGCAACCATCGGCTGATGGCGTTGTTGCCCAAGGGGAAGTCGCACAGCACGCGATCGAACAGCCAGTGGATCGGTCCGGTGAAGGGCGTTGGGTCGATACCGTGGCGCAGCAGGTAAGGCGTCAGCGCGCTGTCGTGGGCGCGGGCATGCTGCGCTTCCTGTTTGACGAAGCCCTGCACGTCATCGCGCAACTGCGGGTCAGTGACCAGCGGCAGGGTCTTGTTGTAGACCCGGCAGAACCAGAACTCGCCGGCGGGCAGGATCAGGTGCAGGCTGTTCATGATATGCGAGGCCTCCGGCTCGTTCGGCACCCAGTGCAGCGGGGTATCGGCGAAATCGAAGCGCACTTTGCGTTGTTCCAGGCGGTGCTGTTCGGTCATTCTGGTTCTCCTTGTCAACCGGCCAGGTTCAGGCGGGCGAGGGCCCGTGACAGCCAGGGGGCGAAGCGCCATTGGGCGATGCTCAGGTGCGCTTCGGCACCCACGGCGACCACTGCCTGGTTGCGTTCGATGCCGCGCAGCAGGCGGCTGGCTACGGTTTCCGCGCTGAGGTTGCGTTTGCTGTACAGGCGTTGGGTTTTGGCTTGCTGCTTGGCTTCGGCCTCGGCACTGAGACCGTTGAAGCGGGTGGCCTGGATGATGGCGGTGTTGACCAGGCCCGGGCATAGCGCGGTAACGCCGATGCCGTGAGCGGCCATTTCTGCGCGCAGGCATTCACTGAGCATCAGTACCCCAGCCTTGCTGGTGGCATACGCCGGGTAGTTGCGCGAGGGCACAAAGGCGGCGGCCGAGGCGGTGTTGACGATATGCCCGCGCTTGCCGGCCTTGATCATCTGCTGGGCAAACAGCCGGCTGCCGTCGATCACGCTCCACAGGTTGATGCGCAGCAGGCGCTCCCAGTCAGCATTGCTGGTGTCGAGCATGCTGCCGGCCATGCCGATGCCGGCGTTGTTGATGACGATATCGGGGCAGCCGAATTCGCGTTCTACCCAGGCGGCAAAGGTGGCCATGGCCTTGCTGTCGCCCACATCCAGTTGATAGGTGAAGGCTTCGCTACCCAGTGCCTTGGCCAGTTCGGCGCTTTGTTCTGCGGCGGCCAGGTTGATATCGGCGGCCAGCACGTTGGCGCCCTGTTTGGCGAATTCCAGCAGGGTGGCGCGGCCGATTCCGGAGCCGGCTCCGGTGACGATCACCAGTTTGCCGCTGTAGTTCCCGGTATTGGCTTTGACCTGCGCCTGCTGCAGCGCGCGGCTGCTGCCATCGCCTTGCAGGTGCTGGATAAATTCACGCAGCCACAGGGCCAGTTGCTGGGGTTCGGCCAGCAGTTGCCAGTGCCCGGCGCGCACTTCGCGACGCCATAACTTGGGGGCCCAGTGCTGTAACCGGTCAAACAGTTGCGGGCGCACAAAGCGGTCTTCAGTTGGCACGATCAGCTGCACCGGTACGTCGGTGTGGCGCAGGCGAGGTTTGAACAGGCTGCGGATAAAGTTGGCGCGATACAGCTTGACCCCGTGTACACCGTCGGAGCGCTGGCTGCTGCTGACCGCGACATTGCGCAGGCCTTCGACTTTGCGCAGCAGGCCAGGCCAGGCGCGATCCAGGCCCAGGCGCCAGGTCAGCTCGGGCAGCCATGGCGTGTGAAACAGGGCGATGTACCAGGAGCTGAGCAGTTGGCCGAGCACCTGCAGCAGTGCGCGTGGGCGTTTCTGCTTGAGCTTGTCGCGCATCCAGTGGCCGACATGATCCAGGCACGGTCCGGAGATACTGGTGTAGGAGGCCAGCAGGGGTTGGATGCGTGGTTCGGTGACCGCTTCCCAGGCCTGGATCGAACCCCAGTCGTGGGCCACCAGGTGCACGGGCTGGTCGGGGCTGAGGGTTTTGATCACCGCTTCCAGATCGTTGGCCAGCTTTGCCAGGTGATAGTCCAGGCGCTTGCGTGGAATATCCGAAGCACCGAAGCCGCGCACGTCGTAGGCAATGATCTGGTAGTCGGCGGCCAGTTCATGCACCAGCGGCAGCCAGACTTCGTGATTGTCCGGGTAGCCATGCACCAGCAGCAGCGTCGGGCCATCCGTTTTGCCCCAGCGATAAGCGGCCAGTTCTACCCCGTCGCCCTGGATGCGCAGGTGTTCGGCTTGCAGTGCCTCATGTGGCAGCACGACAGGCGCGTTCATGGGTGCACCTGCCGCGTGGTAGCTGAGTGAAACGGCCGAGTGAAGGGAGCAGGGTCAAAGGGCATGCGGCGTCTCCAGTGGTCATGACTGTTACATCATTTGATGTCATGGTTATTGTTGGATGCTCAACAGGCCTCTGCCTAGCCATCCGGAAGACTCAATCCCGACTCTGTTACGGTGTTACTGATATGGCTGCAAGCCCTGTGCAATAGGGCTTTGCCCGGAATCAGCAGGGTTGCTCGCGACCACTGACAGGGCAAGTCCAGCCCTTGGTTGGGGCGGTTGTTGGCCGGTTGGCCATGCGGCTATGATCGCCGCCATGCAAACAGCCTCTGCTTTTCTCCAGCGTTTATTAGGCAGCGCCGCCCCCGTGGTGGAAGCAGTGTCTGTCGAATATCGGGTCGATGATCTGGCCCAGGCCGCTCAGACCAGTGTGCGTAATGTGCGCGCCTATCAGGATCAGGGGTTATTGCCGCCACCCGAGCGGCGTGGCCGGCTGGGAATCTACAACGGCGAGCACCTGGCGCGGCTGAAGTTGATCGGCCAACTTTTGGAGCGTGGCTACAGCATCGCCAGCATCCGCGAGCTGTTCGAAGCCTGGACGCAGGGTCGCGACCTGGCCCATGTGCTGGGGTTGGAGCAGGCAATCCAGGGGCCGGGCCAGCCTGAGCAGGCTGAGCAGCTGTCTTTTGCGCAGCTGCAGGTGTTGTTCGGTGAGGTGCTGGATGATCAGGTGATCGAGCGGGCGCTAGCACTGGGCCTGCTGGAGTTTGCCGGCGACCATCTGCGTGTGCCCAGCCCCAAGCTGTTTGCGGCCGGTCTTGAGCTGTACCGTGCCGGTATTCCTTTACCGGCCTTGCTCGATGAGCTGGCAGCTATTCGTGGTCATGTGCAGCAGGTGGCCACAGGTATTGTCACGATGATTACCCAGCAACTGGTTAACCCGCTGCTGCACAGTGATCTGCCGCATGCCGCTGACCTTGAGCGGCTCAGTGCGCAGTTGCTGCAACTGCGGCCCTTGGTGGAACAGGTCGTCGTGGCCGAACTGGCGCGCAGTCTGCCCGAGGCGGCCAACCGCGAATTGAGCGAGCGGGTGCATAAGTTGCTGGAAGGCTTTTTGCGCGCCGATCCTTCAAAGCAGCAATAAGACTGCCGCACCCGCAAGCAGGCCGGCTGCCATCACCGGCAATGTCATCAGGGCCAGCTTGCGGCCGCCAATCAATGCCACGAGAAAGCCCTTGACCAGGCTGTTGCTCAGCGCCGCGAGAAAGATCCCCTGTACGGCCACCTGAGCATCCAGCTCGCCCTGGGCGCTGCGCGCCAGCGACAGGGTAATGGCATCCACATCGGCCAACCCCGAGAGCAGCGCCACCAGATAGACGCCGACATCGCCAAGCCAACGCTGAGCGCCCTCGACCAGCAGCAGAATCAGCGCGAGCAGGGCGGCAAAGCGCAATGCCGGGATCAGTTCGAAAGGATTTTTCAGCGGCGGTTCGGCTTGCCCCTCACTCTCTGTCCCGGCCCGGCGGAAATACAGCAGGGCACCGGCGGCATACACCAGGGTGGCCGTTCCCAGCGGCCAGGCCAGTTGTGACAACAGGCTGGCGTTGACCAGGCCGACTTCCAGCAGCACGCGTGGAAACATCAGTGCCGAGGTAGCCAGCAGGCCGCAGGCGAGGATCGCATGCAGGTTGCGCCCGGGTGCCAGCCGCGCGAGGGTCACGGTCATTGCCGTGGATGACACCATGCCGCCGAGCAGTGCGGTGATCAACAGGCCATGGCGCATGCCGACCAGGCGAATCGCCACATAGGCAGCGAAACCAATGCTGGCGATCAGCACCACCATCCACCAGATGACATAGGGGTTGAAGGCCTGCCAGGGGCCGTAGCCTTGGTTGGGCAGTGCGGGCAGCAGTACCAGGGAGATAAACAAAAGCTTCAGTGCACCAGAAAGCTCGGTTTCACTGAGGCGTTGCAGGGCGCCATGCAGCGACTGCTTGAGGCTCAGCAGCAATGCCACGGCCACCGCGCCGGCAGCAGCCAGCCCGGCATAACCAGCCATGGCCAGGCTGCCGAGGAGGAAGGTGGTCAGCAGCGCCACTTCGCTGGTCAGACCCATATCGCCCTGACGTTGCAGCTCGCCAAAGTAGGACGCCACTACCAACAAAGCAAAACCGGCGAATATCGCCGCCCAGGCCACGACGCCAAAGTGCTCGCCGAGCAGCATGGCAAACGCCCCCAGCAGGCTGCTCAGGGCGAAGGTGCGAATCCCCGCAACCAGCTGACTGTCATCGCTGTGGCGGCCTTGCCAGCCGCGTTCGGCACCGATCAACAGGCCGGCGGCCAGGGCGCTGGCAAAGTTCAGTAGAGTGTCGAGGGCTTCTGGCATGGGGCTGTCCTGAGTGAAGAATAGTGGCAGTTTAGCCAGCATGAGGGTGGCTGTATTGCGACAGGTCAGGCTGCGCGCTTATCGCTGCGCAAGATTGTTCAAGACGGCACGACGGTGATGCGCCAGGCTGTGCTGCATTAAGGAGGGCACATGAGCCGTTTACAGCAGTTTCTCTACGGGGTGCGTGACAGTATTGCGATGATCGTCGGCATTCTGCCGTTTGGCTTGATCTATGGTGCGCTGGCCAGCCTGGCCGGGCTTAGCCTGGGACAAGCGCTGGGCATGTCGATGCTGGTGTATGCCGGCTCGGCGCAGTTTATTGCCATCAGCCTACTGACCCTGGGCAGTGGTGCGGTGGTGATTCTGCTCACCACCCTGGTGGTCAATCTGCGCCATGTGCTCTACAGCGCGGCGCTGCAACCCTATGTGGGCGTGCTGCCGCAGCGCTGGCGGGTGCCGCTGGCGTTCGGCCTGACCGATGAAACCTTTGCGGTGGTGCAGCGCCGCTATCTGGCGCGCGGCATGACCGAGCACGGCCAGTGGTATCACACCGGTGTTGCACTGGCCTTGTACCTGTCCTGGGTGTCGAGTTCGCTGGTCGGCGCGTTGTTTGGCCAGAGCGTGCCGAACCTGGCGGGCTGGGGGATGGACTTCGCCATGCTGGCGACCTTTATCGGCATCGTCGTTCCGGCGCTGCGCAACCGCCCGCAAATTGCCGCGGCCCTGGTGGCTGGCGCGGTGGCGCTGCTCTGTCATGCCTGGCCGTACAAATTGGGGTTGATGGCCGCTGCTCTCAGCGGCATCGCCGTCGGGGTATGGCTGGAGCGCCGTAACACGCCGACTGTAGCTGGGGAGGGCGCATGATGGAGACCTGGCTGCTGATCCTCGGCATGGCGCTGATCACCTTCGTGATTCGCTACAGCCTGTTTGCTTTTCCCGATCTGCGCTTCCCGCCGCTGGTTCGCCAAGGCCTGCATTACGTACCGACGGCAGTGCTGAGTGCCATTGTGCTGCCCGGCATGCTGATACCCGATGGTCAGCAGTGGGCGTTCGGTCTGGACAATGCCTACCTGTTGGCGGGGCTGGCGACCATTGCCATCGCCGCATTGACTCGGCATCTGCTGGCCACCATCGGCGGCGGCCTGCTGGTGTTCTTCGTGCTGCGTGCTGTGCTGGGGCAGTTACCGCTGTAAGCGCACGGTTGTTGCACCTGATTTGATAGAAAATGCAGCAAAAAACGTGCATGGCTGTGGCTTTGTCGGGTGTTCTTGCAGTCAAATGCCTGAAAACACCCGCTGGCCACTGCACACAGGTACACGGACGATGACCGAACACTCCCAATTCGCGTTGCTGGGTAAAAAGCGCTTCCTGCCATTCTTCCTGACCCAGTTACTGGGTGCCTTCAACGACAACATCTTCAAGCAGTCACTGATACTCGCCATCCTGTTCAAAATTAGCTCCACGGCTGACAAGGACCTCTTGGTTAATCTCTGTGCCTTGCTGTTTATCCTGCCGTTCTTTCTGTTCTCGGCCCTGGGCGGGCAGTTGGGCGAGAAGTTCACCAAAGACTCGTTGATCCGCAAGATCAAGTTCGCTGAAATCCTCATCATGCTGCTCGGCGCCGTCGGCGTGCTGCTCGGCAACTTGCCATTGATGCTCGCAGTGCTGTTTGCCATGGGCACCCAGTCGGCGCTGTTCGGCCCGGTGAAGTACTCGATCCTGCCGCAGCACCTGGAAGAACAGGAATTAGTGGGTGGCAACGCGCTGGTAGAGATGGGCACCTTCCTGGCCATTCTTGCCGGCACTATCGGCGCTGGCATCATCATGGCCAGCAGCGCCTATGCGCATATCGTTGCAGTAGCCGTAGTGCTGGTCGCGGTGCTGGGTTATCTGGCCAGTCGCGGTATTCCTGCAGCCTCGGCGGCCATGCCGCAGCTCAAGCTGGACTGGAATATCGTGCGCCAGTCCTGGGCGACCATGAAGCTGGGCCTGGGCCAGCGCCCGGCCGTATCACGCTCACTGGTGGGTAACTCCTGGTTCTGGTTTCTCGGCGCGGTGTACCTGACGCAGATTCCGGCGTATGCCAAAGAGTGGCTGTACGGCGATGAAAGTGTGGTGACGCTGATTCTCACTGTTTTTTCGGTGGGCATTGCGCTGGGTTCGATGCTTTGTGAGCGCATGAGCGGACACAAGGTGGAAATCGGCCTGGTGCCGTTTGGTTCGATTGGCCTGACCCTGTTCGGCATCCTGCTCTGGTGGTTCTCTGGTGGCTTCCCCGAAGCGGCAGTGGCCCACGACTGGTTGTCGGTACTGAGCTATAGCCAGGCCTGGTGGATTCTCGGCTCGATTCTCGGCATCGGCCTGTTTGGCGGCTTCTACATCGTGCCGCTGTATGCGCTGATCCAGTCGCGCACCGTGGAGCATGAGCGGGCGCGGGTGATCGCCGCCAACAACATCCTCAATGCCCTGTTCATGGTGATCTCGGCGATTGTTTCGATTCTGTTCCTGAGCGTTGCTGATCTGTCGATTCCACAGCTGTTCCTGACCATTTCGCTGATGAACATCGCGGTCAACAGCTACATCTTCAAGATCGTTCCCGAATTCACCATGCGCTTTATGATCTGGCTGCTCAGCCACTCGATGTACCGGGTTGAGCACAAAGGGCTGGACGCGATTCCCGACGAAGGCGCGGCGGTGCTGGTGTGCAACCACGTGTCGTTTGTTGATGCCTTGTTGATCGGCGGAGCGGTGCGCCGGCCAGTGCGCTTTGTCATGTACTACAAGATCTACAACCTGCCGGTGCTCAATTTTATCTTCCGCACCGCCGGTACTGTGCCGATTGCCGGGCGCAGTGAAGACCTGCTGATCTACGATGCTGCGTTCAAGAAAATCGCCGAATACCTGCGCAACGGCGAGGTGGTGTGCATCTTTCCGGAAGGCAAGTTGACCAGCGATGGCGAACTCAATGAGTTCAAGAATGGCATCGAGCGCATCGTCGCGGAAAACCCGGTGCCGGTGATTCCCATGGCATTGCAGGGGCTGTGGGGCAGCTTTTTCAGCCGTGACCCGCACAAGGGTTTCTTCAAACGCCTGTGGTCGCGCATCACTCTGGTAGCGGGCGAGCCGGTGGCTGCGGAAGTGGTCAAGTGCGAGTTGTTGCAGGCTCAGGTAAGCGCCTTGCGTGGTGAACGGCGCTAGCCTTTCAGATAGAAAAAGCCCGCCAATCGGCGGGCTTTTTTATGGAGTGTCACTGACTCAGTGGCTGAGTTTAAGGCCGAGCAAGCCACAAACAATCAGCGCTACACTGGCCAGTCGCATGAGTGTCACCGCCTCGCCAAACAGGATGATGCCGGCGATGACCGTGCCGACTGCGCCAACTCCGGTCCAGATGGCATAGGCGGTGCCCAGCGGCAATTCCTTCATGGCTAGGCCGAGTAGCCCCAGGCTGATGAGCATGGCGGTTACGGTGAGCAGGGTGGGGAGCGGGCGGGTAAAACCGTCGGTGTATTTCAGGCCTACGGCCCAGCCGACTTCGAACAGGCCAGCCAGCAGCAGAATAATCCAGGACATAAAAACCTCCATCAACAGTACAGATGGGCCGTCCCGAAATGGTCACTCGTGGAGTGGTGAGGTCGTCCTCACGCTGTGCAGTATTTTGCACATTGGCAGGTTCGTGGCAAGCCGCAGAGGATCAATGGTCGAATCCTCTGCGCTTACCCGCGAAGGTTTAGATGCCTTGCGGGATTTCTTCGCCGCCCAGGGCTTCGAACAGTGCGGGGAGGAAGTCCACCAGGGTGAGCATCATCAGGGTGAAGCTTGCGTCCTGCTGGCCGAGGTCGTCGTCACCACCATCCTGTTCGGCCTGATCTTGCAGCAGGTCTTCGAAACGCAGGCGCTTGACCACCAGTTTGTCGTCGAGCACAAAGGACAGCTTGTCCTGCCAAGCCAGGGACAGTTGCGTGACCTGCTTGCCCGCGCTCATGTGCAGCTGGATCTCGTCGCTGGTCAGGTCCTGACGCTTGCAGCGCACTACACCGCCGTCTTCATGGGTGTCGCGCAGTTCGCATTCGTCCAGTACGTGGAAGTCCGGAGCCGCCTGCTGCACCTTGACCCAGTCGGTGAGGGTGGCGCTGGGCGCGATTTTCACGGTCAGCGGACGTACCGGCAGTGAGCCGATGGCTTCGCGCAGGGTCGACAGCAGGTCTTCGGCGCGCTTGGCGCTGGCCGAGTCCACCAGAATCAGGCCCTGCTTGGGAGCGATGGCGGCGAAGGTGGCGGACTTGCGGATAAAGGCGCGTGGCAGGAAGGTCTGGACGATTTCATCCTTGAGCTGATCGCGCTCCTTCTTGTAGACCTTGCGCATCTGTTCGGCTTCGATCTCGTCAACCTTGTCCTTCAGCGCATCGCGCACCACGCTGCCGGGCAGGATGCGTTCTTCCTTGCGGGCGGCAATCAGCAGGAAATCACCGCTGGCGTGCACCAGTGGTGCATCAGGACCTTTGCCGAAAGGCGCAATAAAGCCGTAGGTGCTGAGTTCCTGGCTGGCGCAAGAGCGGGCCGGTTTGGCCAGGAGCGCCGTTTCGAGTGCCTCGGCATCAAACGGGATGTCCTGGGTGAGGCGATAAACCAGCAGGTTACGAAACCACATAAGGGGGTGAATCTCCATTAACAGACCTGCCGGCAGCAGCAGGTATCACAAGTCGTCAGCACCTTGCGCAGATGCTGTTTCAGGTTGGCCGCTGCGCTATGACCGCTTGGCGAACCTATGCGTTGCATTCGGGGCGCATTATTCCCCCGACTCATGCTCAAGGCCAAGTCGGAGTTAGGGTCTTTTGCCGTTTCGTCGCGACCCGCGTTGCCGCGCAAAATCTCGCCAGGCTAGGCGGAGGAAGCAGGTAATGGTTATTCCCTTGCCAAGTCCTCCAACACCGCATGGCGAGATTTTGCGCGCAACCCGCAGGGCCGGGCCTGTTTTAGCGCGATGCTGCGTTTCTCGACACTCATTTGGAACAACCAAACTTCGTGTCTCGTGCCTTGCCTCGTGCTAAAGCAGGCTCCGGCGTGGCCGCGAACGAAATGGCAAAAGACCCTAAGCCTTTGCTGCATCAATAAAAAATTTTCAAAACAGGGCTTGCCAAGGTGTCGATGGCTCTCTAGAATGCGCCCCACTTCGAGAGTGAAGGGTGATTAGCTCAGCCGGGAGAGCATCTGCCTTACAAGCAGAGGGTCGGCGGTTCGATCCCGTCATCACCCACCAACTCGCTTTTCGAGGTTACGCGCAGCGGTAGTTCAGTCGGTTAGAATACCGGCCTGTCACGCCGGGGGTCGCGGGTTCGAGTCCCGTCCGCTGCGCCATTTTTCTTCTCGCTTCATCCCCTCTGTGACACTTCGCTTTTATCCGCAAAATTCTCTCAGTAAATTCAGCTAAACATCTGAACTTATACGCATTTTCTGTCTCCTATCACGGTAGCCAGTGATCGCGGCAGCCTGCTAAGCTCGCGCTTTCACACCATTGCCCTAGGGCGCACCGAACAAGGAACAAGCATGAAACAGCATCGTTTAGCAGCGGCGGTCGCCCTGGTTGGTCTGGTTCTCGCAGGCTGTGATTCGCAAACCAGCGAAATCACCCTGGAAACCCCAGCACAGAAAGCGTCCTATGGCATCGGTCTGAACATGGGCAAAAGCCTGGCTCAGGAAGGCATGGACGACCTGGATTCCAACGCTGTTGCGCAAGGCATCGAAGACGCCATTGGCAAGAAAGAGCAGCGTCTGAAAGACGAAGAGCTGATCGAAGCCTTTGCCTTCCTGCAGAAGCGTGCCGAAGAGCGCATGGTGGCGCTGAATGCCGAGTCGGCCAAAGCCGGCAAGAAATTCCTTGAAGACAACGCCAAGCGTGAAGGCGTAACCACCACTGCTTCCGGCCTGCAGTACGAAGTGGTGAAAAAAGCTGACGGCGCTCAGCCGAAAGCCACTGACGTGGTAACCGTGCACTATGAAGGCAAGCTGACTGATGGCAGCGTGTTCGACAGCTCGGTTGAGCGTGGCAGCCCGATCGACCTGCCGGTCAACGGTGTGATCCCTGGTTGGGTCGAAGGCCTGCAACTGATGCACGTTGGCGAGAAGTACAAACTGTACATTCCAAGCGAACTGGCTTATGGCGAGCAGAGCCCGACTCCGGCCATTCCAGCCAACTCGGTGCTGGTGTTTGATCTGGAGCTGATCGCGATCAAAGACGCTGCCGCTCAAGAGTAATTCCAGGTTGTTTCAGACAACGCCCCGTCTCGACGGGGCGTTGTCGTTTACGGCGTATAAATTCGGCACTTTTTGCTTGACTGGCAGGTCTCAAAAGGCCTGTGTGGTTGTGTTGGTGTTACGGTTATGCACATTTCTCGGATGACCTGTGGCAGTTGTCGGTAACTCTTGCGTAGAAACCCGTTGTCATTTTTAAGTTATTGATTCATATAGGTATTTACCGTGTGAGCAAAAAATGCCCGATCTGTTGCGAGGCCCCGTGGGCTGGGCGTTTGCCAGGCTTATCGAGAATCTGTTCACAAGGTTATCCACAGCTTTAGTGGATAACCATGGCAAGCCCAGTACGTATGCGGGATTGCCGGGAGATGGCGAGGAACACAGTGAAAAATTTTGCGCGTTACCTGCGTTTGGCAAAGCGTTTCCTCAAGGCCGGACGGTTACCGGCGCTGTTGTTTTCGGTCGCCCGCAAGCGTGAAAAACTGGGTGAGAGATTCAGTGATCTGGCGGCTCAGCTCAAGTTGTTGCAGGCACTCTGTCTGGCTTGGTGGCGTGGGGAATACCGAGCCATTGATACCCAGGCGTTACTGGCGGTGATGGCGGCCCTGCTGTACTTCGTTACGCCGATTGATGGGATACCGGATTGGCTGTTTGGCATTGGCCTGGTCGATGACTTGGCCGTACTGGCTTGGGTGATGCGTACCTGGCGCAATGAACTGGCAGCTTTTGAGCAATGGCGCGCGGCTCAAGCTCCTGGGGTGCTGGGCGTGTTGGAGCGTTTGCCGGACAGCGAACAGCAGCTGATCGAGCAGCAGGGGCGCCTGTCGCAATGAGCGTTACGAACCTGCTTTAGGTGGCGTTGAGCCACTGCTCGATAATGCCTTGATCGCGCAATTGCAGCAGGGTCTTGTCCAGCTGCTCGGCACTGACAGGCAGTTTGGGGCTGTAGGTGCAGTGCATGCCATAGCGCTCGATGACCCAGGGGTTGAGCCTTAGTGCAGTAGCGGCTTGTTTATGCAGAGCGAGGTTCAGTGGCCGGCGCATGTCGATGATGGCATCTAGGCGCTGCTTGTTCAGCAGATTGAGTCCGGCACTGTGATCGCGCAAGTCCTGGCGAATGATCTGCTGCTTGGCGAATGCCTCCATCAGCGCCGCGTTATACACGTAGCCCAGTTGTGTGCCGACGGTTTTGCCATAGAGCTGGTGCAGGCTGCTGATGGGCGCCTGCTGATCGTGCAGCAACAACACATCTTCTTCGCTGTAGAGCGCTGCAGACCAGTGATAACGCTCCGGTCTATCTATCCATTGTGGGTTGCTGTTGCAGATCACATGGATGCGGCCGCGTTGCATGAACTCATCAATGCGTTTGTTCGGGGTTTCTACAAATTCTGCGCTGTAGCCAAGCGTCTGGCTGGCCAGCTGGCCAAGCTGATAAATCACGCCGCCGCGCAGTTGCTGGTCTTTGACTTCGACATAGGGCAGGCCGTCAGCGCTGGCAAAACCCCAGCGTAATTGCTCGGCATGGGTCGTCAGGCTGTAGGCAGCAACTAGTATTGTTATCAATGTACGCAAAGCTAGCCCCCAAGTGCAGCTTGCTAACCTGGCGGCAGTATAGATCACGCCCTTTGCCGTGCCGGCTGTTAAGATGGCCGCCTGTTCTGGAGTTGCGAGAGTGATGGAAGTGCTCTGCATGGAGATTTACAGATGAATGTGCAAGTGATCGAGCGTGATGGCGAGCCGGAGTATGCGGTGCTGCCATGGGCGCAGTATCAAGCCCTGTTACAGGCTGCCGGACACGCTCCCGACACTGCGGTTGCCGAAGCGCAGAGCGATACCCCGGCACTCAGCCAACTCACGCATCTGCGTGAGGCCAAGGGTCTGACAGCGGAGCAGCTGGCGCGCCAGGTCGGGATCAGCCCGCACTATATGGCCATGATCGAGAGCGGTGAGCGTCAGCCAGATGCTGCGATTCAGCGTGCACTGGCCTGGCACCTGGGAGTGGCTGGCTGGGAGTCGCAGCCTTGAGCGTGCGTATCAGTCGGCAGCATTGGCAGGCGCTATTGGATGAGCTTGAGGACGCACAGCGGCAGCGTCATCTGCTGACCTACCGTGCGCTGATCGAACGCCTTGCCTTACCCAGCCCGGCGATGCAGACCCTGGCCGCTGCTCTTGAGCACTTGGCCGCATTGGATGCCCGTGCCGAACGCCCCCTGCGCAGTGCGCTGGTGATCAGCCAGGGTGCCAGTCGCCTGCCTCGCACGGGCTTCTTCGAGTGCGTCAATCGCCTGGGGCGATTCAGCGGTGCTTCCGATGGTATTGCTGCGGCTTCCTGGCATGCGGCTGAGGTGGCACGGGTGTTCGAATTCAGCTATCCGGAAGAAGCCTGATGCCGATTACCCTTCGGGCTCGCCTGGGCTATGTGCTGGCGCGTCGCCTGTTCCACTGGTCGTGGTTGGTTAAACAGCCCAGGGCCTGGCGCTGGATGGAAGGGCAATTCGCGCGTATGGCCAATCTGGGAGATACCCAGGCACAAAGCTTCTATGGGCATATTCTGCTGTTTCGCGGGCAGGGGCTGGCTGCGCGCAATGAGGGCCGGCGTCTGCTGGCGCTGGCTGCCAAGGCTGGTGATGCCAAAGCCGCCTACCAGCTTGGCGTACTGAACCTGGCTGGCGATACCCAGTATGCAGCAGATGTACAGCAAGCCATCGACTGGTGGACTCAGGCGGCCAACGCCGGACACCCCGCAGCCGCGTACCGCCTGGCTGAACTGTACCGCGCAGGCGCTCCAGGCATTCCGGTTGATCTGGCCCTGGCTGAGCACTTTGCGGCGCTGTCCGCTGCCGCTCACGTCTAGTTTGGCGGTGCGGCTTAGGCCGCCGTATCGCTGGCGGTGTCGATGATGTGCAGGCTGTAACCGGGCACCGCCTTGGCATGCCGCTTGGCCTCTGAGGCCATGGCGGCAAGTTGGCTGGCATCCAGCTGTGCACACTGCTCGGGATGTACATGCACCACACCCAGCGACAGCGAGAGCAGGGCGTATTCCTGGCGCTTGCCGCTGCGGTCATGGGCGACAAAACAGCCAGCGTGCAGGTCCTCTTCCCGATAGAACCGTCGGCATTGGCTCTGGAAGTCCTCCAGCAGGCGATTGAGCCGTGCGCGCCAGTCCGGCGAGCCGAGCGCCAGGAGAAAGTCATCGCCACCGATATGGCCGACAAAATCCCGCGTTGGGTCAACCCGATCATTCAGGCATTGCGCCAGGCTCAAGAGCACTTCGTCGCCCTTGGCATAGCCGTAGATGTCATTGAACGGCTTGAAATTGTCGATATCCACATAACACACCACGGCTTCACGGCCCTGCTGTAGAAGGCGTGTCAGGCACTGCTGGATCGGTACGTTGCCTGGTAACAAGGTCAGTGGGTTGGCATAGCGGGCCTGTTGGATTTTCAGTTCGGTGATCAGCTTGAGCACGTCGATCACCCGACCCAGGCCGATGTAGCGACCGCCTTCAATGATGATGAAGTCTTCCTCGATGCGCTGGCGGGCGCGGCTGGTGAGCAAGCGGCTGACCTGTTGCAGCGACTGGCTGACTTCCACGGCCAGGTAGTCATCACTCATCAGGCGGCTGATCGGTTTGCGGGCGAACAGTTCGTTGGCAAAGGGCTTGAGCAAGGCTTCGGCCAGTGAGTGACGATGCACGATGCCGACCGGTTGCAGGGCTTCGTCGAGAACGGCCAGTGAGTTCAGGTTGGCCTGGGTGCGAAACATCTCCAGCACCTCTGTAGTGGGCGTGCCGGTGGCTACTGCGCGTTGCGGGTTGAGCAGACCACGCAGGTCACTGGTGTCTTCACTCAACGGACTGCTGGTCGTGGTGTTGGGCAGCAGGTTGAGGGCATCGCGCGGTGGCACCTCTTGCGGGCGACAGAGCAGGTAGCCTTGCAGCAGGTCGACGCCCATTTCTGCCAGTACCGCGAGTTCTTCGGGCAGTTCGATGCCTTCGGCGATGACTTGCGCGCGCGATGCCTTGGCCATCTTCAGAATGGAGCCTACGAATTCGCGCTTGACCGCATCCTGATGGATACCATCGATAAAGTGACGGTCGATTTTCACGTAGTCCGGGCGCAACTCTGACCACAGGCGCAGGCTGGAATAACCCGCGCCGAGGTCGTCCAGGGCGATGGAAAAGCCCATGGCGCGGTAGTGGTGCAGGGCTGTATCAAGCAGGGCGAAGTCGTCGGTGGGCGATTGTTCGGTGAGTTCAATCACTACCTGACTGGGCGGAATGCCCAGCGACTGCAAGAGTTGCAGCGTGCGACCCGGTTGGTGTTTGGGCTGCATCAGCGAGTCTGGCGAGACGTTAAGAAACAGCTTGCCCTCAAGCTTGAGTTGGCTGAAACGCTGGCAGGCTTTCTGGCGGCACAAGAGCTCCAGTTCGCTCAGGCGGCCGGCGCTGCGGGCCACGGCAAACAGATTGATCGGCGAGTGCAGGGCGCTGTTGGACGGGCCACGGCTAAGGGCTTCATAGCCGAGAATACGCCGCTCGGAGAGCGAGAAGATCGGCTGAAACAGGCTATGCAGATCACTGTTGGCGAGGATGTTGTCCAGCGCGCTGAACTGCTCGGTGGCAATCATGTTGGATCTCGATAGGCATAAAAAACGGGGACTGGTTGATGACCAGTCCCCGCATTTCACGACAATTTGATGACCCTTTAATGACGCTCGCTGTTACTGCTTGGCCAGACGGGTATTCAGGCCCAGGTAGTCGAGCAGGATGCGCCCGCTTTCGGCGAGGTAGGCATCGTCTTCCGGTTTGGTTTTATCATCTTCCACCGGCAGAGCATCTTCGTCTTCTTCCTTGATCTTGTTCAGCAGGGCTTCACCTTTGGCCTGGCGGCGGCTGTTTTCGATGGCCAGTTGCTGGGCTTCGATATCGGCCTGTTGGGCGCGGCGTTTGTTTTCATTGAGGCTGACGGTGTTTTCTTCCATCAGCTTCTGCGCCAGTTGCAGGCGTTCGCGGGCGAAGGTGAAGTCCGGGTTCTGTGCGGTGCGGCTTTCAAAGCGGCTCTGCAGTTCTGCCAGGAACGGTTTGATCGGGTCCAGCTCCGGTTTGATCGCAGGCTTGATGCTGTCCCATGGCAAGGCCTCGGGCAGGGCACTTTCGCCGATTTCCTTGGTGTCCATGACGTCTGGGTACTGAATATCCGGAATCACGCCTTGATGCTGGGTGCTCTGCCCGGAGACACGGTAGAACTTGGCCAGGGTCAATTTCAGCTCACCATGGTTGAGCGGCTGGATAGTTTGCACGGTGCCTTTGCCGAAGGTCTGACCGCCGAGGATCAGTGCGCGGTGGTAGTCCTGCATGGCACCGGCGAAAATCTCCGAGGCCGAGGCTGACAGGCGATTGACCAGCACGGCCAGCGGGCCTTTGTAGTAGATACCGGTGTTCTCATCGGCCAGTACATCGACACGTCCATCGCTGTTGCGTACCAGTACGGTCGGGCCCTGGTCGATAAACAGGCCGGTCAGTTCGGTGGCTTCCTGCAGCGAGCCGCCACCGTTGTTACGCAGGTCGATGACCACGCCATCGACTTTTTCCTTCTCCAGTTCGGTGAGTAGGCGTTTGACGTCACGGGTGGTGCTTTTGTAGTTCGGATCGCCGGCACGGAAGGCTTTGAAATCCAGGTAGAAGGCCGGAATCTCGATGACACCGAGCTTGTAGTCGCGGTTGTCGTGCTTGAGGTTGAGGATGGATTTCTTCGCTGCCTGTTCTTCCAGCTTGACCGCTTCACGGGTGATGGACACCACCTTGCTGGTCTGATCATTCGGCGCGTTGCTGGCGGGGATCACTTCCAGTCGTACTTGCGAGCCTTTCGGGCCCCGAATCAGCTTGACCACTTCATCCAGGCGCCAGCCGATCACGTCGACCATTTCCTTGCTGCCTTGTGCCACCCCGATGATCTTGTCGGCAGGGGCGATCTGCTTGCTCTTTTCCGCCGGGCCTGCAGGTACCAGGCGCACAACCTTGACGTGTTCGTTGTCGCTTTGCAGTACGGCACCAATACCTTCGAGCGACAGGCTCATATTGATATCGAAGTTTTCCGCGTTGTCCGGCGACAGGTAGGTGGTGTGCGGGTCGTAGGACATGGCAAAGGCGTTGATGTAAGCCTGGAACACGTCTTCGCCGCGGGTCTGCTTGAGGCGCGCGAGCTGGTTGTTGTAGCGCTTGGTCAGCAGCTCCTGAATCGCCTTGGGCTCTTTGCCGGCGATTTTCAGGCGCAGGACTTCGTCTTTAACACGCTTGCGCCAGAGGTCATCGAGTTCGGAAAGGTCTTTGACCCAGGGGGCGTTCTCGCGGTCGATCAGCAATGTCTCATCACTGTCGAGGTCAATCTTGTCGACGCCTTGTTCGAGCATGTTCAGGGTGAACTGCAAACGGCTCTGCAGGCGTTCGAGGTGGCGTTTGTAGATGGCAAAGCCCGGTTGCAGGTCGCCATTTTTCAACAGGTCGTCAAAGCGCGTGCGCCATTGATCGAACTCGGCAATATCGGAGGCGATGAAGTAGCTGCGCGAAGGGTCGAGCATCTTCAGGTAGCCCTGATAGATCTTTTCCGAGCGTTCGTCATTCAGCGGTGGTTTGTTGTAGTGGTGGCGCTTCAACAATTCCACGACGTTGAGGCTGGCGATGACCTGCTCGCGGTCAGGCTGCAGGTATTCCCAGGAGTCGTCACTGGTGGTTTTCGCCGCAAGCGGAAAGGCGCTCAGGGCAAATGAAAAGGCGAGGGTGACGCTGAGTAGGGATCGCTTCATGCTGATTCGACGTGTGGGCAGTTGATAACGCATATTAGGCCGTCTTTAAGGGCGCCAGGTTCCATCGGCGCAATGCAAAAGCCCGGCGGTCAGCGCCGGGCTCGGTTCAAATGCACTATGGAGGCAGCGTGAAGGCATTGCAAGGCGTTGAAGGCCGTGTGGAGTGGGCGCAGCAGCCCACACCGGCCTGTGATGTTGGGGAAATTCGCATTCGCGTAGCGGCCGCCGGCCTCAATCGTGCCGATCTGTTGCAACGTGCCGGCCTGTATCCGCCACCGCCGGGTGCTAGCGAGATCCTCGGGCTGGAGTGCGCCGGAGTGGTCAGCGAAGTGGGTGCGGGCTGCGACTGGAAAGTCGGTGATCGGGTCTGCGCGTTGCTGGCAGGCGGCGGTATGGCCGAGGAAGTGGTGGTCGATGCGCGGCATGCCTTGCCGGTTCCTGAAGGCATGACGCTGGTTGAAGCCGCCGCCTTGCCCGAGGTGTACGCCACGGCCTGGCTCAATCTGTTCCAACTGGCGGCGCTGAAGCCCGGGCAGAGAGTGTTGCTGCATGCCGGTGCCAGTGGTGTGGGGTCGGCCGCAATTCAATTGTGCAAGGCCTTTGGCAGCCCGTGTTGGGTCAGCGTCGGCTCTGCTGAACGGTTGGCCTACTGTGAGAGCTTGGGGGCTCAGGGCGGCGTGTTGCGCGGTGAAGAACAGTTGCAGGCGCTGCGTGATTTTGCGCCGTTCGATGTGATTCTCGATCCGGTCGGGGGCAACTATGCAGCGCTTAATTTGGAGTTGCTGGCCCAGGATGGCCGCTGGGTGAACATTGGTTTGCTCGGCGGACGCAAGGCCGAGTTGGACCTGGCGTTGCTGCTGGGTAAGCGCGTGCAGCTGATTGGCTCGACCCTGCGCAACCGTGATGCGCTGTTCAAAGCGCAGCTGCTAAAGGATTTACAGCAATACGTCTGGCCGCTGTTTGCCGAAGGGCGTCTAAAACCGCAACTTGAGCGCAGTTTTGCCGTCAAAGAGGCCGAGTTGGCTTTTGCCGAACTGGCGGGCAATGGCGTTAATGGCAAGCTGGTATTGGTGATTGATCCGACCCTGGCATAAGGCTATGGGTCGATTGGCTTACTCAATCAGAATCATGGCGGCAATCAATAAGCTTTTTTCGAATAAGGGGCTAGAATGCGCCCTGTAAATTTCCTAACCCTCAGAAGGAATCAGAGATGTCCCTCATCAATACCCAAGTTCAACCTTTTTCGGCCAACGCGTTTCACAACGGTGAGTTCATCCAGGTCACCGAGCAGAGCCTGAAAGGCAAGTGGTCCGTGCTGATCTTCATGCCGGCTGCTTTCACCTTCAACTGCCCGACTGAGATCGAAGACGCTGCCAACAACTACGCCGAGTTCCAGAAGGCTGGTGCCGAGGTCTACATCGTGACCACCGACACTCACTTCTCGCACAAGGTCTGGCACGAAACTTCGCCGGCTGTTGGCAAGGCTCAGTTCCCGCTGATCGGTGACCCGACTCACCAACTGACCAACGCCTTCGGCGTGCACATTCCGGAAGAAGGTCTGGCGCTGCGTGGCACCTTCGTGATCAACCCGGAAGGCGTGATCAAGACCCTGGAGATCCACTCCAACGAAATCGCTCGCGACGTCTCCGAGACCCTGCGCAAGCTGAAAGCCGCTCAGTACACCGCTGCCAACCCAGGCCAAGTGTGCCCGGCCAAGTGGAAAGAAGGCGAGAAGACCCTGGCTCCTTCGCTGGATCTGGTCGGCAAGATCTAAATCGCTGTTCAGCACTGCCTCGCGTTGCCGAGCAGTGCTGAGCCGGTTGATCTCTGCTCTGCGCTTTAGGGCTGCTACCCAGCCTCTTGAGTGCCCGATGCCCGGGTGCGATCCGTCCGGGCATTTTATTGCCCAAAATTTTTGTCATTGAGGACTATTCGCCATGTTGGACGCCAACCTGCAAACCCAGTTGAAGGCCTATCTGGAAAAGGTCACCCTGCCGTTCGAGATCGTCGCGTCCCTCGATGACAGCGCGAAATCCCAGGAGCTGCTGAGCCTGCTCCAGGACATCGTCGGCCTGACCGACAAGATCACCCTGAAGACCGATGGCAACGACGCCCGTCGTCCGTCGTTCTCGCTCAACCGTCCTGGTGCGGACATCGGCGTGACCTTCGCCGGTATCCCCATGGGCCACGAATTCACCTCGCTGGTACTGGCGCTGCTGCAAGTGGGCGGCCACCCGTCCAAGTTGGACGCGGAAACCATCGAGCAGATCAAGCGCATCGAAGGCACGTTCGAGTTCGAGACCTACTTCTCGCTGAGCTGCCAGAACTGTCCGGACGTGGTTCAGGCGCTGAACCTGATGGCGGTGCTCAACCCCAACATCCGCAACGTCTCCATCGACGGCGCGCTGTTCCAGGAAGAAGTCGAGCGTCGCCAGGTTATGGCCGTGCCGAGCATCTACCTGAACGGTGAAGTGTTCGCCTCGGGTCGCATGGAGGTGAAGGAAATCCTCGCCAAGATCGACACCAAAGCTGGTAGCCGCGATGCCGAGAAGATGAGCGCCAAGGAGGCCTTCGATGTGCTGGTCATCGGTGGTGGCCCAGCTGGCGCAGCAGCGGCCATTTACGCCGCGCGCAAAGGTATTCGCACGGCTATCGCCGCTGAGCGTTTCGGCGGTCAGGTGCTGGATACCATGTCCATCGAGAACTTTATTTCGGTGAAGGAAACCGAAGGGCCAAAACTGGTGCGTGCTCTGGAAGAACACGTCAAGGAATACGAAGTCGACGTGATGAACCTGCAGCGCGCCAGCGCCCTGGTTCCGGCCAGCAGCGAAGGTGGTCTGCACGAAGTGAAGTTCGACAACGGCGCTTCGCTCAAGGCCAAAACTGTAATCCTCTCCACCGGTGCGCGCTGGCGCGAGATGGGCGTGCCCGGTGAGCAGGAATATAAGGCCAAGGGCGTGTGCTTCTGCCCGCACTGCGACGGCCCGCTGTTCAAGGGCAAGCGCGTGGCGGTGATCGGCGGCGGTAACTCCGGTGTTGAAGCGGCTATCGACCTGGCTGGGCTGGTGGCTCACGTGACCCTGCTGGAGTTCGCTGACACCCTACGTGCCGATGCGGTGTTGCAGAAAAAACTCTACAGCCTGCCGAATGTGACTGTGATCAAGAGCGCGCAGACCACCGAGGTCAAAGGCGACGGTCAGAAGGTCAACGGCCTGGTGTACAAAGATCGCACCACCGAGGAGCTGCACACCGTCGAGCTGGAAGGCATCTTCGTGCAGATAGGCCTGCTGCCCAACAGCGATTGGCTCAAAGGCACTGTGGAACTGAGCCGTTTCGGTGAAATCATCGTCGATGCCAAGGGCGCCACTAATATCCCAGGCGTGTTCGCGGCAGGTGACGTGACCACCGTTCCATACAAGCAGATTGTGATTGCTGTAGGTGAGGGCGCCAAAGCCTCGCTGAGTGCCTTTGATCATCTGATTCGCAGCTAAACGTTGAGGCCAGCTGACGGCCTCACGTGGCGGTGTCAAATAGAGCGGACAACCTGCAAGGGTTGTCCGCTTTTTTGTGCGCGGTGTTCCTGGCCGGGTTCGTTTTGACCTTCTGCTCATCTGCTCTGCAGTTTCGTTTTGCCAGGATTAGTGCGCTGAGTGCCATCGATTGAGTGCTGATAGATTTAATTACGGTTGGCATATAATAATTATATTATGCGCGTAATATTTATTGGCGCACTATCACTTCCAGACAGTTCAACCATCGCACGCTGCAGGAGACACGCAATGAATACGCACCTTAAACAAGGCACAGCATTGATCACCGGTGCTTCATCAGGCATCGGTGCAACTTACGCCGAGCGCCTGGCGCAGCGAGGTTATGACCTGCTCCTGGTGGCCCGCGACCTGGCGCGGTTACAGGCGCTGTCTGCGCGCCTGAGCGAGCAGTACGGGGTGCAGGCTGAAGTGATGCAAGCCGACCTGACCGACAAGGCCGATTTGCAGGCCGTCACCCAGCGTCTGCGCAGCGACAAGGCCATCAGCCTGCTGGTCAATAACGCGGGAATGGCCATGAACGGGCAGTTGGTCGAGGCCGATCTCGACACCGTAGACCGCATGATCCTGCTCAATGTCGTTTCCCTCACCCACCTGTCCAGTGCAGCGGCAGCAAACTTCGCGGCTGCTGGGCGTGGAGCCATTATCAATATCGCGTCGGTGGTGGCCTTGGCTCCAGAGCTGTTCAATGCTGTGTACAGCGCCACCAAGGCCTACGTGCTGAGCCTGAGTCAGACGCTCAATGGTGAGGTCAAAGACAAGGGTTTGCAGGTTCAAGCGGTATTGCCCGGGATCACCCGTACCGAAATCTGGGAGCGCAGCGGCATGGATGATTCGGCGCTGCCGCCCAGCATGATCATGGAGGTGGGGGAGATGGTCGACGCGGCACTGGCAGGGTTTGATCAGGGCGAGCTGGTGACCATTCCATCGCTGCCCGATGCTGCCGACTGGCAGGCCTTTACCGCCGCGCGCGGCAAGCTTGGGCCGAACCTGTCCCACAGCAGCGCGGCTGCGCGTTACAAATAAGCCTGAACAACAAGCCAAGCCCCGACTGACAACAGTCGGGGCTTTTGCTTTTGTAGGGTTTGCGGAAATGTCAGGCTATGTTCGCGCCCGTGTTCTGCTCGATCAGCAGGCGGCGAGTGGTTTTCAGCAGTCGGTCGGACAGCTCTGGGTCGCTGACGCTGCGCGACAGCAGCAACGCACCGACCATGGCGCTGAGAATCAGCACACTTTGCTGATCGGCCTGTTCGCCGTGCAGGCCTGCTTCGATGGTGCTCAGGCGGTCGCGAATCAGTTCATCAGTGGTCGGGCTGGGTGCGCCACGCTGGCCCAGTTCGGCGGAAATGGTCGGCAGCGGGCAGCCTGCACCCGGATTGGCACGGTGCGCAGACGACAGATAGCCCTTGATCAGACCCGCCAATGGCAGCTCGCTGCTGGCTGCGGCCAGCTGTTCGGCGCTGTGGCGCAGTGCGGTTTCCACCAGCTCGTCTTTCGACTTGAAGTGGGCGTAGAAGCCGCCATGGGTCAGGCCCAGGGTTTTCATCAACGGTTGCAGGCCGGTTGCACCCACGCCATCTCGGCGAAACAGGTGTGCGGCTTCTTCGATGATGCGCTGGTGGGTTTGGGCTTTATGGTCTTCGGAGTAACGCATGGAGTACCTGGCCGCTGATATTTAAGATGTTGGCTGCCATCTTACCCGCTTCGTCTGGCTGTTTCAGCGCCCGGCGTAGTGACGCGCCGGGCGGGTGCAGCACAGGATTAGACGGCTTCCAGTAGGGTGGCAACGCCCTGGCCGCCGGCAATGCATTGGGTGGCAATGGCATAGCGGCCGTCCGTGCGCTGCAGCAGGCTGGCGGCCTTGCCGGTAATCCGCGCACCGGTCGCCCCAAGTGGGTGACCCAGCGCCAGGGCGCCGCCGTCGAGATTGACCTTGGCCATGTCCAGCCCCAGTTCGCGCACGCAGGCCAGTGACTGGCTGGCGAATGCTTCGTTGATTTCCACCAGGTCGATGTCCTCGATACGCAAGCCCGCGCGCTGCAGCACCTTGCGTGTCGCCACCACCGGGCCCATGCCCATGATTTCTGGCGCGCAACCACCCACTGCGACAGCCTTGATCCGTGCGAAGATATTCAGGCGATGGCGGCGGGCAAAGTCTTCACTGCACACCAGCACGGCGGCACTGCCGTCGGTGAGTGGTGACGCCGTACCCGCAGTCACGCTGCCGCCAAAGGCCGGCTTGAGCTGGGCCAGAGCCTCGAGGTGAGTGCCAGGGCGGATGCAGCCGTCGGCTTCGACCAGGCCTTCGGGCGTGCTGATGGCGACGAGTTCATCGCGAAACAGGCCACTCTCACGGGCTGCAGTGGCTTTGGCATGCGACTCGACAGCCATGGCGTCCTGATCATTGCGGCTGATGTTGAAGCGCTTGGCCACTTCCTCTGCCGTGTGCCCCATGCTCATGTAGACCTGTGCAAAGTTCTCGAGCAGGGTGGGGTTGGGGGAAATATTGAAACCACCCATGGGCACGCGCGTCATCGACTCAACCCCCGCACAGATAAAGGCCTCGCCGGCGCCGAGCATGATTTGCCCAGCCGCGAAGTGCACGGCAGTCATCGACGAGCCGCAGAAGCGGTTGACCGTCGCTCCACCGAGGGTTTCCGGGAAGCCGGCGCGGAAGCTGGCAATGCGGGCGATATTCATGCCCTGTTCGGCTTCCGGGTAGGCGCAGCCCATGATCACGTCTTCGATCTCTGCTGGATCGAGGTCGAGCTTGTCCACCAGGCCGCGCAGCGTCTGGGCGGCGAGATCGTCCGGGCGGAGGTTGATCAGGGAGCCTTTCTTGGCGAAGTGAAATGGCGAGCGCGCAAAACCGGCGATGACGATGGATGACATGGTGGAGTTCCTCATGGTGATTAACGCGATGGCAAAGCCAGGCTCAGCCGGGCATGTTGAGAATCAGGCAGGTGGTTGAGCCCACGGCATACAGGCGGTCGTCGACGTCATAGATACGCCCCTCGGCCAGTGCGGTGGTGCGGCCTAGATGGACGATGCGGCCCTCGGCGCGAACCGGGCCGATTTTCTTGCTCAGGGCCCGGATATAGCTGATGCGCAGGTCGGTGGTGGTGTAACCCTGGCCGCGTTGCAACTGCGTATGGATGGCGCAACCCATGCAGGAGTCGAGCAGGGTGGCGGCGTAACCACCGTGTACGCTGCCCAGGGGATTGTAGTGACGTTCATCGGGCGTGCCCTGAAAGAGAAAACGACCGGGTGACCACTCCAGCGGGATGAAATCCAGCAGGTGACCGATGGGCGGCGAGGGCAGTTCACCGCGTCCGATACCGTCAAAGAACTCCTGCGGTAGCAATTCGCTGACCTGCGCCAGGCTCATGCTGCCGGGTGCACCAAGGCTGGCGCGCATGGCCTGTTCGGCGGCGATCCATTCAGCCAGTTTTTCTTCGTGTGATGGAGTGCTCATGGGGGCCTCTGCTTGGGTCGGTGTTTTATATTTCGAGCGTAATTTTATTGTTTACATTACGACTGAAATATTAATAAATGGCAAGCCACTGCCGCTGAAAATTAAGGGACACGCCATGCACGCTCATCCACTACCGTCGCGCCGCCTGCTGTTGATGCTGGTGGCGTTGACGGCCCTTGGCGAAATCTCCACGCAACTGATCATTCCCAGCCTGGGCGCTATCGAGCTGATCATGTCCGCACAACCGGGTAGCAGCCTGCTGGCGTTGTCGGCTTTCGTCGCGGCGTTTGGCCTGGGGCAGTTATGGCTTGGTCCCTTGTCGGACCGCATCGGCCGGCGTCCGGTGCTGATCGCCGGGTTGCTGGTCTACCTGCTGGCGACCCTGTGGATGCTGCTGGCCGGCAGCATGGGTGAATTTATCGCTGCCCGTGTGTTGCAGGGCATTGGTGCCTGTACGGCGCTGGTGTTGGCGCGGGCCATCGTGCGCGATGTGTGGCAGGCCCAGGCGGGGCCGGCATTGGCCCTGACGGTGATCGGTATGCTCTGCGCCATCGTCCTTTCGCCCATGCTCGGCGGGGTGCTGACGCTTTATGGCGGCTGGCGCGCACCGATTGCCCTGGCGCTGCTGATCGGCGTAGCCATCGTTGTTGCGGTGTTGGGTCTGTACCGCGAAAGCAATCAGCAACTTGACCCGCAGGCCGGGCAACTCAGCCGTTTGGTCGGTAATTACCGCGATCTGCTGCGCGCCGCTTCGTTTCGCGCGTTGGCCCTGACGCTGGCCTGTACCTATGGCGCGATGTTTGCGGTGGTTGCTGGCTCTTCGGCTGTGTATATCGGTCTGCTGGGGTTGAGCACGGCGCAATTCGGTATCACCTTCGCGGCCATCGTTTCGGCGCTGATTGCCGGCGCGCTGTTCACCCAGCGGCGCATCCTGCAACTGGGGCCCGAGCGGATCGTTGGCATCGGTGCAGCGCTGGTGGCGAGCGGCGCGCTGGCTACCTTGGCTATTTATCTGCTGTTTGGCTTGTCGCTGCTCGGCTTGTCGGTGCCCCAGGTACTGGTCACGCTGGGTGGCGGCATGTTGCTGCCGGCTTCGGTGGCTGGCGCGGTGATTCCCAATGCCCACCGCGCTGGCTTGGCGGCAGGCTTTATGGGGTTTGCGCAAATGGCCGGCGCCACCTGCAGCGGTGTTTTGCTCAGCCTGCTGGCGGATGGTTCGGCGTGGCCTATGGTGTTGCTGAACAGTTTATTTGCCGTTGCGGCGTTCTGCGCCTTCCACCTGCTGCGTCCACGGCCAGCAGCGAACGCCGCTTTGGTTCGCTAAACCTCTGCAGCCTATAGGAGTAACTCAATGAGCAACTATGACGTGCTGATTATCGGTGGCGGCCCCGGCGGCTACAACGCAGCCATCCGTGCCGGACAACTGGGCCTGAAAGTCGCCTGTATCGAGGGGCGTGAAACTTTGGGTGGCACCTGCCTGAATGTCGGCTGCATGCCGTCGAAGGCCTTGTTGCATGCCTCGGAGTTGTATGAAACGGCGACCAGTGGCGAGCTGAATAACCTCGGTATCGAGGTCAAGCCGACGCTCAACCTGGCGCAGATGATGAAGCAGAAGGATGAGAGTGTGACCGCCCTGACCAAGGGCATCGAATTCCTCTTTCGCAAGAACAAGGTCGAGTGGATCAAGGGCTGGGGCCGTTTGAACGGGCCGGGCAAGGTGACGGTGACCCTCGCCGATGGCAGCGTGCGTGAGTTGCAGGCCAAGGACATTGTGATCGCCACCGGCTCGGAGCCGACGCCACTGCCGGGGGTGACCATTGATAATCAGCGCATCCTCGACTCCACCGGCGCGCTGGCTCTGCCCGAGGTGCCCAAGCACCTGGTGGTGATCGGTGCCGGGGTGATCGGTCTGGAGCTGGGTTCGGTGTGGCGGCGCTTGGGCAGTGAGGTGACGGTGGTGGAGTACCTCGACCGTATTTGCCCAGGCCTGGACGATGAAACCGCGAAAACCCTGCAGCGCACTCTGAGTAAGCAGGGCATGCGCTTCAAACTGGCCACCAAAGTCAGTGCCGCCCAGGCCACGGCAAACGGTGTAACCCTTGATCTGCAGCCCGCCGCTGGCGGCGCAATCGAGCAGCTCCAGGCTGACTATGTGTTGGTCGCCATCGGTCGTCGTCCCTATAGCGCCGGCCTGGGGCTGGAGACTGTCGGCCTGGCCACCGACAAGCGCGGCATGCTGGAAAACCAGCAGCACCGCAGCAGCGTGCCGGGCATCTGGATCATCGGTGACGTGACCTCCGGGCCGATGCTCGCGCACAAGGCCGAAGATGAAGCCATTGCCTGTATCGAACGGATTGCCGGGCACGCTGCCGAGGTCAATTACGAGACCATTCCCGGGGTGATCTACACCAGGCCGGAAGTTGCCACCGTGGGCAAGACCGAGGAGCAGCTGAAGGCCGCAGGGCGTGCCTACAAGGTCGGCAAGTTTCCCTTCACCGCCAACAGCCGGGCGAAGATCAACCACGAGGCCGAAGGCTTCGTCAAAGTGCTGGCCGATGAGCGTACCGACCAGATTCTCGGCGTGCATATTATCGGCCCCAGCGCTGGTGAGCTGATCGGCGAGTACTGCGTGGCCCTGGAATTCAGCGCCTCGGCCGAAGACATCGCGCTGATTTGCCACCCGCACCCGACCCGCTCAGAGGCCTTGCGCCAGGCGGCGATGAGTGTGCACGGCCGGGCCATGCAGGCCTGAGTGCAGGCTTAGGTTCTTTCAGCGCCAGTTGAGGATCGGCCAGCCGGCTTGCTCGGCATGGGCGCGCAGGGTCGGATCCGGGTTTACCGCGTAGGGGAAGTCCACCTGGCTCAGCAGCGGCAGGTCGTTGCGTGAGTCGGAATAGAAGTAGGCACCGGCCAGGCTTTCGCCTTGCTCCTGCAGCCAGGCCTGCAGTCGGGTGACTTTGCCTTCGCGATAGGTCAGCACGCCCTGGGTCTTGCCGCTGTAGCAGCCGTGCTGCAGCTCGCAGTCGATGGCCAGCACCTCGTCTATCCCCAGGCGCTCGGCGATGGCGCTGACCAGGAAATGCGCTGAGGCCGAGATCACCAGCAGGCGGTCGCCGGCGGCGCGGTGCTGGGCCAGACAGCGCATGGCGTCGCTGTAGATGATCGGCTCGATAACATCCTCGACGAAGGGATCGACGACGAACTCGACTTCCTCCGGCGTGCGACCCACCAGCGGCGACAGGGTGTAGGCCATGTAGTCCTCCATGGCCAGCTTGCCTTGGGAGTAGAGCGCCATCAGTTCCTGCTCGCGGGCCAGGAAACTGTCGCGGTCGACCCACTGGATGTCGGCCATGTGCGTGGCCCACAGCGAGGCGCAGTCGCCGTGGATCAGGGTTTCGTCGAGGTCGAAGATTGCCAGGGCCATCACGCCACCTCCCGGATTGCCTGTTCGTCGATGCTCAGGCCGATGCACTGGCCCTTGCCGATCAGGTCGCCTTCGCGGCGGTTGAGTACGTCGACCACCAGCTGCACGCCATTGGCTTCGACGCGGTAGCGGATGACGTTGCCGAGCAGACTGTGGCCGAGAATTTCCGCGGCGATGGCGCCGCTGTGGTGCAACTGGATGGCCTCCGGGCGGATGGCGATGCGGCTGCTCACCGGGCGCAGCAGCAGGCGGCTGGCGGTCTCCGCATCGAGCAGGTTGTAGTTGCCGATGAAGCCGGCGGCAAAGGCATCCACTGGTGCGGTGTAGAGGGTCTCGGCATCGCCGCTCTGGACGATCTTGCCGGCGTTCATCAGGAAGATGCGGTCGCTCATGGTCAGTGCCTCCTCCTGGTCGTGGGTGACGAAGATGGTGGTCAGGCCGAGGTCCTGCTGGATGCTGCGGATCTGCTCGCGCAGGTGTTTGCGGATGCGTGCATCCAGCGCCGACAGTGGCTCGTCGAGCAGCAGCAGGCGCGGGCGGGTGACCAGCGAACGGGCCAGGGCCACGCGCTGGCATTGGCCGCCGGAGAGCTGGTGCGGGTAGCGGCTGGCGAAGTCGCCCAGCTCGACCATGGCCAGGGCCTCCTGCACGCGCTGGGCGCTTTCCTCCTTGCCAACTTTCTGCATGCGCAGGCCGAAGGCGACGTTCTGCGCCACGCTCATGTTGGGGAACAGCGCATAGCTCTGGAACACCATGCCGATGTCGCGCTTTTGCGGCGACAGCGGCACCAGGTCCTGGCCGTCGAGGAGAATCTGCCCGCCGCCGACGTCGGTCAGGCCGGCGATGCAGCGCAGCAGGGTGGATTTGCCGCAACCGGAGGGGCCGAGCAGGGTGACGAACTCGCCCTGGGCGATTTCGCAGTTGATGTCGCTGAAGATCGAGGTGGCGCCGTAGCTTTTATGCAGGCCGCGGATGCTCAGGTAACTCATAAAAAGTCCTTGTAGTCTGGTACTCGCTGCGCTCGACGCAGCCTACTGTTTGTCCCTGTTCAGGCGAGTGGCTGCCCAGGTGAAGATCAGCACGAAGAAGAAGTAGGAAATCACCAGCGCGCTGTTGAAGTGGCCGCTGCTGTTTTTCATGTTGTTGAGGTACACCTGCAGGGTTTCGTAGCGGGTGCCGACCAGCAGGTTGGCGAACACGAACTCGCCGAACAGGAAGCTGAACGAGAGGAACAGCGAGACCATCAGGCCCTTGCGCAGGTTAGGCAGCACCACCAGGAAGGCGGCCTGCCAGGTGCTGGCCCCGAGCAGCTGGGCGGCGTCCATCAGGTCGCGCAGGTTGATCGCCTGCAGGTTGTTGGTGATCGCCCGGTACATGAACGGCAGGGCCACGGTGAAGTAGCAGCCGATCAGAATCCACGGCGTGCCGACCATCGCCAGCGGCCCGGAACCGTAGACCTGCAGCAGGCCGACCGAAGACACCACCGGCGGCACGGCGAACGGCAGCAGGATCAGGATGTTCATCAGCCCGTCGAGCTTGGGGAAGTGGTAATGCACCACAAACAGCAGCGGCAGGATCAGCACGGTGGCCAGCAGCAGGGAGCCGAAGCACACCAGCAGCGACTGGCCGAAAGCGGCCAGGAAACGAGGGTCGCTCCACAGCGCCACATACCACTTGAAGGTCAGGCCGGATGGCAGGATGGTCGCCGACCAACTGGTGGAGAGTGAGTAGACCAAGGTGCCGGCCAGCGGCAGCAGCAGGATCAGGAACAGCAACCAGACCACCGTGCGGTGATAGAGGGCGGCCGGTTTGGCATCAGCGCGCGACATGGTAGCTCCTCTTAAGCAGCCACTGGTGCGCGGCGGTGATCACCACCATCAGGCCCACCAGCACCATCGCCAGGGCACTGGCCATGTCCGGGTTGAGGCTGATATCGCCGGCGACCATGGCGGCGATGCGGATCGGCAGCACGTTGAAGTTGCCGGTGGTCAGCGCATACACCGTGGCGTAGGCGCCCAGGGCGTTAGCCAGGAGGATGACGAAGGTGCCGAGCAGTGCCGGGGTCAGCACCGGCAGGCCGATATGCCGCCAGAACTCCCAGGTACCGGCACCGAGCAGCGCGGCGGACTCGCGCCAGTCTTCGCGCAGGGCGTCGAAGGCCGGGTAGAGCAGCAGCACGCCGAGGGGAATCTGGAAATAGGTGTAGAGCACGATCAGCCCGGTCTTGGAATACAGGTTGAAGTCTTCGATGATCCCGGCCTGCTTGAGCAGCAGGGTCAGCGCGCCGTTGAAGCCGAGGATGATGATGAAGGCGAAGGCCAGCGGCACCCCGGCGAAGTTGCTGGTCATGTTGGAGAAGGCCATGACGAAGTCGCGCAGCTTGGAGTCGACCTGGCGCAGCGAGTAGCTGCCGAGCACGGCGATGACGATGCCGAACAGACTCGACCAGAAGGCAATCTGCAGGCTGTGCTTGATCGCCTGCAGGTAGAACTTGGAGCTGAAGATCTTCTCGAAATTACCCAGGCCCCAGGCGTCGCCGACGCTCAGGCTGTGCACCGCGACCCACAGCAGTGGGGCGATCTGGAAGGCGATGAAGAAAATCGCGAAGGGCAGCAGGCAGAGCAGGGCCAGCCATTTGCCGCGGGGTTTGCTGGCCGTCACTTGAGCAATTCCTTGCACAGCGGTTTGTCGTGGCTGGCGCCGAGCAGGGTGCAGATGGTGCCGCACAGTTCGGTCTGCCGGGGTTGCGCGCTGCCATCCAGGCTGAAGGCGCTGCCGGCGACGAACAACGGCACTTCGCGCTCTTCCGCCAGCAGGCCGTTGTGCGAACGGTCGTTGTTCATGCCGTGGTCGGCGGTGACCAGCACCTGGTAGCCGGCATCCAGCCAGCGCTGCAGGTATTCGGCCAGCAGCAGGTCGGCGCGGCGCGCGCTGTTGCGGTACTGCGGCGAGTCCAGGCCATGCTTGTGGCCGGCGTCGTCGATATTCATCGGGTGCACCAGCAGGAAGTTCGGCTGGTGCTGCACACGCAGATGCTCGGCATCGGCGAACAGGTGCGAATCCGGGTAGTGGTCGGCGTAATAGAAGTGGCCGTGCTGGATCGGCAAGGTGCTGTCACTGGTGTGGCGGTCGCGGGCGGCATCGAAGGGCGCGCGGTTATACAGCTCGCTCATCCAGTGATAGGCCGCGGCGGCGGTGGTCAGGCCAGCTGCACGGGCGTAGTGGAAGATACTGCGCTGGTTGGACAGGCGCACCACATCGTTGTGCACGATGCCGCTGTCGATCGGCGCCACGCCGGTCATCAGGCATTCGTAGAGCGGGCGGGACAGTGCGGGCAGCTCGCATTCGAGCTTGTACAGCGCAGCGCGGCCAGCGCCGCAGTAGGCCTGCAGATGGCCCAGCGCATGGCGGGCTACCTCGTAATTCAGGCCATCCAGTACCACCAGGATGACGTTGTGTTTCATCGCGCGATTTCCTTGAGCAAAAACACGGCCCGGCGAGCGCCGGGCCGTGGGCGAGCGCTTACTGCATTTCGATGATCACGTTTTCCTGCCACAGCTGCGGCAGTGCTTTCGAGGTGGTTTCCCAGGCGGCCGGATCCTTGATCGGCTGAACCTTGGCGTACTGCTCGTTGGGCAGCAGCTTGGCTTGCACCTCGGCCGGCAGGGTCAGGTGCTCGGCGCGGATCGGCCGGGCGTTGCCCTTGGCCAGGTTGATCTGCCCGGCATCGCTGAGGATGTACTCACGCGCCAGCTTGGCCGCGTTGGGGTGCTTGGCGTACTTGTTGATGATGGTGGTGTAGCCGGAGATCACCGAACCATCGGACGGGATTAGCACTTCGAAGCGGCTCGGGTCGATCTGATCGCGGTAGGACAGGCCGTTGAAGTCCCAGACGATGCCGACTTCCACTTCGCCTTTTTCCAGGGTCTGGATGGTCGGGTTGGACAGGCCCAGGCGGCCCTGCTTGGCGATCTCGGCGAAGAAGTCCAGGCCCGGCTGGATGTTCTTCTCGTCACCGCCGTTGGCGATGGACGCGGCCAGTACGCCGTTGACGGCCTGGGCGGCGGCACTGACGTCGCCGATGGCGACCTTGTACTTGCCCTGTTTCAGGTCGGCCCAGGACTTGGGTACGTCCTTGACCAGTTGCTTGTTGACGATAAAGGCGATGGAGCCGGTGTAGGCCAGCATCCAGTGGCCGTCGGCATCCTTGGCCCAGGTCGGAATCTGTTCCCAGGTGCTCGGTTTGTAGGCTTGGGTAACACCCTGCTGCACAGCGATGGGGCCGAAGGCGGCGCCGACGTCGCCGATGTCGGCGGTGGCGTTGTCTTTCTCGGCGGCGAATTTGGCAATTTCCTGGGCCGAACTCATGTCGGTGTCCATGTGCTTGAGGCCGTAGAGTTTATTCAGGTCGGCCCAGGTATCTTTCCAGTTGGCCCAGCTATCAGGCATGCCCACACTGTTTACCGTGCCTTCTGCGCGTGCGGCTTGTTCCAGCGCGTGCAAGTCTGTTCCGGCCGCCATGGCCGAGGTGGCCAGGGCGATGGCAGAGCCCATCAGTGAAGCCAGCAACAGTTGTTTCATTGGAAACTCCTTTGCGAGTGATATGCGTGCGAAGTTAAGCTTCTGGTCTAGATCAGCAAAACTTGCGCCACTTTAGGCTTGTGTAATGACAGTTTTATGTACATTCGCTATCAAATGGCCACGTAGAGGCGTTGGTAACGGCTGATCAGCAAGCGTAGACCATCACTCGGGTGCCGATTAATTGAGGTATGGGCGGTGCGTTACCGATAAATGGATGGGCTGAAAGATTATTGTCATGGTCTGTTTATCAAGACTGCTTAAACTTGAAACATGCTTTTAAAACCGCTGCAGGCAGTGGTTATTGCCCCTGAATGGGGCTGGACTAGTCCAGATTCGGAGGTCTTGATGCGCGATGAAGCGCCGCGGGCAGTCACCGCTATATGCCGGGCATTGGAAGAACAGATCGAACACGGCCTGTTGCCATCGGGCAGCCAGTTGCCGGCCGAGCGCAAGCTCAGCGAAGTGTTCGACACCACGCGGATCACCCTGCGTGAAGCGCTGGGGCAATTGGAAGCGCAAGGGCTGATCTACCGTGAGGATCGCCGTGGCTGGTTTGTCTCACCGCCACGGGTGACCTATAACCCGTTGGTGCGCAGCCACTTCCATGCCATGGTCGGCGAGCAGGGTCGGGTGCCGGCCACCGAAGTGCTGAGTGCCAAGCAGATTCCCGCCAGTGCGGAAATCTGCCAGCTGTTGGCCTTGCCAGCGCTGTCCAGCGTGTACCAGATCCGGCGCGCGCGGCGAATCGACGGGCGTCTGGTGCTGTATGTCGAGCACTACCTCAACCCGAACTATTTCGCCGGTATTCTGGATTTCGACCTGACCCGTTCGCTGACCGAGCTGTATGCCAGTGAGTACGGCATTCATTACGGGCGAGTGCGTTTCGATATGGTGCCCACGGCGTTGCACAGCGAAGCCGCTTCAGCTTTGAAAGTGGCAGTGGGGAGCCCGGCGCTGCGCATCGTGCGGATCAACCGCGACCAGCATGGACGGCTGATCGACTGCGACCTGGAATTCTGGCGCCACGACGCCCTGCATGTGAGCGTCGAAGTGCCGGAGTAAGGCGGGTTTACATCGCTGTGCGCAGGGTTGTTCGTAGGGTGGCGTTGGGCGAAGTGATACCTATCAGAGCCGCTAATCCACCCTGCGTCGCGTCGTTCACGGTAAATCAGCGCTGGCGTAAAACGCCGTCAGCACCTTCACCAGATGCGCCAGGTCATGGCTGCCGGCCAGTTCGCGGATCGAGTGCATGGCGAAGGTCGGCAAGCCGATATCCACGGTGCGTACGCCCAGTTGGCTGGCAGTGATCGGGCCGATGGTCGAGCCGCAGCCCATGTCGCTGCGGGTGACGAAGCTCTGCACCGGCACTTCGTTTTCCAAACACAGATGACGGAAGAACCCGGCGGTTTCGCTGTTGGTGGCGTAGCGCTGGTTGCTGTTGATCTTGATTACCGGGCCAGCGTTGAGCTTGGGTCCATGGTTCTGGTCGTGCTTGTCGGCGTAGTTGGGGTGCACGCCGTGAGCGTTGTCCGCCGAAACCAGCAGCGAACGCTGAATGGTACGCACGAAGGCATCACCCTCTGGTAGCACGCGGCGCAATACCTGTTCAAGCATCGGGCCGTCAGCTCCGCAGGCCGAGCAGGAGCCGACTTCCTCATGATCGGTGCACACCAGCACGCAGCTTTCCTCATCCGGCGCAGCCAGCAGCGCTTGCAGACCGGCGTAGCAGGACAGCAGGTTGTCCAGGCGTGCGCCGGCGATAAAGTCGCTGTTCAGGCCGATTACTGCTGCGCTTTGGGTGTCATAGAAGCTCAGCTCGTAATCGAGCACCGCATCGGCACTGAAATCGTGTTCACGGGCCAACTGATCGGTGATCAGCGCGCGGAAGTCGGCCGCTTCGCTGCCCGCGAGTTGGGCGAGGATCGGCGGTAGTTCGTTCTGCGCATTGATCGCCCAGCCCTGGTTGGCTTCACGGTTGAGGTGAATGGCCAGGTTGGGGATGACCGCAATCGGGCTCTGGAAGTCGATTAACTGGCTTTCCACCTTGCCGTCGCGCCGGTAAGTGACACGGCCGGCCAGCGACAGGTCGCGGTCAAACCAGGGTGCCAATAGTGCGCCGCCGTACACCTCAACGCCGAGCTGGAAAAAGCCCTGGCGTTGCAGCTCCGGTTGCGGTTTGACGCGTAGGCATGGGCTGTCGGTGTGTGCGCCAACCAGGCGGATGCCGCCTTCCAGCGGCGCGCGTTTGCCCAGTTTGAAGGCAATGATCGAGGAGTCGTTGCGCGTCACGTAATAGCGGCCACCGGCTTCGGTGTGCCAACTGGCGCGCTCATCCAGGTGCTGAAACCCCGCAGCTTCAAGACGCAAAGCCAGGCTGGCGGTGGCATGGAAAGGGGTGGGCGAGGCCTTGAGGAACTCGATCAGGCCTTGATTCAAATCTTCGCGCATAGGGCACTCCGGGCGGCAATCGGCCGAGTTTAGCGGATTTGCTAAAGGCGCTGTTGTGTCGCAGCGCTGCTTAGAGACCAGTCGCATGAGAGTGAGGCGTTTGTCGCGGCTGAAGCCCCTCCCACAGTTTTGCTTCAGGCCGCTAGATGAGCTGCAGTCTTACGCTGTGGAAGGTGCTTCAGCGGCGAACTTTTGGGGCAAGATCGCATATCAGTAATGCGTGTATGCAATTGCTCAGCGCGGGATGCTGATCAGGCTGAGCAGGTAGCCGTCGAACTCGGCGAACTGGCCTTCCAGCTCACTGCCGGCCGGCCAGTCGGCATGCAGGTCAATCAGCAGACGCATACGCACCTTGTTGTCTGAGGTGACGCTGAGCAGCTCGGCATCCTGAAAGTAGAAGTACCGTAGCACCTGCGGGTAGAGCGCTTTGAACAGGCTCTCCTTGAGTGAGAAGGTCAGGCTGATGCGCTGGGCCCGCTGTTCTGTGGGCAGGTCTTCCAGGCGCAACCGTTCGTTGGCTGTGAGAATTTCCCCGACCAGGCGTTCGGCGCGGCTGGCCGGCATGATGCGCTCGATATCCAGACCCAGGCCGCGCCAATCCGAGTTGTTGCCCACCACGGCGCCTGCCCAGCCACTGCCATGGGTGATTGAGCCCAGCGTGCCGGCTGGCCATTGTGGCGCGCGGTCTGCGTCGCTGCCGGGAACGGTCGCCAGGCCTGTGAGCTGGTTCAGGGCCGTGCGGGCGCACAGGCGGCCGGCCAGGTATTCGGCCTGACGCTTGGCAACGCCTGTTATCGGTGTAATGGCGCAGCGCTGGAAATCCTCGCTGTGCAGCAGCGCAGGATCAAAACGGGTGCTGCATAGCAGCAGCGACGGTAATTGATGGGGCAGGGGCCAGTGGGCGCTGAGCGCGGTGCAACAGGCCGGCAGGTAGTCTGTAGTCATGGGCGCATTCTGCCGCGTGTGGGACGTATCGGCCAGCCGGCGGTGCTGTTTACAATTCTTTGCAAAGCGGCAACAAAGCTAAACGGAGTGGGTACAGTTTTTTTGCCACACTGAGTCATGCGTTTCCTAGGAGACGCAGGTGAGGTTGTAGCGGGGCATGCGTGAGGCGTGTACCTGCATTTCTCTGAGATTGAGTGCGGGAGCCCATTTGGGCTCCCGTTTTTTTTGCCTGCCAGCCTTGGGCCATCCTGCGGGCCGTCGCTGAGCGACGTTAAAAACTGCTCCAGACAGTTTTTATGCCGCTGTGCCAATCGTGTTTTGCGTCTTTAGTGCTCGACACCGAGCGTAAAGTGGCCTGCATGCGTAGGGTGCGCAGTGCGCACAAGCTATTGCTCGTCTGGGCTGTCTGCGCGGTTGTGAGCCCCGGGGTGCGCACAGCACACCCTACGGATTGCAGTGTTAGTCGCACGCTTTTTTGCTCTGCGTTACCAGCCAGGCACCCCGCTCATATCCGGCAGTTTGTGGGCAATGCCTTTATGGCAATCAATGCAGGTGGCTGCGCCGCTGGCCAGGGCCGTGGAGTGCATCTGCCGAGCGCGCTGGCCCTGGCGGGTGAAGTCCATAAATTCGAAGTTGTGGCAGTTGCGGCATTCCAGTGAGTCGTTGGCTTTGAGCCGTGCCCATTCGTGTTCGGCCAGTTCGCGGCGATGGGCGAGGAACTTGTCGCGGGTGTTGATAGTGCCGAAGATCTTGCCCCACACCTCTTTGGAGGCCTGCATCTTGCGCGCGATTTTGTCGGTCCATTTATGTGGTACGTGACAGTCCGGGCAGGTGGCGCGCACCCCAGAGCGGTTGCTGTAGTGGATGGTGTCCTTCAGCTCGACATACACGTTGTCGCGCATCTCGTGGCAGGAAATGCAGAACTGCTCGGTGTTGGTGGCCTCCAGTGCGGTGTTGAAGCCGCCCCAGAAGATGATCCCGGCGATAAATCCACCTAGGGTGAGAAAGCCCAGGCTGTAATGCACGCTCGGACGACGCAGGATGCCCCAGTAGTCCTTGAGCAGGGCGAACAATGATTTCATGACGCCTCCTCAGGGTTTGGCCGGTGCCTTGGCTTCGTTCTGCAACAGGGTGTCGATGGTCTGAAAGCTGTTGCCCACCAGCGGCTGCACCTCGTTCTGCGAGACGTGACACTGGTTGCAGAAGTAGCGCCGTGGTGACACCGCCGCCAGTGCCTGGCCGTCGCGGTCCATGTAATGGGTGATGCTGATCATCGGCGCCTGGGTGCGCGCGCTGCCTGCGCGGCTGTGGCAGGTCAGGCACTTGTTGCCGTTTTTGTCGATCTGGTAGCTGCTGATGCTGTGCGGGATGGTCGGCGGTTGTTCGGGGTAGTTACGTTCGCGCTTGAGGTCCTTGTTTTCCTCGTTGGCGATGGGCGGGGCCGGCAGGATCTGGCTGATGGTGCCACCAGCGCGGCGGCCATCCGGGGCTGGAGCGTCCAGCGGGTAGTTGACCTCGGCAGCCACGGCAATGCCGAACGCGGCCAGCAGCAATAAAGGCAGTAGGCGATAGTTCATCAGGCTTCTCCTCAGGCCACGCTGATCAGTTCGATCTTCACCGCACACTTCTTGTAATCGGTCTGCTTGGAGATCGGGTCGGTGGCGTCCAGGGTGACCTTGTTGATCAGTTTGCGGGCGTCGAAGAACGGCACGAACACCAGACCCTGTGGCGGTTTGTTGCGCCCGCGGGTTTCGATGCGTGCACGCATTTCGCCGCGCCGGCTGATGATTTTCACTTCGCTGCCACGCCGCGCGTTGAGCGCCTTGGCGTCATCCGGGTGCATGTACACCAGGGCGTCGGGCACCGCCTTGTGCAGCTCTTCGACGCGTTGGGTCATGCTGCCGGTATGCCAGTGTTCCAGTACCCGGCCGGTGCTGAGCCAGAACGGGTAATCGGCATCCGGAGATTCAGCCGCGGGCTCGTAGGGCAGGGCGAAGATGATCGCCTTCTTGTCCGGGTAGCCGTAGAACTGCACACCGCTGCCTTTTTCCACATAAGGGTCGAGGCCCTCGCGGTAGCGCCAGCGAGTTTCCTCGCCGTTCACCACTGGCCAGCGCATGCCGCGTTCGCTGTGGTAACGGTCGAAATCCGCGAGGTCATGGCCGTGGCCGCGGCCGAATTGGGCGTATTCCTCGAACAGGCCTTTTTGTAGATAGAAACCGAAGGCCTTGGCTTCATCATTGAGATAGCCAGCTTCGATCTGTTCGCCGGGGAACTGGTCGACCTGGCCGTTGGCGAACAGCACCTGATACAGGGTCTTGCCCTTGTGTTGCGGCGAGCTGGCCAGCAGCTCGGCGGGCCAGACTTCATCGGTGGTAAAGCGCTTGGAGAACTCCACCAACTGCCACAGATCGGATTTGGCCTCGCCCGGCGCGCTGACCAGTTGATGCCAGAACTGCGTGCGGCGTTCGGCGTTGCCGTAAGCGCCTTCCTTCTCCACCCACATGGCGCTGGGCAGAATCAGGTCGGCGGCCTGGGCGGAAACGGTGGGGTACACATCGGAAACAATCACGAAGTTGTCCGGGTTACGCCAGCCGGGCAACACCTCGCCCATGATGTTGGGACCGGCCTGCATATTGTTGCTGGCCTGGGTCCAGTACACGTTGAGTACGCCGTCCTTGAGCATGCGGCTCTGCTGCACAGCATGAAAACCGACCTTTTCCTGAATGGTGCCGGCCGGCAGCTTCCAGATTTTTTCCGCCGTGGCGCGGTGTTTGGGGTTGGTCACCACCAGATCGGCTGGCAGACGGTGAGCGAAGGTGCCCACTTCACGGGCGGTGCCGCAGGCCGAAGGCTGGCCGGTGAGCGAGAACGGACTGTTGCCCGGCTCGCTGATTTTGCCGGTGAGCAGGTGGATGTTGTAGATCAGGTTGTTGGCCCACACGCCGCGCGTATGCTGGTTGAAACCCATGGTCCAGAACGACATGACCTTGCGCTTGGGGTCGGCATACAGCTCGGCCAGCGCTTTGAGGCGTTCGGCCGGCACCCCGGTTTCCTTGGCGGTGCGCTCCAGCGTGTAGGGTTTGACGAAGGCGGCGAACTGCTCGAAGGACATGTCCGTCCAGGTATTGGCCTTATCTGCGTTCTTCGCCTGCATCTCCAGCGGATTGTCCGGGCGCAGGCCGTAGCCGATATCGTCGGCCCCCTTGGCGAACTTGGTGTGCTGGCTGACGAAGTTCTGGTTTACCGCACCGCTTTCGATGATGTGGTTCGCGATGTAGTTGAGGATCAGCAGATCAGTCTGCGGCTTGAACACCATCGGGATGTCAGCCAGTTCGAAGCTGCGGTGCTCGAAAGTGGACAGCACTGCCACCTTGGTTTGCGGATAGCTCAGGCGACGGTCGGTGACCCGGCTCCAGAGGATCGGGTGCATCTCGGCCATGTTCGAGCCCCACAGCACAAACACATCGGCGGCTTCGATGTCGTCATAGCAGCCCATCGGCTCATCCGCGCCGAAAGTACGCATAAACCCCATCACCGCCGAGGCCATGCAGTGGCGCGCGTTGGGGTCGATGTTGTTGCTGCGCAGGCCGGCTTTCATCAGCTTGTTGGCCGCGTAGCCTTCCCACACCGTCCATTGCCCGGAGCCGAACATGCCGACCGACTCGGGGCCTTTGTTCTTCAGCGCTTCCTTGAACTTCAACTCCATGATGTCGAAAGCCTGCTCCCAACTGATCGGCTGGAACTCGCCCTGCTTGTCGTACACGCCATTCTTCATGCGCAGCAGCGGCTGGGTCAGGCGGTCGACGCCGTACATGATCTTCGACAGGAAATAGCCCTTCACGCAGTTCAACCCGCGGTTGACCTCGGCCTTGACGTCGCCGTGGGTGGCCACCACGCGGTTGTCCTTGGTCGCCACCATCACGCTGCAGCCGGTGCCGCAGAAGCGGCAGGGGGCCTTGTTCCAGTTCAGCGCGGTAAGGTCTGCTTCGGTGACCAGGTTGCTCGCCGAAGTGGCTAGCGGCAGGCCGGCCGCTGCGGCAGCAATGGCGGCGGCATTGGCTTTGGCGAATTGACGGCGGGTTAAGCTCATTCGTCGACTCCTTCGGGGCTGAGCAACTCGTGATAGACCAGTGCGGTGTTGAGTACGCCCGGTAGGTTGCTGATCTGATCGATGCGCTCAAGAATCTGTTGTTCGTTTGCGGTTTCCAGTACCACCACCAGCTTGCCCAGCGGGCTTTGCTGGTGCAGTTCAACACCGTCAAGCAGGCGCAGATTGGCTTTTACCGCCTCGAACAGTTCGGGGCGGGCGTGTACCAGCAGGCTGGCGATATGCAGGGTTTCGGCCATGTTCCGTGGCTCCATGGGGTGAATCAGGCAGGGCTGTCAGCTAGGCGGCCCCGGTGGGCCAATCAGCATCTGCATAAACCAGATAAAGAAGCCGTAACCACCGACCAGGGCGATGGACAGCAGGGGGAAGAAGCACACCACCAGAAACAGGAACAAGCGGGTTTCCTTGCGTTTACTGGGGGCGTCGCGGTCAGTGGTAGGCATCTCGGCTGACTCCATTCATGCGTAGCAGTCAGACTAGACCCTACAGGCAATAGGGACAAAAACATTGCGCTGAATCATGACGAATGGCTTTTTCCAGCACGTGTTGGGTAATCGCCTGGTAATAATCGGTCAAAGGCGGGCGGCATTCGGTTCAGCGTTTGTTCAGCAAGGGTTCAGGAGGCGTTCAGCGAGGGCTAGGCAACATAGACCTCGAGTTAAACAACACCGACTAACCATTGAGGACACACCATGAACCGTACCCTTAGCAAACTCGCCCTGGCGACTTCCCTGAGCTTCGCTGCTGTTACCGCCAACGCTGCTGACAACTTCGTCGGCCTGACCTGGGGCCAGACCGATAACAATATTCAGAAGTCCAGCGCGCTCAACAGCAACCTGAACAACCCCAAACTCGACAAGGTGATCAACGACACCGGCACCTGGGGCGTGCGCGCCGGTCAGGTCAGCGAGACAAACCGTTACTACATGACCTATGAAAATGTCTCGGACACCGACAGCGGCAACAAGCTGCGCCAGCAGAACCTGCTCGGCAGCTACGATGTGTTCCTGCCGATTGGCGACTACAACACCAAGCTGTTCGGTGGTGCTACGGCCGGCCTGGTCAAGCTGGAGCAGGAGAGCAAGGGCTTCAAGCGTGATAGCAACATCGGCTATGCCCTCGGCCTGCAGGCTGGCATTCTGCAAGACATCAACCAGAATGCCTCGATTGAAGCCGGCTACCGCTACCTGCGCACCAATGCCAGCACGGAAATGGCCCCGCACGGCGCAGGCAAGGTTGGCTCATTGGACCTGCACAGCAGCGGCCAGCTGTACCTGGGTGCCAACTACAAGTTCTAAGTGGTTGCCGATCGATCTGGCCGGGCTTACAAGCCCGGCCGCTTTATTGCGGGGAGTGCACGATGAAACTGTTGGTCGTGGAAGATGAAGCGCTGCTGCGCCACCACCTCTACAGCCGGCTTGGCGAACAGGGCCATGTGGTCGATGCCGTGGCCAATGCTGAAGAAGCACTGTACCGCGCGGCTGAATACAACCATGACCTGGCCGTGGTCGATCTCGGCCTGCCGGGCATGAGCGGCCTGGACCTGATTCGCCAGTTGCGCAGCCAGGACAAGAGCTTCCCCATTCTGATTCTCACCGCCCGTGGCAACTGGCAGGACAAGGTCGAAGGCCTGGCAGCTGGCGCCGATGATTACGTGGTCAAACCCTTTCAATTCGAAGAGCTGGAGGCACGCCTGAACGCCTTGCTGCGCCGCGCCTCGGGCTTTACCCAGGCGAGCATTGCCGCTGGCCCGCTCGTGCTCGACCTCAATCGCAAGCAGGCGCTGCTCGATGGCGAAACCTTGCAACTGACAGCCTTCGAATACCGCATTCTCGAGTACCTGATGCGTCACCAGCAGCAGGTGGTGGCCAAGGAGCGGCTGATCGAACAGCTCTACCCGGATGACGACGAGCGCGACCCCAATGTGATCGAAGTGCTGGTTGGCCGCCTGCGTCGCAAACTTGAAGGCCAGCTGGATTTCAAACCCATCGAAACCGTGCGCGGCTAGGGCTACCTGTTTACCGAGCGCTGCCGATGAGCGCCGCCGCCGAGGCGAGAAACTCCGCACCCCAGCGCGGCGAATCCCTACGCCTGCGCCTGATGCTCGGCACCGCCGTGCTGGCTGTGTTGTTTATGCTGGCGCTGCTGCCAGCGTTGCGCGGGGCCTTTGTCATCGCCTTGGAACAATCCATCGAAAAACGCCTGGCCTCCGATGCCGCGGCCCTGGTTTCTGCAGCGCGGACCGAACAGGGCCGGCTGACCATGCCGGATAAACTGCCGGCCGATGAATTCGACAGCCTGGAAGCCAAGCTGCTGGGTTTTATCTACGACCGCCAGGGCAAACTGGTCTGGCAGTCACGCTCCTCTCTGGATGAAAGCGTCAGCTACCGCCCGCGCTACGACGGCCGTGGCCACGAGTTTGTGCGCATCAGCGATGCTCAGGGTCGCGAGTTCTTTGCTTACGATGTGGAAATCGACCTGTTGCGCGGGCAGAGCGCCGCCTTCAGCGTGGTCACCATGCAACCGGCCAGTGATTACCAGTCTATGTACGATGGCTTTATGGGCCAGCTCTACCTCTGGCTGGGCGGTGCATTGCTGGTGCTGTTGGGGTTGCTCTGGTTCGGTCTGACCTGGGGCTTTCGCAGCCTGCGCGGCCTGAGTGCCGAGCTGGATCAGGTGGAGGCGGGCACGCGCGCCGGCTTGAGTGAACAGCATCCGCGCGAGCTGCTGCGTCTGACCGGTTCGCTCAACCGCCTACTGGAAAATGAACGCCAGCAGCGCGAGCGCTATCGGCATTCGTTGGACGATTTGGCGCACAGCCTGAAGACTCCCCTGGCCGTGCTGCAAAGCGTGGCCGAGGTGATCGACAACCAGCCCAACAATCGCGAGCAGTCGCAGGTGCTGCAACAGCAGATTGAGCGCATGAGCCAGCAGATTGGCTATCAGCTGCAACGCGCCAGCCTGCGCAAGAGCGGCCTGATCCGCCACAGCACGCACCTGTCGCCTTTGCTCGACACCCTCTGTGGTGCGCTGGACAAGGTCTACCGCGACAAACAGGTGCAAGTACTGCGCGACTTTACCCCTGAACAGCACCTGCCAATGGAGCGCGGAGCGCTGCTCGAATTGCTCGGCAACCTGCTGGAAAACGCCTATCGCCTGTGCCTCGGTCAGGTGCGCGTCAGCGTGCGTCAGCAGGGCGGCACGCTCGAACTCTGCGTGGAAGATGACGGCCCCGGCGTACCGGCTGATCAGCGCGAACGCATCCTGCGCCGCGGCGAGCGGCTGGATGCCCAGCATCCGGGGCAGGGCATTGGCACGGCGGTGGTCAAGGACATTATCGAGAGCTACGTCGGGGAATTGCAGCTGGAAGATTCCGCCCTGGGCGGCGCGAGTTTTCGTGTGCGGCTGAGCAACTGAGGCATATCGGCGGGTATGTGACGGTGTGGTAGCCGCTGTCTGGATACATACTTCAAGAGCCTGAACTACGCTTCGGCGCCGCCGCACCCGGAAAGTCTGCGGGAACTATTGGGGGTTGCCTAACGTTTGGTTAAGGGGCCGGATTTAGCCCGTCCCGAGTGAGCGCAGCGAGCGACTTGAACCAGTAGTTAGATGCTTTGCATGCGGTCTTCATAGTGGTGCCATATACGAAGAATCACGACAGTTTCGGTATGGGTGGCATATCGAATTACGTATTTACCGAAAACTGCATCACGAATAGCTTTTGGATCTGGAGCTAATTCAACTGCGCGACCCATTGTTGGAAATAGGCGAAGATTTTCGATGCGTGCAATGAGTTCTGTTGCTACACGTGCAGCAGCAAGGGGATCTTTTTCAGCAATGAATGCACGAAGACGAACCAAATCTGCCACGGATTCTTCTGAGTAGACCAGCTTCATTGGCCCGCCTTCGGTGGTGGCAGTTCATTGGAGCTGCCCCAGCTTTGGAGCCAGGAGCTTACTGCTTCACCGGACACGACCTTGCCCTGTGCAACGGACTCCATAGCTTGCAACGTTTCCTGCCAGCGGTTCTGCTCTAATGTCTGGCGCTCAAAAAATTCTCTAAGTGCTTGATTGATAAGCCAGCTTTTACTCCGGTGAAGCTTTTCGGCCATGGCGCCAAGATTTTCTTCGAGTTCAGGTTGTAGCCGGACGGTTGTGACGCTCATTGGGGTGCCCTCCATACTGTTTAATGCAATGTATTACATGGTATTCATTGAGGCAAGCGGGCGTGACGGGTGGTGGGTCAAAGCATCTAACGTTTGGTTAAGGGGCCGGCTTTAGCCGGTCCCAGCGAACGAAGTGAGCGCTTTGAACCAATTGTTATGCTTATGGCTCATTCGTATTGGTAACTGAACGCTCTATTAGAACTTGCTCCATTGCTTTTTTTATATCTACATCCGAGGGTGATTTTAGAGTGAAGTAAAAACTTATTGCGCCAACTACAAAACTAATTATTGTTATAACGTAAGCTCTATTGGTTTGCTTTTTTGTCTTTTCTTGTTCTGATTTTAATTCGGTGTATTTATTTAGCGTTGAGGTTATCGGTAAAAGCACATGCTTGTCGGATATTTCTGGTGATGATTCGACAAGTGTAAGTAGCCTAGATAATGAAGGCTTAACCTCGTCAGGTAAGTCGTCGAAAGGTTCTTCTTTTTCTATGTCATCAACTAATTTCTTGAGTGCCGCGAACGAGCTGGCATCGTCGGTTTCTGCGTAAAGTTTATAAACCGCATCTCGGCTGTTTTTTGATGACAGGTCAAAGCCGCGCCCAATTAAGGTTATATCCTTTGCGGAAAGTGCTACCGAAGATGAGAGCTTCTGCTTAATGTTTGATTTCATTTTTTCCATATTTTTTCTTCTTTGGATCGTCATCCAAAAAACAAAAACTATTGCCCCGGCCATTATGGATATATAAAAAATAGCCATGAATAGATTGAAAATGTCCTTTGTCACGCTGTACTCCTGTAAAGGCATAACGTTTGGTTAAGGGGCGGGCTTTAGCCCGTCCCAGTGAGCGAAGCGAACGGTTTGAACCAATTGTTATGCGCTGAACTGGCCAAGAAGGGCCATTAGCAAAAGGGCAAATACGAGTATTCCAACGCAGCATACATAAGCCTCATTTCTGGAGCCGCTTAACCACTCGTTTTTTGGGTATTTCCCAAGAGTGGCCACTTTTACAAATGGCCACCCTATGGCGTAGAAAAATGTTCCAAGTATTATTTCCGTTACTAAGTAGCCAAAAAATCGGGCTGCGAGGCTGAGAAGTTCTTCCATGTGTCTCCAGCGTATAACGTTTGGTTAAGGGGCGGGCTTTAGCCCGTCCCAGTGAGCGAAGCGAACGGTTTGAGCCAGTTGTTAGGCATGATTGTTAAAGTAAATCAGCAAGTCGCCTTCTGTAGCTCTGGAAGGAGTCATGGATGTACTTAAAATAAAGCTTTGAATTTGTCGAGTTGGCTAGCCACTTTCCATTTTTTACGCCAAGGCTATAGTCTCTGTATTTGTTTTCGACTACCGCCTCTCTTAATCTTGTGGGTAGTAGATTTATGCTGCAACCATTATGAACGTATGAGTTCCTGAGTTTTGCTAAGTCATCAATTAGCAGCTTGTCTGCTTGGTCACGATATAGTCTGGTTTTTAAGTGTTCTCTTGAGTATATGTCCGCGCACTCAATCAAGCTTTTTCGGCCTTCCTTTTTGAACTTTGGTTTTCCCTGGGTTTCTTCGAAAAAAGTCATCAGCTCCTGGATGCTGCTCTCATATGTTCCAAATATTGATACAAGTACGCCACCCCATATGGTGTGAGAGAGATATTCCAACCCATTTTCTTCAAGCTTACATAATTCGCCTGCCAACTCTCCTTGCTCTACAGGGGCTGAGATGGTCGGAATCTTTGCCTTGATGCGCTGTATTTTTTGTGCGTATGTAAATTCAAGAAATTCAGCAATTTCATTAATGTAATCATTCAATGTATAGAATCGATAGTCTATCTCGGGGAAATTTTCAAGCTTATCCATGGCGCTGTCATACATGCGATTAAGATCATCAATGTCCATGGTCGTACTGTTCTGCCTAACGTTTGGTTAAGGGGCCGGCGTTAGCCGGTCCCGAGTGAGCGAAGCGAACGGCTTGAACCACTAGTTAGGAGCTGCTCGATGATTTCTGAATTGTAGCCAAGCAATAATTAATGCAGCTATTAAATAAATGGCAATTGTCACTTCGGTTCCATACGGGTTTGCTATGTAAAGAAGAAGGAACCACCCAATTGATGCCGTGGATGCTAGTAGTCCAACCCAAATCAAGAATCTAAACAATTTGTTTTTAAGGTTCAGTAAATAAGCTGCTATGACTAACGAAACAGCTAGCGGGATGGGGAATACCTCGGTTGGTATTGAGAAGAAGGCGTTTCTGTTAGCCCCTACGAAAAATAAGAAAACACAAAATATGAGCAGGCCAACCCAAAAAAGGTACTTAATGGTTGCAGATTTATTAGGCATGCGGTTCCTAACGTTTGGTTAAGGGGCCGGCTTTAGCCGGTCCCAGTGAGCGAAGCGAACGATTTGAACCTCTAGTTAGGCTGCCTGACGTTGCGCCGACAACAGAACTTTCTGTGTAGACGTAGGTGTATAACGTGCATGGTAGATCACAACAAGTTTTCTTCACGATGCTGGTAAATATACTTGGCCTTTACTTGGTCGCCTGGAATATATGTAATAACAAGCACTTTCCAGTCATCACCTTGTTGCACTGACTGCTTGTGGAGTTTCTGGATAAGGCTATATAGTAATGAATGGTTGTAGGTTGTATCTACGTCGGTTTTTTCTTTGCTATTAGTTGTTAATGTCAAGATGTTGTCCGTGTAGCTGTCAAATACATCAGACTCAAAAGTTAGCTTTTGATAAGGCTCATGTATTCCGGCGGATATCAGTGAAAATATTTCCTGCAATGTTTCGATTTGATCTGGGATCAAGGACGTACCCCCATCATGGCCTAACGTTTGGTTAAGGGGCGGGCTTTAGCCCGTCCCAGTGAGCGGAGCGAGCGATTTGAACCGCTTGTTAGGCAAGCGGTTCGTGGAACGGGCAAAGGCCGCTGATGCGATGCCGTACCTGCCTTTGATTTTTGATGTACCTGCATGCGTTCCTTCGCCTTTTTCTCTGCGGTTTTGAAGCGCCTCAGCGCTGGTACGGTGCTGAGGCCAGCGTGATGACACTACTCTCAGCGGACAACCTGCCGGCCAGCGATTTTATGGCTTTGGCGATGATATGGCCCGCGCCGACTTTTTGCCCGCCAGCGGTTTCAAATACACCGATGCATTTCCAAGGATTTGCACTGTGCCGAATTATTGATTCAGCAATTTCGCCTGGGTGCACGGCTCTAAGCTCTATATGCCTAACGTTTGGTTAAGGGGCGGGCTTTAGCCCGTCCCAGTGAGCGCAGCGAACGGTTTGAACCAGTTGTTATACGTACTCACTGGATTTCTTTCTGTGGATGAGGCAAGAACCAAAATATGCGATTAGTAGACCCATAATTAGCTGAGCTGAAATATTAAAATACCCAGCAATTTCAAGCTTTCTTACCACGTCCATAGTGATTTTTTCACGAGCAGTTTGCGTTGCTAGGACATATTCCTTTGTCGGGTTTTCTATATCTTTGCTGTAGTTGCTAAGTTGCATTATTTCAAGAGAGTATGCCTTGTATGCATTTTTTGCCACGGAGTTAAAACTTGAATATGTAAACCACAACGCTATCAGTAACAGCGTTGTGGTTAGCTTCGTTTTTGTTGGTCTTAAAAATTTCACGTAATCATCCAGTACGTATAACGTTTGGTTAAGGGGCCGGCTTTAGCCGGTCCCGAGTGAGCGAAGCGAACGACTTGAACCATTAGTTAGAGGCATGGCGCTCGCTGATGCTGCTGTATATAGAGTAGATGACGGCGTACTTGAGTTCAGCTTTTGAAAGCCCATCGAGGTCGTTATTTTTGACCTTGCTCAGTGAGGCTGCGGTTAGATTGGCCTCTGCTAGAGTCTTTGCGAAATTTGCAAGTTTGCGCTCCTCAAGGCTGCCAATATCTGGCGTAACCATTAGAGGTATGCCTAAGAAAGTGCGCATATAAAATGATGGAAACTTTTCGCGCGGTGTATCTAAATCACCTTTGATTCCGAAGTAAAACTGGTTTCCTTCTGCGTCTTCTAACTCAATTGTTAGTGATCCACCATCAGTAAGGGCAAATGCATCTATTGACTTTAGGGGGAAGGCAAGGCTCGGCAGCGTGTGTGCAAAGGCATATAGGCTAGCCACGCCTACTATGATTGCGATTAGCGGTAAGGTTAGCCACTTAAGTTTCACGCTTTGCCTCTAACGATTAAGCTAAGGGGCGGGCTTTAGCCCGTCCCAGCGAACGAAGTGAGCGATTTGAGCGCATTGTTATACGCCAGCCTGCACAATGACCTTGAATTTCGGCCACTGGTTGTAGCCGATATCCGGGTTGTTTGATTGTAGCTCTTTGATTAACTCCACTTCTTTCATATTCACTTCCTTGTCTGTTGCGGTTTCCGACTCCCAGAGAATTTGCTTGCGAACTGTAAAGTCACGCATTTGTTCTGGAGTGAAATCACGCGCAATTAGCTTGCTATCGGCGCTACCAAAATAATTTAGCGTTCCCGTTAAGTCTTTGCCAACGTAAATCTTGCCGTTCGGGTAAGTGATTTTATAAATGACTTTCATGGGCGGTGCCGATGTTATATGGCATGTGTGTATAACGTTTGGTTAAGGGGCCGGCTTTAGCCGGTCCCGAGTGAGCGAAGCGAACGACTTGAACCAATTGTTAGAGCACTCACACTCCGAGTTTAACTGAGCTGATTTTCGTGCCAATTGGAAGGTCGCGTACTTGTTTTTGGATTTGTCCAAGTGTACTGAAGTGCACTGCAACACTTGTTGGCTTGAAATTTTCTGGAGAGAACGACCCTCCGAGCGTTAGAGGAATTTTATAACTAAAGCACTCACGATGTGACAGGCTCTTGCCAGATGACAATAAGTCCCCTACGAGCATTGGGGAAAACCATTGATCTGCGTGATTTGCAGTTTGACGAAGAGTGTCAAATTCATCTCGACTAGCGGCAATTTTTGAAATTTCTGCGCTGCCAGTATCAAGCCAATAAATTTCGCCTAGTTCATTTTCAAGAAATGCATCGCCTAGAGCTGAGACCATGCGGAGTGATAATCCAGAAGGTATTAGCCAGCGCCACTCTTTTAGGATCTCATCTGGGGACTCCTCTGAAATATCAATTGCTAGTTCGCGCCAGGTGATTTTCATCTTGAGTGCTCTAACTATAATTAGGCGACATCTCTGTCGCATAAAACACCTGAAGGTGTCTGATAACGTTCCTTGTCATGTAGCAACCCCTTGATTTGCTTAGAGGCGTGAATGTTCAACGCGGCTAAGTGAGGTGAAAAAGCGACATGAATGACCACGCGTACCAAGCCAGCTCAAGTGTCGTAATGTTCAGACGCTACTGATCGGCCCCATGGCTGTCTAGCGGATGTGTCGAAAATCTCTTGGAATCACGGCGAGGAGAGGCAAGTCAGACCACTTACGCTTTAACTGGAGCCCAGAAATAGCTGGTCTTTGCCTTCGATCCTTGATTGCGCCATAAGCGTCCGTGTGCTGCATGCAGCCGGCAACTGCTGACTTACCCTTCCTGCGCCCGATAAGCCCCCGGCGTCAGCCCGGTCCACTTCTTAAACGCCCGATGAAACGCCGAAGGTTCGGAAAATCCTAGCTGCTCAGCAATATCCTGAATCGCCAACTCATCACGTCCCAGGTGGTAAATCGCCAAATCCCGGCGCAGATGGTCTTTGAGTTCCTGAAAACTCGAGCCTTCTTCGCGTAAGTGCCGGCGCAGGGTTTGTGGGCTCATGTGCAGTTGTTGGGCGACGGCATCCAGGTCCGGCCAGTTGCTGCAATCGCGGCCGAGTAGGCGGCGGATTTGGCTGGTCAGGCTGTCGCCGCCATCCGGGCGGGCCAGCAGGTCGGCGGGGGAGTGCTGGAGGAATTGCTTGAGAGTGCGTTCGTCCTGCAGCAGCGGCATGGCCAGGTAGCGTGCATGGAACAACAGGCTGGTACGTCCGGCGCCAAATCGCCGGGTGCCGGGGAACAGCAGTTCGTATTCGCCGGCATGCGCCGGTTGGCTGTAGGTAAAGGTGGCTTCTTCCAGGCGGATGCGCTGGCCGATCAGCCAACTGCCGAGGCGATGCCAGATCACCAGCAGGCTTTCCACCAGAAAGTGATCGGGGTCCCATAGGGTTGAGTCGTCCACGCTTAGTCGCGCCCAGTCGCCTTCGCGTTGGATGCTGATGGCCGGGGCTTCGGGGAACAGGCTATAGAACAGCGCGCCACGGCCCAGGGCTTTTTCCAGCGAATGGCAGTGGATGATCGCGTAACACATCATGGCGAAGGTGCCGCGCTTGCTGCGCATACGGCCGAAACCCAGGTATTCGTCGTCGAGGCTTTCCCACAGCAGTTGCACCAGGCGGGCGAACTGTTCCGGGGCGACCCGCGCGCGCGGTTCGTCGAGCAGTGCCGGTTGGATGCCCAGTTGGCGTAGCAGTGGCGTGCTGTCGTGGCCCTGGCGCTCGGCGCCACGCAAGGCGGCGCGGACAAAGTGGCTGGCGATAGTGCGTTCGCGCATGGGGCTGGCTCATTGATAAGGGCGGGCCGATGGTAGCCAGACGCCGGCCTGTGCAACAAGCCAAGCCTTTGCCTGGTTGGTTATTGATCCGGTTCAGTCGGGCTGGTGGATATCCGCCATGGGGCTGGCCGACGTCGTGCGGAAATCCGCCAGGCGGCTTCTAAAATACGCCTGTATGTTTTTTAACTTACTGATTTATAAGGATTAAAAAATTAAATACGGAGTGGCACGGGGCTTGCGATAGGCCGTACAAGGCTGCGCCAGGCGCACCTACAACAAGTCCCCTCAGTTAAGGGGGTTAGCGCTTATCAGGGTGTTGCAAGTATCGACGGACGATGCATGCAGCACCGCAGAGGAACCCTGCCATGACCGCCACGCCGCTCGCTGCGCCACGTCAACCGTTTTACAAGATGCTCTATGTCCAGGTACTGGTGGCCATCACCATTGGTATTCTGCTCGGTCACTTCTACCCGGAAACCGGTGTTGCCCTGAAACCTCTGGGTGACGGCTTCGTCAAGCTGATCAAGATGGTGATTGCGCCCATCATCTTCTGCACCGTGGTCAGCGGCATCGCCGGCATGCAGGACATGAAGGCGGTCGGCAAGACCGGCGGTTACGCACTGCTGTATTTCGAAATTGTGTCCACCATTGCTCTGGTGATCGGCCTGATTGTGGTCAACCTGGCGCAGCCAGGCGTGGGCATGCACATCGACCCGAGCACCCTGGATGCCAGCAGCATCGCCGCTTATGCCTCGGCCGGTGCGCAGCAGACCACCATCGGCTTTCTGCTCAACGTGATCCCGGCCACCGTGGTGGGGGCGTTCGCCAATGGCGACATTCTGCAGGTACTGTTCTTCTCGGTGATCTTCGCCTTCGCGCTGCAGCGCATGGGTGATTTTGGCCGCCCAGTGCTGGAGTTTATCGAGCGCATTGCCCAAGTGATGTTCGGCATCATCAACATGATTATGAAGCTCGCGCCCATCGGTGCCTTCGGTGCCATGGCCTTTACCATTGGCCAGTATGGTGTCGGCTCGCTGGTGCAATTGGGTCAGCTGATGATCTGCTTCTACATCACCTGCGTGTTCTTCATCCTCGTGGTGCTCGGCGGTATCGCCCGCAGCCATGGCTTCAGCATCCTCAAGTTCATCAAGTACATCCGCGAAGAGCTGATGATCGTGCTTGGCACCTCGTCGTCCGAGTCGGTGCTGCCGCGCATGCTGACCAAAATGGAAAAGCTGGGTGCGAAGAAGTCAGTGGTGGGGCTGGTGATCCCGACCGGCTATTCGTTCAACCTCGATGGCACCTCCATCTACCTGACCATGGCGGCGGTATTTATCGCCCAGGCCACTGATACGCCGATGGATATTGGCCATCAGATCACCCTCTTGCTGGTGTTGCTGGTGGCCTCCAAGGGGGCGGCCGGGGTAACGGGTAGCGGCTTTATCGTGCTGGCGGCTACGCTGTCGGCGGTGGGCCATCTGCCGGTTGCCGGTCTGGCACTGATTCTGGGTATCGACCGCTTTATGTCCGAAGCCCGCGCCCTGACCAACCTGATTGGTAACGGCGTGGCCACCATCGTGGTCGCCAAGTGGTGCAAGGAGCTGGATGAAGACACCCTACAGCGCGAGCTAGCCAGCGGTGGCAAGGCGCAACCGGTGTCCGTAGCGGCCAAAACCGAATTGAGCTGATCGATTAATGGTGCAATTGGGCCCGCCTTTTGGCGGGCTTTTTTTCGCCTGGGCCATGGCTATGGGCGTTGTGCGTGGGATGACCGAATGGGTCAATCCAGGCTGAGCGCATGGGTCATTGAGGCGCGCAGGGTGGCGGCCTAACCTGCAGCACGACCTCAATCCCCCTGGGAGCACACTCGCATGCAGCGCCTTATTTTCGACACCGAACACACGATGTTTCGCGACGCCTTTGCCGCCTTTCTGAAGAAGGAAGTGGTGCCTTATCAGGATGAATGGGAAGCGGCGGGCGTGGTCAGCCGCGAAGTGTGGAAGAAGGCCGGTGACATGGGTTTTCTGTTGCCCTGGGCGGATGAGGAATACGGCGGTTCGGGCCTCAAGGACTTCCGCTATGAGCAGATCATGTGTGAAGAGCTGGCCAAGATTAACGAGCCCGGTTTTATGCTGCCGCTGCATTCAGCACTGTGCGGGCCCTACATCGCCGAGTACGGCAATGCGGAGCAGAAAGCGCGCTTTATGCCGGGCATTATCAGCGGTGAGTTGATCCTGGCGGTGGCGATGACCGAGCCGAGCGCCGGGTCCGACCTGGCCGGTATGCGCACCAGTGCGGTGGACAAGGGTGACCACTACCTGCTCAACGGTTCCAAGGTGTTTATCTCCAACGGCTTGCTGGCCGATGTGGTGATCGTTGCGGCCAAGACCGACCCGAACAACAAGCACGCCATGGGCCTGTTCCTGGTCGAACGCGGCATGGAAGGTTTCGAGCGCGGCAAGAACCTGGAAAAACTCGGCATGAAGAGCCAGGACACCGCTGAACTGTTCTTCAACAACGTCAAGGTGCCCAAGGCCAACCTGCTGGGCGACGCCAAGGGCGGCTTCTTCTATCTGATGAACATGCTGGCCCAGGAGCGCCTGACCAACGCCTGCGGCGCGGTCGCCGGTGCTGAAGCAGCGTTGCAGACCACTATTGATTACGTGAAGGAGCGCAAGGCTTTCGACCGGCCGATCTCGCACTTTCAGAACACCCGCTTCAAACTGGCGGAAATGCGCACACAGATCGATGTGGCGCAGGTATTCGTCGACCGCTGCGTGATGGACCACAACCAGAAGAAGCTCACCCCGGAAGTCGCCGCTGAGGCCAAGCTGTTTACCACTGAGCTGCTGTGCAAGGTGGTCGATGAAGGCGTGCAGTTGCACGGCGGCTGGGGCTACATGTGGGAGTACCCGATCTGCAAGATGTACGCGAACGCACGTATTCAGCGGATCTTCGCCGGCACCTCGGAAATCATGAAGGAGATCATTAGCCGCGGCATGAAGCTGTAAAGCGCTTGCCCTGCCAGGCGATCTTGACCCCGCGTGGTGGTTGTCTGTTAAAACGGGCAACCCAAGCCTCAGGGTTGATGCCTGGAAAATAACAAGAACGAGGGAATGCGATGAACGAGCAACTGCCCCTGGAGCGCCTGGCGCTCTGGGTTGAGAAACGCCCGGATGCGGTCTGGCTTAGTCAGCCGGTAGGCGGCCAATGGCATGACTTTACCTGGGCGCAGGTCGACGAGCAGGCGCGGCGCATGGCCAGTGCCTTGCTCGCCTTGGGCTGTGTGCCGGGTGACCGGGTTGCACTGCTGGCGAAGAACTGCGCCGAATGGCTGATTGCCGATCTGGCGATCATGCAGGCCGGGTTGATCAGTGTGCCGCTGTATCCGTTGCAGTCGGCCGAGAGCATCGACTATGTGCTGCGTCACTCGCAGTGCAAGGTGATCTTTCTCGGCAAGCTGGATGAACCGGCCAAACTGGAGGCGGGCATTCCAACTGATGTGGTGCGCATCGCCATGCCATACCCGACGCTTGCGGCCGAACATGGCTGGCATGCGCTGTTGGCCGCGCATGCGCCGCTTACCAAAGGCCACCAGCAGGCGGCCGATGCGCTGCTCAGCATTCTCTACACCTCTGGCACTACCGGGCAGCCCAAAGGCGTGATGCTTTCGGCCAGGGCCTTTGCCTATGCCGGCAGCCAGTCGGTGAAGGAGTTGCAGATCACCGAGCAGGATCAGTATTTCTCCTACCTGCCGCTGTCACACGCCGCCGAACGTTTCCTGGTGGAAATGAATGCGCTGTACAGCGGCGGGCGAGTGGCGTTTGTCGAGTCGCTGGAAACCTTTGCCAGTGATCTGCGCCATGTACGGCCCACCGTATTCTTCTCCGTACCGCGTTTGTGGACGCGCTTTCAGCAGGGTGTGCTGGAAAAACTGCCACAGGCCAAGCTGGCGCGTTTGCTGCGCATCCCGCTGCTTGGCGGCCTGGTGGCACGCAAGATTCGCAAGGGTCTGGGGCTGGACCGTGCACGCATTCTGGTCAGTGGCGCAGCGGCGATACCAACGGCGTTGCTCGACTGGTATCAGAGCATCGGCATGACCATCTGCGAGGGCTACGGCATGACCGAACACTTTGCCTATGGTTGCTTCAACCGTCCCGGGCAGGTGCGCTTCGGTACGGTGGGCCGGCCGATGCCGGGCAATCAGCTGCGCATCGCCGAGAATGGCGAGATCCTCCTGCAGTGCCCGAGCCTGATGCTGGGCTACTACCTCGATCCGGAGAAAACCGTAGAAACCATCACCGATGGCTGGTTGCACACCGGCGACAAGGGCGAGGTGGATGCGGCCGGTTACCTGAAGATCACCGGGCGGGTAAAAGACATCTTCAAGACCAGCAAGGGCAAGTACATCGCCCCGGCACCCATCGAAGGTGAAATAGCCAAAAACCTCTGGGTTGAGCAGGTCTGCCTGATGGGCAGTAACCTCGATCAGCCGCTGGCGTTGATCGAACTCTCACCGGCCGCGCGCGAGCAGCCGCGTGAGCAGGTCACGGCTGATTTGCAGCAGACCCTGCAACAGCTCAACGCGCAGTTGCAGGCGCATGAGCGGGTCAGTCACTTCGTGCTGGTGCGCGAAGCCTGGACCGTGGACAACGGCTGCATGACCCCGACCATGAAGATTCGTCGCAACGTACTGGAAGCGCGCTTTGCCGATCAGCTGGCGGCGCTGGATGCCAGACAGCCGCTGCATTGGCAGTGAGCGCTGGGTAGCCCGGATGCACTTCCGGGAATCTGTTGATATTCCCCGGAGTGCATCCGGGCTACGGGATTGAGTTCCCTGAGGAGCTGTTATGCAAGGCCCGCTGTCGTCATTGAAAGTGCTGGACTTTTCCACCCTGTTACCAGGGCCGTTTGCCTCTTTATTGCTGGCTGACATGGGCGCTGAGGTACTGCGCGTGGAGTCGCCCAGCCGCATGGATCTGGTGCGCGTGCTGCCACCGCATGACGGCGGCGTATCGGCCAGCCATGCCTACCTCAATCGCAACAAGCGCTGCATCGCCCTCGACCTGAAAAAGCCGGAAGCGGTGGAGATGGTCAAGCAATTGGTGGCCGAGTACGACATCGTGCTGGAGCAGTTTCGCCCCGGGGTGATGGACAAGCTCGGTGTGGGCTATGAGGCACTGAAAGCGGTCAACCCAAAGCTGATCTATGTGTCGATCACCGGTTACGGTCAGAGCGGCCCGTACAAGGACCGCGCCGGTCACGACATCAATTACCTGGCCCTGGCCGGTATCGCCAGCTACACCGGCCGCCGTGAAACCGGGCCGCTGCCTTTGGGCATCCAGGCGGCGGATATTGCCGGCGGTTCGCTGCATGGGGTGATCGGCCTGCTCGCGGCGGTTATCCAGCGTCAGGCGACAGGGCAGGGCCAACAGGTGGACATCAGCATGACCGACTGCGCCTTTAGCCTGCATGGCATGGCCGGGGCAGGCTATCTGGCGGCTGGGGTGGAGCCTGCGATGGAAAACCAGGCGCTGAACGGCGGCAGCTTCTACGACTACTACCGCACCCGCGATGGTCGCTGGTTCTCGGTCGGCAGCCTGGAGCCACAATTTATGCAGCAGTTCTGCGCTGCCATCGGCCGCCCGGAGCTGGCCGCGCGCGGCCTGTCACAGAAGCCCGAGGATCAGCAGGCGCTTAAACGCGAGATCGAAATCGAGTTCGAGAAACGCGACTTTGCCGAGTGGAGCCAGGTGTTCGCCGGGCTGGACGCCTGCGTGGAACCGATGCTCAATCTCAGCGAGGCGGTCGAACATCCGCAGATCAAGGCCCGCGGCCTGGTCACCGAAGTGCCGCGTGCGGGCAATGGGCCACAGGCGCAAATCGCCTGTCCGATCAAGTTTTCCAGCGGCCTGCCTGCGCCACGGCATATCGGTGCCACGCTGGGTGCGCACACCCGCGAAGTGTTGGCGGAGTTGGGTTACAGCGCTGAGCAGATTGACCAACTCAGGGCGGCCAAGGTTGTGGCTTGAGTGTGCGGGCAAGTATCACGTTGATTGGCGGGTAGTTTGCTCGCGCTGAGCAAAAGGTTGCTCGTCAAACACTGAAATTTCCGGCATAAGCCTGAGGCATTTTGCCTGCGGGCGTCGTGGGGTCGGAAAATATGTATCACGGGGAACGCTTCAACGCCTGGACCCATCTGGTCGGGGCGCTACTGGCTTGCGCTGGCGCGATATGGTTGCTGGTGCTGGCCAGTCTGGATGGCGAGCTGGGCAAGGTCATCAGTGTGGCCATCTACGGCCTGACGTTGGTGCTGCTCTACAGCATCTCCACGCTTTACCACAGCGTGCAGGGGCGGGCGAAAGTGCTGATGCGCAAGCTCGATCACCTGTCGATCTACCTGCTGATTGCCGGCAGCTATACGCCGTTCTGCCTGGTGACCCTCGAAGGTGCCTGGGGTTGGACGTTGTTCGGCATCGTCTGGACGCTGGCAATCATCGGCATGCTGCAGGAGATCAAGCCGCGTTCCGAGGCGCGTGTGCTGTCGATCGTGATCTACGCGGTGATGGGCTGGATTGTGCTGATCGCGGTCAAACCACTGATCGCCGCACTGGGGATGGACGGGTTTATCTGGCTGGCCGGCGGTGGGGTGTTGTACACCGTGGGGATCATCTTCTTTGCCTATGACAGCCGTTTTCGCCACTGGCATGGCATCTGGCACTTGTTCGTCATGGGCGGTAGCCTGATGCACTTTGTCGCGGTATTGCGTTACGTGCTGTAGTTCCCGGCGGATTATTCGAGGCGCTGTTCACCGGTATAACGCAGCGTCACCTTGCAACGGCGGCAGTAGTAGCGCCGGCCTTTGCTGACCAGGGCATGGCGCTGGGCGGAAAAGGGGAACTCGCCCTCGGCACAACTGCAGCGATAGATATAGCGGCTGACCGTACGCCGTTGCACCGCATAGCTGTGGCAGCGGTTGGGCGGTAGTTCATACACGCCGCGCATGATCAGCTGCCATTCCTCGCCGTGGGGCTGGATCTTCGGGCCGAACAGCTGGTGAGCGATCAGGTGCGCCACCTCATGAGGCACCGTCTGCTTTAGAAAGTCATCGCGGTTTTCCCGATACAGCTGCGGGTTGAAGCGCAGCTTGTTTTCCGTCAGGTGCGCCACACCGGCCTTTTGTCCACGCAGCTTGAAACTTACCTCGGCGCGGGTGAAGGGTTGTTTGAAAAAGGTTTCAGCCTGCTGATAGCAGTGTTCGACGCGCTGGAGCAGTTGTTCAGGCATGGCGGCTTGGGTGCTGAGAAAGGCGCTGATTATGCCCAAGCAGTGCAGCGATCACAGCCCTGAAACGACGAAACCACCCGCAGGTGGTTTCGTCTTGTTTCATCATGCGTTGAATCAGCTGGTGTACACCGGGCCGACGCCAAAGCCCCAGAGAATCACCGAGGCTGCAATCATTGCCACCAGCACCACCAGGCCTACTGCGAGCACCGAGCTGGAGAACATAAAGCCTTCATCCTCGGGGATGCCCATAAAGGTCGGTATGCCGACATACAGCAGGTACACCGTGTAGCAGATGGCTGCCGTGCCCACCACCATGGCCAGCCAGAGATGCGGATAGAGCGCCGCCAGCCCGCCGATAAAAAGCGGTGTAGCGGTGTACGCAGCGAAGACCACGCATTGTGTGAGGTTTGGGCTGGCGTCGTAGGTGCGCGCCATCCAGTGGATAAAGGCCCCCATCACAGCGACCCCGGCCAGCATCGCCAGGTAGGTCATGACGGTCATTTGCAGTGCACTGGCCTCGGTCAGCATTACCGGTGCTCGATCACCGATGGCCCAGCCCACCTGAGTGGTACCGATGTAGGCAGAGACTGCGGGTATGGCAGCGAGAATCAGAATATGGGTGAGGTACATGTGGCTGATGCTTTCTTCTTCGCCACGGATTTCCTGCCATTCCTGATCGGGATGGGTGAATAGCCCCAAAACATGATGGATCATGTCAGACCTCCTGTTGTTATAGCGGCCGTCCCCCAGTAGAGCGCCTGAATCGCGTGCACAGCGGTGTCAGGTGCGATACCAAACCTATGCGACCGTATGTCGCAGTATAGGCAGCCAAGCGGATTGGCAAAGGGGCTGGGTTAGAGCAAATCGTGCTCTCAAACGCGGCCGTAATAGCGTTCCAGGATTTCCATGGCCTTGTTGATCGACTGCAAGCGTGCCGTACTGCCGCCGCGATCGGGGTGATGCTGACTCACCAACTGCCGGTAGCGATGCCTGATAGTGGCGAAGTTGAGCGGTTGCGTGCTGTCTTCCAGCTCGAACAGCTCCAGCGCCGCCTGTTTTTCATCGCTGCCGTGCATGCGCGTCCAGAAACTCAGCAGCAGTTTGGCCACACCCTCTTCGTCGGTGTAACTGAGTTGGCTCAGATCGAGGTAATAGTCGCGCAATGGGTCGTGCTCGCTCAGTTCGCGGCTACCAGGCTGATAGGGCAACAGCTGGATATTCAGTGCACTGATCTGTAAACAGCTGCTCTGGCTGGCCCAGAGCCGGTCGCGCAAGCGGTAGAGGGCGTTGAACAGAATAAAGTGGGTGCGAAACAGCGCCAGCCTGTCCGTCAGGGGCTGGTTGGGGATATGCACGCACTGGCGGGCTTTCAGCAGTTGAATCAACTGGTACTCGCCCAGGCCATCAGGGGCAGTGCACAGCAGCTCATGCAGTTGTTCGGACAGGTCGAGGCCTGGGTCGAAATCGTCATTCATCGGCCGAGCCTAGCATTTGCGTCACTGTGGGGTAGGGCGCGTCACGCTTTCTGGGTAAAATGCCGCACTTTCGTAACCCTCCGGACTCCAGCGCACCATGGGCACCCTCTCGGTCAATCAGAACAAACTGCAAAAACGCCTGCGTCGTCAGGCCGGCGAAGCCATTGCCGACTTCAACATGATCGAGGATGGCGACAAGGTCATGGTCTGCCTGTCCGGCGGCAAAGACAGCTACACCATGCTCGATGTGCTGCTGCACCTGCAGAAAGTCGCGCCGATCAAGTTCGAGATTGTTGCGGTGAACATGGATCAGAAGCAGCCAGGTTTTCCTGAGCATGTGCTGCCGGCCTATCTGGAATCCATCGGCGTGCCGTACCACATCGTCGAGAAGGATACCTACTCGGTGGTCAAGGAGAAGATCCCGGAAGGCAAGACCACCTGCTCGCTGTGCTCACGCCTGCGTCGCGGCACCCTTTACACCTTTGCCGATGAGATCGGTGCGACCAAGATGGCCCTTGGGCATCACCGTGACGACATCCTCGAAACCTTCTTCCTCAATATGTTCTACGGTGGCACGCTGAAGGCTATGCCGCCCAAGCTGCGTGCCGATGACGGCCGTAACGTGGTGATCCGTCCGCTGGCCTATTGCAGCGAAAGTGATATTGAAGCCTACAGCGTGCTCAAGGAGTTCCCGATCATTCCGTGCAACCTCTGTGGTTCGCAGGAGAACCTGCAACGTCAGGTGGTCAAGGAAATGCTCCAGGAGTGGGAGCGCAAGTCGCCGGGTCGCACCGAGATCATGTTCCGCGCGCTGCAGAACGTGGTGCCGTCGCAGCTGGCTGACCGCAATCTGTTTGACTTCAAGAGCCTAAAAATCGACGACAGCGCCACGCCGCGCTTTCTCGACGTGATGAATCTCTGATCCCGCAGTTTACGGTTCAAGGATTGCCTGATGCGCGATTACAAATGGCTTAACGAATACTGCCTGAACCGCTTTGGCTCGGTTGCCGCGCTGGAGTCGATCCTGCCGCAGCCGCGTAGTGCCGAGGAGCTACGGGCGATCCCTGATGATCGCTACCTGTCGATCCTCAGCCTGCGCATCTTTCGTGCGGGCCTCAAACACAGCCTGGTGGACGCCAAATGGCCGGCCTTCGAGCAGGTGTTCTTCGGCTTTGATCCGGAGAAAGTCGTGCTGATGGGCGCGGAACGCCTGGAAAACCTGATGCAGGATGCGCGCATCATCCGCCACCTGGGCAAGCTCAAGAGTGTGCCGCGCAACGCCCAGTTCATCCTCGATGTGCAAAAGGAGAAGGGCAGCTTCGGTGCGCTGATCGCCGACTGGCCGGTGAGCGATGTGGTCGGGCTGTGGAAGTACCTGGCCAAGCACGGTTGTCAGTTGGGCGGGCTGTCCGCGCCGCGTTTCCTGCGCATGGTCGGCAAGGACACCTTCGTCCCCACCGATGACATGGTCGCAGCGTTGAAAGCGCAGAAAATCATCGACAAGGCGCCGACCAGCTTGAAGGAGCTGGCTACCGTGCAGGCGGCGTTCAATCAATGGCAGGAGCAGAGCGGGCGGCCGTTATGTCAGCTGTCGGTGATGCTGGCCCATACAGTCAATCACTGAGCAGATCGCTGGATGTAGGGTGGATGACGTTTTTCCATCCAGCATGACGCGGTTGCGGTGGGCCAGAAGAGCGTCGTCCACCCTACAGATGAGGGATCGAGATGGACGAGGTCATTACCCGTGTTGCCCAGGCCATCGTCGCGGCTGAACGCATCCTGCTGATTACTGGTGCCGGCTTGTCTGCTGATTCCGGCTTGCCCACCTATCGCGGCCTCGGTGGCCTGTACAACGGTCACACCGCCGAAGGCTTGCCGATTGAGGCGGCGCTGTCCGGCTCAATGCTGCAGCGCGATCCGGCACTGTGCTGGAAATACCTGGCGGAGTTGGGCAAGGCCTGCCTGGGGGCTCAGGCCAACGCCGGGCACTATGCGATTGCCGAATTGCAGCGCAGAAAACCGCAGTGCTGGTTGCTGACCCAGAATATTGACGGCTACCACCGTGCGGCCGGTAGCCCGATGGAGCGGGTGATCGAAATTCATGGCGAGCTGGCTCCCTTGTATTGCCAATCCTGCGGTGCCGTCGACAGTGAGCTGGCCGCGCATTTGGATCGACCGCTGCCACCCAAATGCCGGCAATGCGCCGGGGTGCTGCGCCCGCCAGTGGTGCTGTTCGAGGAAATGTTGCCTGAGCAGGCCATCGGCACGCTGTATGACGAGGTGCGCAAAGGCTTTGAGGTGGTGATCAGTATCGGCACCAGCGCGAGCTTCCCGTATATCGTCGAACCGCTGTTGCGTACCCGCCAGGCGGGTGGCTTTACCGTCGAGATCAACCCGCAGCGCACTGACTTGAGTGGGCGAGTGGATGTGCACCTGCAAGGGCGGGCGTTAGATGTTTTGCCGAAACTACTGAGTCACATCTAGGGCCATAGAATTTGCAAATGTATGCCATAGAGGGCATAGTCGCGCTCTTATAAAATTCATCGACACGGTCGTGCCCATGCTCAAACGCCTCGCACCCCTCGTGCCTATTGCACTCTCCATGGTTCTGGCCGCTTGCGCCAACCATTCGCCGCAGCCACAGCCGGAGCTGGCCGCCCAGCCCGCAGTGTTCTCCTCGACCGAGTTGGCCGAGTTTGATGAACAGGCCAAGGAAGCAGCCCTCGGCGACTTTACCGAAGAAAAATCCTACAAACTGCCGCAGCTGGCTGACAGCATCCTGTCTCACGGCCTATCGCTGGTGGGTACGCGCTATCGCTTCGGTGGTGGTTCGGTGAGTTCCGGTTTCGATTGCAGCGGCTTTATCGGTTACCTGTTCAAGGAAGAAGCCGGCATGCAGTTGCCGCGTTCTTCCCGCGACATGATCAATATCGACGCTCCTCTGGTCTCGCGCGATGAGCTGGAGCCGGGTGATCTGCTGTTCTTCAGCACCAATGGGCGTAATCGCGTCAGCCACGCCGGCATCTACATGGGTGATAACCAGTTCATCCACTCCAGCAGCAGCCGCAGCGGTGGTGTGCGGGTCGACAGCCTGGAAGATCGTTACTGGAAACGTACCTTTATCGAAGCCAAGCGTGCCCTGGCGCTGGCGCCAAGTGACAGCGTGGCGCGCCATCCTTGAACCTGTGGGAGGCGGCTGCCAGCTGCGCAGCCGTTTCCCAGGGTTATATATCTGATGCATCTCGATAGTTTTCAATGACTTGCTAGGCAAAGCTAATCTAAAGCTTGCTCTGCGGTGCGCAAGTCGGCAGAGTAGGGCGCATCCCGGCTCAGGATCGCCTTATCCATGACCGCTCTCGCCCGTTTCAGCATGCTGGTCGTCGTTGCCTTGCTCAGCGCCTGTTCCAGTCGCGCACCTACTCCAATCCCGCCACCTGTCGTGCAAACGCCCAGCAGCAGCTTTAACGGCAATGCTGATGACGTGCTGTTTCGCGCCCTCGGCTTGGTTGGCACGCCTTATCGCTACGGGGGCAATACCCCGGACGGTGGTTTTGATTGCAGTGGCCTGATTGGCTATGTCTACCGCGATGCGGCGGGTATCAGCCTGCCGCGTTCGACTCGCGAGCTGATCAGCATGCGCGCTCCGGCTGTCGGTCGCGACCGCCTGCAAAGTGGCGACCTGGTGTTCTTCGCCACCAATGGCGGCAGCCAGGTTAGCCATGCCGGCATCTATGTCGGTGAGGGGCGCTTCGTTCATGCGCCGTCGAGCGGCGGCACCGTACGCCTGGACAGCCTGAGCAACACCTACTGGCAGCGTACCTACCTGAATGCCAAGCGCGTATTTACCCCGGAACTGGCGCGCAATCCCTGATCAACCTGCGCGGCTGAGGGGCCTGCCATGACCAACCAGACGCTTACGCTCGATGCTGCTCTGCATCAATACCTGCTGGATGTTTCCCTGCGTGAAACGCCGCTGCTCAAGCGTCTGCGCGAAGAAACCGCACAGCTGAGCATGGCGCGTTGGCAGATTGCCCCTGAGCAGGGTCAGTTTATGGCCCTGCTGGTGCAGCTGACCGGTGCCCGGCGGATTGTCGAAGTCGGTACCTTCACCGGCTACAGCGCCCTGTGCATGGCTCAGGCCATGCCGGCGGACGGCCAACTGATCTGTTGCGACATTCCCGGCGACTACAACGCCACGGCCGAGCGTTACTGGTCTGAGGCGGGGGTTGCTGAACGTATCGAGCTGCGTTTGGCACCGGCGCTGGAGACATTGGCTGCGTTGGAACAGGAAGGCCTGGCCGGCAGTATCGATTTGCTGTTTATCGATGCCGACAAGGCCAATTATCCCAGTTACCTGGAACATGCTCTGCGTCTGGTGCGCCAGGGAGGACTGATCCTGTTCGACAACACCCTGTGGAGTGGCCGTGTGCTTAAGGAAAGCCCTGAAAGCGCCGATACCCGAGCCATTCAAGCGCTCAATCTGGCGCTACGCGATGACCCGCGCATCGACCTGTCCCTGCTGCCGCTGGGTGACGGGCTGAGCCTGTGTCGCAAACGCTGAACCTGCGCTGCTCGTATGCCAGAACCGATTCGCCTGCCTGCCCAGCCTGATGCCTGTGAGTTGTGCGCCCGTATGGTGCCACTGACGCGGCATCACCTGATCCCCAAGGCGCTGCACAACAAGGTCTATGTGCAGAAGCGTTTCGCCAAGAGTGAGCGCATCAGCGCTACGCTCTGGGTTTGCCGGGCCTGTCACAACCAGATCCACCGGTTGTTCAGTGAAAAGGAACTGGCATTGACCTACAACAGTCGCGACAGCCTGCTTGCAGATGAACGCCTGCGCACCTTCGTCGAGTGGCTGGCGAGCAAGCCCGCCGGGTTTATGCCCCGGCATTGATCTAGCCCGGCGTGTGTCAGGCAGCCTGCCTGCGACCTTAATGGTCTCTGGGCGGCGTTATGCGTTGACGCTCCCGGTGCAACTCTCTACCCTGCGCGCCTGCAACAGGTGCCCCCGACGCAGCGCGTCAGAGGGGTGAAACAGGGAAGCCGGTGCGTTACGTGTTGATCACGCAACAATTCCGGCGCTGCCCCCGCAACGGTAAACGAGTCAAGGATCGCCAATAGCCACTGTGCCCACCGGCATGGGAAGGCGCGATCCGGAAGCCATCGGCTTCACTCGTCAGCCCGGAGACCGGCCTGCTGCATCCACGGCATTGCGGAGGGCGTTGTCGGGTGGTTGCGGCGTTCTGCCGTGTCTGCCCGTGCTGTTCTCCCATGCCTTATATCGGCAGTGTCGCGCGGGTGGCGCGACGGAGAATCAGACCTTGCTTCGCATCCTCAATATGCGTCCGCTGGCCATTGCGCTCGCGGGCTGTAGCCCATTTCTCGCGGCCCAGGCCGCAACCCTCAGCCTGGATACCCAGGTTATTACCGCAACCCGCACCGAGCAGTCAGCGGCCAGCAGCATTGCGGCGTTCAACCTGATCGAGCGTGAGCAGATCGAGCGCAGCCAGGCGCAGTCGGTGCCGGAATTGCTCAGCCGCGTGCCGGGTATTTCCCTGAGCAACAACGGCGGCCCAGGCAAGTCGACCTCACTGTTTATGCGCGGCAGCAACTCCAACCATGTGCTGGTACTGATCGATGGCGTCAAGGTCGGTTCGGTGACCAGTGGTGGCGCCGCATTGCAGGATTTGCCCATTGAACTGGTTGAGCGCATCGAAGTGGTTCGCGGGCCACGCTCCAGCCTGTATGGCTCCGAGGCCATTGGCGGGGTGATTCAGATTTACACCCGCAAAGGCCAGGGCACGGGCTTCAAGCCTTTTGCTTCGGCAGGTTATGGCAGCCAGGACACCTATCAGGGCAGCGCCGGCTTCACCGGTACGGCCGGCAGTGGCTGGTACAGCCTGGGGGTGTCTGGTCTTGATACGGATGGCATCAACGTCAAACCGGCAACGGTCAGCGGTTATGAGCAGGACCGCGACGGCTACCGCAGCCTGTCACTGGCCGCCAAGGCCGGTTACCAGTTCGCCAATGGCCTGGAACTCGATGGCAGCCTGTTGCAGAGCCGCTCGCACAACGACTATGACTCGGTGAACAGCAAGCGCACCGCCGGCTTCGGTGCCAATGCCGAGGGTGTGCAGAAGGTGGTGGGCGGACGGGCACGTTTCAGCCCGCTGGAGCCCTGGCTGTTGACCCTGCAGGCCGGGCGCAGCGAGGACAAGTCCGACAGCTTTCAGGACCGCGCCTTCTATTCGCGATTTGACAGCCGCCGCGACTCGCTCAGTTGGCAGAACGACCTCAGCCTGGCCGATGGCCACACCCTGACCTTGGGCGCCGACTATCAGCATGACGAGGTCAACGGCACGACCGACTATGCCCGCGATTCACGTGACAACCAGGGGCTCTTTGCCCAGTACCTGGCGCAGCTCGGCCGGCATGACCTGCAACTCAGCGTGCGCCGCGACGATGACGAACAGTTCGGCAAGCATGACACCGGCAGTCTGGGCTGGGGCTATGCGCTGAGCGATGCGCTGCGCCTGACGGCCAGCTACGGCACGGCCTTCAAGGCACCGACCTTCAACCAGCTGTACTACCCAGGTTTCGGTAACCCGGATCTGCAAGCCGAAGAGTCGCGCAGCATCGAGCTGGGGCTGGCCGGTGTGCATGACTGGGGGCACTGGTCGATCAATGCCTACCGCAGTGAGATCGACAACCTGATCGCCACTGTGAATTCGCTGGTGGGCGGCAAGAGCCAGAGCCGCGCCGAAGGTGTCGATGAGGCGCGCATTCGCGGTGTCGAGTTGCAGCTGGGCAGCGAGTTGCTGGGCTGGGAATGGAATGCCAATTACAGCCTGATGAGTGCCGAGAACCGCTCACAGCGCAGCAGCCGTGGCGGCATTGCTTACTACGGCAAGGAACTCAATCGACGGCCGAGCCAGTTGTTCAACCTCGACGTTGATCGCGCCTTCGGTGATGTCAGTGTCGGTGCCAGCCTGCATGCGCAGAATTCGACCTACGACGACCTGGAAAACCAGACCGAGTTGTCCGGCTTCGCCACCCTTGATCTGCGCGGTGAGTACCGCCTCAACAAGGAATGGCGCCTGCAAGCGCGGGCGGCCAACCTGCTGGATGTCGATTACCAGACCGCCGAAGGCTACAACCAGCCGGGCCAGGCGTTTTACCTGACCGTGCGTTACCAAGCCCTTTAACCCACCCGGCCACCCCTGGCGGGTGGCTTATGACTCAGGAGCAGCTCCATGCCCGTTCTTTCAACCCGTACTCAGGTCCTGATTGGCATCGCCCTGGCGCTGCTGCTGGCCATTACCCGTGGTAATCACTTCGCCACGCTCAATCTGCCCAGCGCGTCCTGGGCGGTGTTCTTCCTGGCGGGCGTGCTGCTGCGCCCGCGTTGGGTATTTGCCGGGTTGTTTGCCCTGGCCAGTGGCCTGGATTTCTCCATGCTGGCCAGCGGCACGGTGAGTGACTGGTGCCTGTCACCAGCCTACTGGATGCTGGTGCCGGCTTACGCCACCTTGTGGCTGGCTGGCCGCCTGTATGCCGGCTGGCACCGCGACACCCTGCAGAGCCTGCTGCTGCTGGCTGCGGTGGTAGCGGTCAGTGCGTTCCTCTGCAACCTGCTCTCGGGCGGTGGCTTCTACTTCTTCTCCGGGCGCTACCCGGAGCCAAGTCTGGCTGCCTGGTTGCCGCGCATCGCGGAATACTACCCGCGCTTCCTGTCTTCCATGGCGCTGTATGTCGGCGTGGCCAGTGCGCTGTATATCGCCGTTTGGGCGTTGTTGGGTCAGCGCCGCAGCCTGGACATCCAATAATGGCCGAGTCGAACGAGCGTGATGAGCGCCACCGCGCGCGCATGCAGCGCAAGAAAGCCCTGATCGATGAAAAGATCGCCCAGGCTCAGGATGAATATGGCCTGTTGCTGGTGCACAGCGGCAATGGCAAGGGCAAGAGCAGCAGTGCCTTCGGCATGGTGGCTCGGGCCCTTGGGCATGGTTTCAAGGTAGGCGTGGTGCAGTTCATTAAAGGCGCGGCGAGCACCGGCGAGGAAACCTTTTTCCGGCGCTTCCCCGATGAGGTCAGCTACCACGTGATGGGCGAGGGCTTTACCTGGGAAACCCAGGATCGCCAGCGTGATATCGACAAGGCCCGCGAAGCCTGGGCCGTGGCGGTGCAGCTATTGAGTGATCCGGCCATCGGCCTGGTGGTGCTCGATGAGCTGAATATCGCCCTCAAGTACGGCTACCTGGAACTCGACACGGTGCTCGCTGACATCGAAGCGCGGCCGCTGCTGCAGCATGTGGTGGTGACCGGCCGTGGGGCGCTGCCGGGGATGATCGAGGCGGCGGATACCGTCACCGAAATGAGCCTGGTCAAGCACGCGTTCAAGGCTGGGGTGAAGGCGCAGAAGGGAGTGGAGTTCTAGATGGCACGCGCGGCTGCCCGGCAATGCCCGGCTCTGTTGATTGCGGCTCCGGCTTCCGGTCAGGGCAAAACCACCGTGACCGCTGCCCTGGCGCGTCTGCACCGACGTGCCGGACGCCGGGTGCGAGTGTTCAAATGCGGGCCGGACTTCCTTGACCCGATGATCCTGGCGCGTGCCAGTGGCCAGCCGGTGTACCAGCTGGACCTGTGGATGATCGGTGAGGCGGAAAGTCGTCGCTTGCTCTGGGAAGCGGCGGGTGAAGCAGACCTGATTCTGATCGAAGGGGTGATGGGGCTATTCGATGGCACGCCGTCGGCTGCTGACCTGGCGCGGCGTTTTGCCGTGCCGGTTATGGCCGTGATCGACGGCAGCGCCATGGCGCAGACCTTCGGCGCATTGGCCTATGGCCTGGCCAACTTTCAGCACAACCTGCCGTTCTCCGGGGTGCTGGCCAATCGTGTCGGCAGTGAGCGGCACGCTGAAATGCTGCGTGACAGCCTGCCGCCGGCGATTCGCTGGTATGGCGCCTTGCCGCGCAGTGCGGCTGTGGAACTGCCAAGCCGGCACCTCGGGCTGGTCCAGGCGCAAGAGCTGGAGGACCTCGATGCACGTCTGGACGCGGCTGCCGATGCGTTGCTGGCCAGCGCTGGAGAGTTGCTGCCGGAGCCAGTCAGTTTCGCGGCGCCTGCCGCGCTGCACTACCCGCCGCTGCTTGAAGGGGTGCGCATTGGCGTGGCCAGCGACAGCAGCTTTGCCTTTATCTACCAGGCCAACCTGGATTTACTGCGTCAGATGGGCGCTGAACTGCTGCCGTTTTCACCGGTGCACGATCAGCAGTTGCCGGAGGTCGACAGCCTCTACCTGCCCGGCGGCTACCCCGAACTGCACCTGGCACCGCTGGCGGCCAACCAGACGATGCTGGCGGCAATTGCTGCGCACCATGCAGCGGGTAAACCGCTGTTGGCCGAGTGTGGCGGCATGCTCTATCTGCTGCAGTCGCTGACCGACAAGCAGGGTGAGCGTGCCGAACTGGCCGGGCTGTTGCCGGGGCACGCACACTTGCAGACGCGTCTGGCCGCATTGGCCTTGCAGGAAGTAGAGCTGCCAGAAGGCCGTCTGCGCGGGCATACTTACCACCATTCCGTGCTGGACTGTGCCCTTGAGCCGCTGGCGCGTGGCGAATGCCCGAATTACCGGCGCACCGCCGAAGCGGTGTACCGCATCGGCCGGCTGACGGCCTCCTATATCCACTTCTATATGCCGTCCAATCCCCAGGCGGCAGCCGAGTTGTTGTTGCCATGACCGATCACGCCTTCAGCCCCGCAGAACGCGCCGCGGTGTACCGCGCCATCGCCGAGCGCCGCGATATGCGCCACTTCGTCGGTGGTGAGGTGGCTCCGCAGTTGCTTGCGCGTCTGCTGGAGGCGGCGCACCAGGCTCCCAGTGTCGGCCTGATGCAGCCCTGGCGGTTTATCCGCATCACTCGGCCTGCTTTGCGTGAGGCGATCCATGGCTTGGTGGAAGCCGAGCGGGTGCGTACAGCCGAGGCGCTGGGTGAGCGCGCTGATGCGTTCATGCAGCTCAAGGTTGAAGGCATTCGTGATTGCGCCGAGTTGCTGGTGGTGGCCTTGATGGATCAGCGTGAGTCGCACATCTTCGGGCGTCGCACCCTGCCGGAAATGGACCTCGCGTCACTGGCCTGCGCCATCCAGAACCTCTGGCTGGCAGCGCGGGCCGAAGGGCTGGGGCTGGGTTGGGTGTCGCTGTTCGAGCCGCAGGCGCTGGCTGAGCTGCTGCATATGCCCAGCGGCAGCAAACCGCTGGCGGTGCTTTGCCTGGGGCCGGTCAGCGAGTTCTACAGCGAGCCGATGCTGGTGCAGCAAGGCTGGGCCACACCCCGGCCATTGACCGAGCTGCTGTTCGAAAACAGCTGGGGCGAGGCGCAGGCATGAGTGCAGCGAGCAAGGGCCCGCAGCGTATTGTCTGTCTGTCCACGGAAACCTGCGAAACCCTCTATCTGCTGGGTGAGCAGCGGCGCATCGTGGGCATTTCCGGTTTCACCGTAAGGCCGCCCCAGGCGCGCAAGGAAAAGCCCAAGGTCAGCGGCTTTACCACGGCGCGGCTGGACAAGATTCTCGCGGTTCAGCCCGACCTGGTGCTGGGCTACTGCGACCTGCAGGCGGACATCGCTGCCGAGCTGGCTCGCGAAGGCCTGGAGGTGCACTTGTTCAACCAGCGCGATGTCGCCGGCATCCTGCGCATGATCGAAACCCTCGGCGCCCTGGTGCATGCCAGTGCGCGTGCCGAGCAACTGGTGGCTGAACTGCAGGCTGGTATGCGGCAGGTTGCCGAACAGGCCGCGCAACTGCCGCGGCGGCCACGGGTGTATTTCGAAGAGTGGAATGAGCCGCTGATCAGCGGCATTGGCTGGGTCAGCGAGTTGATCGAACTGGCCGGGGGCGAGGACTGCTTTGCCGAACTGGCGGTTTTCAAACGTGCGCGCGAGCGGATCATCGCGGATCCGCAAGAGGTCTTGCGGCGTGCGCCGGAGCTGATCATCGGCTCCTGGTGCGGCAAACGCTTTCGCCCCGAGCAGGTGGCTGCGCGTGAGGGTTGGCAGGCGCTGCCGGCCGTGCGCAACGGTCAGCTGCATGAGATCAAATCAGCAGACATTCTCCAGCCAGGCCCAGCCGCCCTGAGCGATGGCCTGCGTCAGCTGCATGCGTTGATCCGTGGCTGTGTGGAGGCCGGCGCGTGAGCCTGGCGCTAAGCGCACTGGCCGGTGTGGCACTGGATGCCGTGCTCGGTGAGCCCAAGGGCTGGCACCCGCTGGTGGCCTTCGGTCGTCTGGCCACGCGTATTGAGCAGCGTTTCAACCCCGCCGGTGCCGGTTGGCGCAGCCACGGGGTCACGGCCTGGTGCCTGGCGGTGTTGCCGCTGACCCTGCTGACTTGGCTGCTCAGTGAGATCAGCGGGTTGGGGTGGGCCGTGGAGATTATTGCCTTGTACGCCGCCCTGGGCCTGAAAAGCCTGGGCGAGCATGCGCTGCCGGTGGCGCAGGCGCTGCGCCTGGGTGATCTGGCCCTGGCCCGCGAGCGGGTCGGTTATATGGTCAGCCGTAATACCGCGCAGCTGGATGCCACGGGTGTGGCCCGCGCCGGCAGCGAGTCGGTGCTGGAAAACGGTAGCGATGCGGTGTTTGCCGCGTTGTTCTGGTTCCTCCTGGCCGGTGCGCCGGGCGTGGTGTTGTACCGCCTGAGCAATACCCTGGACGCCATGTGGGGGTACCGTAACGACCGCTTCGAGCGCTTCGGCTGGGCCGCGGCGAAGATTGACGATGCACTCAATTACCTGCCCGCTCGGCTGGTTGCCTTGACCTATGCGGTGTTGGGCAAAACCCTGCTGGCGCTGCATTGCTGGCGCACCCAGGCACCGCTGTGGGACAGTCCCAATGCCGGCCCGGTGATGGCGGCTGGGGCAGGGGCGCTGGGCATCAGCCTGGGCGGCGCGGCGGAATATCACGGTGAGGTGCATGTGCGGCCTGATCTGGGCGCGGGGCCGCCGCCCCAGGCGCGGGATATCGAGCGGGCCGTCAATCTGGTCTATGGCGGCGTGCTGCTATGGTTGGCGCTGCTGCTTTTCTGGATGCTTTTTTATGCTTGAACATGGTGGCCGCTTACGTGCGGCTTCGCTGCGTTATGGCATCGCCCTGGCGGAATGGCTGGACCTGTCCACCGGGATTGCGCCCTATGGCTGGCCTTTGCCCGCCATCCCGGCCAGTGCCTGGGCGCGCTTGCCCGAACAGCAGGACGGCCTGGAAATCGCGGCACGCGATTACTACGGCGTGGCCAACCTGCTACCGGTGGCTGGCTCGCAAGCGGCGATCCAGGCGTTGCCACGTCTGCTGCGCAACGTCACGGTAGGCATTGTGTCGCCGGCCTATGCCGAGCATGCGGCGGCCTGGCAGCGCGAAGGGCATCGTCTGCTGGAAATCAGCGAAGGGGCAATCGAGCGGGCGTTGGAGCGCATCGATGTGCTGTTGCTGGTCAATCCGAACAACCCCACCGGGCGCTGCATTGAACCTGCGCGCTTGCTCGAGTGGCATCGGCGTCTGGCTGAGCGTGGCGGCTGGCTGGTGGTGGACGAGGCCTTTATCGACTGCACACCGGCGTTGAGCCTGGCGGCGTTCAGCGAGCTGCCGGGGTTGATCGTACTGCGCTCGTTTGGCAAGTTCTTCGGTTTGGCGGGCATTCGTCTGGGCTTTGTCCTGGCGCAACCGCAGCTGCTGGCGCAACTGGCCGAGTTGCTCGGGCCTTGGGCCATCAGTGGGCCGAGCCGGGTGGTGGCCACGGCGTTGTTACAGGACCTGGCCGGCCAGCAGACGCAGCGTGAACGGCTGCTGGCTGATGGTGAGCGGCTGCTGGCGTTGTTGCTTGAACATGGCCTGAGCCCAACAGGCGGCTGTTCGCTGTTCCAGTTCTGTTGCACGCCGCAGGCCGCTTTGCTGCATGAGTTTCTCGCCCTACAGGGCATTCTTACTCGGCTGTTTGAAGCACCGCTGAGCCTGCGTTTCGGCCTGCCGCCCGATGAAGCCGGCTGGCAGCGTTTGCAGCAGGCACTTGCTGCCTTTAGTGGGGACATTGCATGACCACCCTGATGGTGCAGGGCACCACCTCTGATGCCGGCAAGAGCACCCTGGTGACGGCACTGTGCCGCTGGCTCAAGCGCCAGGGCGTCAGCGTGGTGCCGTTCAAACCGCAGAATATGGCACTCAACAGCGCCGTCACCGCCGACGGCGGCGAGATCGGCCGCGCCCAGGCGGTGCAGGCCCAGGCCGCAGGCTTGCCGCCGCACACCGATATGAATCCGGTGCTGCTCAAGCCCAACAGTGACATTGGTGCCCAGGTGATCATCCATGGCCGCGCCCTGAGCAGCATGGACGCCGTGGCCTACCACGATTACAAGAAGGTGGCGATGCAGGCGGTGCTGCAGTCACACCAGCGCCTCAGCGCCGCTTATCCGGTGGTGATGGTCGAGGGTGCCGGCTCGCCAGCGGAGATCAACCTGCGTGCCGGCGATATTGCCAATATGGGTTTTGCCGAAGCGGTGGATTGCCCGGTGATCCTGATCACCGATATCGACAAGGGCGGGGTGTTTGCCCATCTGGTCGGCACTTTGGCGTTGCTTTCCGAAAGCGAACAGGCGCGGGTGCAGGGCTTTGTGATCAACCGCTTTCGCGGTGATATCGCCTTGCTGCAACCGGGTCTGGATTGGCTGGAGCAGCGCACCGGCAAACCGGTACTGGGGGTATTGCCCTACCTGATGGATTTCCACCTGGAAGCCGAGGATGCCATTGATGTGCGCCAGAGCGCCAAGGCGGCCGAGCGGATCAAGGTGGTGGTGCCGGTGCTGCCGCGTATCAGCAACCACACCGATTTCGATCCGCTGCGCCTGCACCCGCAAGTCGAGCTGATCTTTGTTGGGCCTGGCCAGGCGATTCCGGCGGCTGATCTGATCATCCTGCCTGGCTCGAAAAGCGTGCGCGCTGACTTGGCGTTTCTGCGTGAGCAGGGTTGGCCAGACGCTATCGCCAGGCACCTGCGTTACGGCGGCAAGCTGCTGGGTATCTGCGGCGGGCTGCAGATGTTGGGTACGCAGATCGACGACCCCCATGGCCTGGAAGGGGCGGCAGGCTTAAGCCCCGGCCTGGGGTTGCTGGCGTTTAGCACCGTGCTGGAACCGGAAAAGCAGCTGCGCAATGTGCGTGGCCAGTTGTGTCTGGAAAATGCCCCGGTCAGCGGTTACGAGATTCATGCCGGGGTCAGCACGGGCGTCGGTCTGAACGCCGCTGTGCGCCTGGATGATGGCCGCAGTGACGGCGCGTTGAGTGCCGATGGCCAGGTGCTCGGCACCTACCTGCATGGTCTGTTTGAAGGCAGCGAGGCGTGCAGCGCCTTACTGCGCTGGGCCGGGCTGCGTGATGCACAGACGGTGGATTACCACGCCCTGCGTGAACGTGATATCGAGCGTTTGGCCGATCTGGTCGAGGCGCACCTGGATACGCAAAAGCTGCGAACGTTATGCGGCCTGTAACGCACGTTTATTGGAGGGGCCGGGCGGCGATCCTCTTTAGCCGCGACATTTTTGGTTCGGCCATTTCTCGGCTAAAGCCCCTCCCACAGTAGTCCTTCGTCACCCGTTGCAATGAGAAGGTTATCGACATGCATGAACTGATTCTCGGCGGTGCCCGTTCCGGCAAAAGCCGCCTGGCCGAGCGGCTGGCGACTGAGTCTGGCCTGGCAGTGACCTATATCGCCACCAGCCAGCCGCTGGATGGTGAGATGAGCGCGCGCATTCGCCATCACCAGGAACGTAGGCCGCCGCACTGGGGTTTGGTGGAAGAGCCGCTGGCCCTGGCGCGGGTGCTGCGTGAGCAGGCCGCTGCGGATAAGTGCCTGCTGGTTGATTGCCTGACCCTGTGGCTGACCAACTTATTGATGCAGGACGATGAGGCGCAGCTAAAGGCCGAGCGCGATGCACTGCTCGACAGCCTGGCGAGCCTGCCGGGGCGGATTATTCTGGTCAGCAATGAAACCGGCTTGGGTGTAGTGCCGTTGGGCGAGTTGACCCGGCGTTATGTCGATGAGGCGGGCTGGTTGCATCAGGCCCTGGCCGAGCGTTGCCAGCGCGTGCTGTTCTGCGTCGCCGGCTTGCCGATGCGGCTCAAGGGCGCAGCATTGGAAGGAGAGAGGTTATGAGTTTGCAATGGTGGCAGGGCCCCTGCCAGCCCCTGGATCATGTGGCCCGCAACAAGGCGCTGGCGCGTCAGCAGCAACTGACCAAACCCGCCGGCTCGCTCGGCCAGCTGGAGCGCCTGGCCATTCAGCTGGCCGCACTGCAAGGTCGCGAGCGGCCGAGCGTGGCGCAGGTGGCCATCAGCATTTTTGCCGGTGATCACGGCATTGTCGCCGAGGGTGTCTCGGCCTTTCCCCAGGCGGTAACCGGGCAGATGCTGCGCAACTTCGTGGCGGGTGGTGCCGCCATCAGCGTGCTGGCCCGTCAGCTGAATGCCACGCTGGAGGTGATTGACCTGGGTACCGCCTTGCCGCTGGAACCGCTGCCAGGGGTGCGCCATCTGCATGTCGGCGCCGGCACGCAGAATTTCCTGCAAGGCCCGGCCATGACCCCGGCGCAATTGCTGATCGCCCTGGAGGCGGGAAGGGATAGCCTGCTGCGTGCTCAGCAGAACGGCTGCGAGCTGTTTATCGGCGGGGAGATGGGTATCGGCAATACCACCGCCGCCACCGCCCTGGCGTGCTGGTTGCTGGACTGTCCGGCAGCCGAGCTGGTCGGCCCTGGCACAGGGCTGGATGCCACGGGGGTGGCGCACAAGGCGCAGGTGGTTGAGGCGGGGTTGTTGCTGCACCGCGCTGCTATCGCTGAGCCGATGCAGGCCTTGCAGGCTTTTGCCGGCTTCGAGATGGCGGCACTGGCTGGCGCTTATCTGGCCTGTGCGCAGCAGGGCATTGTGGCGTTGGTCGATGGATTTATCTGCACGGTGGCGGCCTTGCTTGCCGTGCGGATCAACCCAGATTGTCGTGAGTGGTTGCTGTTCGCTCATCGCGGCGCAGAACCGGGCCACCAGCGTGTGCTCCAGGCGCTGCAGGCCGAACCGCTGCTTGATCTGGGCCTGCGTCTGGGCGAGGGCAGTGGCGCGGCTTTGGCGCTGCCGCTGTTGCAGCTGGCCTGTAGCCTGCACAACGACATGGCCACCTTTGCCGAGGCGGCGGTGGCCGAGCGCCCGGCATGACGGTCTACCTGGAGCTGCTGCGCCACGGTGAAACCGAACTGGGCGGCGGTCTGCGCGGCAGCCTGGACGATGCCCTGACTGCAACCGGCTGGGCGCAGTTGCGCGCGGCGGTGGCTGATGGCAGTCGATGGGATCGGCTGATCAGCTCGCCCTTGCAGCGCTGCGCGCGATTTGCCGAGGAACTGGCAACGCAACAAGGCGTGTCGCTGGGCTTGGAAGCCGATCTGCAGGAGTTGCATTTTGGTGCATGGGAAGGGCGCAGCACTGCCGACTTGATGCAAACCAGCGCGACTGAACTCGGTCGTTTCTGGAGCGATCCCTATGGCTTTACCCCGCCTGATGGCGAGCCGCTGCTGGCTTTCGAGGCGCGGGTGCTGCGCGCTGTACAGCGCTTGCAGGCGCAGCATGCCGGCGAGCGCCTGCTGCTGGTCACCCATGGTGGGGTGATCCGCCTGCTGCTGGCACGGGCGCGGGGTCTGCCGCGCAATGACCTGCTGCAGGTCGCGGTGGGTCATGCCCAGCGGTTCCAGTTAAGCCTGGATCAGCACGGCAACCTGCGGGAGCTGATATGACGCCGTGGTGGATTGCCCTGCAGTTTCTCACCCGTCTGCCGGTGCGCTTGCGCGCGATGCCGACACCCGAGCAGAACGGCCGTTCGCTGTTGTTCTACCCGCTGGTGGGGCTGCTGATAGGCCTGTTGCTGTTCGCCGCGCAATGCCTGCTCGGTGATAGCGCCGTGTTGTTGCAGGCTGCATTGCTGCTGGCCTTGTGGGTGGGTATCAGTGGCGGTTTGCATCTCGATGGCCTGGCGGACAGTGCTGACGCCTGGGTCGGTGGTTTCGGTGACAGGCAGCGCACCCTGGACATCATGAAGGACCCGCGCAGCGGGCCGATTGCCGTGGTGGTGCTGGTACTGCTGCTGTTGCTCAAGTTCGCCGCCCTGGCGACCTTGCTGGAAAACGGCTCGACGCTGCTGCTGGTTCTCGTGCCCTGGTTGGCCCGCAGCCTGCTGCCATTGTTGCTCCTGACCACGCCCTATGTGCGTCCCGGCGGGCTTGGGCAATCCCTGGTCGAGTATTTGCCACGTCAGCAACTGCCCTGGGTACTCGGCGCCAATGCCCTGGCCATGTTGCTGTTTGGCTGGCCGGCGCTGCTGGCCTGGCTGGTTGCTGCGGCCGTGTTTATTTATCTGCGTGCGCTGATGTGCCAGCGCCTTGGCGGCACTACGGGCGACACCGCTGGCGCGCTGCTGGAAATAGTCGAGTGTGCCGTGCTGCTAACCTTGGCCCTGGCGATCTGATGGCGCGGCGGCGACTGTGCTGCCAACAAAGCGAGTAACTGTGCCTGTGCCTTGATCAACAGCCGGCATATACCTGCTGATCACCGTTTCGACACTCAGGCCGGCTGTCCGTCTGAGCCGTGTGCTGACGACTGCATTACCTTCACAGCCGCCAACGGCTGTCCCTGGGAGATCGACACATGACAAGCGCAAGGCGCTCTGCCACCTGGTTGCTGTTGGGCGCATCGCTGATTCTGGCTCTGTCGCTGGGCATCCGGCATGGTTTTGGCCTGTTTCTGCCGCCGATGAGCAGTGAGTTCGGCTGGGGGCGGGAAGTCTTTGCCTTTGCCATCGCCCTGCAAAACCTGATCTGGGGGCTGACCCAGCCGTTTACCGGGGCCCTGGCCGACCGTTTTGGTGCGCGCCGCACGGTGATTGTCGGTGGCGTCCTGTATGCCATCGGGCTGCTCTGCATGGGCCTGGCTGACTCGCCCTTGAGCTTGTCGCTGAGTGCCGGGGTGCTGATTGGCATTGGCCTGTCCGGTACCTCGTTCTCGGTGATTCTTGGCGCGGTGGGGCGCGCGGTGCCCACGGAGAAACGCAGCATGGCCATGGGCATTGCGGCAGCGGCCGGCTCGTTCGGTCAATTCGCCATGCTGCCCGGCACCCTGGGCTTGCTGAGTTGGCTGGGCTGGTCAGTGGCGTTGATGGCGTTGGGCTTGCTGGTGGCCCTGATCGTGCCACTGGCGGCGATGCTCAAGGACACGCCGCTGCCGTTGACCGGTCAGGAGCAGAGCCTCGGCGAGGCTCTGCGCGAGGCTTGCAGCCACTCGGGGTTCTGGTTGTTGGCGCTGGGCTTTTTCGTCTGTGGCTTTCAGGTGGTGTTTATCGGCGTGCACCTGCCGGCCTATCTGGTCGATCAGCATCTGCCGGCCTTGGTGGGTACCACGGTGCTGGCGCTGGTCGGGCTGTTCAATATCTTTGGCACCTATATCGCCGGCTGGCTGGGTGGGCGGATGTCCAAACCGCGTCTGCTCAGCGCACTGTACCTGGCGCGGGCGGTGGTGATCGTGGCGTTTATCCTGACGCCGCTGAGCGTCTGGAGCGCTTATGCCTTTGGTGTGGCGATGGGATTGCTGTGGTTGTCCACGGTGCCGCTGACCAATGGCACCGTGGCGACCCTGTTTGGGGTGCGCAACCTGTCGATGCTGGGCGGTATCGTGTTTCTGTTCCACCAGTTGGGGGCGTTTCTCGGCGGTTGGATGGGCGGCTATCTGTATGACCATACCGGCAGCTATGATCTGGTTTGGCAGATTGCCGTGCTGCTCAGCTTGCTGGCGGCTGCCCTGAACTGGCCGGTGCGCGAACAGCCGGTGGCCCGCTTGCAGCAACAGGAGGCGAGTGCGTGAATAGTGCGTATGGCTGGAACGCTGCATGGGTGATGGGCGGCATGCTGACCCTGGGCCTGGCCTGGTGGGGATGGCTGCAAGGTGGCTTGGCTTTTCTGCAACTGGGGCTGGGCGTCTGTTGAGTGTTGTAACCGTTTGCGCCTGACACGTGGCGCTGGTGCTGATCACTATCAAGGTAATCCGTTATGTGGCGTGCTCTTCTACTGGTTGCACTCATGCTGGGTACTGGGGGCGGGTTTGCTCAGGCGGCAGAATGCCCGGCCTTGTTGCAGGGGGATCTGCAGAAATTGCGCAGCCAGGAGCGTATCGACCTGTGTGCGCAGTTCGCCGGTAAGCCGCTGGTGGTGGTCAATACCGCCAGCTTCTGCGGTTTTACTCCGCAGTTCAAAGGCCTCGAGGCGCTGTATCAGCGTTACAAAGGTCAGGGCCTGCAGATTCTCGGGGTGCCTTCCGATGATTTTCGCCAGGAGGCCGATAACAGCGCAGAGACGGCCAAGGTCTGCTACGTCAACTACGGCGTGACTTTCCCCATGAGCGAAACCCAGCGCGTAACCGGCAGTGATGCCGTGCCGCTGTTCAAGGAGCTGGCCGCGCAAAGCCAGGCTCCCCGCTGGAACTTCTCCAAGTATGTGATCGATGCCCAGGGCCAGGTGATCGCCAGTTTCCCCAGCAGTACCACCCCGGATGACCCGGCCCTGCTGGCTGCCGTCGAGCAGGCGATTGCCTCGCAGCGCTGAACGCTGGGTGACTGAGGCCTCACCCATCTGGGCGATGGTTCACCGTTAAACACCTCCTTAGAGTTGCTAGTACGCCGGACGCAGTTTCCCGGCGTGCCAACAAGAAAAATAAGGAGGCACCCATGCGTCGCGTTATTGCTACTGCCCTAGCTGCTGTTGCCCTGGTGGGCGCGGTTGAAGCTCAAGCCAACTACACCAAGACCAAATACCCGATCGTGCTGGTGCACGGGGTGACTGGTTTCGACACCATTGGTGGGCTGATCAACTACTTCCATACCATTCCCTGGAACCTTGAGCGCGACGGTGCCAAGGTCTATGTCGCCAGCGTATCGGCACTCAACGACAGCGAGCAGCGCGGTGCCTCCCTGGCTCAGCAGATCGTGCCGTGGGCCAGCGCCAATGGCGGCAAGGTCAACCTGATCGGCCATAGCCAAGGTTCACCGACCTCACGCGTTGCGGCCTCGCTGCGCCCTGACCTGGTGGCCTCGGTTACGTCGGTCAACGGTGTCAACAAAGGCTCTAAAGTAGCCGATGTGCTGCGCGGCGCGATTCCGGCCAACAGCGCCATCGAAGGCGGTGCCAATGGCCTGGCCAATACCCTGGGTAAACTGATCAACCTGCTGTCGGGTAACAACAACCCGCAGAACGGCCTGGCCGCACTAAAAACCCTCACCACTGCAGGTACCACGGCGCTTAACGGCCGTCATCCATGGGGTGTGAACAGCAGCAGCTACTGCGCCAAGTCCACCGAAGTGCACAACGTGCGCGGGCACAACATTCGTTACTACTCCTGGACCGGCAACACGCCTTACACCAACGTCTTCGATGCGGTTGATCCGTTTCTAGCCATCACCGGCCTGGCGTTTAATGGCGAGAAGAACGATGGGCTGGTTGGCGTCTGCTCGACTTACCTGGGGCAGGTGATTGCTGATGACTACAACATGAACCACGTGGATGCGATCAACCACCTGTTTGGCGTACGTGGCTGGACCGACCCGGTTTCGCTGTACCGCCAGCATGCCAACCGCCTGAAAAACAAAGGCGTCTGACCGTTGTCCGGCGGGCTGCGCAATGCAGCCCGCGTTCTGGAGCTTTTATGGCCCTGTCGTTGCGCACCACTGTTCCTCTTCTGTTACTGGCCGGCAGCGTTGCCGGCCTTACGCTTTACTGGCAATGGCCGCAGGCATCTGCGCCGGCCGCAAGCCACGCACCGTCGACCAGCACGGCGACTGTTGCCAGCCCCTCTGTAGCGCATCTACCCGCTGGCAAACCGACAGCGCAAAGCCCGGAAAACCCCGTAACCCTGCCGGGCCTGCAAGGCACCGAAGTGGATGGTGACCTGCGTGCCGACAGTGCCGGCAACCTGCAGCTGAACCTGGCCTTGCGCGATTATCTGGATTACTTCCTCAGCGCGGCGGATCGAGCCGGCCTGGAAGTGGTCGTCGAGGCCATGCTGGCTGATGCCCGTGGGCGTTTGCCTGAGCCGGCGCTGGGGCAGTTTATCGGCCTGCTGGGCGACTACATGGATTACAAACGCGCCAGCCTGGAACTGTTACAACAGCCGTTGAGTGCTGCGCAGCAGAGCACCCCGGCAGACCAGTTGCAGGCCTTGCAGCGTGCCTTCGAGCAACTGGCGCAACTGCGCCGGGCGCATTTTTCCAGTGCGGCTGCCGAAGCCCTGTTCGGTGCCGAAGAAGCCTATGGCCGTTACACCCTGGATAACTTGGCACTGATGGCCCGTGATGACCTGACCGAACAGGCCAAGGCACTGGCACAAGAACGTTTGCGCGCCCAGTTGCCCGAGGCCATGCGTGCCAGCGAGGAGCGTCAGGTGCAGGCCCAGGCCTTGCAGGCGCAAACCGAGAAGCTCTGGCAAGAGGGGGCCAGCGAAGAGCAGGTGCGCCAGTTCCTTACCTTGACCTATGATCCACCCACGGTCGAGCGTCTGCTCGACGAGCAGCGCAACGAGCGCGCCTGGCAGCAACGTTATGCCGCTTACCAGCAGGAGCTGGCGGGTCTGCAGGGCAATGGCCTGAGTGCCGAGGACCAGCAGCGTGAGCAACAGCGTCTGCGCCAGCGTTTGTTCAGCGCCGAAGATCAGCACCGGGTGGAAACCTATGACGCCATTGCCGCCAAACAGCAGGACAATCCCTCGCCCGAGTTGTAAGCCATGAATCTGGAGCGCCAGGAAGCCCTGTTGCTGGCCCAGCAGCTCCGGGGCTACCGCAGCCTGCGCTTTACCGAGGCACTGGAAGACCAGTTTGTCGAGCACCGGGTACAGCGTATCCGCCGCCGTCTGCTTCTGATCATCAGTACTGCGATTGTCTTTCAGCTGGTTTACACCGTGCTGGATCTGTTGCTGTTGCCCTTGGCGACCAGTCTGGCAACCTTGCCGTTGCGTCTATTGGGTATGTTCGGTGCGCTGCTGGCATTCCTCTATTGCCGTCGTCCGAGCAGTCCAGCGCGTCCCAGCTTGCTGGCTTATGTGGCGGCCTACGCGCTGAACGGCAGCTGTGTGGCGGTGATTATCCACGTGTGCTGGGCCCAGGGCGTGCCGATGCCCTATGACGGGCTGTTTCTGGTGCTGCTGTTTGGCTATGTATTGCTCGGCGTGTCGTTTCGTTCGGTCAGTCTGGCGTCGTGGAGCATCTGCGGTCTGTTTCTGTTGTTTGGCCTGCTCAGCTCCGGCGGCAGTGTGCTACTGAGTTATCAGGGGCTGTTTCTGCTGTGCGCCAATCTGATCGGCAGTGTCGGTGCTTATCTGCAAGAGCACGGCCAGCGTGGTGCCTGGCTCAACTTGCGTCTGCTGGACCTGGCACGGCAGCGTGCGGAAGCGGACGACGCGCGCAAACTGCGGCTGCTTGCGGCCGCCAGCCATGACCTGCGCCAGCCACTGAATGCCATGGGCCTGTATGCCCAGCACCTGCTGGAGCAGAACCAGGATCCCGGTGTGCACCGCATCAGCAGCCGTTTGGCGATTGCCGTTGAGCAGCTCAGCCGGCTGTTGCAATCCCTGTTCGATTACACCCGGTTGACCCTGCCCGGCGGCGTGCAGGCCAAGCAGGAAGTGTTTGCCTTGCGTCCGTTGCTTGCTCGCCTGAGCGAAGAAACCCGCGCCGAAGCCGATGCCCAGGGCATCGAGTTGCAGCTGCACAGTGCCGACATCTGGGTGCGCAGCGATCCGCTGTTACTGGAGCGTGTGCTGCGCAATCTGCTCAGTAATGCGCTACGTCACGCTCAGGCACGGCATGTCTGGTTGCAGGCGCGGGCGGAAGAGGGTGTGGTCTACCTGGAAGTGGGGGACGATGGCCAGGGCTTGAGCGATGAAGAGCAAGAGCTGGTGTTCGAAGAGTTCCGCCAATTGGACAACCCCGGACGCAATGCCGAGCGCGGCCTGGGTCTGGGCCTGGCTATTGTGCAACAACTGGCGCAATTGCTCGGGCATCAGTTGCAATTGCACTCAAGCCCAGGGGCGGGGGCGCGGTTTGTACTGCAACTGCCGGTGGCCGAGGCCGGTCAATGGCAGGCACCTGCGCCGGCAGTCAACGCCATGCAGGGCCGGGTGCTGTTGCTGGAGGATGATGCGGCCGGGCGTGAGGCACTGGCCGGGCTGTTGCAACGCTGGGGGTGTGAGGTCTGGGCCTGTGCCGATCCGGCGCAGGCGCTGCAATGCGTGGCGCAGGCCCAACCGCAGGTGCTGATCAGTGACTATCGGCTGGCTGCTACTGAAGACGGCCTGCGCGCCATCGAGCGTCTGCGCGAGGAAGCCGGGCGCATGCTGCCGGCTCTGCTGATCACTGCGGATGTCAGCGCCGACCTGCAGGAGCGCTGCACCCGTGCCCATGTCACATTGCTGGGCAAGCCACTGCTGCCGGCGCGCCTGCGTCAGGCCCTGGCGGTGTTATTGCCAGCGGCGGTCAAAGCCAACCCCGTTGCCGCGCCGCACTGACGCAAGCCGTGCGGGTGTGCACGGCGAATTCCTGGAACAGTGATTTTAGGTGAGTTTTCACCGTGTCCTCGGAAACGCCCAGTTGACGGCTGATCGACTTGTTCGGCAGGCCTTCGGCCAGCAACTGAAGGATTTCCATCTGCCGTGGCGTGAGTTGCGGTTTGTCCCCGTGTTGTGGTGCAGGCAGGGTTTCCCCCAGCAGAACGCGGGTGACGGCCTGACGCAGTTCATCGCTATTGGCACTTTTCGGGATAAATCCCAATGCTCCGGCAGAGAGTGCGGCCTGGGCGTCCAGGTTGGAGTCGCTGGCACTGAGAATCGCCACTGGGGTCATGCGCCCTTGTTGTTGCCAGCGTTGCAGTAACTCCAGGCCCGGCACGTCTGGCAGACGCAGGTCGAGCAGGATCAGATCGAAAGTGGCGTGTTGCAGGCATGCTTCAGCGGCGGCTGCGGATTCGGCGGTGCGAATCTGCAGGTCAGGGCAGAGCGGGGCGAGGGCCAGGCTGAGGCCATCGAGAAAGATCCGGTGGTCATCCACCAGCAACAGGCTGAGCTGTTCAGGCAAGGCAGTGCAGAGTGCAGTCATAAGGGCTGTCTCAGGCGGCTTATGGCCTGCCATCCATGGCGGCCACCCGCGGGCAGTCGCTACGCGACGTTAGAACGGTTCCAGACCATTCTTCTTATTGTTGTGTGCGCCGGGCGAGTGTAACCCAAACGGCGGGATGAATCAGAAGCGCTACATCACCTGTGCGCCCGACTGTGGCCAGGTTATTGATGCTGTGTGCCTTGCTGGCAAAACCATTGGCCGCGCGATGGCTGGGGGCAGAGACACGATCAGAAAATAGGCAGGGTTTGGGTTACTGGGGTTTGCCTGTAGGACGAAACGCGGCAACTTTCCATGGCTCCTGAAAAGTCTTTGCAGCCTCTGAGATAGAGCGGTTGTTTCCAGTGTTTTGAGTGCCGGAAATGCCCTTGGCACGTTGGTTTGTGTTTCAGGCGACCTGGCTGAGGTTGCCGATGCAGCGCTGCCAGGCGGCGATAAAATCTTTGCTGCGGCCGTGGGGTTTGAACACCCGTCGCCAGACTTGCGCCATGCCCATCAGGTCGTCGGCAGCCGGTAGCTCGCGGTGCTCGGCTTCGATCAGCATCCAGGCAATCGCCGTGGCGTAGCGCAGGTTGACGGTCAGTTCCAGATGCGGTGCAGCGAGGAAGGCATGCTGGCTGGCGAGGCCGCGCACCTGGCTGGCCAGTTCCGGATCCAGGGCCAGGTGCTGGTCCCAGAGCTGTTGATGACGCAGTGCGGCAATTCGGTAGAGGCCGTGGCCGTGTTTGTCATCAAGGGCGGAACCGAGTCCGGATTGGCTGGCGGCCGCGCCTAGTAACAGTGCTTCGGCGGCGTTGGAGTGGCGGCCCAGGTAGAGCAGGGTAGGGCGGATGACGTACTGGCTTAACTCGCAGGCGGCAATTCCCATAGAGCCCTCGGCGAAAGGTGACCGATGGGGCCGGGGCGCTGGCAGCGGTTGTTCTTTTAGTGAAAGGCCCCACCGGAAGCGGTGTTAGCCGCTTATATTGAAGTGTAGTGCGACCTTTCTACTGTAAAGAGCTGTTTTTAAATTGTTTTTGGCTTTCGGTTATTGCCTATATTCCAGTTGGTGATTAACCCGTATATGGCGATGCGGCACTGCAGCCGCATCGCTTGGGGCTTGTCAGTCGCCGGTGGCTACTGGCCGAGTCGGGTCGGTGATCCATTCGCTCCAGGAACCGGCATACAACGGAGCCAGGGGATAGCCAGCCAGGCACAGGGCGAACAGGTTGTGGCAGGCCGTTACGCCTGAGCCGCAATAGGCCACCAGGCCCGTAGCGGGGCGTTCACCGAGTTGCGCGGTAAAGCGCTGGCGCAGTTGCTCTGGGCTGAAGAAGTGACCGTCGCTGTCGAGGTTGTCGGTGAACGCTGCACACTGCGCGCCAGGAATATGCCCGACGACCGGGTCGATCGGTTCGACTTCGCCTCTGAAGCGTGGCAAGCCACGTGCATCGAGCAGAGTCAGTTGGTTATCACCGAGGCGTTGTTGCAGCTGCGCGGCGTTGATCAGCAGGCTGGCATCGGTGCTACCACTGAAGGTGCCGGGTGTGGGCGTGGGCAGCTCCTGGGTCAAAGCCCCGCCTGCTTCGCGCCAGGCCTTGAGGCCGCCATCGAGCAGGTACACGCCTTCGCGTTTGCCCAACCAGGCCAGCAGCCACCAGGCGCGGGCTGCAAAGGCACCGGGGCCGTCGTCGTAGAGCACCACTTCACTCTGATTACTCAGCCCCCACTCGCGCAGGCGCTGTAGCAGTTGCGCGGGTTCTGGCAGGGGGTGACGGCCGGTGATGCCTTTGTGGATCGGCCCGGACAGGTCGCGCTCCAGATCGGCGAATTGCGCACCGGGGATATGCCCGTCGGCGTACTGACGTTCGCCGTAACTCAGATCATCCAGGGCAAAGCGGCAATCGAGAATCAGCAGGTCGGGTTCGGCAAAGCGCTGTTGCAGTTGTGCAGCGCTGATCAGTTGGGCGAGGGGCATGCCAGTCATCCTGTGGGCAAAGGGGCAGCCGGCATCATAAACCCTGGCGTTGAGCTGTCGAGACGCCGCGCATAGAAGAATTTCTGCCGATTGGGCGCTGCATCTTGAGGCGATTGTGTGCATGCTGCCTGCCCGTTTTCTCTGATCCAGGTTGCCGCACCCCATGAAGCGTTTTGTATTGCTCGATACCGCCCCGATTCCCGATGGCTCGGGCGCGCTGTGCCTGTTCGAGTATGGCGAGGATTTTGTCATCAAGATCGCCGGCGGCGATGGCGGTCAGTTGATGAATACGCGCATGCACGGCTCCGAAGACGCCCTGGCGGCGATTCCCTGCAAGAAGGTCGCCGGGCGGCCGGACTCGCGGGTGCTGATCGGTGGCCTGGGCATGGGCTTTACCCTGGCAGCGGCGTTGCAGAACCTGGGCAAGACCGCCGAAGTGGAAGTGGCTGAGCTGGTGCCAGGAGTAGTGGAGTGGAACCGCGGCCCGCTGGGCGCCAAGGCTGGCTATCCGATCCTTGATCCGCGTACCCGGGTGATTCAGGACGATGTCGCCAATTGCCTGAAGAATGCCGAACAGCGTTATGACGCGATCATGCTGGATGTCGACAACGGCCCCGAAGGCCTGACCCAGACGCGCAATAGTTGGCTGTATTCGGCCCAGGGTCTGCAACGCTGTTACCAGGCATTGCGCCCCAAAGGCGTGTTGGCGGTGTGGTCGGCGAGTGTCGACAGGGTGTTCAGCGACAAGGTGCGCAAGGCCGGTTTCAAGGTCGAAGAAGTGCAGGTCTATGCCCATGGCAACAAGGGCACCCGGCACACCATCTGGATTGCCAGCAAGTAGCGCTAGCCACCACTAAACGCCGCCAGGCGCTCAGTGGTGTTCGGCTCAGCCAAGCAACTCGGCAAAGCCTTTGTCGGCATCCAGAATCGCCGGCAGCTCATCCAGCAGGCTGGCCACATCCAGCCCTTCGAACAACGGGCCTTGCAGCGTGTCCACCGCCTTGGACATGGCACCTGGATGTTCGCGCAGCGCCTCGGCAATCGACACTGCTTGCGCCAGCACGCGTGGCAAAGGCATGTCCACTGGCGCCTGGAACGGCCGACTCTGGTAGGCGATGGCATGCTGGATCAGCTCCGGCAGTTGCCAGCGCCGCGCCAGTTCCGCACCCACTTCAGGGAAGCCAAAGCCCAGTTGCAGGGTTTCCAGTGCCACACGCTGGGCGGCTCCGACATCCTTGCCGTTCTGGTTGAGGCGTTCGGCCAGTTCAGGTACGCCGGTCTGAATCAGCAGTTCGCCGATGTTGTGCATCATCCCGCAGGTAAACGCAGTTTCCACGGCAACGCCACGGTTCTTTGCCAGCAGCCGACTGATGCTGGCGACCTGAAAACTGTGCGTCCAGAAACCCTTGAGGTCAAAGCCAGGCGGCGCCTGGAACGCGCCGGTCACGGCGGAGGCCAGCACCAGTGTGCGCAGGGTGTTGAAACCCAGGCGCATGGCGGCATCTTCGACGCTGGTGGACTCGCGGGCGCCGCGAAAGCGCGCCGAGTTGGCCAGGCGCAACACCTTGGCGGCTATCACCGGATCCAGGGCGATATTGCGCGCCACACTGTCCAGGCTGGTGTGGGGGTTATCGAACTGTTGAATCAAATCCTGGGCGACGCGGGGTATACAGGGCAAGCTGTGAACTTGAGAAAACAGGGCGCTTATATCCATGACAGGAGCCTGCTAGAGAGGGGCAGAAAGGCCCGCCACAGGTGATGGGCGGGCCTGAGGTGTATCAGCGGATTTTCAGTTTGCCGATGCGGTCGTTGTCCAGGCTGCCGAAGTACAGGTAGTCGCCCACCGGCTTGACCGAGGTGATCATGCGCAGGTGGGTGCCGCTGGTATCGTGCAGGCTCTGGGTGATTTCGCCTTGCTCATTGAGGGCGATGGCAAACCCGTAAGGCACGGCCTTGGGCCACAAGGCGCGCGGCAGTTTGGCCAGCTGCGCTTTAGCCCAGGGCGAGCGATGCAGCATATCGGCGTCGGCTTTGCGCGGGGTTGGCAGGGCGACCCAGAAGGTGCCATTGCGATCACCCTGCAGGTTGTCCGGCAGCCCAGGCAGGTTGTCGATAAAGACGTCATGCGTGCCGGCTTTGTCGCCGCTCAGCCAGTAACGGGTGATGCGGTAGCGGTAGGTTTCGTTGACCAGCACAAAGTCCTCATTGGCCGACAGTGCCACGCCGTTGGCGAAGTACAGATCCTTGAGCAGCACCTTGGTTTCGCCGTTGGCCGGGTTGTAGCTGAGCAGGCGGCCCCACGGGCGGGCTTCGAGCAGGTCAAGCAGGTAGTCCGGTTGCTCGAAACGCTGGCTGGCATCACTGAAATAGATGATGCCGTCGCGGGCAATGTCGAGATCGTCGGTGAACTTGAATGGCACGCCTTCGGCCTCAGTGGTCAGCACCTTGATCTGGCCTTGGGCGTCGATGCTCAGCAAGCCCTTGTAAGCGTCGGCGACGATCAGGTTGCCGGCGGCGTCAAAGTCCATGCCTAGCGGGCGGCCCTGGGTGTCGACAAAGGTTTCTACGCTGCCATCGGCCTTGATGCGCACGATGCGCCCGTCATGCAGGCCGCTGTAGACCTGGCCCTGGGCATCCACCGCGGTGTCTTCCGGGCCATGCACCTGGCCACGGCCAAGTAGCTCGGCCTTCATCAGCGTGTCATTGGGTTCCAGAATGCCGGTCATTGGCGGGATCTTTGGCGCGTCCCAGGCCAGCGGGTCAATCGGGCTGGGGGTGATGACGAGGTAGATTGCCGCTGCGGCAATCAGGGCCGCCAGCAGGCCAAGCAGTTTCTTCATTGTTGTTATTCCCTGTGCTGAAGGTGGTTCTCAATGCAAGCGGGCGCAGAATAGCGCGTCTGCCGGCTGTCGCGCATTGTGAATGCCCGGCTATTGGGCAGGGCGATATATACTGCGCGGCATTCTTCAGGGGAGAGCCGCGTGGCGATAGATATTCAGTGGATTGGCGATGACGCCAGCCTGGCACAGCATTGTGCAACCTGGCGCACGCTGGCGTTTGTGGCGCTCGATACCGAGTTTATGCGGGTCGACACCTTTTACCCGATTGCCGGCCTGTTGCAGGTCAGCGAAGGAGAACGGGCTTATCTGATTGATCCGCTGCTGATCAGTGACTGGGCACCTTTTGTCGATTTGCTCCAAGACGCAGCGGTGGTCAAGGTGCTGCATGCCTGCAGCGAGGACCTGGAAGTGTTTCTGCGTCTGACCGGCAGCCTGCCAGTGCCGCTGTTCGACACGCAACTGGCCGCCGGTTACCTCAACCTCGGCTTCTCCATGGGTTACTCGCGTCTGGTACAGGCCGTGCTGGAGATCGAGCTGCCCAAGGGCGAGACCCGCTCAGACTGGCTGCAGCGCCCATTGTCCGAGACGCAGGTCAGTTATGCCGCCGAAGACGTCGTGCACCTGGCCGAGGTGTATACCCGGCTCAAGGCGCAGCTGCCGGCTGATAAGTACGCCTGGGTGCTGGAAGACGGTGCCGAACTGGTCAGCAACCTTGGCCGGGAAACCGACCCGCGTCTGGCCTACCGCGAAGCCAAGCTGGCGTGGAAACTCTCCCGCCAGCAGTTGGCCGTGCTCCAGGTCCTGTGCACCTGGCGTGAAGAGCAAGCGCGCAAGCGCAACCAGCCACGCAACCGGATTATTCGCGAGCATTCGCTATGGCCCCTGGCGCGTACCCAGCCGGACAACCTGGTGGCGCTGGCGCGTATCGAGGACATGCACCCGAAAACCGTGCGTCAGGACGGCGAGTTCCTTCTGCGGCTGATCAAGCAGGCAGCCGACATTGCACCGGCGGACTGGCCCGAGGCGTTGCCCGAACCCTTGCCGCTGGAAGCCTCGGCGCTGCTGAAGAAACTGCGGGCCATCGGCCAGCGCGAGGGTGAGCGTCTGGGCATCGCCCCGGAGCTGATGTTGCGCAAGAAAACCCTCGAAGCCCTGTTGAAAACCGGCTACCCCAGTGGCCCCTACCAGCTGCCGGATTCCCTGCGCGGCTGGCGACGTGAATTGATGGGCCAGGCACTGCTTGATTGCCTGGCTGCAACCGGAGACACCGCGTGAAACGTATCTGCTCAATCTACAAAAGCCCGCGCAAGAACGAGATGTACCTCTATGTGCTGAAAAGCGATGGCCTCAAACGTGTACCTGAAGCGCTGTTGAGCGCCTTCGGTACTCCGGCTCTGGCCTTCGAATTGATCCTCACCCCCGAGCGCCAACTAGCCCGCGAGGACATCTACAAGGTGCTGGCCAACCTCGACGAGCAGGGCTACCACCTGCAAATGCCGCCACCGGAAGATGAATACATCGAGCACCTGCCCGATGAACTGCTGCGCCGTAACGATCCGGTGTGATGAACCCGCCAGCTGACACCCCGCTGCGCGTACTGATCGCGGAGGGCGAGCATCGCCGCTATGCTGCGCTGCTGCGTGAACAGGCCCCGGAGCTGGATGTGTTCGGCAGCGACCAACTGGGCGAGTTGCAGCAGCAAGCGCCCACCTGCCCTGTGTGGTTGGGGCAGCCCGATCTGTTGGCTGCCATGCTGCGCCAGGGTGTTCGGCCGCAATGGCTGCAATCGACCTGGGCAGGCATCACGCCCTTGCTGGCCGCTGATTTGCCAAGCGATTACCGCCTGAGCCGCGCCGTGGGCATCTTCGGTCAGGTGATGGCCGAGTACGTACTGGGTCATCTGCTGGCCCATGAACGTCAGTTGTTTGCCCGTCTGGCTGCTCAGGTCGAGCAGCGCTGGGACAACCGCGCACCGCAGAGCCTGGCCGGACGCACGGCGTTGATTGTCGGTACGGGTGATATCGGCTTGAGCGTGGCGCGGTTTCTCGCGCCGTTCGGCATGCAGTTGCTGGGCATTGCCAGCAGCCCGCGCAATCTGCCGCCGTTCCGTCTGGTGGCTGGGCTCGACGAACTGCCAAGCCTGGCGGCTGAGGCCGATTACCTGATCAATCTGCTGCCCGACACGCTCGCCACCCGTGATATTTACAACGCCGAGCTGTTTGCTGCCTGCAAGCCCAGCGCACTGTTCATCAACGCCGGGCGCGGTGTGGCGGTGGTCGATGAGGCGTTAGTCAGTGCCTTGCAGCAGGGGCAACTAGCAGGCGCGGTGATTGATGTTTGCCGAGTAGAGCCGCTGCCTGCTGGCCATCCATTCTGGGATGCACCGCGTTTGTTGCTGACCGGGCACAGTGCTGCACCGACAGATCCGCGTCTGTTGGTGCAGCTGTTTGTCGATAACCTGCAACGCTGGCGTGCCGATGAGGTCTTGGTGGGGCAGGTGGATTTTGCTCGGGGTTATTGAGTCAGGCGGCAGCCATTCGGCTTGCCGCCCTTGGCCGCGCCAGGCCAAGCGGCTAGACTGCCGGCCTTTTCGCCCCTCACTGTACCCTCGCCATGGCCGCCAAAGTCGAACCCTTCTGGAAACGCAAAACCCTCGAACAGCTGGATCAGGACGAGTGGGAGTCGCTGTGCGATGGCTGCGGCCTGTGCTGCCTGCAAAAGCTCGAAGACGAGGACGATGGCAGCGTCTATTACACGCGCATCGCCTGCAAGCTGCTGGACCTGCAAACCTGCCGCTGCACGGACTACAGCAACCGGCGCAAATTTGTGCCCGACTGCATCCAGCTCACCCCGGCCCAGGCCGATCAGTTCCAGTGGCTGCCGCCGACCTGTGCTTACCGTCTGGTCAGCGAGGGCAAGGACCTGTTGCTGTGGCACCACCTGGTGTGTGGCGACCCTGAGCAGGTGCACAAACAGCGGATTTCCCAGGCAGGGCGCATGCTCAGCGAAAACAGCGTGGCTGAGGATGAGTGGGAGGACCATATGATCTTCCGCGCCGGCTGAACCTCGTCTGCAAATGCCAGCCTAAACTCGCCTGAACCATTCAATTGCACTGTGGAGCTTTGGCATGTTGCTGCGTCGTCTGTTGCTGTCTGTTGTGCTGCTGAGCCTGAGTACCCCGCTGTGGGCGAAGAAGGTTGATCTGGATTACCGCGTGCGTTTTCTGCCGGAGACTGAGCAGGCCGAAGTTAGCCTGACCCTGGAGGACGGCGCACGGGTCATCAGCCTGGCCTTCAATTTGGGCGACCAGGGCGTTTACAGCGACTTCAAGGCCGATGGCCAATGGACCCAGGACAGCCCAGCGTTGGGTGTCTGGCAGCCAGCCAAAGGCAAGGCAAAGCTGACCTACTTGGTACGCATCAACCATGAACGTGCCCCCGGGCGTTTTGATGCGCGTATCACCAAGGATTGGGCGCTGCTGCGTGGCGACGATCTGGTGCCGGCGGTCAAGCTGCGTCAGGAGGATCACACCGTGCTGGTGTCGCGCCTGCAGTTCGACCTGCCCAAGGGCTGGAAGAGTGTCGAAACCGGCTGGCAGCGGGTCGGCAAGAACAAGTTCCGCATCGACAACCCACAGCGCAAGTTCGACCGCCCAACAGGCTGGATCGTGGCCGGTAAAGTCGGCACGCGCCGCGCCAAACTCGGTGAAACCGACGTGGCCATCGCCGCGCCAGTAGGCGAGGGCATGCGCCGCATGGATGTGCTGACTCTGCTGACGTTTATCTGGCCGCATGCCCAGGACGTGTTCCCGCGTGATCCGGCCAAGTTACTGATTGTCGGTGCTGGTGACCCGATGTGGCGCGGCGGGTTGTCGGCGGCCAATTCCTATTACATGCACAGTGACCGTCCGCTGGTCAGCGAAAACGGCACCAGCTCCCTGGTGCACGAACTGGTGCATGTATTCAGCCGAATCCGCGCCCGTGACCGCAGTGACTGGATCACCGAGGGCTTGGCCGAGTACTACGCCATCGAGCTGATGCGCCGTGCCGGTGGCCTCAGCGAGGAGCGTTACCAGAAGATTCGCGAACAGCTGATCCGCTGGAGCAAGCCGGTGCAGAGCCTGCGCACCGACAACTCCAGTGGCCCTGTCACTGCCCGCGCGGTATTGCTGTTGCAGGAGCTGGATCGGGAAATCCGTCAGGCCACCAAAGGCACCACCCAGCCACGTTCGCTGGATGACGTGACCCGCGGCCTGATGCGCCTGGACAAGGCCAGCACCAAGGACTTTATCGAGATCAGCGAAAACGTCATGGGCAGTGCCTCCGAGGTGCTGGACAACAAGCTGTTGCGCTAGTCACCTGCCTGAGTAAGCATGCGGCGCAGTTGCCAGCGAGGAGCGCCGCATGCGCCGTCTACCGTCTCTCACTGCCTTGCGCACCTTCGAGTGTGCCGCCCGGCATGCCCACTTTGGCCGGGCCGCGGCCGAGCTGTGCGTCACCGACAGCGCGGTCAGCCATCAGATCCGCCAGCTAGAAGAGCAGCTCGGTACGCCGCTGTTCCAGCGTGACGGCCGCCAGGTGCGCCCCACACCGCAGGCTCAGCGTCTGTTGCGCAGTGTGCAGCAGGCCTTCGAGCTGATTCTGGATGCCTGTGATGAACTGCGCGACCCCGGCTCCCAGGCGCAGTTGCGCATCGCAGTAACCGCCGAACTGGCGCAGAAATGGCTGATCGGTCGCCTGGCCGATTTCAGCGAACGCTATCCGCAGATCACCCTGCACCTTTATGAGCAGCCGCTGGAGGCGACCCAGCCCGGCGAGGAAGTCGACTTGGCGATCACCTACGGCACCGGTCCGGCCGATGGCAGCGCCTACTTCGTGCGGCCATTACCGACCCTGCTGTTCTTCCCGGTGTGCAGCCCCGGCCTGTTCAACCAGCTGCCGCTCAAGCACCCGCGCGACTTGGCCCGCCACTGCCTGCTGCACGATGACCAGGACGGCAAGACCTGGACCGCCTGGCTGGCCACCCATGCCGGCGATATCCAGCCGCAGCGCCACCTGTACCTCGGCCATGCCGGCTTGACCATGGAAGCGGCTGCACGCGGGCAGGGTGTGGCCATCGGCGACAACCTGACCAGCGCCGAAGACCTGGCCAGCGGCCGCCTGGTGCGCCCGTTTGCCGCCAGCGTGGCCTCGCTCGGGCAGTACGCGCTGGTCTGCGAACGGTTGCGCCTGGACAAGCCGGCGGTGGCGCAGTTCGTTGAATGGTTCACTGATCAGTTGGCTGACCTGTGAATTGAATTCAAGGATTCCGCGATAATGGTCATTGGTCGCCGGCGCGCTGCCGCGGGTACTGTCGGGCTATCCAACAGCCACCGACGAGTACCTAGCAATGGCCCGTTCCCTGACCTCTCTGCCCAAAACTGACGGCTTCCGCCTGCCCGGCGAATTCGAACCCAAGACCCGCTGCTGGCTCGGCTGGCCGGAGCGCACCGACGTGTGGCGCAACGGCGCCAAGCCGGCGCAGAAGGTCTGGGTCGAGATCGTCACCGCCATCGCCAGCAGCGAGCCGGTCACCGTCTGCGCCTCGGCCGCCCAGTACGCCAACGCCCGCCGCCAGCTGCCGGCCCATGTGCGGGTGGTGGAAATGACCTGCAATGACACCTGGTTCCGCGACAGCGGCCCGGCCTTTCTGCTCAACGACGCGACCGGCGAGGTGCGCGGCGTGGACTTCGAGTTCAACGCCTACGGCGGTCTGGACGGCGGCCTCTACTATCCCTGGGACAAGGATGACCAGATCGCCCAGAAGATCCTCGAGATCGAAGGCTTCGACCGCTACCGCACCCCCTTCATCGCCGAGATGGGCGGCATCCAGAGCGACGGCCAGCGCACCCTGCTGACCACCGAGCAGTGCCTGCTCAACCGCAACCGCAATGCTCACCTGGGCAAGGATGAGATGACCCGCCGGCTGCACGACTACCTCGGTGCCGAGCAGGTGATCTGGCTGCCGCGTGGCTGCAAGTTCGATGAAACCGATGGCCATATCGATGACCTGGCCTGCTTCGTCCGCCCGGGCGTGGTGGTGCAGCAGTGGACCGATGATCGCAACGACCCGCAGTGGGAAATCTACCAGGAGGCCTACGACATCCTGCGCAGCACCCGCGATGCTCAGGGTCGCGAGCTTGAGGTACACAAGCTGCCGCAGCCGCGCGTGCTGGAGTGGACGGCAGAAGAAGCCGAGGGCCTGGACCAAGACGACGCCACCCACACCCGCCAGGCTGGCACGCAGATCTGCGCGTCCTACATCAACTACTACGCCGGCAACTCGGCGATTGTCGTGCCGCTGTTCAACGATCCCTGCGACCGCGTGGCCCAGGCCACTCTGGCCGAGTTGTTCCCCCAGCACCGCATCATCGGCATCGAGAATTCGCGGGAAATCCTCCTCGGTGGCGGCAACGTCGCCTGTATCACCATGCCGCAGTACGCCGCGCCCAAGCGCGCCTAGGAGGTTTCGATGAAATTGCATGCCAGTCTGTTGGCGTTAGGCCTGGCCGCGAGCGTTCAGACGCTGGCGGCCGAGGCGCCGAAGCAGGTCAATCTGTTTATCTGGGGCGAGTACCTGGCCCCGGATACCCTCAGTCAGTTCGAGCAGAAGACCGGGATCAAGGTGGTGGTCGATCATTTCGATTCCCTGGAAACCGTGGAAACCAAGCTGCTCACCGGGCGCAGCGGTTATGACCTGGTACTCACGGCCGGGCAGCACCTGCAGCGGGCCATCAAGAGTGGCGCCGTACAGCCGCTGGACAAGGCTGCGCTGCCGCACTTCGCCGGGCTTGATCCGGAGTTCACCGGGCACATGGCGGCCTTCGATCCGGGTAACCGCTATGCCGGGTTGTATGTGTGGGGTACCACCGGCTTTGGCTATCAGCAGCAGGCCATTGCCAAGCGCATGGCCGATGCGCCGACCGACAGCTGGGCGATGCTGATGGACCCAGCCGTCGTGGCGAAGTTTGCCGACTGCGGGGTGAGCTTTCTTAATGACCCCAATGAAGTGTTTGCCGCCGCGTTTCGCTATCTGGGACTGGATATCAACCAACAGAGCCTGGACGATCTGAAACTGGCCGAGGCGCATCTGGCCAAGGTGCGGCCGTCGATCCGCTACTTCGACAACGACCGCAATATCAGCGACCTGGCCAACGGTGATACCTGCCTGGCGATGTCGTGGAATGGCAACGTCTCGATTGCTGCCGGCCAGGCTGAGCAGGCAGGCAAGCCCTACAGCCTGCGCTACAGCATCCCGCGTGAAGGCACGCTGATCTGGTTCGATGCAATGGTGATCCCCAAGGACGCGCCACACCCCGAGGTAGGCCTGGCGCTGATGGACCACCTGATGACCCCCGAGGTCATCGGCGCTATCACCAACACCATCTACTACGCCAACGCGGTGCCGGCAGCCAATGCCGCGGTCGATCCGACGATTCTCGCTGATCCAGGCACCTACCCACCTGCCGCGATACGCGCCAAGCTCTATACCAAGAACGACAACAACCCGGTATTCAACCGCGCCCTGACGCGCGCATTCAGCCGGCTCAAGTCGGGGCTCTAGGCTATGTGGGTTATTTGAATTTGGGGCCAGACTTTGTGTTGTTACCCTTGGCCAGACGATCGTAGAGCACGACGTTAACCGTCGCAGCAAGGTTCATGCAGCCTTCGGTGGGGATGTAGATCACATCCTCGCACCAGTCGCGCACTTCCTTGCTCAGTGAACCGTCTTCGGGGCCGAAGATGTAGATGGCGCGGTCGGGGTGGGTGTACTCAGGCAACGGCCGGGCCCCTTCGACCAGCTCCACGGCCACTGGCGTGCAGCCCAGGGGGATGATCTGTTGCAGATCCGCTACGCCAATCAGCGGGATATCCATGTAGATGCGCTTGGTGTCGGTGACAAAATCACGGGCACGCTCGTAGCGTTTGCCGGTGTAGAACACCGAGCTGACGCCATAGCAGCCCGCTGCGCGCATCACGGCACCGACGTTTTCCGGGGATTTCGGGTTGAACAGGCCGATGCAGGCGTATCTCTTGTTGGCCACGCTGTACTCGCAAAGATTCGGTAGATAGAGCGCCGCAGCAGAACGACCGCAACAGGTCGCCAAGGGCGGCAGGGCAGAACAGGCCGGCGAGTATAACGCCGTGCACCGGTTGGCTGCGTCGGGCTGACGCTTGCTAGTTCTTTTTCAGCAGGGCAGCGAGGTCGGCGAAGGGGTTGTGGGTCGCCTGGGCGGTCTTTGGCGTGCTCAGCGAGCCTTCGCTGAAGTACTGCTGGTCGGTGTAGCGCGCGTGTTCGTTATCGTGACAATACAGGCACAGCAACTCCCAGTTGGAGCCGTCCTGCGGGTTGTTGTCGTGGTTGTGGTCGCGGTGGTGCACGGTCAGTTCACTCAGGCGTTTGCCGGAAAACTCGCGGGCACAGCGCCCGCAGACATGCGGGTACATTTTCAGCGCCTTGTCGCGGTAGCCTTCTTCGCGCGTGCGCTGGGCTTCGGCGAGAATGCGGTCAAGCTTGCCAGTGGCGGATGGGGATTTATCGCTGCTCATCTGATGTCTCGTGCGGTGGGCCTTGGTTGCAGTCTAGCCGTGCCGGTCGTCAGTGAGAACCGCCGATGTGGCACTTAACGGCAAGCCTGTGGCCCAACGCAGTAACCTCACAGGAGATCCCAGCATGCGCTTGACTGCCCTGTTGTTCGCTTTGACCACCCTGGCCAGCACGTCAATACTGGCTCAGCAACCCCCGAAAATGCCGGCCACGGCCCCCGCGACAGGAGCCCCTGGCACCGCCACACCACAACCTTACGCACCCGTGCCGGCGCAGCACTTGCCTAACTCAAGTAGCCAGAACCCGCCGCTGCTCAACCCGTTGCCAAAGCCCGAGGCCCGTGAGCCGCGTCGTGACGAGGATCTGCGGTTGCTACAGGAGCAGCGTGAGCGTAATGCGCAGCCGGTGCTGAAATCGGCGGAGTAAGCGGCAGTCGTTACAGCTGTTGTTCCACCAGTTGACCGTCGGCCATGCGCAAACGTCGCGACATGGCGATGGCAATCGCGCGAATCACCTTGGCAGCAGTTTTCGGGGATTCACCGAGCATCTTGTCCAGGGAGTCCTTGGCCAGCATCAGCAGGCTGCAGTCACTGACGGCAATGCAACTGGCCGAGCGCCGTTCGCCATCGAGCACGGCCATTTCACCGAAGGCGCGGCCTTTGCGCAGTTTGGCCAGTTCGATGGTTTCACCGCTGGAGTTGATCTTGCGTACCGAGACTGCCCCAGCGTGGATGATGCACATAAAGGTGCCCGGGTCGCCCTCGCGGCAGATGCTCGCTTCGGGGGCGCACTTGCTGATATTGAAATAGCCGGCGGCGCTGAGCAGTTCATTCGGGCTGAGGCTGTCGAACAGGCCGCAGTCGAGCAGCATGTCGCGTATTTCATCAATCAGTTGTGACTGGGCGGGCATGGACGGCAGCCTGGGATGGCGCGACATTTGTCGCATACTTTGACCTTAGCCGTCGGCCATCACGCTTGCCAGCGCCGCCCGGTGCCTGCCGCCGAGTGGCGCTGGTGTGGCATGAATCTAGAAACTGAAACGCTGCATGACGCCCTGCAAACGTGCGGGAATAGCGTGCAAAGCGTTCATCGAAGAGCTACCCGCTTGCAGCCGAAAAGCCGCAATAAATGAATGCTGATCAGCCAGTTTTCATGGCAGGCCTTTTATTGTGGCAGGTAGCCAAATAGGGGGGGGCAGCGCGCCGTTTTGGGCTTCCGGTTGCAACCTCATGCGTCAGGTCGATTAGGTAATTGCTCCTAAACATCCGCTGTCTAGGGCCCACACTGACCCATTAGCGCGCCGCCCACCCGAATAGGATGGGGCTGCGCGCTATCAGCGACTTAAACCCGGCCCAGTACCTTGAGGATAAAGGCGTATTCCAGGGCAACATCCTTGAGCGCCTGGTAGCGGCCGCTCATGCCGCCGTGGCCAGCATCCAGTTCGGTTTTCAGCAGCAGCAGGTTGTTGTCGGTTTTTTGCGCGCGCAGCTTGGCTACCCATTTTGCCGCTTCCCAGTACTGCACGCGGCTGTCGTTGTAACCGGCCACTGCGAGAATCGCCGGATAGGCCTGAGCTTTTACATTCTCATAGGGGGCATAGCCCTTGATCCGCGCAAACACCGCGGGATCCTGTGGATCGCCCCATTCGTCGTACTCGGTGACGGTCAGGGGCAGGTCAGGGTTCTGCATGGTGTTGAGCACATCGACAAACGGCACTTCGGCGATGGCCGCGGCAAACAGTTCGGGGCGCTGATTGAGCACCGCGCCCATCAGCAGGCCGCCGGCGCTGCCGCCGCTGATCACCAATTGCTGAGCGCTGGTATAAGCGTTGCTGATCAGGTGTTCGGCGCAGGCGATAAAGTCGCTGAACGAGTTCTGCTTGTGTTCCAGCTTGCCGCCGCGGTACCAGGCTTCGCCCAGCTCGCCGCCACCGCGCACATGGGCGATGGCAAAGATAAAGCCGCGCTCAAGCAACGACAGGCGCGCATGGGAGAACCAGGGGTCGAGGCTTTCGCCATAAGCGCCGTAGCCATACAGGTAGAGCGGCGCAGGGCTGCCGAGCACGTCGCGTTTGGCCACCAGGGTGATCGGCACCTGGGTACCGTCGGCGGCAGTGGCCCACAGGCGCTGGCTGACATAACTGTCGGCATCGAAGCTGCCGAGTACCGGGGTTTGCTTGAGGACGACCTGCTCGCCAGTGGCCAGTTCCAGTTGGCGCACCTGCGCCGGGCGATTGAGCGCTTCATAACGCAGGCGAATGACTGGGCTGTCGAATTCCAGGCTGTCCTGCACATACAGGCTGTAGGCAGCGTCCGGTAACTGTACGCGGTAGGCAGCTTGCCCCTGCGGTTGCACATCGATGATCGGCAAGCCGTTCTCGCGCAGGCTGAGTATCAGGGCCTGCTGATTGAGGGTGACGCCTTCCAGCATCACCTGTGGGTCATGCTCGCGCAGCAATTGCCAATGGGTTCGTTGCGGGGCGGCTTCACTGGCGTACAGCAGGGCGAAGTTGATGCCGTGCTGGTTGCTGCGGATCAGCCAACGCCATTGCTCATCCAGCATACCGTGGTCGACGTCGTATTCATGGCCTTCTTCACGTTGCGCGACGCAGCTGAAGTGGCCCTCCGGGGTTGCCGCATCCAGTATCCAGGCTTCGCTGGTGGTCTTGCTGCCCAGTTGCAGGATCAGGTGGCGCTCGGAGCTGCTGCGGTAGCAACTGAGAAAGAAACGACCATCCGGCTCATGGAACACCTGTTCGGCTGCATCGGTACCGAGGCGGTGGCGATAGAGTTTGTGCGGGCGGTGGGTGTCGTCCAGTTCGCCGAAGAACAGGGTCTGGCTGTCATTGGCCCAGGTCATACTGCCGTCGCAGTCCTCGAAGGGCAGCTCAATCAGGCTGCCGTCGGCCAGTTCCTTGACGAACAGCTGGTAGGTTTCTTCGCCGCTGATGTCCAGGCTGTAGGCCAGGCGCTGGTGATCCGGGCTGATGCTGAAGGCGCCCAGCGAGATAAAGCCGCCCTCGGCCAGGGCGTTGGGGTCGAGTAGCAGCTGTTCGCTGGCCTCATCGACCGTCAGTGAACCATCGACGGGTTTGCGGCAGCGGTAATGCCGCGGGTATTCATCGCCAGCGGTGGTGCGTTGGTAATACAGGTAAGGGCCCCAGGGCGAGGGCAGGCTGAGGTCGGTTTCACGGATGCGCGCCTTGATCTCCTGAAACAGGCTTTCGCGCAGCGTCAGTTGCTCGCTGAGTTGTTGTTCCAGGTAGGTATTTTCCGCTTTGAGGTAGTCAAGCACCTCAGCGCTGTCGCGGTTTTCCAGCCAGCGATAGGGGTCGGCAGCGTTCTCGACGCGGGCGATGGGGGCGTGGGGCATGAGGTGGCTCCATTGACGTGCGCCGACAGCGGGGACGCCGCTGCGGACAAAAGCCGTTATCATAAGCGCCACTTCGCCTGTCGGGCGCTGAAATCTGTGTGCTGATGTGCGTGCGCGCCGGCTGCTCTTCACTGTCAGAGAATTTGCGTTTTATGAGTGAACACGACTACCTGCTTGCCTGGGGTGCCTATCTGGTGGCGGCGTTCGGCTGCCTGCTGGTATGGCTGCGTCTGACCGGCTGGATGTGGCGTTATTTGCGTGAGCCGCTGCGAGTACTGGTGTTGGTGTTGCTGTTCAGCCCGACCATTGTCGACCCTGGCAAGGAGCAGTTCGCCCCCTCTATTGCCATTACCGCGATGGATCTGCTGCTTGGCGTCGGTAACAACGCCTGGCGCGCAGTCGCGGATTTGAGCATGTATGGCCTGATTGTATTTGGCTTGTACCTGTTATTTGTCGCCATCCGCTGGCCGCTGGAGCGCTGGTGGCAAGCTCGCAAAGGTCCGGCCCCGATTGCCGACGACGAACCGACGCTGCGCGAGATGATGACGCGCGACGAGCAGGACTTTGGTGACACCCGCGTTGATGGTCGTGGCGATCGCCGTTTGCGGGTTGAGCCGCGTCTGTAATCTGCGCTGCGCACTTGCACCGGACGGCACAGCCGTTCAGCATGCCCCTTTGACTAAGGAGGGGTTATGGAGTGTGTGTTCTGTGCAATTGCCGCCGAGCAACTGCCTGCCGAGCGTATCTATGAGGATGAACACTTTATCGTCCTGCTGGATATCTTCCCCTTGCGCCCGGCTCATGTGCTGATCGTCAGCCGCGAGCACGCGCCGTTTCTCAAGGACCTTTCCATTGCCGCCGCAGATGCGCTGCTGCCATTGGCGCAGCGGATTGCCGCCGCCCTGCGTGCGGCTGGCTATGGCGAGCAGGGCATCAATTTTCTGATCAATGACGGGCCGACCTCCAACCAGCATGTACCGCACTTGCATCTGCACCTGATTCCACGGCGCAGCGGCGATGTCATGCAGCTGCTCTGGCGCGCCCTGACGCGTTTTCTGCCGTTGGCGCGCAAACGTATCGAGGCGCGATTGGCGCTTGAGGCGCAGCAACTGCGCGAGGCTTTAGCCAATGTGTGAATTGCTGGGCATGAGCGCCAATGTGCCGACCGATATCGTCTTCAGCTTTACCGGGCTGATGCAGCGCGGCGGACGTACTGGCCCGCACCGCGATGGCTGGGGCATCGGTTTTTATGAAGGGCGCGGCCTGCGTCTTTTTCAGGACCCGCGCGCCAGTAGTGAATCAGAGGTGGCGCAGCTGGTGCAGCGCTACCCGATCAAGAGCGAAGTGGTAATTGGCCATATTCGCCAGGCCAATGTCGGCCGGGTCTGCCTGGCCAACACCCATCCGTTTGTCCGCGAGATGTGGGGGCGCAACTGGTGCTTTGCGCACAACGGCCAGTTGGCCGCGTTCAGCCCGCATCTGGATAACTACCGACCGATTGGCGATACCGACAGTGAGGCGGCGTTCTGTGATCTGCTCAATCGCCTGCGCCAGGCCTTCCCTGAGCCGGTAGCGGTGGAGGAACTGCTGCCGACCCTGGTCAGTGCCTGCGTCGGCTATCGCCAGCACGGCGTGTTCAATTGCCTGCTCAGCGATGGCGACTGGCTGTTCAGCTTCTGCTCCAGCAAGCTCGCGCATATCACCCGGCGCGCGCCGTTTGGCCCGGCGCACCTGAAAGATGCCGATATGCAGGTGGATTTCCAGGCAGAAACCACACCCAATGATGTGGTCACCGTGCTGGCCACTGAACCCTTGACCGATAACGAGAGCTGGACGCTGTATCAGCCCGGCGAGTGGCGCTTGTGGCGTGGCGGCGAATGCATAGCGCAGGGCCTGACGGACTGAATGGGGGGAGGGAAGATGTTGAGAAGTTATCTGCGATTAGCCTTGTTTGCCCTGGGTTTGCTGGTTGGGGTACAGGTGCCGGGGTTTATCGACGACTACAGCAAGCGCGTCGAAGCCCATCGCATCGAATCGGAGCTGGGCCTCAAAGGCTTCCGCGAAACGGCGAAGCGCTTTTTCAAAGGCGATCTGGTGGCCCTGGTCGGCCATTACCAGGCCAGTGCAGATCCTGTGATGCGCAGCGATGCTCAGAGCCTGGGCACGCTGGTCGAGCGTTCGGCCTTTCTGGAGCGTGAAAGCAAGGCCATGCAAGGCCCCTGGTACGCTCAGGTCTGGCATCTGGCCACTGCGGCTGATCATGAGTTGATGGCGGAAACCTTCGCTGCTTACCGCTACCAAGTACTGCTGGCCCCGGAAGCCATCGCCTGGGGCATTGCCTGTGCACTGCTGCTGGCCTGGCTGCTGGAAAGTCTGGTGTTGTTGGTCGGTATGCTGCTTGGGGCTGGCCGCAGCCAGAAGGTTCAGCAGCGGCACTGGCGTTAGGTTTTACGATCAGCCTTTTGGTCTTGTGCGAGGGCTCTGTGGGAGGGGCTTTAGCCGCGACAGCTCTTGCAGGCCTGAATGCGTCGCGGCTAAAGCCCCTCCCACAGACAGCTACAGCCGTCAGTCTAGTGGCTTGATGAAACGGCTTTGGCACGTGACGCCTTATGGCTCTGGGCGGTGTCAGTTTGGTCAACAGACTCTGCTTGAGTAGCCAGTGCCTTGCGCCGCGATACCAGCAAGACCCCCGCCAGCACCAAACCTGCCCCGGCCAACTGAGCCAACGACACCGGTTCTGCCAGCAGCATCCAGGCGAAAACAATCGTCAGAATCGGCCCCAGCGTACCAATCAGCACGGTACGCGCCGAGCCGATCAGACGCAGCGCCGCCGATTGCCAGAAGATCGGCAACACCGTGGAGAAAATCGCCATCGCCGCGCTGTAGGCGTACACCTCAATCGGCAGTTGCAGTGCGCTGAACGGCTGGGTGGCGAGAAAATGCAGCTGCGTGGCAAAGGTGGAAACGATGATCGCCAGGGCCGCAAAGCGTATGGTGCCCAGCCGATGAATCGCCACTTCGGCCCCCGCGCTGTAAAGCGCGTAGGACAACGCCGAGCCGAAAACAAATGCCGCGCCGATCAGCACCACCTTGAGGTCTTCTGCCACCTGCAGGTCATGGGCGAAGGCCAGGGCAATCCCGACGTAGGTCAGCAGCAGTGCGGCAATCTGACGTTTCTCCAGGCGCTTGCCTAGAAACAACACGCCGATCAGCACGGTCATAGTCGGGTAGATAAACAGGATCAACCGCTCCAGCGCCGCCGAGATGTACTGCAGACCAATAAAATCCAGAATGCTGGCGCCGTAGTAACCGAGCAGCCCAAGGGCTACCAGCATGCCCCAGTCTTTGCGGGTCAGCGGTGGTGCGTTACGGCACAGCCACAACGTGGCCCAGAGGGCGATGGGCAGGGCAAAGCTCATGCGCAGGGCGAGCAGGGTGACGGCATCTACCGGCGCGGCGGCGTAGGCCAACTTGACGAAGATGGCTTTGAACGAGAAGCCAAAGGCAGCAAGGATCGCCAGTGCGATACCTACGCGCTCAGTTGACCAGGTTTTCCATGGCATCTTGGGGCGATTCCTTAAGTGTTGTGCTGCGCCGAATGATGATGGGTATAGAATCAGCTTGGAATTGGCTTTTTCATAACAGATCGTTCGGATTTAACTAACGCTATGCAGTATGACCTGATTGATCTGCGCCTGTTTGTCGCCATTGCCGAGGCGAAAAACCTCACCCGTGGGGCTGAGCGCGTGCACCTGGCGGCGTCTTCGGCCAGCCACCGTATGCGCTTGCTGGAAGCGTCAATTGGCACGCCGCTGCTGCTGCGTGAGCCGCGTGGTGTCAGCCTGACCCGTGCCGGCGAGTCCTTGCTGCGCCATGCGCGACAGGTGTTTGCCCAGCTCGAACAGATGCATGCCGATCTGACGCCTTACGCCAAAGGCGTGCGCGGGCATGTCAGCCTGTGGGCCAACACCCACGCCACCCATACCTTTCTGCCCGACAGTCTGTCGACGTTTTTGCAGCGTCATCCGCAAGTCAGTATCTCCCTGGAAGAACACACCAGCCCGCATGTGCTGATGGCGGTGGCGCGCGGTGAGGTGGAGGTTGGCGTGGTGGCGGGAGCGATTGAGGGGGCTGAAGTCGAACTGATTCCGTACAGGGAAGACAGGCTGGTATTGATTGCACCGCTCGATTATCCACTTGCCACATGCGACAGCAGCCTGTTTGCCCAGGTATTGGATTACCCCTTTGTGATGTTGCATTCAGGCTCGGCGATCCACACCTTCACGATGAATGCTGCTGCCGCATTGGGGCGACACCTTGAGGTGCGGATTCAGGTGCGCAGCTTTGAAGCGGTGTGCCGCATGGTCAGTGCAGGTGTTGGTATCGGTATGGTGCCGCGCAGTGCGGTAAGCGACGGTGCGTTGCGTATGCCGCTTGCCGTGGTTGAACTGGAGGAAACCTGGGCGCAGCGTGATCTGAAAGTCTGTGTGCGCAAGCGCGAGCTGTTGTCCGGGTTTGCCGCGGAGTTGGTAGACTGCCTGACTGGTAGTAGTCCCCGGTAGGGTGCGCTGTGCGCACCACGAGGCCGCTGATAACTGCAACCAGGTGCGCATGGCGCACCCTACGAAACCTGTTGCTGTTACTTGGAGAGAAAGCGCATGCCTTCTTCCAACCCTTGTAGGGTCAACGGGTACATCTGGTCTTCGACCAGCTCGCGCATGATGTTGGTCGAGGCGGTGTAGTTCCAGGTGTCCTTGGGGTAGGGGTTGATCCAGATAAGCTTCTTGTACTTCTCCATAAAGCGCTTGATCCAGATATAGCCCGGCTCCTCGTTCCAGTGCTCGACGCTGCCGCCGGCCTGGGTGATTTCGTAAGGGGCCATTGCTGCGTCGCCGACGAACACCACCTTGTAGTCCGCGCCGTACTTGTGCAGCAGGTCCTGGGTGGAGAAGCGCTCGGAGGTGCGGCGCAGGTTGTTCTTCCACACCGACTCGTACACGCAGTTATGGAAGTAGAAGTACTCCATATGCTTGAACTCGGTCTTGCAGGCGCTGAACAGCTCTTCACAGACCTTGACGTGGGCATCCATCGAACCGCCGATATCGAACAGGATCAGCAGTTTCACTGCGTTGCGCCGCTCCGGGCGCATCTGGATATTCAGCAGGCCGCCGTCTTTGGCGGTGTGGTCGATGGTGCCATCCAGGTCCAGCTCGTCCTGCGCACCCTGGCGGGCGAATTTGCGCAGGCGGCGCAGGGCCACCTTGATATTGCGCGTGCCCAGTTCGACCTGATCGTCGAGGTTCTTGTATTCGCGCTGGTCCCAGACCTTGACGGCCTTGCCCTGGCGTTTGCCGGCGTCACCGACGCGGATGCCTTCCGGGTTGAAACCACCTGAGCCGAATGGGCTGGTGCCGCCGGTGCCGATCCATTTGTTGCCGCCTTCGTGGCGTTCCTTCTGCTCTTCGAGGCGCTTTTTGAACTCCTCGATCAGCTTGTCGAGGCCGCCGAGGGATTCGATGCGGGCGCGTTCTTCGTCAGTCAGCGAGCGCTCGAATTCCTTGCGCAGCCACTCATCGGGGATCAACGCCTCGATATGCTGGTTGAGGTTTTCCAGGCCCTTGAAGTAGGCCCCGAAGGCGCGGTCGAACTTGTCGAAGTGGCGTTCGTCCTTGACCAGAATGGCGCGGGCGAGGAAGTAGAACTCGTCCATGTCGGCGAACACCACGTTGTGTTTCAACGCGTTGACCAGATCGAGCAGCTCGCGCACCGACACCGGCACCTTGGCGGCGCGCATTTCGTTAAACAGGTTGAGCAGCATGGCTGCGCCCTCGTGAATTCATCTGAGTGTGGCGCTAGGAGCGCCGCTCCAATGGCAGTCCATCGTTGATGGCGTACCAGTCGGCCTTGGCTTCGGGGAAAATATGCTTCTGGGCGATTTCACCCACTGGCGTGTCCAGCGTGCCGAGCGCCACTGAAAGCCAGTTCGGGTGGGGCTGGTCGCTGTACCACTGCAGGCTTGAGCCACAGTGTTTGCAGAAGGTTCGCGTCACCCCCGGCGAAGACTGGTAGATGCCCAGTGAGTCCTCGCCCTGAGTGAAGTGGAAATCCCTGCGACGCACGTTGGCATACGTTGCGAATGCTGCCCCATGCGCCTTGCGGCACATCGAGCAGTGGCAGTGGTTCGCCGACTCGATCGGGGCATCGATGCGGTATTTCACCACTGCGCAAAGGCAACTGCCGCTATGCATGGATTTCCTCCCGGCTGCCGGTTCAGCGGCTGGCGCGGCGGCTCATAAAGGCCAGACGCTCAAGCAACTGCACATCCTGCTCGTTCTTCACCAGGGCACCGGCCAGTGGTGGGATGGCCTTGGTGGGGTCGCGTTCGCGCAGCACCGCTTCGCCGATATTGTCGGCCATCAGCAATTTCAGCCAGTCGACCAGTTCGCTGGTGGATGGCTTTTTCTTCAGCCCCGGCACCTTGCGCACGTCGAAGAATACGTCCAAGGCCTCTGCCACCAGATCCTTCTTGATATTGGGGTAGTGCACATCGACGATCTTCTGCAGGGTCGCGCGATCCGGGAAGGCGATGTAGTGGAAGAAACAGCGACGGAGGAAGGCGTCCGGCAGTTCTTTTTCGTTGTTCGAGGTGATGATGATGATCGGGCGCTGCTTGGCCTTGATCGTCTCGTTGGTCTCGTAAACGTAGAACTCCATCTTGTCGAGTTCCTGCAACAGGTCGTTGGGGAACTCGATGTCGGCCTTGTCTATTTCGTCGATCAGCAGAATGACGCGCTCTTCGGACTCAAAGGCCTCCCAGAGTTTGCCTTTCTTGATGTAGTTGCGCACGTCGTGAACTTTGTCCGAATCCAGCTGCGAGTCGCGCAGGCGGCTCACCGCATCGTATTCATACAGGCCCTGGTGGGCTTTGGTGGTGGACTTGATGTGCCAGGTGATCAGACGTGCGCCAAAGGATTCGGCCAGTTGTTCGGCCAGCATGGTTTTACCGGTGCCCGGCTCACCCTTGACCAGCAGCGGGCGCTGCAGAGTGATGGCGGCGTTGACCGCAAGTTTGAGGTCGTCGGTGGCGACGTAGGACTGGGTGCCTTCGAACTTCATCGGTAAATCCTCGAACGGTAACGCGCAGGGCCATACCCGCGGGTTCAGTATTTGAAAAAACAGACTATAACGCGCAGCCCCGGTGACTGTGAACGCAGACGGGGCATTCAGTCACTGAATAGCGGGTCACGCCCTGTGCTGGACGGTTGCCTGCGCGCGTTTTAGTCTGGGGGACTGTTGGAAACCCACGCACAAGGACATCGTCATGAGTCGCATCTTCGCAGACAACGCACAAGCCATCGGCAACACTCCGCTGGTCCGGATCAATCGCTTGGGGCCTGCTGGGGTGACCATCCTGGCCAAGATCGAGGGGCGCAACCCGGCCTACTCGGTGAAGTGCCGTATCGGCGCGAGCATGATCTGGGATGCCGAGGATCGTGGCGTGCTCAAGCCCGGCATGACCATTGTCGAGCCGACCTCGGGCAATACCGGCATCGGCCTAGCCTTTGTCGCGGCGGCGCGTGGCTATAAGCTGCTGCTGACCATGCCAGCTTCGATGAGCCTGGAGCGGCGCAAGGTGCTCAAGGCTTTGGGCGCCGAACTAGTGCTGACCGAGCCGGCCAAGGGCATGAAGGGCGCTATCGAGAAAGCTGCGGAAATCGCCGCCTCTGACAGCGCCACCTACTTTATGCCGCAGCAGTTCAACAACCCGGCCAACCCGGCGATCCATGAAAAGACCACCGGCCCGGAAATCTGGAACGACACCGAGGGCGCGATTGACGTACTGGTGGCAGGCGTCGGCACCGGCGGTACCATCACCGGTATTTCGCGCTACATCAAGAACACTCAGGGCAAGCCGATCCTTTCGGTAGCGGTCGAGCCAATCAGCTCGCCGGTGATCACCCAGACCATCGCGGGTGATGAAGTCAAACCCAGCCCGCACAAGATCCAGGGCATCGGCGCCGGTTTTGTTCCAGGCAACCTCGACCTGAGCATGGTCGACCGGGTGGAGCTGGTGACCGATGACGATGCCAAGGCCGTGGCCCTGCGCCTGATGCGCGAAGAGGGGATTCTCTGCGGGATTTCCTGCGGTGCAGCCATGGCGGCGGCGTTGCGTGTGGCTGCCGAGCCCGGAATGCAGGGTAAAACCATCGTGGTGATCCTCCCAGACTCGGGCGAGCGTTACCTGTCGAGCATGCTGTTCAGCGATATGTTTACCGAGCAGGAATTGCAGCAGTAACCGGCGACAACATCGGCAGTGTGGGAGGGGCTTTAGCCGCGAAACATTGGTCTAAAGCCCGCCGCTAAAGCGCCTTCCAGATAAAAGAAATGCCGCTCACCTGATAGGTGAGCGGCATTTTTATTGGGCGAGTAGCGAGGGTGTTACTTAGTTGTCATAGCCCAGGTTGGGCGCCAACCAGCGCTCGCTGACGTTCAAGTCCTGCTTTTTCCGGGCGGTGTAGCTTTCCACCTGGTCCTTGTCGATTTTGCCGACGGCGAAGTATTGCGCCTGTGGGTGGGCGAAGTACCAGCCGGATACGGCTGCGGCCGGGAACATGGCGTAGTGCTCGGTAAGGAACACGCCGCTGGCACCTGCCTTGTTGAACTCGGCCGCCGGGTCGAGCAGGGTAAACAGGGTCTTTTTCTCGGTGTGATCCGGGCAGGCCGGGTAGCCAGGTGCCGGGCGGATGCCTTTGTAGGCTTCCTTGATCAGTTCCTCGTTGGACAGCTGCTCGTCCGGCTCATAACCCCAATAAGTGGTACGTACCTCTTTGTGCAGCCACTCGGCGCAGGCTTCGGCCAGGCGGTCGGCCAGGGCTTTGACCATGATCGAGTTGTAGTCGTCGCCGGCGTCCTGATAGGCCTTGGCCACTTCCTCGGCACCGATACCGGCGGTGGTGATAAAGCCGCCAACATAGTCGGTGATGCCGCTGTCTTTCGGTGCAACAAAGTCGGCCAGGGAGTAGTTCGGCTTGCCGTCCGGCTTGATGGTCTGTTGGCGCAGGTGATGCAGAGTGGCCAGCTTCTCGCCGTTGTCGGCGTAGACGTCCAAGTCGTCATCATTCACCTGGTTGGCGGGCCAGAAACCGAACACTGCACGGGCGCTGATCAGTTTTTCGTCGATCAGTTTTTTCAGCATGGCCTGAGCATCGGCATACAAGGCTGTCGCTGCTTCGCCGACCACTTCATCGGTGAGGATGCGCGGAAACTTGCCGGCTAGGTCCCAGGAGATAAAGAACGGTGTCCAGTCGATGTACTCGGCCAGAACATTCAGGTCGATATTGTCGAGCACCTTCACACCGGTGAACGTCGGCACGCTCGGCTGATAGCTCGTCCAGTCGAACTTGGGTTTGTTTTCTACCGACTTGGCGTAGCTCAAACGCTCGGTGCGGGCACTGCGATTGGCGGTGCGCTCGCGCACTTCGATGTAGTCCAGGCGGGTGCGCTCAACGAAGTCTGCTTTCAGCTCTTTGGACAGCAGTTGAGTGGCCACGCCCACAGCGCGCGAGGCGTCGGTGACGTACACCACGGCATCGTTCTGGTATTTGGGCTCGATCTTCACCGCGGTGTGGGCTTTCGAGGTGGTGGCGCCGCCGATCATCAGCGGCAGGTGGAAATCCTGGCGCTGCATTTCGCGGGCGACATGCACCATTTCATCCAGCGACGGGGTGATCAGGCCGGACAGGCCGATGATGTCGCACTTCTCGGCGATGGCCGTCTGCAGAATCTTCTCCGCCGGCACCATCACGCCCAGGTCGACGATGTCGTAACCGTTACAGCCCAAGACTACGCCGACGATGTTCTTGCCGATATCGTGCACATCGCCTTTTACGGTTGCCATAAGGATCTTGCCCTTGGCTTCCGGCTTGTCGCCTTTTTCGGCCTCGATAAACGGAATCAGGTGGGCCACGGCCTGCTTCATCACGCGGGCGGATTTGACCACCTGCGGCAGGAACATCTTGCCGGCGCCGAACAGGTCGCCGACCACGTTCATGCCGGCCATCAGCGGGCCTTCAATCACTTCGATGGGGCGTGCGCATTGCTGGCGGCATTCTTCGGTGTCTTCAACGATATGCGTGGTCACGCCCTTGACCAGCGCATGCTTGAGCCGCTCGACCACGCTCCAGGTGCGCCACTCTTCGGTTTCCGCTTCCTTGACGCTGCCATCGCCCTTGTAATTGTCGGCAATCGCCAGCAGCGCTTCGGTGGCGCCGGCGTTGCGGTTGAGCACCACATCTTCCACCGCGTCGCGCAGCTCTTTGGGTATCTCGTCGTAGATTTCCAGCTGGCCGGCGTTGACGATGCCCATGGTCAGGCCGTTCTGGATCGCGTAGTACAAGAACACCGAGTGAATCGCTTCACGCACCGGGTTGTTGCCGCGGAAGGAGAACGACACGTTGGACACGCCGCCGCTCGACAATGCATGGGGCAGGTGGTCGCGGATATAGGCACAGGCCTCAATAAAGTCGACCGCGTAGTTGTTGTGTTCTTCGATGCCCGTGGCCACGGCGAAGATGTTCGGGTCGAAGATGATGTCTTCCGGCGGGAAGCCCACTTCGTTGACCAGAATGTCGTAGCTGCGCTGACAGATCTCGCGTTTGCGCGCGGCGGTGTCGGCCTGACCGACCTCGTCGAAGGCCATGACCACCACGGCTGCACCATAGCGTTTGCACAGGCGGGCATGGTGCTTGAACTGCTCAACACCTTCCTTCATCGAGATCGAGTTGACGATGCCCTTGCCCTGGATGCATTTCAGGCCGGCTTCGATCACCTCCCACTTGGAGGAGTCGATCATGATTGGTACGCGGGAGATGTCCGGTTCGCCGGCAATCAGATTCAGGAAGGTGACCATGGCCTTCTGCGAATCGAGCATGCCCTCGTCCATGTTGATGTCGATCACCTGGGCGCCGGCTTCCACCTGCTGCAGGGCGACTTCCAGGGCTTCGGTGTAGTTGTCCTCGCGGATCAGCCGGGCGAACTTGGCCGAACCGGTGATATTGGTGCGCTCGCCGACGTTGATAAACAGCGAGTTGCGGTCGATGGTGAACGGCTCCAGACCCGACAGGCGACAGGCCTTGGGAATATCCGGGATGGCGCGCGGCGGGTATTTGCTCACCGCTTCGGCAATCGCTTGGATATGCGCCGGCGTGGTGCCGCAGCAGCCGCCGACAATGTTCAAAAAGCCCGAGGCGGCAAACTCTTCCACCACCACGGCCATTTCCGCGGGGGTTTCGTCGTATTCACCAAAGGCATTCGGCAGACCGGCGTTGGGGTGCGCGGAGACAAAGGTGTCAGCCTTGTTGGCCAGCTCTTCCAGGTACGGGCGCAGGTCACTGGCACCAAGGGCGCAGTTCAAGCCCACGGAAATCGGCTTGGCGTGCCGCACCGAGTTCCAGAAGGCTTCGGTGGTCTGCCCGGACAGGGTGCGGCCGGAGGCGTCAGTGATGGTGCCGGAAATCATGATCGGCAGCTCGAAGCCTTGCTGCTCGAAGACTTCCTGCACGGCGAAGATCGCCGCCTTGGCGTTAAGGGTGTCGAAGATGGTTTCGATCAGGATCATGTCCGCGCCGCCTTCGATCAGGCCGCGGGTGGCTTCCACGTAGTTTTCCACCAGTTCGTCGAAGGTGACGTTGCGGTAGCCAGGGTTGTTCACATCCGGGGAAATCGAGCAGGTGCGGCTGGTTGGGCCCAGCACACCTGCGACGAAACGCGGACGATCCGGCGTTTCCAGGGTTTTGGCATCGGCCACACTGCGGGCGAGGCGCGCACCCTCTACGTTCAGCTCATACACCAGGCTTTCCATGCCGTAGTCGGCCTGCGACACCTGGGTGGCGTTGAAGGTGTTGGTTTCGAGGATGTCGGCGCCGGCATCCAGGTAGGCTTTTTCGATGGCGCCGATCACGTCCGGGCGGCTCAAGATCAGCAGGTCGTTGTTGCCTTTGACATCCTGCGGCCAGTCGGCAAAGCGTTCGCCACGGTAATCGGCTTCCTCCAGCTTGTAGCTCTGGATCATGGTACCCATGCCGCCGTCGAGAATCAGGATGCGCTCGGAAAGAGCCTTCTGCAGAGCGTGGAGGCGGGCGGTGCGATCAGACATGGGGAACTACCTGGGGAGCGGAAACAAAGGCGGCGATGATAGCAAAGCTGCGTGCTTTTGCAGTGGTCTGCGCTTTCACATGAATCCTGCTCATGTTTGTTGATTCGCCATTCTTGCCTGACGCTAGCTAGAATCGGCGCTTGGCCTTTTCAGGGATGTGCTTATGTTCTGCCGCTTACTGCTTGGCGCGTGTTTATTGTTCATCGGCTCGCTGCAGGCGGCGGAGCCGGTTTCCTACAGCCGCGACGTTCAGCCAATCTTTACCAAGAACTGCGTGGCCTGCCATGCCTGCTATGACGCGCCGTGCCAACTCAATCTGGGCAGCGCCGCAGGTGCAGAGCGCGGGGCGAGCAAAATCGCGGTCTATAACGGCACACGCACGCAAGTTCAAGCCACTACGCGGTTGTTTCTCGACGCGCATGATGAAGCGGCCTGGCGGCGTAAGGGCTTTACCTCGGTGCTGGAGGCGCAGGGCAGTCAGGCCGCTCTGATGGCACGCATGCTGGAGCTGGGGCATCAGCAGCCGCTGGTCGCCAACAGCAAGTTGCCGGCGCAGCTGGATATCAGCATCAACCGGGCTAACCAATGCCCGTTACCGCAGGAGTTTGCCGAGTTCGCCCGCAAGAATCCGCAGGCAGGCATGCCGTTTGCTGTTACCGGCTTGAGCGAGGCGGACTATCAGACGTTGCAGCGCTGGCTGGCCGAGGGCGCGCCGGTGGATCAGCAGGCGCTGCAGGCCAGCGCCGCCGAGGCGCAGCAGGTCGCCACCTGGGAAGCCTTTATGAACGCCCCCGGCGCCCGCGAGGCGCTGGTGTCGCGCTGGCTCTACGAACACCTGTTTCTCGCCCACCTGCATTTTGCCGGTGGCGAGCCGGGGCACTTCTTCCAGATGGTGCGTTCGCGCACGCCCAGTGGCCAGCCAGTGGATGTCATCGCCACGCGGCGACCCAATGATGACCCCGGCACCGAGTTCTATTACCGGCTGATCCCGGTGCAGGGGGTGATTGTGCACAAGACTCACATCACCTACGGGTTGAGTGCGGCCAAGCTGGCGCGAGTCAAAGAGTTGTTCTTTGCCAGTGACTGGCAGGCTGACGCCGTGCCCGGTTATGGCCTGCAACGCCGCGCCAATCCATTCGAGACCTTTGCCGCGATTCCGGCCCAGGCGCGTTATCAGTTCATGCTGGATAACGCCGAATACTTCGTGCGTACCTTTATTCGCGGCCCGGTATGCCGGGGGCAGATTGCCACGGATGTGATTCGCGATAACTTCTGGGCGCTGTTCCAGGACCCGCAGCATGACCTCTATATCACCGACCCCGAGTACCGCGAGCAGGCCACCGCGTTATTGGCCATGCCCGGTCAGCTTGATGGCATCACCGATCTGCCGGGCCTGTGGCGCAGCTACCGGGACAAACGCAATGCCTATGAAGCGCTGCGTATGCAGCGTTATGCCGATGCCCCCGCACCTAGCTGGTCGCATATCTGGGCCGGCAACGACAACGCCTTGCTGTCGATCTTCCGCCAGCACGACAGTGCCTCCGTGCGCAAAGGGCTGATTGGTGAAGTGCCGCAAACCCTCTGGTGGATGGATTACCCACTGCTGGAGCGCACTTATTACCAACTGGTGGTGAACTTCGATGTGTTTGGCAACGTTTCGCACCAAGCGCAGACCCGCCTGTACTTCGACCTGATTCGCAATGGTGCCGAGGTCAACTTCCTGCGTCTGATGCCGGCCGAGTCACGCAAGAGTTATCTGGATGATTGGTATCAAAACAGCGGCAAGCTGAAAATCTGGCTGGACTATCAGGCCATCGACAGTGACAGCCCGAGTGCGCTGCGCTTGGCCGCAGGTGATCCTAAACGCAGCTTTGTCGAAACCCTGCTGGAGCGTTATGGCAGCCTGAATGCGCGACCTGATCCGATCAACCGCTGCACCGGAGCGCATTGCCATCGCTCCGGCATAACCGCCGAGCTACAGCGTGCCGAGCAATCCCTGAGCCGTTTGAGCGGCAAGCCGGGAGGCACACTCAAGGTGATCAGCCAGTTGCCGGAAGCCACCTTGTTGCGTGTGCAGCTGGCTGATGGACCGCGCGAGGTTTACAGCCTGCTGCGCAACCGTGCGCACAGCAATGTGGCCTTTATGCTGGGCGAGGAACTGCGTTATCAGCCGGCGCTGGATACCCTGACGGTCTATCCCGGTGTGCTCAGCAGCTACCCGAACTTTATCTTCAATATCCCGGCAGAGCAGGTGGCAGACTTCGTTGCAGCGCTGGAGCAAGCGCGTGATCAGTCGGCGTTTGAGAAGGTTGTCGAGCGCTGGGGCATTCGCCGTACGCACCCAGAGTTCTGGCGCTATTTCCACGATATGTCGGCGTATATCCAGCAGACCGAACCGGTGGAAGCCGGCGTGCTGGATATGAACCGTTACGAGAATTTGTAACGACGGGGAGGGCCGCGCACTGCAGGGCAGTGCGCCTTCGTGGTCTAGAACCTGTTCACGATCTTGCGAGTGGGCTGTTAGCGGTTGAAGCGCTCGACCAGTGCGTACTGACCGTTGGCGGTGGCCGTCAGGGCTTCGCTGAGCAGGGCGGTGTCATGCGCTTCGCCTGCGGTCTGGTCGGCCAGGTGGGCGATGGTGGTGATGCTGCGGTTGACCTCATCGGCCACCGCACTTTGCTCTTCGGCGGCTGCCGCAATCTGGTTGGCCATATCGGTGATATTGGCCACCGCGTCGCTGATACCGGCCAGAGCCTCATCGGCCTGCTGTACACGTTCAACCCCTTCGTCGGCCTGCTTGCGACCGATTTCCATGGTCAGTACTGCTTCTTCGGCGGTGCGTTGCAGTTTGGCGATCAGCTGATGGATCTGCCCGGTGGATTCGGCGGTACGCTGCGCCAGCGAGCGCACTTCATCGGCCACCACGGCAAAACCACGGCCCATTTCCCCTGCACGCGCCGCTTCGATGGCGGCGTTGAGGGCGAGCAGGTTGGTTTGGTCGGCAATGCCTTTGATCACATCGACCACGCCGCCGATTTCAGTGCTGTCCTGAGCCAGGCGAGTCACCGTTTCACCGGTATCGCCGACGGACTGCGACAGACGCTGAATGGCCTGGCGGGTTTCGCTGGCAATGCTGCGGCCGGCGCTGGTCAGGCGGTTGGCATCCTGAGTGGCGATGGCAGTGCGCGCCACGTTGCTGGCCACCTCCAGAGTGGTGGCGGCCATCTCGTTGATGGCGGTAGCCACCTGATCGGTTTCGTTGCGCTGCCGCTCAAGCCCGGCTGAGCTGTTGTGCGCCAGGGTGTCAGCCTGCTTGGCTTGCAGGGTCAGCTGTTCAGCGGTGTCTTGCAGGCGAGTCAGGCAGGTTTTCAGGCGCGCTTCCTGGCTGAGGATGGACATTTCCAGGCGGCCCTGAGCACCACGGCTGTCGGTGTACATCTGCGCGATCAGGGGATCAGAGGTGGTCTGATCCGCCAGGCGCAGCAGACGTTTGAGACCGCGTTGCTGCCAGTTCAAACCGGCCAGGCCGAGCGGCACCGATAGCGCCGCCGCCAGGGCAAAGCCCCAGCTGGAGTCGAGCCAAGCACCGATGAGGAAACCGATCTGGCTGACCAGAATAAATGGCAACCAGTCCTGCACGATTGGCAGCCAGCGGTCACTGCCGGGAATCGCTGATTTACCGCTGTTGATGCGCTGGTACAGCGCTTCGGCGCGGCGTACCTGTTCGGCAGTCGGTTTGACCCGCACGGACTCGTAGCCGATCACTTGATTGCTTTCAGTCACCGGGGTGACGTAGGCGTTGACCCAATAGTGGTCGCCGTTCTTGCAGCGGTTCTTGACGATGCCCATCCACGGCCGGCCTTTCTTAAGGGTGTCCCACATATGTTGGAACACCGCTGGCGGTACATCGGGATGGCGCACCAGGTTGTGCGGCGCGCGAATCAGTTCATCACGGGTGAAGCCGCTGATATCGACAAAGGCGTCATTGCAATAGGTGATCTGGCCTTTGAGGTCGGTGGTGGAAATCAGCCGCTGCTGCGCGGGGAATGTGCGCTCACGTTGAGTAATAGGTTGGTTATTGCGCATGGTGAGTTTTATTCCTTTAAGCGTTATCGGTACTTCGGCTGTTTGTCGCAGAAGTTTAGCTCGCGAACTTGGGCGTGCCCGATAGAGACAAAAGTCGTGGCCTGAAGATCTTGGTGCGAGCGGATGGTCGGTTGGTAGGCCATAGCGGCCTGACGCAGTGCTGGCAGTCTAACCCGAAGGTTGTGAATGAGGCGAAGTACGCATGGTCACGTAACCGCTGAGGAAACAAACGGCAACAGAGCCAGTCGGCTATGATGCGCGCCTTGAGGAGACTGATCGATGAATAGCTTGCTGTTGCACTGCCGTCCGGGTTTTGAAAACGAAGTGTGTGCGGAAATCGCCGAACATGCTGCGCTGTTGAATGTGGCGGGCTATGCCAAGGCCAAGCCGAACACCGCCTGCGCCGAATTTATCTGCAGCGAAGCCAACGGTGCCGAGCGGCTGATGCGCGGGGTGCGTTTCACCCAGCTGATTTTCCCGCGGCAGTGGGCACGCGGAGCGTTTGTCGAACTGCCGGAAACGGATCGCATCAGCGTGCTGCTGGCCCATCTGGCGGATGCGCCGGTGTTCGGCAGCCTGTGGCTGGAAGTGCTGGACAGCAACGACGGCAAAGAGCTGTCGAATTTCTGCAAGAAGTTCGAAGCGCCGCTGCGCAAGGCCCTGAGCAAGGCCGGCAGGCTGGTTGAAGATGCACACAAGCCGCGTCTGCTGCTGACCTTCAAGAGCGGCCGCGAGGTGTTTGTCGGCATGGCCGAGGCAAATAACTCGGCGCTCTGGCCCATGGGCATTCCGCGGCTGAAATTCCCCCGCGAAGCGCCGAGCCGTTCGACCCTCAAGCTGGAAGAGGCCTGGCACACCTTTATTCCCCGCGAGCAGTGGGATGAGCGCCTGTCCGATGAGATGACCGGGGTTGACCTGGGTGCGGCACCCGGCGGCTGGACCTATCAGCTGGTCAAGCGCGGCATGCTGGTGACCGCCATCGACAATGGACCGATGGCCGAAAGCCTTATGGACACCGGCCTGGTCAACCACCTGATGGTCGATGGTTTTACCTGGACGCCCAAGCAACCGGTGGACTGGATGGTCTGCGATATTGTGGAAAAGCCGGCGCGCACCGCGGCGATGGTGGAAATCTGGATCGGTGACGGCCATTGCCGTGAGGCGGTGGTCAACCTCAAGTTGCCGATGAAGCAGCGTTATGCTGAGGTGCGCCGCCTGCTGGAACGTCTGCAAGACGGCTTTGCCGCGCGCAAGATCAAAGTGTCGATCGCCTGTAAGCAGCTCTATCACGACCGCGAAGAAGTGACGTGTCACCTGCGCCGGTTAGGTAAATAACCCTTTCGCTACCTGGCCTGCTGCGGCTGCAATGGCCGCAGCAATGGCACTCAGCAGTTTTCCAGCAGCACTAGATGACCTCGGGGTCAGCTTTGCGCGAGAATGGCGGCCTGCTACTGGAGCCTGCCGATGTCTTTGCAAACCCCTGCGATTCCCGATGACACCCTCGACGCCACCGGGCTGAACTGCCCGGAGCCGGTGATGATGCTGCACAACAAGGTGCGCGATCTGCCGGCCGGCGGCCTGCTCAAGGTGATTGCCACCGACCCCTCGACCCGTCGCGATATCCCCAAGTTCTGCGTGTTTCTCGGCCATGAGCTGGTGGAACAGGCCGAAGACGGCGCGACCTACCTGTACCTGATTCGCAAGAAAGCCGATTGATGGACTGGTACTTCGCTTACGGCTCGAACATGAACCCTGCGCGCATGCAGGCCCGCGGCTTGTGTGTGAGCGAGGTGTTGCCGGGGCGTTTGCCAGGTTACGGCCTGTGCTTTGACAAGCGCGCCGCCGATCGTGCGCCGGGGCGCGCCTACGCCAATATCCGTTATCAGCGCGATGGCGTGGTGGAGGGCGTGCTGTATCGCCTGCAGGGCGCTGACGAAATCGCCAAGCTGGATCACTTCGAAGGTACGCCGGTCTATTACAGCCGCGAACGCATGCCGATTGTCACGGTTGCCGGTGTCCAGGCCGCCTGGGTGTACATCGCCAACCCGGCGTTTCGTCAGGCCGGCCTGTTACCCAGTGCCGACTACCTGGCGCATCTGCTGGCAGGGCGTGAATGGTTGCCCGAGGCCTACTGGGCCGCGCTGGCGGCGCATCCCTGCCACCCGGATTAAGTGCTAGCTGGCCATGCGGATGCGCTTGCGCGCGCTGCCGGCCAGGCGTATCGCAAGCATGCCGCCCGCGCAGGTCAAACCCACTACCAGGCCTTGCCAGAGCCCGCTGGGGCCGCTGGGCTCGCCGAACCAGTCGGTCAAGCCCAGGATATAACCCACCGGCAGGCCGATGCCCCAATAGGCGAACAGGGTCAGGATCATGGTCACGCGGGTGTCCTGATAGCCGCGCAGCGCGCCGGCAGCCGTTACCTGAATGGCGTCGGAGAACTGGAACAGCGCCGAATACACCAGCAGGGTGGTGGCCACCAGAATCACCGCCGGGTCGGGGGTGTAGATCTGTGCAATCTGCTCACGCAACAGTAGCATCAGGCTGGCCGACAGGCAGGCGTAGCCCAGTGCGGCGGCCATGCTCACCCCGGCGGCAAAGCGCGCCTCACGCGGCTCGCCACGGCCCAGCGCCTGGCCAACGCGCACGGTGGCGGCCATGCCCAGCGAGTAGGGAATCATAAACACCATAGAGCTGAAATTCAGGGCGATCTGGTGCCCGGCCACCACGGTAGCGCCCAGGCCGCCGATCAGCAGGGCGATCACGGCGAAGATGCTCGACTCGGCAAACACCGCAATGCCAATCGGCAGGCCCACCGCGAGCAGGCGTTTGAGCACCGACCACTGCGGCCATTCGAAGTGGCTGAAAACTTTGCTCGGCTGGTAGAACGGTGCCCATTTCACCCACCAGAGCATGCCCAGGAACATGCAGATCATCACCAGGCCGGTGGCCCAGCCGCAGCCCACGCCGCCCATGGCCGGTACGCCGAGCTTGCCGTAGATAAAGATGTAATTGAGCGGAATGTTCAGCGCCAGGCCGCCGAGCCCGAGGATCATGCTCGGCCGGGTGTGGCCGAGGCCGTCGCTGAAGCAGCGCAGCACGTGGTACAGCGCCACAGCCGGAAAGCCGCAGGCTACGCCGCGCAGATAGCCCATGGCCGGTTCGATCAGGCCAGGATCGACGTTCATCAGGGTCAGGATGATTTCGGCGTTCCACAGCAAGGCCGCGGCGCTGCCGCCCACCGCCAGCGCCAGCCACAGGGCCTGGCGCACCAGCGGGCCGATTTCGCCGTGTGCACCCGCGCCAAAGCGTTGCGCGACTTTCGGCGTGGTGGCCAGCAGGATGCCGGTCATCAATAGAAACAACGGTACCCAGATCGAGTTGCCCAGTGCCACTGCCGCCAGGTCGCGTGGGCTGACCCGGCCGGCCATCACGGTATCGACGAAGCCCATGGCGGTGTTGGCCAATTGGGCAATGATGATCGGCGTTGCGAGCTTCAGCAGGCTGTAGAACTCGGTGCTGACGCGTTGCAGGCGGGATTGGGCAAGCATTGAGGTGTATCCGGCTGTATATCAGGAAACCGTGCAGTCTACGCCTTGACGGTCTGGTCAGGAAACCTTGCTTTGCGATGTTTCAGTGCGATGGGCGCATTACACGACTCAGCGTAGCCAAGCGGTGCTGGCAGGTTAGAATGCCGACCTGATTTTTGGAGCACGGGAACAGACCCTCTATGCGCATCGTTGCCGACGAAAATATCCCCCTGCTTGACGAGTTCTTCGCCGGCTTTGGCGAGATTCGCCGCTTGCCAGGTCGTGGCATTGATGCGGCGGCCGTCGCCGATGCCGACCTGCTGCTGGTGCGTTCGGTGACCCAGGTCGATCGCACGCTTCTCGACGGTTCGGCGGTGAAGTTTGTCGGCACCTGCACCATCGGCACCGATCATCTGGATCTCGACTACTTCCAGCAAGCCGGCATCACCTGGGCCAGCGCGCCGGGCTGTAATGCCCGTGGCGTGGTCGACTATGTGCTGGGCAGTTTGCTGGTATTGGCCGAGCAACAGGGTGTCGATCTGACTAGCCGCACCTATGGGGTAGTCGGCGCGGGGCAGGTCGGCAGCCGCTTGCTCAAGGTGCTGCGCGGTCTGGGCTGGCGCGTGCTGGTGTGCGATCCGCCGCGCCAGGCTGCCGAGGGCGGTGATTTCGTCAGCTTGCAGCAGGTGCTGGATGAATGTGACGTGATCAGCCTGCATACGCCGCTGGAGCGTCTGGGTGAATATGCTACTCATCATCTGTTTAATAGCGCCCGCCTGGCTGCGCTCAAACCGGGCAGCTGGTTGATCAACGCCAGCCGCGGCGCGGTAGTGGATAACCAGGCATTGCGTGAATTACTGGCGCAGCGTAACGATCTGCAAGTGGTACTGGATGTCTGGGAAGGTGAACCGCAGGCTGATGTTGAGCTGGCTGCGCTGTGCCGTATCGCCACCCCGCATATCGCCGGCTACAGCCTCGACGGCAAGCTACGCGGCACGGCGCAGATCTATCAGGCGCTGTGTCAGCACCTGGGCGTTGCGCCCAGCGTTGAACCGCAACAACTGATGCCTGCCGCCTGGCTGAGTGAGCTGACTATCGATTCCAGCGCCGATCCGGCCTGGGCCCTGGCCAACATCTGCCGCGCGGTCTACGACCCGCGCCGCGACGATGCGGATTTTCGCCGCAGCCTGCAGGGTGATGCCGCTACCCGGCGTGCGGCATTTGACGGGTTGCGCAAGCATTATCCGATGCGCCGGGAAATCGACGGCTTGCAGGTTGCCGTGAAGGGGCATGCGCCGGTGCTGGTGAGCCTGGTGCAGGCGTTGGGTGCGAGGTTGAATCAGCTGTAGCGAAGGGCAGCGATGCTGCCCTGGCGGGAAACTTACTTACGTTTGGTGGTTTGCTGCTGGGCTTTTTCCAGCGCGTTGCAGGCCTGTTGGATCATCTCTTCGGTGATCGGAATCTCGCGGCCCTGGGCGTCAATGACAAAGCCACCAATGGGCATTGTTGTAGCTTTCTGCGAATTCTGTTGTTGGCTGTGCATGGCTGGTCTCCTCATCGGTTAGCGCGATTTTATGAGTGTTAGATGAAGGCGCTATGACTGCGACGGCAGAAAACCGCCGCAAGACACAGGGCTAATCAGTCATAGCAGGCAACGTGCCAGGCCAGCAGGTATTGAGCAGGCAGGTATTGAATCAGAGGGTGTTATGGGTCTTTTCCACATCGGCTTGATCATCAACCCCTTGGCCGGGCTGGGCGGCCCAGCGGGGTTCAAGGGCAGTGATGGCATGGCCGAGCAGGCCCTGGCTTTGGGTGTTGAAGCTAAAGCGGCGCTACGGACGCAAACGGCGCTTGAGGTGCTGCTACCGCTGCGCGAGCGCCTGGAATTCGTCACCTTTCCCGGTGCCATGGGTGCTGATCTTCTGGCTGAGATGGGCTTTGCCCACCGCGTGGTTGGCGAGCTGGGCGCAGGCCCGAGCAGCGCTGCGGACACCCGCCAGGCTGTCGAACTGCTACAGGATGCTGGCGTGGCGCTGATTCTGTTTGCCGGCGGCGATGGCACGGCGCGAGATATCTGCGCCGCCGTTCGTGAAGGCCAGCCGGTGTTGGGCATTCCGGCTGGAGTGAAGATCCAGTCAGGAGTCTATGCCATCAGCCCGCGCGCAGCCGGTGAGTTGACCGCACGGCTGGTTGAGGGCGGCCTGGTACGCTTGAGCAGCGGGGAAGTGCGCGATATCGAAGAAAGCGCCCTGCGTGAAGGTCGGGTGACGGCGCGCTGGTATGGCGAACTGACCGTGCCGCAGGAAGGCGGTTATGTGCAGCAGGTCAAGCAGGGCGGCGTCGAATCTGAAGAGCTGGTACTGATTGACCTGGCCGACTGGCTGCAGGACAGCTGGGAAGCCGGTGTACGCTACGTCTTCGGCCCTGGTTCGACCCTGCATGGCCTGGCGCAGAACCTCGGCATGCAGACCACCTTGCTCGGCGTCGATGTGATCGAGAATGGCCAACTGCTGGCCAGCGATGTGACCGAGGCGCAGCTGTTCGAGCTAATTTATGGCCATCCGGCGCGGCTGCTGGTGACTGCGATTGGTGGCCAGGGTCATATTATCGGTCGCGGCAACCAGCAGATCAGCCCACGGGTGCTGCGCGCCATTGGCCTGGATAATCTGCGGGTGGTCGCCACCAAGCGTAAGCTCGGTACGCTGGAGGGTCGGCCGCTGCTGGTCGACAGCGGCGATGTCGCGCTGGACGATGCTTTCCCCGATGCCGTACGTGTGTGGGCCGGTTATAAGGAAGAACTGCTGTATCCCCTGAGTCGATAGGAGGTCGCGATGCGGGTTGTGAGTGGGTTGTTGATCTGGCTGCTGGCCTTTGCTGCGCAGGCCATCGAGGCGGACAAACTGGTGCTGGCTGCAAGGCAGCAGGTCGGCGTGACGCTCACCTATGACCCGGCTTACCGCCGCCTGAGTTACCCCAACGGCGATGTACCCCTGAATACCGGCGTGTGTACCGATGTGGTGATTCGCGCCCTGCGTCAGCAGGGCCTGGATTTGCAGCAGGCGGTGCATCAGGACATGCGCGCGAATTTTCGCCTGTATCCAAAGAGCTGGGGGCTAAGCCGGCCCGACAGCAATATTGATCATCGCCGCGTGCCGAACCTGATGACCTGGTTCAAGCGCCAGGGCTGGGCGCTGCCGCTTGGTCAAGATGTCGAGGGCTATCACCCGGGCGATATCGTCACCTGGGATCTAGGTGGAGGCCTGACGCATATTGGCATTATCAGCGACCGCCAGACCGGCGGCGATGTACCGTTGGTGCTGCACAATATTGGTCGCGGCACCCAGGAAGAAGACATCCTCTTTCGCTTCAAGATTACCGGCCATTACCGTATTCCCGAGGCCTGAGGGCTGCACAGAGGAGTTGCGCATGTCTGCACCTTTTATCCAGTCCGGCGAGCGCGTGGTGCTGTTCGATGGCGTATGCAAACTGTGCAACGGCTGGGCGAAGTTTCTGATTCGTCATGATGTCGAGCAGCGCTTTCGCCTGGCCTCGGTGCAGTCGGCTGAGGGCCAGGCGCTACTGGCTTGGGGCGGTTTGCCCACTGAGCGCTTTGATACCATGGCCTTGATCGAAAATGACCAGATGCTGCTGCGTTCGGACGCGGTGCTGCGCATCGTTGCGCAATTGCCCGGTCCATGGCGCTGGCTGGCTTGGCTGCGCGTTATTCCAAGGCCTCTACGCGACTGGTGTTATGACCGAATTGCGCTCAATCGCTACCGGCTGTTCGGTCGCTACGACAGCTGTTTGTTGCCCAGCGCTGATCATGCCCGGCGCTTTTTACATGACTGAGCCGCGTTTATCGCAGATCGCCTGGGGCGCGCGTATCGCCTTGGCGCTGGTGTTTATCTGGCACGGCCTGGTGCCGAAAATCTTCTGGCTAAGCCCCGATGAGCTGGCGATGATCCAGGCGCATAACCTGCCGGCTCCCGAATGGGTGGCGCGCATTGCCGGGCTGGTGGAAATCATTCTCGGTTTGTTGCTGCTGTGGCGGCGTCAGCGCTGGCCTTTGCTGTTGGCCGGCGTGCTGTTGATTGGTTTGCTGCTTGATGTGGCGCTAGTGAGTCCCCATCTACTGCTGCAGGCGTTCAATCCGCTGTCGACCAATCTCGCCGCTTTGGCGCTGTGTTGGGTGGCTTGGCGGGCGGAAACGCCGCAATCGCCTCCTCATTAACGGGCGCCAGCGCCCCAGCGAGCCTGCATGCTTTCGATCCTGTCTTCCCGTCAGCGCAATGCTCTGCGTATGGCTTGGCGCTTTATTGCGCCGTATCGCGGTCGCGTATTTGGGGCCTTGCTGGCGCTGCTGTTTACCGCCGCCATCACCCTGTCCATGGGCCAGGGCATCAAGCTGCTGGTCGATCAGGGTCTGGCGACCCAGTCGCCGGCGGCGTTGCAGCAGTCGATCGGGCTGTTTTTCGTACTGGTGTTGGCGCTGGCCATCGGCACCTTTACCCGGTTCTACCTGGTGTCGTGGATCGGCGAGCGGTTTGTCGCCGATATCCGCAAGCGCGTGTTCAACCACCTGATCGAACTGCACCCGGGCTTCTATGAGAGCAACCGCAGTTCGGAGATTCAGTCGCGCCTGACTGCCGATACCACACTGCTGCAGTCGGTGATCGGCTCGTCGCTGTCGATGGCGCTGCGCAACCTGATCATGCTGGTGGGTGGCAGCGTGCTGCTGGTGGTGACTAACGCCAAACTCAGCGGCATTGTGCTGATGGCGCTGCCGCTGGTGGTCGCGCCGATCCTGATCTTCGGCCGCCGCGTACGCGCATTGTCGCGGCAGAGCCAGGACCGGGTGGCGGATGTTGGCAGCTATGTCGGTGAGGTGCTGGGACAGATCAAGACCGTGCAGGCCTACAACCACCAGAATGAGGACAAGCGTCGCTTCGGTCTGTCTGCCGAGGCGGCTTTCGATACCGCGCGCCAGCGCATCGCTCAGCGCGCCTGGCTGATTACTGTGGTGATCGTGCTGGTGCTCGGCGCGGTGGGGGTGATGCTCTGGGTGGGCGGTATGGACGTGATCGCCAGGCGAATTTCCGGCGGTGAGCTGGCGGCGTTCGTGTTCTATAGCCTGATCGTCGGCTCGGCCTTCGGCACCCTGAGCGAGGTAATCGGTGAGCTGCAACGGGCTGCCGGCGCCGCCGAGCGTATTGCCGAGCTGCTGCAGGCACGTAATGAAATCACCCCGCCGACTTCTGATGCCGTGCATCTGGCCCAGCCGGTGCAGGGGCGTATCGAGCTACAAGGGCTGCGTTTTGCCTACCCGTCACGCCCTGGCAGTTTTGCCGTGGACGGCATCGATCTACAGGTTGCGGCCGGGGAAACTCTGGCGCTGGTCGGGCCGTCTGGTGCAGGTAAGTCCACGCTGTTTGATCTGCTGCTGCGCTTTTTCGACCCGCAGCAGGGCCGCATCCTGATTGATGGCGTGCCGATCCAGCAGCTTGATCCGCGTGAACTGCGCAGCAGCTTTGCCTTGGTGTCGCAGAACCCGGCGCTGTTCTTCGGCTCAGTGGAGGACAACATTCGCTATGGGCGTACCGATGCCAGCCTGGCTGAGGTCGAAGCGGCGGCGAAGGCCGCCCATGCCCACGAATTCATCATGAAACTGCCAAATGGTTACCAGACTCACCTCGGTGATGCCGGATTGGGACTTTCCGGTGGTCAACGCCAGCGCCTGGCGATTGCTCGTGCGCTGTTGGTGGATGCGCCGATTCTGCTGCTCGATGAGGCCACCAGTGCCCTGGACGCCGAGAGCGAGCATCTGATTCAGCAAGCCTTGCCGCCGCTGATGGAGGGGCGCACCACCCTGGTGATTGCCCACCGCCTGGCTACGGTAAAAAGCGCTGACCGCATCGCAGTGATCGAGCATGGCAAGCTGGCGGCCATCGGCACGCACAGCGAGTTGGTCAGCAGCAGCCCGCTGTATGCGCGCCTGGCCGAGTTGCAGTTCAGTAACGAGGCCGAAGCTGCCAACTGACTGTGTGGAAGGGGCTTTAGCCGCGAGCAGGGATGCTGCTGTGTTGCTTCGTCGCGGCTAAAGCCCCTCCCACCAGAGCCGCATGTTGGGGAATTTAAAGCGGCTTGGCTTTCGGTTTGATCGTCGCCGCTGCACCGGCCGAGGCAAGGATGATGGCGCTGATCGCCAGCCATTGACTGAGGGTCAGGCGCTCGCTGAGAAACAACAGGCCGGAGAGCGCGGCAATCGCCGGCTCCATGCTCATCAGGATGCTGAAGGTGCGCGCCGGCAGGCGGGTCAGAGCGACCATTTCCAGGCTGTAGGGCAGGGCCGAGGACAACACGGCGACGCCGAGGGCGATGGGCAACAGATCCACGGAGAACAGACCGCTGCCGGCTTGCCACAGGCCAATCGGGAACACCAGCAGCGCCGCGACTATGGTGCCGAGGGCTACGGTCTGCTTGCCGTGTTCGGCACCAGCCTTCTGCCCGAAGACGATATACAGCGCCCAACATAGGCCGGCCGCCAGGGCCAGGGCCATGCCGACGGGGTCCAGCGGCACGTCGCTCTGGGCTGTTGGCAACAGCAGCCAGAGGCCGAACACCGCCAGGGCAATCCAGACGAAATCCACCAGGCGGCGTGACGACAACAGCGCCAGGCCCAATGGGCCGGTGAATTCCAGGGCCACGGCAATGCCCAGTGGAATGGTTTTCAGCGAGAGGTAGAACAGCAGGTTCATGCCGCCCAGTGACAACCCGTAAGCCAGCAGCGAACGGCTGGACTTTAGCGTCAGCTTGGCCTGCCACGGGCGCATCAGAATGCACAGAATCAGCGCGCCGAGGCTCAAACGCAGGGCCGTGGTGCCGCTGGCGCCAATTTCCGGAAACAGTCCTTTGGCCAGGGACGCGCCGCTCTGGATCGAGGTCATGGCGATCAGTAGCAACAGGATCGGCAGGATCACCAGAGAGAATTGCGTTGAGCGCGGCATGGCTGTTCCTTGGTTTTTTGTTCGTTAATAAAAAAGCCGGCCACTGAGGCCGGCTTTCAGGCACCTGGCCGGGACTTAGCGGTATTCGCACAGGTAGGCGGTATCTACGGCGACCTTGAGCTGGAACTTGCTGTTGGCCGGTACGGTGAACTGGCTACCGCCGGCGAAGGTTTCCCAGTTATCGCTGCCTGGCAGTTTCACGGTCAGGGCACCGGCCACTACGTGCATGATTTCCAGCTGGTTGGTGCCAAATTCGTACTCGCCTGCAGCCATCACGCCAATGGTGGCCGGGCCTTCAGCCATGCCGAAGGCGATGGATTTGACGGTGCCGTCGAAGTATTCATTGACCTTGAACATCTGCAGTTCCTCGAGAAGGGGATTAAAAGCGCTGGCTGCCAGTTGCGGCAGGCCATGGAAAAAGGCCCGCCAGTATGCCCAAGCGATTTTTCTTCGTCATCTGCTTTGCACAGGCAAAACCAGTGGCAGCAGCCGGGCGGTATTGCGCGCATCGGTGAGGGCGCGGTGCTGTTGACCCTGGAAGGCCAAGCCCGCGAGGTTGAGGGCCATCTTCAGGCCAATTGGCTTGGCCAGTTGGCGGGCCTCGGCAAAGCGTTTCTTCAGGTTGATATGGGGGATCTGGCTCAGGTAACTGTTCAGCCCATGTGCCAGCCATTCCTGTTCGAACTGACGGCGGTCATAGTCGCCCCAACTGGCCCAACCGGCCAGTTGTGCCTGATGACTCTGCAACCAGCGCTCGAACTGTGCCCAGACCACTGAAAGCGGAGCGGCCGTATCGACATCGGCTTGGCTGATCTGGGTCAGCTGACGGCAGAAGTGCGTCAGATGCGGACGCCGGGTAGGGCGGACAAAGCGCTGAAAGTGCTCGACCTCGTGGCCGTCGCGGGTGACCAGGCTGGCCCCGATTTCAATGATTTCCATTTCTGCGACTGGCCAGCCACCGTCTTCGGTGGTGGCTTCCAGGTCAATTACCAGCCAATGCTGCATAAGCCCTCCTTTGCCTGTGGCGAGTATGGAAGCGGATTCGGCTGCAGGTAAAGCCTGCCTGTCGGCTGTATCCATACAGTTTTGCCCTTTGGCTGTACTGGTATTGGCCGCAGGTGGCGGGCATGCTTGCAGCCTAGGGGCTGAGCGGCGCGTAATGCGGCGTTAGGCGGTACGAGCGGTAATTGAATCAGCGTAGAGGTGTGGGCATGGCAAAGGTGGCGTTTATCGGGCTGGGGGTGATGGGCTACCCGATGGCGGGGCATCTGGCGCGTGCTGGCCATCAGGTGTGTGTGTATAACCGCACCGCCGGCAAGGCGGCGCAGTGGGTGGAGGAATATTCCGGTAGCCATGCGCCGACCCCGCGTGAGGCCGCTGCTGACGCTGAGTTTGTAATGGTCTGTGTTGGCAATGACGATGACCTGCGTGGCGTGGTGCTGGGAGCCGATGGTGCCTTTGCTGGCATGCAAGTGGGTGCCGTGCTGGTTGATCACACCACCGCGTCGGCCCACGTGGCGCGTGAACTTGCCGCACAGGCCAGCCAACTGGGGCTGGGCTTTCTCGATGCGCCGGTTTCCGGCGGTCAGGCCGGTGCACAGAACGGTGTACTGACCATCATGGTCGGCGGTGCAGAGGCCACCTACGCCAAGGCCGAGCCGGTGCTGCAGCCCTATGCCCGGATGACGCGTCTGATGGGAGAGGCCGGCAGTGGTCAATTGACCAAAATGGTCAATCAGATTTGCATTGCCGGCCTGGTCCAGGGTTTGTCCGAAGCCCTGCATTTTGCCCAGTGCGCAGGCCTTGATGCTCATGGCGCCATGGAAGTGATCGGCAAGGGTGCTGCGCAGTCCTGGCAGCTGGAGAACCGTCACAAGACCATGCTGGCCGGCGAGTTCGAGCATGGTTTTGCCGTGGACTGGATGCGCAAAGACCTGTCGATCCTGCTGGATGAAGCGCGTAGCAATGGCGCGCAGTTGCCAGTGACGGCGCTGGTCGATCAGTTCTATGCCGATGTACAGAGCATGGGCGGCGGACGCTGGGACACCTCAAGCCTGCTGGCCCGCCTGCAGGGTCGTAAACCCCGCTGAACGTGCTCGTACGCACCTCGCGCGCGGATGGCCTGGCGTCTGGAGTGGGCCGTCTATACTGAGCTGACAACCAGTCAGGAATCGGTTGTGTTCCCACTCCATCAGGTATGCGGGCACCTTTCATGGATGAGCAATTTGCGTTCAGCGACGACGAACTTCCCGGCCCTGTAAGCCAGCGTGTATGGCGTGTGCTGGCGGTTGATGATGATGCCGATTTCCAGCGCGCGACGGCCTTTGCCCTGAGTGAGCTTGAGGTGCTCGGTGGTCGTGTTGAGCTGGTGCAGGCATTCAGCTGCCGCGAAGCCCTGGCAGTATTGGCTCAGCAGCAGGATATCGCCCTGGTGCTGCTCGATGTCGTAATGGAAACCGAAGATGCCGGCCTGCGCCTGATACAGTCTCTGCGTGAGGTGCTCGGCAACCGTGACACCCGCGTGGTGCTGCTGACCGGCGAACCAGGGCTGGCCCCGGCTCATGAGGTGATGCGTGACTACGGCATCAACGATTACTGGGCCAAAAGTGAGCTGAGTGCCGAGCGCCTGCTGACCGTGCTGACCGCCGCTGTGCGGGGTTATGCCCAGTTGCGCGCAGTGGCCATTGCCCGGCGCGGCTTGCAGATGATTGTCGAGTCGAGCAATGCGCTGTTCTGCTCGAAGAACACCCGTGAACTCTCAGCCAAGATCCTCTCGGAAATCAGCTCGCTGCTGAATCTGCAAACCGAGGGCGTAGTGTGTTTGCGCCTGGATGACGGCCAGGATGCTGCGACGCTGGCCGTGCGCATTGTCGGCGCCAATGGCCGTTTCAGCGGCACTGTCGAGGGCAGTCTGGACAGCCTGGACGCGCCCCAGGTGGCAGGGGCCCTACGTCAGTGCTTGTTGGAACAACAGACCTTGCGCCTGCCTGATGCTGCGGTGCTGTTCTTTCCGCGCTTCCAGGCGGGCGCGGATTACGCCTGCTATGTGGCCAGTGAGCGCACGCTGGACGACACCGAGCTGGAACTGCTCAAGGTGTTCAGTGCCAGCATCAGCCGTGGCCTGTACAACGTTGCGCTGTTCAGTCGCCTGGAGGAAATGGCCTACCAGGATGACCTGCTGAAGATCCCCAACCGCAACGCGCTGATCCGCATGCTGGACATGACCCTGAAGTCGAATGGCAAGGATCAGTCAGTGCTGGTGTTGATCGACATCGATAATTTCTCCGGAGCCAACACGGCCTTTGGTACGGGCTATGGCGACTTTATCCTCGGCCTGGTGGCCAAGAAGTTGCGCGATGCTTTCAGCAGCGAGGTGCTGATTGCGCGGGTGCGTGATGACCTGTTTGCCATTCTCGGCCCGCAGACACAGGTACGGGCGGCGGAGATCGTAGCGCTGTTTCGGCGGCACAAGCGACCCTATGAACTGGGTCAGGTGCACAGCCTGAGCAGCGTGACCATGCACCTGGCCGACTTTACCGGCTCAGCCAGTGTGGCGTTGCAGGATGCGCTGTTGACCCTCAAGCAATCCAAGCGCCTGGGCCACGATCAGCATGGTGTTTACGATCCACGCTTGCAGAGCGCGCACGCCGAGTCGTACCGCATGCTGCTGGCGCTGCGTGATGCGGTCGAGGCTGGGCAGATCAGTGTGGAGCTACAGCCGCAGATTGATCTGCGTACCCAGTGCGTCACCGGGGTGGAGGCATTGGCACGCTGGCGCAAGGCCGATGGCAAGATGGTGCCACCGCTAAGCTTTATTCCCCTGGCCGAAGCCACCGGTTACATCCTGCCACTGGGTGATTTGCTGATGCGCCTGGCGCTGCAGGCGGCCAAGCAGCTGGCCGATGCGGGTTACCCGCAGATCCGTGTGGCGGTCAACGTCTCGGCGCCACAGCTGCTCCAGCACGATTTCATTGAGCGTTTCAGCTCTCACCTGCAAGTCGCCGGGGTTACACCGCAGCAGATCGAAGTGGAAATCACCGAGTCGGTGGCCATGCGTACTTTCGATACCGTGTGTGAAAAGCTTCGGGCCCTGCGCGCCATGGGGGTGGAAGTGGCGATTGATGACTTTGGCACCGGTTTCTCCTCGCTCAGCTACCTGCGTTTACTGCCGGCGGATCGCTTGAAAATCGACCGCAGTTTCGTCCTTGAGATCGGTGAGGTGGGGGATCAGCAGATGATCGCCGAGGCGGTGATTCAGATTGCCGCGCGGGTGGGTATGCAGGTGATCGCTGAGGGCGTAGAGACTCAGCAGCAGGCCGATTGGATACTCAGTCACGGTTGCCAACAGGCACAGGGCTATCTGTTTGCCAAGCCGATGGCCTGCGCAGAGCTGCTGGACTGGCTCGGCTGTTGGTCCGAGCGCCAGCGTTGATGGTTAAAGCCGGCTATCGCAGGCTGTTGGTGCGCCCGGTCAGGCGTTATCTGCTGCTGTTGTTTGTGCCCTGGACCGTGCTGATCCTATTGCTGATGGCTTTGCTCTACGAACGGTTGTTGGATGCGCGGCTTGATCCCTTGCTGCGCGATCAGCAGGTCAGCCTCAATGAAGGCGTAGGGGTGCTCAATCGGCATCTGGCCATGTTGCGTGGCAATGTGCAGTTTCTGATTCAACAACCCCTGTTTGCCGAGGTGCTCGCCAACCCCAGTGCGGAAAATCGGCATGCCTTGAGCCAGCTATTTGTCGAGTTCGCTCGCAGTACCGCCAGTTATGACCAGATTCGCTGGTTGGACGAACGTGGGGCCGAGCAGGTACGTGTTGATTGGCATGACGGCGCACCGCTGGTGCGCGCCCAGGCAGAACTGCAGAACCAGGCTCAGCATTACTATTTTGTCGAAACCATGAACCTGGACCGTGGTCGTTTCTACCTGTCGCGTTTCGACCTGAACAAGGACTTCGGCGTGGTCGAACGACCGCTGAAACCGACCTTGCGCGGGGCCCAGCCGATCTTTGACAGTGAGGGCAAGCGCCGCGGCATTCTGGTGCTCAATTACCTCGGCAAGGTGCTGTTGCAGCGTCTGGCTGAGGTTTCTCGCAGCTATGGCAACAACCTGACGCTGGTCGATCACGAAGGTTACTGGCTGTTGGCCGCTGCCGAGCAGGATGCCTGGGGTTTTGACCTGGGCAAACCCGACGCCACCCTGGCCAGTCGTTACCCGGCCAGCTGGCAGCGTATGCAAAGCACGCGCAATGGCGTGTTTACCGATGCTGCCGGGGTTTGGGCATTTGCCACATTCGACCCTTACCAGCGCAGCGTGCGGGCTTCCGATGCGGGTGAGCAATGGTTGCTGGTTTCCCATTTGCCCCGTGTGCAGGTGCAGGCGTTGCGGGTCGAAGTCTTCTGGTTGGTGCTGCTGTTTGTCTGCGTGACGTTATCGATGGGCATGTTGGTGGCTATCCGTCTGGGCTTAGCCGAGCATGAGCGCGACCAGGTGCGTCAGGCGCTGGAGGTCAGCAGCCAGGCTCTGCAACAGAGCAATGACGAGCTGCGCGACACGGTGGATCAGTTGCAGCGTACCCGTGGTGCACTCCTGCAGGCGGAAAAACTGTCTTCGTTGGGCACCCTGGTGGCAGGCGTAGCCCATGAGCTGAACACCCCAATCGGTGCGGCCAGCGTTGCGGCTTCGGCCCTGGAAGCAGGTAATCAGACGGTGCAGCGTGGCCTGGAGGAGGGGTTGCAGCGCTCCGTGCTGGAAAAATTCCTGCAGCGCAATGATGAAGGTCTGGCGATTATCCGCAACAGCCTGTCGCGTATGGCGCAGCTGACCCGGGCCTTCAAACAGTTGGCCAGTGACCGTGCCAGCACCGAGCGACGGACCTTCGATCTGGTCGAGTTGGTGCGTGAGGTATTGCTGTTGTTTACCCCGAAGCTGAAGCAAGCGGCGCAACAGGTGGTTCTGGAGCTGCCCGACAGCTTGCTGCTCGACAGCTACCCGGGGCCGCTGGGACAGATTCTGCAGAACCTGATCGACAATGCCCTGACGCATGCGTTTACTGACGACGAGTCGGGCCTGGTTACAGTGCGTGTCGAGCATGATGTACTGCGCCATGAGTGCGTGATCGAGGTGCGTGATAACGGCTGTGGCATGAGTGATGAGGTGCTGAGCAAGATTTTCGACCCGTTCTACACCACTCGGCGCGGGCGTGGCGGCACTGGCTTAGGTTTGCATATTACCCATCAACTGGCAGTGGATATTCTCGGTGCTGAACTGCAGGTACGCAGCACTGTGGGGCAGGGGACGCAGTTTCGGTTGCGCCTACCGCTCGCCTGAATCTGTACGTCTTGGGCTGCTAAGCCTGGTCTGGGCATCGTAAAATTGCTCGGATATCGATTTCTGTTGTAGTTGAGGTCTGCCCTAATGAATTGCCGTGCTGGCTGCGGTGCCTGCTGTATTGCCCCTTCGATCAGTTCGCCCATCCCCGGTATGCCGCACGGCAAGCCTGCAGGTGTGCGCTGTGTGCAGCTGGATACCAACAACTACTGTTTGATCTTCGGCAGGCCGGAGCGCCCGGCAGTCTGTTCGTCTTTTCAAGCGGATGTCGAGGTGTGTGGCAGCACCGACGAGCAGGCTATTCAGTTGCTCGGTTGGCTGGAGCAGAGCACGGGTGTGGCACCCTGATCGCGTGACACCAGGTGAGCAGTAGTGGAGGCGTAATGAAGCGAGTTGGGCAGTGGTTTCTGGGCAGTTGCCTGCTGCTGGTGGCCAGTCTGGTACAGGCGCAGCCGTGGCGGTTGGTCAAGGATGAGGCGGGAATACAGGTCTACCTGCAGGCCATTCCCGGCTCAAGCTTTCAGGCTTTTCGCGGTGTCACTCGCATGCGGGTGAGCATGCCCAGGCTATTGGCCTTGCAGGATGATGTCAGTGCGGCGTGTCGCTGGATTCATGCGTGCAGTGAGCAGAAGCTGCTCAGCCATGACGGCAAGCAAAGCTGGGCCTACACCCGCTATCACACGCCGTGGCCAGTCCAGCAACGTGATTCGATTTTGCAGGTCACCACCGAACAGGCTGCCGATGGCAGTGTGACCCGTGTTCTGCACGGTGTGGCGGATTATTTGCCGCAACAGTCGGGGTTTGTTCGTGTCAGCAAGGTTGAAGGTTTCTGGAGTCTGACGCCTCGCGACGGCGAGATCGAGGTGATCTATCAGGTGCATTCCGAACCTGGCGGCAGCGTGCCGGCGTGGCTGGCCAACAGCTTTGTCGTCGATGCGCCGTTCAATACCTTGCAGGCGCTACGCCAATTGGCGGAAGAACAATAGAACAGTCTGCAAGAAGCAAAAAAGGCTGCCCGAGGGCAGCCTTTTTTATGCAGCATCGCTAAATTACTTGTTCAGATCACGCTGCGGGTAGCCAGTGTACAGCTGGCGCGGGCGGCCAATCTTGTACGGGCTGGAGAGCATTTCTTTCCAGTGCGAGATCCAGCCGACGGTGCGCGCCAGGGCGAAGATCACGGTGAACATGCTGGTCGGAATGCCGATGGCCTTGAGGATGATGCCCGAATAGAAGTCGACGTTCGGGTACAGGTTGCGCTCCTTGAAGTACGGATCGGTCAGGGCGATCTCTTCCAGGCGCATGGCCAGTTGCAATTGCGGGTCGTTGGTGATGCCCAGTTCCTTCAACACTTCGTCGCAGGTCTGTTTCATCACGGTGGCACGCGGGTCGCGGTTCTTGTAAACGCGGTGACCGAAGCCCATCAGCTTGAACGGATCGTTCTTGTCTTTGGCTTTGGCGATGAACTTGTCGATGTTTTCCACGCTGCCGATTTCGTCGAGCATGGTCAGCACCGCTTCGTTCGCACCACCGTGTGCCGGGCCCCAGAGGGCGGCAATGCCGGCCGCGATACAGGCAAACGGGTTGGCACCCGAAGAGCCGGCCAGGCGTACGGTGGAGGTGGAGGCGTTCTGCTCATGGTCGGCGTGCAGGATAAAGATCTTATCCATGGCCTTGGCCAATACCGGGCTGATCGGTTTGATCTCGCACGGGGTGTTGAACATCATGTGCAGGAAGTTTTCCGCGTAGTTCAGGTCGTTACGCGGGTACATCATCGGCTGACCCATGGAGTACTTGTAGGTCATGGCGGCGATGGTTGGCATCTTGGCGATCAGGCGCATGGCCGATACTTCGCGGTGATGCGGGTTATTGATGTCCAGCGAGTCGTGGTAGAAGGCCGACAGGGCGCCGACTACACCACACATGATAGCCATCGGGTGAGCGTCACGGCGGAAGCCGTTGAAGAAGGTCTTCAGTTGCTCGTGAACCATAGTGTGGTTCTTGATGGTGCTGACAAACTTGGCTTTTTCTTCTGCATTGGGCAGTTCGCCGTTCAGCAGCAGGTAGCAGGTTTCCAGGTAGTCGGACTGTTCTGCCAGCTGTTCAATGGGGTAGCCGCGGTGCAACAGGATGCCTTGGTCGCCGTCGATATAGGTGATCTTCGACTCGCACGAGGCGGTGGACATAAAGCCAGGATCAAAAGTGAAACGGCCCGTGGCGGTTAAGCCCCGCACGTCAATTACATCGGGACCAACGGTGCCGGTTAAAATGGGCAGCTCGACGGGGGCTGCGCCCTCGATGATCAACTGCGCTTTTTTGTCAGCCATGTGTGGCCTCCTAGTTATGCTTGAAATCATCTGACAGCCCCCCACGCAGGGCCCGCACCACTATAGTGGGATAAATTTGAATGTCAATTTGCGAAAACCCAGATGGCAGAAGGGTTTGCGGGTTGTTTTCGGGCTGGAAAAGCGGCTCTTTACGCCATTTATTGATGCTGTGCAATGCGCTTTTAGGTAGGGGGCTTTGCGTTGTCATTAGTAACCTAACTGTCTATACTCTGCGCCCAACTACCAAGGGCTTTACGCCCGTATTCTGGTAGTTGCCACTCCTTGGGTGATGGGTACCTGACCAGTGCACTTCCCGACAACTTTGCCCTGATAGTTAGGGGCTCTCAGTGTGATAAAAAAGCCGTGAATAGCCAAAGACCTGTAAACCTAGACCTTAGGACTATCAAACTCCCGATCACTGCTTACACGTCCATTCTTCACCGTATCTCCGGTGTCATCCTCTTTGTCGGCATCGCCATTCTGCTGTATGGCCTCGACAAGTCGCTGGCGTCCGAAGAGGGCTTTGCCCAGGTGCAGGAATGCCTGACCAGCCCGCTGGCCAAGTTCGTGATTTGGGGTCTGCTGTCCGCTCTGCTGTACCACCTGGTGGCCGGTGTTCGCCACTTGATCATGGACATGGGCATCGGTGAGACGCTGGAAGGCGGCAAGCTGGGCTCGAAAATCGTTCTCGTCGTCTCGACGATCGTGATCGTGCTGCTGGGGGTGTGGATATGGTAACCAACGTCACGAACTTCTCGCGTTCGGGTCTTTATGACTGGATGGCGCAGCGTGTGTCTGCTGTTGTCCTCGCGGCTTATGTGCTGTTTCTGCTTGGCTTTATTGTGTGCAACCCGGGTCTGGGTTACGCCGAATGGCAGGCGCTGTTCTCCAATAACGCAATGCGCATTTTCAGCCTGTTGACCCTGGTGGCGCTCAGCGTTCACGCCTGGGTTGGTATGTGGACGATTTCCACTGACTACCTGACGCACATGGCGCTGGGTAAGTGGGCGACTGTCGTGCGTTTTCTGTTCCAGGCCGCGTGTGGCGTTGTCATGTTCGCGTTCTTCGTCTGGGGCGTGCAGATTTTTTGGGGTAACTGATCCATGACAAGCATTCGCACTCTTTCTTATGACGCCATCATTGTTGGCGGCGGCGGCGCGGGTATGCGCGCTGCACTGCAGTTGGCTCAGGGTGGTCACAAAACCGCAGTGGTGACCAAGGTCTTCCCGACCCGTTCGCATACTGTATCTGCTCAGGGTGGTATCACCTGCGCCATCGCCTCGGCTGATCCGAATGACGATTGGCGCTGGCACATGTACGACACCGTCAAGGGCTCCGACTATATCGGTGACCAAGACGCGATCGAATACATGTGCTCCGTCGGCCCAGAAGCTGTATTCGAACTGGAGCACATGGGGCTGCCGTTCTCCCGTACCGAACAGGGTCGTATCTATCAGCGTCCGTTCGGCGGTCAGTCCAAAGGCCCGAACAACCCGACTCAGGCTGCGCGTACCTGTGCTGCTGCTGACCGTACCGGTCACGCACTGCTGCACACCCTGTATCAGGCCAACCTGAAAGCGGGCACCTCGTTCCTCAACGAGTGGTACGCCGTGGATCTGGTGAAGAACCAGGACGGCGCCATCGTCGGTGTTATCGCCATCTGCATCGAAACCGGTGAAACCGTTTATATCCGTTCCAAGGCCGTGGTTCTGGCCACTGGCGGTGCTGGCCGTATCTACGCTTCCACCACCAACGCCCTGATCAACACCGGTGACGGCGTTGGCATGGCCCTGCGTGCTGGCGTGCCGGTTCAGGACATCGAAATGTGGCAGTTCCACCCGACCGGTATTGCCGGCGCCGGTGTACTGGTGACCGAAGGCTGCCGTGGTGAAGGTGGTTACTTGATCAACGCCCACGGCGAGCGTTTCATGGAGCGCTACGCGCCGAACGCCAAAGACCTGGCCGGTCGCGACGTGGTTGCCCGTTCGATGGTTAAGGAAGTCATCGCCGGCAACGGCTGTGGCCCGGACAAGGACCACGTGCTGCTGAAACTCGACCACCTTGGCGAAGACGTGCTGCATAGTCGTCTGCCAGGCATCTGCGAACTGTCGAAAACCTTTGCTCACGTTGACCCGGTTGTTGCTCCGGTGCCAGTGATTCCGACCTGCCACTACATGATGGGCGGCGTGCCGACCAACATCCACGGTCAGGCCATCACTCAGGATGCCAACGGCAACGACAAGATCATCGAAGGCCTGTTCGCTGTAGGCGAAGTGGCATGCGTATCGGTACACGGTGCCAACCGTCTGGGCGGCAACTCGCTGCTTGACCTGGTGGTATTTGGTCGCGCTGCTGGCCTGCACCTGGAAAAAGCGCTGAAAGAAGGCGTGGAAGTCCGTGGTGCCAGCGAAACCGACATCGAGCTGTCGCTCAAGCGGCTGGCCGGTGTCAATGAACGCACCAGCGGCGAAGATGTCGCCCCGCTGCGTAAAGAACTGCAACAGTGCATGCAAAACTACTTCGGTGTGTTCCGCACCGGCGAGTACATGCAAAAGGGTATTACCCAACTGGCCGACCTGCGTGAGCGGATCGCGAGCGTCAAGATCGCGGACAAGAGCCAGGCATTCAACACTGCGCGTATCGAAGCATTGGAACTGCAAAACCTTCTCGAAGTGGCAGAAGCCACTGCGATCGCCGCCGAGGTTCGTAAAGAATCTCGTGGTGCTCACGCTCGTGAAGACTTCGAAGAACGTGACGACGAAAACTGGCTGTGCCACTCCCTGTACTTCCCAGGTGAGAAGCGCGTGAGCAAGCGTTCGGTCAACTTCTCGCCGAAGACAGTTCCAGCGTTTGAACCCAAGGTCCGGACTTATTAAGGGTGCCTGATATGTTGCAAGTCAGTGTATATCGCTACAACCCGGAGAAAGATGCTGCTCCGTTCATGCAGGATTTCCAGGTCGACACCGGTGGCAAGGACATCATGGTTCTTGACGTCCTGGCGCTGATCAAGGAACAGGACGAGGGTTTCTCCTACCGTCGCTCCTGCCGTGAAGGCGTTTGCGGTTCCGACGGCATGAACATCAACGGTAAGAATGGCCTGGCCTGTATCACTCCGCTGTCCGCAGCGGGGCTGAAAGGCGGCAAGCTGGTGATTCGCCCGCTGCCTGGTCTGCCGGTCATTCGTGACCTGGCTGTCGATATGAGCATCTTCTACAAGCAATACGAAAAGGTGCAGCCATTCCTGCAGAACGATACGCCGGCTCCGGCCATCGAACGTCTGCAAACGCCGGAAGAGCGCGAGAAACTGGACGGTCTGTACGAGTGCATTCTGTGCGCGTGCTGCTCCACCAGCTGCCCGTCGTTCTGGTGGAACCCCGACAAGTTCCTCGGTCCGGCTGCATTGCTGCAGGCTTATCGTTTCCTGGCGGACAGCCGTGATACCAAGACCGAAGAGCGTCTGGCATCGCTGGATGATCCGTTCAGTGTGTTCCGTTGCCGCGGCATCATGAACTGCGTGAACGTGTGCCCGAAAGGTCTGAACCCGACCAAGGCAATCGGTCACGTACGCAACATGCTGCTGCAGAGCGGTACCTGATTCACAGTTGTTTGCTAGACCTGTAACACCTGCGGCGCTGGCTTCAAACCCCGCGCCGTAGTTATAGCCAGGGCTGCTGCTCACAAAGCGGTGGTGCCTAAATTGAAAAATATGACGACCAGCAGGGGCATCCGGGCTGGTGCCCGGACTATCTGCGGGATCCGTAGTGGCTTACCAGTCGCTGCTTCAGGACTGGCAAATCATGCGGTTTCTACGCCGGTGGTGTCCCCTTACCGAGGGTGACCAAGCATGCAAGAAAGCGTGATGCAGCGCATGTGGGACAGTGCCCACCTATCCGGTGGTAACGCTGCCTATGTGGAAGAGCTCTATGAGCTTTACCTGCACGATCCCAACGCTGTGCCAGAAGAGTGGCGCACTTACTTCCAGAAGTTGCCGACTGACGGCAGCGCCGCCACAGACGTATCGCACTCAACGATTCGCGATCATTTCGTCCTGCTCGCAAAAAACCAGCGCCGCGCCCAACCGGTGTCTGCTGGTAGCGTGAGCAGTGAGCACGAGAAGAAGCAGGTCGAAGTGCTGCGCCTGATTCAGGCCTATCGCATGCGTGGCCATCAGGCTGCCCAGCTCGATCCGCTTGGCCTCTGGCAGCGTCCGGTTCCGGCTGATCTGGCGATCAATCACTACGGCCTGACCGATGCCGACCTGGACACCACTTTCCGTACCGGTGGTCTGTTCATTGGCAAGGAAGAGGCTACTCTGCGCGAAATTCGCGATGCGTTGCAGCAGACATATTGCCGCACCATCGGTGCCGAGTTCACCCATATTGTCGATTCCGAGCAGCGCAGCTGGTTCCAGCAGCGTCTGGAAAGTGTGCGCGGTCGTCCACAATTCTCCGTCGACGTCCAAAGCCACCTGCTTGAGCGTCTGACGGCTGCCGAAGGCCTGGAAAAATACCTGGGCACCAAATACCCGGGCACCAAGCGCTTTGGTCTGGAAGGCGGCGAGAGCCTGATTCCGCTGCTCGATGAAGTAATTCAGCGTTCCGGCTCCTACGGCACCAAGGAAATCGTCATCGGCATGGCCCACCGTGGCCGTCTGAACGTACTGGTCAACACCTTCGGCAAAAACCCGCGTGACCTGTTCGACGAGTTTGAAGGCAAGAAGACCGAAGGCCTGTCCTCCGGCGACGTGAAATACCACCAGGGCTTCTCGTCCAACGTGATGACTGCCGGCGGTGAAGTGCACTTGGCCATGGCATTCAACCCCTCCCACCTGGAGATCGTTTCTCCGGTGGTCGAAGGTTCCGTGCGCGCGCGTCAGGACCGTCGCAGCGATGCCAGCGGCGAGAAAGTGCTGCCGGTTTCCCTGCATGGTGATGCGGCATTCGCCGGTCAGGGTGTGGTCATGGAAACCTTCCAGATGTCGCAGACCCGTGGCTTCAAGACGGGCGGCACCATCCACATCGTGATCAACAACCAGGTCGGCTTCACCATCAGCAACCCGCTGGACTCGCGCTCCACCGAGTACTGCACCGATGTGGCGAAGATGATTCAGGCGCCGATCCTACACGTCAATGGCGATGACCCGGAAGCCGTGCTGTTTGTGACTCAACTGGCCGTCGATTACCGCATGCAATACAAGCGCGACGTGGTTATTGACCTGGTCTGCTACCGCCGTCGTGGCCACAACGAGGCCGACGAGCCGAACGGCACCCAGCCGATCATGTATCAGCAGATCACCAAGCAGCGCACCACCCGTGAGCTGTATGCCGATGCCCTGATCGCCGCGGCACGTCAGTCGAATGACGACGTGCAGAGCAAGATCGACGAATACCGCACTGCCCTGGATAACGGCCAGCATGTGGTCAAGAGCCTGGTCAAAGAGCCGAACAAAGAGCTGTTCGTTGACTGGCGTCCGTACCTGGGCCACGCCTGGACCGCGCGTCACGACACCCGCTTCGAGCTCAAGACCCTGCAGGAACTGTCCAACAAGCTGTTGGAAATCCCGGAAGGCTTCGTGGTTCAGCGTCAGGTAGCGAAGATTCTCGAAGACCGTCAGAAAATGGGCGCAGGTGCCTTGCCGATCAACTGGGGCTACGCCGAAACCATGGCCTACGCAACCCTGTTGTTTGAAGGCCACCCGATCCGTATGACCGGCCAGGACATCGGCCGTGGCACCTTCTCGCACCGCCATGCGGTGTTGCACAACCAGAAGGATGCCAGTGCTTACGTGGCGTTGAAGAACCTCTACGAAGGTCAGCCAAAGTTCGAGCTGTATGACTCCTTCCTCTCGGAAGAAGCGGTACTGGCCTTCGAATACGGCTATTCGACCACTGTGCCGAATGCCCTGGTGATCTGGGAAGCGCAGTTTGGCGACTTCGCCAACGGTGCCCAGGTGGTGTTCGACCAGTTCATCTCCAGTGGCGAGCACAAGTGGGGCCGTCTGTGCGGCCTGACCATGCTGCTGCCGCACGGTTATGAAGGGCAGGGGCCTGAGCACAGCTCGGCGCGTCTGGAGCGTTACCTGCAACTGTGCGCCGAGCACAACATGCAGGTGGCGGTACCGACCACGCCGGCACAGATCTACCACTTGCTGCGCCGCCAAGTGATTCGCCCGCTGCGCAAGCCATTGGTCGTATTGACGCCGAAGTCGCTGCTGCGCCACAAATTGGCCATCTCGACCCTGGAAGATCTGGCCGAAGGCTCGTTCCAGACCGTGATCCCGGAATTGGATGCAATCGATCCGAAGAAAGTCGAGCGCCTGGTGCTGTGCAGCGGCAAGGTCTACTACGACCTGCTGGAGAAGCGCCGCAACGAAGGTCGCGAAGACATCGCCATCGTGCGTATCGAACAGCTCTATCCGTTCCCGGAAGAGGACCTGGCCGAGGCAATCGCCCCGTACAAGAACCTCAAACACATCGTCTGGTGTCAGGAAGAGCCGATGAACCAGGGCGCCTGGTACTGCAGTCAGCATCACATGCGTCGCGTGGCGACAGCGCACAAGAAAGCGCTGTTCCTCGAGTACGCCGGTCGTGATGCCTCTGCCGCACCGGCCTGTGGTTATGCATCGATGCACGCCGAACAGCAGGAAAAACTCCTGCAAGACGCCTTTACTGTTTAACGCCTTCGCGCAACAGGCGGCCAACTGGGCCGCCTGCTAGAAGAAACCGAATTTAAGGAACCACACATAATGGCTATCGAGATCAAAGCCCCTACTTTCCCGGAATCGGTTGCCGATGGCACCGTGGCCACCTGGCACAAGAAACCGGGCGATGCGGTCAAGCGCGACGAACTGATCGTCGACATCGAAACCGACAAAGTAGTGATCGAAGTGCTGGCCGAGGCCGACGGCGTCCTCGCGCAAATCATCAAGAATGAAGGCGACACCGTTCTGTCCAACGAACTGCTGGGCACCCTGGGTGAGGGCGGTGCTGCTGCGCCAGCACCGGCTGCTCAGGCTGCTGCCGCACCGGCTCAGGCCGCTGCACCAGCTGCTGCGGGCGATGACCAGATCCTGTCCCCAGCTGCACGCAAGATTGCCGAAGAAAACGGCATCGACCCGAACAGCATTGCCGGCACCGGCAAAGGCGGCCGTGTGACCAAGGAAGACGTGGTAGCGGCCGTTGAAGCGAAGAAAAACGCACCTGCTGCTGCGCCGGCTGCCAAGCCTGCTGCTCCAGCTGCTGCCGCTCCGGTCTTCGCGACTGGCGACCGCACCGAGAAACGTGTGCCGATGACTCGTCTGCGCGCCAAGATCGCCGAGCGCCTGGTCGAGGCTCAGTCCTCCATGGCCATGCTGACCACCTTCAACGAAGTCGACATGACCGAAGTCATGGCCCTGCGTTCGAAGTACAAGGACCTGTTCGAGAAGTCCCATAACGGCGTGCGCCTGGGCTTTATGTCGTTCTTCGTCAAAGCCGCTACCGAGGCGCTGAAGCGCTTCCCGGCGGTCAACGCTTCGATCGACGGCAACGACATCGTTTACCACGGCTACGCCGACATCGGTGTAGCGGTGTCCAGCGACCGTGGCCTGGTGGTTCCGGTGCTGCGTAATGCTGAGCTGATGAGCCTGGCTGAAATCGAAAGCGGCATCGCCACCTTTGGCAAAAAAGCCAAAGACGGCAAGCTTTCGATCGAAGAAATGACCGGTGGCACCTTCACCATCACTAACGGTGGCACCTTCGGTTCGATGATGTCGACGCCGATCGTCAACCCGCCGCAAGCCGCGATCCTGGGGATGCACAACATCATCCAGCGCCCGATGGCGGTGAATGGTCAGGTGGTTATCCGCCCGATGATGTACCTGGCGTTGTCCTACGACCACCGCCTGATTGATGGTAAGGAAGCCGTGACCTTCCTGGTGACCATCAAGAACTTGCTGGAAGACCCGGCGCGTCTGCTGCTGGACATCTAAAAGCCAGTTTCTCCCACGGCGGCTCTGTCACCAGGGCCGTCCGGTTTATTCGAGAAGGAATACGTTATGACCCAGAAATTCGACGTGGTAGTCATCGGTGCCGGCCCTGGTGGCTATGTAGCGGCCATCAAAGCAGCGCAGCTTGGTCTGAAAACTGCCTGCATCGAGAAGTACCAGGATAAAGAGGGCAAAGTCGCCCTCGGTGGTACTTGCCTGAACGTCGGCTGCATTCCGTCCAAGGCGCTGCTCGACAGCTCCTGGAAATACCACGAAGCGCATGAAGGCTTTGCCATTCACGGTATCGAAGCCAAAAGCGTGACCATCGACGTACCGGCCATGGTCGGTCGCAAGAACACCATCGTGAAGAACCTCACCGGCGGCGTTGCGACCCTGTTCAAGGCCAATGGTGTGACTCTGCTCGAAGGCCACGGCAAGCTGCTGGCGAACAAGCAGGTTGAAGTCACTGGCTCCGATGGCAAGACCCAGATCGTTGAGGCGGGTAACGTAATCCTCGCTTCCGGCTCCAAGCCGATCGACATTCCGCCTGCTCCGGTTGATCAGGACGTGATCGTCGACTCCACTGGCGCCCTGGAATTCCAGAGCGTGCCGAAGAAGCTGGGCGTGATCGGTGCAGGCGTAATCGGTCTGGAACTGGGTTCGGTGTGGGCGCGTCTGGGGGCGGAAGTGACCGTGCTGGAAGCCCTGGACAAATTCCTGCCGGCTGCCGATGAGCAGATCGCCAAGGAAGCCCTGAAAACCCTGACCAAGCAGGGCTTGAAAATCCGTCTGGGCGCTCGCGTGACCGGTTCGGAAGTCAAGAAGAAGCAGGTTACCGTCAACTTCACCGACGCCGAAGGCGAGCAGAAGATCGTCTTTGACAAGCTGATCGTGGCTGTTGGCCGTCGTCCAGTCACTACCGATCTGCTGGCTACCGACAGCGGCGTGACCTTGGATGAACGTGGTTTCATCTTCGTCAACGATCAGTGCGAAACCAGCGTGCCGGGCGTATACGCCATCGGTGACGTGGTGCGTGGTGCCATGCTGGCCCACAAGGCCTCGGAAGAGGGCGTGATGGTTGCCGAGCGTATCGCCGGCCACAAAGCGCAGATGAACTACGACCTGATCCCGTCGGTTATCTACACCCACCCGGAAATCGCATGGGTTGGCAAAACCGAGCAGCAACTGAAGGCTGAAGGCGTTGCCGTCAACGTCGGAACCTTCCCGTTCGCAGCCAGCGGCCGTGCCATGGCGGCCAACGATACTGGTGGTCTGGTCAAGGTGATCGCCGATGCCAACACTGACCGCGTATTGGGCGTACACGTGATCGGCCCAAGCGCTGCCGAACTGGTGCAGCAGGGTGCAATCGGTATGGAGTTCGGCACCAGCGCCGAGGATCTGGGAATGATGGTGTTCTCCCATCCGACGCTGTCTGAAGCCCTGCACGAAGCGGCATTGGCTGTAAACGGCGGTGCGATTCATATCGCCAACCGCAAAAAGCGTTAAGACGTTGTTGGTCTGAGTGGTTGCCTGCGGCGGCGTTGTGTACCGACGCAGGTGCAGCTCAGGCAGAAAGAACCACGGCAGATGGCCCGCGTACAGCTCAGGTTGCTGCGCGGAATATCAGCCGGATTGCTCCAGAAGCAGTCACAGGTGGTGCGGCATCATAAGTGCAGCACCGTATGCGCAATACCTAAACGAAGACGGTAGACAAGCATGAATCTCCACGAGTATCAGGGTAAGCAGCTGTTCGCTGAATACGGCCTGCCCGTATCCAAGGGCTTCGCGGTAGACACCCCGGAAGAAGCCGCAGCAGCCTGCGAAAAAATCGGTGGCACCGAGTGGGTCGTCAAGGCTCAGGTCCACGCTGGTGGCCGCGGTAAAGCGGGCGGCGTGAAGCTGGTCAAGAGCAAAGAAGACGCCAAGGCGTTCGCCGCCAACTGGCTGGGCAAGCGTCTGGTGACTTACCAGACCGATGCCAATGGTCAGCCGGTCAGCAAGATCCTGGTTGAATCGTGCACCGACATCGCCAAGGAACTGTACCTGGGCGCGGTAGTTGACCGTTCCAGCCGTCGCATCGTGTTCATGGCGTCCACCGAAGGTGGCGTGGACATCGAGAAAGTGGCACACGACACCCCTGAGAAAATCCTCAAGGCGACCATTGATCCGCTGGTCGGCGCTCAGCCGTTCCAGGGCCGTGAGCTGGCGTTCCAGCTGGGCCTGCAAGGCGATCAGATCAAGCAATTCACTCAGATCTTCGTGGGTCTGGCCAAGCTGTTCCAGGACTATGACCTGGCTCTGCTGGAAGTGAACCCGCTGGTGATCAAGGCTGACGGCAACCTGCACTGCCTGGACGCCAAGATCAACATCGACAGCAACGCCATGTACCGTCAGCCGAAGCTGCGTGCCATGCACGACCCGTCTCAGGACGACCCACGTGAAGCTCACGCTGCCAAGTTCGAGCTGAACTACGTTGCCCTGGAAGGCAACATCGGTTGCATGGTCAACGGTGCTGGCCTGGCCATGGGCACCATGGACATCGTCAACCTGCACGGCGGCAAGCCAGCCAACTTCCTCGACGTAGGTGGCGGTGCAACCAAAGAGCGCGTAACCGAAGCCTTCAAGATCATCCTGTCCGACAGCAACGTGGCTGCCGTACTGGTGAACATCTTCGGCGGTATCGTTCGTTGCGACATGATTGCCGAAGGCATCATCGGCGCTGTGAAAGAAGTCGGCGTGAAAATCCCGGTTGTCGTCCGTCTGGAAGGCAACAACGCTGAGCTGGGCGCTAAAGTCCTGGCAGAAAGCGGCCTGAACATCATCGCGGCAACCAGCCTGACCGACGCTGCTCAGCAAGTCGTCAAAGCTGCGGAGGGCAAATAATGAGCGTCCTGATCAATAAAGACACCAAAGTTATCTGCCAAGGCTTCACCGGCTCGCAGGGTACTTTCCACTCCGAACAAGCCATCGCTTACGGCACCCAGATGGTTGGCGGCGTGACCCCAGGTAAAGGCGGCACCACTCACCTCAACCTGCCGGTATTCAACACCGTCAAGGAAGCTGTGGAAGCCACTGGCGCCACTGCCTCGGTGATCTACGTTCCGGCTCCGTTCTGCAAGGACTCGATCCTGGAAGCAGCATTCGGCGGCATCAAGCTGATCGTCTGCATCACCGAAGGCATCGCGACCATCGACATGCTGGAAGCCAAGGTCAAGTGCGACGAGCTGGGCGTAGTCCTGATCGGCCCGAACTGCCCAGGCGTGATCACTCCGGGCGAGTGCAAGATCGGCATCATGCCAGGTCACATCCACCTGCCAGGCAAAGTAGGCATCGTGTCGCGTTCCGGCACCCTGACTTACGAAGCCGTCAAGCAGACCACTGACGCCGGTTTCGGTCAGTCCACCTGCGTCGGCATCGGCGGTGACCCGATCCCAGGCTCCAACTTCATCGACATCCTGAAGCTGTTCCAGGAAGACCCGAAGACCGAAGCGATCGTCATGATCGGCGAGATCGGCGGTTCGGCTGAAGAAGAAGCGGCTGCTTTCATCAAGGCCAACGTGACCAAGCCTGTCGTGTCCTATATCGCTGGTGTAACCGCTCCGGCGGGCAAGCGTATGGGCCACGCTGGCGCCATCATCTCCGGTGGCAAGGGCACTGCAGACGAGAAGTTCGCAGCCCTGCAAGACGCTGGTGTGAAAACCGTGCGCTCTCTGGCTGACATCGGCAAGGCCCTGGCCGAGCTGACCGGTTGGGAAGTCAAAAACGCCTAAGCGTTGCTGACTGCTCATGAAAGGCCACCTTCGGGTGGCCTTTTTGTTTTCGGCAAGCATAAAGTGGCATGCAGCAGGTCTGCTTCTTGCTGGGCAATTGGCTGAGAAAAGTCTCAAGAATGCGGCGGCTGCAGTCGATAAGGCAGCAAATGCCTACTTAATCGCTACCAGAGGGAGTTTTCTATGCGCTGGTTTGCCGATCTGCGGATTGCCTACAAAATTGCCATCGTGCCGGTGGTGCTCTGCGTACTGTTGATTATTCTCGGGGTGGTTTCCTCACTGTCGCTGCGCAATATCGCCGACCGGGCTGAGGTGGTTACCCGTGATCTGGGGCCGAGTATCGAGCGGGTCGCTCATGTCAGTGACAACATGGCGCGACTGCAGTTGTCCGTCAGCCAGTATGCGCGCAGCGGTGAGCCAGGCGCCGAATCGCTGATTGCCGAACTGGACCGCAGCCTGGGTGCAGCCTTGCAGTAGGCTGAAAGCCGACTGAATGATGCCGAGCAGCAGCGTCTGCTGGCGTCTATCCAACAGTTGCATGTGCAGTACAGCGGGCTGTTTCGTGAGCGCCTGGTGCCGTTGAGTCAGCAGCGCCAGGCGTTGATCAGTGGCGAGTTGAGCGAGCACGGGCCGGCGATTGAACAGGCGCTGTCGGCGGTGCTGACCAATGCGCAGCAGAGTTTCAACCTCGATGCGGTGTTCTATGCCAGTGCGGCGATGCGTCATCTGTTGCTGGGTAGCCAGTATCTCTATCAGTTTCTGCAGGAAAATCAGGACGCTCAGGTCACCGCCTTCACCCGTGAGCTGGACAACGCGCAAAGCATGATTGGGGTCTTGCGTGACCGCAGCAGCAGTGAACGCTTAATTGCGCAGCTGACCCAGGCGCTGGAGAGTCTGGAGCGTTACAAGGCTGCGGCTGCCAAGGTGGTTGAGCTGGTCAAGCAGCGTAATGAAACCCTGGCGCAGATGGATCGCATCGATCCGCAGATCGCCGATCTGGCCAGTCGTCTGCAGCAACGCCTGATGGCTGGCATGCAGGAAGCTGCCAAGGCAACTGACAGCACCGTGCTGCAGGTCAATCAGTTGCTCTGGGGGCTGCTGGTTGCTGCGCTGGTTTTTGGTGCATTGCTGGCCTACGGCGTAGGGCATGCCCTGGTGCGTGGCCTGAGGCAGATCAACCTGATGCTGCAAGACATGGCCGAAGGTGAGGGTGATCTGACCAAGCGTTTGCCAATTCGCGGGCAGGACGATCTCGGCCAATTGGCCAGCAGCTTCAACACCTTTGTCGAAAAGATCCGACAGACCGTTACCGAGGTGGCGCAGGCCACTCATACCCTGGAGCAGGCCGGGGAGAACCTGCAGCAGTCCGCACAGCGTGCGCATCAGGATGTCGAGCAGCAGCGTGATGAGAGCACACAGATTGCCTCCGCCATGACCCAGATGGCTGCCAGTGCACAGGAGATGGCCAGCAGTGCAGGGCAGGGCCAGCAGCTGTCGCGTGATACCCGCGAGGCTGCCCATGATGGCTTGCGCTGCGTCGAGAGCAACCGTCAGGCCATGCAGAGCCTGACCGAGAAGTTCGCTCGGCTGTCCGATGTAATCGAGAGCCTGAGTACTGAAAGCGAACGTATCGGCTCGGTGCTGGCGGTGATCGGTTCGATTGCCGAGCAGACCAATCTGCTCGCGCTCAACGCCGCGATTGAGGCGGCGCGGGCCGGTGATCAAGGCCGTGGTTTTGCAGTGGTGGCCGATGAGGTGCGTAGCCTGGCGCAGCGTACCCAGACCTCGACCGAGGAAATCCAGGAGATCATCCAGACCCTGCAACGACGCAGTCAGGCGTCTATCACGGTGATGGGCGAAAGCCGTCAGGCGGTGACCCTGGCCCATGACAGCGCCGAGCAGACCAGCGATTCGTTGCAGCGCATCACCCAGGCCGTGGGCGCCATTGACCAGAACATCCAGCTGCTGGTGGCGGCTGCTGCCGAGCAGGCCAAGGTGGCGGAAGATGTGGGGGCGGGCGTGGTGCGTGCCAATCAGATCAGCGAAAACACCTATGCCACGGTCGAGCAGACCCGCGCAGCGGCGCAGAGCATTCGTGAGCTGGAGCAGCAGTTGAGCCGGCTGATTGAGCACTTCCAGGTGTAAGGGGCGGTGCAGGCTTTGCCGAAGTTATAGAAATGCGACATGCACGCCCTGTGGTTCGACGCCTCGACCAGCATGGGTCGTCGGGCACGGCGCATTGCATTAAGGTGCGCGACTTTCCTGATCAATGAGTTGGGAAACACCACACCTTTCTGATTTTTTGCGTCGGTGCTGCTCTCGATGAAAGTGTTACAGCGGTCGGATATTCTGGCTCTCGGCTTTATGACCTTTGCGCTGTTTCTCGGCGCAGGCAACATCATCTTTCCACCCAGCGCTGGTATGGCCGCCGGTGAGCATATCGGCTTGGCCGCCCTAGGTTTTCTGCTGACCGGCGTTGGCTTGCCGCTGCTCACTGTCGTGGCTCTGGCCCGGGTTGGCGGCGGTTTACCTACCTTGACTGCTCCGATTGGTCGGGTTGCTGGAAGCGTGCTGGCGGTGGCGGTGTACCTGACCATCGGCCCGCTGTTTGCAACCCCACGAACCGCTGTCGCCTCGTTTGAAGTGGGCATTGTTCCGTTTACCGGCGATAGCAAGCTGGCCTTGTTTATCTACACCAGTGCCTATTTCGCCGCTGCGCTGTTTCTCGCGTTCAATCCTGGGCAACTGGTGGACCGGGTCGGCAAGCTGATCACGCCGGTGCTGATTGCTGCGCTACTGACCCTGGGCGCCGCAGCCTTGTTTGTGCCGGCCGGTTCTATTGGCGTGGCCAGCGGGGCCTATCGCGATGAGCCCCTGGTGCAGGGCTTTCTGCAGGGTTACCTGACCATGGATGCATTGGGCGCGCTGATATTCGGCATCGTCATCGCGACCGCCATCCGTGATCGTGGCATCGCTGATTCGCGGCTTGTTACGCGCTATTCGATTATCGCCGGACTCATCGCGGCGACGGGCTTGTCGCTGGTTTACCTGTCGTTGTTCTATCTCGGTGCCACCAGTAATGAACTGGCCAGTGGCGCGCAGAATGGTGGACAGATTCTCACCGCCTATGTTCAGCATACGTTCGGCGACTCGGGGATTTTGTTGCTGGCAATGGTCATGGTACTGGCCTGCCTGACCACCGGGGTTGGCTTGCTGACCGCCTGCGGTGAGTTTTTCAGCGAGCTGCTGAAGGTGCCTTACCGCGCAGTGGTTGTAGTGCTGACGGTGTTCAGTCTGATTGTTTCCAACCAGGGCTTGACCCAACTGATCAGTGTTTCCATTCCAGTTCTGGTTGGCTTGTATCCGCTGGCCATTGTGCTGGTTGTTCTGAGCTTGCTGGATCGGTTGTGGCTGTCGCCATCGCGGGTATTTGTTCCTGCCATGGCCGTGACGCTGGTTTTCGGGCTGGCCGATGGCCTGGCTGCTGCCGGGCTTACCGAGGTGGTGCCGGAGCTGTTCAGCCAATTGCCGCTGGCCGGGCAGAGCCTCGGTTGGCTGGTTCCTGTATTGCTCACGGTGTTGCTGGCTACAGCGTTGGATCGCGCATTGGGGCGTCCGCTTCCAGCAACGGCCTGAGGTTTTTTACTGTATTGAAGGCCACCGCATGCGGTGGCCTTTTTGTTGGCCAGCTGAAAGCCTGGCCTGTCTATAATCGGCGCAGGTTAACAAGGAGCCTCCATGCCGATCAGCGACTACTACCTGCCTCATCTGCTTGCCGTCCTCTGGTTCGTGATCTGCTGGGTCGGCTACACCCGCTACGCCCAGGTCAAAGGCCGCACGACCCCTTGCCTGGCCAGCGTGCTGCATCTTTATCGTGAGGACTGGATGCGGCGCATGCTGTTGCGCGACAACCGCATCGCCGATGCCAATGTGATCGGCAATCTGGAGCGCAACGCTTCGTTCTTTGCCTCCAGCACGCTGATCATCCTCGCCGGTATCCTTACGGTACTCGGCGCTTCTGATCGAGCCGTGTCACTGTTGGCCGATTTGCCTTTTGTCCAGGCGGCCAGTCGTGGGCTGTCTGAGGTCAAGCTGCTGAGCCTGGGGGTGGTGTTTGTCTACGCCTTCTTTACCTTCAGCTGGTGCATGCGCCAGTACAACTTTGCCGCTGTGCTGGTAGGCTCGGCACCGATGATCGGTGAACGGCATGTTACCGAGCAGGAACGTAAGGCTTTTGCCGAGCGCACTGCGCGGGTCATTTCGATGGCCGCTCACCAGTTCAACCAGGGCTTGCGTGCCTATTACTTTGGCATGGCGACCCTGGCCTGGTTTATCAACCCCTGGTTCTTCATGCTGGTGACCGCCGGTGTGGTTCTGGTGCTGTATCACCGCGAGTTTCACTCAGATGTGCTGGAGGTCATGGTCTATACCCAGACACCGGCATTTGATCCGCCCAAGGAGAAAAGCGAATGAGTCTGCCGTTCTGGTGCATCTTTATCAGTGCCATCCTGATCTTTGTCGCCAAGGCCCCGGTGGCCAGGGCCATGGCAAAGGAGGGCGGTGGCCGCTACGACAATCACCACCCACGCGCTCAGCAGGCCCGCTTGAGCGGTTTCGGCGCGCGCGCCCTGGCTGCGCACATGAACAGTTTTGAGGCTTTCCCACTGTTTGCCGTGGGCGTGCTGATGGCCCATGTGACCAACAACCACGGTGTGCTGGTTGACGTGCTGGCGGTGACCTTCGTGGTGGCGCGGGTGCTGTACCTGGTTTTCTACTGGGCCGACCTACATTGGCAGCGCAGCCTGGTCTGGGTGGTCGGGCTGCTGTGCAGCCTGCTGCTGATGCTCACTCCGGCACTTTGAGTGCACGCATAAACAAACAGGCCCGCATTACGCGGGCCTGTTTGCTTTCAGTTGAACGGCTTATTGGCCTTCAACGGCGTCCTTGATTTCATCGCCGGCATCTTTGATGACGTCAGCGGCATCATCGGCAGCGTCTTCAATCTTCTCGCCAGTGGTCGGCTCATTGCCGGTCACTTCATCGACTTTCTGCTCAATGGCTTCGCCGGTTTTCTCAACGGCATCACCCATGGATTCGACGGCTTCAGATGCGGACTCCTTGGCTGACTCTACTTTGTCTTCCGGGGTTTTCTCGCAAGCTGCCAGGCCGAGCATGGCGGCGAGAAGCAGGGCATAGGTGAATGGCTTTTGCACGGTTAATACTCCTTGTATGTGATGATCGATGTCTGGTTCCCCAGGCATAGCCATTAAACAGCGTTATTTCGCCGAAGTTCCCTGACCTTTACCGGGTTGTTCCGTGATTCGCTGTGCGGCCGAGGTGAAGCCTATGCCGCCAAGGGGTATCATGCACGCCCTTTGTACAGTTGTTGCGGGACTGAAATCATGAGCGATTCCCCCATTCTTGAGCGGGCGCAGCGTTTTTTATCGGTGCTGCGTCATTGCCAGGTGCTGGGCATGGGCGTACACAGCGCAGACCCGCAGGGGCTGATCCTGCGTTTGCCCTACAGCCCGCAAATTGTTGGCAACCCGGACACAGGGGTAATCCATGGTGGCGCCATTACCACGTTGATGGACACCACCTGCGGCATCTCCACCGTCTGCGTGTTACCGGAATTCGAGATCTGCCCGACCCTGGATCTGCGCATCGATTACATGCGCCCGGCCGAGCCGAACAAGGATGTATTCGGTTTCGCCGAATGCTATCGGGTGACCGAGAACATCATTTTCACCCGTGGCTATGCCTATCAGGACAACCCCGACGAGCCGATTGCCCATGTGGTGGGTGCCTTTATGCGCATGGGTAAACCGGCCGATCTGCAACGCACTGCCAAGGGGGCTGGCCAATGAGCACGCTGAACCTCAACCAGCTGGTGCGTGAAGCCCACGAACAGAATAACTACGACAAACTGATCAGCCTGATTCCCTATGCCAAGCTGCTTGGCATCGAGTGCCTGCGCCTGGGTGATGACATGGTGTTTCGTCTGCCCGCCAACCAGGACTGCATTGGCAACCCGACCCTGCCAGCGCTGCATGGCGGGGTGATTGCCGGGTTTATGGAACACTCGGCGATGCTTCACTTGTTGATGTTCATGGGTATTCCACATTTGCCGAAAATCATCGACTTCTCGATAGATTACCTGCGCGCTGGCCATTATCGTGACACCTTCGTGCAGTGCCAGGTCTGGCGGCAGGGGCGCCGTGTGGCCAACGTGGCCATTACTGCCTGGCAGACCAACCAGACCGAGCCGATTGCCACAGCACGGGCGCACTTCAAGGTGGATGAGCCCTGAGTGCGGCACTGACCTCTCGCTGAACCCTCACTAAGGAATACTGAATGGATGCGCTGCTGATTCTGGGTGGCTTGCTGCTGATTCTTGCCGGCCTGGTCTGGCTGGTGATGCGAGCCTTTGCCACCAGCCTGTTGTGGGGCTGGGCCAGTTTGCTGCCGCCGTTCACCTTGCTGTATGCCTTGCGTCATTGGCGCTCGGCCCGCCCGGCTCTGGCGTTGTCGGGGTTGGGGATCATTCCCCTAGTGGTTGGCCTGACCCTGCTGGCCAGCCATGATGTGCAGCGCCTGGAGGCCATCCTCAGCCTGCAATGGCTCAAGCCGCAAACGCCGGTGCCGGCCGAACTGGCCATCAGTCTGCGCGGTGAGTTGCACGGTCGGCCCTTTATGCCGCAACAGGCCGAACTGATCGACGGTGTATTGAGCCTGCGCGAAGGGCAGGATTTCTTTGCCCAGAGTGAGTTGATAATCCGTCTGCCCAAGGCTGAAAAAGGCCCGGTGCGCGTCGATGTGTTGCCGGCCGATGAAGGCATCCTGCCGGAGGTGGAAATCAGCTGGTTGTTGCCCGAGCAGGAACTGCCCGAAGCGCGGCGCCTGAGCCGTGGCTACACCCTGCATCTGGATTTGCAGCCGTTAGCGCCGAACAAGCTGGTGGGCGATTTCCATCTGGTACTGCCGCCGCAGTTCAAAACCACCCTCAGCGGCAAGCTGGAGTTGTTCAGCAACGGTTTGCGCTACCGCGATGGCAAGATTGACCGGCAGTTCGACTCAACCGACACCTTGGCCCATGTGATTGAGGACTACCTTGAACGCCGCTTTGCCACGCGCCAGGTGCAGTTGCAACCGTTGGGGGGGCTGAGTTTTCCGCAGCCGCGTTTTGAGCTGAACGTGCAGGCGCGAATCAATGGTGAGCTGCAGCAGCTGCCGATCCTGCTGCAGAAACAGGATAAGCGTGGCTGGCAGGTGGCCGGTGACAGTTTTGCGCCCTTGGCCACTCGCGACGTCGTGGTTGCCAAGCCGGCGGCCGTCAGCGAGGCAGCCAGTGTTGTCGCCGCTCCTGCATCGGAGCGAGTCAGCCGGCCCCTGGATCGCCGTGTGCGTTTCAGCCTGGAAGGCCTGCTGCGTAGCCCCAATCGCTATGAGAACCTCAGCATGCGTGCCGCCACCGAGCGCGGCAACACTGCCGAAGGACGTTTTCAGGGGATCGACCAGCAGGGACGGATCATCCTGCGCCAGCGCATGAACGCTCAGGGTGAGGTGACCTATACCTTGCAGCCAGAAGAAATAACCCGCATTGAGCTGCTTGAACCTTAGGCCTTGAAATTCCACACGTTGCCCCCATCTGTATGACATCCGCCGCGCTGCGGCTTCGTCAACAAAGTGGAGTTAGAGAGCATGAGTGTGGAAACTCAAAAAGAAACCCTGGGCTTCCAGACCGAGGTGAAGCAGCTGCTTCACCTGATGATCCATTCGCTGTACTCGAACAAGGAAATCTTCCTGCGCGAACTGATTTCCAACGCCTCCGATGCCAGCGACAAGCTGCGTTTCGAAGCGCTGGCCAAGCCCGAGCTGCTTGAAGGCGGCGCAGAGCTGAAAATTCGCGTCAGCTTCGACAAGGACGCCAAGACCGTCACCCTCGAAGACAATGGCATCGGCATGAGCCGTGAAGACGCCATTACCCACCTGGGCACTATCGCCAAATCCGGCACTGCCGATTTCATGAAGCACCTGACTGGCGACCAGAAGAAGGACTCGCACCTGATCGGTCAGTTCGGTGTGGGCTTCTACTCGGCTTTTATCGTTGCCGACAAGGTTGATGTGTACAGCCGCCGCGCCGGTATCCCGGCCAGCGAAGGCGTGCACTGGTCGAGCAAAGGCGAGGGCGAGTTCGAAGTCGCCACTGTTGAAAAAGCCGAGCGCGGTACACGCATCGTTCTGCACCTGAAAGCCGGTGAAGACGAGTTCGCCGATGGCTGGCGCCTGCGCAACATCATCAAGAAATACTCCGACCATATCGCCTTGCCGATTGAACTGCCGAAAGAGTTCCACGGTGAGGAGAAGGACAAACCAGCCGAAGTTGAGTGGGAAACCGTCAACCGCGCCAGCGCCCTGTGGACCCGCCCGCGTACCGAGATCAAGGACGAGGAATACCAGGAGTTCTACAAGCACATCGGTCACGATTTCGAGAACCCGCTGAGCTGGAGCCACAACAAGGTCGAAGGCAAGCTGGAATACACCTCGCTGCTGTATATCCCGGCGCGTGCACCGTTCGACCTGTATCAGCGTGAAGCGCCGCGCGGTCTGAAGCTTTATGTGCAGCGCGTATTCGTCATGGATCAAGCTGAGTCCTTCCTGCCGCTTTACCTGCGCTTTATCAAGGGTGTGGTCGACTCCAACGACCTGTCGCTGAACGTCTCCCGCGAGATCCTGCAGAAAGACCCGATCATCGACTCGATGAAGTCGGCGCTGACCAAGCGTGTATTGGACATGCTGGAAAAACTGGCGAAGAACGAGCCCGAGCAATACAAGAGCTTCTGGAAGAACTTCGGCCAGGTGCTCAAGGAAGGCCCGGCCGAAGACTTCGCCAACAAGGAGAAGATCGCAGGCCTGCTGCGCTTTGCCTCCACCCGCACCGAGGATGGCGAGCAGAGCGTCGGCCTGGGCGAGTACATCGCGCGCATGGCCGAAGGTCAGGACAAGGTCTACTACCTGACTGGCGAATCCTACGCCCAGGTGAAGAACAGCCCGCATCTGGAGGTGTTCCGCAAGAAAGGCATCGAGGTGCTGCTGCTCACCGACCGTATCGACGAGTGGCTGATGAGCTACCTGACCGAGTTCGACGGCAAGCACTTTGTCGACGTCGCCCGTGGCGATCTGGACCTCGGCAAGCTGGACTCAGAAGAGGACAAGAAGGCCCAGGAAGAAGTCGCCAAGGCCAAAGAAGGCCTGGTTGAGCGCCTGAAAACGGCGCTGGGTGAGCAGGTTGCCGAGGTGCGTGTGTCGCACCGCCTGACCGACTCGCCAGCCATCCTGGCCATCGGTGAACAGGACCTGGGCTTGCAGATGCGCCAGATCCTCGAAGCCAGCGGGCAGAAGGTGCCGGACTCCAAGCCGATCTTTGAGTTCAACCCAAGCCACCCGCTGATCGAGAAACTGGATGCCGAGGCCGATGAAGATCGTTTCGCCGACCTCAGTCATATCCTCTTCGATCAGGCTGCCCTGGCCGCCGGCGATAACCTGAAAGACCCGGCTGCTTACGTGCAGCGTCTGAACAAGCTGCTGGTCGAATTGTCCGCCTGAAAGCAGTAACCCGAAAAAAGCCCGCGAAAGCGGGCTTTTTTGTCGGCGTTTGATTGACAGGCCGGACGGGCTCGTTTGTCATGCTGTCATTGCGCCACTGATGCGCATGTACAACCGATGCAGTCTTGAGGTGGTATGCAGTTTCTTGATCAGTTGTTCATCGTCAGTGCTGACCCCAGTGTGCTGGTTCTCAGCAGTTACGACCCGCTGCTGGTGCTGATGTCGCTGTGCATTGCCGTGTTCACCTCGGGCATGGCCTTGCAACTGGCCGGTGTGGCCCGCGACAGTGAAACCGCCTGGTGGCGGCAGATCACCATCCTCACCGGCTCGCTGGCCCTGGGGGCGGGTGTCTGGTCCATGCACTTTATCGGCATGCTGGCCTTCCAGTTATGCGCCGAGGTGCGTTTTGACCTAGGTGTGACGTTGTTGTCCATGCTGCCGAGCCTGGCGGCGTCCTGGGTGGCGCTGAGTGTGCTGGCCCGCCATAACCTGAGCCTGCTCCAGTTGTGTATCGGCGGGGTGCTGGTCGGGGCCGGTATCGGCGCGATGCACTACAGCGGCATGGCGGCGATGCAGATGGCACCGCTGTTGCGCTATGACCCCTGGATGTTCGGTGTATCGATTCTGGTGGCCGTCGGCCTGGCCATTCTTGCCCTGTGGGTACGTTTCGGTCTGGAAGGACGTCTGCCCGCGCTGTGGGCCTTACTACTCAGCGCCCTGGTGATGGGCCTGGCAATCAGTGGCATGCACTACACCGGTATGAAGGCGGCACGTTTTGTCGGGGTGGCCGAGTCCGATCATCCGATAGCTGTGGTGGACAGCCTCTACCTGGGCGCTGCGATCTCTTTGATTACTGTGGCCCTGACGGTTTTCGTAGTAGCGGCTAACGCGCTGTTGCGCTACCGCCGGATGAGCCTGCAACTGCAAGTCAGCGAGCAGCATTTACGTTCGATCTTCGATACCGCCCTTGATTCGATTTTGACCATTGACCATACCGGCACCATCCGTTCAGCCAACCGTGCTGCCGCCCGCCTCTTGTGCTGGCAACCGCATGAGTTGGTTGGGATGCCGATGCGGCGCTTGCTCAGCGAGCAGGATGGCAACACCTACGAGGTGTACCTGCGCAGCTACCTGAACAGTGGCAAGGTCATGTTGTCAGGGGCTGAGCAGGAGCTGTACTGCATTGCCCGCGATGGCCAGGAAAAACCGGTGCGCCTTAGCGTCGGGGTGACCCGTGCCGGCAATCACCCGCTATTTGTGGTGTTCGCCAACGACATCAGCGAACGTATCCACATGGAGCAGGCGCTGCGTGAAAGCGAGCAGCAGTACCGTTCGCTGATCAGCAACATCCCCGGGGTTTCCTTTCGCTGCCTGCTCGATAGCGATTGGACCATGCTGTTTATCAGTGATGCGGTGCAGCCGCTGACCGGCTGGAGTGCCGATGACTTCATCAGCCAGCGCCAGTCGATTGCCGCGCTCTACCACCCGGATGATCTGCAACCTGTTGCCGAACAAGTGCAGGCTGCCATTGATCAGCGGCGCAATTACACCGTCGAATACCGCCTGTTTGACCGCGATGGCAAGGAACACTGGATCTGGGAAAGCGGCAGTGCTGTGTGCGATGAGCAGGACATTCCGCGCTGGATTGATGGCGTGCTGCTCGACCAGACCGAAACCAAGCTGCGCAACGCCGAGTACGAAGGCAAGGTCAATGCCATCAGCAAGGCCATGGCACTGGTTGAGTTTGACCTGCAAGGCCATGTGCTGGCGATCAACGACAATGCGCTGGATCTGTTCGGTTATCAGCGCGCCGATGTGATTGGCCAGCACCACAGCATGTTCTGTGACCCGCTGTATGTCGACAGCGACGACTATCGCCAGCTCTGGGCGAGACTGCGCGCTGGCGAGTTCTGCAGTGGTGAATACCGCCGTATTGGCTATGGCGGCCGTGAGGTATGGATTCAGGCGACCTATAACCCGATTCTCAATACCGACGGCAAGCCTTTCAAGGTGGTCAAGCTGGCCACCGACCTCACCCCGCGTCGCCTGATGGAGCAGGAAACCCGCGCCGCGCGTGACCGTGCTGAAGCCGCAGCGGCAGCGCGCAGCAGCTTCCTGGCCAATATGAGCCATGAGATCCGTACGCCGATGAACGCCATCATCGGCTTTACCGAATTGCTGATTGGCACCCCATTGGCCGATGACCAGCGCCGCCACCTGCAGACCGTGCAGCAGGCCTCGCGCTCGTTGCTCGGTTTGCTCAACGACATTCTCGATACCGCCAAGCTCGACCGTGGCGCGATTGAGCTGGAAGATCTGGATTTTTCCTTGCGCGAACTGTGTGAGCAGGTCTGCGCAACCCAGCGCCTGAGCGCAGAGAACAAAGGCTTGGCGTTACAGCTCGATTATCCGGCGCAGTTACTGGAGTTCTACCGGGGCGATGCTTTACGCCTGCAGCAGGTGCTGACCAACCTGCTGGGCAATGCGGTGAAATTCACCAGTGAAGGCCGAGTGTGCCTGCACGTGCAGGGTGAACCCGGCGCGATCCGCTTGATCGTCGAAGACACCGGCATCGGCATTGCCGCCGACCGTCTGGAGAAGATCTTCGAACCCTTTGCCCAGGCGGATGCCTCGATGAGCCGACGGTTTGGTGGCACGGGGCTGGGGACGACCATTTCGCGCCAGCTGGTCGAATTGATGGGGGGACGTCTGCGGGTGGAAAGTACCCTGGGCGAGGGCAGTCGTTTTATCGTCGAACTGCCCCTGCGTGCGGGGCAACGCCTGGCTCCGCAGGTGCGTCAGTCGCTGCCGCAACTGGCGGCATTGCACATTCTCGCCGCTGACGATGTGCCGCAGAACCTGGAGTTGTTGCAGCTCAATCTGCAGCGCCTGGGGCATCGGGTCACTTGCGTGGCGGACGGGCAGGCCGCAGTAGAAGCCTTTGCTAATGGCAGCTTTGACCTGATTCTGATGGACGTGCAGATGCCTCTGGTCGACGGCCTGGAAGCGTCTCGGCGTATCCGTGCGCTGGAGACCGCCGGGCAGCGTGTCGGCGTGCCAATCATTGCCCTGACCGCCAGCGTGCTGGACCAGGATCGTCAGGCAGCACTGGATGCCGGGATGAACGGCTTTGCCTCGAAACCCCTGGATCTGGCCGCTTTGCTCGCGGAAATAGCTCGGCTGCTCGGCGTGGCTGAGGACGCGTCGCCGGCCGAAAGCGAGGCCGCAGCCACGGACGGACTGTTCGACTGGCAGCGTGGGGCCAGCCTGTGGGGCGGGCCGGTACAGATGAGTCAGGCGATCCAGCGTTTCCTTGCTGAGCAGAATGCGCTGGTCGAGCACCTCAGCAGCATGCTGGAGAAGAATGATTGGGACACCGGGCGCAGCCTGGCGCACCGTTTCCGGGGGGCAGCGGCCAACCTGGCGCTGACTCATCTGGCCGGTCTGGGCCTGGCTATCGAGCAGGCGTTCAATCAGCGCGAAGGCTTGCACCTGCGTAGCCTGTTGGCGGAATTGGCGCGAGCACTGACCGCAGTGACCGAAGCCCTGCCACAAGTGCCTGAAGCCAGTACGCCGGCCCAGGCGCTGGACCGTGAGCAGCTGCGTGCTGCCTTGCTGCGCCTGCAAGAGGCCGTCAGTCGTGGCGGCCTGGATGATCAGGCTCTCGACTGCCTGACTCGCGGCTTGCAGAGCGCGCCGCACAAAGCCGCCTTGGCGCAGATCCGCCTGGCGCTGGATGATTTCGACTTTGACCTGGCGCAGCAATCGCTAAACGAGTTGCTGAGCCAGTTGCACGACGAGGAACCGCATACACCATGATTACCCCAGTCGATGCGCGCCCGTTGCTCCTGCTGGTTGACGATGAGGCCACCAACCTGCAAGTGCTGCGGCATATCCTGCAGGATGACTATCGCCTGCTGTTTGCCAAGGATGGCGCGAAAGCCCTGGAAATGGCCGAACGCGAGCGGCCGGACCTGATCCTGCTGGACGTAATGATGCCTGGCATGACCGGCTATGAGGTGTGCCAGGCACTCAAGGCGCAGGCCCATCTGGAGGCCGTTCCGGTGATTTTTGTCACCGCGCTGGCTGATGTTGAAGATGAAGCACGCGGCTTTGCCGTGGGCGCGGTCGATTACATCACCAAACCGGTCAGCCCGCCGATTGTGCGCGCTCGGGTGCGTACGCACCTGTCACTGGTACGCATGGATGAGCTGCGCCAGACCCGTTTGCAGATTGTTCAGCGCCTCGGCATGGCTGCGGAGTACAAGGACAACGAAACCGGCCTGCACGTGATTCGCATGAGCCATTTCTCCAAGATCCTGGCCCTGGCTGCCGGCTTCAGTGAAGCCGCCGCCGAAGAATTGCTCAACGCCGCGCCGATGCACGATATCGGCAAGATCGGCATTCCTGACGCGGTGTTGCGTAAGCCTGGCAAGCTCGATGAACAGGAATGGGCGGTGATGCGCCAACACGTCGAGATTGGCGCGCGGATTATTGGTGAGCATGCCTCGGGCCTGCTGCGCACCGCGCAGCGCATTGCCCTGTCGCACCACGAGAAGTGGGACGGTACGGGCTACCCCAATGGCCTCAGCGGCGAGGACATTCCGCTGGAAGGGCGCATCGTGGCGATTGCCGATGTATTCGATGCCCTAACCAGCGTGCGCCCCTACAAGGCCGCCTGGTCGGTCGAGGATGCGGTCGGTCTGCTGCGCGAAGAGAGTGGCAAGCACTTCGATCCGCAGCTGGTCGAGCTGTTTATTCAGCAGCTGCCGGCGATTCTGGAAATAAAAGACCGCTGGGCCGAGCAGGGCTGAGCCCGTAATAGGTTGAAACCTTTGGTTGTGCGCCCGTAAGCGCTCAGGCTTGGTCATCCTGCGGCGGCGGTCTATGGTGAGCGCTGCGTTTAACTCGCCCAGAGGAGCTTCGCCATGTCCACGAAAATCCTGTTACCCCTGTTATGTGCCGGCGTGATTGGTTTTGCCGAAGCCGCCGTGGTGGTCAAACCAGTGCCATATGAAATCGACGGTGAAGCCTTTGAAGGCCTGCTGATCTACGACGATTCGGTAACCACGCCGCGCCCCGGACTGCTGATGGTGCCCAACTGGCTGGGCGTTACCGAGGATTCGGCGAAGAAGGCCGCCCGCGCCGCTGGCGATAAATACGTGGTGTTTATGGCCGACATGTACGGCAAGGCCGTACGCCCAAAAAATGCCGATGAAGCCAAGGCTACGGCGACCCAAGTGCGTGGCGACAGGCCGCTGATGCGTAAACGCGCGCAAGCTGCCGTGGAAGTGCTCAAGGCGCAAACCGCACAGGTGGCGCTGGATGTCAGCAAGCTGGGGGCCATCGGTTTCTGCTTTGGCGGCGGCACTGTGCTGGAGCTGGCGCGTTCCGGTGCTGATTTGAAAGGCTTTGTCTCCTTCCACGGCAATCTGGATACGCCCAACCCAAGTGATGCGCAGAACATCAAAGCACCGGTTCTCGTACTGCATGGCGCTGACGATCCGGCAGTGCCGCAAGAGCAGGTTGATGGCTTTATTGCCGAGATGAAAGCGGCCAAAGCCGATTGGCAACTGGTCAGCTACGGCGGTGCGGTGCATTCCTTCACCAGCCCGGTGGCCAACGTGCCGGGGCGCAACGAGTACCACCCGGTGGTGGCCGCGCGCGCGTTCAAGGCCATGGATGATCTGTTTGCGGAAACCTTCGCCGATTAAGGCGTAGCGGGAAGGCCGGGCGACCTTCCCGCGTCTGCACTTACTCCGGCAGTACGGCGATATCGATGATATTGCCCGGCAGATCGGCGATCTCACCTAACGTGGTCGGCTTGCCAGTGGCCAGATCCAGGGTATGTAGTGTGGTACCGGTCAGCAGGTACGCGGTATTGCCGCCCTTGCCGTCGCTGGCGATGTCCAGCGCCGCATTCTGCAAACCATCAACGATCTTGCCTACGGCTTGCTGAATGCCATCGTTTGGCGGATTCTGCAGCATCAGGCTGCTGCTGGCCAGGTCGACGGTGTACAGCGCGGTGGCCTGAGTGCCGGCGTAGGCGTTGCTATACGCACCGGCAACAACCTTGGCGCTTTTACCGGCATAAGGGCCTTCGGCGGCGTAAGCCACCGAACCGTCTACCACCACTTCACCGGTTTCGACGTTGACGCGAAAGCTGGTGCCGTCGGCCGCGAGCATGCGCAGCTTGTCGGCGACCGGGTTGAAGTCGATCACCACCTGACCGCTGCCAGGCAGTTGCTTGTGCAGGCTGGCGATCTTGCTGGCTGCACCTGTGGCCAGGTCCAGGGTGTGGAGCTGATGGTCATTGCTCAAGGCATAGAGCATCCCATTTGCCGGGCGCACATCAATGCCGCGCAACGGGCTTGGGCTGTTGGTCGCCATGGTGGCGGTTACTTTCTGGCTGCTGCTGTCGATCTTGAACAGCTGACCGTCGGCGCCAAGTGCCAATAGGGTTGCTGCACTGGCAGTGCTGGCGACGAGGCTGAGGGTGGCAGTGGTAACGGCAGCGGTCAGCAGGGTATTAAAGCTGTTCATATGCGTCCTCTCATCTGTGGTTATCCAGCATCGATGCAAGGCCGGCTAAGGCCTGCCTTGCAGGTGCCTCGATGAAACACCTGATAGCTATACCCACGAGAGAACGTCTGGATGTCGTCGCCTGAAAATAAATTCAGTTTTTTGTAAATGGCCTCAGTTGACCGAGGCCATCACCGCGCGGCCGATATACAGCACCTTGCCGGTTGGCCGATCCTTGGGCGATCCACCGGCCGGTTCCAGGGTCAGCTCGAACAGCTGGCCAGCTTGTACCGCACCAATCTGTTCGGCAGACAGTTGCAGCGCTTTACCCGGTTCGACCAGGCCCAACGAGCGCGGACCGATGGCGGGGTCGATCAACGTCCAGAACTGCACGGAGCGGTCGGCTGGAATCTGATCGTCCAGCAACGGCTGCAAACGCAGGCCGCCTGTGCCATCCACATGCACCACCCAGCCAGGTTTGGCGGCTTCACCCGGGGCTTGCAGCACCACGGTGTAGCTGTTGCCAGGCATGTCTGTGCGCCACAGGTCAGGCATCAGCACGGCGATCAAGGCCAGCGCCAGTGCGGCGCTGGTGAGACGCCAGGTGGTCAGGCTCTGCCACCAGGCGAGCCAGGCATTCACACGGCTGACGGCCGGTGTCAGGCCAAGGCTGTCCTGTAGCCGCTGCCATAAGTGCGCCGACGGTGTTTGCGGGGGCAGCTGGTCGCTCAGTTCGAGAAAGTGCTGCTGCCATTGCAGGGCCATTTGCGCGGCTTCGCTGTCGTGCTCGATCAACTCGCGCACTTCAGCGGCTTCGGCCTCATCAAGCAAGCCCAGGACGTATTCGCCGATCAAGGCGCGGCGCTCGGCAGGTTGCTGCGAAATCATGCGTGCAAACACTCCTGCAATGCGCGCAGACCGGCGCGAATACGGCCCTTGATGGTGCCCAGCGGCGTGGTCAGGCGGTTGGCGATCTGTTCATGGGTCAGGCCGCGGTAAAAGGCCAGCAGGATCGGGTGGCGGCGATTGCGTTTGATGCTTTGCAAGCAGCGGCGCAGTTGCTGCTGTTCGCCTTGCTGCTCCAGCAGTTCGGCGGCCTGCGGACTGTCGTCGGCCGCGCGTTCGATAAAGTCGTCGTTCATCTCCACCGTACGGCCACGGCTGCGCAACTGATTCAGTGCGCGGTAGCGCAGGATGCTGTAGATCCAGGCACGGCCACTGCCCAGCGTGGGCTGGAAACGCTGGGCGTTGCGCCAGACCTGCACAAAGGCATCGTGCACGCAGTCTTCGGCTTGATCACGACGGCCAAGCAAGGTGATGGCCAACCCGAGCATCTGCGCGGCCTCCTGTTGATAGAGCGCCTGGAATGCGCGTTCATCCTGCCGGGCGCAAGCTTCCAGATGGCTTTCGTAATCAAACAGCGGCTGCGCCATGCACAGGGTTCCTGAATGTGTGAGCGTGCCAAGGGTTATACCCGAGCACCTGCGCTTTGGATGTTGCGCGAGTGCAACAAATCTTCTCCGTCAGCGCGGCAGCTCGATGCGTGCGGTTTCGCCGGGCACACTTGGCCAGTCCTGCGCCGCCCAGCGCTGGCGGGCCTGGTCGATCAGCGCCGGGTCGCTTGCAACGAAGTTCCAGTTGATCCGCCGTGGGCCAATCGGCGCGCCGCCGATCAATACCAGGTGGCTCTCGCTGCAGGCGCTGAGGGTGTAGGCCTCGCCTTCAGGCAGCACCAGCAGGCCGCGCAGCGGCAGTTGCTGGTCGTCCAGTGTCGCCTCGCCGTCAATCAGGTACAGCGCGCGTTCGGCATGCTCGGCGGGTATCTGCAGTGCGCTGCCGGCGGCCAGTTTGAGCTCGGCATAGATAGTGGGCGACAGCACCGGTACTGGCGATTGCAGGCAGAAGCCTGCCCCGGCAATCAGGCAGATGTCCACGCCCATGCTGGTACTGCGCGGCAGGCTGTCTGCGGGGTGATGGCTGTAGTGGGGTTCGCTTTGCTCATCGGCGGCGGGCATGGCCAGCCAGACTTGCAGGCCATGCATGTGCGAGCCGCTTTCCCACAGCGCCTGTGGGGTTCGCTCGACATGGGCGACGGCACGGCCGGCGGTCATCCAGCTGACCTCGCCGGGGCTGACCAGTTGATTCGAGCCGAGGCTGTCCTTGTGCTGCAATTGCCCCTTGAACAGGTAGGTGAGGGTGGACAGGCCGATATGCGGGTGCTGGTTGATATTCATACCGCTGCCAGCCGGGTAGGTGTTTTCCAGAATATGGTCGAAAAACACAAACGGTCCGACACTGCGGCATTTGGCTGAGGGTAGGGGGCGCAGGATAGGTTGCCCGCCGAGGTTTTCCGGGCGCGGCTGGATCAGCAGAAAATCGCTCATCAGGCGCCCTCGCTCAGCTGAGTGCTGACCTGAACTTCGCTGCTGGTCATCAACTTGTGGATCGGGCATTTATCGGCGACGCGCAGCAGCTGCTGGCGTTGCGCGTCATCCAGCGCGCCGTGCAGGGTCAGCTCGACATTTAGCTGGTAGACGCCTTGACGTTCCTGGCTGTCGTCGCGGTTGATTTTCACGTCGAGGCCTTCCAGCGGCAAACCACGTTGTTTGGCATACAACGCCAGGGTCAGCGCCTTGCAGGCACCCAGGGCCGCATCGAACAGGTCATGGGGCTCGGGCGCTGAGCCTTCGCCGCCCAGCTCTACCGATACGTCACTGTGCAGGGTGTGCGGGCCGATGCTGATGCGTTGCAGAAGGCCTTTCTCGTTGCTGATGCTGATCATGTGAACTCCAACGCCATGGGCTGAGTGAGTAGCCAGCCTAGCTCATGGCGCGGGGCTCAGACCAGCGCAGACAGCCGCACATCGGCCCCCAGTACACGCAGCAATTGACCACGGGCATCGAGGATCGGCACCGAGACGGTGAAGCAGAAGTCGTCGGTTGCCGATGAGCGATAGACCTGGGTGATATGGCTGCACAGGCTGTCGGCCGCGGCGCGGAACCACGGACGTTGCTGCCAGTTGCGGCCTTTACAGCTGCTGCTTTCGCTGTGGTTCACGTCGGCGGCAAAGATGTTTTCGGACAGCTGCACGCCGCGGCTGTCGACCAGGTAAAACAGCTCGAACCGCGCATCACGCTTGAGGGTGTCGCCGAGCAGGCGTTCGGCGGTGGCCACATCAGCACTCATGCCAGGTTGGCGCGCCAGCTGCTCGACGCTGGTCTGCACGGCGTGGTGAATCTCCAGGCGGAAATCACCTAGCCCGGCCAGCAGACGGTCGCCATCTTCGCGCACCGCCTGACTGTGGTGCAGCACTTGGCCGGCCTTGCCGAGCAATTCGCCGGCAACCCGGGCGATGTTCTGTACGTCACCGTTGATCGAGCGTACGGCTTGGCCGATCTGCTCGGTGCCCGCGGCGATCTGGCCCACACGGCTGTCCAGGCGATCCATGGCCTGGCGGGTGCTATCCAGGCCACCGCCCACGGCGAGCATGCCATCGCGGCCATCGGCCACGGCCTGGTGCATGTGGCTGCCCGCGTCGGTGAGTTGCTGCATGCCGCTGCGAAAGCGCTCGATGATGTCACTGACCTGCGTGGTGGCGTCGGTGGTATGCCCGGCCAGACGCCGCACTTCCTCGGCCACCACGGCAAAGCCACGACCATGCTCGCCTGCGCGGGCAGCCTCGATGGCCGCATTCAACGCGAGCAGGTTGGTTTGCTGGGAAATGCTGGCAATCACCCCGATCACCTTGCTGACCTCTTCAAGCTGGCTGGTCAGTTGCTGAATCACCAGCTCCAGCTGCTGTTCGCTCTTGCCGATCACCTCAACCTGTTGCAGCACCGCCTGGCCGCTTTGCTGACAACCATGCAAGGTGGCGGTGACCTCGGCGGACAGCTGTGCGACTTCGGCGGCACCAGGCACCAACTCGGCGTCGAGGGTGGTGGTGACCTGTTCGCTGGCGCTGGCGATCAGTTCCGAGGACTGTGCCAGGGTTTGCCCGCTTTGCTGGTTGGCGGCGGCAATACGCGCCAGTTGTGGGGCATGCGAAGCAATGCCGACTGCTGCGCCCAGGCTGGTGCGGATGCGCTGGTGCAGGCCTGCGCTGAAGTCATTCAGGCGCGACATCCAGCGATAGTTGTCGCTCAGGCGGGTGGTCAGGTCGTGCTGATTAAACAGCGCGTCGAGTGCAATGTCGTCCGTGTTCTTGCGTGGGGTCGAGCGCAATAGCTGAAGCATGGCGAATTCCTTCTAGGGTCTGCTGGCTGCACTGCAAGCCAAGTGCCATTACTGAAGTGGCGCGTCATGCCGCTGACGCTGGAAAACAGTCGTCGTGGTTGCCCTGTTCTGGTGCCGTACGGCCTGTTCTGGGTCTTTGTGGTGCTGTTTACCCGCCTGGAGCCTGAACTTGCGCTCGCAGCGCAGGGTCTATGCTGCTCTGACTGTCAGGAGGACATCCCATTGCCTGCATCGCGTTTGAGTGTTGCCCTGTTGTTCGCTTTGCTGAGCACGCTGGTTCAGGCCCGCGACTATCGCTACAGCGATGCCCATCTGCATTACGTCGACTTTTTTCAGGAAAGTGCCGGCATGACCGAGCTGCTGGAGCAGATGGCCGCCGGCAATATTGACCATGTGATGCTCTCGGGTATTCCCGTGGCCAAGAAGTGGGATGAAGATGAGCCCAAACGCCCGCGCTATTACGCTGGCGACGATGCCAACGCCTACTGGTACAGCGCCACCGATGTGCTGGTGGCGCATGCCTACAAGCAGGTACCGGCTGAGCAACGCAAACGCCTGCATCCGTTTCTTTCCGGGTTCAACCCGAATGACAAGAATGCCGATGCACATATCCGCCGCATGCTCGAACTCGATCCTGGCCTGTGGCAGGGCATCGGTGAGGTGTTCACCCGCCATGATGATCTTACTGCGCTGATTCATGGCGATGCGCCACGGGCCAATAACGAAGCCCTTGCACGGGTCTTTCACCTGGCCGCCGAATACGACCTGCCGGTGATGCTGCATTCCAACATCACCTCCAAGCGCGAGCGCAATCCACTGTATTTGCAGGAAATCGAAGACCCAATGCGCAACCACCCGCATGTACGCTTTATCTGGGCGCATGCCGGCACCAGCAAGGAAATTCATCGTCATCAGGAGAAGCTGGATTTCCTCCTGCCAACGCTCGAACGGATGCTCAAGCAATACCCCAACCTGTATATCGACCTGTCCTGGACCATGTTGCAGCCCTACCTGCTGGATGTCGACGGCAAGCCTGACCCTGCATGGGTGAAGTTGGTCAGCAGCTACCCGGCGCGTTTTATGCTCGGCTCCGATGTGGTTGGGCGCTTTGATGGGCTGGGTGAATACCTGAGCGGTTTTGCCCCCTTTCTTGATGCCTTGCCGGCGGATGTGGCGCAGCAGGTGGCGCGCGACAACTTTCTCGCGGTACTGCCGCGCAAGGTGCAGGCCGAACTGGTCGAATAGCTCTGTCACGGCCTTGTCACACGGGTGTCATAGGCTCGCGCCATCTAAACAAGGAGCGCGATATGCAATACACCCGTTTCAGTGCCTTGGCGGCATGCGTCTTGATCAGTGGCCTGGTGCAGGCCGAAGTGCGGGTTCAGGGCCCGCTGGAATACGGCGTCTTCGCCAGCGATTACCAGAATTTTCAGGAAGGCGAGCGCGTCCTGACCCGTAGTAACCAGCAGATCGAGCCCGGCGATGAGATTCCCGCCAAGCTCGGTACCAAATTCGGTGTGCGTTACAGCCTGACGGGCAAAACCGCCACTGAAGCGCCGCTGACTCTGCTGTATCTCACCCCAGGGGTGATCACCCCGGATGGCAAGCGCCATGACAAGTATGTGGTCACGCAAAAGCTGGTGCCCGGTGCGCCCCAGGACGTCATGGCATTCGAGTTCACTGAGGCGCATGAAGTGGTGCCGGGTGAATGGCACTTTATGGTGTTTCAGGATGACCGCAAGCTGCTGGAGCAGCGTTTTACCGTGCGCTGAAGCCTCCAGGCTGTGCTGCCAACCCGAGCCTGGCTCAGGTTTTTTATGCCTGAGCAGTCAAGATTAAGCGTTTGGGGTCGATAGGCTGGTACAAGTTCAGGAGCAGTTGGCTGAAAGTCTTAATGTGTTCATAAGGCTGATGGCCATATGCTACTGACCATAAGGTTAAAGACCCCAAGGACAGCCGTGATGACCCTAAGAAACCTCAATATCGCCCCCAGAGCGTCGCTTGGCTTTGGTTTGGTGGCCCTGCTGGTAATGCTGCTCGGCAGTTTCTCGCTGTTGCAGATGTCGGAGATGAATAAGCAGTCTGCCGACGTCAACGACAACTGGTTGCCCAGCGTATTAAGCCTCGGGGAGATGAGCCAGGACATCCTGCGTTTGCGCGCACTGACCCTGCGCCTGATGCTCAACAGTGACGAGGCAGTGACGCAGCAGAACGTTGCCCGTGTCGAGGAGTTCAAGACGCTGTTGCATAAGGCGCAAAGCCAATATGAAAATCTGATTGCCAGTGATGCCGAGCGCAGCATTTACCAGCGTTTCAAACAAGCCGAGAGCAGCTACCTGCAGGAGCAGGCCAAAATCGTTACGGCCGTACGCCAGGGCGATCTGGATGCCGCCCTGGCAGTGGCCAATGGCACACTCAACAGCCATGCCGATGATATGGCCAAGGCCTTGGCCGATCTGGCCGAAATGAACCGCACCGGTGCAACGGCCGCTGCTGATCGTGCTGACGCCGTGTTCTCCAGCGCCCGTGTTTGGGTCATCGCGATGATGCTGATGGCGCTGGGCATGACAGTGACTCTGGCGCTGTTGCTGACCCGCAGCATCGTCAGCCCGTTGGGTGAAGCAGTGCGTGTGGCTGAGGTGGTGGCCAGCGGTAATCTGACCCAGACCATCGATGTGCAGGGCTCGGACGAGCCGGCCCGTCTGCTTGGCGCCTTGAAGACCATGCAGCAGAGCCTGCGCAGCACCATCCAGAATATTTCCGACTCCTCGACGCAACTGGCCTCGGCTTCGGAAGAACTCAGTGCGGTGACGGAGGACTCCACCCGTGGCCTGCACCAGCAGAACAACGAAATCGAACAGGCGGCCACTGCGGTCAACGAAATGACCAGCGCTGTGGAAGAAGTCGCGCGCAATGCGGTGAGCACCTCCGAGGCCTCCAGCGAGTCCAACCGTACCGCCCAGCATGGTCGCGAGCAGGTGCGGCAGACGGTCGATTCGATCAGCCACCTGGCCGAAGACGTCACCAACACCGCCACTGAAGTGGAACAGCTGGCAGGGCAGGTGCGTGACATCAGCAAGGTTCTGGATGTAATCCGCTCGATTGCCGAGCAGACCAACCTGCTGGCACTCAACGCGGCCATTGAAGCGGCGCGTGCCGGTGAAGCCGGTCGCGGTTTTGCTGTGGTGGCCGATGAAGTGCGCGCTCTGGCGCATCGTACGCAACAATCGACCCGCGAAATCGAGCAAATGGTCAGTGGTATTCAGCAGGGCACCGATAAAGCGGTCAACGCCATGCAGAACAGCAACAGCCGGGCGCGTTCGACCCTGGATGTGGCCAAGGCCGCCGGTCAGGCGCTGGATGAAATTGCTGCGGCCATTTCGCAGATCAACGAACGTAACCTGGTGATTGCCAGTGCCTCGGAAGAGCAGGCCCAGGTGGCCCGTGAAGTCGACCGTAACCTGGTGAATATCCGCGACCTGTCGATGCAGTCCTCGGCCGGTGCCAATCAGACCAGTGCGGCCAGCCAGGAGCTGTCACGTTTGGCGGTGGACCTGAATGCACTGGTGTCGCGTTTTAGCATCTGATCGAGCATTGCTACACGCATAAAAAAGGGACCCGAGGGTCCCTTTTTTATTGCCGCTGAATGCCGCGTCTCAGGAGAGGAAACCGCCATCTACGTTCAGCGCTACACCAGTGGTGTAGCTGGAGGCATCGCTGGCCAGGTACAGCACGGTGCCGGCCATTTCGCTCGGGGCGGCTACGCGCTTGAGCGGAATACGTTGCAGAGCGAGATTGAGGATCGAGTCGTTCTTCACCAGGGCAGAGGCGAACTTGGTATCGGTCAGACCAGGCAGCAAAGCGTTGCAGCGGATGCCGAATTGCGCGCACTCCTTGGCGAATACTTTAGTCATGCTGATTACGGCGGCCTTGGTCACCGAGTAGATGCCCTGGAACTCACCCGGCGAGACGCCGTTAATCGAAGCCACGTTGATGATGCTGCCACCACCGTTGGCTTTCATCAGCTTGCCGCCTTCGATGGACATGAAGTAGTAACCCCGGATGTTCACATCGACGGTTTTCTGGAATGCGCCCAGGTCAGTGTCCAGCACGTTGCAGAACTGTGGGTTGGTGGCGGCGTTGTTGACCAGCACGTCGAGGCGACCAAACTGCTCCTTGATCTGTGCAAAGACGTTGCTGATCTGCTCCATTTCACCGATGTGGCAGGCAATCGCTGTGGCCTTGCCGCCGTCAGCGATGATGGCGTCAGCGACTTTCTGGCAGTCATCAATCTTGCGGCTCGAGACGATGACGTGTGCGCCTTGCTGGGCCAGCAGTTTGGCAATAGCTTCGCCGATGCCACGGCTGGCACCGGAAACGAAAGCGATTTTGCCGTCGAGGTCGAACAGATGGGTCTTGGACATGGGATTTTCCTTTCTTATGAGAGGCCTGTTCGGCCGTTTACAGCTGCGATTTATTGATGACCTGCAGGCTCATCTGTTCCAGCAGCTTGTTCATGTGAATGAACTGCGCGAAACGTTTGTCCTGAGTCTGACCATGGAAGTAGCGGTAATAGATCTGCTGCACGATACCGGCCAGACGGAACAGGCCGTAGGTGTAGTAGAAGTCGATGCTCTTGATCTCGATACCGGCACGTTCAGCGTAGTAGTCGGCGAACTGCTGGCGGGTGAGCATGCCCGGCGCATTGCTTGGCTGGCGGCGCATCAGTTGCACCGGAGCCGGGTCGGCGGCTTCGATCCAGTAGGCGAGGGTGTTGCCCAGGTCCATCAGCGGGTCGCCGATGGTGGTCAGTTCCCAATCCAGCACGCCGATGATCTGACTCGGGTTCTGGGGGTTGAGAATCACGTTATCGAAGCGGTAATCGTTGTGCACGATGCCCGGCTTGTGGTGGTCGGCCGGCATCTTGTCGCGCAGCCAGGCCTTGACCGGCTCCCACAGTGGCGCGTCGGGTGTCAGGGCTTTTTCGTAACGGTCGCTCCAGCCGCTGATCTGCCGCTGTACATAACCTTCCGGCTTGCCCAGGTCGCCCAGGCCGCAGGCCTGATAGTCGACGTTGTGCAGCTCGACCATCTTGTCGATAAAGCTCTTGCACAGCTCGCGGGTCTGCTCAGCGCTGAAGTTCAGCTCGGCCGGCATGTCCGAGCGCAGGATGATGCCGTTGACCCGTTCCATGACATAGAACTCGGCGCCGATCACCGATTCGTCAGTGCAGTGCACATAGGCTTTCGGGCAATACGGGAAGCCGGCGTTGAGCTGGTTGAGAATGCGGTACTCGCGGCCCATGTCGTGGGCCGATTTGGCCTTGTGGCCGAATGGCGGACGGCGCAGAACGAATTCTTTACCAGGGTATTCGAGCAGGTAGGTCAGGTTCGATGCGCCGCCAGGGAACTGGCTGATGCGTGGCTCACCAGTCAGGCCCGGGATATGCGCCTTGAGGTACTGGTCGATGACCGCAGCGTCGAGTTCTTCGCCTTCGCGGATACGGGTGGACTGGTCAGTGAGCGCCATGTTTATCCCTTCTGCTTATGATGGGTGCCTAAGATAATTAGCTAATCTAATGCTGCAGCCTGCGGCTCACAAGGATTACCCGCCGTTATAGGCGCGCGTGTTGCTACCTAATCAAGCTGCCTGATTGGCTGTTCTGGAGCGTGTTGCAAGACATCAAAAACTGACCGGGAGCCAGTGTTAACGTCGCGTAGCGATAGCCCTTAGGGTGGCTGCCATGGATGGCAGGCCACAAAAACGCCAGGAGCATTTTTGCGCGCAAGCCCCGAAGGGGAGAAGCACATGGATGTACTGAACATAAAAAAACCGGAGTCGAGGACTCCGGTTTGTTGTGCAACTGTGCTGCTGTTTCCACTTAAACCGGGAACAGTTCGCCCAGTTTCATGGCCAGCATCATGTCGCCTTCGGCGCGCAGTTTGCCGGACATGAAGGCTTGCATGCCGTCGGTTTCGCCGCTGGTGATGCCTTTCAGGGTGTCGGTGTCCATGATCAGGGTCACGTTGGCGTTGGCGTTGTCGCCTTTCTCAACGGCGCAGGTGCCGTCTTTGACGATCAGTGCGTAGTTCTCGCCGTCTTCGATGTTGAACTGGAATACCAGATCCAGGCCGGCGGCAGCGCTGGCGTTGAACTTGGAGTGCATGGTTTGGACGATGTCTGCAACGCTCATGATGTTTTCCTTTTTCTTGGGTTTTACTAGCGCCCGTCAGGGTGCAGTGGGCCGGACTCAGCGATAAGTGATGAGTTCCGGCGCCTTCAACAGCTGGAGATGCACATGGCTGTTGAAGGAAGCCAGGCTCACTTGCTTGCCACGAAACTTCAGGCAGCTTAGTGAGGTGTTGACGATTTGCCAGTTCAGCTCGAAAGCCTGCGCTGGCGCAATGCCGGTGATCAGGTGCAGCAGGGCGGTAATGGTGCCGCCTGAGGTGAATATGGCGATGTTCTGTTTACTGTCAGCCTGCTGTAGCACACGCTCCAGGCCACCCTGCACCTGTTCGACGAACGCCTGCCAGCTTTGCAGGCCGGGTTTGTCATGCTCACCGCTGACCCAGCGGCCAATCAGCGTGGCGAACAGGCGCTGGAATTCGCCACGGTTCTGCGCCGCATTACGCAGGATGTGCAGCGCTTCGGGTTCTTCCGGGAGCAGGTCGGGCAGCAGGGCGCGAATCACCGCGTCGGCGTAGAATTCATTGAAGGCTGCATCGATCTCCAGCGCAGCGCTTGCCAGTTCGGCATCCTGCAGCTGCTTGAGTGCGGCATTGGCCGTGTGCTGCTGACGACGCAGATCGCCGCTGACGCTGCGGTCAATGCGCGTACCAAGTTGCGCAAGGTGCGCGCCTAGCACTTCGGCCTGGCGAATTCCGATGGGCGATAGCACATCGTAATCGTCGGCACCGAATGAGGCTTGGCCATGTCGAATCAGGTAGATGCTGCCCACGTCCGCTCGATTCCGGTACGTTGAAAGTTTCGCGAGGGTATGAGGAAGCTCAGGAGCTGTCAACGTAAAAACATACGCTTGTTTGAATTGCATCGATGCGCTGAATGGCCAGTCCTCAGCTTGCTGGCCGCCAACCCATGGCCTCGGTATGCTTGCGGTCAATCAGCGTGCTTGATGAATCGGCGCTGTCACTGGATTGAGGGGCAATACGTGGAGTTTTTTGCAGAGTACATCGGCTTTCTGGCCAAGACGGTCACCCTGGTTGTCGCCATTGTGGTGGTGCTGGTCACAATTGCCGCTTTGCGTGGCAAAGGGCGTCAGACTACGGGCCAATTGCAGGTGAACAAGCTCAATGACTTCTTCAAGCAACTGCAACAGCGTGTCGAACACGCGGTGCTCGACAAGGATCAGCTGAAGGCTGCAGCCAAAGCCGAAGCCAAGGCGGCCAAGCTGGAGAAAAAGGCCGGTACGCAGAAACCACGTGTCTATGTGCTGGATTTCGATGGGGATATCAAAGCCTCGGCCACCGACAGCCTGCGCCATGAAATCACTGCTTTACTGAGCATGGCCACGCCGCAGGATGAAGTGGTGCTGCGCCTGGAAAGCGGTGGTGGCATGGTACACAGCTACGGCTTGGCCTCTTCGCAGCTGGCGCGCATTCGCCAAGCGGGCGTGCCGCTGACGATCTGTATCGACAAGGTTGCGGCCAGCGGCGGCTACATGATGGCCTGTATTGGCGAGAAGATCATTTCCGCGCCATTCGCCATTCTCGGCTCGATTGGTGTGGTGGCGCAGTTGCCTAACGTGCATCGTCTGCTAAAGAAGCACGATATCGATTTCGAGGTGCTCACCGCGGGTGAGTACAAACGCACCCTGACCGTGTTTGGCGAGAATACCGATAAAGGCCGGGAGAAGTTTCAGGACGACCTGGAAACCACCCACGAATTGTTCAAAGGTTTTGTTGCGCGTTACCGGCCACAACTGGATATCGATCAGATTGCCACCGGTGAAGTCTGGCTAGGCCTGGCAGCGCTGGAGAAACAGCTGGTGGATGAATTGAAAACCAGCGACGAGTACTTGGCTGAACGGGCGAAAAGTGCCGAGCTGTTTCATCTGCACTATGCCGAAAAGAAAACCCTGCAGGAGCGTGTTGGCCTGGCCGGTAGCGTGGCGCTGGATCGCTTCGTGCTGAACTGGTTGAGTCGTTTGAATCAGCAGCGCTTCTGGTAATAACGCCTTCATACAGAGGAAGAAGATGAGCAAGTTCAGTGCATTGCAGGCTCGTGAAAGTGCTACGGGCGGTTTCGAACAGGTGATTGTGCAGCGCGACATCAACGACTTGCCGGCCGGTGAGTTGCTGATTCGGGTCAAGTACTCCTCGCTCAACTACAAGGATGCGCTGTCGGCCAGTGGCAACCGCGGTGTGACCAAGCACTTTCCGCACACCCCGGGCATCGATGCTGCGGGTGTGGTGGAGGCGTCCAGCGTGGCTGAGTTCAGCGTGGGTGATGAGGTGATCGTCACCGGTTATGACCTGGGCATGAACACCTCGGGTGGTTTTGCCCAGTACATCCGCATTCCGGCCAACTGGGCGCTGAAGCGTCCCAAGGGCTTATCCCTGCGTGAAGCCATGGTGCTCGGTACAGCCGGCCTCACGGCGGCACTGTGTGTGGACAAGCTGGAGCAAAGCGGCCTGAGCCCGGATGCCGGCCCTGTGCTGGTAACGGGGGCTACGGGTGGTGTGGGCAGTGTTGCTGTGGCCCTGCTGACCTCGCTGGGCTATCGCGTCGCGGCCTCGACGGGCAAGGCGGAGCAGGCCGATTACCTCAAGGCACTGGGCGCGCAGCAAGTAGTGTCGCGTAGTGAGTTACAGGACGGCACCGATAAGCCGATGCTCAAGGAACAGTGGGCGGGCGCCGTGGATTGTGTGGGCGGGGACATCCTGTTCAATGTAGTCAAGTCGCTGCGCTACGGCGCCAGCGTGGCCTGCTGTGGGCTGACGGCCGGGGTCGGCTTCAAAGGCAGCGTACTGCCGTTTATCCTTCGCGGCGTGAACCTGCTGGGGGTCGACTCTGTAGAGCTGCCGCTGGTGGTCAAAGCCTCGATGTGGGACAAGCTGTCGCTGCAATGGAAGGTCAGCCTCGATGCATTGGTCAGCGAAGTGACGCTTGAGCAATTGCCGGCAACCATTGCGCAGATACTGGCGGGTAAACAGGTCGGGCGGGTGCTGGTCAACCTGGCTTGATGGCTAGCGTGTCTGATAAGGCCCGGTATTTCCGGGCCTTTGTATTTCCGGGGCTTAGGCTTGACTGACGTACATGGTGATGTCGGCGCGAAACACCGCTTTGTCGCCGACAAAGGCCTGTACTGGCACAGTCACGTCACCCAGTTGGCTCCAGTCGATGGCGCTGCCATCGGCCACGGCGCGAATATCGCCATCGGCCTTGGCCAGGTATTCCACGGTCATACCGCGCGGAATCCAGCGGCAACCTGTGGGGATGGAGGCGTCGGTCATGGTTCCAGCAGCCAGTTCGGCCGCGTTGCACAGGGCTATCGCGTGCACGGTGCCAATATGGTTGAGCACCTCGCGGCGTTTGGGGAAGGTGACTTCGGCGTAGCCTGGGCGCAGCTCGACGAATTGCGGGGCGATGCTGGCGAAGTAGGGCGCGACCTGGCCGATCATGGCGCTGAACTGCAGCGGGCCTGCCTGCTGGAACATCTGTAACATCTGGCTCATGGGGTTCTCCTGGCTTGTTTACTGATTGAAGAGATGTGCGCGCCAGGGCAGTATACGAATATTGGAATTTAATTCTAGAAATATATTCTAGTTGAGTTGTCGCCGAGGAAAGCATGGCCCGTCGTTCCCGCAAAGATGAAATCCTTCAGGCCGCACTGGCCTGCTTCACCGAGGTTGGAGTCGATGGCACCACCATCGAGATGATCCGTGATCGTTCCGAGGCCAGCATCGGCAGCCTGTATCACCACTTCGGCAACAAGGAGCGAATCATCGCCGCGCTCTATCTGGCGGGTACGGCTGAGTACGCGGCGATGCTGGAAGAGGGCTTTGCCACGGCTGACAGCGCCGAGGCCTGCGTCAAGCTGCTGGTCACCAGCTATATCGATTGGGTGGCGGCCAACCCCGACTGGGCGCGTTTTGTCCTGCACAGCCGCAGCCGTGTGGAGGCCGGGGAAATGGGTGAGCAGTTGCGTGAAGCCAACCGCGAGCACTTTCAGCGGATATTTGCCGCGCTCTCGCGCTACCGCGAAGAGGGGCTGTTCAAAGCCATGCCGGTGGACTGCTTTGCTTCGGTGATCATCGGGCCGACCCACGACTTCTCGCGCAACTGGCTGGCGGGGCGCACGCAGACACAGCTGGCGGACTGTCGCGAACTATTGGCTCAGGTGGCCTGGGACAGCGTGAAAGCCTGAAATAAAAAAGCCCCGCAGAGCGGGGCTTTTCAATGCTGAGCCAATCAGGCGCGGCGGCGGAATAGCGGCAGCGGCTGGTCCGTGGAGGCCTGATAAACCTCGCTGAACTCCTCGAAGGCTTTCAAAGCGTCCAGCGGGTCTTTGTCCTCACGCAGGGCGAAGGCATCGAAGCCCACGCGCAGGTAGGAGAACAGCTGATCGCGCAGTACATCGCCGATGGCACGCACTTCGCCTTTGTAGCCGTAGCGGTTGCGCAGCAGGTAGGCGGTGGAGCAGTGGCGGCCATCGGTGAAAGCAGGGAAGTTCAGCGCGATAACCTGGAAGTTATCCAGCTGATCGGCGATTTCCTCGATTTCCTCGCCCGCATCCAGCCACACGCCCAGGCCGCCATCACGGGCCTTGAGCGCGGTGCTGTGCTCGACCCACAAGCCCAGCGGCACGATCAGGTCGTCGCAGTTGGGAATGCCGTCCAGCGTGGCGTCCTTGGGCAGCAGGTGCCAGCTTTCGTCGATCAGTTGACCGTTCTTAATGATTCGCTGCATATACGCGCTCCTTGAACGGGTCGACGCCAATACGGCGGAAGGTGTCGAGGAAACTCTCTTCTTCGGTGCGGCGCTCGACATAGACCTTGACGATCTTGTCGATCACATCAGCCATGTCTGCTTCGGCGAAGGATGGGCCGAGGATCTGCGCCAGGCTGGCGTCACGACCGGCGCTGCCGCCGAGGGACACCTGATAGAACTCCTGGCCTTTCTTATCCACCCCGAGGATGCCGATATGGCCAACGTGGTGGTGACCGCAGGCGTTCATGCAACCGGAGATATTCAGGTCGATATTGCCGATGTCGAACAGGTAATCCAGGTCGTCGAAACGGCGCTGGATGGCTTCGGCAATCGGGATCGACTTGGCGTTGGCCAGCGAGCAGAAGTCGCCGCCTGGGCAGCAGATGATATCGGTCAGCAGGCCGACGTTCGGCGTGGCGAAACCGTTTTCACGCAGCTCGCCCCACAGGGTGAACAGCTGCGCCTGCTCAACATCCGCGAGGATGATGTTCTGGTTGTGGCTGTTGCGCACTTCGCCAAAGCTGTAGCGGTCGGCCAGGTCGGCAATCGCATCAAACTGCTTGTCGGTGACATCGCCTGGCGCCACGCCGGTCGGTTTCAGTGACAGAGTAACGGCGACATAGCCCGGCTTCTTGTGGGCGAAGGTGTTGCGCTGACGCCAGCGGGCAAAGCCTGGGTGTTCGGCATCCAGGGCAGCCAGCGCGGCATCCTGATCGTCGAGGGCTTTGTAAGTTGGGTCGATAAAGTGCGCGGCAACGCGCGCCACTTCAGCTTCGGTCAGGGTGGTCGGGCCGTCTTTCAGGTGGACCCACTCAGCATTGACGCGCTCGGCGAAGACTTCAGGGGTCAACGCCTTGACCAGAATCTTGATGCGCGCCTTGTACTTGTTATCGCGACGGCCGTAGCGGTTGTACACACGCAGGATGGCGTCGAGGTAGCTGATTAGGTGCTGCCAGGGCAGGAACTCGTTGATAAAGCTGCCGACGATCGGAGTACGGCCCAGGCCGCCACCGACGGACACGCGGAAGCCCAGTTCACCTGCGTCGTTCTGTACCGCTTCCAGGCCGATGTCGTGCACTTCAATCGCTGCACGGTCGCTCACTGCACCGTTGACGGCAATCTTGAACTTGCGCGGCAGGTGAGTGAACTCGGGGTGGAAGGTCGACCACTGGCGGATAATCTCGCACCAGGGGCGCGGGTCGATAATTTCATCCTTGGCCACGCCCGCGAACTGGTCGGTGGTGGTGTTACGGATGCAGTTGCCGCTGGTCTGGATCGCGTGCATCTGAACGGTGGCCAGCTCGGCGAGAATATCGGGCACATCTTCCAGGTCCGGCCAGTTGAACTGGACGTTCTGGCGGGTGCTGATATGCGCGTAACCCTTGTCGTAGTCACGGGCAATCTTGGCCATCATGCGTACTTGGGCGGAAGACATCAGGCCGTACGGCACGGCAACGCGCAGCATCGGCGCAAAGCGCTGGATGTACAGGCCATTCTGCAGGCGCAGCGGGCGGAATTCTTCACCGCTCAGTTCACCAGCGAGGTAACGGCGGGTTTGATCGCGATACTGCTTGACGCGGTCTTCGACGATTTTTTGGTCGTACTGGTCGTATACGTACATGGAGTGTCCTGTTATCAGGCTTTTTACAGCTATCAGCGCGCACGGCCGCGCACTCCCTGCGGAGCCGGAGGAAGATACCAGCTCAGGGTTATGCGCAAAAGTGATGTTTGAGTATATGGAAAGAACTTAAAGGGATAAGACGGCCCTTGAACATAGCCCCACGGCTTGAGTAAGCGGGCATGCTGGTCTTAACTGCATAAGACGATTCACCCATAAACACAACAAGAGGGGTAGTCCATGAGTGAACACAGTGAACCGGATAATGCTGACAGCGTGGTTGATGCCAAGGCCATCTTTGCCTTGATTCTGATCTTCGTCGCCACTGCGGTGTTCTGGGTCAGCCAGCAGTAAGACCCGCGACCGGTACAAAAAAACGGGCATCAGTGCGTTGATGCCCGTTTTTTATTGGTCGGTGTGCAGCCTCAGTGGCAGCTCAGGCTGTCGGCCTGGCGGTACAGCATCAACAGTTTGCGGGTGATGGTCTGCTGGATATCGTCGCGTTCGAAGGTCGACAGACGTGTCAGGCGGCCGACTTGCAGGCGATGCAAGTGGATGTAAGGCATCTGCTGATCGAACTCGCGCAGGTCACCTTTCATCATGATCGGCAGGAAAATGTCCCCCGCCTTTTTCTGATTGCTGATGATCTGCGCCAGGGCGGGTTTGAATGGCATGGTCTTGGGGGCAGGGCCGCCTTCCTTGATCATCGTGGTCAGCAGCAGGCCAGGCTTGTTCAGCACCACGCCGGGCAGCACACAGAGCCCGGTCTTGCGTACGGCCAGCGCTTCTATGCCATTCAGGGTGTCGTGAAACGCATAGGGGTTGGGCAGCACCACCATCTTGCGCCCCAGGTCGCTGGGGAAGTGCAGGTCATAGTTGGTGTACAGCTGGCGGGTCGATTCCGAGTAAACGCACAGACGGTTCTCGAACAGCTTGATAAAGCGCTCGGCCAGCTCGCGCCTGGCAATGCTGTCCAGGTCCCAGATCAGGTCCTGGTTCTGCGGTTTGCTGAGGTCGACTTCCTGATGTTCCATACTGCTCATTTAGTATTTATACCCTGAACTGTCCCAGCAGCCTGTTCAGTTGCTCAGCAAGCTGGCCTAGGTGCTGCCCGGCGTCGCTGGATTGTTGTGCTGCCAGGGCATTGTTATGAGCCAGGCTGGCCGCCTGGGTGACATTCTGGTTGATGTCTTCGACCACATGCGATTGTTGCAGCGTCGCGCTGGCGATGGAAGCGTTCAAGCCGGTGAGGTTGCGCAAACCGTTGGCAATCTGGGTGAGGCTGACGCCCGCCTGTCTGGCCTGCTCGATGGTCAGTTGTGAGGCTTTGCTGCTGTCGTTGATGACTTTAACGGCGGCCTCAGAGTTACCTTGCAGGCGTTCAATCATTACCTGGATTTCGGCGGTGGATTTCTGCGTGCGCTGCGCCAGTAGGCGGACTTCGTCGGCCACCACGGCAAAACCACGGCCTTGCTCGCCAGCCCGGGCTGCCTCGATGGCGGCGTTGAGGGCCAGCAGGTTGGTCTGCTCGGCAATCGAGCGAATCACTTCAAGCACGCTGCCGATCTGCGTGCTTTCCTGAGCCAAGGCCTGAATGACTTCGACAGCCTGAGTGATGGTGGCGGACAGTTCGGTGATCTGCCGCAGGCTGCTTTCGATGTTCTGCTGGCCCTGCCGCGCCTGATCTTCGGCGGTATGCACTTCTGATGAAGCATGTTCGGCGTTCTTCGCCACATCCTGAACGCCATAGGTGACCTGGTTGATTGCCGTGGCCACCAGTTCCATCTGCTGTGATTGCTGCTCGCTGTGCTGCTGCGCCTGGCTGGAAATCTGCCCGAGTTCGCGGGCGGCTACATCGAGTTTGCCGGCGGAGTCGAGTGACTGGCGGATCACCTGGCGCAACTTCTCGGTAAACACATTGAAATGGCGGGACAGGGCGGACAGCTCATCGCTGCCATGGGTGTCCAGGTTGCGCGTCAGGTCGCCGTCGCCGCTGGCGATATTGGCCATGGCGCTGACGGCCTGTTGCAGTGGCTGGGTGATGCTGCGCACGATCAGCACCACCAGCAACGCCACCAATATGGCAATGCCGAGGCCGATAATCACCGCTTTCAGGGCCTGGGTCTGGAACTCGGCCTGGACATCATCGACGTACACCCCTGAACCAATAATCCAGCCCCAGGGCTGGAACAGTTCGACATAGGACACCTTGGGCACCGGATCGCTGGCACCGGGTTTGGGCCAGCGGTAGTTCACCTGGCCGGCGCCCTGGCTCTTGCTGATGGCCACCATCTCATTGAACAGGGCTTTGCCGTCAGGGTCCTTGAAGCCCGAGAGGTTCTGCCCCTCAAGTTTGGGGTTGGTGGGATGCATGATCATCACGGGCGTCTGATCGTTGATCCAGAAGTATTCCTGGCCGGCATAGCGCAGGCCGCGAATCGCCTCCATGGCCTGTTTCTGTGCCTGTTCACGGGGCAGGCTGCCAGCCGTTTCCAGGCCATGGAAGTATTTCAGAATCCCGGCTGCACTCTGCACCACATGCTGGGTCTTCTCACCCTTGGCGGCATACAGGTCGGTGTGAATCTGCTGCAGCAACAATGCGCCCTGGATCACCAGCATCAGGATGGACACTGCCAGAATCAGCCACAGACGACGATTGATGGGTAGGCTGCGCAAGCTGTTCATGGGACTAGGCTCCCTTATGTTTTTGTGAGGCGCTCTTATAGGCTGAGCGCGCTGTTTTCCTACGTTAGACCTTAGGCTAATTGGCGGATAAGCACAGTGTAGAAGGCCAATGGCCAGCAGTTGTCTATAGGTGGGCGATTCCGAGCGTCTGGGTTGGCAGCACCATGTCTGTATGTTCTCTGTTAGGATTTGCGCCACTGTTTGTTAAGTGTGTGATTTGGCTGTTTTTTCTGCGCGAGGGAACCTTTGCTCGCAAAGGCTGTCGACGCACTCGCGGGTTCATCATCATCGTTGTTGTTCGTGCCAAAAACGCACGTGTTGGGGAGTGGGGATGGATCTTTGGGTTGCCTTGCAGGCATTTATTCTGGGTGTGGTGGAAGGGCTGACCGAGTTTCTGCCGATTTCCAGCACCGGGCACCAGATCATTGTTGCGGATCTGATCGGTTTTGGCGGCGAGCGGGCGATGGCGTTCAACATCATCATCCAGCTTGGGGCGATTCTGGCGGTGGTATGGGAATACCGGCGCAAGATCTTCGACATTGTCATCGGCCTGCCGAAAGAACCGCAGGCGCAGCGCTTTACCGTGAATCTGCTGATCGCCTTTCTGCCTGCGGTAGCCCTGGGTGTTTTGTTTGCCGATCTGATTCACCATTACCTGTTCAACCCGATCACCGTGGCCCTGGCCTTGGTCATCGGTGGAGTGATCATGCTCTGGGCCGAGCGGCGCACGCACCTTGTGCATGCGGAAAGCGTCGATGACATGAACTGGAAAGACGCCCTGAAAATTGGTTTTGCTCAGTGTCTGGCGATGATTCCGGGCACTTCACGTTCCGGCGCGACGATTATTGGTGGTCTGCTGTTTGGCCTGTCGCGCAAGGCCGCTACCGAGTTCTCCTTCTTTCTCGCCATGCCGACCATGGTCGGTGCCGCGGTGTATTCCGGCTACAAATACCGTGATCTTTTCCAGGCCAGTGATCTGCCGGTGTTCGCCATCGGTTTTATCACCTCGTTTGTCTTCGCCATGATTGCTGTGCGGGCGTTACTGAAGTTTATTGGCAACCACAGCTATGCAGCCTTTGCCTGGTATCGCATCGGTTTCGGCTTGCTGATTCTGGCTACCTGGCAGTTGCAGTGGATTGACTGGAGCACCGTGCAGGGCTGATTGCTGCCGGTGCATTCGGCGGATGAATAAAGGCGCACCTTCGAGTGCGCCTTTGTCATAGTGGCCGCAGTTAATGGAGGCGGATATGGATCAGCTCGAACATCAGATTCTGCAGGTCAACGGGATTGACCTGAGCCTGTACTGTGCCGGCCCCGAGGGTGGGCGACCCGTTTGGCTGCTGCATGGCTTTCCCGAATGCTGGCATTCCTGGCGGCAGCAGATTGCCCCACTGGCTGCGGCCGGTTACCGCGTGCTGATCCCGGAAATGCGTGGCTACGGCCAGAGCAGCGCACCACGCGACCCGGCGGCATACGACGTACTGACCATCTGCGGTGATATTCAGGCGGCCATGGATCAGCTGGATCAGCAGCAGGTGTGTGTGGTGGGGCATGACTGGGGCGCGCCGATTGCCTGGCATCTAGCCTTGCTTGAGCCGCAACGGGTGCAGGCCGTGGTGGGCATGGCGGTGCCGTTTGGCGGTCGGCCCCGGCAGCCGGCCATCGACATCATGCGTCAGCTGTATGCCGGACGCTTTCATTACATCGTGCATTTTCAGCAGCCGGGCGTGGCTGAGGCGGAGATGGATGCAGATATCCCGCGCACCTTGCGCATGATGATGCACAACACCTCCGCCGCTGTACCCAAGGATCACTTTCTGCAGGAAAAAACCGCCGGTGCGGGGTTGTTCGACGGCATGCAGGACCCCGGCACGCTTCCCGTCTGGTGTGATGCGCCGGCGTTCGCACTCTACGTGCAGACTTTCCAGGAGCGCGGCTTCTATGGTGCGCTGAACTGGTACCGCAACTTCGAGCGTAACTGGCAGCGCACCGAGTCACTGGCTGAGCGGCAGGTGGAGCAGCCTGCGCTGTTTCTGCTGGGCGACATGGACCCGGTGGGCACATTGGAGGCCTATACCCTCAAGCAGATGCCCAAGCGGGTTCCCCGGCTGGAGTCGCATGTTCTAGAAAATTGCGGACATTGGATTCAGAACGAGCAGGCTGAGCAGGTCAATGCTTTGCTGTTGGACTTTCTGCAGCGCCACTATCGCGCGTAAAGCTCTGGGATGACGTGATGGAACAGCGTGGCCGGTTACGCAACTGGAATGACGACAAGGGCTTCGGCTTTATTCAGCCGGAGCAGGGCGGTGCAGAGCTATTCGCGCATATCTCGGCCATGCGCGGTGACCGTCGCCCGGTTGCCGGCGATCAGGTGCTGTATGTCGCCGGCCAGGATGCCCAGGGCAGGGTGCGTGCCGAGCATATCCGCCTGGCCGGTGAGCTGGCGCTGGATCGCCCGGCCATTCGCCGTAAACCGCGCGCAGATAAACCGCTAACCCAGTCAGTCGTTAAGCCAGCGAATAAGCCCAAGCTACGATCGAGGCGCAGCCACGACTCCGGGCCGATTCAGCATCTACCGGCGAAACTGGCATTGCTGGCTTTGCTTTGCGTGCTGCCATTACTGGGCAGTTGGCGGGTGCTGACGCAGCTTGGCGTGATGTGGGTGTTGTTGGCTTATCCGCTGGCCAGCATGGTCAGCTTTGTGCAGTACTGGCACGACAAGTCCAGCGCCCAGGCAGGTCGCTGGCGCACGCCGGAGAATGTTCTGCATGGGGTCGCGCTGCTGGGTGGTTGGCCGGGCGCGTTGGTGGCGCAGCAGTGTTTCCGACACAAGACGCGCAAGGCGTCCTTCCAGCTGGTGTTCTGGTTGATTGTTGCTGCGCACCAGGTGGTATGGATTGACTGGTTGTTGCTCGACGGCCAGTTGTTGATGGCTTTGCTGCACGCGGTAAACCGCTAGATCGGTTGCTCCCAACGGCTGACGGCCTCGCTGAGGTGTTCAATCCAGGCGCGCACTGCCGGCAGCATGCCGCGTCTATGGGTGTAAACCAGTTGCAGATTGCCTGCCGGTAATTCCCAGTCAGGCAGCAGGCGGATCAGGCTGCCATCGGCCAGCTCATCCAGGCACAGCGCAGCCGGTAGCATGGTAAAGCCCAGCCCGGCGAGAGCCGCATGCTTGCGCACACTGAAGTCGACGATGGCCAGACGTGCTTCCAGCATGACCTCCTGTATTCGTCCGCTGCCATGCTGGAAGCGCAGGTGGATCTGCCGATCTGCTTCTAATGCGCCCAGGGCTGGCAATTGTGCGAGGTCTTCAGGCGTGCAGATTTCGGCGTTTTCCAGCAAAGTCGGGGCGGCCACCAGAAACGCCTGCGCCGGGCGCAAACGTCGGGTGATCAGCGACGGGTCTTCATCTTCTGCACTGCGTACGCGAAGGGCGACGTCCACGCCTTCATTGAGCAGGTCGATCCGCCGACTGGTCTGGATCAGCTCCAGCTGCACCTTGGGGTAGAGCGCCAGAAAGCTCACCACCCACTCACTCAATAACGCGATACCACCTGGCGCGCTAACCCGTAGACGCCCACGGGGCTCGCTGGTCAGGCTGGCCACGGTTTCCTCGGCCTGTTCGGCCTCCAGCAGCATGGCCTGGCAGTGACGCAGGTAGCGTTCGCCAACGTCGGTCAGTGCCAGTTTGCGTGTGGTGCGTTGCAACAAGCGCGCGCCGAGGCGGTTCTCCAGTTCGGCAATCCGCCGTGATAGGCGCGATTTGGGAATACCCAGAATGCGTCCGGCGGCGGCGAAACCGCCGGCTTCTACCACTTTGGCGAAATAGAACAGGTCGTTGAGGTCATGCATGGCTTAATCGTCCTATCAGTAGGACGAACTATCGCATTTGCGCCGACTAATCGGCTATTGCTTTCATCAGTAGTATCTCCAGCATCTTGATCGCCGTGGGGCGATCTCATTTTGGAGATTGTCATGAAACTACTTCACCTCGATTCCAGCATCCTCGGCGACTCATCCGCTTCCCGTCAGCTCAGCCGCGCCGTGGTCGAGGCTTGGTTGGCCGCTGCCCCTGAGATTCAAGTGAGCTATCGCGACCTGGCCGGCGATGCGCTGAGCCATCTGTCTGCCGCCAGCCTGATGGCAGGCGGTACGCCGGCAGAGCTGCGTGATGCTGCGCAGCGGCATGAAGTGGAGCTGGCTGAAGCCACACTCAATGAATTCCTGGCTGCCGATGCTTTGGTGATTGGCGCGCCGATGTACAACTTTACCGTACCCACTCAGCTCAAGGCCTGGATCGACCGCGTGGCTGTAGCCGGCAAGACTTTTGCCTACGATGAAAATGGCCCGAAAGGTCTGGCCGGTGGCAAGAAGGTCATCATCGTCTCCACCGCCGGCGGCATCCATGCTGGCCAGCCAAGTGGCCAGGCGCATGAGGACTACCTGCAACTGGTGCTGCGGTTCCTCGGTATCACTGACATCGAGATTGTTCGCGCTGAAGGCCTGGCCTACGGTGAAGAGCCGCGCCGCAATGCCCTCAATGCCGCGCATGCGCAGATCGCCGGGTTGTTCGCCACTGCATAAGGCTGCATAGACGAAAAAGCCCGCTCAATGAGCGGGCTTTTTTATGCCGGTTACAGACCGGTCAGACGATCACGCCCTGGCTGCGCAGGTAGTCGTCGTAGCTGCCGCTGAAGTCGGTCACGCCGTTGTCCGACAGCTCGATGATGCGGGTGGCCAGGGAGCTGACGAACTCGCGGTCGTGGCTGACGAAAATCAGCGTGCCCGGGTAGTTCTCCAGCGCCAGGTTGAGCGCCTCGATGGATTCCATATCGAGGTGGTTGGTTGGTTCGTCCATCAGCAGCACGTTGGGCTTCTGGCAGGCCAGTTTGCCAAACAGCATGCGGCCTTGCTCACCACCGGACAGCACTTTTACCGATTTCTGGATTTCATCGGAGGAGAACAGCATGCGGCCGAGAGCGGCGCGAATGTTCTGCTCGCCTTGGGTCCATTGGCCCATCCACTCGAACAGGGTGTCATCGGCTTCGAAGTCGTGGGCGTGGTCCTGGGCGTAGTAACCCAGTTCGGCGCTGTCGGTCCACTTCACGGTGCCGGCGTCCGGGGTCATTTCACCGACCAGGGTGCGCAGCAGGGTGGTCTTGCCGATACCGTTGGGGCCGATGATCGCCACGCGCTCGCCGGCTTCGATGGTGAAGCTGAAGTCCTTGAACAGCACCTTGTCGTCGAAGGCCTTGGACAGTTTGTCCAGGGTCACGGCCTGGCGGTGCAGCTTCTTGTTCTGGTCGAAACGGATAAATGGGCTGACGCGGCTCGATGGCTTGACCTCGGCCAGCTGGATCTTGTCGATCTGCTTGGCACGGCTGGTGGCCTGCTTGGCTTTCGAGGCGTTGGCCGAGAAGCGGCTGACGAAGGTTTGCAGCTCGGCGATCTGCGCCTTCTTCTTGGCGTTGTCAGCCAGCAGTTGCTCACGCGATTGGGTCGCGGCCGTCATGTACTCGTCGTAGTTACCCGGGAACAGGCGCAGCTCGCCGTAGTCTAGGTCGGCCATGTGGGTACAGACTGAGTTGAGGAAGTGACGGTCGTGGGAAATGATGATCATGGTGCTGTTACGCGCCGTGAGGATGTTTTCCAGCCAGCGGATGGTGTTGATGTCCAGGTGGTTGGTCGGCTCGTCGAGCAGCAGCACGTCCGGGTCGGAGAACAGCGCCTGGGCCAACAGTACGCGCAGCTTCCAGCCGGGTGCGACTTCGCTCATCGGCCCGAAATGCTGTTCGAGCGGAATGCCCAGGCCAAGCAGCAACTCGCCCGCGCGGGACTCGGCGGTGTAGCCGTCCATCTCGGCGAACTCACCTTCCAGCTCACCGACCTTCATGCCGTCTTCTTCGCTCATTTCCACCAGCGAGTAGATGCGGTCACGCTCAGCCTTGACCTTCCACAGCTCGGCGTGGCCCATGATCACGGTGTCGATCACGTTGAATTCTTCGTAAGCGAACTGATCCTGACGCAGCTTACCCAAGCGCACGTTCGGCTCCAGCATCACCTGGCCAGCAGAGGGCTCCAGATCACCGCCGAGAATTTTCATAAAGGTCGACTTACCACAACCGTTGGCGCCGATCAGGCCGTAGCGGTTGCCGTTGTTGAACTTCACGGAGACGTTTTCAAAGAGCGGCTTGGCGCCGAATTGCATGGTGATGTTGGCGGTGGAGATCACGAATCTTGGTCCAGATAAGCGGGCGCACGGGCGCGAAAGGGGCGCGATTGTAGCGGTTTACGGCGCTAAAAGGCAGCAGGCGGGACGGGCGGGCTTGCGCTGGCGTGTGCTCGCCATTGGCTGTGGCCGGGCCAACTGGTGCAGTGAGCCCGTAAATGCTCTGCGGCAGCGGTTATGAGGGTGTAGGGCAAGGCAATCTTTATATTCAATAATCGAATAATAAAATAATTATTTAGTATTTTATTGGAATAAATAATCTCAGTAGTGTCGGCAGCAACCGAGCCTGACCGGCAGGTGAAAAATCCGCTCCGCTCGCACCTGAAGATCCAGCTGGGGCATACGAACTGAGAGAACTCACGATGAAAAAGACTTTGCTGCTCACCGCGCTGGCTGCTGCGCTTTCCGTCACCCTGGCGCAGGCCGGCGAGAAACTGGTTGTGGCGGCTTCGCCCGTGCCGCATGCCGAAATCCTTGAGCTGATCAAGCCGCAGCTGGCCAAGGAGGGCGTCGATCTGGATGTCAAAGTCTTCACCGATTACGTGCAGCCCAATCTGCAGGTCAGCCAGAAACAGCTGGATGCCAACTACTTCCAGCATCAGCCCTATCTGGATACCTTCAACGCCAATCGCGGTACGAATCTGGTGAGCGTCAAGGGCGTACACGTCGAGCCGTTTGGTGCCTACTCCAGCAAGATCAAGAACCTGACTGAACTGCCGCAAGGTTCCACTGTGGCCATCCCCAACGACGCCACCAACGGCGGTCGGGCTTTGCTGCTGTTGCAGAAGGCCGGCGTGATCACCCTGAAGCCGGACAGCGGCATCCTCGCGACGCCAAAGGATATTGCCGGCAACCCGAAGAGCATCAAGATACGTGAGCTGGAAGCGGCAACGCTGCCACGCGTGCTTGATCAGGTGGATCTGGCGCTGATCAACACCAACTACGCCCTGGAAGCCAAGCTGGATCCAAGCAAGGACGCCCTGGTGATCGAAGGCCGCGATTCGCCTTACGTGAACTACTTGGTGACACGCCCGGACAACCAGGACAGCGAAGCCATCAAGAAGCTCTCGGCGGCGCTGACCAGCCCTGAAGTCAAAGCCTTTATCGAGAAGAAGTATTCCGGCGCGGTGGTTCCCGCGTTCTGATTCCCTCTACCAACTGACCACGGCGGCCTGTGCGGTTCAACTGCCCAGGCCATTTCCCGCGCCGACGAAGGCTTGCTCTCGTCGGCGTTCTTTTTTGCGCGACCATACCCGCAGGCTGCCGACGCTATGCCGCGTTGGAATGGGTGTTTGCCTGGCCAATGGCTGCTGCGCGCAATGCCATAACCTTATTCGATAACGGTATTTTCAAAGCGATGCTTATATTCGTTATCTTCTCGCTACAACTTGTTATGACAAGTAAGAATCGAGAGTTAGAACATGGCCCAATTGCTTCCCCTGTCACCCGTCCCGCTGTACAGCCAGCTCAAGGAGCTTCTGCGCACGCGCATTCTCGACGGCACCTATCCGCCGCACAGTCGCATGCCTTCCGAGAGCGAGCTGGGCAAGGCCTTCGACGTCAGCCGCATCACCGTGCGCCAGGCCCTGGGCGATCTGCAGAAGGAGGGGCTGATCTTCAAGATCCACGGCAAGGGCACCTTCGTCGCCAAGCCCAAGGCCTTCCAGAACGTCAGCACCCTGCAAGGCCTGGCCGAGTCGATGACGCAGATGGGCTATGAAGTGCTCAATCGCCTGCGCAGCCTCAAGTTCGTGCCCGCCAGCGCGCTGGTCGCCGAACGCTTGCAGGTCGAAGAGGGCAGCCTGGTCACCGAGATCAAGCGGGTGCGCTTGATCAACCGCGAGCCGGTTTCGCTGGAAGTCACCTACCTGCCGCAAGCCGTTGGCGAGAAGCTGGAGAAGGCCGACCTGGCGACCCGCGACATCTTCCTGATCCTGGAAAACGACTGTGGCATTGCCCTCGGCCACGCCGACCTGGCCATTGATGCGGTGCTGGCCGACAGCGACCTGACCCAGGCGCTGCTGGTCGAGGAGGGTTCGCCGATCATGCGTATCGAGCGTCTGACCCATGCCGCCGATGGCACGCCGTTGGATTTCGAACACCTCTATTACCGCGGCGATGCCTTCCAGTACCGCCTGCGCATCGACCGGCACAAGGGCGCGCACCAATGAATGAGATCAACACCATCGAACAGCAATACGACATCGTCATCATCGGCGGCGGTACGGCCGGGCCGATGGCGGCAATCAAGGCCAAGGAGCGCAACAAGGCATTGCGCGTGCTGCTGATCGACAAGGCCAACGTCAAGCGTAGCGGCGCGATCAGCATGGGTATGGACGGTCTGAACAACGCGATCATCCCCGGCCACGCCACGCCCGAGCAGTACACCAAGGAAATCACCGTGGCCAACGACGGTATCGTCAACCAGGCCGCCGTGTACGCCTATGCCACCCACAGTTTCGAGACTATCGAACAGCTGGATCGCTGGGGCGTGAAGTTCGAGAAGGACGAGACCGGCGACTACGCGGTGAAGAAGGTGCACCACATGGGCGCGTACGTGCTGCCGATGCCGGAAGGCCACGATATCAAGAAGGTGCTGTATCGCCAGCTCAAACGTGCGCGGGTGGAGATCACCAACCGTCTGATTGCCACGCGTTTGCTGACGGATGCCGAAGGCACGGTCAACGGAGTGATGGGCTTTGACTGCCGCACCGCCGACTTCCATGTGATCAAGGCCAAGGCGGTGATCCTCTGCTGCGGCGCGGCCGGACGTCTCGGCTTGCCGTCTTCGGGCTACCTGATGGGCACCTACGAGAACCCGACCAACGCCGGCGACGGCTACGTCATGGCCTACCACGCGGGTGCCGAGCTGGCCAACCTGGAGTGTTTCCAGATCAACCCGCTGATTAAGGACTACAACGGCCCGGCCTGCGCCTACGTCACCGGCCCGCTGGGCGGCTATACCGCCAACAACAAGGGCGAGCGCTTTATCGAGTGCGACTACTGGAGCGGCCAGATGATGTGGGAGTTCCACCAGGAACTCGAAGGCGGCAACGGCCCGGTGTTCCTCAAACTCGATCACCTGGCCGAGGAAACCATCCAGAACATCGAGGAAATTCTGCACAGCAACGAGCGGCCGAGTCGCGGCCAGTTCCACGCCGGGCGCGGCACCGACTACCGCCAGCACATGGTCGAGATGCATATCTCCGAAATCGGTTTCTGCTCCGGCCATAGTGCTTCGGGCGTGTGGGTCAACGAGAAGGCAGAGACTTCGGTGAAAGGCCTGTACTCGGCGGGTGACATGGCCGCCGTGCCGCACAACTACATGCTGGGGGCGTTCACCTACGGCTGGTTTGCCGGCAGCAACTCGGCTGACTACGTGGCTGAGCGTGATTACAGCGAGCTGGACCAAGCGCAGATCGAGGCAGAGAAAGCGCGGGTGTATGCGCCGCTGCTGCGTGAGCACGGCCTGCCGCCGGCCCAGGTCGAGTACAAGCTGCGGCGCATGGTCAACGATTACCTGCAGCCGCCTAAGGTGACCAAGAAGATGGAAATCGGCCTGACTCGTTTTGCCGATATCCAGCGTGACCTCGACCAGCTCAAGGCCAACAACCCTCATGAGCTGATGCGCGCCCTGGAAGTCAGTGTGATCCGCGACTGCGCCGAAATGGCTGCACGCGCCTCGCTGTTCCGCAAGGAGAGCCGCTGGGGCCTGTATCACCACCGCGTCGATCACCCACTGCGCAATGACGCCGAGTGGTTTGTGCACTGCCACCTGAAGAAGGACGAGCACGGCCAGATGGTCAGTTTCAAGAAGGCGGTGGAGCCGTATCTGATCGCCCTGGATGACGATGAACAACAGGCCTACAACCGCCTGCGGGTGAAAACCGAGGCTGCCGCGTAGGACAGTAATTGCGGGAGGGGCTTCAGCCGCGACATTTGTTCGCGGCTGAAGCCCCTCCCACGGCAAGCAAAGTTATGCGTGACACCCGTACAGAACAACGAGCCGCAGGCTCCAAGGAATCGTGAAATGGCTTATCAACCGCAGGAAATCTTCTTTCGCAGCAATGCCCCGGTAACGGTCGATGAGGACAAGTGCATCGCCCACAAGGGTTGCACCGTGTGTGTGGAGGTCTGCCCGATGGACCTGCTGGCCATCAACCCAGCCACCCAGAAGGCCTATATGGCCTTTGACGAGTGCTGGTACTGCATGCCGTGCGAAACCGACTGCCCGACCGGCGCGGTGAAAGTGGAAATTCCTTACCTGTTGCGTTGACCAGGGTGCGCGGCGCGCACTGCTGGTCGATGGTGCGCCCGGCGCACCCTACAAGAGCAAAAATGCCATCCGGCCAACCACCGGACGCCTGATGTAACACCCCCTCGTTTCCCACCACTTACAGCGTGGCGGAGACGATTCCAACAGACCAGGTAAACACTACTGCGCTCGGTTAGCGGCCTTGAACCACAGACTCAAAATGCTCATTGGCTAGAGCCAACTCCGCTTTTTCATCTGCGTTTCGCCTTGCTTACCCTTCGCTCGCTACGTGTTAACCCTGTCTGCATAACTACTGATTCGAGGGGAAACACCCATGATCTTGCGTACTACTATTGCCGGCCTTGCGCTGGCCATCAGCAGCATCACCGCGGCTCAGGCCCAATCCAGTCAAGAGCCGATCCGTATCGCCATCGGCACCCAGGACACCACCATCAACTGCGCCGCCGGCGGCCTGCTGATCCGTGAGCTGGGGCTGCTCGACAAGTACCTGCCCAAAGACGGCAAGTACAAGGATGCCAAATACGTCATCGAGTGGAAGAACTTCACAAGCGGTGCGCCGCTGACCAATGAAATGGTCGCCGGCAAGTTGGACTTCGGTGCGATGGCCGACTTCCCTGGCTCATTCAACGGCGTTGCACACCTGGATGCCGGCAAACGCAGCCTGTTTATCAGCGTGCTGTCCGGCAGCATCGAGGGTAGTGGCAATGGCATCGTCGTGCCGGCGTCTTCCAGCGTGCAGTCGCTGGCCGAGCTGAAGGGCAAGACCATTTCCGTACCTTTTGCCTCCACCGCCCACGGCATGCTGCTGCGTGCGGTTGCCGCTCAAGGCTGGGACCCGGAGAAGGACGTGCGCATCATCGCCCAGGCACCGGAAATCGCCGGTTCTGCGCTGCGCAGCAACCGCATTGAGGCGCACGCCGATTTTGTGCCGTTCGCCGAGCTGTTCCCCAACCGTGGCTTCGCCCGCAAGATCTACGATGGCTCGCAAGCCAACGCACCGACGTTCCACGGCGCCCTGGTGGATTCCGAGTACGCCAAAAAGTACCCGGAAGTTGTCACCGCCTATCTGCGCGCAGGGATAGAAGCTGACCAGTTGCTGGCCGCTGAACCGGAGAAATACAGCGAGCTGATCGAGAAAGTCACCGGCATCGAGGCCGAGGTCAACTACCTGTTCCACGGCCCGCTGGGCTTGCAGACCCGCGACCTGAGCTGGAAGCCGGAGTATCGCCAGGCGGTTACTACCTCCATCGAAACCCTCAAGCTGCTCAAACGCACCGACCGCGACCTGAACATCGACAGCTTTATTGATGATCAGTACATCCGTGCGGCGTTCAAGGCCTCCAACCTCGACTACTCCAAACAGCTGGAGAACTACGCCCAGTTGCCACTGCAGGCCAATGATGCGGTGACCGGCAAACCAATCACCGACTTCAAGCGCCTGGCGCAGATCTGGGTGCGTGGCGAAGACAAGGTGCGCCATTACGCCTCGCCCGAGGCTGCGTTGAGCGCCCTGGCCACGCTGGAAGAAGAGGGCAAGGACATCCGCGCCATCTACGCCCAGGCAGCGGACAGCGGCATCAAGCTGCTGGCCAACCAGGCCTGGTTCGTCCGTGATGCCAAGGGCCAGCTCAGCGCCTTCCTGCTCAAGCAGCAGGCCGAGCAGTACGCCCAGCAGCATGGCGGCACCGCGCTGGATTTCGTCAGCGCCAACCAGCAGTTGCTGGCCAGCCGCTAAGACCTACTCCCTCTGCCCCCCCTTTCTCGCTCAGGCGAGCGGGGTGTGGCAGAGGGTTATGGAGATTGCCATGAATCCGCTATATCGCTGGCCCCTGCGTCTGGCATCGCTCGCCGCCTGCCTGCTGTTCTGGCATGTGGCGGCGACCCAGCGTCTGAATCTGGGGCTGATTACCTTCACTTACGTGCCAACGCCAAGCGCGGTGCTGGATGCCGCCGTGGCCCTGATCGAATCGAGCAAGCTGGCCACGCACCTGTCCAGCAGCCTGGGCCGGGTGTTTGTCGGTTACCTGCTGGCGGTGATCGCCGGTGTGCTGCTGGGGCTGGCCATTGGCCGTTCGAAATGGGCCGAAGACAGCCTGCTGCCGCCACTGGAAGTGTTGCGGCCGATTCCCGCGGTGGCCTGGATTCCCCTGGCCATCCTGATGTTTCCGTCCTCGGAAGCCTCGATGATCTTTATCACCTTTACCGGGGCGCTGTTCCCCATCCTGCTCAATACCATCCATGGCGTTGAGGGCGTCGATCCGCGTCTGATCGCCTCGGCGCGCAGCCTGGGCGCTGGGCGCCTGGCGATTCTGCGCGAGGTAATCGTGCCGGGCGCTGCGCCGAGCATCGTTACCGGCCTGGCCATCGGCATGGGCACCTCGTGGTTCTGCCTGGTGACGGCGGAAATGATCTCCGGGCAGTGGGGCATCGGTTACTACACCTGGGAGTCCTACACCATCCAGAACTACGCCGACATTGTCGTTGGCATGCTGCTGATCGGCGTGCTCGGCATGGGCAGCAGTGCCCTGGTCAAACAACTGGGGGCCTGGGCGACGCCCTGGTACCGGATCAAGGGGAAGCGCTGATGAGTGCCTATGAAAAAGCCGTTGAACCGGGGCGTATCGACGGCCAGCAATTGTCGATTCGCCTGGGGCAGGGCGCACAGACCTTCGACGCCGTGCAGAACCTGGATTTCAGCGTTGAGCCCGGCGAGTTCGTGTGCATTCTCGGCCCCTCCGGTTGTGGCAAATCGACCCTGCTCGGTGCTCTGGCCGGTCATCTACAGATCAGTGCCGGCGCGCTGCGCGTCGATGGCCAGGCGGTGGATGGGCCGTCACCTGAACGCGGTATGGTGTTTCAGCACCACACCCTGTTGCCCTGGCGCAGCGTGCTCGACAACGTTGCTTTCGGCCTGAAGATGCAGGGCCTGGGCAAGGCCGAGCGACGCTACCAGGCCGGTGAGTTTCTCCGTCTGGTTGGCCTGCAGGAGTTTGCCCTGCGCTGGCCCAATCAGTTGTCCGGCGGCATGCAGCAGCGCGCGGAAATCGCCCGGGTGCTGATCAACCGCCCGCGTCTGTTGCTAATGGACGAGCCCTTCGGCGCGCTGGATGCACAGACCCGTGCGCGGATGCAGGAGTTGTTGCTGGACATCTGGACGCGCATCCGTACCACCGTGGTGTTTGTCACCCACGATATCGACGAGGCGCTGTTTCTCGCCGACCGCGTACTGGTGATGAGCCCACGGCCGGGACGCTTTATCGAGGATCTGCGCCTGGATTTCCCCCGGCCCCGGCACGCCAGCCTGCTGACCAGCCCTGAGTTCGTCCGCCTCAAGCGCCATTGCCTGGAGTTGCTGCGCCATGAAGAAGGCCGCGAACTGCCACGCCTGACCCCGCTGGGCCTGCCCAGCGCCGACTTCCCGCCATTGCGAATTGCCCTATGACTGAATTGAACAGCGACAACCCCGAAATTCTGGCCCTGCAGCCACGCCTGAGTGACAGCGATGCAGGCGTGCGGCGTATTGCCCTGATTGCCCTGGCCGATCTGGAAGACCCCGACGCCTTACCCTGGTTGATTGAGGCCCTGGGCAGCGATAGCGACGCCCAGGTGCGCGCCGAGGCCGCCCGTCTGCTTGAAGCCTGGGAGGAGCCCGAGGTCGTGGCCGCTTTGTGCGCCGCCCTGGCCGATGCGGATGAGGCGGTACGTGGTGCTGCTGCGCAGAGCCTAAGCGAACTGAAAAGCCTGGACGCCGGGCGGGTGATCCTGCCTTGGGCCAACCATGCTGATGCCTTTGTGCGCAGCAGCGCCCTGCGTGCCCTGCGTGAACTGCGCCTGCCCGACAGCGTGCCAGTGGCGCGCCAGGCCCTGCAGGACAGCGATGCCTTTGTACGGCGTGAGGCGGTGGGCATCCTCGGCTGGCTCAAGCAGCTCGACGCTCTACCCGAGTTGGCGCGCCTGGCCAGTGATGACCCGGACACCGAAGTACGCCGCGCCGCCACCGGTGCCTTGGGCCTGGCCAGCGATTTGGTGGTACTGCCGGCTTTGCAGGCAGCCTTGCGCGACAGTGAATGGCAGGTGCGCGAAGAAGCTGCCACCACCTTGGGCAAGGTGGGCCTGAGCGAGGCCGGCCCGGCGCTGATCGACGCATTGCAGGACAGCTACTGGCAGGTGCGCCTGCGCGCGGCGCGTTCGCTGGGCAAACTGCGCTTTGTCGACGCGTTGGATGGCTTGGTCACGCTGCTCGGTCATAGCATCAGCAACCTGCGTAAGGAGGCCGCCCTAGCCCTCGGCGAACTGGCCGACAGCGCCGCCATTGCCCCCTTGCAAGCGGCCGAACAGGACAGCGACCCGGAAGTGCGCAAGGCCGTGCGTATCGCCCTGAGCCAGCTGCAAAAGGCTGTGGGATGAACGCCCCCAGCGCCATCCGCAATCAGCGCAGTGCCGGCCTACTGCACCTGCAGTGGCCTGACGGCTCGACGCAAAGCCTCAGCCATACAAGGTTGCGTGCCGCATGCCCGTGTTCACAGTGCCGCGCGGCACGGCTGGCCGGGCGTATCGATCTGGTCAATGCCGGGGTAAGCCTGAGTGCTATCAACAGTCAGGGTTATGGCGTGCAACTAGTGTTCAGTGACGGGCATGAGCGGGGGATTTACCCGTGGGACTATTTGGCAGGGCTGGCATCGCCTATCGGCGGGTAACGTATCGGAGCGGCAGCCGTCCTGGCGGGCGTTTTTCAATGCGCGCCATTCTTGAAACTCGGCTCGCTCCTCAGTTAACTGAATGCCCCCGCCCGTGTATGGAACTCAGGGAACGCAGCCTATGGTGATGGGCAGCTAGCGGCCGATTCTGTTGAAAAAGTAGGTTTAGCGGCAGCCGGCCGGTCGAATGTGCCTGCTGTCGAAGTGGCTGGAAGCCACTTCAAGTTGCCTTTCGGCGTTTCACTGAGCTTTTTTGCCCAGGTCTGAGGGTTAATTCGAGGGTTTCTGCTCGCCGCAGGCGCACCTATCCCGTGATCGGCGGCCCGTGAGGCAGTAGCTTGGCCATACGTCTCAGGTTTTGCACGGTCGCCGCCAAGGTGAATTCGTCAGTCGCACCCGTCAGTCCACGCAGTCGTAAACGGTCCAGTTTCATGATCCGTTTGAGGTGGGCGAACAGCATCTCCACCTTCTTCCGTTCGCAACGAGAGACGAGGTATTCCGGCGTCTTGGCGATGCGTCGCGCCACGTCACGGGTCGCTTCATGGATGCTCCGAGCGATCTTGCGAAATGCGGTATTGGGGCAGCACTTCGCTTTCAGCGGGCAGGTGGCGCAGTCGGTTTGGCTGGAGCGGTAGATGATGGTGTTGGCCTTGGTCACCCGCGATCTTTGCTGGGTGAAGGTGCGCCATGCACTGCGCAGCGGTTTGCCGGCTGGGCAGCGGTATTCATTGGCCTCCTGATTCCAGTGGAAGTCATTACTGGAGAGGGTGTCGTCCTTGCGTTCGGTCTTGTCCCACACCTGCACATGCGGCTCGATGTTCTTCTCTTCGACCATCCAGGCCAGCATCGGCGCAGTGCCATAGGCGGTGTCGCCGATGAGGCGTTCCGGTGTGAGGTCGAACTGCGCTTCGACACGCTCAACCATCGTCCTAGTCGAATCAACCTCGGCGGTACGATGCGCCGGAGTCGCTTCCACATCCATGATCACGCCATGCTCGGTGTCGATCAGGTAGTTGGTGGAGTAGGCAAAGTAAGCCGGGCCGCCTGGCGCTGCTGTCCAACGAGACAGCGGATCGGTGAGCGAAATCTTCTTGGGGAGGGCTTTAGCCAACACCTCTTCATCAAGGGCTTCGAGGTACTCGCGTACGGCGCGGCTGCTGAGCTTTGGATCACTCCAATCGACTTCATCTCCCGCTACCCCACGTTGCCGGCTGGCATCCGCCTTGATGATGCTGGCGTCGACGGCGAAACCTTCACCCTTGACCAGACCGGCCGCCATGCAGCGCCGCAGCACCTCATTGAACAACCAGCGGAACAGATCGCTGTCACGAAAACGTCCATGGCGATTCTTCGAGAAGGTCGAATGATTGGGTACTTCATCCTCCAAGCCCAGTCGGCAGAACCAGCGATAGGCCAGGTTTAGGTGCACCTCTTCGCACAGTCGCCGCTCGGAACGGATGCCATAGCAGTAGCCGACGACCAGCATGCGCACCATTAACTCCGGATCAATCGAGGGGCGCCCGATGGGGCTATAGAAATCTGCCAGGTAGGCGCGCAGATCACTGAGATCTAAGCACTGGTCGATGCTGCGCAGGAGGTGTTGGGCCGGGACGTGATCTTCCAGATTGAACGAGTAGAACAGGCGCTGCTGTCCTCCCGGTAACTGCCCCATCATGCTGTTCGCCCCCGCGCTCGCTGACAGGGCAATTCTGCCGAAGGCATGGGGAAGCAGCTACTTTTTCAACAGAATCGGCCGATAGCGCCGCATGCAACTCTCTGCCGCCGACTATGGATGTAACGTTTCTATTTACCGCAGACCATTCCTGTTAACCGGCGCTAGTTAAGCAGCTGACAATCAGCTCCAGCGCCTTTTTACCCTCTGGGATGGGTAGGATTGGCCAGACGTGAATCATTCCTTCGCCTATCTGCAGGTCCACCGGTACGCCGGCAGCCCGCATTTTGTTGGCAAACAGCAATGCGTCGTGGTGGGCGATATCGCGTGTGCCGGCGAACAGCAGTGTGGGTGGGAGGCCTTGCAGGTTGCCACGAAGCGGGCTGACATGACTGTGCTCAACACTCAAATCCCCAGCGTACAAACGGCCGGCCTCTTTTAGGCCGACAGCGGCGAGCATGGGGTCATGCTTTTCTCTGGCGGCTATGGCCGGGTGCTGCATGCTCACATCAAGCCAGGGGCAGATCAGCACCAATTGCGCGGGTAGTGGCAGGCCTTTTTCGCGCAGGGCGTAGCAAAGGGCGAGGCTCAGGCCGCCACCGGCAGAATCACCGGCCAGGGTCAGTGAGCCGGCATCTGTGGTGATGCAGAGGTGCTGGTAAACCCGAACAACCGCATCCACTGCCTGCTTGCAGCTGGCTTCAGGTGCCAGCGGGTAGAGGGGCACGGTGATCGTGCAGCCGGTCTGCTCTACAAGTCGCTGAAGAAATCGCCAATGATGTGTGGTGATGGGCCGGATATAGGCCCCGCCATGCAGGTAGAGCAGATGGCGCGCCGTGGCCTGTGGGGTTTGTGGCGACAGTTGGTACAGCTCGATCCCGTCCGGGGTCTGATGCTGTACTTCAAGGTTGCGCAGCATATTGCCTGAGGGCCTTGCCGGGCCTTGGTTTCTGACTTTCTTGATGCCCTCAAGTACCGCCTGCACGGAGCTGTAAATGCGTTTGCGTCGGGTGATGCGCAGAAGGGCAATAAGCAGCTGAGACTGAATGCTAGGCATGCATGGGACTCGTTGATTGTTGTTGTGCGCCCAAGCCTACTGCATTGCGCTTGAGTCGGCTTGACTGGGCTACCCCGAGACGGTGTCTCTACTCTTCCGTGCGTGTGGTGGTTTCCCGATCACCTTCATAGCGCTTCGTGAATGGGAAGGGTGGCAGCCAGGATTCGCGGCGGGTGGTCCACAGCTCATAGGTGGGGCGCAGTTGGTTGGGGCTGTCGAGAGTCCCCAGATTGATTTCGACTTCGTCGGCACTGCGGGAAAATACCGAAGAGCCGCAGCGTGGGCAGAAAAACCGCCCGGCGTAATCGGCTGTTGCGCCAACGACTGTCACGGCGTCCTTGGGAAAAACCGCAGAGGCGTGGAAGAGTACGCCGTGGTGTTTGCGACAGTCGAGGCAATGACACAGGCCAACTCGGTAAGGTTGCCCGGTTGCTTCGATACGCACGTTGCCGCAAAGGCAACCGCCAGTGAATTGCGCCATGCGCCATCTCCTCGGCAAGCCCGTGCTCGGTATATTCACGGGGTGTTGCCCAAGGATAGGTGATCGGTTTGCCTATTGGGTAATTGCCATGCAACAGCAGCAAACTGCCAAGCAGGTGTTCGAAGTAGAGTTGCGGCAGGCTGATAAAACCGCATGCGCCAGCCTGGTCGAGGCTGGAGAAAGGCTGCCGCTGTCAGGAGGAGTGAGGGGCATAGACTCTGCTTAGACCGGCGCATCTCCGAGAATTGTCGCGCGCTGCATCACCCGGCGCTGCGGGCGGTAGTCGTCTACGGCGTAATGCTGGGTAATGCGGTTGTCCCAGAAGGCGATGTCGTTGGTCTGCCAGCGCCAACGCACGGTGAACTCCGGGCGGGTGCTGTGGGCGAACAGAAAGCGCAGCAGCGCATCGCTTTCATCGGCCTCCAGTTCGTTGATCCGGGTGGTGAAGCCATCGTTGACGAACAGTCCCTTGCGCCCTGTAACCGGGTGAGTGCGCACCACCGGGTGGGACAGTGGCGGGTATTTACGCTGCACCTCGTGGTAGTGCTCAAGCGCTTGCGGGGTATTGCCGTAGCGCTCCAGCGGGAACGAGTGGGTGAAGTCGTGGGTGGCAGTCAGGCCGTCGAGCAGCACCTGCAGCGGTTTCGACAATGCCTCGAAGGCAGCACTGCTGCTGGCCCACAGCGTGTCGCCACCGAAAGGTGGCAGCAGCTTGGCCGACAGCACCGCGCCCATGGCCGGAGTCGGCAGGAAGGTGACATCGGTGTGCCAGATGGCGTTGTCGCGCACATCGGTTACCGCCGTGTCGAGGATCAGCACTTCTGGCTGCTCCGGCACATTGGGGTAGATCGGGTGGATATGCAGATCACCAAAATGGCGGGCAAAACTGGCCTGCTGTTGTGGGGTGATCGGCTGGTTACGGAAGAACAGCACCTGATGCGTGAGCAGGGCCTGCTCAATCAACTGATGGTTCTCGGCGCTCAGGGGCTCGCTGAGGTTGATGCCGTCAATCTGTGCGCCAAGGGCAGGGCTCAGTTGGGTGATTTGAATGCTCATGCTCATCTATCCAGTTCAATGGGCTTGGCCATGCCAGGGCACCAGCTTACGTTGCAGGGCGCGCAGGCCCATCTCCAGGGCAAAGGCGATCAGGGCGATCACCAGAATCCCGAGAATCACCACATCGGTTACCAGAAACTGGGCGGCGGACTGCACCATAAAACCCAGGCCACTGGTGGCGGCGATCAGCTCGGCGGCCACCAGGGTTGACCAGCCCACACCCAGGCCGATGCGAATGCCAGTAAGAATCTCCGGTAGGGCGCTGGGCAGGATCACGTAGCGGATCAACTGCGCCTGGCTGGCACCCATCGATTGCGCTGCGCGAATCTTGCTCGGGTCGACGTTGCGCACGCCGGTGGCGGTGGAAATGGCGATTGGCGCGAAGATCGCCAGAAAGATCAGCAGCACCTTGGACAGCTCACCAATCCCGCACCAGATAACGATCAGCGGCAGGTAAGCCAGCGGCGGGATCGGGCGGTAGAACTCGATCAGCGGGTCGAAAATACCGCGAGCGATTCGGTAACGGCCAATCGCGATCCCCAGCGGAATGGCGGTCAGTACGGCGGCGAACAGACCCAGGCCGATACGTTGCAGGCTGGCGGCCAGGTGCTGCCAGAGGCTGGAATCCATATAACCCTGGCTCAGCACCAGCCAGCCGCGTTTGGCCACCGCCTGTGGGCTGGGTAGAAACAGCGGCTCAATCAGGCCGAAGTAGGTTACCGCCCACCAAGCCCACAGTAAAAAGGCGACTGTCAGGCTACTGATGGTGAACAGGCTGAGCTCACGCGGAGCACGCCGTGCTTGTTGTTCGCTCTCGGTGTTGGAGTAGATGTACTCATGGCTGCTCATGCGCGGCTCCCTTGGCGTTCGGCGAAAACCTGGGCGAGCACATGCTCGCGGGTGGCAATAAAGGCCGGATCGGATTTAATCGCGCGGGCACTCTCAGCGGCGGTGTAGCGTTGGCCGAAATCCAGGCTCAGGCGTTCGCTGATGCGGCCAGGGTTGGCTGACAGCAGAATCAGGTCGGTGGCGAGAAAGACTGCTTCCTCGATGTCGTGGGTAATCAGGAACACGGGTTTGGCCGTGCGCTGCCAGACCTGCAGCAGCAGCTCCTGCATCTGCTCGCGGGTAAAGGCGTCGAGGGCACCGAACGGCTCGTCCATCAGCAGCACCCGTGGTTCGGCGGCCAGTGCGCGGGCCAGGCCGACACGCTGACGCTGACCGCCAGACAGTTCCCAGATGCGTCGCTGTTCGAACCCTGCCAGATCCACCAGGCTCAACAGTTCGCGGGCCCTGGCTTCGCGCTGGGGCTTTGCCACGCCGGCCAGTTGCAGGCCGAATGCGACGTTTTCCAATACGTTCTGCCAGGGCAACAGGGCGTCATCCTGAAACACCACGCCGCGTTCGGCGCTGGGGCCCTGTACCGGTTGTTGATCGAGGCTGATGCGGCCGGCGTTGGGTGCAACAAAGCCGGCGATCAGGTTGAGCAGGGTGGTTTTGCCACTGCCCGAAGGGCCTAGGGCGACCAGCAATTGCTGAGGGCCAAGGCTCAGGGAAATATCCGTCAGTACCGGCTCGGCCGTGCCGGGGTACTGTGCGCTGATGCGCTCCAGTTCAAGTAAGGCCATGATCGTGACTCTCTCAAATGCTCCCCCAGCTTTTGCCGGGGGAGTTACAGCGGGTTACTGGATATAGGCGTCGCTGACATAGGGTGAGTAGTCGCTCAGCACGCTGTCGGCTTTGCCCTGTTCCTTGAGAAATACCGCGGTGGCGGCGATGTCCTTGGCCGTCTTGCCACCGAGCAACTCGGCTTGCTGCTTGGCATCCGGGAAGGCAGAGCCGGCGAGCAGCTCAGGCACGTCATTAGGATCAGCACCGGTCAACTTGGCAATTTTCTGCACGGGCTCGGAGTCGGCAGTCCAGCTGTCTTTGTTGGCGGCGTAGTCGGCGAAAGCATCCAGGCTGACCTGGGCGAATTTACTCAGCAGCTCCGGGTGCTTCTCTGCAAAATCCTTGCGTGCCACCCACACTTCGAAGGTCGGAGCGCCCCAGGTGCCGACTTCTGCGGCATCGGTCAGCACTGTGCCGTTCTGCTTGATCGCGCCGAGTGCCGGCGACCAGACGAAGGCCCCGTCGATATTGCCGCGCGCCCAGGCAGCTGAGATTTCGCTGGGGTTAAGGTTGACGATCTTCACTTTGCTCGGTTCGACCTGCCAGTGCTTGAGTGCGCCGAGCAGGCTGTAGTGCGAGGTGGAAACGAATGGCGTGGCGATGGTCTTGCCGATCAGGTCTTGCGGGCCATTGATGCCGCTGCCGTTACGTACTACCAATGCCTCTGCGGCGTTGATTTGCGCGGCGACTATAAAGGTCACAATCGGCAGGCCACGGCTGGCGGCGGCCAATGGGCTGCTGCCGAGGTTACCGATCTGTACGTCGCCGGAGGCGATGGCGGTAACCACTTCAGCGCCGCTGTTAAAACGTCGCCAGTCGATCTTCTGACCCAAGGCTTTGTCGTAGGTGCCGTCAAACTGCGCCACTTTGGTCGGATCGATACCAGTCTGGTAACCGATGATCAGGTCATCTGCCTGGGCTGCGGTGCTCAGCCCGCTGACAATCAGCGCCGCCAACAGGCTGCGTAATGGACGAAAACTCATGCTGCTTACTCCGCAAGAATGCCGCTGCGCAGTGCAGGCCGAATGGTCATGCACGGCGCAGGTAAGGTGATTTAGTTGGTCAGGTATTGATTGCTGACGTAGGGCGCGTAGTCCGGCAGCACCGCATCGACCTTGCCTTGCTCTTTGAGGAACTTGGCGGTGTTGGTGATGGCCTGGGTGGTCGGCGCCGCGAGCTGGTTGACCTGATCGGCTGCCAGTGGGAACACGTTGCCTTGCAGCAGCAGCGGGATGTCCTGGGCCTTAGCGCCGGAGAGCTTGACCAGCTTGTCGATGTTGCTGCTGTCGGCCAGCCAGGCTTGCGGGTCTTTACGGTAGTTGGCGTATGCGTCCAGGGTGACCTTGGCAAAGGCACGGACAACTTCAGGGTGCTTCTCGGCAAAGTCTTTGCGCACAATCCAGGCATCGAAGGTTGGTGCACCCAGGTCGCTCAGTTCACCTGAGGTGATCAGTACCTTGCCGTTTTCCTTGGCCACACCCAGCGCCGGGTCCCACACGTAGGTCGCATCGATGTCGCCACGCTGCCAGGCAGCAATGATTGCCGGCGGAGCCAGGTTGAGGATTTGCACCTTGCTCGGATCAATCTTCCAGTGCTTGAGCGCGGCGAGCAGGCTGTAGTGGCCGGTGGACACAAACGGTACGGCAACTTTTTTGCCGATCAGGTCTTCGGGTTTGCTGATATTGCTGCCGTCACGGGCAACCAGCGCCTCGGCGGCACCGATCTGGGCGGCAATCAGAAAGGTCTGAATCGGCAATTCACGGGTGGCCGCTGCGGCCAGAGGGCTGGAGCCGACATAGCCGATCTGCACATCGCCGGAGGCAACGGCGGTAATGACTTCGGCACCGCCATCGAATTTGCGCCAGTCGATCTTGGCGTTGCTGGCTTTTTCATACGCACCATCAGCCTGGGCGACTTTGGCCGGGTCGACGGTGGTCTGGTAGGCCACGGTGAAATCCACCGCATGGGCATTCAGGGCAAAACCACCCAAGGCGATAGCGGCAAGCAGGCGACGGGGCAGGAATTTGTTGAGCATGGCAGGACTCCTCAACAGCCAATCGACTGCTGTTGCAGGAGTGGCCGGATCACTGGAAATAAATGGGGTTCAGCAGGGTCCGGTGATCCGGTAGAAATAAGTTAAACGATCTAAAAAATAGTTAATAAAGAATTTTTAGATATATACATATGTGCTTTGAAATGACCTGCCGCAGCAGGACAATTGGCAGCGGCGTGAGCAATCAATAGCGGTGTTGTGAGGGGTTAATAGCAGTCTTGCCTGGTTCGCGGGGCGGCATAGGTTGTCGTCAGGCAGATATGTCAATTTCGCTAAACGGCGCTTGCTAGCTGTGCGGCAAGGCCCGTGCGGCGATACTCAAAGTTGTCGGCAGAGGGCCGCGACCAGAATGCCAGCGGCAATCGCGGGCAGCGGCTTTTTCACCAGCAGCATGACAACTGCCGTAGTCAGCAAGGCCAGTCGTGCGCTCATGTCGCCATCAATTGCCATCGGCGTAAGAATGGCCACCAGCACCGAGCCTGACATGGCCCTGATAAATTGCTGAACCCTGTAGCTGATCGGCACATACGCCATCACGAACACGCCACCCCAGCGTGTCGCCAGTGTCACGGCCGCCATGACCAAGACGATGATCAGCGCGCCCCAGCCCGTCGTGGCCATGCTCATTTTTTCTTCTCCATCCACAGCGCACCGAATACGCCGCCTGCCAGAGCCCCGACAACCACATGGCTATTGTCCGGCAGGTACCAGTAAGCCAGCAGTGATGAGCCGGCAGCGACCGTCCAAATCAGCAATAACCTGAGGTTCTTTTCACCGCCCACGGCCATCGCCAACAGAAAACAGCCCATCACCATGTCCAGACCAAAACTCTTGGGGTCATGGATGGCGCCGCCGAAATAAATCCCCAACCAGGTGCCAAAGACCCAGAATGACCACAGCGCAAGGCCACCACCGAGCAGCAGGCCAAAGCCCGGTTGGCCGCGATTGAAGGCTTGTATGGCTAGCGCCCAGTTGGCATCGGAAGCAACCAGCATCACCCCATAGCGCCTGGTTGGGGACAGATGGCGCAGCCAGGAATACAGCGATGCGCCCATCAGCAGGTGACGCGCATTGATGGCGAACACGGTGAGGGCCAATGGCACGATGGGGATGTGCACACCCCACAACTCCAGCGCGGCAAATTGTGAGGCACCGGCGAAGACCAGGATGCTCATCAGCAGCGCCGACGGGTTATCCAGCCCCGTCTGTACTGCTGCGAGGCCAAACGCTGCGCCAAAGGCGATCACGAAAATGGAAAGTGGGACGAGTTGCTTAAAGCCGGCCCAGACATCCTGGCGGCTGAATTCATGCAACGCAGTGGTGTTGTCCGACATCTTGCAGCCGTTACTCTGCACTCGGGTCGAGCAGCAGAGCCAGTTTCAGGCGTTTGGGCAATTTGCCAACCACCAGTTGATGGGAGCGCGTCAGCAATGCTTGCAGTTCGTTATCACCGAGCGGGTAGGGCGCGGCCATGCTGATCCAGTGCGCGCGCGCCAAATAAGGAGCTGGACGGATGCCCGGACGGTCGCAATAGCCGAGAAATAGGTCGGCATCCACCTTGAAGGCCAAACCGTCATGGCTACCCAGGTGAAACAGGGCGAACATCTTGCTCTCAGCCACCGAGAACACCCGCACGCCGCCCCATTTGATGTCCTCACGGGCACCCGGCAGGCTCAGGCAGAAAGCAGCTACGTGTTCAGGCGTCATCTCAGATCACTCGCGGTAGAAAACCTGCACCAGATGGTAGCCAAACTGGCTTTTCACCGGGCCGTGCACTTCACGCACCGGCTTTTTAAAAATCACCTGATCGATGGCGCGCACCATCTGCCCAGGGCGCACTTCACCCAGGTCGCCGCCTTTCTTGCCGGAGGGGCAGGTGGAGTACTTGCGTGCCAGCACATCGAAGGCTTCGCCGGCGGCGATACGTTTCTTCAGTGCGGCGGCTTCTGCTTCGGTTTTCACCAGAATGTGGCGGGCCATTGCCTTAGCCATGACGGGCTCCTCGGATTTCCAAGGGCGTATTGTGCCAGTATTTTCAGCCGCTTAGCGCCTCGGCCGGGCAAGCTCCGATTTTCTCGGGAGCGATGCGTAATCTTGGCCTAACGTAATACATCCAACACACGGAATCGCGCGTTATGGACCTCAATGCCATGCTGAAAATCCTGTCCAGCCAGGACGGGTCCGATCTTTACCTCTCCACCGGGGCACCGCCCTGCGCCAAGTTCAACGGTGTGCTCAAGGCACTTAGCGCCGAGCCGCTAAAGGCCGGCGAGGTAGCGGCCATCGCCGACTCGGTGATGGATAGCGCGCAGCGTGAGGAGTTCGAGCGTGAGCTGGAAATGAACCTGGCCATCTCGATTGCCAGCGTCGGGCGCTTTCGCATCAATATCTTCAAGCAGCGTAACGAAGTGTCGATTGTTGCGCGCAATATCAAGATGGACATCCCCCGGTTTGAGGACCTGAAACTGCCGGAAGTGCTGCTCAAGACCGTGATGGAAAAACGCGGTCTGGTGCTGTTTGTCGGTGGCACCGGCTCGGGTAAGTCGACCTCCCTGGCGGCGCTGATCGACTACCGCAACCGCAACAGCGGCGGGCATATCATCACCATCGAAGACCCGGTGGAGTACGTGCACAAGCACAAGAAGTCGATCATCAACCAGCGTGAAGTCGGCGTGGACACCCGCAGCTTTCATGCCGCGCTGAAGAACACCCTGCGTCAGGCGCCGGATGTGATCCTGATCGGCGAGATCCGCGACCGCGAAACCATGGAGCATGCCCTGGCCTTTGCCGACACCGGCCACCTGGCGATCTCCACGCTGCACGCGAACAACGCCAACCAGGCGCTGGATCGCATCATCAATTTCTTCCCCGAAGACCGCCGACCGCAGCTGCTCAACGATCTGGGCAACAACCTCAAGGCGTTTGTCTCCCAGCGCCTGGTCAAGACCATCGACGGCAAGCGCCGCGCAGCGGTGGAGGTGCTGCTCGGCACCCCAACGATTCGCGACCAGATCAAGCGCAGCGACTTCTCCGAAATCAAGGAAACCATGGAGAAGTCAAAAAATCTTGGCATGCAGACCTTCGACCAGGCGCTGATCGATCTGGTCAACGATGGCTCGATTGATGAAGAAGAGGCTGTGAAGAACGCCGATTCAGCCAACAATGTGCGGCTTAAGCTCAAGCTATACCGCGACAACCCCGCTGCGCCTGCCGCACCTGTCGCAGCGCCGGCCCCTGTGGCTGCCGCGCCTCGCCCTGCGGTGGCACCGGCTGCTTCCGCTGCCGAGTGGGGGTTGGAATTGACGCTGGAAGATATCGAAGAGGAGCAAGCGCCAGAGGACCCCGGCCGCAAAGGCATTTGAAGTCCCGGCTGTGAGGAGGTTGTGTGCCGTTAGCGCTCGGGTTGGTAGGTTTCCTGGATACGCTGGATCATGCCTTCGGCACTTAGCGCTGCAACGGCCTTGCGCAGATCTTCCTGCAACTGCGCATCACAGTCTTTCGAGCAGGCCAGGTACAGATCGGTACTGGCCAGCACGGGGCTCATCTGCAATCGATTGTTGCTTTTCGGCCACAGATACAAACCTTCCGGTACTCCAGTAAACCAGGCATCGACACGCACTAGCTCAAGCATGCGAGCGGGATTATCGCCAAGTTTGAGGCTGACAATCTGCGCTTCGATAAACCCCTCACTCTTGAGTATTTCCATTTGTGCAGTGCCATGACCGACGGCAATGCGTCGGTAACGCTGGCGGGCTTCGGCAAAATCAGCCACCGGCGCGTCAAGGCTGAAAAAGGCGCGCTCAAGCGGCATGATCGGGGCGATCCAGCTGTACAACGTTTCGCGCTCTGGGGTGCGCGAAAGCGGGATGATCAGCAGATTCTTCCCGCGACTAACCCGCTGCTGGGCACGAGCCCAGGGGGTGACATGGATATGGCTGAGATAGCCCGCGCGGGCAATCGCAGCCAGCGCCACATCGCCGACCATACCGTAGCCGCCCTGAAAGCTGACAAAGGTCAGCGGCGGCGCGTCCGGCATGTGCAGCTCCAGCGGTTCCTGTGCTGTTGCGCTCAGGGTCAGCGAGGTTAGCAGTACAGCGAGACAGATCCAGCGCACAGCCACGGCAGCACTCCAACAACGACTGGCTTGGATTATAAGCACTGCGCGCCGGGCTCGGCTGGAGTTTTTGGTACTTCAGTACCGCAGCTCTGCCAGATCGCGGTACAGCTCCAGCGCCTGCGGGTTGGCCAACGCATCGGTGTTTTTTACCGGTTTGCTGTGCACCACGTTGCGCACTGCTAGCTCGACGATCTTGCCGCTGATGGTGCGCGGGATGTCGGCTACGGCGATGATCTTCGCCGGTACATGGCGCGGTGTGGTGTTGGCGCGGATTACCTGGCAAATCTGCGCTTGCAGGGCATCGTCAAGTTGTACGCCTTCACGCAGACGGACAAACAACACCACGCGCACGTCGTCGTCCCACTCCTGGCCGATGGCGATGGATTCCAGCACGGCTTCGACCTTTTCCACCTGGCGGTAGATCTCGGCGGTGCCGATCCGCACGCCACCGGGATTCAGCACTGCATCGGAGCGGCCATGGATCACCAAACCGCCGTGCTCGGTAATCTCGGCGTAGTCGCCGTGGGCCCAGATACCGGGGAAGGTGTCGAAGTAGGCCGCCTGGAACTTGCTGCCATCGGCGTCCTTCCAGAAGCCAATCGGCATGGAAGGGAAATGCTGAGCGCAAACCAGCTCGCCTTTTTCGCCTGTCACCGGCTGGCCGGCGTCGTTCCATACCTGAACGTCCATGCCCAGGCCCTTGCACTGCAACTCGCCGCGCCACACCGGCAGTACCGGGTTGCCTAGGGCAAAGCAGGAGACGATATCGGTGCCGCCGGAGATCGAGGACAGGCAGATATCGGCTTTGATCTCGCGGTAGACGTACTCGAAACTTTCATGGGACAGCGGCGAACCGGTCGAGAGAATCGCCTTAAGCCGTTGCAGTCTGTGCGTGCTGCCTGGCTTGGCACCGGCTTTTTCCAGGGCGGCAAGAAACTTGGCGCTGGTGCCGAAGAGGCTGATGTTTTCCGCATCGATCAGGTCGATCAGACGCTCGGCCCCTGGGTGGAACGGTGAGCCGTCGAACAGCACCAGGGTCGCACCCAAGGCCAGGCCGGAGACCAGCCAGTTCCACATCATCCAGCCGCAGGTGGTGTAGTAGAACAGCGTGTCGTCAGCCGTCAGGTCGGTGTGCAGGCCGAGTTCCTTGACGTGCTGCAACAGGGTGCCGCCGGTGCCATGCACGATGCACTTGGGCACGCCGGTGGTGCCGCTGGAGTAGAGGATATACAGCGGGTGATCGAACGGAACCTGGGTGAATTCGGGTTCGCCGCCGGCTTGGTAGAAGTCCTGCCACAGCGCGACTTTGGCCGCTGAATGGAAATCGGCGGCTTTGGTCTGGGTGTTGGAGTAGGGCACCAGAATCAGCTGCTCAAGCGAGGGAAGGCGCTCGAGGATTTCATTGAGCTTGGCGGTCAGATCGAGATTCTTACCAGCATAGCGATAGCCGGCGGCGGCAATCAGTACCTTGGGTTCGATCTGGCCGAAACGGTCGATGACACCCTGGGTGCCGAAGTCCGGCGAGCAACTCGACCAGGTGGCGCCCAGGCTGGTGCAGGCGAGCATTCCGACCAGGGTTTGCCAGGTGTTGGGCATAAAGGCGGCCACCCGGTCGCCGATCCCCACGCCAGCTTCACGCAGGCTGCGCTGCAAGCCGGCAACATGGGCGGCCAGTTCGGCGTAGCTCAGCTGTTCGCGCGAGCCGTCTTCGCCAATGGCGATCAGGGCCGGGTGGCTATCACGGCGCCGCAGCAGATGTTCGGCAAAATTCAGGGTTGCGCCAGGAAACCAGTGGGCGCTGGGCATGGCCTTGCCTTCCTGCAACACGGCGCTGGGTTGTGCACTGAAACGCACCTCGAAGAACTCGACCACTGCCTGCCAGAAGGCTTCACGCTGCGCCACGCTCCAGGCATGCAGGGCCGGGTAGTCGGCCAGTTGCAGGCTGTGACGCTGATTGACGAAGCGGCGGAAGCTGTCCATCCGGGTTGCTGCGATACGTTCGGCAGAAGGCGTCCACAGGGGCTGTTGCATCGTGCGTCCTCATCATTCTTGTTGTGCGGCTTGTGCCGGCTAGCCTACTGGCTGCTGCCTGGCTTGCGGCGGCCGGTGCGCGGCAGATCCGCCACAGCAGTTACTGCGGCTGTAGCCGCTGTGCACCGCGCTCAGGCAGCCGGCAGCAAGCCTGAGTGCGGCGCTTTACAGGGTGTAAATAAAATCTTACGCCTAGGCGTTAGCCAGCTTGGCCCGTGCCACTCGCGAGCCATTGGGCTTGTCCAGGACTGCGCAAATACGCTGGCCGGCGGCGATCAGTCGGCCCATGTCGACGCCAGTTTCAATACCCAAACCCTGGAGCAGGTAAAGCACATCTTCGGTTGCGACATTGCCGGTTGCGCCCTTGGCATAAGGGCAACCGCCGAGGCCGGCGACCGAGCTGTCGAATACGCTGATGCCTTCCAGCAGGCCGGCGTAGATATTCGCCAGGGCCTGGCCGTAGGTGTCATGGAAGTGTCCGGCCAGCTTGTCTCGGGGAATATCGCGGGCAACCACCTCGAACAGCTTGCGTGTGTCACCCGCAGTGCCGGCTCCGATGGTGTCACCCAGCGACACCTCGTAGCAGCCCATGGCAAACAGCTCGCGAGCAACCATGGCGACCTGCTCGGGCGGCACAAAGCCGTCATACGGGCAGCCCAACACGCAGGACACATAACCGCGCACGCGGATGCCATGCTGTTTGGCGGCGTCCATTACCGGCACGAAACGCTCCAGGCTCTCGCTGACCGAGCAGTTGATATTCTTCTGCGAGAAGGCTTCCGATGCGGCAGCAAATACCGCAACTTCCCTGACACCCGCTTGCAGCGCACCTTCAAAGCCCTTCAGGTTAGGGGCAAGGGCGGCGTAGGTGATGCCCGGCAATTGCTGAATCTGCGCAAATACCTCGGCGCTGCCCGCCATCTGCGGTACCCACTTGGGCGAGACAAAGCTGCCGACCTCGATATAGCCCAGGCCTGTGGCTGACAAGTCATCGACCAGGCGCACCTTGTCGGCCACGCTGATCGGCTGTTTCTCGTTCTGCAAACCATCGCGCGGGCCGACTTCGACCAGGCGAACTTGTTTGGGCAGATTCATGTGCGTCTCCTGTGGAGGCAATGGTGCGCACGGCGCACCCTACAATTTGCGGTGATACGCGCATCATGGATTTGCGTAGAGCGCGCTGCGCGCACCGTTGCAATACTTATGCGTCTTCCAGCTCCACCAATACCGCACCTTCGCTGACCATCTCGCCTTCGCCGCAATACAGCGCCTTAACGGTACCGGCATGCGGCGCGCGGATGCTGTGTTCCATCTTCATCGCTTCCAGCACAACCAGGGCGGTGCCGGCTTCGACCTGCTGGCCGGCCTCGACCAGCACGCGCACTATGCTGCCGTTCATCGGTGCCGTCAGGCCGCCGTGATGCTGATGGCTGGCTTCGACTTCGGCAATTGGGTCGACACGCTGGATGCTGCGCAACTCGCCGGAATAGTGCAAATAGAGGCTGTCGCCCCGGCGAATCGCCAGATGCTGTTGGCGCAGGCCGTCGCGCTCTACCGACAGGGTTTCGTCTTGCAGTTGTACGGTGGAGGTCGCTGCCTGACGCAGACGGATCACCTGGCGCTCGCTCTGGCAGGCCAGATGCACGTCAGTTTCTGCCGGCAGGCCTAAACGCAGGCCGTTATGGTTGCTCCAGGGAGAATGGAAATCGTCGTGGCGCTGCTGCGGCGCTTCGCTCTGTACAAAGGCTTCGGCTGCCAGTTGCCAGAACTCGGCAGGCAGTTCGCTGACTGGCGGCAGTAGCTGCGCTTCATGGCGTGGAATAAAGTCGGTATCCAGCTCGGCATTGGCAAAAGCCGGGTGGGCCAGTACGCGAGATAGAAACGCCAGGTTGGTGCGAACGCCGCCCACGCAGGTTTCCTTGAGCATGGCCAGCAGGCGCAAGCGAGCCTCTTCGCGGTTCTCGCCCCAGGCGATCAGCTTGCCGAGCATCGGGTCATAGAAAGGCGAGACTTCATCGCCTTCGCTGACGCCGCTGTCGACCCGGCGGCCCGGACCAGCAGCGGCTTCGCGGTACAGCGCCAGGGTGCCGGTGGCAGGCAGGAAGTCGTTGTCCGGGTCTTCGGCGTACAGCCGCACCTCGATGGCGTGGCCAATCAGCGGCACCTGATCCTGGCTGATCGGCAGCGCCTCGCCACGGGCCACGCGGATCTGCCAGGCCACCAGATCCAGGCCGGTAATCAGCTCGGTAACCGGATGTTCCACCTGCAGGCGGGTGTTCATCTCCATAAAGAAGAAGTCGCCGCGTTCATCCAGCAGAAATTCCACGGTGCCCGCGCCGACATAGCCGATGGCTTGCGCCGCCTTGACCGCCGCCTCGCCCATGGCGCGGCGCAGTTCTGCTGAGAGCCCAGGCGCAGGAGCTTCTTCGACGACCTTCTGGTGACGGCGCTGGATCGAGCAGTCGCGCTCATTCAGGTACAGGCAGTTGCCATGCGAGTCGGCAAATACCTGGATTTCCACATGGCGCGGCTTGAGCACGTATTTTTCCACCAGCATGCGCGAGTCGCCGAACGACGACTGCGCCTCGCGCTGAGCACTGGCCAGGGCCTCGGCCAGTTCGCTCTCAACCTCGACCACCTTCATGCCCTTGCCACCGCCACCGGCAGCAGCTTTCAGCAGCACCGGATAACCGATCTGTTCAGAGGCGACGCGGAAGGTTTCCACATCCTGGGCTTCGTCGTGATAACCCGGCACCAGCGGCACGCCGGCGGCGTCCATCAGCGCTTTGGCGGCGGATTTGCTGCCCATGGCGTCGATAGCCGAGGCGGGCGGGCCGAGAAAAATCAAACCGGCGGCTTCGATGGCGCGGGCAAAGCCGGCGTTTTCCGAGAGAAAGCCGTAACCGGGGTGAATCGCCTGAGCGCCGCTGGCTTTGGCGGCGGCAATCAGTTTGTCGATCAGCAGGTAGCTGTCCGCCGGTTTGGCGCCGCCCAGATTGACCGCCAGATCGGCTTCGCGCACATGCCGCGCGCTGGCATCGATGGCGCTGTGCACTGCTACTGTCTGAATACCCATGGCCTTGGCGGTGCGCATCACCCGGCAGGCAATCTCGCCACGGTTGGCCACCAGCAGGGTGTCGATAGGCTTAAGGCTCATGCTTGCGGCTCCTGCCATGCGGGTTTGCGTTTATCCAGAAAGGCCCGCAGACCTTCCTGACCTTCGGGGCTGACGCGGATACGGGCGATGGCGTTTTCCGTGTAGCGGCGCAGCGCCGGGGTGAGTACGCCGCTGCCGACTTCGCGCAGCAGATCCTTGCTCGCCAGCATGGCCTGCGGGCTGTTGAGCAGCAGGTTATCGACCCAGGTGTTTACTGCCTCATCGAGCTGTTCTGCCGGGTAGCATTCGGCGAATATCCCCAGTGCCTGGGCACGTTCACCGCTGAAGCGCTCGGCGGTCAGGGCATAGCGCCGTGCGGCGCGTTCGCCGATGGCCTGCACGACAAAGGGGCTAATCACCGCTGGCGCCAGACCGATGCGTACTTCGGACAAACACAGCTGGGCATCAGCGGTGCCGATGGCCATATCGCAGCAACTGATCAAACCCAGCGCGCCGCCGAAGGCCGCACCTTGCACCACGGCCAGGGTGGGGATCTTCAGTTGATATAGGTTGTGCATCAGCTCGGCCAGCTCGCGCGAATCTGCCAGGTTGGCGTTGTAGTCCAGCGTGGCGGCGTGCTGCATCCAGGCCAGATCGGCCCCGGCGGAGAAATGCTTGCCACGGCCGCGCAGCAGCAGAAAACGCAGGCTCTTATCGGCCATTACCGCGTCGAGGGCGAGAATCAGCTCGCGGATCATCTCGGCGTTGAAGGCATTGTTCTTGTCCGCACGGTTGAGCCAGAGGGTGGCAAAGCCGCGCTTATCGGTTTCAAGCTGTACGGTGGTGAAGTTGGTCATGATCAATTCCGTAGGGTGCGCCGTGCGCACCGATACATTGAATAGTGGTGCGCACAGCGCACCCTACATACGAAATACGCCGAAAGTGGTCGGCTCAATCGGCGCGTTGAGGCTGGCCGACAGCGCCAGGCCCAGTACGTCACGGGTTTGTGCCGGGTCGATCACGCCGTCATCCCACAGGCGCGCACTGGAGTAGTAGGGGTGGCCCTGGCGTTCGTACTGCTCGAGGATCGGCTGTTTAAGCGCCGCTTCTTCTTCTGCGGAGAAACGCTGCCCTGCGCGGGCGGCCTGCTCGTGCTTGACCTGTACCAGCACGCCGGCGGCCTGTTCGGCACCCATCACGCCGATACGTGCGTTTGGCCACATCCACAGAAAGCGTGGGTCGTAGGCGCGGCCGCACATGCCGTAGTTACCCGCGCCGAAGCTGCCGCCGATGATCACGGTGAATTTCGGCACCTTGGCGCAGGCCACAGCATTGACCAGCTTGGCCCCGTGCTTGGCGATGCCGCCGGCCTCGTATTTCTGCCCGACCATAAAACCGGTGATGTTCTGCAAGAACAGCAGCGGAATGCCGCGCTGGCAGGCCAGCTCGATAAAGTGCGCGCCTTTCTGTGCAGACTCGGCAAACAAGATGCCGTTATTGGCGAGGATTGCCACCGGATAGCCGTGGATATGCGCAAAACCGCACACCAGGGTGGTGCCGAACAGGGCCTTGAATTCATCGAACACGCTGCCATCGACGGTGCGGGCGATGACTTCGCGCACATCGAAGGGCTGCTTGGCATCTGCCGGAATCACCCCATACAGCTCTTCGCTGCCGTACAGCGGATTAATCGGCGCGCGGTTGTTCAGCACGCCGAGCTTGCGCCAGTTGAGGTTGGCAATTGAGCGGCGGGCCAGAGCTAGGGCGTGTTCGTCGTTGTCGGCATAGTGGTCGGCTACACCGCTGGTTTTGCAGTGCACATCGGCACCGCCGAGGTCTTCGGCGCTGACCACTTCACCCGTGGCGGCTTTTACCAGCGGCGGACCGGCGAGAAAAATGGTCGCCTGGTTGCGCACCATGATCGCTTCATCGGCCATGGCCGGCACATAAGCGCCGCCAGCGGTGCAGGAGCCCATCACCACGGCGATCTGCGGGATACCCATGGCCGACATGTTGGCCTGGTTGAAGAAGATCCGCCCAAAGTGCTCACGGTCGGGAAACACCTCATCCTGACGCGGCAGGTTGGCCCCGCCGGAGTCCACCAGGTAGATGCAGGGCAGGCGGTTTTGCTGGGCGATGGTCTGCGCGCGCAGGTGCTTTTTCACCGTCAGCGGGTAGTAACTGCCGCCTTTAACCGTGGCATCGTTGGCCACGATCATGCATTCGACACCCTCGACCCGGCCGATGCCGGCGACTACGCCAGCGGCGGGTACGTCTTCGCCGTACACCTCATAAGCGGCTAACTGGCCTATTTCCAGAAACGGCGAGCCGATATCCAGCAGGCGGTTGATCCGCTCACGTGGCAGCAGCTTGCCGCGCGAGGTGTGGCGTTCCTGGGCTTTGGCACCGCCGCCCTGGTGAACGCGGGCGAGCAGGGCGCGCAGGTCGTTTACCTGAGTGAGCATCGCCGCGCTGTTGGCAGCGAACTCCGGTGAACGGGTGTTGATCTGGGTGTGCAGGATGGTCATCTGTGCTTCCTGTAGGGTGCGCCGTGCGCACCATGGCAGTGTGTGCGGTGCGCGCGACGCACCCTACGGGTCACTTGGTTTCGTTGAATAGCTCGCGGCCGATCAGCATGCGGCGGATCTCGCTGGTGCCAGCGCCGATCTCATAGAGCTTGGCGTCACGCAGCAGGCGGCCGGCCGGGTACTCGTTGGTGTAGCCGTTGCCGCCGAGCAGCTGGATGGTGTCCAGCGCCATCTTGGTGGCCATCTCAGCGGTGTAGAGAATCACCGCCGCGGCGTCCTTGCGCGATTCCTCGCCGCGGTCGCAGGCCTTGGCCACGTTATAGAGGTAGGACTTGGAGGCGTTCATGCCGGCGTACATGTCGGCCAGCTTGCCTTGCACCAGTTGGAATTCGCCGATCGACTGTTTGAACTGCTGGCGCTCGTGCACGTAGGGCAGCACCACGTCCATGCAGGCCGTCATGATCCCGGTCGGGCCGCCGGAGAGCACGGTGCGTTCGTAGTCCAGGCCGCTCATCAGCACGCGCACACCGCCGCCCTTGACACCGAGAATGTTCTCTTCCGGCACTTCGCAGTCCTCGAACACCAGTTCGCAGGTGTTGGAGCCGCGCATGCCCAGCTTGTCCAGCTTCTGGTGGCGGGAGAAGCCCTTGTAGTCGCGCTCGACGATAAACGCGGTCATGCCGCGCGAGCCGGCGCTGATGTCGGTTTTGGCGTAGATCACGTAGGTGTTGGCATCCGGGCCGTTGGTAATCCACATCTTGTTGCCGTTGAGCACGTAGCGATCACCGCGCTTCTCGGCGCGCAGTTTCATCGACACCACGTCGGAGCCGGCGTTGGGCTCACTCATGGCCAAGGCACCGACGTGTTCACCGGAGCACAGCTTGGGCAGGTACTTGGCCTTTTGCGCGTGAGTGCCGTTCTTGCGGATCTGGTTCAGGCACAGGTTCGAATGCGCACCGTAGGACAGGCCGACCGAAGCCGAGGCGCGGCTGATCTCTTCCATGGCCACCACATGCGCCAGGTAACCCATGTTGGTGCCGCCGTATTCCTCTTCCACGGTCATGCCGAGCAGGCCCATGTCGCCGAACTTGCGCCACATGTCCATGGGGAACTCGTTGTCGCGGTCGATCTGCGCGGCACGGGGGGCCAGCTCGGCTTGCGAGAACTGATACACCGCGTCGCGCAGCATATCGATGGTCTCGCCGAGGCCGAAGTTGAGGGTTGGGTAGCTCATGGTTCCACCTGTAATTTTTAGAGTTAAGTTCAGGAAATAAGCGTTTGTTTTTTATCGGTTTCAGCTAGTGCCGCCAGGCAGCGCTCCTCGGCGGTATCCAGCTCCAGCTGCATCTGTTCGATATCCAGCAGTTGCTGCTGCAACTGGGCGCGGCGCTCGGCGATCTTGGCCATAAAGGTGTGCAGCTGCTTGTGGTTTCCGTGCACCGGGTCGTACAGCTCGATCAGTTCTTTGCATTCGGCGAGGGAAAAACCGATGCGTTTACCACGCAGAATCAGCTTGAGGGTGACCTTGTCCTTGGCGGTGTAGATGCGTTCCTGGCCGCGCCGCTCGGGGCTGAGCATCTGCTGTTCTTCATAGAAACGAATGGCGCGGGTGGTGATATCCAGCTCGCGGGCCAGTTCGGAGATCGAGTAGGTGGTGGCAGACATGCGGCAGCGCTCTCGTTTACCTTTACGTTAACGTAAACATGCCAGTGCCTGCCGTCAAGCCAGGTGAATGCGAAGACAACTGATGTAATCGAGAAAGTTTCTTCTAGATAATTGCTTACAACACTTATCTAGAAAAATAGGGAGGTACACGCTGCTGCAGTATCTGCACCAGCGCGGGCTCCATAAAGGCGTAATCGTCGGGAATGTTGAGGCTGTGAATGCGCTTGTTGCCAAGCAGACGGCGAAATTTTTCGGCCAGTTTGCGTCGATGGCGGCTTTCCATCACCAGGATCAGTTCGGCCCACTCCAGCAGCTCCGGGCTGACCGGATTATCGGCATCGCGGTTGACCCCGGCTGAGGCTGTTTTGACACCAGGCCAGTCAGCAAACAGCTGTTCTGCGGTCGGGCTGCGCAGGCGGTTTTTGGCGCAGATAAATAGCACCCGCAAGGGCGCATGCGTGCGGGTCAAGGCTCAGCCCTGGGCCTTGTCGGCTTTCTTTTCCTGAGCCATGGCTTGCTGGGAAATCTCGATGATCTGCTCGCGCATCCAGCGGTTAGCCGGATCCTGATCGGTGCTTTCGTGCCAGTAGAGGTGAGTTTCCAAGGGCGTCATGTCCTTGATCGGTAGTTCGACAAAATGCAGGTCGTTACGCCGGGCAAAGCGCTCCGGCACGGTCATGGCCATATCCGTGCTTTGCAACACGGTGGTGGCCATCAGGTAATGCTGCGAACGTAGGGCAATCTTGCGCTGGATGCCCATGCGGCCCAGGGCCAGGTCGACGTGACCAAGGCCACTGCGGCGGCTGGAAATATGGATGTGGGTCAGGCCCATGTATTCATCCAGGGTGATCTTGTCTTTGGCCAACGGATGACCACGGCGCAGGGCGCAAACGTAACGGTCTTCCATCAACTTGACGTGGCGCACCTGCGGGTCGGTATTCAGCGGGGCGTCTACGGCAAAGTCCAAGCGGCCGGCGGCCAGCTCCTTGGTGGTTTCGCGGCGCCGCGCCAGCATGCTTTCGATATTCACATTGGGCGCCATACGGCGCAGGCGCTGGAACAAAGGCGGCAGGACGATGGCCTCGGTGAGGTCGGTCATGCTGATGCGGAAGGTCTTGTTGGCCTGGGCTGGGTTGAAAATGCGGCTTTCCTGCACGGAGATGCGCAGCTGCTGCAGCGCGTTGCGCACCGGGCCGATGATGTTCTGCGCCATGGGCGTGGGCACCATGCCTTGAGCGGTGCGCACAAACAGCGGGTCATTAAAGGTTTCCCGCAAACGCGCCAAGGCGTTGGAGACGGCGGGCTGGGTAATACCGACGATCTGTCCGGCGCGGGTTAGATTGGCCTCGGTGTAGATGGCATCGAAGACGACAAAGAGGTTGAGGTCGACCTTGTTCAGATTCATTACACGCTCGCTCCGCAGGTTGTCGGTATCAGTGGATCATATATCGGTGATGAATGTTTATACACAGCGAGAATAGATTAGATAAATCCTAAGCCCTGTTCTAGCATCATTTCCACTCCACCGAATCCCTCATAATCAGCGTCAGAAGGTAGCCACCCATGGATTTCGCCTACTCCCCCAAGGTTCAGGAACTGCGTGAACGCGTCACCGCGTTTATGGAGACCCATGTCTATCCAGCCGAAGCCGTGTTCGAGCAACAGGTCAACGAAGGCGACCGCTGGCAGCCCACCGCGATCATGGAAGAGCTGAAGGCCAAGGCCAAAGCTGAAGGCTTGTGGAACCTGTTTCTGCCGGAATCCGAGCTGGGCGCCGGGCTGACCAACACCGAATACGCGCCGCTGGCGGAAATCATGGGCAGTTCGTTGATCGGTGCCGAGCCGTTCAACTGCGCCGCGCCGGACACCGGCAACATGGAAGTACTGGTGCGTTACGCCAACGAAGCACAGAAGGAGCAGTGGCTCAAGCCGCTGCTGGACGGCACCATCCGTTCCGCATTCGCCATGACCGAGCCTGGTGTGGCCTCGTCCGACGCCACCAATATGGAAGCCCGCGCGGTGCGCGAAGGTGACGAGTGGGTCATCAACGGCCGTAAATGGTGGACTTCCGGTGCCTGCGACCCGCGCTGCAAGATCATGATTTTCATGGGCCTGACCAACCCGGACGGCCCACGCCACCAGCAACACTCGATGATTCTGGTGCCGATGGACGCACCGGGCGTGAAAGTGCTGCGTCCGCTGCCAGTATTCGGTTACGACGACGCGCCGCACGGTCACGCCGAAGTGCTGTTCGAAAACGTCCGCGTGCCGTATGAGAACGTGCTGCTGGGGGAGGGTCGTGGCTTCGAAATCGCCCAGGGTCGCCTTGGCCCAGGTCGCATCCACCACTGCATGCGCTCCATCGGCATGGCCGAGCGCGCACTGAAACTGATGTGCGAGCGCTCGATCAGCCGCACCGCCTTCGGCAAGCCGCTGGCACGTCTGGGTGGCAACATCGATCACATCGCCGACTCGCGTATGGAAATCAACATGGCGCGCCTGCTGACGTTGAACGCCGCGTACATGATGGACACCGTGGGCAACAAGATCGCTGCCAGCGAAATCGCCCAGATCAAGGTAGTGGCCCCCAATGTCGCGCTGAAGGTGATCGACCGCGCCATTCAGATTCACGGTGGTGCCGGGGTGTCCAACGACTTCCCGCTGGCTTACTGGTATGCCATGCAGCGCACCCTGCGTCTGGCCGACGGCCCGGACGAAGTGCACCGCGCGGCGATCGGCAAGTTCGAGATCGGCAAGTACGTGTCCAAGGACATGATGAAAGCAAGCCGCTGATTGCTTCTAGCGAAACGCACAAGGCCCGCAATTGCGGGCCTTGTGCGTTTTGGGTCAGTGCGCGCTTTCCGGCGGGGCGTAGTGGCCAGCCAGCTCGCTGCTTTGCTGCAACCAGAGCATGCGCATATGCAATTGCGCAGCAAAGGCACGGGCTGCCTGTTCTTCGTGAAAGGTCAGGGCGCGACGGCCCATGCGCACTTGCCAGTGCAGCTGGCCGCGTTGCAGCAGCGGTTCGATGACGATGGCGGGTGGGTTCACGCGTTCAATCCTTTGAGGGCTGGGCTCGGGTTCGCAGCAGCGACAATATCACGCCACCGGCCAGCAAACCGAGGGTCACCCCCAGCGAAAGCAGAGCAGGCACCTTGACCAGATCATGCAGAAAAATCTTACCGCCAATGTAGATCAGTACCAGTGCCAGGGCGTATTTCAGGTAAATGAACCGGTGCATCAATGCCGCCAGGGCAAAGTACAGCGAGCGCAGGCCGAGGATGGCGAAGATGTTCGAGGTGTAGACGATAAACGGATCCTGGGAGATAGCCAGTACCGCCGGTACGCTGTCCACGGCAAACACCAGGTCGGCCAGCTCGATCAGCACCAGGGCCAGCAACAATGGCGTGGCATAGAGCTGGGGCTTGCCGCTGACCTTATCGGGCACGCGCACCAGGAAGCGCCCCTCGTGCATCTCGTCGGTGACGCGCATGTGCCGGCGCACGAAGCGGATCATCGGGTTTTGTGCCAGGTCTGGGTGGGATTCCTCGTCATTGCTGCGCAGCATCTTGACGCCACTGAACAGCAGGAACGCGCCGAAGATATAGAGAATCCACTCGAACTCCTGCACCAGCGCTGTGCCCAGGCCAATCATGATCGCGCGTAGCACGATCACCCCGAGGATGCCCCAGAACAGCACGCGGTGCTGAAAGCGCCGGGGAATGTTGAAGTAGCCGAGAATCATCGCCATGACGAACACGTTGTCCATCGACAGCGACTGTTCGACGAGAAAACCGGTGTAGTACTCCAGCGCTTTGGTTGCACCGAGCTGCCACCAGATCCAGCCGCCAAAGGCCACACCGACGCTGAAATAGCCGCTGTACAGCAGCAGGCTTTCGCGCATTTCGATTTCATGCTGATCGCGGTGCAGCACACCGAGGTCGAGTACCAGCAGGCTGATGATTAGGAGCAGAAAGGCCAGCCAGAACCAGCCAGGTGTACCGAAGAGTGGGGTTGCAAAAAAGGCAAGTAGAGCGTCCATGAGCCCTCCCTATGTCTGCCTGAGTTGAAATCGACTCAGTGACTCCGACATCACGGTGAAGGCTTCACCGCCAGAGGGGCCCGGCGTCACGCAGGTAAAGAGTAGCCATCTGCCGCTGTCCTGCCAAGCGTGCCCTTTGTGCGGGTGTAGCGGTGGCAGCATGCACGGCGGCTCAGTAGACCCAGACTTCGACCCGCCGATTCTTGATCCGGCCTTCGTCGGCGCTATTGGCGGCCACCGGCAACTCGTCCCCCAGGCCGATGATGTCACGCATGACCACGCCATCCTTGTTCAGTTCACGGCGCACGGCCATCGCACGCAGCTTGGACAGCAGCTCAGCGCGGGCCGGATCGGCCTTGGCATCGCCGAAACCGACCAGTACCACCTTGCTGTGCAGCTTGTTCTGCTCGCGCAGGTAGCTCTTCAAACGGTTGAGATCGCGCAGGGCTTTGTTATCGAGGCTGGCGCTGCCTTCCTGAAAACGGAAGTTCACTGACAAGCGCTGGGCGTTTTCCGCCAGTTCCTGGTAGTTCGCCGGCATATGTGCCTGGCGGGGTATTTTCACGGCCTGTACGGTCTGCGCGATAAAGCCGTTTTGCTCGACAATTGCCTGCCCCCGAGGGCTGTGGGCAAATTGCACCAGAGCCCGGGCCCAGGGGTTGCTCAGCTCCGGCTGGTTGTAGAGAAACAGGCGGCGCGACAAGGGGTAGTCCTCCGTGGCGATCAACGTCAGGCTGGGCAACATCGCCTGCGACTCGCCGGAAGCGATGGCCACGGCTTTGGCCTGACGGATATACGGCAGGCCGATAAAACCGATGCCGCCAAGGTCCTGACTGACGGCATCAGAAAGTTTTTCACTGGATTCGAAGCGCTTTGCCTTACTGCTCAGGGCTTTGCCATTGGCGCTCAGCACCAGCTCCTTGAAGGTATCGAAGGTGCCGGATTGGTCATCGCGGGCGTACAAGGTGATGGGACCGGCTGGCGCCCCCAGTTGCGCCCAGTCACTGATCTCGCCGGCAAAGACCTGCGCCAGTTGCGTGGTATTCAGCGCGACCAGTGGGTTGCTGGGGTGCAGAATGATCGCCAGGCCATCCAGGGCAATGATCTGTTCGGCGGCCGGGCTTTTCAGATCACCCAGCGGCTGCAGACTGTTGGCCTCGCTGTCCTTGATCGGCCGGGAAGAGGCGGCGATGTCGGCACTGCCGTCGCCCAGGGCAGTAAAACCGGTACCCGAACCGTGGGCGGCCACTTCGATGCTCACGCTGCGGCCGTCTGTGGCCTTGCCGCTGACAATCTGTTCGTTTTCGGCATTGCCGGCTTCGATGCGAATAGCGCTGAGCCCCTGTTCCTCAAGCAAGCCCTTGACCAACGCCGGGCCAAGCCGTGCGCCAATGGTGTTCGAACCCTGGATGCGCAGCACACTGCTGTCGCTGTTGGGCAGCGGCACGGCGGCAAACACTGACCAGGGCAGGGCATAGCAGATTGAGCCGAGCAGCAGAAAGCTGATGGTGCGGGTCCAGGTTTCGTGATCGGAAGCAGAGCGGGTGCGCGGCATGCGGCAAACACCTTGTATGGGTGAGTGAAAGTGCCGCGACGATAAGACAAACAAGTGACTGCAATATGACAGTCACTCATCCATGCAAAGGCTCTGCGCTGGGCTTACTGGCCAAGCTCCAGCCAGATGGGGGCGTGATCAGACGGCTTTTCCATGCCGCGCAGGTCGTAGTCGACCCCGGCATCCTTGATGCGCCCTTGCAGCGCCTGGGAGGCGAGAATCACGTCGATGCGCAGGCCACGCTTGGGTTCATCTTCGAAGCCCCGGCTGCGGTAATCGAACCAACTGAAACGGTCATTCACCGCCGGGTTGAGATGGCGGAAGCTGTCGACCAGGCCCCAGTTTTTCAAGGTAGCCAGCCACTCGCGCTCTTCCGGCAGAAAGCTGCATTTGCCGGTTTTCAGCCAGCGCAGGCGGTTTGGCTCGCCAATGCCGATGTCGCAATCTTCCGGAGAAATATTGATGTCGCCCATCACCACCAGCGCCTGCTCGGGGCTGAACTGACTGACCAGCAGATTGTGCAGGTCGGCATAGAAGCGCTGCTTGGCCGGGAACTTGGTGGGGTGATCGCGGCTTTCACCTTGCGGGAAGTAGCCGTTCATCACCGTCACCGGGTTGCCTTGGGCGTCGGCGAAGGTGCCGTAGATAAAGCGCCGCTGGGCGTCTTCGGCATCACCGGGAAAGCCCTTGTGCAGGCTCAGGGGCGCCTGGCGCGAGAGCAGGGCGACGCCGTAGTGACCTTTTTGCCCGTGGTAATGCACGTGATAACCGAGCTGACGAATCTCTGCCTCGGGGAACTGCTCGTCGGCCACTTTGGTTTCCTGCAAACCGATCACATCCGGCTGATGTTTGTCGATCAGCGCTGCCAGTTGATGCGGGCGGGCACGCAGGCCATTGATATTGAAGGAGACGATCTTCATGGGCGGCAGTCCTGAATAAAGCAGCGGGAAAGCCGGCAATGCTAGCCCAGCGAGCGCGCCATCTGCCAGCCTGTGGCGGTGCCGGATGGCCGGTGCTAACGTGGCTGAAGGCCCAATAAATCAAGAACAACAGAGGTCCCTGATGCCCGACAGTCTCGCCGAAGTCCGTCTGCTCGACGGCGGTTATGCCCGTGAAGCCCGTTCCCTGCTGTATCAGGCCTACCGCCATGACCCCACGTTTGCCTATCTGTTCGAAGCCGAACGGGCGGGTTATGACCAACGGGTACGCGCCACGGTGCGTGAACTGGTGCAACAGCACTTTGCCGAAGACCTGCCCGCCATCGGTTTGCTGATCGACGACCGGCTGATCGGCATGGCCCTGATCGCACCGCCGCAGCGGCGGATGGACATCACCGAAAGCTGGGCGTGGCGCATGCGCATGTTGCTGACCACCGGTTTTCGCTGCACCAAACGCTACCTGGCCTACCACGACGCCGTGATCGCCTGTCTGCCGCCGGGGCCGTATCACGTGCTGCCGTTAATCGGTGTTCACCCACAATACCAGGGCAAACGCCTCGGTGAGCAGCTGCTCGAAGCGTTGCACAACTGGTGCGCAGAGGACGCCAGCTCGCAGGGCGTGGTGCTCGATACCGGCAACGCGCACTACCTGGAGTTCTACAAACGCCAGGGTTACGAGGAAATTGGCGAGGTGGCCATCGGCCCGATTATCGAGCACGTGTTCTTCCATCCCAACCCGCAGGTCACAGTCAAAGCCAGTGCCTGAAACGGCGATGCGATGTGCCGGATGACACATCGCATCGCAACTATTTGCCGGCACTGCGGCTCTAAATCGGCCATTGGCTCGTGCTAGCATCGCCTCCATGCCTGTTTTTCCCAACCTAGTCAGTGGCGTTTGCCTGCTTTTGCTGAGTGCTGCGGCCCTGGCCGAAGCGCAGCTGCGTGTGCGGGTTGAACCGGCCAATAGCGCGCTGAAAAGCAATATCGAAGGCTATATCGGCAGCCTGGGCGACCGTGATGCCGAGGCCTTGCAACGCTATCGCCGCGTGGCCGAGAACCAGGCCGAGAAAGCCGCCCAGGCGCTGGGCTATTATCAGGCGCAGATCACCACCGAGGTAAGCGAGGGCGCAACACCGCGCCTGACCTTGCGGATTCAACCAGGCGAGCCGGTGCGTTTGCGTGATGTGGTAGTGCGTATCGAGGGGCCAGCGACAGAATTGCGGGCTTTTCGCACCCCCAATGATCCGCAACTGCGCAGTGGCGCGCCGCTCAACCACGGGCATTACGATGCCGCCAAACGCGAGATCCAGAACCAGGCGTCGCGTTATGGCTTCTTCGCCGGGCGTTTCAGCCGCCAGCGCCTGACGATTGACCCAGATGCCGGGGTGGCGGACATCGAGCTGATTTATAACAGTGGTCCGCGTTACCGGCTCGGTGCCGTGCAGTTTGTCGGCGATGCGCCCTTCGATGAGCAGTTGTTGCAGCGCATGGTGCCGTTCCCGGCGGATACGCCCTATGACTCGACGCTGATTGCCGAGCTGTATCAGGCGCTGCGTTCCAGCGGGTATTTCGAGTCCGTGCAGGTGGATGCCAATCCCAGCAGTGCCGCCAGTGAGCAGATTCCGGTGCAGGTTCAGCTGCAGGCACGCAAGCCACGCAGCATGGGCCTTGGCCTGGGTTTTTCTACCGACGTCGGTCCGCGCGGCCGGGCCAACTGGACGCGCCACTGGGCCAATCCGCAGGGGCACAGTTATGGCGCCGAGTTCGAGCTGTCGGCACCCCGGCAGAATGTCGGACTCTGGTATGACGTGCCGCTGGATCCGCCGCTCACCGATAAGCTGCGTGTTGCCGGTGGCTACCAGGCCGAGGATCTGGCCAATACTGACAGCAACAGCCGCCTGCTGACCTTCGGCCCGGAGTGGCACAGCAAGCTCGACAACGGCTGGCAGCGCGTACTGTCGTTGAAATGGCAGCATGAGCAGTACGACCTGGGCGATGACGCCGGCACCAGCACGCTGCTGATGCCCGGCATCAGTTACTCCTACCTGCACAGCGACAATCAGATCGACCCCAACCACGGCTACCGCTTGCAATTCGACCTGGCAGGCGCGGCCAAGGGGTTGCTGTCCGATGCCAATGTGTTGCACGGCAATATCCAGCTCAAGGGCCTGACCACGTTCTTCCAGCGCCATCGCGTGCTGGGCCGGGTGCAGCTGGGTGGCACCGAATCCGATGGTTTCGCCAATGTGCCGCCATCGCTGCGGTTCTTTGCTGGTGGCGACCAGAGCGTGCGCGGCTATGACTACCAGAGCCTGTCCCCGGAAAACCGTGCCGGCGACAAGATCGGCGGGCGCTATCTGTTCACCAGCAGCCTGGAATACCAATACAGCCTGACCGAACGCTGGCGGCTGGCGAGTTTCTTCGATCAGGGCAATACCTTTGATTCGCTGCAGATCCCCTCGCTGAAAAGCGCGGTGGGCGTTGGCGTACGTTGGGTATCACCGCTGGGGCCGTTGCGCCTCGACCTGGCGCATCCACTGGATGATGAAGGCGGTGTGCGGCTGCATTTCTCTATGGGACCGGAACTGTGAAGCGCGGGCTGCGTAATACGCTGCTCGGCTTGTTCGGGCTACTGCTTGTGATGTTTGCCAGCCTGAGTCTGCTACTCGGCACCCAGGGCGGCAGCCGCTGGTTATTGGCGCAGGTGCCGGGCTTGCAGGTCGACGACTTCAATGGCCGCCTGGGTGGCAGTTGGACTGCGACACAGCTGCGCTGGCAGCAGGGCGAGAATAGCGTGCAGGTCATGGCCCTCAGCCTGGACTGGTCGCCGAGCTGCCTGTTACGCCTGACCCTGTGCATCAAACAACTGCGTAGCGGGCCGATCAGCCTGGTTTTCCCTGACGATGAGCAGCCCAGCAGCGAGCCGTTCAGCCTGCCGGATCTGAGCCTGCCGTTGGCGCTGCAACTGGGCGAGGTACGGATCGACAGCCTGCAACTCAATGGCGTCGAGCAGCTGCACGGACTGCAATTGGCGGCGCGTTGGACGGCGCAAGGCATTCAGATTGATAACCTCAGCCTGGATACTGCCGATCTGCAGGTGGCGTTGCAGGGGCGGGTGCAGACCTCGGGCAACTGGCCGCTGCAACTGAACGGACAGCTGCAATTGCTAGCGCCCGAGCAACAGGCTTGGCCCATAGCACTACAACTCAATGGTGAGCTGCGCGAGCGGGTGCAACTGACAGCCAGCAGCAGCGGCTATCTGCAAGGTGAGCTGAGCGGCTGGTTGCAACCGCTGGCGGAGCACCTGCCGGCGCAACTGCGCGTGCAGGTTGCTGCCTTCAAGGCCAGCGCCGAGTTGCCGGATAGCCTGACGCTTGAGCAGATTGAGCTAAATGCCCAAGGCGATCTGCAAGCCGGTTATCAACTGATCGGCAGTGCCAGCCTGCCAGCGGTAGACGGGCCGGTTGCTCTGGCGTTAGCAGGATTACTCAAGGCGGATGGTGCAACGCTCAGCAACCTGAGCCTGACAGCCAGCCCGGAGCAGCGTGTACAACTCAGCGGCGAACTGAACTGGCAGCAGGGCCTGAGCCTGGATAGCCGCTTCGACTGGCAGAACTTCCCCTGGCAGCGCCTCTACCCGCTGGCGGATGCACCGCCTGTGGCGTTACGTACGCTTACCGGTGAGCTGGCCTATCAGAACGGCAATTACCTCGGGCATTTCGCCGCCGACTTGGATGGCCCTGCCGGTGCCTTTAGCCTGCAAAGCCCGCTGAGTGGCGATTTACAGAAACTCTACCTGCCCGAGCTGCGTCTACAGGCCGGCCAGGGCCTCGCCGAAGGCCAGGTCAGCCTGGGTTTTGCCGAGCAACTGAGCTGGGATGTACGCCTGCAACTCAGCCAGCTTGACCCGGCCTATTGGCTGGCCGAGTTGCCCGGCAGCCTGGCTGGCCCACTCAACAGCTCGGGCAGCCTGATCAATCAGCAGCTCAAGTTGAACGCCGATATCGACCTTAACGGCCGTTTGCGTGGGCAGCCGGCCAAGCTGCTGGCGACGTTTGCCGGCGGCCTGGAGCAGGGTGAGCTGAGTGCTCTGGATATCCGCCTGGGTGATAACCGCATCAGCGGCAAAGCGGCCTTGCAGCAACAGCTGAGCGGCCAATTATTACTAGCGATGCCGCGCCTGGGTCAGCTGTGGCCGGGTCTTCAGGGACAGCTTAATGGCCAGCTGGATCTGGCCGGCAGCGTGTACGCACCGCAAGGCCAGTTGCAGCTGCAAGGCCAGCGCCTGGCCCTTGCAGATCAGCGCCTGCAACAACTCAAACTCGACGCCAGCCTGAACAGCGCCCAGCGTGGCCAGATCAGCCTGCAGGCGTTGGGCATTGCGCTGGGCGAAACCGAGCTGGGACGTTTGGATGCAAACGCCACGGGCAATCAACATCAGCAAAGTCTCGAGTTACAGCTGCAAGGCCCACTGCTGAACAGCCAACTGGCCTTGGCCGGCAAACTGGACAAGGGTAACTGGCGCGGCAGCCTGAGCCGGGCCGAGGTGCAAAGCAGCGGTCAGGATTGGCGGTTGCAACAACCGGCCAGCCTGCAGCGCCTGGCCAACGGGCAGCTCAGCCTAGGCGCGCATTGCTGGCGTTCAGGCGAGGCCAGCCTGTGTGGCACAGAGCAGCGCCTGCTGCCACAGCCCAAGCTGAACTACCAGCTGAGCAACTTCCCCATGGACAGCCTGGCGGCCCTGTGGCCCGAGGATTTCGCCTGGCAAGGTGAACTCAATGGCCGGCTGCAACTGGATCTGCCGGCCAGCGGGCCAAATGGCCGCCTGGAGCTGGATGCCGGCAGTGGCATCTGGCGTATCCGTGATCAGCAGCAGTGGCTGGAATTTGCCTATGACAGCCTGCGCCTGAGCACTCAACTGCGCCCACAGCGTATCGACAGTTTGTTCGAGTTGCATGGCCCGGCTATCGGTGAGCTGTCGCTGCAGGCGCAGCTGGACCCACGCCCTGCGAGCAAACCGCTGTCCGGCAGCTTCCGCCTGAACGGACTGGACCTGGCCCTGGTACGTCCGTTTGTACCAATGGTCGAGCGTATTGCCGGGCAGCTGAATGGTGCCGGCACGCTCACCGGCGGGCTGCTGGCACCGCAGATCAACGGTAACTTGCGGGTGCAGGGCGGTGAGATTGCCGGGGGCGAGCTGCCGATGAATATCGAGCAACTGCAATTGCTCGCACGCATCGAGGGTGAGCGCCTGCAACTGGAAGGCGACTGGCGCAGCGGCGAGCAAGGACAGGGCAGCCTCAATGGCGAGTTGAGCTGGGCCGATGGATTGCGGGCTGATATGCAACTGCGTGGCCGCCGTCTACCGGTGACAGTGGAGCCTTACGCAGCGCTGGAAGTTGAGCCGGATCTGCGTTTAAGCCTGCACGATGAGCAGCTGTCGCTGGCCGGCAAAGTGCTGATACCCAGCGGCAAGATCGAAGTGCGCGAGCTGCCACCTTCAACCGTACAGGTATCCAGCGATGCCCAGGTGCTTGGGCGTGACAGCGCGGCACAACAGGCCACGGCGATTGCCATGGATATCGATGTCGAGGTTGGTCAGCAGCGCCTGACCTTTAGCGGCTTTGGTCTGAATGCCGAGTTGCTCGGCCAGGTGCATATCGGCAATGACCTCGATACCCGTGGCGAGCTGAGCCTGAACAAGGGGCGTTTCCGCGCTTATGGCCAGCGCCTGAATGTGCGCCGGGCGCGCCTGCTGTTCGCCGGGCCGATCGATCAGCCGTTTCTCGATATCGAGGCGGTGCGTCAGGTCGATGACGTCACTGCCGGTCTGCGCTTGAGCGGCAACGCGGCGCAGCCCACCAGCACGGTATTTTCCGAGCCGGCGATGAGCCAGGAACAGGCGTTGTCCTACCTGATCATGGGACGGCCGCTGGGGCAGGGCGGCGGCGACAACAACATGCTGGCGCAAGCCGCGCTGGCACTGGGCATGGCCGGCAGTGCGCCGCTGGTCAACAGCCTGGCGCAAGGCCTGGGTATCAGCGACTTTCAGCTCGACACCCAGGGCAGTGGCGTGACCACCAGCGTGGTGGCCAGCGGTAATTTGTCCGAACGCCTGAGCCTGCGTTATGGCGTTGGGGTGTTCGAGCCGGCGAACACCATCGCTTTGCGTTACGAACTGAGCCGAAGGCTCTATCTTGAGGCTGCCAGCGGGCTGGCCAGTTCGCTTGATCTGTTCTATCGCCGCGACTTTTAGCAAACCAATTTTCTGCGGGGTGATGCTGGATTAAGCCCGTTAGTTCGCGTTTAAATTGCGCACCTCGCTCAAAATCTCTGAGCGTTCAAATCTAAATAGTGAAAACCACTGTCCCTGTCTTCATATACTGACCGCCGCTGATGCCCTGGCAGTCGTTGTACTGGCTGGGACAGCCCGATCCGCTGCCTACAGACGCACCCACCCGGTTCGCAATCTGTGCACCAGCCTGGCCTACCCGGCAATCGGACAAGCGAAGGCTATCCACTTCGCACTCACGACAAGAATAAGGAAATACCCATGGAATTTATCAACACCCTGGTCAACCAACTCAACGGTCTGGTCTGGGGCCCACCCATGTTGGTGATCATTCTCGGCACCGGCCTGTTCCTCATGTTGCGCCTGAAGTTCATGCCGCTGAGCAAGATTGGCGCAGGCTTCAAACTGATGTGGCAAGGCCGGCAGAAAGGCGATGCGGCAAGTGGTGAGATCAGCCCGTTCCAGGCGTTGATGACCTGCCTGGCCGCCACTGTTGGCACCGGCAATATCGCCGGAGTGGCCACTGCGATCTTCCTCGGCGGGCCGGGTGCGCTGTTCTGGATGTGGTGTACTGCATTGGTCGGCATGGCCACCAAATACTGTGAAGTGGTGCTGGCGGTGCATTACCGCGAGAAGGATGAGCGCGGCGAGCATGTCGGCGGGCCGATGTATGCGATCAAGAACGGCCTGGGCAAGAAGTGGCTGTGGTTGGGCACAGCGTTCGCCATCTTTGGCGGTTTTGCCGGCTTCGGCATTGGCAACATGGTGCAGGTCAACAGCATGGCTGCCGCGCTGCAGGCCAGCTTCAATATTCCGCTGTGGGTGACCGGCGTGGTGACCATGGCGATCACCGGCCTGGTGATTCTTGGCGGGATCAAGCGCATTGGTAAGGTCGCGGCCTCGCTGGTGCCGTTTATGTGTGTGGCTTACATCATTGCCTCGATTGTGGTGCTGGTGGTGCATGCCGACGCGATTCCGGGTGCATTTGAACTGATCTTCACTCATGCCTTCAGCCCTGTCGCAGCCACGGGTGGATTTGCCGGTGCGGCTGTCATGGCGGCGATCCGCTTTGGGGTGGCGCGCGGCATTTTCTCCAACGAAGCCGGCCTGGGTACGGCCGGTATCGCCCAGGCGGCCGGCACTACCAATAGCCCGGTGCGCTCGGGAATGATCGGCATGATCGGCACCTTTATCGACACCATCATCATCTGTTCGATGACCGGTCTGGCAATCATCTGCTCCGGCGTGTGGACCAGCGGTGCCAGCGGCGCGGCGCTGTCGGCAGCGGCTTTCGAGTCAGCCATGCCGGGCGTCGGTGGTTATATCCTGACCATCGCCCTGGTGATCTTTGCCTATACCACCATCCTGGGCTGGAGTTACTACGGTGAGCGCTGCTGGGAGTACCTGGTGGGCACCAAGGCCATTCTGCCGTTCCGTGTGCTCTGGGTACTGGCCGTGCCGTTCGGGGCGATTGCCCAGTTGGACTTTGCCTGGCTGGTGGCCGATACCCTCAACGGCCTGATGGCAATCCCCAACCTGCTGTCGCTGCTGCTGCTCAGCCCGATTGTGGTCAAGCTGACCAAGGATCACTTCGCAAAAAATTGATGTGCCGCATCGGTGAGCAGGGTAGTCTGACTTTCTGGTCAGCTCTGCTCGCCGTGTTGCACGGGCATCCGCTTGCCATTTGGCGGGTTCACGCCCTTACTTGTTTTCCGCCCCTCAATTGCACAGATAAGGATCAATCCCATGGCACAAGTCACGCTCAAAGGTTCCCCGGTTGAAGTCGCCGGTCAACTGCCGCAGGTAGGCCAGCAGGCGCCAGCGTTCAGTCTGGTCGCCGGTGACCTGAGTGACGTCAGCCTGGCCAGCCTGGCCGGCAAGCGTAAAGTCCTGAACATTTTCCCAAGTGTTGATACCCCGACCTGCGCCACCTCGGTGCGCACGTTCAACACCCGCGCCAGCCAACTGGCCAACACCGTGGTGCTGTGCATTTCCACCGACCTGCCATTCGCTCAGGCGCGCTTCTGCGGTGCAGAAGGCCTGCAAAACGTGATCAACCTGTCGACCATGCGTGGTGTCGAGTTCCTCAAGAATTACGGCGTGGCCATCGCCAGCGGCCCGCTGGTCGGTGTTGCCGCTCGCGCAGTGGTGGTGCTGGATGAAAACGACAAGGTGCTGCACAGCGAGTTGGTTGGCGAAATCGCCGACGAGCCGAACTACGACGCGGCCCTGGCTGCACTCAAGTAAACGCACTTGAGCGATACACCAACGGCCTGCCTTGCAGGCCGTTTTTATTGGCCGATCATCCAGTGCGGCCATCCTCGGGCCGGGTATTTTCATTTGCGGATCAGATATTTAGTTACGTAAGGAAAAGGTAAATAGGCGGTAAAGAGGCTTTGCAGGCTGGCTGATACTGAATATCGTTCACGCTCCCCAAGGAAGTGATCGTTGCCATGCCTGATACACAGTTCACCCATCGCCCCCGCAACCTGTCGCGCCAATGGCTGATCGGCCTGCTGCTGCTCGCCGCGCTACTGCTCCTGCTCTGGTGGTTCTGGCCCAGCAAGACGCAACCGCAACAGATGCGCCGTGGACCTTTTGGCGATATGGGGCCGGTTCCCGTACGGGTTGCCGATGTCAGCCAGGGCAACTTTGCGGTCGAACTCAAGGCCCTGGGCACCGTCACGGCCTATAACACGGTCAATGTGCGTGGCCGGGTGGATGGCGAACTGGTCAAGTTGCTGTTCAAGGATGGTCAGCAGGTCAAGGCCGGCGATCTGCTCGCGGTCATCGACCCTCGTCCCTATGAAATTGCCCTGCAACAGGCCCAGGGTGCGTTGCAGGAAAGTCAGGCGCAGCTGCGCAACGCCGAGCTGGACCTAAAGCGCTATCGCGGCCTGTATGCCGAAGACTCGATTGCCAAGCAGACCCTCGATACCCAGGAAGCGCTGGTCAATCAGTACCGTGGCGGGATCAAAAGCCTGCAAGCGAATGTCGCCACTGCAAAGCTCAACCTCGACTTCACCCAGGTACGTGCGCCAATCAGTGGCCGCTTGGGTATCCGTCAGGCGGATGTGGGCAACCTAGTCGGCTCCGGCGATACCTTGCCGCTGGTGGTGATTACCCAAACCCTGCCCATCGCCGTGACCTTTACCTTGCCGGAAGCCGAACTGCCTGCCGTGGTGCAGCAGCTGCGTACCGGCGAAACCCTGGCAGTCGAGGCCTGGGATCGCAGCGAGAAACTCAAGCTGGCCGAAGGCCAACTGGAGAGCGTCGATAACCTGATCGACACCGCCACCGGCACGGTCAAGCTCAAGGCGCGTTTCGCCAACGCCGAAGAGCTGCTGTTCCCCAACCAGTTCGTCAACGTGCGCCTACGGGTGAAAACCCTGCAGAACGTCACCCTGATGCCGGCCGCCGCGCTGCAATTCGGCGCTAGCGGCACCTTCGCCTATGTGGTGGACGCTGAAGACAAGGTGCAGCTGACGCCGATCAGCGTTGGCGCCAGCGACGGCCTGCTCAGTGTGGTCGAGCAGGGTCTCAAGGCCGGTGATCGCCTGGTGCTGGAAGGCACCGATCGCCTGCGCTCCGGCAACAAGGTCGAGGTGATTGGGGACAAACCGGTCGCCGCCCAGACCGAGCCGGCCACGCCTGAGCGCAAAGGAGCGCCGCGCGTCCAATGAACGCCTCTCGCCTGTTTATCCTGCGCCCGGTCGCCACCACGCTGATCATGCTGGCGATCTTCTTGAGCGGTCTGATCGCCTACCGCCTGCTGCCCGTCTCGGCGCTGCCGGAAGTGGATTACCCGACCATTCGGGTGATGACCCTGTATCCAGGCGCCAGCCCGGATGTGATGACCAGTGCGGTCACCGCGCCGCTGGAGCGCCAGTTCGGGCAGATGGCCGGGCTGAAACAGATGTCCTCGACCAGCTCGGGCGGTGCATCGGTGATTACCCTGCGCTTCAACCTGGAGGTGAAGCTGGATGTCGCCGAGCAGGAGGTGCAGGCCGCGATCAATGGCGCAAGCAACCTGCTGCCCAACGATTTGCCGGCGCCGCCGGTGTACAACAAGGTCAACCCGGCCGATACCCCAGTGCTGACCCTGGCCATCAGCTCGAAAACCATGCCGCTGCCGCAGGTGTTCGATCTGGTCGATACCCGCCTGGCGCAGAAACTCGCACAGACCAGCGGCGTTGGCCTGGTGACCCTGGCCGGCGGTCAGCGACCGGCCGTGCGTCTGCGGGTCAACCCGGAGGCACTGGCGTCCTATGGTTTGAACCTCAGCGATGTGCGCACGCTGATCACTGCCAGCAACGTCAACCAGCCCAAGGGCAACTTCGACGGCCCGACGCGCGTGTCGCAACTGGATGCCAACGACCAACTGAAGTCCGTCGACGAATACCGCGAGCTGATTCTCGGCTACAAGGACGGCGCCACGCTGCGCCTCAAGGATGTCGCGGAAATCGTCGATGGCGCGGAAAACCAGCGCCTGGCGGCCTGGGCCAACCGCAGTGAAGCGGTGCTGGTCAATGTGCAGCGCCAGCCCGGCGCTAATGTCATCGATGTGGTCGACAGTATTCAGGCTTTGTTGCCCCAGCTGACCCAGGGTCTGCCGGCCAGCGTCGAAGTCAGCGTGCTGACCGACCGTACCGAAACCATCCGCGCGGCGGTCAAAGGCGTGCAGCATGAGCTGCTGCTGGCCATCGCCCTGGTGGTGCTGGTGACCTTCCTGTTTCTGCGCAAGGTCTCGGCGACCATCATCCCGTCCATCGTCGTGCCGCTGTCGCTGATCGGCACCTTCGGGGTGATGTACTTGGCCGGTTTCACCATCAACAACCTGACGCTGATGGCCCTGACCATCGCCACCGGCTTTGTGGTGGACGATGCCATCGTCATGCTGGAGAACATCGCCCGCCATCTGGAAGAAGGCGAAACGCCGCTGAATGCGGCGCTGAAGGGCGCCAAACAGATCGGCTTTACCCTGGTGTCGCTGACCATTTCGCTGATTGCGGTGCTGATCCCCTTGCTGTTTATGGCCGACGTAGTGGGGCGGCTGTTCCGTGAATTCGCCATCACCCTGGCGGTGGCCATTCTGATTTCCCTGGTGGTGTCGCTGACCCTCACACCGATGATGTGCGCACGCCTGCTCAAGGCGGAGAAGCCTGAAGAGGAAGGGCGCTTCTACCGTGCTGCCGGGGCAGTGATCGACGGCATGATCGCCCTTTACGGCGTGTGGTTGACCTGGGTGCTCAAGCATCAGCCGCTGACTTTGCTGGTGGCCATCGGCACCCTGGCATTGACTGTGGTGCTGTACCTGGCGGTGCCCAAGGGCTTTTTCCCAGTGCAGGACACCGGGGTGATCCAGGGCATTTCCGAGGCACCGCAGTCGATCTCCTTCCGCGCCATGAGTGAGCGTCAGCAGCGCTTGGCCGAAGTGATTCTGCAGGACCCGGCGGTGGCCAGTCTGTCGTCCTATATCGGCGTCGATGGTGACAACCCGACACTCAATAGCGGCCGCCTGCTGATCAACCTGACGCCACGGGCCGAACGCGATGTCAGCGCTAGCCAGATCATCGAACGGCTGCGCCCGGAGCTTGCACGCATTCCTGGCATCGAGTTGTACCTGCAACCGGTGCAGGACCTGTCCATCGAGGATCGGGTCAGCCGTACGCAGTTCCAGTTCAGCCTGGAGTCGCCGGATATCAGCCTGCTGGAAGAGTGGGTGCCCAAGCTGGTCAGCGCGCTGCGCGAGCAGCCGGAGCTGACGGACGTGGCCAGTGACCTGCAGAACCGTGGCCTGCAGGTGTTTCTGCAGATTGACCGCGATATGGCCGGGCGTCTCGGCGTCAGCATCGCCGATATCGACAACGCGCTGTACGACGCCTTCGGTCAGCGGCAGATTTCCACCATTTACACCCAGGCCAGCCAGTACCGCGTCGTACTGGAAAGTGAGAATGCCGGCAGCATCGGCCCGGCCGCGTTGCGGCAGATTCACGTCAAGGCTGCTGATGGTCAGCAGGTCGCGCTGTCGACCCTGGCTCAGGTTGAGGAGCGCGCCGCCAGCCTGCTGATCAACCACATCGGCCAATTCCCGGCCGCCACCTTGTCATTCAACCTGGCCAGCGGTGTATCGCTGGGTGAAGCGGTGGCGGTGATCGAGCGGGTCGAGCAGGAAATTGGCATTCCGCCGGCAGTGCAGACGCGCTTCCAGGGCGCGGCAGAAGCCTTCCGCGCATCCTTGTCGAGCACCTTGCTGCTGATTCTGGCGGCCATCGTCACCATGTACATCGTGCTCGGGGTGCTCTACGAGAGCTATATCCACCCGATCACCATTCTCTCCACCTTGCCGTCGGCCGGGGTCGGCGCGCTGCTGGCCTTGCTGCTCAGCGGTAACGAGCTGGGGTTGATTGCGATCATCGGCATCATCCTGCTGATCGGCATCGTCAAAAAGAACGCGATCATGATGATCGACTTCGCCCTCGACGCCGAGCGCAACCAGGGCATGCAGCCGGAGGCGGCGATCTACCAGGCGGCGCTGCTGCGTTTTAGGCCGATTTTGATGACCACCCTGGCCGCGCTGTTTGGGGCGATTCCGCTGATGCTCGCCACCGGCTCCGGCGCTGAGCTGCGTCAGCCGCTGGGCCTGGTAATGGTCGGCGGGTTGCTGCTGAGCCAGATCCTCACGCTGTTCACCACGCCGGTGATCTACCTGTACTTCGATCGCCTGTCGCGCCGCATCAGTGGCCGTAGCGCGGCCGGGCTTGTGGTCAGTCGATGAATCTCTCTGCACCCTTTATCCGCCGGCCGGTGGCGACCCTGCTGCTGAGCCTGGCGATCATGCTGCTCGGCGGCGTCAGCTTTGGCCTGCTGCCGGTGGCACCGTTGCCGCAGATGGACTTTCCCACCATCACCGTGCAAGCCAGCCTGCCGGGCGCCAGCCCGCAGATCATGGCTTCCAGCGTGGCCACACCGCTGGAACGCTCGCTCGGTACCATTGCCGGCATCAGCCAGATGAACAGCCGCAGTAGTCAGGGCAGCACGCGGATCATGATTCAGTTTGACTTGGATCGCGATATCAACGCCGCCGCCCGCGAAGTGCAGGCGGCCATCAATGCCTCGCGCGAGCTGCTGCCCAGCGGCATGCGCAGCATGCCAACCTATCGCAAGGTCAACCCGTCGCAGGCACCGATCATGGTGCTGTCGCTGACCAGTGACGTGCTGAACAAAGGTCAGCTGTACGACGTGGCGTCGACCATCCTGGCGCAAAAGCTCGCTCAGGTTACCGGCGTCGGTGAAGTGCAGATTGGAGGCAGCTCCTTGCCGGCAGTGCGTGTGGCCCTGGAGCCGCGCCTGCTCGATCACTACGGCATCGCCCTCGATGAAGTGCGTCAGAGCATCAGCGCGGCCAACGCCAAACGGCCCAAAGGCGCGGTGGAGGATGACCAGCGGCACTGGCAGGTGCAGGCCAGCGATCAACTGGAAAAAGCCGCCGATTACCTGCCGCTGATCATTCGTTATCAGGATGGCGCGGCGGTGCGCCTGGGCGATGTGGCCAAGGTCAGCGATGGTGTTGAGGACCGCTACAACAGCGGCTTCTTCAATGATGAGCAAGCGGTGCTGCTGGTGATCAACCGCCAGACCGGGGCCAATATCATCGAAACCATCGCCGGCATTCGCGAGCAGTTGCCGGCTCTGCGTGCAGTGATTCCCGCCAGCATCGAGCTGGAGGTGGCGATGGACCGCTCGCCGGTGATCCGCGCCACCTTGCAGGAGGCCGAGCAGACCCTGCTGATTGCCGTGGTGCTGGTGATTCTGGTGGTGTTTGCCTTCCTTGGCCGCTGGCGTGCGGCGCTGATTCCGGCGCTGGCGGTACCGGTATCCCTGGTCGGCACCTTTGCGGTCATGTACCTGTTGGATTTTTCCCTGAATAACCTGTCGCTGATGGCGCTGATCATCGCCACCGGCCTGGTGGTGGACGATGCCATCGTGGTGCTGGAAAACATCTCGCGGCATATCGAGGCCGGCGAAACGCCGATGGCGGCGGCCTTCAAGGGCGCGCGCGAGGTGGGCTTCACCCTGCTGGCGATGAACCTGTCGCTGGTTGCGGTGTTTATCTCGATTCTGTTTATGGGCGGTATCGTCGAGCGCCTGTTCCGCGAGTTCTCCCTGACCCTGGCCGTGGCCATTGTCATCTCGCTGCTGGTGTCGCTGACCCTGACGCCGATGCTCTGCGCGCGCTGGCTCAAGGCCGAAGCCATTGAGCAGCAACCCAGCGCCATGCAGCGTTGGGGCGGGGCCCTACAAACGCGGGTATTGGCGTTCTACCAACGCAGCCTGGACTGGGCGCTGCGTCATTCCCTGCTGATGTTGTTCAGCCTGCTGGCAACCATCGCGCTGAACATCTTCCTGTTTGTCAGTGTGCCGAAGACCTTTATGCCGCAGCAGGACACCGGCCAGCTGATCGGTTTTATCCGTGGTGATGACGGCCTGTCATTCCAGGTCATGCAACCCAAGCTGGAAATCTACCGCCGCGCGGTGCTCGCCGACCCAGCGGTGGAAAGCGTGGCCGGGTTTATCGGCGGCGGTGGCGGTATCAGCAACGCCTTTATGATCGTGCGCCTGAAGCCGATCAGCGAGCGTAATGCCAGCTCCCAGGAGGTGATCAATCGCCTGCGCCAGTCGGTGCCCAAGGTGCCCGGTGGGCGCATGTTCCTGATGCCGGACCAGGACTTGCAGATTGGCGGGCGAGAAGGGCGCAGCTCGGAAAATGAATACATGCTGCTGTCGGGCGATCTCGACGAGCTGCGCAAGTGGCTGCCGCCCGTGCGCGAAGCCCTGCGCGCCTTGCCGGAGCTGACTGATATCGATGCCAAGGAGGCCGACGGCACCCAGCAGATCCGCCTGGTAGTCGAGCGTGATGTGGCCAAGCGCCTGGGCGTGGACATGAACATGATCACTGCGGTGCTCAACAACGCCTTCAGCCAGCGTCAGGTGTCGACCATCTATGACAGCCTCAATCAGTACAGCGTGGTCATGGAGATCAACCCGCAGTTCGCCCAATACCCGGAAACCCTCGATCAGATTCAACTGATCACTGCCGATGGCGGGCGTGTGGCGCTGTCCAGCTTTGCCCGTTGGGAGCGCAGCCTGGAAGAAGACCGGGTCAACCACCAGGGCCAGTTTGCTGCGGAAAACATCGGCTTTGCCCTGGCCGAAGGGGTCAGCCTCGATCAAGCCAGTCAGGCGATCAACACCGCGATTGCTCGGGTCGGCCTGCCGACCGATGTGCAGGGCGTGCTAGGCGGCACCGGCGGGGCTTTCCAGCAGACCCAACAGAACCAGCCGTGGATGATCCTGATGGCGCTGGTGGTGGTGTATATCGTCCTTGGCGTGCTCTACGAGAGTTACGTGCATCCGCTGACCATTCTCTCCACCTTGCCCTCGGCCGGCGTCGGCGCACTGCTGGCGTTGCAGCTGATGAGCATCGAATTCAGTCTGATCTCGTTGTTGGGGCTGTTCTTGCTGATTGGTATCGTCAAGAAGAACGCCATCCTGATGATCGATCTGGCCTTGCAGTTGGAGCGTCAGCAGCACATGAGCCCAAAAGAATCGATCCGCCAGGCCTGCCTGCTGCGCTTCCGCCCGATCATGATGACCACCCTGGCCGCGATCCTCGGTGCCTTGCCACTGATGCTGGGCAGCGCCGAAGGCTCGGAAATGCGCCAGCCGCTGGGTATTACCATTGTCGGCGGGCTGGTGCTGAGCCAACTGTTGACCCTGTACACCACACCGGTGATCTACCTGTACTTCGACCGCCTGCGCCACCGGGTCAACCGTTGGCGCGGTGTGCGCACTGACGCTGCGTTGGATACTCCGTTATGAGTGTTTACGACCGCAACTGTATGGCAGGGTCGGCTGCACTTCGTAGGGTACGCTGTGCGCACCAGAGATCGACTTCCGCATCGGTGCGCGCGGCGCACCCTACCTATTTGCCTTGTGCACGACCTGATTGGTACATCGCCTTATGAAAGCCCTAGCCATTTTCCCTTTACCAACCCTACTGGCACTCAGCCTGGCGCTGACGGCCTGCACCCTTGGTCCCGACTATCAGCGCCCACAGCTGCAAACCCCGGCGCAGTTCAAACAGATCGAGGGCTGGACTCAGGCACAGCCCGGCGATGCGCTGGCGCGTAGCAGCTGGTGGCAGTTGTATGGCGATGCCGAGCTGAATGCGCTGGTTGAGCGGCTGAATGTCTCCAACCAGAACCTGGCCGCCAGCGAGGCGCAATATCGCCAGGCCCGCGCTTTGGTACGGGGGGCACGCGCGGCGTTTTACCCGAGCCTGTCGAGCAGCGCCGGTGCTACTCGCAGCAGCCAGGGCAACGGCACCACCAATACCAACAGCAGTACCAGTGGCGTCAGCAAGAGCTATGACCTGAGCCTGAATGCCACCTGGGAGCTGGATATCTGGGGCAAGCTGCGCCGCTCGCTGGAGTCCAGTCGCGCCGGTTTCGAGGCCAGCGCCGCCGACCTGGCCGCACTCAAGCTCAGCTTGCAGGCCGAACTGGTGCAGAACTACCTGCAACTGCGCGTGCTGGATGATCAGCAGCGCCTGCTCGATGCCACCGTCGCCGCCTATGCACGATCATTGAAACTGACGGAAAACCAGTACAACGCCGGCATCGTGCCGAAATCCGATGTCAGCCAGGCCCTGACTCAGCTGAAAAGCACTCAGGCCCAGGCAATTGACCTGAAATGGCAGCGCGCGCAGTTGGAGCATGCGATTGCTGTGCTGATCGGCGTACCGCCGAGCGAACTGAGTATCGCCGTGCGTGAACAACTGCCGACGTTGCCGGAAATTCCCGTGGCGCTGCCGTCGCAACTGCTGGAGCGTCGTCCGGATGTCGCCGCCGCCGAGCGCCGGGTGATGGCCGCCAACGCCGAAATCGGTGTTGCAGAAGCCGCCTGGTACCCAGACCTGAGTATCTCCGCCAGCGGTGGCTACCGTGGCAGCAGCTTTGCCGACTGGATCGATCTGCCCAACCGTTTCTGGTCCCTCGGCCCACAGCTGGCGTTGACCCTGTTCGATGGCGGCGCACGCAGTGCCGAGTTGGAGCGTAGCGAGGCTGTCTACGACCAGACCGTGGCGCAATACCGCCAGTCGGTGCTCGACAGCTTCCGTGAAGTGGAGGACTACCTGGTGCAACTGCGCGTCCTGCAGGACGAAGCCGTGGTGCAGCAGGAAGCCCTGTCGGCCGCGCGCGAGTCCCTGCGCCTGATCGAAAACCAGTACCGTGCCGGCACGGTGGACTTCAACAGCGTGGTCAATGTACAGGCCACGGCGCTGAGCAACGAACGCAGCACCCTCAGCCTGCTGGGCAATCGCTTGACCACCAGCGTGCAACTGATCGCCGCGCTCGGCGGTGGCTGGCAACAGCAGGCGTTACAGGACGCGCCGCCTAAGGCTGAGCGCCAGCCTGCTCCTGACACAACCGGTACAGGCGCTCCCTGAGGGCATTGCCGGCCGGGCCGAGGTTCGCCCGGGCGTATAACGTCAGGTGCAGGCCTTCGATCACCGGCAGGCTGTCGATGATCCGGTGCTCCGCCTGCACGACCCGGCGGGGGAGCAGGCTGATACCCAGCCCGGCAGCCACGGCCGCACAGACGCTGGCCAGGCTGCTGCTGGCGTAACTGATCCGCCAGGCACGGCCCTGCATGTCCAGGGTCTGAATCATTTCCTGGCGATACAAGCCGCCAGGGGCAAACACTACCAGCGGCAAGGGCTCGCGCTGCAAGGCCGGCTGTTGTCGGCTGTCCAGCCAGCACAGCGGTTCCGCCCAGGCCGCCAGGCAATCGCTGCCGGGGTTCATCTGCTTGCTCAGCAGCACATCGAACTGACCGTCGCGGTACTGGCGCAGCAACTCCGGGCTGAGGCCGCTGGTGACTTCCAGGCGCACGCTGGTTTGCGTGGCGGCAAAGTCGGCGAGCAGCGGCATCAGGCGTTCGGCGGCAAAGTCCTCTGGTACCCCCAAACGCAACACGCCTTCGCTCTGCTGGTGGCGCAGCACATCTTCGGCCTCATCGTGCAGCGCCAGGATACGGTGGGCATAGCTGCACAATTGTTCGCCTTCGGCGGTCATCAGCACCTGCCGTGCGCTCCGGTCCAGTAGACGGCAGCCAAGGTCATCCTCCAGGCGCCGTATCTGCTGGCTGACCGTCGATTGGGTGAGGTGCAGGCGTTCAGCCGCGCGGGTGAAATTGCCGCAATCGACCACGGCAACAAAAGCGCGTAGCAACTGGTGATCGAGCATCAAACTATTCCTGAATCAACTGATAAGCATGCTTATATTTAATTTCAGCATACTTGGCTGGCTCGGGATAATCGTCTGCCGTGATCAGTCGATGATGAGTACGCCATGTGCGATGACCGCGATTTTCTCGAACAGGCCGTTGACCTGGCTGCTGCCAACCTGGCCCAGGGCGGTCGACCTTTCGGCGCAGTGTTGGTGCGTGACGGCCAGGTGATCAGTGCGGCAAGCAATCAGCTGCACATGCGCCACGATCCCAGCGCTCATGCCGAGTTGTTGTGCATACGCCAGGCCAGCGAGTTGCTGGGCAGCAACCGCCTGGATGGCTGCGTGATTTATGCCAGTGGCCAGCCATGCCCCATGTGTTTGAGCGCCATGCACCTGTGCGGCATCAGCCGGGTGGTGTTTGCCGCCGCTAACGCCGACGCAGAACCCTTTGGCCTGTCCACGGCCGCGTTGTACCAGCAACTGAGCCGGCCTCTGGCAGAACAGACCCTGCGTATCGAGCAGCAGCCACACAGCGCCATGCGCGGGTTGTATCAGCGCTGGCAGGCGCAGCATGGATAAACACGAATCCGCTTGGCGCAGTATGGCCTGGCTGCTGGTGGTGATCAGTCTGGCGCTCAATTTGCGGCCGAGCCTGACGGCCATCAGCCCGCTGCTCAATGACATTCGCGCAGGCGTCGGTCTGGGATTCCAGATGGCGGGCCTGCTGACTACCTTGCCAGTGGTGTGCATGGGCCTGGTGGCGCTGCTCAGCGCTCAGATCGAAGCGCGCCTGGGCGAGGGCAGGGGCATTGCCTGCGGCCTGCTGTGCATCCTGCTGGCCGGTGCGGCACGCGGCGTGGTCGATCACAGCCTGCTGCTCTTGCTCACGGCGCTGCTGGCCGGTTTGGGCATTGCCTTGATTCAGGTACTGGTGCCTGGTTTGATCAAGCGCCGTTTTGCCGGGCGGGTGGCAATGGCCATGGGCTTGTACAGCGCTGCCTTGATGGGCGGTGGTGGCCTGGCCGCATGGCTCAGCCCGCAGCTGGCCCAGCGCACCGGCCACTGGCAGATGGGCCTTGCGGTGTGGGCACTGCCGGCGTTGTTGGCGTTGCTGATATGGCTGCGCACGCCCTGGCGCGAGGCCCAGGCCCTGGCGGTGGATCAAGGCCTGGGGCGATTTGTGCGCAATAAGCGCGCCTGGACACTGGCCTTGTATTTCGGTTTAAGCAACTGCGGCTATATGACCGTGGTGGCCTGGCTGCCGGCCTATTACCAGCAGTTGAGCTGGAGCAGCCAGAACAGCGGGGCGCTGTTGGCCTGGATGACGCTGTTTCAGGTACTGGCAGCCCTGGCCATGCCGGCGCTGGCTCAGCGCACCCGTGAGCGTCGTGGCTTGCTGAGCATCAGCCTGTTGGCACAGTTAATGGGTTTTGCCGGGCTGTTGCTCTACCCGCAGCAGGTGCCCTTGCTGTGGGTGGCACTGATCGGTTTTGGCCTGGGTGCCTGTTTTGCCTTGAGCCTGATCCTCAGCCTCGACCATTTGCAGGAACCACGTGCTGCCGGGCAACTGGCGGCCTTCGTGCAGGGCATTGGTTTTCTGCTCAATGCCCTGGCACCGGCGGCAGGTGGCTGGCTGCGTGAGCACATGGGCAGCTTTGCCAGCACCTGGCTGCTGATGCTGTTTTGCGTCGTACTGATGCTGGCACTGACGCAGCGCTTCAGCCCGGCCAGTTACTGGCGTATTTCCAGCAATCGCCAGCAACCACCGGGCAGCGCCGTGCCTGAGTAAGGCCTGAATTCAGTCGCGCTTACGGTTGACCGTTTGCGCGGCCTTCATCACGTCCGCACCGATCGCCCCTTCGAACTGCTGCCAGACCGGTTGCATGGCCTGACGCCAGGCTTCCCGTTGCTCGGCATTGAGGGTGATCACCTGGCTGCCGCTGGCCGCGGCAATGCGTGCGCGGTCAGCCTGGTTGGCGGCTTCTGCCTGGCGGTTCACTTCAAAGGTCACTTCATCGATGATGCCTTCCAGCTGCATGCGGACCTGGTGTGGGATGGCGTACCAGAAGCGTGGATTGCTCACCAGCATGTAGTCGAGCACGCCGTGGTTGGTCTCGGTAATAAACGGCTGCACGCTATGCAGTTGCTTGCTGTAGATATTTGACCAGGGGTTTTCCGCGCCCTGTACCTTGCCGCTTTTCAACGCCTCGAACACCTCGGCAAACGGCAGTGCCAGTGGTGTGGCTCCGAGTTGGTTGAATTGCGCTTCAAGCACGCTGGACGGCTGAATGCGAAACTTCAAACCGGCTGCATCGCTGGGCAGCAACAGCGGTTTGGTTGCCGAAAGCTGCTTCATGCCGTTGTACCAATAGGCCAGGCCGACGATGTTGTGGTCTTCCATGGAACGCAGCAACTGACGCCCCTTGGCTCGTTTCTGAAAGCGGTTGACGGCGTCCAGGTCATCGAACAGAAACGGCAGGTCGAACACCTGCAACTGCTTGGTGTATTTCTCGAACTTGGCCAGCGACGGGGCCAGCAACTGCACGTCATTGTTGGTCAGAGCCTGGAGTTCATTGGCATCGCCATACAAGCTCGAGTTGGGGTAGACCTCAACCTTTACCTGGTCGCCCAGGCGCTCCTCGACGAGCTTCTTGAACAGCAGTGCACCCTGGCCTTTGGGCGTGTTGTCTGCCACCACATGGGCAAACTTGATGACAATCGGCCCGTTGTCACTGGCCGCATGCAGTGAGGTGGACGCGAGCAGCAAGCTGCCAACGGCGATGGCGCAGATCGACTTGAACATAGCGGTGTCCCTGTTCTTCTTATGGAGGGGGTGACGGCGGCCAGAGAACGTCTCGACAGTCTGGCGGGTGAGGCTGTCACTGCATTGCTCTGCGCAATGCCAGGGCTGTATCGCAATGCCTATGCCAGAGTGGCTGGCACGCTGGAGGGCAGGGAGGCTGAGAAAAGGTGCGTGATCAGGCGCACAGTGGGTGGCGATAAGTCGCCATTTTCACGCGAATATCGGCAGAAAACCGCTTATCCAAGGAGGGGTTGGCCGCTGTCGCCAACCCCTCAGGCCACTGACTCAGCGGCGAATGGCACGCCAACTGGCCAGCAGACTCATCACCAGCAGCACCACCACACTCAGCAGCGTCCAGTAGGTGAACGACAGCCCGAGAATGCGGTGATCGTTTTCGCCACACACACCCGCGCTCATAAACACCTCAGGCAGCCATTCATGCAGCGGCAGGTAGAAGGCGTAGAACGGGAAGGGCGAGCAGCTGGAGCTTTCCAGCACTCCGCTTTCAATCAGCACCAGATGGCTATTGTCGTATACCGCCATACCGGCCGCGGCCAGCAGCAACGGCCATAAAGGCAAGGTCAGCCAGTGCAAGCCGATGCCTTCCAGCAGCAGGATCAGCAGGCTCAGAATACCGCCGCAGAGCAGCCACAAGCGAATCTGAATGCACAGGGTGCAAGGCTCCCAGCCGAACAGGTGTTGCAGCAGCAAGGCACCGCCGAGCATGGCAAAGCAGGCAAGGCAAATCAGGACGAGCAGGGGCTTGAGTGAGGTGGGGCGGGACATCTGAATCTCCGAAAGGCCAGGTCGATTGGCTTAAGCAGCCGTGTGCCACCCCATCAGATAGGCGGCACAGGCTTAAGTTGCAGCCCTGGTGGACGCAGCAGACACAGGGCCAACCGCGCAAGGATGATCGCCAGCGCATAGCTAGACAAGCCCGGATACCGCTACTGGGTGATTATTCCGTGTGTTCGGTCAACGCAGTTTGAAAGCCAGAACTGCATCGCGGGCGGCAAGGCGACTGGCTAATGTCTGCCACACCCCTCATGCACAGGTGTTCGGCGATGACTTCACTCCATAACGCAGTTGATGTGGTGCTACGTGTTCGCGGTATCAGCAGCGAAGAAGCTGAACGTATCTGGCAAGGCAGCCTGGACGCCAATGGCCAGTTGCCGTTGCGTCGGGTGGCGCAGGGGATGGCCAATCCGTGCCGACACTGCCTGAACCTGATCACCCCCGGCGCGAGCAAACTGGTCCTGGCCCACCGTCCCTTTACCCAGTTACAACCCTATGCTGAGACCGGCCCGATCTTTTTGCATACCGAGCCCTGTCAGCACTACGACCAGGCACAGCTACCGGCCTGGTTTGCGTTCCTTGAACCCGCGCTCATCAGGGGCTACGACAGTGATGATTGGATTCTCTATGACACCGGTCAGGTGGTGCCGGGGGCTGCACTGCATAACACCTGCCAGCAGATTCTCCGTGATCCTCGCGTGGCCTACGTGCACATCCGCTCCAAATTCAACTGTTTCCAGTGCCGGGTGGAACGTGCAAGCGCCGGCTAAATCAAATATGTCGGCCGGGCCCAAGCGTTAGTCAGACGCTGCTGAGCAGGTTCAGACAGGACGCCTTGGCTCAGCGTTTGAGCAACGCAGAATCCAGTTGGTTGAAGCACTGCACGATGCGCTCATGGCTGACATCGGCAAAAGTTTTTTGCGTCAGGCTGACCAGCACACCGGGTTTGACACGGCCGGAACGCAACTGGCGTTGCATGTATGCCAGTACCTCGGCGTCAGTGGCGGGGGAAGGGCTGGGTTGATTCACGGTCTGCGGCTCTTGCTGAATAAAATTCGACGTTCGGTGAGTGTGCCCGATTCGCTGCGCTTTAAGAATATTCACTCACAATTGCCAGCTCAGTGCCGGACATTAATCCATCGTCCTGGCGTCATATTCCCTGACTACTATAAAGGTCATACCGAAATCCTATTGGCCCGTTCGCCGTCCAGCTACCAAGCTGAGTCCACCCCGTTAGGTGAATACAACAGGAGAGAATCATGTCCAATGAAGCGAAGTGCCCGTTCTCGGGCGGTGCCGGCAAGAACAGCGTGACTGGTGGCGCCCCGAAGAACGCCGATTGGTGGCCCAACCAGCTCAACCTGAAAATCCTCCACCAGCATTCTGCAAAGTCCGACCCCATGGGCGCGGGCTTTAACTATGCCGACGAATTCAAGAGCCTTGATCTGCACGCCGTGGTCAAAGACCTCACCGCCCTGATGACCGATTCTCAGGACTGGTGGCCCGCTGACTGGGGCCACTACGGCGGTCTGATGATTCGCATGGCCTGGCACGCCGCCGGCACCTACCGCATCCACGATGGCCGTGGCGGTGCAGGCACCGGCAACCAGCGTTTTGCTCCGCTCAACAGCTGGCCGGACAACGGCAACCTAGACAAGGCACGTCGCCTGCTCTGGCCGATCAAGCAAAAGTACGGGCGCAAACTCTCCTGGGCCGACTTGTTCGTCCTGGCCGGTAACGTTGCACTGGAATCCATGGGCTTCAAAACCTTCGGCTTTGCCGGTGGTCGTCCGGATATCTGGGAGCCGGAAGAAGACACCTACTGGGGTTCGGAAACCGAGTGGCTGGCCACCAGCGAAAAACCACACAGCCGTTACACCGGTAATCGCGAGCTGGAAAACCCGCTGGCCGCCGTGCAGATGGGCCTGATCTACGTCAACCCGGAAGGCCCGGACGGCAACCCTGACCCCATCGCCTCGGGGCGTGATGTACGTGAAACCTTCGCCCGCATGGCCATGAATGATGAAGAAACCGTAGCCCTGGTAGCCGGTGGTCACACCTTCGGTAAAGCCCACGGTGCCGGCGACCCCGCACTGGTAGGCCCCGAGCCGGAAGCTGCACCGCTTGAAGAGCAGGGCCTGGGCTGGATCAACAAACTCGGCACCGGCAAAGGCGTGCACACCACCACCAGCGGTATCGAAGGTGCCTGGAAACCCAACCCCACCACTTGGGATAACGGCTATTTCGACATGCTGTTCGGCTACGAGTGGGAACTGACCAAAAGCCCGGCAGGCGCCAAACAGTGGACGCCGAAAAACTGCAAGCCCGAGCACCTGATTACGGACGCCCATGACCCGGCGAAGAAACACCCGCCGATGATGACCACCGCCGATATGTCGCTGCGCATGGACCCGGCCTACGAGAAAATCTCGCGCCGCTTCCACCAGAACCCTCAGGAGTTCGCCGACGCCTTCGCCCGCGCCTGGTTCAAACTCACCCACCGCGACATGGGCCCGCGCGCCCGTTACCTCGGCCCGCTGGTACCGGCCGAAGTGCTGATCTGGCAAGACCCGGTGCCGGCCGTTGACCATGCCCTGGTCGATGCTCAGGACATTGCAGCGCTGAAAGCCAAGGTACTGGCATCCGGCCTGTCGATTGGCCAACTGGTCAACACCGCCTGGGCTTCGGCTTCCACCTTCCGTGGCAGCGACAAGCGCGGCGGGGCCAATGGCGCACGTATTCGTCTGGCGCCGCAGAAAGACTGGGAGGTTAACCAACCGGCCGAACTGGCCAAGGTATTGGCTGTACTGGAAGGCATTCAGAAGGACTTCAATGCAGCAGCTGCCGGCGGCAAGAAAATCTCCCTGGCCGACCTGATCGTCCTCGCCGGTGGCGCCGCTGTCGAAGCCGCAGCGAAGAAGGGCGGTGTTGACGCCGTGGTGCCATTCACGCCTGGCCGCACCGATGCTACTCAGGCGCAGACTGACGTCGACTCCTTCGCGGTACTGGAGCCCAAGGCAGACGGCTTCCGCAACTACACCCGCAAGGGTTACGAGGGCGTGGCAGCCGAGCTGTTGATCGACAAGGCGCAACTGCTGGAACTGACCTCACCGGAGCTGACCGTGCTGATTGGCGGTCTGCGTGCCTTGAATGCCAATGCTGGCAAAGCCCAGCACGGCGTGTTCACCAAACGCCCGGAAACCCTGAGCAATGACTTCTTCGTCAACCTGCTCGACATGGGCACCAAGTGGCAGAAGTCGGCTACCGACGGTGTGCTGGAAGGCCGCGACCGCAAAACCGGCGACCTGAAATGGACCGGCACCCAGGTGGACCTGGTGTTTGGCTCCAACTCCCAGCTGCGTGCCCTGGCTGAGGTCTACGCCACCAGCGATGCACAAGGGAAGTTCGTGCAGGACTTCGTCGCCGCCTGGACCAAGGTGATGAACCTGGATCGCTTCGATCTGAAGTAATCCCGCTAACGGCTTAACACGCCGTATGTGAAACCACTTCGCCCTGTCATGGTCATTCATGACGGGGCGAAGTGGCTATAGGAACAGGTGCTATAAGTGCCTGATTCAGTTTGAATTCAGCCAGCATCGTTATTGTGGCCCCACGTTCAATCTCGACTGGAGCCTCAGCATGCGTAACCTCGTACCGTCCCCACAGATCACCGCAACGCTGGCATTGTGCGCCGCACTGTTCAGCACCGGCGCGATGGCCAACCAGCCGCAGATCTATGGCCTGCATGAGCACGTTTCCCTGCATGAGCTGGCCCTGAAACTGCCCGCCAAACTCGATACCGGGGCAGAAACCGCCTCGCTCAGCGCCAAGAATATTGAAGTGTTCAAACGTGATGGCGGCGAATGGGTGCGCTTCCAGGTGGGCCTGGATAACGCCAAACAGGCCCCAGTCATCGAAAAACCGCTGACGCGCATGAGCTATATCAAACGCCGCGCCGACGACCGCCAGCCCGGCGACAAGCAGCTGTATACCGCGCGCCCGGTGGTCGAGATGGATATCTGCGTGGGTGATGAGCTGAAGAATATCGAGGTCAACCTGACCGACCGCAGCGCTTTTGAATTCCCGCTGCTGATCGGCTCATCCGCGCTAAAAGAGTTCAATGCCGCAGTCAGCCCCGGCATTAAGTACTCCGCCGGGCAACCGAGCTGTACGCAGACCAGCTGAGAGCAGGGCTCCCAGCTGTAATTCTGGCTGTGCCAAGCCTGAATCAGGGGCGATGCAGGGTGCCGTGATGCGCTTCACCGACATAAAACGCGGGTTTCGCGCCCGGGAAGGCCCAGAATGGAGTCATTTCCGATGAGGGGAATACGTTGGGAAAGCGCGGATCGCGGGCCGATGGGCCGGCAATGGTTTTTTCCTGAACCATGGAAATGTACTGGTCAACGGAGTTTTCCAGGGTATTGCCATTGATGATGACCTCCACGCCCAGGGCTTTCGCATACTCGGCCACGCCACTGGCGGCGGACAAATGCGGGGCATAGGCATCGGCACTCACGCCGTTTTCACTGGTGACCCAGAGCCCTTCGTCGGTATGCACGACGATCGAGTGATTGCCCTCGGTGTGGCCCGGCGTATGCACCAGCGCCACGCCATCGCCGAGCATGATCGAGCCGTCGAATCTGACGATCTTGTCTTCGCCAATGCCCGCCAGGCCGTGGGGGCAATACCAGTCCGCCTGGTAGGGGTTCAAGTCGAGGGCCGAGGCCCATTCTTGCCGGTGCACCAGCAGCTTGGCGTTGGGCAACAACGCCGGCTGATTGGCCGTGCCCAGCCAGCGCCGCAGATCCTGGGTGTGCAGGTGGTCATAGGTGATGTAGTCGATATCCTCAGGCTTAAGCCCGAGCGCGGCGATGATGCTCGGCACGGTGTTTTGTCGTTTCAGCGCCAGGTTGGTGATGAAATCCGGGGTCTTGTCCTGCAGGCGACGGAAGAATGGCGTTTCACCGTTGCGCTCATGGTCGGACGGTGACACCAGCAGGGTTTTTACCCCCTCGGGGGTGTCGAACTGCACGACGAAAAGCCGGTTCTGGATATGCAGATACTCCACCCACTTTTCCCGGGAGAAGGCATTGCGCAGTCCGTAGCGCGACGGATAGGGCAGGCGCACCAGATCGAATGAGCGGAAATAGCGGGCCTTGGGACCGGCCAGCATATGCTTGCGAAAATCGCTCGCCGCCGCACGCGTGTCCTCGACCCTGGCCTGCTGTCCGCTCGCCTTGCGCGAGCCATCGAAATCGGTAATTGCCTTGAATTGCGTCACTGCCATCTCCTCGAATCGGGGTGGGTTCTTATTATCGGTTTAGCGGTAGCTGTCGGCGGTGAAGTGCTTTTTACCGCGTTCCGCTGCCTGCTTGGTCATGCGCAGGAACAGCCCTGGCGCGATGCTGCACAGCTTGCCCAGCAGGCCCTCATGCCAGGGAATAAACTGCTCCAGTGGGCGTTTGCGCATCACCGGGCCGAGGACGGCGCTGGCCACTTCCTCCGGGGTAAGGGCGCGAGCACCGGAAAAGGTCAGCGCGGCCTTTTCGTCACCGCGCTGCAACTCCAGCATGGCGGTTTTTACCGGCCCGGGACCGACCAGGCTGACGGCGATGCCATGGGGTTTGAGATCACCGGCGGCGGCGATACTGAAACCGCGCACGGCATATTTGCTGGTGGCGTAGATGGTGGTGCCGGGCGTGGCATAGAGCGATGCCAGTGATCCGATGTTGATGATGTGGCCGGCATAGCCCCGGGCGATCATGCTGGCGGCCACGGCATTGGTGCCGAGAATGACGCCCTTGACGTTGACGTCGAGCATCAGCTCGATATCGTCCAGTTGCAGCTCGCCGACTCTGCCGCTGCGCAACACCCCGGCCACGTTAATCAGCACATCCGCCGGGCAACGCTGCTCATCCAGCTGAGCCAGAAGTCGGTCCCATGAGTCCTGGCTGCGTACATCCAGCTTTATGCAAGTGACCTTGGCTTGGTGCTGCCAGCGCGATGTCAGTGCCGCCTCATCGACATCGGCCGCAATCACCCGATGCCCCTGTTTTATCGCCAGTTCGGCCATGCAGGCAGCAATGCCACTGGCGGCACCGGTAATTAGTAGATTCATCTGGCAGGCACCTTGAGGTAGCTTCTTGAAGTGCCCCATGGTGGCAAAAAAGCCCGCTTGCGGCTTGACAGTAGCTGCCGGTCAATTTGACACTTTGCGCCAACTTTCGAGGGCTCATGCTTTGCATAACAGGCGTTGCATTCCGGATAGCTTTGCCCTGCTGCTCTATGAGTATCTGGATGGCCAAGGTGCCAGCGCCGAACAGGTGCTCCGGCATCCGCGCCCGTCGCCAACCGTCAATGCCCTCGACGCCATGCCCATTCAGACCTGGGCCAGCCTGCTGCAGCGTGCCGCCGACCACCTGCACGACCCGCAGCTCGGTTTGCACCTGGGGCAAACCATCGCGGCCCGCCATGTGGGCGTGCTGGGTTACCTGGTGATGGCCTCGCATACCCTGGGCGAGGCCCTGACGCATATCCATCACTACCAGCGCCTGATCTACGACGTCACGCCGATGCTGGTCCGCCCACAACAGACCTGCGTAGACCTGGTCTGGGATGCGCAGCATGGGCGGCCCGGGCCGCTGGTTGACGAAACCGCCATCACCGCCTTATTGCAGCTGGGGCGCACGCTCAGCGGCGGGGACGTTAGGCCGATCGAGGTGCATTTCATCAATCCACGTCCCGCTGATCTGCAGCCTTATCTCGACTTCTTCGCCTGCCCGGTGCTTTTCGCCCAGGCGGAAACCCTGGTGCGCCTCGACCGGGCAACCCTGCAAGCGCCGCTCAATAGCGCCGACCCGGCCCTGCTCAAACTGATGCAGCAACAGGCCGATGCCCTGCTGTGCGCATTGCCAGCGGGGCTACCGGTTATCGACCAGGTGCGCCGCCTGATTGGGCGCATGCCCCATGGGCAGGAGCCCGGCATTGCGTGCATTGCTCGGGCGGTGGGGCTGTCGCCGCGCACCTTGCAGCGGCGCTTGCGCGAGGCGAACACCTGTCTGCGCGACGAAATTGCCGCCGTGCGCAGGGAGATTGCCGAGCGTTACTTGCGCGAGACACGCCTGAGTCTGATGGATATCGCCATGCTCCTGGGTTACTCCGAGCACAGCGCCTTCACCCGTAGTTTCCGCCGTTGGACGGGGCAGAGCCCCCGGCACTATCGCCAGGCCCAGCGGCACGGGTAATTCCGTTCGATCTTTTGAGTCGGACTTCTACTTGGTAAAGGGTTCACTGCCCATGCAAATAAAAAATCCCCACGGCAAGGAGCAACTGCCGTGGGGCGCGAAGGGGTTGGCCAAGCCAACCGGGGGGAGAGTCTGTAAGAACCGGCTTACAATCTGCTGCGCTTCGGCCCTGCTGCGTTAAACACAGGCTCGGTAAGCCGCTTGCGGCTAACGCGCTTTAGCGCGACCCGAAGGGCGAGTGAAACGAGTAATGCTCATTTACACCAGTAAACTCCGCTTCCTTGCCGTTTTGACCAGCCGAGGGCTGTTACTACGTAGCGCCTTGCAGGTCTCTAGCTCGCGAGATCGTAAACAGGTTCTCAAGGTTAAGCGTTAGGCTGCCAGCCGCCGCCAAGGGCCTTGTAGATGGCGACGATGCCGCTATACAGCTCGACTTCCGCCTGGGCCTGGGCGTCTTCGGCGTTTAGGCGTTCGCGTTCGGCGTCCAGCAGCACGAGGAAATCCACTTCACCTTCGCGGTAGCGCACGCGGGCCTGTTCGGCGGCGGCGCGGCTGGCGTCGGATTGGCGCAGCAGGGCGAGCAGGCGCTGTTGGCGTTTGCCGTAGTCACTAAAGGCGTTGGCGGATTCCTCCAGGGCCAGCAGCACCTGTTGCTCATAGTTGGCCAGTGCGCCATCGGCTTCGGCTTCGGCCCCGCGCAGGCGCGCACGCACACTGCCCAGATCAAAGGCGGCCCAGCTGATGGTTGGCGCAAGGCCCCAGGCCTGCGCCGCGGACGAGCCCAGCTGCGAGCCACGCCCGGCGGTAAAGCCGAGAAAGCCGCTAAGACTCACTCTGGGGAACAGATCCGCGGTGGCCACGCCGATATTGGCGGTGGCGGCGGCCAGTTGCCGTTCGGCGGCGCGGATATCCGGACGGCGGCGCAGCAACTCGCCGGGGTCGCCAACCGGCAGGGCCTTGGCGATGGCGGGCAGATCCTGGGCCGAGAGGTCCACGCTCAATTGATCCGGGCGCTGGCCGAGCAGGGTGGCGATGCGGTGTTTAGCGCGCTGCTGCTGCGCTTGCAGTTGCGGCAGGCTGGCTTCGGTGCTGGCCAGGCGTGCGTCGCTGCGCAGTACATCGAGCTGGCTACCAACGCCGGCTTCACGCAGCTGCTCGGTAATGGCGCGGGATTCCTGCTGGTTGTTCAGGTTGTCACGGGCGATACGCTCACGCAGTTGCGCGCCGCGCAGGCTGCCGTAGGCATCTACCAGTTCGGCGATCAGGCTGACCTGCAGCTGCTGATAATCGGCTTCGGCCACATCCAACTCGGCATCGCTGGCTTCCAGTTGGCGCTGGATGCGGCCAAACAGGTCCAGCTCCCAGAGCATGTCCAGGCCCAGGTCGTAACGTTCGCCGCGCACGCGCTGCTCGGTTACGCCGGGTTGCTGGGCTTTGCCAAACTCACCACTGGCGCGGCTGGTGATGGTCGGCAGCTGATCGTTGCCGATGTCATCACGGATGGCCTGGGCCGCCCGCAGGCGGGCAAAGGCCACGCGCAGTTGGCGGTTCTCCTGCAACGATTGCTCGACCAGCTGGTTAAGTACCGGGTCATCGAACTGCTGCCACCAGCTGGCTTCAAAGCGCGAGCGGTCGTAGCTACTGCTTTGCGCGCTGCTCAGTGTGCCGGCCTCGGTCTGCGGGGCCTGGTAGTCCGGGCCTACGGCGCAGGCCGTCAGCGCCAGGGTCAGCAGGCTGATGGCCAGAGGCTTGGCGTTAAGGGACTTCATACCTGCACCTCCTGCAGACGGGTTACTTTCTGCGCCTCGCGCTTCTCCACGAAGGCGCGGATCAGCACATAGAACAGCGGGGTCAGCAGCAGGCCGAAGAAGGTCACGCCGAGCATGCCACTGAATACCGCCACGCCCATGGCATGACGCATTTCTGCGCCAGCGCCGGAAGACAGCACCAACGGCACCACACCCATGATGAAGGCGAAACTGGTCATCAGAATCGGCCGCAGACGAAGGCGGCAGGCTTCCAGTACCGCGCTCACGCGGTCCATGCCTTCTTCCTGTTTCTCCTTGGCGAATTCGACGATAAGAATGGCGTTCTTACAGGCCAATCCCACCAGTACGATCAAGCCGATCTGGGTGAAGATGTTGTTGTCGCCCCCCGCCAGGATCACCCCGGTGATGGCCGACAGCAGGGTCATCGGTACGATCAGGATCACTGCCAGCGGCAAGCTCCAGCTCTCGTACTGGGCGGCCAGTACCAGGAAGGCCAGCAGTACGCAGAGCGGGAAGACGAAGATCGCGCTGTTACCTGCGAGAATCTGCTGGTAGGTCAGGTCGGTCCACTCGAAGCTCATGCCGTTGGGCAGTTCTTCCTTGAGCAGTTTGGCCATCGCCGCTTCGGCCTGGCCGGAGCTGTAACCGGGCGCTGCCGCGCCGTTGATCTCGGCAGTGAGGAAGCCGTTGTAGTGCATCACCCGGTCCGGGCCTGAGCTGGCATCCACCTTGAGGAAGGCCGACAGCGGCACCATTTCCCCGCGGTTATTGCGCACCTTTAGCTGGCCGATCTGCTCCGGCTCCAGGCGGAACTGCTGCTCGGCTTGCACGTTGACCTGATAGGTACGGCCAAAGCGGTTGAAGTCGTTGGCGTACAGCGAACCCAGGTAGATCTGCATGGTGTCGAAGATGTCGCTGATCGCCACGCCGTGGGTCTTGGCTTTTTCGCGGTCGATGGCGGCATCGATCTGCGGCACATTCACCTGGTAGCTGGTGAACACCGACATCGGATCCAGCTCTGGCAGCGCGCGGGCCTTGGCGATAACGTTCTGGGTTTGCACGTACAGCTCGTCATAGCCGAGGTTGCCACGGTCCTGCACCTGCAGGCGGAAGCCGCCGATGGTGCCCAGACCCTGCACCGGTGGTGGCGGGAAGATGGCGATATAGGCGTCCTGAATCTCGCTGAACTGCGCGTTCAGCTCGGCCGCAATCGCCGTGGCGCTCATCGACGGATCACTGCGCTCATCGAACGGTTTCAGCGGGGTGAAGACGATGCCGCTGTTCGGACTGTTGGTGAAGCCGTTGATCGACAGGCCGGGGAAGGCCACGGTGTTTTCCACACCAGGATGCTTGCCGGCGATTTCCGACATTTTCTTGATCACGTCTTCGGTGCGGTCCAGGGTCGCGGCATCCGGCAGCTGGGCGAAGGCCACCAGGTACTGCTTGTCCTGCGCCGGCACGAAACCGCTCGGCGTGCTGGCAAAGCCCAGGTAGGTCAGCCCCATCAAGCCGGCGTAAACGAACAGGGCGATGCCGCTGCCGCGCAAGACGCGCTTCACCGTGCCGACATAGCCATGGCTGGCGCGGTCAAAGGCGCGGTTAAACGGGTTGAACAGCCAGCCGCCAAAGAGTTTGTCGAGCACCTTGGAGAAACGGTCTTTCGGCGCGTCGTGGCTTTTCAGCAGCACGGCGGCCAGGGCAGGGGACAGGGTCAGCGAGTTGAAGGCCGAGATCACCGTGGAGATGGCAATCGTCAGCGCAAACTGCTGGTAGAACTGCCCGGTAAGCCCGGAGATAAAGGCTGTGGGGATAAACACCGCGCACAGTACCAGGGCCGTGGCGACGATCGGGCCGGTGACTTCCTTCATCGCCTGCTTGGTGGCCTCTACCGGGGTTTTGCCCAGGCCGATATTCCGTTCAACGTTTTCCACCACCACGATGGCGTCGTCCACCACGATGCCGATGGCCAGCACCAGGCCGAACAGCGACAGCGCGTTGAGCGAGAAGCCGAACATGTGCATCACGGCAAAGGTACCGATCAACGATACCGGCACGGCGGCCAGCGGAATGATCGACGCGCGCCAGGTTTGCAGGAACAGAATCACCACCAGCACCACCAGAATGATGGCTTCCAGCAGGGTATGTACCACCGCCTCGATGGAGCCCCGCACGAAGATGGTCGGGTCATAGACGATCTCGTAGTCCACACCCTGCGGGAAGCTCTGTTTCAGCTCAGCCATGCGCGCGCGCACCGCATCGGAAATCTCGATGGCGTTGGATCCGGGACGCTGGAAAACCGGGATGGCAACCGCCGGCTTGTTGTTCAGCAAGGAGCGCAGGGCATATTGGCTGGAGCCCAGCTCAATGCGCGCGATGTCTTTCAAACGGGTGATTTCACCGTTTTCACCGGCGCGAATGATGATGTTCTCGAACTCTTCCTCGCTGACCAGACGGCCTTGAGTGTTGATCGACAGCTGGAAGCTGTTGCCGGCATCCGAGGGCGGCGCACCGAGCGAGCCGGCTGCAACCTGACGGTTCTGTTCGCGAATGGCATTGACCACGTCGCTGGCGGCCAGGCCCCGTGACGCGACCTTGTTCGGATCAAGCCAGACCCGCAGCGAGTAGTTACCCAAGCCAAACAGCTGTACATCACCCACGCCATCCAGACGCGCCAGCTCGTCCTTGACGTTGAGCGCTGCGTAGTTGGAGAGGTACAGCATGTCGTAGCGGTCATCCGGCGAGGTCAGGTGCACGACCATGGTCAGGTCGGGCGAGGCCTTGTCGACGGTCACGCCGAGACGCTGCACTTCGGTGGGCAGGGTCGGCATGGTCCGGGTGACGCGGTTCTGCACCTGCACCTGGGCTTTGTCCAAGTCGGTACCGAGGGCGAAGGTCAGGGTTAGGGTCATCTTGCCGTCGGCCGTGCCCTGGGAAGACATATAGAGCATGCCTTCCACACCGGTAATCGCCTGTTCCAGCGGCGAGGCAACGGTTTCACCGATGACCTTGGGGTTGGCACCAGGAAAGGCCGCGCGGACCACCACAGTGGGCGGCACCACTTCCGGGTATTCGCTGATCGGCAGCTGGAACAGCGAGATGGCACCGCCGATCAGGATCAGCAGTGACAGCACGGCGGCGAAAATCGGCCGCTGAATAAAGAATTGCGAGAAGTTCATCAGAAAGTCCTCGGACGCTGGTGCGCCAGGCCCAAACGGCCACGCGCACCCTACGAATCAGGTTGTCGGGTAGGGGGCGCAGTACGCCCCAGGCGTCATGTCAGCCGCGCGGCTTGCCGCTGTTGGTATCTTGCTTGGCGACCCGTGGCGCATCGTGCTCATCGACTGACTGGCGCAGGCGCAGCAGTTGGGCGAGGGTGGCCTCGTCGGCCATGGGTACGTTCTGCGGGTCGACTGTGGCACCGGGGAAGGCGCGTTGCAGGCCGTTGACCACGATCTTCTCGCCCTTGACCAGGCCCTGACGCACGATGCGCAGGCCTTCGAGCTTTGGCCCCAGTTCAATGGCGCGGTATTGCACGGCGTTGTCCTTGTCGAGCACCAGGACGAACTTCTTGCCCAGGTCGGTGCCGACCGCTTCATCCTTGATCAACGCGGCGGCGTACTGACCGCTGCCAACCAGTTTCAGGCGTGCGTACAGACCCGGTGTGAAGCGGCCATCACGGTTATCGAACACCGCGCGGCCACGGATGGTACCGGTCTGCGGGTTAACCTGGTTGTCGAGAAAGTCCAACTGTCCCAGGTGCGGGTGACCGTCTTCGCTGGACAGGCCCAGGTACACCGGGCTGGCATCACGCGCCTGAGCACCGGCCTGGCGTGCCAACTCGACGTACTTGAGGAACACGCGCTCATCAGCATCGAAATAGGCGTACACCTTGTCGGTGCTGACCAGGGTGGTCAGCAGGCTCTGCCCGGCATTGACCAGGTTGCCCTCGGTGATTTCTGCCCGGCTGACGCGGCCATCAATCGGCGCGGTAACGCGGGTAAAACTCAAGTTGAGACGGGCGTTATCCAGTTCTGCCTGAATGCCGGCCACTGCAGCTTTGGCTTCGGCGGCGGCGCTGGCGCGGGCATCCGCCAGTTCGGCAGAGATGGCGTTGCTCTGGCGCAGGCGTTCGCCGCGATTGGCCTCACTTTGCGTGCGCGCCTGGCTAGCACGGGCTTGCTGCAGCTGAGCCTCGAAGCGTTTAACTTCGGCCTGGAACGGCCGGGGGTCGATCTGGAACAGCAGGTCGCCTTTCTTCACCAGGCTGCCTTCGGCAAAGGCAACGCGATCAACGAAACCGGATACCCGTGGGCGGATCTCGACCGATTCAGGCGCTTCCAGACGTCCGGTGAATTCATCCCATTCATTGATCGGCTGTTCGATGACTGCTGCCACGCTGACTTTTGCTGCTGGCATCTGCTGTGCAGTTTCCGGCGCTTTACCGCATGCGCTCAAGACCAGCACTGCGGCCAGGGCCAAAGGGAAATGCCAGCGATTGTTATTGGACTGTTCCATGTGTGTATCCGCCCGAGGGTGTTGTGATGGGGCGGAGTCTGCTGCGCGCTTTGGCGTTGAACGAATCGAATGCTGCGAAGGTGACTATCATCGTGAATGATGATGAAGGGGCTTATATCGATTTCAACTATGTGGGCAAGGTGCTCGGACGCACCTTGATTGCGGGGCAGGGCTTACTCCAGGCTGTCCGGATCACCGCAGAACATCTGGATGCGCGAACGCAGCCAGCGTTCCGCCGGGTCGTTGTCCTGAGCGCCACGCCAGGCCATGTGCAGTTCGAAGGTCTGCGTCGGCAGGGGCAGTTCTTCGGCACGAACCCCGCCCGCAGAGGTCAATGCTGCTGCGGTGTAATCCGGCACGGTGGCGAGAATATCGGTGCCGGCGAGCAGGGTGCCCAGGCCATTAAACTGGGGCAGGGCGAGTACTACGCGACGCTTGCGACCCAGTTTTTCCAGTTCGGTATCGATAAAACCACCCAAGTCGCCGGCAAAGGACACCAACGCGTGCGGCCTGGCGCAGAAGTCATCCAGGCTCAGCGCGCCTGGTGCGGTATCGGCACGTAGCAGCTTCGGCTTGCTACGGCGCAGCACTTTGCGCTTGGCGTTGGCGGGCAATTCCTCGGTATAGGCAACGCCCACGGAAATCTCCCCGGAGGCCAGCAAAGCAGGCATCAGCAGGTAGTTGGTACGGCGAATCACCAGTACCACGCCGGGTGCTTCGGCGCGCAGGCGTTTGATCAGCGGTGGCAATAGACCGAATTCGACATCATCCGACAGGCCAATACGAAATACCGCATTGCTGGTGGCTGGATGAAAATCTGCTGCACGACTGACTGCCGTAGAGATCGAATCCAGCGCTGGCGAGAGCAGGGCGGCAATCTCCATGGCGCGGGCGGTGGGTTCCATGCTGCGGCCGGTGCGCACAAACAATGGGTCATCGAACAGGCTGCGCAAACGGGCGAGGGCAGCACTGATAGCCGGCTGGCCGAGAAACAGTTTTTCCGCCGCACGGGTCACGCTGCGTTCATGCATCAGCGTTTCAAAGACGATCAGCAGGTTGAGATCGACGCGGCGAAGATCGTTACGGTTCATCCGGTGTCCATTCTGGAGTGGCTGCGGTTTTGCGCGCGAATCAGGCTAATGCCGAATGCTGTCACCAGGCAATATGCGCGGAGAAATGATGTGTGCGTGACGCATCATCACCGACAAGCATGGTGAATATCAGCCCTGAGCGGTGGAATTGATGGCAAAGCCCGGATAAAGTCCGTGGCCATAAGAGGTCGCCATGACTGTATCGCGCAGAAATGCTGAACAGCTGCCGCGACCTGAATGGGTCAAACGAAGAGGTTTGCGATGTCCCGCATAGTGCGTTTCCACGAATTTGGTGAGGCCGATGTCCTCAAGATCGAAGAGCGCCAAGCACCTGCGCCCGCTGCAGGTGAAGTGCTGGTCGGTGTTGAAGCCGTAGGTGTCAGCTGGTACGACGTGCTCTGGCGGCAGAACCTGGCCAATACACCGACGCAATTACCAGCAGGCCTGGGCCACGAACTGGCCGGTGTGGTGCTGGCCGTCGGCGATGGCGTGACTGATTTGGCGGTGGGCGATCGAGTAGCGAGCTTCCCGGGGCACAGCGCCAACCGTTATCCCAGTTATGCAGAGCACGTGGTGTTGCCACGCAGTTCCTTGGCGCGTTACCCGGACAACCTGACCGTACAACAGGCCGCCGTGCACTATCTGCCGTCGATGGTCGGCTGGTTCGGTTTCAACGAACTGGCACGTTTGCAGCCCGGTGAAACCGTGTTGGTAACGGCCGCAAGCCGCTGTTGGGGTCCGTACATCGTGCAAATGGGCAAAGCCCTGGGCGCAACGGTCATTGCAGCCACAGCTTTTGCCGAGGACAGCGATTTTCTCAAGCAGCTGGGCGCTGATCACATCATCCTCACTGAGGAGCAGGATCTGGTCAGCCGCGTCAGCAAGCTCACCGATGGCCGTGGCGTGAACGTGGTGATGGACGCACTCGGAGGCCCGCAGATGTGCCTGCTGGGTGATGCCATCGCGCCACGCGGTCGACTGATCCTGTTTGATCTGCAAGGCGGCAACGAAACGCCGTTCCCAGCCTGCGCAGCGTTCCAGAAGAACATTCAGTTCTTCGTGCATTGCATCGGCAACTTCACCGGCAAGGAAGAGCTGAATATTCCGCAGGATGCAGCCGCTGTTGCCAAGGCCGTGCAAGGCATCAATCAGCTGACGGCAGATGGTTTGCTCAAGCCGCTGGTCGACAAGGTGTACAGATTCGACGAAGTAGTCGAAGCGCATCGTTACATGGAAACGTGCCCAAGCCGTGGCCGTGTAGTGCTGGATCTTGGTGCAGGTTAAACATAACTCACATTATGCGAAGCCCGAATTAGGGCGAGAGCAGTGAATCCTGAGTGATCTGGGTTCACCGCTCGCAGCATGCTAGTTCGTATAATGT